>NZ_CP013342.1:0-1200000 GCF_001610975.1 Sphingopyxis terrae subsp. terrae NBRC 15098 | reverse complement strand
GCAGCAGCCGGCCGCTGACGCCTTCGGTCTTCGGCGCGCCGACCGTCACCTGATTGACGATGCCGCCGGTGCCGCCGATCCCCTGCAGCGCGTTCGAACCATAAATGACCTCGACGCGGTCGATGAAGAAGCCGTCGATGGTGAAGCCGTCGCGGCTGCCGTCGCGCAGCGGGGTCGATTGGGGAATGCCGTTGATGGCATAGAGCGGCGAGCGCCCGCGCAGCGTCTCGCCCGCGCCCGACAATTTCTGCCGCGTCGGCGAAAAGCTGGGGGTCAGCGTTGCGACCGCGTCGGTGACCGATCCCGAAATCAGCACCTGCTGATCGAGCGCGTCCTTGCCGATGACATCGACCGTCAGCGGCAGGGCGTTGGGCGGTAGGATCGTGCGCGCCGCGGTGACGACGATATGTTCCTCGGCGTTCGTGTCAGGCGCCGCGGACTGCGCGAGCGCGGGGGAGGAAAGTGCGGTGCAGGCAAGCGCCGCAGTGACAATTTTGCGAATCATTCTCAACTCCTGTTGAGGAGGCCGCTAGTGCGACTGATTCGCAAATGCAAGGGATTTCAAGGCGAAGTTTGGCCGAACGCAATTCCTTTGCCGCTTCGCTTTCCTGGATAGCGCATGGGATGACGAGAGCGGCACACGCTGCGTCTCGCTGGCCGCCCCCCCCCCCCGCTATTCGATGGCCCAACTCAGCCGCGAGCGGAACTGCGCGGGGCGCGGCTTTCCCTGCGCGTCGAGGGCGGGCAGGAACAGCCCGCTTCGCATCAGGACCTCGCAGGTCTTGCGATCAAGGATGTCGCTGCCGGCCGATTTTGTGATGTGGCAAGCGGTCGGGCGGCCCGAAGGTGCAACATCCAGTATGAACTCGCTGGCACCTTGCGCCCGTGTACCGGGATAATCGGCAGGCAGGACCCAGCGCTCGGGGCTTATTGGCGTCAGGCCATCGTCGTCGGTGGCGTCGGGCTCGGCGCCTGCCTTGTCGGGCTTGGTCCAGGCGATGCGTAGGCGCGGCAATGCTTGCCGTTTACCGTTGCGATCGACCCCCGCCGCTGCCCAGCCGAGCTTTTTGAGCGCGAGCGCGCAGGACGCATCGGCGATCGCCGGCCCGCCTCGCACGCTGCCAGCCTTGCACGTCGGCGCGTTGCTCGCTTCGTCATGGCGCAGCGTTACGATCGCTTCGCCCGCCGCTTCGTCCGCGAGGCCGACGAGCAACCGGTCGGCGTCGGTGGCACGCGCCACCGGCATCGACGGTTGCGCGGCCGCCGGGGATGCGAGCGCCAGCGCGCCCGCGATCGCCGCGCCGGTCCGGATCAACCCGCCAGCACCTTCGCCATCATCCGCTCTTCCTTGGCGATCCAGGGCGCCATGCTCGGGCGCGACAGGATCGCCTCGCTCCACGCGGCGATTTTGGGATAGGTTGCGGCATCGATCGTTACGCCGCAGTGACGGACGTTGACCAGCGGTGACACCGCCGCCAGATCGGCGAGGGTCAGCCGGTCGCCGACCAGAGAACCTGACGCCGGGATCGCGCTTTCCAGATAGGCGAGCAATTTTGGCAGTTCGTCGGCTTCGGCTTCGGCGGCGGCGGCGAGGTCGCCTTCGCGGCCCAGGAATTTGGGGGCGACGATGCGATTGAAGAACATCTTGCCGCCGCAGGCCGCGAACACGGTGTCGCCGAACTCGTCCCACCACACGGTGCGGCCGCGCGCTTCGGGGTCGGCGGGGATCAGCGCCGGTTCGGGATATTTCGCTTCGAGATAGTGGATGATCGCGCTCGAATCGGCGAGCAGGAAGCCGTCGTCGTCGATCGCCGGCATCTTGCCGAGCGGCGAAGCGGCACGAAAGCCGGGATCAGGATCGCCGATGCCGACGCCCTTGAGCTCGAAATCGAGGCCCTTTTCGCCCAGAAACCCCAGCAATTTTCGTACGAACGGCGATACGATCGACCCATAGACTATCATCATGACATCCTCCTGATTCCAGCCCGAGCATAGGCGGTCGGTTGCTCACTGCAACCTGTTCGATGATTGCAGCGATGCGCAAGAAATGCTGCTTGCTATCGGTCGCTTGGCATGCTCCTATTTGTGACAGAGGGGGGCGCTGCTACGGCAGCAATCATCAGGATATGTGTAATGCGCCCTTCGCTCTGGGCAGATCGGCTGATGGCCCTTTCGGTCCGCTTCGTCGGGCTCGGCATCCTGGCAGCGGCCCTAGCCGCGGCGGTCGCCAGCTTCTTCTACAACAAGGCGCAGGAGGATGAGCAGGCGACCCGCGTCGCGATGCAGGTCAACGTCCGGCTGCGCGATCAGCTCGCGGTGCTCGAAGGGGTGCGCGCGCTCTATCAGTCCGACACGGCGGCGAGCGGGCCGGGAGTTCGCGCCTTCCTCGCGGCGCTGCGGCCGCAGGTGCGCGCGCCGGGGATGCAGGGGGTCGGCATCGCCGTCGCGATCCAGCAGGATACTCCCGCCGCGGCCGAAGCGCAGCTGCGCGAAAATTACGGCAGGGAGATCAAGGTCTGGCCGCGGACAAGTGAGCCGATCGGCTTTCCCATCGTCCTTGTCGAACCCGACAATGCTCGCAACCGCGGGGCGCTCGGCTACGACATGTACAGCGAATCGATCCGGCGCGAGGCGATGCGCCGCGCCTGGCAGACCGGTCAGCCGGCAGCGAGCGGGATCGTCGAACTGATCCAGGAACGTAGTGCGCAGCATAAGCAGCCGGGCTTCCTGATCTATGTGCCCGTCTACGCCAACCCGCCCGTGGCTGCAGACGCCGCGCCTTCGGCGGTGCCGCCGCCCTCGGCCGGGCAACCGATCGAGGCCTTTGTCTACGCGCCGTTCCGCATCGAGAATCTGATGCGCGCGGTGCTGGGAAACCAGCTCGATACGGTCGACGGGATCGAAGTTTATGCCGGCGAAGGCCCGTCGGCGCCGCTCGTCTTCCGTCATGGCAAGGTTGGCTGGGACGCGCATGAGGAGACGCTGCGCGTCGCCGATCGCCGCTGGACGATGCGGCTGTCCTACGGCCGCTTCATCGACCGGCTGGGCCGTCCGCTCGCGATCCTGCTGTTCGGCGCTGCGCTCGCCTGGCTCGCGGTGCAGTTGCACCGCTTGCAGCATCGCCGCCTCGGCGCGGCGCAGGCGCTGGCGGAGGAGAAGGAGCGTCATGCCGAAGATCGTGAGTTGATGATCGGCGAAATGGCGCACCGCATGAAAAACGCCTTCGCCCGCATCGGCGCGCTCGCGCGGATCACGCTGCGCGAGGTCGACAGCCTCGAGGCGTTCGAGACGAAATTCGACGGGCGACTGCGCGCATTGTCCGATTCGAAGCAGATGCTGGTTACCGGCGCGGTCGATACGGTCGACCTAGGCCGTATCGTCCGCCGCGAGCTCGACATTGCGGGCTGGGACGCACAGCGGCTTGCCGCGGTCGAAGGCCCGGACGTGCGGCTTGACGAAGAGGGCGCGCAGGCTATTGCGCTTGCCGTGCACGAACTGGTGACCAACAGCGTCAAATATGGCGCGCTCGGCGGGAAGGGCGATCTTGCGGTCGGCTGGCGCCGCGACGGCGGCGATGTCGAGCTGTCGTGGATCGAAAGCGGCCTGCCCGAAACCCCGCACATCGAAAGCGAAAGCTTTGGCACCCAGTTCATCCGCTCGCTGATCGAACGCCAGCTCAAGGGGCAATGGACCCGCGCCGCCGCCGATCACGGCCTGTCCATCGTCATTCGCTGGCCCGATCGTGTCGCCACCGCCTGATCCGCGCTGGCATATCTGGATCGATCGCGGCGGCACCTTCACCGATGTCGTCGCGCGCTCGCCGGCGGGCGCGGTCGTCACTGCCAAGTATCTCTCCGAAGACCCGGCGCGCCCTGGCGACGCGGCGGTGGGTGCGATCCGCGACCTGACCGGCGCCGGGACAGGCGCGCTGCCGCCGCTCGCGGTGCGCATGGGGTCGACCGTCGCGACCAACGCGCTGCTCGAACGCAAGGGCGCGCCGACCCTCCTCGCGATCACGCGCGGCTTCGGCGATGCGCTGACCATCGGCTATCAGGATCGCCCCGACCTGTTCGCGCGCCGGCTCGACCGCACACCTCCGCCGCACGCCCAAGTTGCCGAAATCGCCGAGCGCGTCGGTCCCGACGGCGAATTGCTGATCCCGCTCGACGAAGACGCCGCGCGCACCGCGCTGCAAAAGGCGCGTGCGGCGGGAATCGACAGCATCGCGATCATATTGATGCACGGCTATCGCTATCCCGCGCACGAACGGCGCCTGGCAGAGATTGCCGCCGAACTCGGCTTCGCGCAGATTTCGGTCAGCCATGAGGTGAGCGCCCTGATCAAGTTGGTCGGGCGCGGCGACACGACGCTTGCCGACGCCTATCTGTCGCCGGTGCTGCGGCACTATGTCGGCCAGTTCTGCGCCCAGCTTGGCGACGATAGCCGTCCGCAGTTCATGAAAAGCTCGGGCGGGCTCGCATCGGCCGCGGCGTTCCATGGCCGCGATGCGATTCTCTCGGGTCCGGCGGGCGGCATCGTCGGCATGGTCGGCAGCGCCGCGCCGCTGGGCGAGGATCGCCTCATCGGCTTCGACATGGGCGGCACCTCGACCGACGTCAGCCATTATGCCGGGCGGCTCGAACGCGATAACGAAAGCATCGTCGCGGGCACGCGCATCCGGGCGCCGATGCTGCGTATCCACACCGTCGCCGCCGGGGGCGGTTCGATTTGCCGCTGGGACGGTGCGCGCCTGCTCGTCGGACCCGAAAGCGCGGGCGCCAATCCCGGCCCCGCCGCCTATGGCCGCGGCGGGCCGCTGACCGTCACCGACTGCAACGTGCTGCTCGGCAAGATTCAGCCCGAACATTTCCCCAGGCTCTTCGGACCGGCCGGCGACCAGCCGCTCGATCGCGCCATCGTCGCCGAAAAATTCGCTGCGCTGGCGGCCGAAGTCGGCGACATCACGCCCGAGGCGCTTGCGGAGGGGCTGCTAGCGATTGCGGTTCAGCAGATGGCGAACGCGATCAAACGTATCACCATCGCGCGCGGACATGATGTGACACAGGGCTACCATCTCGTCGGCTTCGGGGGCGCCGCGGGGCAGCATGTGTGCCTCGTGGCCGACGCATTGGGGATCGACCGGATCCTGCTCCACCCGCTCGCCGGGGTGTTGTCAGCCTATGGTATGGGCCTCGCACGGCCCTCGGCGATCCGCGAGCGCACGCTTGCGCTGCCGCTCGGCGCGAGCTGCGTCGAACCGCTGCACCGCGCGGAGGCCGAACTCGTCGCTCAGGCGCGCGGCGATCTTGCACCCGACGTAACGGTGACGCACGAAACCCTGCTGTTCGTGCGTCTTGCCGACAGCGACAATGCGATCGAGCTGCCGACCGGAGATCCCGCCACGGTGCGCGCTGCCTTCATCGACGCCTTCCGCGGGCGTTTCGGCTATGCGCCGCATGACGATCTGGTCGTCGATCGCATCCGTGTCGAACTGACCGAAGCGGGCGGCGCGCCCGCGGCTCTTCCCGCGCCCGCGCCAGCGGCCGAGGTCGAGGCGGAAACCGTCACCGCCTGGCTCGCGGGCGGACCCTGCGCCGTCCCACTTCATCAGCGCAGCGCGCTTGCTCCCGGCCGCAGCATCACTGGCCCGGCGATCATCGTCGATCCGCTGTCGACGACCGTCGTCGAACCCGGCTGGACGGCAACGGTCGAGCCCGAGGGGACGCTGCGGCTCGCAAAGCCATCGGCCATTCGTCCCGTCGCCTTGCCATCGCAAGGAGGCAGTGACGATCCTGCAGCACCCGATCCCGTGCGCCTCGAAATCTTCAACAGCCTGTTCATGGCGATTGCCGAGGAAATGGGCGGCGCGCTTCAGCACAGCGCTTCGTCGATCAATATTCGCGAACGGCTCGATTTCTCCTGCGCGCTGTTCGACGGCGAAGGGCGGCTCGTCGCCAATGCGCCGCACATGCCGGTGCATCTGGGGTCGATGGGCGAAAGCGTGCGGACCATATTGCGCCAGCGCGGTCCGGGCGCCGACGGTCGCCCGCGCGACGGACGCGGCATCCGGCGCGGCGATGCCTATGCGCTCAACGCCCCCTATGACGGCGGCACCCATTTGCCCGACATCACCGTCATCATGCCGGTGTTCGTCGATACGGGTGCCGATACCCCCGCCTTTTTCGTCGCGGCGCGCGGCCACCACGCCGATCTCGGCGGGATAGCGCCCGGATCGATGCCGCCGGGCAGCCGCAATATCGCAGAAGAAGGCATCATCTTCGACAATATGCTGATCGTCGATGACGGCCATTTCCGCGACGCCGCCGTGCAGGAGCATCTGACCGCAGGCGACCTGCCGGCGCGCAACCCGGCGCTCAACATCGCCGATCTGAAGGCGCAGGTCGCCGCCTGCCAGCGCGGCGCCAGCGGCCTTGCCGACCTCGCCGCCGCGCACGGAAGCGCGACCGTCGCCGCCTATATGGCACATGGTCAGCGTCAGGCGGAGGCGGCGGTGCGTCAGCTCGTCGCGCGGCTGGGCGATGGTCATTTCCGCTATGCGATGGACAATGGCGCCGAAGTCGTCGTCACCGTGTCAGTCGATCGCGCGGCGCGCCACGTCACCATCGACTTTACCGGCTCGTCGGCGACGCTCCCCGATAATTTCAACGCGCCGCTGCCGGTCGTGCGCGCGGCGGTGCTCTATGTGCTGCGCACGATGCTCGACGACCCGATACCGATGAACGAGGGCTGCCTGGCGCCGGTGACATTGATTGTTCCCGACGATTCAATGCTCTCGCCGCGCTTTCCAGCCGCGGTTGTCGCGGGCAATGTCGAGACCAGCCAGGTCATCACCGACGCGCTGTTCGCCGCCTTCGGCGCGATGGCGGGAGCGCAGGGGACGATGAACAATTTCACCTTCGGCAACGAGGCCTACCAATATTATGAAACGATCGCCGGCGGATCGGGCGCTGGCCTCGGCTTCGACGGCACCGCGGTGATCCAGACGCACATGACCAACAGCCGGATGACCGATCCCGAAGTGATGGAGGCGCGCTTCCCGGTGATCGTCGAGGAATTCTCGATCCGCAAAGGTTCGGGCGGTGCGGGCCGCTGGCACGGCGGCGACGGCGCTACGCGCCGCATCCGGTTTCGCGAACCGATGGCTGCGAATATTCTCGCTAATCGTCGTCGGATCGCGCCGTGCGGCCTTGCGGGCGGGGCCGACGGCGCACCGGGCCGCAACTGGATCGAGCGCGCGGACGGGACGACCGAAGAACTGGGCGCGACTGCCAGCGCGGACCTGAGCGCGGGCGACGCCTTCGTCATCGAAACCCCCGGCGGCGGCGGTTATGGCGAAGCGGAGGGGGATTAGATGCTTGTCCTGATCGGGATTGCCATCATCATCGCGGGCTTCCTGCTCCGCTTCAATCCGCTGCTCGTCATCATGGCGTCGGCGCTCGCGACGGGTCTGGCCGCCGGGCTTGACGTCACCGCGATCATCGCCGCCTTCGGCAAGGCGTTTAACGACACACGCTATGTCAGCATCGTCTGGATCGTGCTCCCCGTCATCGGCCTGCTCGAAGCCTATGGGCTTCAGCAGCATGCGCGCTCGCTGATCGGGCGGATCAAGGGCGCGACGCTCGCCCGGCTGCTCGCCTCCTATCTGCTGCTGCGCCAGGCGATGTCGGCGGTCGGGCTGACGTCGGTGGCCGGGCATCCGCAGACGGTGCGTCCGCTCGTCGCGCCGATGGCCGAAGCCGCCGCGGAGGCGCAGGGCGTCGCGCTGAGCGATGCCCAGCGCGACGAGATCCGGGCCTATGCGGCCGCGACCGACAATGTCGGACTGTTTTTCGGCGAAGATATCTTCCTCGCCATCGGGTCGATCCTGCTGATGAAGGGGCTGCTCGAAGGCTATGGCTATGTCATCGAACCGCTGCATTTCTCGGTCTGGGCGATCCCGACCGCGATCGCGGCCTTCCTGATCCACGGCTTCCGGCTGCGGCTGCTCGAAAAGCGGATGCTGCGCGCGCCGGGGCAAGGGATCGGCGCATGATCACGCTCGGTTTCGTCTATGTCCTCGCCGGACTGACCTTCGCGATCTTCGCCGCGCTCGGCCTCGGTGATCGCAGCAATCCCAAACGCTTTGGCAACGCCGCCTTCTGGGGGCTGCTCGCACTGTCGATGCTCGCGGGCGACCGGCTCGGCGATTTCGGCAACGGGCTGCTCGTGCTTGCACTCGTCGCGATCGCCGGGGCGGGCCAGATCGGCCGCGCGCCGGGCGGCGACGTGGCGGCGGGCGTGCAGGCCGAACGCGCAGCGAAATACGGCAATTTCCTGCTTGTCGTCGCGCTCATCATCCCGGCGGTCGCACTCGCCGGCACCTTCCTCTTCAAATGGGTGCCGGGGCTCGCCGATCCGAAGCAGGCGACGCTGATCTCGCTCGGCATCGGCGTGGTGATCGCGCTCGCCGTAGGCATGGCGCAGCTGCGGCCCGCGCTCTTGCTCCCGGCGCAGCAGGGGCGGCGGCTGCTCGACGCGGTCGGCTGGGCGGCGATCCTGCCGCAGATGCTCGCCAGCCTCGGCGCGGTGTTCGCGCTCGCCGGGGTCGGCGAAGTCGTCGGCGACCTGATCGGCGCCGCGATCCCGCAAGGCAGCCTGTTCGGCGCCGTCGTCGCCTTCGGGCTCGGCATGGCGCTCTTCACCATGGTGATGGGCAACGCCTTCGCCGCCTTTCCGGTGATGATCGCGGCGGTCGGCATGCCGCTGCTGATCAAGCAATATGACGGCAACCCCGCGGTCGTCGCCGCGATCGGCATGCTTGCGGGCTTCTGCGGCACGCTGATGACCCCGATGGCGGCGAACTTCAACCTGGTCCCCGCCGCGCTGCTCGAGCTGAAAAACCCCTATGGCGTCATCAAGGTGCAGATCGGCACCGCGATCCCGCTGCTCGCGGTCAATATCCTCTTCATCTGGCTGTTTGCGTTTTAGCGCCGCTTTCAAATTTCCGTTCGCCCTGAGCTCGTCGAAGGGCCATTCTTCATTCTGCAGCGTCGAAAGAGAAGAACGGTGCTTCGACAAGCTCAGCACAAACGGATAGAGAAATTCCGGTAATGACCGACCTCACCCCCGACCACGCCGTCCGCTTTGCCACCGCGACCCTGTCGCATCTCGGCCGCGAATATCCCTACAAGATGGACCTGGTGCTGAACGGGCCGGAGGACGCACGGCCCCCGCGCGAGCATCACCCGATCTTTCACGGCAGTTTCGACTGGCATAGCTGCGTCCATGGCTGGTGGCAGATCCTTCGCCTTGCGCGCCTCTATCCCGATCTTCCCGTTGCGGCCGAGATCCGCGCGCGCGCCGATGCGATGCTCGTGCCGGGCAAGGTCGCGGGCGAGCTTGCCTTTCTGGACCGGCCGATGTCGGCGGGTTTCGAACGTCCCTATGGCTGGGCGTGGCTCCTCGCGCTCCATGCAGAGGCCGAACAGCACAACGCCCCCTGGGCCGTCGCGCTCGAACCGCTCGCGCTCGCCTTTGCGGCGCGTTTCCACGCCTTCCTGCCCAAGCTCACCTATCCCTTGCGCGTCGGCACCCATTTCAACATCGCTTTCGCGCTGCTCCTCGCGCGCCACTGGGCCGCGCTCCGCGACCCCGCGCTCGTCGCGCTTGTCGATGCCCGCGCGCGCGACTGGTTCGCCGGCGACCGCGATTGTCAGGCATGGGAACCCGGCGGCGACGAATTTCTCTCCTCGGCGTTGACCGAGGCGCATCTGATGGCGGTCGTGCTCGGCGACGCCTTCCCGGTGTGGTTCGAGGTCTTCCTGCCCCGCGCCGCTGCGCATCAACCCGCAACGCTTTTCATCCCCGCCACCGTGTCGGACCGCAGCGACGGCAAGATCGCGCATCTCGACGGCCTCAATCTCAGCCGCGCCTGGTGCTGGCGTGCGATCGCCGCCAAGCTCGGCGCGGCGCACCCCGTTGCCCCCGTCGCCGAAGCTGCCGCCGAGCAGCACCTCGCCGCCGCGCTCCCGCACGTCACCGGCGACTATATGGGCGAACATTGGCTCGCGAGCTTCGCGCTCCTGGCATTGGACGGCCTCGCCGATTGACAAGCCCCGGCGTGGACGCAAGAGACGGCGTAAGAGGGGAGACGGACTGCACATGAAAACCCTGCGCCCGACATCGTTCGACGTCGCCGAGCGCGCGGGCGTGTCGCAGTCGACCGTCTCGCGCGCGCTGCGCAGCAGCCCCGGCGTCAACGCCGAAACGCGCGCCCGCGTCGCGCAGGCGGCGGCCGAGCTTGGCTATGTTGTCGATCGCCACGCCTCGTCGCTCCGCCTCAAAAGCAGCGAGACGATCGCGCTCGTTACTATCTGCCGCCCAGGCGAAGACCGCAGCGCGATCAACCCTTTCTACTTTGCGCTGCTCGGCAGCATCGCCGCCGCCACCTCGGCACGCGGCTTCAACCTGCTCGTTTCCTTTCAGGAGAGCGAAGCCAATTTCCGCGCCGATTTCGTTCGCTCGGGGCTCGCCGACGCGATGATCGTCATCGGCACGACCAGCAACCGCGCCGCGTGGGATTATTTCGCCGCGGCGCAGGCATCGGGGCATGATTTCACCTGCTGGGGCAGCCCCGGCGGGGACTTCCACTGGATGCGCAGCGATAATGAGGTGGGCGGGCGCCTCGCCGCCGATCATCTCGTCGCCTCAGGCCGTCGCCGCCTCGCCTTCGTCGGCCCGCAGCGCTCGCCGCAGCGCCAGTTCGACGAGCGCCGCGACGGCTTCACCGCAGCGCTCGCCGCGCAAGGCCTCGCCCCCATCCTCGCCGAGCCGCCGCCGGCGGAAGATCGCCATGCAGAGGGCATCGCCGCCGCGCGTGCTCTGCTCGCCGCGCATCCCGACATCGACGGTATTTTCGCTGCCAGCGACATGCTCGCGCTGGGGGTGCTACAGGGGATCAAGGATATGGGGCGCAGCGTGCCCGGCGACGTCGCGCTGATCGGCTTCGACGGCATTCGCGCCGGCACGCTCGCCGACCCAGCGCTCACCACGATCGAGCCCGATCTCGACGCCGCGGGTGAGGCGCTCGTCGCCATGGCGCTGGAGGATGATGCCCACGCCCGCGACGGCACCCGCATACCCGTCCGCCTCGCGGTGCGCGGTACTGCCTGACGCGATTGTTCGGGCGGGATCGTCATCCCGAATAACAAAGCTTCGGGACCGCGGCGCTTTGTGTCCTGGTCCGGGGAAATTTCGGGCGCCGCCCGTGGACGAAAGGCCGGGTTCGCGTGCATCGTCCACCGCCACCCCCTTGCAATTCCTGCCTTCCGGCGTAAGGCGGCGCGGACATAAACCCGCGCGTGCGACTCCGCTTGCCCCGCTCTCCTGGCTTGGGCGGCCGGCCGTCATTCCCCGCCGCGCCAACATGGGGACTGCTGACCTATGACCACCACCGGCCACGACACGCTCGGAACCCGCTCGACGCTGAATGTCGGCGGCAAGAGTTACGCCTATTATTCGCTCGAAAAGGCGGCAGCAAAGCTGGGCGATGTTTCGCGCCTGCCGTTCAGCATGAAGGTGCTGCTCGAAAATCTGCTGCGCTTCGAGGACGGCGGCTTCACCGTTTCGACCGATGACGTCCAGGCGCTGGTCGACTGGCAGAAGGATCCCCATTCGAACCGCGAAATCCAGTATCGCCCGGCGCGCGTGCTGCTGCAGGATTTCACCGGCGTTCCCTGCGTCGTTGACCTTGCCGCGATGCGCGATGCGATTGCCAAGCTCGGCGGCGACACGACCAAGATCAACCCGCTCGTCCCCGTCCACCTCGTCATCGACCACTCGGTCATGGTCGACGAATTCGGCACGCCCAAGGCGTTCGAGCAGAATGTCGAGATCGAATATTATCGCAACGGCGAACGCTATGACTTCCTGAAATGGGGGTCGAAGTCGCTGTCGAACTTCAAGGCGGTGCCTCCCGGCACCGGCATCTGCCACCAGGTCAACCTCGAGCATATCGCGCAGGCGGTGTGGTCGAGCGAGGATGCCGACGGCACCACCGTCGCCTATCCCGACACCTGCGTCGGCACCGACAGCCACACGACGATGATCAACGGCCTCGGCGTCCTCGGCTGGGGCGTCGGCGGGATTGAAGCGGAAGCCGCGATGCTCGGCCAGCCCGTGTCGATGCTGATCCCCGAAGTCGTTGGCTTCAAATTCACCGGCAAGCTGAAGGAAGGCGTCACCGCGACCGACCTCGTGCTCACCGCGACGCAGATGCTGCGCGCCAAGGGCGTCGTCGGCCGCTTCGTCGAATATTTCGGCCCCGGCCTCGCTTCGCTGAGCCTCGCCGACCGCGCGACGCTCGCCAATATGGCGCCCGAATATGGCGCGACGTGCGGCTTCTTCGGCATCGACGACAAGACGATCGATTACATGCGCCTGACCGGCCGCAGCGAAGAAAATATCGCGCTGGTCGAAGCCTATGCGAAGGCGCAGGGGCTGTGGATCGTCGACGGCGCGGCGGACCCTGTATTCACAGACACGCTCGAACTCGACCTGTCGACCGTCGTCCCGTCGCTCGCCGGGCCGAAGCGGCCGCAGGACCGGGTCTCGCTTCCCGATGTCGACGATGTGTTCAATGCCGACATGGCAAAGGTCTATAACAAGGCGCAGACGCGCGTGCCGGTCGAGGGCAAGGATTTCGACATCGGCGACGGCGACGTCACCATCGCCGCGATCACCAGCTGCACCAACACCTCGAACCCCGGCGTTCTCGTTGCCGCGGGGCTCGTCGCCAAAAAGGCCGACGAGCTGGGCCTGAAGCCCAAGCCGTGGGTCAAGACCAGCCTCGCGCCGGGATCGCAGGTCGTAACCGACTATCTCGAAAAGGCCGGGCTGCAGAAGCATCTCGACAATATCGGCTTCAACCTCGTGGGCTATGGCTGCACGACGTGCATCGGCAACTCGGGTCCGCTTGCCGAGCCGATTTCGAAGGCGATCAACGAGAATGGCCTCGTCGCCGCGGCGGTCATTTCGGGCAACCGCAACTTCGAAGGCCGCGTGTCGCCTGACGTGCGCGCCAACTTCCTCGCCTCTCCGCCGCTCGTTGTCGCCTATGCGCTCAAGGGCACGGTGATCGAGGATTTCACCACCACCCCGATCGGCACCGGCAAGGACGGGCAGGACGTTTTCCTCAAGGACATCTGGCCGACCAACCAGGAAGTCGCCGACATGGTCGCCGGCGCGGTCGACCGCGACATGTTCGAGGCGCGCTACGCGCACGTCTACAAGGGCGACGCGCACTGGCAGAAGATCGAGGTCGAGGGCAGCGACACCTATCAGTGGCGCGCTGGCTCGACCTATGTCGCCAACCCGCCCTATTTCGAGGGCATGTCGATGACGCCGGCACCGGTCAGCGACATCGTCGGCGCAAAGCCGCTTGCGATCCTCGGCGACAGCATCACCACCGACCATATTTCTCCGGCGGGCAGCATCAAGGCGGACTCGCCGGCCGGAAAATGGCTGATGGAACATCAGGTCAGCAAGGCCGACTTCAACAGCTATGGCGCACGCCGCGGCCACCACGAAGTGATGATGCGCGGCACCTTCGCCAACATCCGCATCAAGAATGAAATGGTCCCGGGCATCGAAGGCGGCATGTCGCGTTATGGCCAGGAAGTCATGCCGATCTACGACGCCGCGATGCGCCACAAGGCCGATGGCACCCCGCTCGTGGTGATCGCCGGCAAGGAATATGGCACCGGCTCGTCGCGCGACTGGGCGGCGAAGGGCACTAACCTGCTCGGCGTCCGCGCCGTCATCGTCGAAAGCTTCGAGCGCATCCACCGCTCGAACCTTGTCGGCATGGGCGTGCTGCCGCTCCAGTTCCTCGAGGGGCAGACCCGCGAGACGCTGGGCCTGACCGGCGACGACAGCTTCACCATCACGGGTATCGCCGACATCAAGCCGCGCCAGACGGTGACGGTCGAGGTCACGCGCCCCGACGGCTCGACCTTCAGCTTCGATACGCTGTGCCGCATCGACACCGCGAACGAGGTCGAATATTATATGAACGGCGGCATCCTGCACTATGTGCTGCGCAAGCTCGCGGCCTGATTGCCGCAGGATAATCGGCAACACGCGCCCGCCCCCTTACCGGGGCGGGCGTTTTCTTTGGGAATAGGGCGATGAACCTGCTTCAGATCATGATCGAGGTGATCGGCTGGACCGCGGCCGCGATCATTCTGGCAAGCTATGTGCTGCTCTCGCTCGGCAAGCTCGAACCGCGCGGCGCGGCCTATCAATGGATGAACGTCGTCGGCGCCACCGGCTTCGTCATCAATTCGGGCTATAACGGTGCCCTGCCGTCCGCCGGCCTCAACATCATCTGGGCCGCGATCGGCCTTTTCACGCTGTGGAACGTGCGTCGCCTCAGCCGCGCGGACAGGTGCTGACCCCGAGCAGCGAATAGGCGGGACAGCGGCTCGACAGGCCGGTGAGCAGCGGCACCACCCCGATATAGCCCCACGGGCCGATACGCTCGTACGCGGCGAGAACGATCAGCATTACGCCAATGACGATCCGCAGCAGGCGGTCGATTGTGCCAACATTGCGTGCAAACATCTCCAGACTCCCGATTGGCATGTGCGACACGGAAGTTCTGACGCGCGCGCGGCGCGCGGTCATTGCGCTGGATCAAGAGACGCGGCCCGCCCCATTCGGGTCCGGCCGGGGATGGTGGGCGCTGACGGGCTCGAACCGCCGACCCTCTCGGTGTAAACGAGATGCTCTACCAACTGAGCTAAGCGCCCCACGCCGTGGGAGCGGCGCCCCTGCCACAGCCAGACGTCGCTGGCAAGTCGCTGGCGTGTCAGCCGGGTGAGGGCAGGCCGCAGTCGTCGCCCAGCGCCAGCTCGCGGTTCACCCCGATCGCGTCCAGAAAGGCCGGATCGTGGCTGACGACGATGAGCGCGCCGTCATAGGCCGCGAGCCCGGTTTCGATCGCGGCGAGCGAATCGAGATCGAGATGATTGCCGGGTTCATCGAGGATCAGCATCTGCGGTGGCTGCGGCGCGCCGAGGACGCAGGCGAGCCCGGCGCGAAGCACCTGCCCGCCGCTGAGCGTGCCGACGATGCGATCGGCGGCGTCGGCGCGAAAGCGGAAGCGTGCGAGCGCGGCGCGGCAGGCATTGTTGCCGACCCCGGGGTTGCGCCGCAGGAAATTGTCGGCGATCGAAAGTAGCGGATCGAGCAGCGCGACGCGCTGATCGAACAGCGCGAACGGCACACCGACGCGCACGCTCCCCGACCAGGGCGTCAGTGTTCCGGCGATCAGCGCGAGCAGCGTCGATTTGCCCGATCCGTTCGGGCCGGTGATTGCCAATCGCTCGGGTCCCGTGATCGTGAACGACAAATCATCGATGACGGGTGCGCCGCCGTCATAGCCCGCGCGGACATGCTCCAACGCTACGACCGTCCGCGAAGCCGGGAGACCCGTCGACGGCAGCGCGATCGCCAGCGGATCGACGATCTCGATCCGGCTGCGCGCCGCGGCGAGCGCCTGCTCGGCCTGTCCCTGCTGGCGTTCGGCCAGCCGCCCGGCGGCAGCGCGTGATTCTTCGGCGCGGCGCTGCATTGCCCCCATCACAATGCGCGGCATGTCGCCGCGCGCCGCATTTTTCCGGCCCCGCGAATCGCGGCGATCCTGCCGCTCGGCGGCGGCCTGCGCTTGGCGCTGGGCCTGATCGACGCGCTTCTCTGCGGTGGCAAGCTCGGCCTCAAGGGCCGCCTGTTCGACCGCCTTGCGCGCGGAATAGGCGCTCCAGCCGCCGCCATAGCGCGCGGCGCCCGTCGCGGTCAGTTCGACGATCGCATCCATCTCCTCGAGCAGTTGGCGGTCGTGACTGACGACGATCGCGCCGCCCTGCCAGTCGCGCAGGATCGCGCGCACCGCCTCCCGGCCCTGCCGGTCGAGATTGTTGGTCGGTTCGTCAAGCAGCAGAAAATCGGGCTGCTCGAATATCGCGCCGGCGAGCGCGGCGCGCGTGCGTTGCCCACCCGAAAGATGCACAAGCGGCGTCGCGACATCGAGCGGCAGGTCGACACCGGCCAGCGCCTCGTCGATCCGCGAAGCCAGCGTCCAGTCGGCCTCTGCGATGTCGTCGAGCGACGCCGTCCCCGCTTCGGCGCGCGCGAGCAGGGCCAGCGCCGGGCGCGCGCCGAACAGGTCGGCAATTGTCGCATCGGCGGCAACCTGCACCGTCTGGTGCAGCATGGCGATGCGCGCGCCGCGGCTGATCGCGCCGTTCGTCGGCGTTGCCTCACCCGCGATCAGGCGCAACAGGGTCGACTTGCCGACGCCATTGCGACCGACGATACCCGTGCGTTCCGGGCGAAACTGAAGGTCGAGATCGGAAAATATGCGGCGACCGTCGGGGGTCGACCAGCCGAGGCGGGAGAGGGTGATCGTAGACATGGAAAAGGCTTTCCTGAAGGCAAGGCTAGGGGCGATGCGTTCAGTTGCGGTCCATGATCCTCCGACTCCTTAAAAAGATGACGGATGACAGATAACGTCCCGGTGGCGACCGGGCAAGAGCGGGCCGACGTTAGAGCCAGCCGATCCGCTTGAAGCGCCAATAGAGGAGCGCGCACACGCTGCCCATCAAGGCAAGCGCGAAGGGGTAGCCGAAGGTCCAGCCGAGTTCGGGCATATGCTCGAAATTCATGCCGTAAATGCCGGCGATCGCGGTGGGTACGGCCAGAATGGCGGCCCAGGCCGCAAGCTGGCGCGTGATCGCGCCCTGCCGCTGCTGTTCGAGCAGATTGTTGGTGTCGACGACCGACGCCGCGACATCACGCAATCCGACGAGGCGGAATTCGGCGCGCTGCACATGGTCCCAGATGTCGCGGAAAAAGGGGCGCACGGCATCGTCGATGCACGGCAGGTCGGCATCGCTGGTCAGGCGTGATGCGACATCCTTCATCAATCCGACCAGGCGTTGAAAGCGGATGATCTCGTGCCGCTGGCCGTAAAGATGCCGGATGTCGTCGGCGTCGAGCGGCGTGTCCATGACGCTTTCCTCGACCGTAAGCAGCCGGTCCTCGATCGCGTCGATCACCGGGAAATAGCCGTCGACGATGAAATCGAGAATCGCATAAAGTACATAATCGGGGCCGTGCGCCAGTTTCGCCGGCAAGGATTCGAGCCGCGCGCGCACCTCGCTGTGCGTCCGCGCCGACCCGTGACGGACACTTACGATGAAATGGCGACCAAGGAAGAAGGCGGTTTCGCCCGACTGGATCGTGTCGCCATCGCGATTGCCGGTGCTGGCGACGACGAACAATTGCTCGCCATAGGCTTCGACCTTTGGCAGCTGGTTGGCCTTCAGCGCGTCCTCGACCGCCAGCGGATGCAGGCCGAAGCGCCTGGCGATCCCCTCCAGCTCGCCGGGGGTCGGCTCGAACAGGCCGAGCCAGAAAAAGTCGCCCGGATCGCAATGATCGGGAATGGCCTCGTTCGGGCCCAGCTCACGCACGAGCTTGCCATCATTATAGAGACGGGCGGCCTTGATCGGCATCGTCAAACTCCCTCGACTGCCCGCTGCAGATAGCGGCACGGGCGGCCGAGGGAAATAACTCAGGCCGGAAAGGCGTCGCGTACGCGGCGTTCGAGCACCGCAAGCGGGATGCGTCCGGCCCCGAGCACGACGTCGTGGAAGCGCTTGATGTCATAATCCCGGTGCGACGAAACCTCATCACGCAGCCGGCTGATCGCGGTCTGACCGACCTTGTACGAACAGGCTTGCCCCGGATAGACGATGTAGCGGTCGATCTCGGTTCGCGCCGAACTTGGCGTTTCGGACGAGTTTTCGACCATGAATTCGATCGCCTGCTGGCGATTCCAGCCCTTGGCGTGCAGCCCGGTATCGACGACGAGGCGTGAGGCGCGAAACGCATAGGACGCCAGATAGCCGATCTCGCCGAGCGGATCGTCGCCGTACATCCCGAGCTCGGCGGCAACCTGCTCGGCATACAGCCCCCAGCCTTCGCCATAGGCCGTGACGTAAGAGGATTGGCGGTAAAGCGGCAATGCCGCGTCCTCGAACTTCAGGGCATTTTCGAACAGATGCCCCGGCGCTCCCTCGTGAAAGGCGAGCGTCGGCAGCGTGTAGCGCGGCCACTCGTGCGTATCGCGCAGGTTGATGAAGAAAATGCCCGGGCGCGACCCGTCGGGGGTGCCGGCCTGCGCCGAACCGCCAGGAGCGCCGATCTCGATCTCGGGCGGGACGCGGCGGATTTCATAGGGCGCGCGCGGCATCCGGCTGAACACTTGCGGCAGGCGGGCGCGAATGGTGGTGAGCCGATCGTTGAGATAGGCGAGCAGCGCCGCGCGCCCCGTATCGTCATTGGCGAACAACTGGCCGTCGGTTGCGGTCAGCGCGTCGAGCCGCTGGCGTAGGCTGCCCTCTTTGAAGCCCTGCGCGGTGAGCAGCTTGTCCATGCGCGCGTGCAGATCGGCAAGCTGGTCGAGCCCCAATTGATGGATCTGCTCGGCGGTCATGTCGGTGGTCGTGTGCTGCGCCAGCGTCGCCGCATAATAGGCGGGACCGTCCGGAAGGCGCGATACGCCCGCCTCGTCACCGGCCTTAGGCAGCAGCGCCGTCAGCACCTCGATCTGACGCGTCAGAGCAGCGCGGATCGGACCTTCGAATATCACCTGCGCGCGCGCATCATAGCCGGTGAGGCCGATGGCGTTGGCGCGGCGGGCGAGCGAGGCGACGATCGTCTTCGACGCCGCATCGCCGTCACGCAAACGGCCGAGCTGCTGCAGGGCCTGTTCGATGATGAAGCGCGGCGCGACGACGCCCATCGCGGCATTGGCGCGCACGATCGCGCTATCATCGTCGAGGAGCGCCGGCGTTGCCTCCATTCGCGCGATATAGGCATCGGCGTCGGCCTTGGTCTTCACCGGATGCTGGCTGTCGAGAAAGGTGCTGACGCCGGTATAGAAGCCGCCGAGCTGCGTGACTGCATAGGGACCGGCGCGGTGCGCAAAGCCGCCGGTGTGATAGGGGAAGCGGGCCAGTCGCTGGCGGGCCACAAGATCGAATTCGGCGCTGTCATAGGCCACCCGCGCATTATCGCCGAGCGCACCGCGATCGATCGCGCGTAGTGCGGCAAGGTCGGTGTCGATCCGGCGGTCGCGTGCGGTCCGCGCGGCGGCCGACCAGTCGGGAAATCGCGCTCGCAGCCCGGCGCGCGCACCGATATCGAGGCCCAGGCTCGCGGCGCGGGTCGGGTCATCGATCAGCGCCTGATCGAACTGGCGGGTGAGCAGTGCATCGAGGCGCGCGTCGGCGCTGTCCGCACCCCATGCCGGCATCGCAAGCCCCGCCGATGCCATGCCCATGCCCGCCAGCAGCGTCCGGCGATCCAGTGCGAAATCGATCATGGTTGTCCTCCTATCATGCCGCGACCCTATGGTTTCGGGGGCTTTGCCGCAAGCATGTGTGTTGGTCGAATAAAACCCCTTGCCAAGCATGCGCTACAAATGTAGCACGCTACAAATGTAGCGCGAAAGGTGATTCGCATGTTGTCGAGCTTGCCCCCGCGGGAACGCGAAATTGTCGATATTCTTTACGAACGTGGCGCGTCGACCGTGACCGAAATCGGCGAGGCTTTGCCCGCCGAACTGTCCGGATCGGCGATCCGCGCGATGCTCAAGCGGCTCGAGGCCAAAGGCTTCGTCGTGCGCGAGGCATCGGATCGCGGCTTTCTCTATGCGCCGAGCGTCGAGGAGAAGACGGCGAGCAAATCGGCGCTGACCCAGGTGGTGCGCGTCTTTTTCAACGGATCGGCGACCAGCGCCGCCGCGGCGCTGCTCGGCATGCAGGACAAGATGAGTGCGGGCGATCTCGATGAGCTGGAAAAGCTGATCGCCGAAGCGCGCGAAGGGAGGACGAAATGATGATCACCGCCGCGACCCTGCTGGGTCTTGCCTGGAAATCGGCGATCATCGCCGGGCTGACGCTGCTGTTGCTGCGCCTCGCGCGGTCGCGTTCGGCAGGCGAGCGTTCGCTTATCGCGCATGCCGGGCTGGCGGCGCTGCTGCTGCTGCCCGTGGCGACGCTGGCGCTTCCCGAATGGGCCCCGCTGCCCGCCGACTGGGTCGAAGCATCTGCGCCTGCAATGTCGGCGCCACCGGCGGTCGTCGAGGCGCCTCCCGCGGCGGCGGCTCAGCCCGGCGCTGCGGCGCCGGCCATGGCTGCGGATAGCAAAGCCGATGCCGGTTGGACGCTGCCCGCGATGGCCGACCTCGCCATCTGGGTGTACAGCTTTCCCCTGTTCCTGCTTGCCCTTTTGATGACGGTTGCCGTGGTGCGGCTGTTCGCGATGCGCGGCCGAGCCGATGTGCTGGTTCAGCCTTCGTGGCTGTCGGCGCTCGCCGAAGCGCAGCGGCGGATGGGCTTCAAGCATGGGACAGCGCTGCTGGTCAGCAACGAACTGCGCTCGCCGATCAGTTGGGGCGTGGTCCGCCCGACGATCGTGCTTAACCCGGCCGCCGTCGATGCCGTGGCCGAGGCCGAGGCGATCATCGCGCACGAACTGGCGCATGTCGCGCGGCTCGACTGGGCGAAACTGCTCGCGGCGCGCCTTGCCTGCGCGCTGTTCTGGTTCAATCCGCTCGTCTGGATGCTGGCGCGCGAGAGCCATCAATTGCGCGAGGAAGCGGCCGATGATGCCGTGCTGCTCGCCGACATCGACGGTCCCGACTATGCCTCGCTGCTCGTCGGCGCGGCGCGTCACGACAATCAGGGCGCGCTGCTTGCCGCCCACGGGGTCGCGCCGGCGCAGAACAGCCTGAAGCGCCGGATCACCCGCGTCCTCGACGGCAGCCTGAAGCGCGGACCCGCCAGCGCGAGCTGGGTTCTGATGAGCCTGGTGCTGCTCGCCGGCGTATCGGCGCCGCTCGCCGCCTTTTCCGCGACTGCCACACCGTCCGCGTCGGGGCCTGTCCACACCCCTGTCGCAACCGCCCCGGCCGCGGCATTGCAGTCCGCCGCGGCCGTGGGTTCGGCGGGCGAGCGGACCGACAAGCCGGCCCCTGCTACTGCCCGCAAGCCGCTGTCGCCCGACGATCTTGTCGGCATGCGCGCGGTCGGCGTGACACCCGACGATGTCCGCAAGATGCGCGAAAGCGGCCATGCTGATGCCGACGACATTATCGCGGCCAAGGCGACCGGCGTCGACCCGGCCTATATCAACGCGATGCGCCGTGTCTTTCCGAACGCCGACGTCGGCGATCTGGTTGGCGCGAAAGCGGTGGGCATCGACCCGGCCTATGCCCGCGACATGCGCCGCTATTTCCCCGATGTGAATCTCGACGATCTGACGGCGATGCGGGCCATGGGCGTCACCGGCGACTATGTCCGCCAGATGCGTGCCGCGGGCCGCGCGATGCGCGACCCCGACGACGCGATCGAGGCGCGCGCGCTGGGCAATTGGGGCGGGGCCTATAGCGAAGTCCGGTCCAGTTCGGGCGCGACCGCGCGCATCGGCTCGGACGGAACGCTCGAGGCGCGCAGCGCCGACGGCAAGGTCACGCGGATAAGTCCGCCGCGCCCGCCAGCGCCGCCCGAAAATCCCGCGGCGCCGCAGGACTGACCCTTCGGCCACTGGCCGAAGCCAAGCCGCCGCTCATCGAAGCCTGATTTTGAAACGCCGCTGCGGCGGCGAGCGATGATGCTCGCCCGGCGCACGGAGGAGGAGTGCCCCCAATGAAACCGCAATCGAAGACATTGTTCGTCGCCGCCGGCAGCGTGCTGTTGACCTTGATCGCCTGCGCCGCCCCTGCGCAGCCGACCGCGGCCTCGGCCCAGGAGAGCAGCGCGATCCGCTGGGATGTCTCGCAGCCCGACGACGGCGACGGCGATCCGCGCCTGCAGCTTCGCGCCAAGCAATCAACCAGCAGTGTCGCTCTCGACGGTGCCCGCGCGGAATTTTCCGCGGCGCGGGACACGCTGGGCGGCGGGCGCGGCCCGGTCAGCTTCAGCGTGGTGCACGCGGCGGGCCGCCTCGATTGCACGGGCAGTCTGCACGCAGCCTATGAGGGCGAGGGACAATGCCGCTTTGCGCCCGATGCCGGCTTCGCGACCGCGCTGGAGAGCCGCGGTGTCGGCACGCCGACGCGCAAGGAACAACTCGCCATGTTGATGGTCGATGCGACGGTGGAACTGGCCGACGGCCTGATCGACGCGGGGCTTCGTCCGCACACCGGCGAACTTGTCGCGGCGGCAGCGTTGAAGGTGACGCCCGCCTATGTCCGCGACCTCCAATCGGGCGCGCTTCGGCTCACCTCGATCAACGATGCGATCGCGTGCAAGGCGCTGGGCGTCGACCGCGACTATGTGCGCGGGCTGGCAGCGGCCGGATATGCAAAGCTGACCTCCGACCAGGTGATCAGCATGAAGGCGTTGGGAATTACCCCCGACTATGCGCGCTCGATGAATGCGGCAGCCGGAGGCACGCAGTGATGCGGATGACGAGCGCAATGGCGCTGGCGGCCGCCCTTGCCGCATCGATGTCGGCGACGACTGCGTGCGCGCAGGATGCGGCGGTCGACAGCGCAGCCCCGCCGCCGGTCCCGGCTCCGGCCGCCGCTCCGGCGAGTGGCGGCAGCGCGCGGCAGGTCTTCACCCCCGCCGACTTCGTCCGCTACGCGCCCAAGAACGCCTATGACATGCTCAATCAGGTTCCGGGCTTTTCGATCCGCGACAATGAACAGCTCCGCGGGCTCGGGCAGGCGACAGGCAATGTCCTGTTCAACGGCGAGCGTCCCTCGACGAAGTCGGACGATATGGTGACATTGCTGTCGCGCATTCCCGCCGGGAATGTCGAACGCATCGAAATCGTCGACGGCGCCTCGCTCGATATCCCCGGTCTATCGGGTCAGGTGGCCAATATCGTTTATCGCGCCGACGATTTTTCGGGTCAATTTGCGTGGAAGCCCGAGTTTCGCGCTCATTATGCGCATCCGCTCTACACGCGCGGCGACATTTCGGTCCGCGGCCGCAAGGGAGCGATCGAATATGAACTGGGTCTCTATAACAATGATTCGGCGCGCAGTTCCGCGGGTGGGCCGACGATCATCACCGACGGCGACGGCAACATCATCGAGCGCCGCCACGATGTCTGGCGCAGTCCCTATGACACGCCCAAGCTTTCAGGGCGGCTGACCTGGGACGGCCCCGCCGATACGGTAGGCCATCTGGGCGCCCATTATCAGCGCATCTATAATCCCTATGTCGAATTCGGACGTCGGACGCGCGATGGCGCCCCCGACGAATATCGCACCGTTCGCGAAAATCCGAACAGCTGGAATTACGAAGTCAACGGCGATTACCAGTTCGGGGTCGGCCCCGGAAAGCTGAAGCTGATCGGGCTGCGCCGCTTCAGCCACGAACCCTATTCGCAGGAAGTAATCACCAGCTTTTCGGACGGATCGCCCGCGGTCGGCGATCGCTTCACCCAGACGGGCGATATCGGCGAGACGATCGCGCGCGGCGAATATCAGTGGAAGATGCTGGGGGGCGATTGGGAGTTGTCGGGGGAGGCGGCGTTCAACACGCTCGACAATGTTGCGGCGCTTTATACGCTCGATCCGACGGGGGCTTTCGTCGAGCTTCCGTTCCCGGGCGGTACCGGCGGCGTGAAGGAGGATCGCTACGAAAGCCTGTTGAGCTTTGGCCGCAAGATCACCGACAAGCTGAACGTGCAGATCGTTGCGGGCGCCGAGCGATCAACGATCACGCAAAGCGGCGCGAACGGCCTGACGCGCAGCTTCTTCCGACCGAAGGGATCGCTGTCGATCGCCTGGGCACCGGCGCCCGATTTCGACATGTCGCTCAAGATCCGACGCCGCGTGCTGCAGTTGAGCTTCTACGATTTCCTCGCGCGCGCCTTCCTGAACGACGACAACCAGAATGGCAGCAACACCGATCTGCGGCCGCAGCAGGACTGGAGCTATGAACTGGAAGTCAACAAGCGGTTCGGGGCGTGGGGATCGACAAAGCTGTTCTTCGTGTACCGCGATGTCGAAGACCGGGTCGACGTGATCCCGATCGGCGATGGCGAAGGCGTCGGCAATATTGCCAAGGCGCGCGCCGGCGCGATCGACTGGACCTCGACGATCAATCTCGATCCGGCCGGCATCAAGGGCATGAAGATCGAAACCCGGCTGCTACTTCAGAAAAGCTCGCTGCGCGACCCCTTCACCGGCGAGACGCGCCAGTGGAACGGCTTCACCGACCGGGTCGTCGAGCTGAGTCTGCGCCACGATATTCCCGGTAGCGACTGGGCCTGGGGCGCAAGCGCCAACCATTCGCATTACCAGCCGGTCTATCGCCGCAACCAGATCGACACCGCGTGGGAAGGGCCTGTGTTCGCCAACATCTTTGTCGAGAACAAGGATGTGTTCGGTCTGACGGTCCGTGCGACGGTGGCGAACATCCTCAATGCAAGGTCGAAGCGCGACCGCACGGTATGGACGGGATTGCGCGGCGAAAGCCCGATTGCCTTCGTCGAAAAGCGCGACCGGTTGATCGGGCCGATCTTCGCTTTCTCGGTTCGCGGGAAATTCTAGGCCGCGTAGGCGTCGATCGCGGCGAGATGACGCGCCTTGGCGTCGTCATCGAGGAAGGCGCCGAGAAAACTGTTGCGGGCGAGCGTGACAAGCTCGTCCCGCGACAGATCGAGCGCATCGGCGACGACGGTGTAGTTGGCGTTCACATAGCCGCCGAAATAGCTTGGGTCGTCGCTGTTCACGGTGGCAAGAAGCCCGGCATCCAGCATCGCCTTGAGCGGATGCGCGGTCATGTCGTCGACGACGCAAAGCTTGAGATTGGAAAGCGGGCACACGGTCAGACACATCGCGTCATCGGCGAGCCGCGCGACGAGGGCTTCGTCCTCGAGGCTGCGATTGCCGTGGTCGATGCGATCGACGCCCAGCAGATCGAGCGCTTCGTGCACATATTCGGGCGGCCCCTCCTCACCGGCATGGGCAACGAGGCGCAGGCCGAGGTTGCGGGCGCGGGCGAAGACGCGCTGGAACTTGGCGGGCGGGTGGCCGACTTCGGACGAATCGAGACCGACTCCGTCGATCCGGTCGAGCCATGGGCGCGCTTCGTCGAGCGTCGCCTCTGCCTCCTCCTCGCTGAGATGGCGAAGAAAGCACATGATGAGCCGCGAGCTCATATCATAACGGGCCTGCGCATCGTCGAGCGCGCGGGTGATACCGCCGATGACGGTCGCGAAGGGGATGCCGCGCGCAGTATGGCCCTGGGGATCGAAGAAGATTTCGGCATGGCGGACGCCGTCGGCATGCGCGCGCGCGAGATAGGCGGCCGTCAGGTCATAGAAATCCTGTTCGGTCTGCAGGACGCCCATTCCCTGATAATAGATGTCGAGGAAATCCTGGAGGTTCGAAAAGGCATAGGCAGCGCGGACGTCCTCTACGGTCGCGAAGGGGATGGCGATGCCGTTGCGCCGCGCGAGTTCGAACATCAGTTCGGGTTCGAGCGACCCTTCGATATGAAGGTGCAACTCCGCCTTCGGGAGCGCGGCGATGAAGGCCGCCCGGTCCGCCGGGGTAGCAAAATCGTCAGCCATGCGGCGTCTCCGTTCCTTCGCGCAGGATGATCGCCGCCTCGGGCTTGTGGCGGCGTATCTCGTCGATCGTCAGCCCGTCGATTTCGTGCGGGAAGATCAGCCATTGGTCGGTCTCATGGACGAAGAAGTCAGGTTTGAGATCGGTGACGTTGCGGCGCGGTTTGTAATAGACGGTCGCGATCCGGATATCGCGCGGCATGTTGTGGCGGCATCGCGCCCTGAGTTCGGCGAGAAAGGCTCGAATGCTGCGACCGCTATCGAAAACATCGTCGATGATGAGCAGCCGGTCCTCGGGATCGAGTGTATCGATCAGATAGCCGAGCGCGAAGACCTTCACCTGCGTGTCCTGGCGGTCGATGCCGTGATAGGATGAGGTGCGGATCGCGATATGGTCGCTGTGAACGCCGTGATATTCGAGCAATTCCTGGACCGCGATGCCGACGGGCGCCCCGCCGCGCCAGATGCCGACGAGATGTGTCGGCGCAAAACCGCTGTCGATCACCTGCATCCCGAGCCGCAACGAATCGGCAAGAAGGTCGTTGGCGCTGATGTAGATCTTGTCGGTGGTCATGGGCCGGAGTTATACGCAGGCGAAGCGCCGGGCAAGGCGCGGCGACGGGGCGTCTTCTCTCTCTCTACCGACCGCCCGGCCGCCTCGCAGCCAAGATGCTATTTGCGGGTAGCGGCGGTCTGGTCGCGCAGCGCCTTGAACTCGCTGCCGCTCTTCCAGCCGGGCCATTTGCCCGAACGCGCGAGCTCGTCGCCGATTGTGTAGAAGAGCGCGATATCCTGCGCGGCGCCTGCCAAGTTCCAGCTTTCGTCCCATGCGTCGCAAGCTTGATGGTAACAGCGGCCGGTATAGTCATCGACCCATTTCTGCCCTGCTTCCTTGCCGCCTTCGACAAGGTCGGACACGCCGGCGATGCCCATGAGCAGCAACACGGGGACGCCGCGCTTGGCCATGCTGAAATGATCGGCGCGGAAGAAGAGGCCGCGTTCGGGAAGGCTTTCGGGCGATACGGTGCGGCCCTGCATCGCGGCGACGCGGGCGAGATCATCCTCGAGCGTGCCCTGGCCCTTGCCGACGAGAATGACGTCCTTTGACTTGCCTGCCGTCTGAAGAATGTCGATGCCAAGGTTCGCGACCGTCTTTTCAACCGGATAGACGGGCGCCTGTGCATAGGCCTCAGACCCGAGAAGGCCGCGCTCTTCGGCGGTCCAGAAGGCGAAAAGCAGCGTGCGATCGGTGGGCGGTGCGGCCTTGAAACCGCGTGCGATTTCGATCAGCGCCGCAACGCCGAGCGCGTCGTCGTTCGCACCGGCGCGGTAGATGCGGCCCTTTTCGTCGGGCTTGCCCTCGCCATAGGCATCCCAATGCGCGCCAAACATCACGACCTCGTCAGCACGGTCGGTGCCCGAGATTTTGGCGAGAACATTCTGACTGCGCACGACCTCATGCGTGACCGGAATCGACGCCCGAAAGCCGGTGCCGAGGTCGACGGGACGAAAATCCTTGCGCCGGGCCGCAATGCGCAGCTTTGCGAGATCCTGACCGGCTGATGCAAACAGCCGGGTCGAAGCCTCGCCCGAAATCCAGCCCTGAAGCGCAAGGCTGGTCGCCTTTTCGGGTGGTACGACGAGGCTGTAGTTTTCGCCGCCAGGGCTTTTCACGACGTTCCAGCCATAGCCTGCGCCGTCGGTGTCGTGGACGATCAGCGCCGCGATGGCGCCGCGGCGGGCCGCTTCTTCGAACTTGTAGGTCCAGCGGCCATAGTAGGTCATCGTGCGGCCGCCGAATTTGCCGAAGCTGTCTTCGCCCTTCGTCGCGACGAAATCGGGGTCGTTGACCAGAAAGACCGCGACCTTGCCCTTGAGGTCGACGCCCTTGAAGTCGTCCCAGCCGCGTTCGGGCGCGTGGACGCCATAGCCGACGAAGACCATCGGCGCATCGGCGATCGCCGCCCTATCCTTGTCCTGCTGGCTCGACACATAGATGTCGGTGCCGAGGGTGAGCGGGGTGGCGCTGCCCTGCCGGTCGAAGGCGAGCGCGGTCGGGGTGCCGAGGCGCGTATGGAGCAGCGGCACCGGCTGCGTCCATTCGCCGTTCGGGCCGGCGGGTTCGAGTCCGAGCGCCTGAAGCCGGCCGATCAGATAGCCGACGGTACGCTCTTCGCCGACCGTTCCGGGGGCGCGGCCCTGAAACTGGTCCGACGCGAGGGTGCGGACAGTCTCGGTCAGATTGGCGGTGCTAATATCCTGCGCAAGTGCGGGGACGGCAAAGGCGGCAGCGAGCAGGGCGGCGAGAGGACGCAGAAACATCAGGGGAGCAGGCTCCGTTGGTTGGGGAAGCGCCGACCCTAGCAGGATGCGCGGCAATTGGAACCGCCGTAGAGCGGCGGGGGCCAGAGGCACCCACCTGTCCGACCAAGCAAGTCTCGCGCGGGCGCCAGCCCGCGCTCAATCCTTGGCGGCCGGCGTCCACCCCTTCTTGTATTTTTCGAACCAGGCGAGGATCGCCGATGCCTTTGCGGCAGCCTGCGACGGGCGGGCTGCGATGCCGCCGTGGCTGGCGCCCGGCACCTTGACCAGCACCGTCGGGATGCCGCGCAGACGCAGCGCGGTATAATATTGCTCCGACTCGCTGACCGGGGTGCGATAATCCTCGCTGCCGACGACGACCATGGTCGGGGTCTTGACGTTGCCGACCAGCGACAGCGGCGAATGGCTCCAGAACGGCGTCTGATCCTCCCACGGCATCGCGCCGATCCAGTAACGGCCGAAGAAGGCGGGACCGTCGGCAGTGAGCGCCTGCGTCGTCCAGTTGATGACGGGCTTTTGGGCTACCGCGGCCTTGAAGCGGTCGGTCTTGCCGACGATCCAGCTCGTCAGCACGCCGCCCCCAGACCCGCCGGTGACGAAGAGCGCGTCGGGGTCGGCGATGCCGAGGTCGATCGCGCGATCGACGATGCTCATCAGGTCGAAATAATCATTGCCGGGATAATTTTTGTCGATCGCATTGGCGAAGGCCGCGCCATAGCTGGTCGAGCCGCGCGGGTTTGCCGAGAGGACGGCATAGCCCGCCGCGGCATAAAGCTGGTTATCGGTCGAAAAATGCGGTCCATAAGCGGCGAACGGCCCGCCATGGATTTCCAGGATCAGCGGTACGCGCTGCCCCTCGCGATAGCCCGGCGGCAGGGTGAGCCAGCCGTCGATCGACAGCCCCTCGACGCTCGACGTGGCGGTGATCTTGCGCACCTCGCCCAGCGCCTTCACCTCGCGCAGCGTGCGGTTGAGGTCGGTGAGGACGCGCGTTTTGCCGCCGGCCGCCAGTTCGACTTCGGCCGGCCGCGCCGGGCCGCCGCCGGTGAAGGCGATCGCGTCATTGTCGGCGACCGAAAAGCTGCCTCCCGAATAGGGCCGGTCGAGTCCGCTGCTCGTCAATCCGCTGGCGACGTTGCGGACCGATCCGTCGAGGCCGATGCGTGCCACTTTGGTTTCGCCATGCTCGTCATATTGGGCATAGAGGCCCCGCCCGTCGGCGTCCCACGCGAGGCCGTCGACGCTGAAATCCCAGTCGGGGGCGATGCGGCGGCTGTTCGATCCGTCGCGGTTCATCACGTAGAGGCCGGTGTTTTCATAGGCGCGCAGCCGGTCGTCGAACCCGAGATAGGCGATCATCCGACCGTCGGGCGATACCAGCGGATTGGCATCGGGGCCCTTGCGCGTCGTGAGCTGAGAGATCGAGCCGCTCGCGACGTCGAGCGCATAGATGTTGCTTTCGAGCGGATCGCTTTCCCAGTCGGGGCGGCGGTCGGCGCTGAAATAGAGCATTGCGCCGTCGCGCGACCAGCTGAGCGGGCCGCCGTCATGATAGGGGCCGAAGGTCAGCTGGCGCGGCGCGCCGCCGGTCGCCGAGACAAGGAAGATCTTTTCGAACCCCGGTTCGATATAGCCCTGGCCGTCGGCGCGGTAGGTGAGCAGGTCGTGGACCTCCAGCGGCGCGGCCCATTTGGCGCCTTCGGGCTTGTTCGCGGGGGCCTTGCCGAACCGCGGCGCATCGTCCTTGACGAGCATCGTATAGGCGATCGACCGGCCATCGGGCGACCAGGTGATGCTCGACGGGCTGGTCGGCAGGCCGGTGAGCTTTACCGCCTCGCCTCCGTCCATCCAGCGCACCCAGAGCTGGACGCTGCCGCCCTCGGTCGATGCATAGGCAAGCCGCTTGCCGTCGGGCGACCAGCGCGGCGAAAAGGCATCACCGCCGCGTCCCGCAGCGGGGACTTCGGCGCCGGTCTGGGTGTCGACCAGCCAGATCGTGCTGACCGCGCGGTCGGACATGATGTCGTTCGCGCGGCGGACATAGGCGATGTGGCGCCCGTCCGGGCTGATCTGCGGGTCCGATGCGGCGGCGAGGCCGAAAAGATCCTCACCGGTGAACCGGCGCTGCGGCCCGGTCTGTGCGCTGCCGGTTGCGTCATCCGGCGCGGAGGCGGTTGCGGCGGGCGCGCTCGCGGGCTCGGAAACGGCGCCTTGCTGCGCGTGAAGCGGCTGCGCTGCGAGGGTGAGAAGGCTCGCGCCGAGCAAGGCGAGTTTGCGCATAATATGGGTGCCCCTTTTTCCGGTGGATGGTTGAGGGTGTAACCATCTGGCGCGGCGCGTCAATCGAGCGGGTGGGAAAGGGATGGTGGGTTGTGATTTTCTCCTCCCCTCCCGCCTGCAGGAGGGGAGATCAGCGCGCGACCTTGGCGCCATCTCCTGGTCGGACAAGCTAATAGCCATATAGGTTATTTTCTATTGATATTACCACGCTCTTATGGCACGAGGTCACATCATGAAGAACTGCGTTTGGGGCCGGCACCCTTCGATGCGGGAGGGGCGTTCCGGCCCTTTGTTTTGGGAGACGGGTGGCAGGCCACGTCCGGCTCGCAGTCAGATGGACATTTTTCTGGCATCGCTGGCAGAATCGTCGAATGTCGCGGCGTCGGCGCGGGTGGCGGGAATCTTGCGCGATCCGTTCAGCAACAAGCCTTTCGTGCATTTCTATGCAACCAAAAGGGTGGGCGGTGCGATCATCGATTCGAACGCCATCAAGCTGTTTAAGTTCGCCGCCAGCTAAAGCGGCTGGTGCGCGAGGGCGCCCGGTCCCGGCTCCCTTCCCTTTCGGGACGGGCCGGGCGCCTACCGGCCGGCATTCCACTCCAAAATTAGGTCAATATTCGACAGGATGGTCCTGCCATGCCGACCCCCTTTTTCGCCGATATGGTGCGCGCGCTGTGCAACGAGGGCGGGACCGGCTCGCTGACGCCGAGCGGCGCGGTGCCCGGCCAACGCCGGTTCGCGGGCGCCGAGCCTGTCGCTAGATGTTTCCCTTATACGATTGCCGGCGCGGCGGGGCGATCGCGGGGGCGCTGCGCGGCGGTGCCGACGGCCGGGCGATGGCGGGGGCGCGGGTCGAACGGACGCGAACGCGCTTCGGGCGCGACGGCGGCTGGTGGCACGAGATGGCGCTGCGATGCCGCTGCCTGTTTGGGGATGGTTAGGGTAGGGAATAATCAAGTGCGGCGGGGATGGGATGGGAAGCGGAGCCTTGAAGCGTCCGCTGTCCTCCCCTCCCGCAAAGGGGAGCGGCAGTGAGCGTTGCGAGCTTGCTCGCTAGCCGCAGCGCAGTGGGTATATTCAAAGTCGCAAGCCCACCGCCAACCGCTCCCCCCTGCGGGAGGGTGGCAGAAATTCCGCAACCGGCCGAGACCCGTCGGGTCGTTCGCCACCGCATGGCGGGTGATGGCCGGACGGTCCGAATTGGTCCGCCCGCCTCGTCCCGCGTCTAGTCGGCGGGCATTGTCTTGGTTTCGGTATAATCCTTGAACTTGTCGATGAAGGTCGCGTGGTAATCCTCGACCTGCGAATCGGCGTCTTCGGCCGCTTCGGCGGCAGTGTCGCCATCGGCGCGATCGAGCGCGACTATTGCGCTGCGGAACGCATCGCGTTCGGTGCCGCAGGTTTCCTTGAGCGCGAGTTCATATTCGGCTTCGCCCATCTTTGCCTCGAGCGACTTCTTCATGTGATCGCGCAGGCATTTGGTGAAGACCGCACGCGAATTGTCGACGGCGGCGGCGGGCGACGGCGCCATGGCAGCGAGAAGAATGGAAAAAACAAGCATCCTGCGACTCCCCAGTTTGCGGATGATTATGTGCGAAGAGATGTAGACGATGGCTATTAAAAATGGGAGCGCCTTTCTGCTGCAGATCGGCAACGGCGCAAGGTGGCATCGAACTGGTCGATGTGCCCGTGCCATCGGCGGCGCGAGCGCTGCGGCCGCTGTCGCCGCTGCATGGAGATGTGTGCGCGGCTGCCGATGGCGCGATCGAGGCGCATAGGGTGCGGCGTAGCCGCGCCAGTAACGGCTGGCGCGGCCAGGTCGATCTGCCCGGCGAGGGCCGCGAGCTGTGGCAGACGATGCTGGTGCCCTTGATGCCGGGGCTCGGCCCGTGGGATTGCACTGGATCCCAGCTGGTCCTGGATGCCGCGCTGCTGGCAGCAATACCGGCGGGAAGCGCGCTTTCCGTTCAACAGGTCGGCGATTTCCGCCTTTCCCCGCCGCCGTTGATGGGCCGCTGGCAACCCCGCCCGAAGCCCCTGCCGCGGGCAATTGCTGGATCGTGGATGGAGCCGCGACCGGTGCATGGGCCAGCGAGGCGGGTCGGCTGGCGCTCTGGACCGCGGGCGGATGGCGAATTGTCGCGCCCTTGTCCGGGATGCGTGTCAGACGGATCAGCGACGGTGCCGCGTTACGTTTCGGCGGCTCCAAATGGACTCTACCCATCGCTATTGCGAATCCCGATGGGGGCACGACGATCGACCTGGAAGCGCGTGCGGCAATAGACGCGCTGCTTGCGCTTATGGTGGCGCATGGTATTATGATCGCTGACTGATTTTGCTTCTGTTCGCGCAGAAAGTGCGACTTTTTGGCAACAGATTGTCGATTTGTTTACTTGCGTGGAACCAAAGGCACGAGTAGGACGTCTGTCGAGACGTAATCTCAATTGAAAGGGGAATCCATTATGAGGAAGCTTGCCGTCGCTGTGGCGTTGGCCTCCACTGCCCTTGCGTCGCCTGCTATGGCGCGCGACAACTCGTGGTATGTTGGTGTCGGTGGTGGTGTCATGATCGTCGAGGACATCGACCTCGATATCGGCACCGTCGCTAATGCGGGAACGCTCGATCATCGTACCGGTTATGATTTCGAAGGCACTGTCGGTTATGACTTCGGCGGTTTCCGCGCTGAAGTCGAAGTCGGCTATCGTGAAGCCGACATCACCGGTGGTCGTTTTTCGACTCCCGGGATTCCGGCGAGCTCGACGGGCGGGCTCTTCACCGGCAATACGCCGCTGAACGGCGATTCGAACGCGTTGAGCTTCATGGCCAATGGTATGTTCGACTTCGGTGACGACGATGGCCTGCAGGGCTTCGTCGGCGGTGGTGCCGGTGTTGCACGCGTTTCGGTTCAGCCGGTCTTCGCAACCAACTTCCTCGACGATTCCGACACGCGCTTCGCGTGGCAGGCAATCGCCGGTGTTCGTGCACCGCTGACCAAGCATTGGGATGCCGGTCTGAAGTATCGCTTCTTCAATGTCAGCGATCTGAAGATGGTCGATCAGCTTGGCCGCGATGTTTCGGGTCGTTTCCGTTCGCACTCGCTGCTCGGAACGCTGACCTACAACTTCGGTGGCGCAGAAGCTCCGCCGCCGCCGCCGCCGGCTCCGCCGCCGCCGCCGCCGCCGCCGCCGCCGGCTCCGCCGCCGCCGCCGCCGCCGCCGCCGGTTTGCGAACCCGGACCGTATATCGTGTACTTCGACTGGGATCAGTCGGCGATCACGCCGGAAGCGGCTGCAACGCTGGACAACGCGATCAGCGCTTACAACCGTGGCTGCAGTGGCCAGCAGGTCATGCTCGCCGGTCACGCTGACCGTTCGGGTTCGGCCAAGTACAACGTCGGTCTGTCGCAGCGTCGCGCCGATGCCGTGAAGTCGTACATGACGGCTCGTGGTGTCGCCGATGGCTCGATCACGACGCAGGCGTTCGGCGAAACCCGCCCGGCCGTTGCAACCGCCGATGGCGTCCGCAACGACCAGAACCGTCGCGTGGAAATCACTTACGGTCCAAACTCGGGCATGTAAGACCGGTTTCCATCCCCGACGGGGATTGGACGAAAAAGAAGGGCGGTACCGCAAGGTGCCGCCCTTTCTTTATTTGGGCTCTTCGATGACACCTGCGGCTGATGGCGGGGCTTGCCGGGGCGACGACGCAGAATTTGAGCCTTGCTCCTCAGGATAAATGATATATCATATCTGTGAGGCGCCTCGATGAACGGGTTTGCCTCGGACAAGGCGGGCGCGCTGGCACGCGAGGATGAAATGTTGGCGCTCCCGATGGACAGGGAGAGACAGAATGCGTCGACGCCGCAGCATCTTTCGCGCCGATCCGAACGGCAGCCCCGACATCAACACCACGCCGCTGATCGACGTCATGCTCGTAATGCTGGTGATGTTCGTCATCACCATTCCGCCGCCGACGCACAAGGTCGATGTCACGCTGCCCGCCGGTCCGGCGCCTTTCGAAGTTCGCGACCAAAATCGCGTCAGCATCGACACCAGCGACATCATTCGCTGGAACGGCAACGCCGTCGACCTCGCCGAACTGGGCCAACTGGTGAAGGCAGCGTCCGAGCGGGCGGTTCCGGCAACGCTGCTGTTCGAACCCGACGCGCGGGCGCGCTATCTGCGGGTCGATCAGGCCATCGGCGCGATTCGTCGCAACGGGGGCAGCAAGATCGCGTTTCCCGGCATTCAGCGGTACGGCGGTCTGGTCTGACTTACAGCCCCCTGCGCGGGTATCCGATGTCGGGCGCGCCGGTCAGGCGGCCGGCGCTGTGCCGGGGCGTAGATGTTGCATCATATAGCCGGCATAATCGGCCTTGCCGAGCGGTACCCCAAGATGACGCATGACGGCATAGGCCGCGACGACGTGGAAGTAGAATTGCGGCAGCGCCCAGTCGCGAACATAGGTCGCGGCGGTAAGGTCGAAGACCATGCCGTTGGGCAGATCGAAGCTGACCGGTCGATCATCGTCCTCGCCGAGCGACGCGGGGTCGATCGTATCGAGAAAAGTCAGCGTGCGCGCGATCTGATCCTGCATTTCCGCAAAGTCCGCGGCGTCATCGGGGAAATCGGGACCGCCCGATGCGCCGAGCCGGGCAAGCCCGCTGACGGCCTGGCCGCAGGCGAAACGGATCTGCGTCGGCAAGGGAAACATGTCGGGGGCCAGCCGGCCGGCGGCGAATTGCAGCTCACCCACGGCATTGTCGGAACCCCATGTTTGCGCCTTTGCAAGCTGCGCCGAGAGCGCGCCGAGCGCATTGACGTAGGCGGGAACGGTCAGATCATAGAGCGACATCGCTATTTCTCCATCACGGCTGCCTGATCGGCGGCAAGATTATCCTGGAACTGCAGGCGCGCGAGCCGTGCATAGAGCCCGTCGGCGGCGACGAGATCGTCGTGGCGACCTTCCTCGACGATACGGCCTTCGTCCATCACGATGATGCGATCGGCGGCGCGGACGGTCGCGAGGCGGTGCGCGATGACGACGGTGGTGCGGTCGTGCATCAGCGCCTCGAGCGCATCCTGAACGAGTTTTTCGGACTCGGCGTCAAGCGCCGAGGTGGCCTCGTCGAGTAGCAGCAGCGGCGCGCGGCGGAGCAGCGCGCGGGCGATTGCAACACGCTGACGCTGGCCGCCCGACAGGCGGGCGCCCCCTTCGCCCATGAAAGTATCAAGGCCATCGGGAAGCTTGCGCAGAAATTCTTCCGCATTGGCCGCGCGCGCGGCGGCCCATAGCTCGTCGTCGGTGGCCAGCCAGTTGCCATAGCGCAGATTGTCGCGCGCCGACGCCGCGAATATCACCGTTTCCTGCGGCACCATCGCGATCCGGGCGCGCAGGTCGGCGGGGTCGAGCTCGGGCAGCGCGACGCCGTCGAGGCGGATTTCGCCGCCTTGCGGATCGTAGAAGCGCTCGGCGAGCTGGAAGAGCGTCGATTTGCCGGCACCCGAGGGGCCCACGATCGCGACCGTTTCGCGCGCGCGAATGGATAGGCTGAAATCGTGCAGCGCGGGCGCGTCGGGGCGCGTCGGGTAGCGGAATTCGACATGATCAAATTCGAGCGTACCGGTCGCGGTCTCCGGCAGAGCGCGAGGGGCCGGCGGCGGGGCAATGCTCGGCTCGGCGATCAGCAGTTCATTGAGGCGTTCGGCGGCACCGGCCGCGCGAAGCAGATCGCCATAGACTTCGGTCAGCGCGCCGAACGCACCCGCGACAAGGCCGCCGGTCAGGACGAAGGCGGCAATGGTGCCGCCCGTGATCGTGCCCGCGGCCACGCCTTCGGCCCCATACCAGAGCAAAGTGGTGATGGCTCCGAACAGCAGCCCGATAACAATCGCGGTCATCGTAGCCCGGAGCCGGATGCGGCGTTTGGCGGTGGCGAAATTGGCTTCGACGGCGCTGGTGAAGCGTTCGGCCTCGCGCGTTTCCTGCCCGAAGGCCTGGACGATCTTCATTGCGCCGAGCTGTTCGGCCGTGGTTGCACCGATGTCGGCGACGCGATCCTGACTTGAGCGCGAGACGTTTTGCAGGCGGCGCCCGAGCAGCACGATCGGCATGATGATGATCGGGATGCCGAGCAGAATCCCGCCCGTAAGTTTCGGCGAGAGCGAGAAGAGATAGGCAATCCCGCCGATCCCCATAACGGTATTGCGCAGTGCGACCGAAACCGTGGTTCCGACGGTCTGTTCGATGATCGCCGTGTCCGCCGTCATGCGCGAGGCGATTTCTGAGGGGCGGTTTTCTTCGAAGAAGCCGGGGGCCAGGCGCAGAAGGTTACGCTGCACCGCCTCGCGGATATCGGCGACGGTGCGTTCGCCGAGCCAGCTCACGAAATAGAAGCGGAGCGCCGTCGCAATCGCGAGGATGAGAACGATCACGTAGAAGAACCGGAAATGCGGGCTGACATCGCCGCCGCCGGCGACGAAGCCCGAATCGATCATCTCCTTGAATTGATAGGGGATCGCGAGCGTTGCGATCGCCGCGATGCCGAGCGCGATCGCCGCGATCAGCAGCTGGAGCGGATAGCGGCTGGCATGATGCCAGACCATGCGCAGGCTCGATAGCTTGCGGGGTGGGTTCGGTTTATCGGATTTGGTCGCCATTGATCATCGCCCTAGCAGCCGCGCCGATGCCGCTCAACGATGCAGAATGGCGATCTGCTTCAAGGACCATGAAGCCAGGCTGCGTAAAGGGAGCGCGGGGCCGGATTGCCCGCGTGCCCTGCGGCTCAGTGATTGTCGAGTTGCGCGCCGGCACCGCACGCAGGCCCGCCTGCGTGATGCGATAGGGCATGCCGCTGCGCGAAGCGATGAAGCCGCGGCGGCGGAAGGTGCTCGAACAGGCCGAGGCCGCCGCTGTCCCGGAATATTATCCATCAGGCGCCGCGCAATGATTTTGATGCATTGCACAATGGCGATGTTGCCCTAGACTGTGCTCCAACAGGGATGCCGGAAGAGCGCCCGACCGGACGCAAGGAATTCAGATTATGCTGTACCACGCTTTTGACATGCAGCGCAGCTGGCTCGCGGGCGCGAGCGCATTGGCGACCGCGGGCGCGCAGGTCATCCAGCATCCCGCCAATCCGCTCGGCTATTTCAGCGCGAGCCCGATGTTCGCCTCGGCGCTCGAGGTCTTTGCACACGCCTCGGCGCCGCGCGGCAAACCGGGGTTCGAACTGTACGAGACGCTCGTCGATGGCGAGACGCTGCGCGTCGATGAAGCGATCGAGGCGCGCAAGCCCTTCGGCCAGCTCAAGCATTTCCGGCACGCGGCAAGCGCCGGCAAGCCCAAGCTGCTGATCGTCGCGCCGATGTCGGGCCATTATGCGACGCTGCTTCGCGGCACGGTCGAGCGGATGATCCCCGACCATGATGTGTGGATCACCGACTGGCGCGATGCCCGCAATGTCCCGCTCGAAGCGGGCAAATTCGATCTCGATGACTATATCGACTATCTGATCGGCTGGCTCGAGCATATCGGGCCGGGTGCGCATATGCTCGCCGTGTGCCAGCCTTCGGTTCCGAGCCTCGCCGCCGCAGCTGTCATGGCGGCCGACAAGCACAAGTGCCGCCCGCGCACGCTGACGATGATGGGCGGGCCGATCGACACGCGCAAGGCGCCGACCGCGGTGAACCAGCATGCGACGACGCGGCCTTATGCATGGTTCCAGGAAAATGTGATCGCAACGGTTCCGGCCTGGTATCCGGGCGCCGGGCGCCGCGTCTATCCTGGCTTCCTGCAGCTTGCCGGCTTCATGTCGATGAACCTTGGCAATCACATGATGAGCCATTGGGAAATGTTCAAGCATCTGGTCGACGGTGATGGCGAGAGTGCGGACAAGACCAAGGAATTCTATGACGAATATCGCGCCGTCTGCGACATGACCGCCGAATTCTATCTCCAGACGGTCGATGCGGTTTTCCAGCGCCATCTGTTGCCCAAGCGCGAATTCGAGCATCGCGGCAAGATCGTCGACCTTGGCAAGATCGACGATATTGCGCTGCTCGCGATCGAAGGCGAGCGTGACGATATTTCGGGGATCGGCCAGACCAAGGCGGCGCTGACCCTCGCCACCGAACTGCCGACCGCCAAGAAGAAATATCTGATGGCAAAAGGCGTCGGCCACTACGGCATCTTCAACGGCCGCAAGTGGCGGGAAGAGATTGCACCGGTCGTCGAAAAATGGATTCGCGCCAACGGCGGCTGACAGGATGCCCGCTCGCCCGATTCCCGTGATCGGGCGGCGGCGGACCGGAATCACGCGCCTTTCACGCAAAAGGGAGCATTGTCTTCGCCCATGCTTGGCGAAGCGGGACCGGCGCCCTACATGGAGCGCTCATGCCGCCTGACACCGCTTCTTCCGCCAGCCCGCGCAGCGAGCCGCCGATCCTGGCGACGCTGCGGCGCTTCCTGCCCTATCTTTGGCCGGCGGGGCATCGCGAGCACAAGTTGCGCATTATCGGGGCCGGGCTGCTGGTGCTGGCGTCAAAGGCGGTGCAACTGTCGATGGGCTTCGTCTATGGCGCGGCGATCAACCGTATGGCGCCGGGGATGCAGGAAGGCATCGCGCTGACCATCGGGCTGGTCGTCGCCTATGCCGGCGCGCGCTTTGCCGGGGTGCTGTTCGACAATCTGCGCAATGTTGTTTTCGAACGCGTCGGGCAGGATGCGACGCGCGAACTCGCGATCGCCACCTTCACTCACCTGCATGCACTGTCGCTGCGTTTCCACCTCGCGCGGCGGACGGGTGAGGTGACAAAGGTGATCGAGCGCGGAACCAAGAGCATCGACACCATGCTCTATTTCCTGCTGTTCAATATCGCGCCGACAATCATCGAACTGACCGCGGTCATCGTCATCTTCTGGACCAAATTCAGCCTCGGCCTTGCCGCGGCGACTGCGCTGATGGTCGTCGTCTACATCGCCTTCACGCGCAAGGTGACCGACTGGCGCACCGCGCTCAGGATGCGAATGAACGACCTCGACACGCTGACCGTCGGGCGCAGCGTCGACAGCCTGCTCAATTACGAGACGGTCAAATATTTCGGCGCCGAGGGGCGCGAGACGGCGCGCTACCGCGAGGTTGCGGGCCAATATGCGAGCGCCGCGGTCAAAAGCGAGAACAGCCTCGCCTGGCTCAATATCGGGCAGAGCTTCATCACCAATGCCGCCATGGCGGGGGCGATGGGCTACACGGTGTGGGGCTGGTCGCGCGGCATCTTCGCGGTCGGCGACGTGGTGCTCGTCAACACGCTGCTCGCGCAGCTTTTCCGCCCGCTCGACATGCTCGGCATGGTCTATCGCACGATCCGCCAGGGGCTGATCGACATGGAGGCGATGTTCCGCCTGATCGACACGCCGAGCGAGATCACCGACGCGCCGGGCGCCCCCGCGCTGCACGTCGCGGGCGGTGCCGTGGCGTTCGAGAATGTCGTCTTCGGCTATGAGGCCGACCGCACCATTTTGAACGGCGTCAGCTTTGCGCTGGGCGCAGGCGAGACGCTGGCTATTGTCGGCCCTTCGGGCGCGGGCAAATCGACAATCGCGCGGCTGCTCTTCCGCTTCTACGATCCGCAGGGCGGCCGCATCCTGATCGACGGGCAGGACATCCGCGCGATAACGCAGCAGAGCCTGCGCGCCGCAATCGGGATCGTCCCGCAGGATACGGTGCTGTTCAACGACAGCATCGGATATAATATCGCCTATGGCCGCGCCGATGCGCGCGTCGAAGAGATCGCCGAGGCCGCGAAGGGCGCGGCAATCGACGGCTTTATCGCTATGCTGCCGCAGGGCTATGAGACCGAAGTCGGCGAGCGCGGGCTCAAATTGTCGGGCGGCGAGAAGCAGCGCGTCGCGATCGCGCGCACCCTGCTCAAGAATCCGCCGGTCCTGATCCTCGACGAAGCGACGAGCGCTCTCGACAGCCGGACCGAGGCGGCGATTCAGGACACGCTCGAACGGATCGCCGAACGGCGCACGACGCTGGTGATCGCGCATCGCCTGTCGACCGTCACGAGCGCCGACCGCATCATCGTTCTCGATCGCGGCCGCGTCGCCGAAACGGGGACTCACGACCAACTGCTCGCGATGCGCGGCCTCTACGCCGACATGTGGGCGCGTCAGCAGGCCGAAAAGGAAGAGGGCACGGTTTAGGCTGGGAGGATGGAAGTCGGGCGCATGCTTTCGAACGGAAGGGGAATTTCTGGTCTATCCTGATCGGTTCGCATCGAGCTCTTCGAGGGCCTTGGCAGGCGCTCAGGACCAACTACGGCCTTTGGCCGAGGTCGAGATGCTCCTCGGGCCAGGCGTCGCGCCGATGGGTGTCTCGGCTTCGCTCGACACGAACGCGATAATAGGTTCAACGGCTAGCGACCGATTGTGGACATCGCGTCCTACAGCGCGTCTGTCGTTCTGCGCACACACACCCGACGCAAATGTTCCTTCTCATCGAAAAGCCATACCGCTTGGACCGATGTCGTGAGGACCCCGTATTCCGCCACAACAGAATCTCGCGTTATGCCGCCTGCGGTCTGGCATCCGTTACCAAAATAATGAGGCTTACCTTTCGCAAAGGTGCGGTTATCGTGCACCTTAAGCCTCCAGCCATTGGTTTTCGCGGCCTCGTCTAGCTTCTTGGCAGACGAACCGATTGGGACAATCTTGAGCAATCTTTCCCTTGTGGCGTCATTTCCACCCCAAACAAGTGCGGGGCCGCAACCAGCCAGCCAAGGCAGGACCAATATCCCAATAAGATTCCGCCACATTGGGAAACCCTATGCGGAGGGCATTGGCTTCGCAATCGAAACGTCCGCTCCCCATCCCAAAGCGGCCTTTCCTACACGCGACCAAGCCCTAAAATGCAACAAAATCGCTTGAGTTGCTTGACCATGCGCATTCGTGGCTTTTACGCTGCCCTATGCCGCATGACACAAGCTTGATCGGAACCGTCGTCGCGGGCCTTGTGGTCGCATTTCTGATGGGTGCGCTGGCGCATCGGCTGCGCATTTCGCCAATTGCGGGCTATCTGCTGGCGGGCGTTCTTGTCGGGCCGTTCACGCCGGGTTTCGTCGCCGACACTGGGCTGGCGCTCCAGCTTGCGGAGATTGGCGTGATCCTGCTCATGTTCGGGGTGGGCCTTCATTTCTCGCTCAAGGATCTCTTGTCGGTGCGCCGGATCGCGGTGCCCGGAGCGATCGTGCAGATTGCTGCTGCGACCGCGCTCGGGACCGCGCTGGGTCTGTGGCTCGGCTGGTCGTTCGCCGGCAGCCTGATCTTCGGTCTGGCGCTGTCGGTGGCGAGTACCGTTGTTCTGCTGCGCGCCCTCCAGGCGCGCGACATGGTCGAGACCGAAAAGGGGCGGATCGCGGTCGGCTGGCTGATCGTCGAGGATCTGGCAATGGTGCTGGCGCTCGTCCTGCTTCCCGCGATGTTCGGCGCGCGCGGCGACGAGGGCGGCGCGGGGGACAGCGCCGCCTTGCTTCAGTCGGCAGGGATCGTCTTTCTGAAGGTTGCGGGTTTTGTCGCGATGATGCTCGTCCTCGGGCGCCGTATCCTGCCGTGGGTACTGCACTGGGTCGCCCATTCTGGCTCGCGCGAGCTGTTCCGGCTCGCGGTACTGGCGACCGCGCTCGGGGTCGCCTTCGGTGCTGCGGTGATCTTCGATGTCAGCTTTGCGCTGGGCGCCTTTTTTGCCGGAATGATTCTGGGCGAGACGCAGCTTTCGCGGCGCGCTGCCGAGGAAACGCTGCCGCTGCGCGACGCCTTTGCGGTCCTCTTCTTCGTCTCGGTCGGCATGTTGTTCGACCCTTGGGTGCTGATCGAGCATCCGGTACCGGTGCTCGCGACCGTTGCGATCATCATCGTGGGCAAATCGCTCGCGGCCTTTGCCATCGTGCGCGCCTTCGGTCATTCGACGCAGACCGCGCTGACGATCTCGGTCAGCCTGGCGCAGATCGGCGAATTCTCCTTCATCCTCGCCGGGCTGGGGGTGGGGCTCAAGGTCATGCCTGACATGGCGCGCGACCTGATCCTGGCGGGGTCGATTCTGTCGATCCTGTTCAACCCGATCTTCTTCACGCTCGTCGTTCGCCGTGTGCGCGCCGAGCATCTTCCCGATATTGCCGAAGAAGCGGCCGCGTTGCCCGCGGCTGAGCCGTCACGCACCGTGCTGATCGGCTTCGGCCGCGTCGGCAGCCATATCGGTTACCTGCTCTGTTCGCGCGGCGAGGCGCTGGTGGTGATAGAAGATCAGAAGGATATGGCCGCCGCCGCCCGCGCCGCGGGGGCGACGGTGATCGTCGGCGACGCGACCAAGGAAAGCGTTCTGCGCCAAGCGAAGATCGACACCGCCGCGACGCTGCTGATCGCCATCCCTGAAGGCGTCGAGGCGGGCGCGATCGTGCGGCGCGCGCGGGCGATCAACCCACAGCTGGTCATCGTAGCGCGAGCCCATTCGGACGAGGAGGTGGGCGATCTCGTCCGCCGCGGCGCCGACCATGTGGTGATGGCGGAACGCGAAACCGCGACGCGGATGGCCGAACGCGCGATGCTGGCCAGAACCTGAGCGCCGGCAAAGACGCGGTTGGGGTTTCCCTCGATCCCGATCTTCCCTATCGCCCCGAGCGATGTCTCCCGACGCTCTTCTCCCCCTGCTCAAATCCACATTCGGTTTCGACGCCTTTCGCGGGCGACAGGCCGATGTCGTTGCGCGGGTGATGGCGGGCGCGCATACGCTGGCGGTGATGCCGACGGGCGCGGGCAAGTCGCTGACCTACCAGCTTCCAGCTGTGGCCCTCGACGGCTGTGTCGTCGTCGTATCGCCGCTGATCGCGCTGATGCACGATCAGCTGCGCGGTGCGCGTGCGGCGGGGATTCGCGCCGCCAGTCTCACCAGCGTCGATGCCGATTTCGCCGACACGCGTCAGGCCTATCGCGACGGACAGCTCGACCTCCTCTACATCGCGCCCGAACGGGCAACGGGGGAGGGGTTTCGGTCGCTGGTGGCGGCGCGTGCGCCCGCGCTGTTCGCGATCGACGAAGCGCATTGTGTTTCGGAATGGGGGCATGATTTCCGCCCCGACTATCGCCTGCTCCGCCCGCTGCTCGACGCCTTTCCAGCGGTGCCGCGGCTCGCGCTGACCGCGACGGCCGACAAGCACACGCGCGAGGATATATTGGTCCAGCTCGGCATCCCCGCCGAAGGGCTGATTCTCGCGGGGTTCGACCGACCGAACATTCGCTATCGCATCGCGCCGCGCGGCGCGCCGGCAAAACAGCTTACCGAATTCATCGCCGCCAATCCGGGACCCGGGATCGTCTATTGTCCGACGCGCGACGGGACCGAACGGATGGCCGCGAAGCTCGCCGCCGCCACCGGGCGCAGCGTCGCGGCCTATCATGCCGGACTCGATCCCGAACGGCGCGCGCGGGTGCAGCATGATTTCGTCGCTTCGGAAGATGGCATCGTCACCGCGACGGTCGCCTTCGGCATGGGGATCGACAAGCCCGACGTGCGCTTCGTTGCGCATGCCGGGCTGCCGAAATCGATCGAGAGCTATTATCAGGAGACCGGGCGCGCAGGGCGCGACGGCGATCCCGCCGAGGCGTTGATGCTGTGGGGCGCCGAAGATTTCGCGCGGGCGCGGATGCGGCTGGGCGATTTGCCCGAAGGCCGGCTGGCGGGCGAGCGCGCCCGGCTCAATGCGCTCGCGGCGCTGGTCGAGACGGTCGAGTGCCGCCGCGCGCTGCTGCTGCGCCACTTCGGCGAAAACCCGCCGCTGCGCTGCGGCAATTGCGACAATTGCATCGACCCGCCGAAGCAGGTCGATGCGACGGTGCTGGCGCAGAAGCTTTTGTCGGCGGTCTATCGAACCGGGCAAAGCTATGGCGCGGGGCATGTCGAGGCGGTGCTCACCGGGCGGCGTGACGAGCGCATTGCCGCGCGCGGCCATGACAAATTGTCGGTGTTCGGCATCGTCGAGGGGGAGGATGCGCGGCTGATCAAACCGCTGGTGCGCAGCCTGATGGCGCGCGAGGCGCTGGCCGCGACCGAACATGGCGGGCTGATGTTCGGCCCCACCGGGCGCGCGGTGATGAAGGGCGAGGTGCCCGTACTGATGGCCGAGCCGCCCGCGCGCCGCCTGTCGCGCGCCGGGCGCGGCGACGGCGCGGCGGCGAACCCGGTCGGAGACCCGCTGTTCGATGCGCTGCGTGCGACGCGGCGCGATCTCGCGAGCGAGGCGGGCGTGCCGCCCTATGTGATCTTCCACGACGCGGTGCTGCGCGCGATGGCGAGCGAGCGTCCCGCCTCGCGCAGCGACCTTGCGTCAATTCCCGGCGTCGGCGCCAAGAAGCTCGAAGCGTGGGGCGATGCCTTTCTGGAGGTGATCCGGCGGTTCTAGGAGAGATCGTTATCGCCCGACCTTGTTGCCACCTTCACGCTTGTCAGCAATCGGCGCAGGTTTATAGATCGCGGCATGAGCGACTTTCGAGCCTTGACCCCGACCTATTCGGTCGCGCCGCAAATCAGCATCGAGGACGTCGCCGCGGCGAAGGCGGCTGGCTTTGCGATGATCGTCAACAACCGCCCCGACGGCGAGGACCCGGGTGCGCCGCAGGGCGATGCCATCGCGCATGCCTGCGCCGCCGAGGGAATGGCCTATGCCGCCATCCCGATCGGCCATTCGGGGTTCAGCCATCCGCAGCTCGACGCGCTCGATACGCTGCTGGGCGATGCAACCGGGCCCGTGCTCGCCTATTGCCGGTCGGGCACGCGCTCGACGCATTTGTGGGCGCTGACGCGCGCGCGGGCCGGCGACGATATCGACATGCTGTGCGATGCGGCCGCGAACGGCGGCTATGATCTGTCGGCGCTGCGGCCGATGATGGACGCGCTCGCAGGTTAGCCATGACGGTGAGCGACCTCATCCAGCTCGCGGGATCGCTGGTGGCGGTCTTGTTCGTCGCCTGGCTGGTCAAGCGCATGGGTCTGGGCGCTGATCCGCGGATTGCCGACGCCGCCCATGCGATCCGCCTTGCCGACGAGGCCGAGACGGGGTTCGGAGGGGTAGAGGTCGCGCGCGACCGCGCGGGCTTTGCGGCGATCGTCCGCAACGCCGCCGGTCAGATGATGCTGGTGCGTGCGCACGGCAATCATTTCGCGGCGCGGCCGGTCGATGCCGCCGTGGTCGGGCGGCTCGACAAGGATTTCCTGACATTGACGATGCCCGAGCGAAGCTTCGGGTCGGTGACGCTGCAACTCGGGAAAGAGGCGGGCGTCTGGGCGGCGCGGATGCGGGATGTGGCGCATGGATGATCTTCCCAACCCGGTGACCTATGCGGTGCCCGCCTTCATCCTGCTGCTGATCGCCGAGATGATCGTGTCGCTGCGCCGCGACAAGAGCCGGTACGAAACGCGCGACACGCTGACCTCGCTTCTGCTTGGTACCGGTAGTCAAGTGGCCGGTGCAGCGGTCGGCGCGGCGGTCGTCGGCATGGCGGTGTGGGTCTATCAATTCCACCTGTTCGACATCGGCATCGCGCTCAAACAATGGTGGTGGGCGTGGATCCTCTGCTTCGTCCTCGACGATCTGGCCTATTATGCCTTTCATCGCAGCGCGCACCGCGTCCGCTGGTTCTGGGCGAGCCATGTCATCCATCATTCGAGCCAGCATTATAATCTGTCGACCGCGCTGCGGCAGACCTGGACCGGCTTTTTCAGCCTGGCTTTCCTGTTCCGTCTGCCGCTGTTCCTGATCGGCTTTCCACCCGCGATGGTCTTCTTCTGCGGCGGGCTTAACCTGATCTACCAGTTCTGGATTCACACCGAGGCGATCGGGCGGATGCCGCGCTGGTTCGAGGCGGTGATGAACACGCCATCGCACCACCGCGTCCACCACGGCGTCAACCCGCGCTACCTCGACGCCAACTATGCCGGGGTCTTCATCGTGTGGGACAGGATGTTCGGCAGCTTCGTTCCCGAACGCGACGACGATCCGGTTCGCTATGGCATCGTCAAACAGCTCGGCAGCTTCAACCTTTTGTGGGCGGCGGTCCACGAATGGGTCGGGATCGCCAAAGACGTGTGGAGCGCGCCGTGGCGGCACAAGCTGTCCTATATCTGGCGCGAACCCGGCTGGAGCCACGACGGCAGCCGGATGACCAGCGCCATGATCAAGGAGCGATGGGCAGGGGGGCGCCCCGCCGAGGAGCCGGCTGCGGAATAGTCCTCGCCCGCCGCGACAACGCGCTTGCCTCGCGGGCTAATGACATTCATGTAAGTCGCAATTGACCACCGATCGGGTGGCGAGGGGAGCGGCTTTATGGATCAGTTCGACATCATCGTCATCGGCGGCGGCAGCGCCGGAAGCGCGGCGGCGGGGCGGCTTGCCGAGGACGGCACGCGGCGTATCTGCCTGATCGAGGCCGGCGGATCGAACGACAATATGTGGGTGAAGACGCCCGGTTTCATGCCCTTCATCCCCAAGAAGTCGAATTATCAATATGATACGCTCCCGCAAAAGGGGCTGAACGGCCGCACAGGATATCAGCCGCGCGGGCGCGGGCTGGGCGGATCAAGCGCGATCAACGCGATGATCTATATTCGCGGGCACGCTTTCGATTACGACCAATGGGCGGCGCTTGGCGCGAGCGGGTGGAGCTATGCCGACGTGCTGCCCTATTTCAAGCGCAGCGAGGGCAATGAACGCGGCGCCGACCAATGGCACGGCGGCGACGGCCCGCTCAACGTGATGGACCAGCGCTGGCCCAATGTGACGAGCCGCCGCTTCGTCGAGAGCGCGGCGGCGCTGCAATTGCCGCGCACCCCCGATTTCAACGGCGCGCAGCAGGAAGGCTTTGGCCTGTATCAGGTGACGCAGAAGGGCGGCGAGCGCTGGTCGGCGGCGCGCGCCTATGTCGAACCGCTGCGCGGGCGCGCCAATTTCGCCATTCGCACCGGCGCGCTGGTCGAAAAAATCATCGTCGAAAACGGCCGCGCGACGGGTGTGGCGATCCGCCGCGGCAAAGCGCGCGAGACGCTGCGCGCCGCGGGCGGGGTGATCCTGTCCGCCGGTGCTTTCGGGTCGCCGCAGCTGCTGATGCTGTCGGGCATCGGACCCGCCGCCCATCTGAAGGCGATGGGGATCGATCCGGTCGCCGACCGTGCGGCGGTGGGGGCCGATCTGCAGGATCATATCGACTATGTGTCGAGCTGGGAAACGCGCTCGGGCGACCCCTTCGGCGATAGTCTGGCGGGCAGCTGGCGAATGCTGAAGGCGATCTTTGAACATCGCACCGGGCGTACCGGCATCATGACCACGCCCTTCGCCGAGGCGGGCGGCTTCTGGAAGTCGCGGCCCGACGTCGCCGCGCCCGATATCCAGTTCCACTTCGTTCCCGCGATGCTGGAGGATCATGGTCGTACCAAGGTGAAGGGGCATGGCTTTTCGTGCCACGCCTGCGTCCTGCGCCCCGAAAGCCGGGGCAGCGTGACGCTCGCCTCGCCCGATGCAGCGGCGGCGCCCTTGATCGATCCCGGCTTCCTGACCGACGACCGCGACATGGCAACGCTGCGCGCCGGGGTACGGATGATGCACCGCATCGTCGCTGCGCCGCCGCTGTCCGACTATGCCGGGGTCGATCGCCATCCGGTGAATATCGACGATGACGCCGCGCTCGACGCGCTGATCCGCAGCCGCGCCGACACCGTCTATCACCCGGTGGGCACCTGCCGCATGGGCAGCGACGCCGAAGCCGTTGTCGACCCGACGCTGAAGCTGAATGGCGTCGATGGCCTGTGGGTTGCCGATGCGAGCATCATGCCCCGCCTCGTCAGCGGCAACACCAATGCGCCGAGCATCATGATCGGCGAACGCGCCGCCGATTTCGTCAAATCCGCGCTGCAATAAGCGGCCTTTGCCGCCGCGCGCAAAAGCATCGCGGCGGCCGGAGTCTTTCGCGGCGGAGGCGCTGGGCGCGACCGATTCGGCGGACCGGGGCATGCAGCCCTCAGCGATGTCTCACTATTCGAGAGGCCTGAAAAAGCCCGGCTTTTCGGGGGTGCCTGCGAAACGGGCAAAAAAAGAGGGCCAGGACTTGCGTCCTGGCCCAGCCTTTCAGGCTCTCCCCTCCTGAAACTGTTGACAGGCTGAATGCCATATTAATGTCATGATGGGAAGGCCTAATTTCGCGGCAGCGCTGCCCTTTTATTGTGCAGCGCAATCTGCACAAAAAAATGGCCGGGGCGCTTTCGCATCCCGGCCATGAGTGGTTCGCAGGAGGAACCTGGTTAGGACCCCGCCGCCCGTTTGAAAGAGGAGAGAGCGGCGGCGGGTATCCTGTCTCGTGATTACATATTGTAGGCGCGTTCCCCATGTTCGCCGAGGTCGAGGCCTTCGCGTTCGACTTCTTCGGTGACGCGGAGCCCGGTCAGCGCCTTGGCGACATAGACCGCGATGACGGTACCGATGGCGGCCCAGACGATCGCGACGAGGACAGCGACGATCTGGGTAACGACCTGGGGCCCCATCGCGAAATCCTCGCCACCGGGACCACCGAGGCTCGGCGCGTAGACGATGCCGGTGCCGATGGCGCCGACGATGCCGCCCACGCCGTGGATACCGAAGGCATCGAGCGCGTCGTCATAGCCGAGCTTGGGCTTGAGGACCGTGACGACATAGAAGCAGATGAACGCTGCAACCGCGCCGAGGACGATCGCGCCGAACGGACCCGAATTGCCCGCCGCGGGAGTGACAGCGACGAGGCCGGTGATGATGCCCGAGCAGAAGCCAAGGGCCGACGGCTTGTGACCGCCCAGCTTTTCGGCGAGCATCCAGGCGAGACCGGCCGAGGCGGTGGCGACGAAGGTATTGATCATCGCGAGCGCCGCCGAACCATTGGCTTCGAGCGCCGAGCCGGCGTTGAAGCCGAACCAGCCCACCCACAGCAGGCCGGTGCCGACCATCGTCAGCGTCAGCGAGTGCGGCGCCATGATTTCCTTCTGATAGCCGATGCGCTTGCCGAGGATCATCGCCGCAACGAGCGCCGAGACACCCGCGTTGATGTGGACGACGGTGCCGCCGGCAAAGTCGAGTGCCGCCGGAAGGTCGGTGCCGAACATCTTGCCTTCAAAAAGGAAGCCGCCGGCTGCCCACACCATGTGCGCGATCGGGAAATAGACGATCGTCAGCCAGATGACGCCGAAGACGAGCGCCGCCGAAAATTTCATGCGTTCAACCGTCGCGCCCAGGACCAGCGCCAGCGTGATCGCGGCGAAGGTCATCTGGAAACAGATGAACACATATTCGGGCAGCTTGAAGCCGTCCGAGAAGGTATCGGCAAGGCTGTCGGGCGTGACGCCGGCGAGGAAGAATTTGCCCCAGGAGATGAAGGCATTGCCTTCGGGGCCGAAAGCAAGGCCATAGCCGTAGCAAACCCAGACGATCATCGCGAGACAGGCGACCGCGCCGATCTGCGTCATCGTCGAAAGCATGTTCTTGCTGCGGGTCAGGCCGCCGTAGAAAAGCGCAAGGCCGGGCAGGATCATCGCGAGGACGAGCACGGTCGAGGTCATCATCCAGGCGGTGTCGCCCTTGTCGACGACGGGTGCGGCTTCGGCCGCTTCCTGCGCCCAGGCGGGCAGCGCCGCGAACAGCGCGAGGCCGCCAGCCGCGGCGCTCGCCGCGATCTTACCGACCCCCATTTTCTTTGCGAACGTCATATTTTCCCCCTTCGTCATCACAGCGCCGCCTCGCCGGTCTCACCGGTGCGGATGCGCACGGCTTGCCCGACGTCGAGGACGAAAATCTTGCCGTCGCCGATCGACCCGGTTCCGGCGCTTTGCTGAAGCGTTTCGACGACCCGCGGTGCGAGCGCATCGTCGCAGACGAGCTCGATCTTCACCTTGGGCACCATGTTGGTTGCATATTCGGCGCCGCGATAGATTTCGGTCTGGCCCTTCTGCCGGCCGAACCCCTTGACCTCGGTGACGGTCATTCCCGCGATGCCCAGCCCGGTCAGTGCTTCGCGCACCTCGTCGAGCTTGAACGGTTTAATGATAGCAAGGATCAGCTTCATGATGCCCCCTTTTGCTTATGGCACCATGTTGCGGTGCAACAGCCGTGCCAAATTGCGGCGAGGGCGGGAAAGTTAACATTTTGTGACGAGTTTTAACCGCCCGGCAGGTGCAATCGGTCGCAACCTGGGCAGGCGAGGCAGGCATTTGCCTAAATATTGAGCAGCGATGCGCTCCTCGCGCTTATGCCTGTCCGCCCGACTTGGGAGGGCGCGGCCGGTCAGCCGGCGGGCTTGAACCGCGCCCAGATCGGCAGATGGTCGGATGCGCGCGCGGCGAGCGCGCTCTGATGGACGCCGGCATCCAGGGCTTCGAGATCGGGCGAGGCGAAGATGCGGTCGAGACGCGCGACGGGCTTGCGGCTGTGGAAGCTGTGGCCGGTGTCGACGAGGCGGTGATGCTCGCCGAAATCATGGAGGCAGCCGCCGCGATTGCGCCATTCGTTGCAGTCGCCCATCAGCACCGTCGGCAGCTTTTCGCCCTCGGCGACATGCGAGAGGATGGCGCGCGCCTGCTGGCGCCGACGCAGCCCCGAAATGTCGAGATGCATGCCCACGACGCGGAGCCGCGTATCGCCGACGCGCACCGTCGCGGCGACCGCGCCGCGCGGTTCGAGCGTCGGCAGATGGAGCGCGTGACTCTCCTCGACCACGACGCCCTTGCGCACGAGCAGCGCATTGCCGTGCCAGCCGATCGCATAGGGGCGGCCGTCCAGCAGGTCGACGGGAACATAGTCACTATGATCTTCGAACATGTGCGGCGGGATCGCACTCGCGCGCGTGCCGAAGCGGCGGTCGGCCTCCTGCAAGGCGACGATGTCGGCATCGAGTTCGCCGAGTACCGACAGCACCCGCCCCGGATCGCGGCGACGGTCGAGGCCGATACCCTTGCGCATATTGTAGCTGGCGACCTTGATCGTGGGAGGGGGCGGGATCATGGGAGAGGGCGGGCTGCTTTCATTGCGGTAATGACGAACGGCGGCGGCTCCGGGTTGCAGCCGTCATCCGCATCCTAGGCGATCCCGAACTCCGCCATCAAGGCGCGCGCGTCGGCGAGATCCTCGTCGAGCACCATGACGCGGACGGGAATCGCGAGGCCGACGCTTTCGGCGATATTCATCCCCGCGTCGAAGCAGACAGCAGGAACCCCGGCGCTTTCGAGGCGGCCGCGCAGCAATTCGGCCTCGGCACCGTTCGGCATCCGCACCAGTTCGACCAGCGCCATTCAGGCTTCGCCCGCGATATAGCGGTCGGTCGGCCGGGTTGGCAGTCCGTCGATGCTGCGCGTGCGGCCCTTGAACTTTTCGGTCCATTCGACCGGATGGGCCTGACGATGATATTTCTGCAGCGTGTCGCGCTCGTGCTGCAGTTCCATCATCGGCACGCCCCAGCCGCAGCTCGTCTGCACGCTGTCGATATCGATGACGAAGATCTGGCGCGTGCCGGGGAGCAGACTGAAATGCGCCGCGAGCGCATCCCATTCCTCATCCTGCGGCAGCACCGCACGGCCGCGGCCATAGAGGCGCAGGATCAGCGCGCTGCGGTCGAAGGCGCAAAACATGATCGTAATGCGTCCGCGCTCGGCTTGTTCGGCCGCAAGATGCGCATGGGTTTCGTTCCCCGATCCGCCGAGGTCGAGATAGGCGACCTGGCTGCCGGACAAGATGCGGAAGCTGTCGGCATAGCCCTTGGGCGACAGGTTGACGCGCCCGTCGGCGGCCGCGGTCGCGACGAAAAATATGGGTTGCTTCTCGATGAAAGCGACGTGCTTTTCGGTCAGCGCGTCGAAAAATTCGGCCATGGCAAAGCTCCGTTCGGCCGCCGGTCTATCACCAATTCTTGCCCTCTTCTATCGCGCCCTGCTCATCGGCACGCGTTTCACGGCCGAGGGCAGCATTGCGGTGCGGGAAGCGTCCGAAACGGTCGATGATGTCGAAATGCTTCTGCGCATAGTCGTGGAAGACCGGATCGGCGAGTTCGGACATCAGGCGCAGCGATTCGCGCTGATCGGCGATATCCTCGCTATGTTCGAAGGGCAGATAGGCAAATTGACGCCGTGCGTCGGGCCAGTGCTGGTCCCAGCCCTGCGCGACGATGCCGCGCGCGATCTGGCGCGCCAGATCGTCGGATGCAAAGGCTTCTGCGCTGCCGCGAAAAATGTTGCGCGGCACTTGGTCGAACAGGATCGTTGCGGCGAGCGCGGTGTCGGGGTCGGTCAAAAAGGCCTCGGCAGGCTGGCTGCGCAGCGCCGCCAGCCAGTCGGCCGCCAGATCGCGCACTGCGACATCGAAATCGGCGCCGCCGCCATACCAGTCGTCCATGCCGTGGCTGTCGAACCAGAAGGCGATCAGCCGATGCGGCCAGTCGGCGGGCGGCGGCGGGGGAGAGGGGAGGTCGTCGTCGAACATTCCCCTTATCTATCAGTTCGATCCCGCGCGTCGATAGGGGGTAAATTCGCCGAGCGAGACGAAACCGTTATACATGTGGCTGCTGCGGTCGTGCAGTTCGACCGTGTCGATCGAACAGAGCTGCGACGTCGTTGTCTTGGTCACCAGTATATCATCCTCGTCGAGGCTGTCGGCATTTTTGGGCCGATTGACCCAGAGGGTGTCGCCGATGCGATAGACGATCGCGGTCTTGTCGATGACCTGGCTGCTCGTGACCGCCGAGAGCGAGATGCAGTCGCGCGCCTTGCCGGCGACGCGGCCTTCGAGCAGCTTGGCAAGCTGCGCCTCGGGCGCGAGCTTTTCGCGCGCGGTGGCGGCAGCGGGAACCGCCGCTACGGCGGCGGCGGCGATGATGGCGGTAATCAGCGGACGCATGACAGGGCTCCTGCGGTTCGAATTGTCCTACCCTTCCCCACCCCATAGACGGAGACGCGTGAACCGAGCCTGAAAGCGCCGGGGGAAATCAGCAGGCGCCGTCGGGCAGCGGGATACCGAGCGGCCCTTTGCACTTCTTTTTCTTGGGCGGTTCGACGGGGGTGCTGGCGCTGCCGCCCATCGCGCCCATGCCGCCCATATCGGCGCCGACGAGCAGCATGGTGTGTGACCGGAAGCGCACCTTGGCGGTCCAGTCGATATTCCACACCGCATTGCCCGCGGGTTTGGGCGGATAGGAGAAATTGGCTTCGGGGCCGAAGGCGTTGAGGTTGCCGATCATCATTTCGCCCGACGCTTTCTTGACCTCGGCCGGGATCTGGCAGCTCGTCTGCGATGGCGGCATCACGATCTTCTTTGTGATCAGGTTGGCGACGACCGACGGGGGGAGCCAATCCCACAGGCCGCCGCCGAATTCCTTCGATGCGCTGCTCGTCCACCAGACCATGTCGCCATTGCCGCCACCGCGGTCCATGCCGCCGATCGTCCATGCGACGTAACCGGTCGCGGCCTGGAGCGCCCCCCAGCGGATCATCACCGATCCGTCGGCCTGTTGCGCGGTCGAGGCCTGGAGACCCGGCATATAATCCTGCGCCAGATTGAAACTGATGTCCGACCCGACATTGCTGTTGATCCGGTGCGCCCCGATCAGCGACGACCCCGCCTGCGGCTGTTTGCCGCCCTTGCTGTTCGGCCAGTCGACATAGGATTTGCTGTTCGCCTGGCTGACCTCGCGAATGATCGGCACCGCGCTCGAGAAGAGGCCCGGCGGAACCTGTCCGGCCGCGACCTTGGCGAAATCGATGATGACGGGCTGGCCGGGACCGGCCTTGGCGCCGCAGCCCCAATAGAGCAGCAGGCGCCCCTTGGGCCGTTCGAATTCGGTGGTGTAGCTGCCTTCGGCGCGCGGCGGCGCGATCAGCGGCACCGATTTGCCGAGCTTGGCCTGCGGTTCGAAATAATGATCGCCCTTGGGCGGCGGCGCGGTCGGCGACTGATCGGAGCCGAGACGAAGGTTGAGCGTGTAGGCGACGCGGCTCGACGGGTCGCCGCCGAACATCATGCTCATCGCGCCGCCCAGGCCGCCGCGACCGCCCCCGGCCATTGCGGCGAAACCGGACATCGTCGCGACGTCCATTTCATAACGTTCCTTGGGGCCGGTGGTCTTTTGCGCCGATCCCGGAACGGCGGCGAGCATCGCGGCAACGGCGGCGACGGACACGAAACGCAGACTCGAACGCATGCAAACCTCCCTGTTGTGGGGGTGCCCCACGGATGATGCGACCGAAATCTATTCTGTTTGCCCCTCTATATGCGCGGATCGGGCGAACGCCAAGTGAGGGCAGTCACAGTCTTCGGCATTGCGCGCGAAGCGACGCAATCTCCAGTCATCGCCGCCACGCAAGGCCAGCCGATCGAGATTGCTTCTTCACTTTTCCTCGCAGTCAGGCGATTGTCACGCCGTCCCGCCCACCGTCAGGCCGTTCACGAGCAGCGTCGGCTGGCCGACGCCCGCAGGGACGCTCTGGCCCCCCTTGCCGCAGATGCCGATGCCTTCGTCGATCGCCATGTCGTTGCCGATGCCGCTGACTTTGGTCAGCACGCTCGGCCCGTCGCCGATCAGGGTCGCGCCCTTGATCGAGTCCCCGATCTTGCCGTTCTCGATCTTGTAGGCTTCGGTGCAGCTGAAGACGAACTTGCCCGACACGATGTCGACCTGTCCGCCGCCGAAGCTCTTGGCGAAGATGCCGTTCTTGACGCGGCTCAGCAGCTCGGCGGGATCGTCGTTGCCGCCGCGCATGAAGGTGTTGGTCATTCGCGGCATCGGCGCGTGCGCGAAGCTTTCGCGGCGGCCGTTGCCGGTGGGCTCGACCCCCATCAGCCGGGCATTGAGGCGGTCCTGCATATAGCCCTTGAGGATGCCGTCCTCGATCAGGATCGTCTCGCCGGTCGGCGTGCCCTCGTCGTCGATGCTGAGCGACCCGCGGCGGCCGCCGCCGACCGGGCTTTCCATCGCGCCGTCATCGACCACCGTGACGCCCGCCGCTGCGACGCGCTCGCCGATCCGGCCCGAAAAGGCGCTGGTGCCCTTGCGGTTGAAATCGCCCTCAAGCCCGTGGCCGACCGCTTCGTGCAGCAGCACGCCTGGCCAGCCGGGGCCGAGCAAAACGGTGAACTCGCCCGCCGGGGCGTCGACCGCGCGCAGGTTGACGAGCGCCTGGTTCAGCGCCTCGTCGATCGCGCGGTTCCACTGCGCATCCTCGAACAGATGATCGTACATGTAGCGGCCACCAAGGCCGAAATAGCCGCTCTCGCGCCGCCCGTTTTCCTCGACGACGATCGAGACGTTGAGGCGGACGAGCGGGCGTATGTCGGTTGCGAGGAAACCGTCGGCGCGGACGATCTCGACCACCGACCAGCTGCCCGCGAGCGCGACCGAGACCTGGACGATGCGCGGATCGCGCGCGCGCGCGGCGGCGTCGATCTTCTGGCAGAGGTCGACCTTCTTCGCGAAGGGGATAAGGTCGAGCGGGTTCGCCTCGTCATAGAGGTGGCGGTTGGTGCGCGGCGGCGGGCCGGCGGGTGCCTGCTTTGCGGGATCGAGCAACGCGAGCGTTTCGGCGGCGCGGCGGATCGCGCCGGCGCTGACGTCGCTGGCGTGCGCAAAGCCCGTCATTTCGCCCGACACGGCGCGCAGCCCGAAGCCGGCGTCGGTCGAATAGTCGGCGGTCTTCAGGCGCCCGTCGTCGAAGCCGAAGCTCTCGGTCGCGCGATATTGCAGATAAAGCTCGCCATCGTCGGCCTTCGCCAGTGCCTCGCGCGCGAGTTTCTGCGCCAGATCGGGGTCGAGCGCATCGGTGCGGTACAGGAAGCGGCGGGGATCGGTGGGGCTTGTCATGCGCATGATATAGGCGCGCATAGCCATGGCGCAAAGCCCGTTCGGTGCCGCCGTGCCGCGGCGCTTCAACGACAGGCGGTGCGCGGCCTTGCAGCACTCCCCGTATCAGCGGCGGGAACTGCAAAAGAAAAGGGCGGGGAAATCCGCCCTGTCCGCGGCCTTCTAATCTCCCATAGTCCCGAACTGTTTTTCAGAACTCCAGCTTTGCTGCGGGGTCGAGAGGCGTTTCGGGTATCTGCCGCCAATTCGGCCTATCGCATCACTCTCGCTACTCGCGGTTGTTGCGCGACGGCTTCCCGCGAGGTGGTCAGCAACTGGCTAATTTACGAGATGAATCTGCCCTGCTTTGTAAGCCGTCCTTATGTCATCGTGCGATATCACTCCAGCCGGGCTTTCGATCCAAAAGATATCTGCTCCCGTGGGTGTCAGATGAGCCAGAATATAAGCAAGATCACCGAACGGCCCGCAGATAATCTTCCTCGCTCAGCGCGCCATCTTTCCGCGCAGCCATGAGCGTGACCTGCAGCCAAGCTGAGTAGTGGACTCGGCTGTGCGCGGCTATCTTAATTACCTAAAAATCGCTCCACAAGAAAACCTAAAATTCGTCTTGCATAATAACCTAAAAAGCGTACATCTGAATAACCTAAAAACTGTGCCACCGAATAACCTAAAATCACTCCAAGAGATGCAAATGGCGACCCCGCAGGAAAAATTGGCCAACGCGCTCGAAGCGCTTCATCAGCTGCAAAATGATGGGCGTGTGGCAATTCGGAGCGAGGATCTCGACAGGCCGCAGCGTGAACTCCTCATTCGGCGCGGGTTTCTAAGGCCCGTGATGAAAGGCTGGTACATCGCCAGCCCGCCGGAAACCATGCAAGGCGAAAGCGGTATCTGGTACACCGCCTATTGGAGCTTCTGCGCCCAATATCTCGCCGAGCGGTTCGGCGAAACATGGTCGCTTACGCCCGAGCTTTCTCTCGCATTGCAGACCGGCAACCGGACTGTTCCCCGCCAGTTGCTCGTTCGGGCCAAGAAAGCCGGTAACAAGGCAACCGGGCTACTACTCGGCACATCGCTCTTCGACACGAGGGCTGCGATCCCTGAAGGAAACGACCTCGTCGTGCAGGACGGGCTAAGGCTTTTTTCGATCCCCGCTGCGCTGATCGCGGCGAGTCCGGGCTATTTCGAAGCCAATGCAATCGACGCGCGCGCGGCGCTGGCGACGATCCGTGACGCGTCGGAGCTTCTCGAGCGCCTGCTCGATAAAGGGCAAAGTACCGTTGCCGGTCGGCTTGCCGGCGCATTCCGCAACATCGGGCGCGGGCGGATTGCAGACGATATTCTAAAGGCGATGGACGGGGCGGGATACCGGGTTCGAGAAACCGATCCGTTCGAGCAAAAGCTTTCCGTTATGCCGCCGCGCGAGCGTTCGCCCTATGCCGGGCGCATTCGGCTCATGTGGGATATGATGCGCGGCCCGATCATCGAGCGCTTTCCGAGGGCGCCCGGGCTTCCGGGTGACGTCGAGGCCTTTCTCAAAAGCGTTCAGGACAATTATATTACTGACGCTTATCACTCGCTGTCGATCGAGGGATATCGCGTAAGCCCCGAACTTATCGACCGTGTGCGCAGCGGCGCTTGGAACCCCGATGCCGATGCCGCCGACCGCGAGCTAAAGAACGGCCTCGCAGCCCGCGGCTACTGGCTCGCCTATCAAGCGGTTCTGGATAGCGTCCGCGATGTGCTTGGCGGTGCCAATCCCGGCGAAGTCGCTGATGCGGATCATGGCGACTGGTACCGGGCGATGTTCAGCCCCAACGTTCAGGCGGGGCTGGTCGAAGCGAAGGATCTTGCGGGATATCGCAGCGGACAGGTTTATCTGAGCGGAGCGCTTCATGTACCGCTGAGTCCGGATGCGATGCGTGATGCTATGCCAGTGTTCTTCGAGCTTTTGAGAGAGGAGAAAGACGCCTCGGTTCGTGTCGTGCTCGGCCATTTCATATTCGTCTATATTCACCCATATATGGACGGGAACGGACGAACCGGCCGCTTCCTCATGAATCTCATGCTCGCGGCCGGCGGCTACCCTTGGACTGTCATTCCGGTCGAGCGTCGCAAGGATTATATGGTCGCACTGGAAGCAGCGAGCAGCGAGCAGGATATTGTGCCGTTTGCCGAGTTTCTCGCGGACCTCGTAACGCGGGCGCTGAACGGCGAGGCAACGGCCGAGCTGCCCGCCGCGCGTTGATTGATTGACGGTCGCACTTGGGAGGCGGCTTTCGACTAATCATTCTCCAGCAACTCAGAACGTCCGTTCTCGTTGTCTGCTCACTGAAAGCCGCCCGAGCGCAATCGGCCAATCCTACCCATCGCGCGCCTCCCCGCTGGTCGCTCCCCCGAGGCTGCGCATGACAACTTCAGACCTCAAATCTTATGGCGATAAATACTTTGGCCTATTGTCGTTGCGCGATGGAGTAGAATAGACAATCTCAGACAACAATAGCAGAGGAATTGAACGGAACGGACTGTATCGTGAATTCAGATGCGCGGTGGGGCCGTGTGGGTCTGAAATTACGCGGATGTGATTTGAAAAATTATTTCAATCACATAGTCTTAACTTAACAATGCGCCCTGTTCTTGGTCTCAGTCGCCTTCGCCCGGTTCGGGCGAGAAGAATTTTTCATATTTGTCGTCGACGCCCTTATATTCGTCGGCGTCCGCAGGGCTGTCCTTCTTGGTCGTGATGTTCGGCCATTCGGCACTGAACTTGCTGTTCACTTCCAGCCATTTTTCAAGGCCGCTCTCGGTATCGGGCAGAATCGCCTCGGCGGGACATTCGGGTTCGCACACGCCGCAATCGATGCATTCATTGGGGTTGATGACGAGCATATTCTCGCCCTCATAGAAGCAGTCCACGGGGCAAACCTCGACGCAATCCATATATTTGCAGCGGATGCAGGCGTCGGTGACGACATAGGTCATGGGTAAGGGCTCCCTTCGTGGCGGATTGCTGCCGCCCCTTGTTGCGATTCCCAGCCTCCTATGCCGCGTGGCGGCGATGCGTCAATGGTCCGCCGCCAGTTGCGAATCACTCTCATTTCCCCGGGAGGCCGGCGCAGGGGCCAGTCGTTCGTAACAAGCCTGCGCTTCGGGCGCGGGACCGCGGCGTGGCGGCAGGGTCAGGAGGCGGATCACCTCGATGCGTTCGCCGACCGGCAGCACGATCGTCGCGCCGGGATGGACCGCGACCGACGCGCGGCTGACACGGCGGCCGTCGAGACGGATATGGCCCGCCGCGACCATCGCCTGCGCGATGCTGCGCGAGCGCGCGAAGCGCAAATACCAGAGCAGCTTGTCGAGCCGGATGCTGCCTGCTGCGCCGGGGCTCGCCATCAGTCCTTGCGCGCCTCTGCCATTAGCGCGGCCAGCCCGGCGAAGGGGCTGTTCGGCGACGGGCCGCGCCGGACCGGGCGCTCGGGACGGTCGGTTCGTGGTGGCCGCACCCCGGCTTTGCCCTGCTGCTGCCCTTGGGGCCGCTGACCCTTTGCCGTGGTCGGCTTGCCGGTCTTGCCCGGCTTGGCTCGGTGCCGCGCCGGGTGTCCGTCGGTAGAGGGCGCGGCCTTTGCTTCAGGCCGATTGTCGCCCACCTTGTGCTTGCGCCGCTTGCGCTTGTCGGCGGCCTTAAGCCCCGACCAGCGCCAGCGCTGGAGCGCGGGATCGCCGACGCTGCGAAAGCCGAACGCCTGCAGCAGCGCGCGGCGCGTTTCCTCGTCAAGCCCGAGCGATGTGGCGAGCGCCGGGTCGATGATGAAGCCGGGCGGCGGCGCGGCCGAAACCCCCTGACCTTCGTCGGCGCCGTCGGAATGGTCGGCATGATGTTCGGCTGCACCCGCGACGGGCTCGGTCGGCGGATGCGAGGCCTTCAGGCGCGCGGCATGGGCCTGGCGCGCCAGCTTTTCGGCCATGTCGATGCGCAGCCAGCCCGAAGCACAGCGGCGAAAGCCTGCAATGCGCAGCCCGCCGTGGTTGCCGGTCTTCTGCAGCACCGCGCCCTGCGGCGGGAGCGCCGGGATCGGCGCGCTTCCTTGTTGCGCCGCGAGCAGCGCGGCGCGCCAACGCACGGCTTCGGGCTTGAGCAGCAGGTGATGAAATAGGTCGAGCGACCCGACGGTCAGCCCGAGCCTGCGCAGATAGGGGCGTTCGTCCGCGCTCATCGCGCCCAGTTGCGCCTCGACCTGCGCGCGCGGCGCCATGCCGCCGCCATCGACGAGCGCGGCGAGCAGCGCGCGGACGTGCGGCGGGGTGAAGAGGTCGCCGGCCGCTTCGCCCATCGCGGCCAGCGGCGCGGCGTGGCGCGCGAGCTGTTCGGCGACGAAAATCTGCAGCCGCTCGGCAATCGCCTGCACCTGCTGCGGTTCGAGCCGCCGCAGCGACGGGTCGATCTGGATTGCCGGCTGTACAAGCGTCGGGCCGCGCGCGAGTGTCGCGATCGTCTGGCCGTGCCAGGCGAGCCGCGGCGGGGCGCCGGCTTCGCTGACCAGTTCGATCGCCTGGTCCTCGCCGCTTGCGAGCAGCGCGGCGCGGCGCGCGAGTTCGGCGCGCAGATGCTTCTCGGCGGCGGCGAGCAACAGGCGGTGATCGCTGGCGCGCGCGCCGGGGTCGACCTTGAACTGAAAGCCTTTGAGCGTCCCGATCGCTTCGCCGTCGACGGCGACGGTGCCGTCGGCGCCGACCGCGACCGGCAGCGCGGCGTGGCGCTGCCCCGCATCGCGGATCAGCAGCGCAAGGCGGCGATCAACAAAGCGCTGCGCGAGCGCCGCATGCAGCGCGTCGGACAATCGCGATTCGAGGTCCTGCGTGCGCTCCGTCCATCCGGCGCCGCCTTCGATCCAGTCGCCGCGCTGGGCGATAAAGCATAAGGTGCGGACCGCGGCGATGCGGCTTGCGAGCTGGTCGATATCGCCGTCAACCTGGTCGAGCCGCGCGAGGCGGCGCGCGAACCAGTCGGGGTCGATCATCCCGTTGCCGCTCGTGCGCCACTGCCACAGCTTGAGGACGGTGCGGCTATGATGTTCGGGGCCGAGCTGTTCGAAATCGGGGAGGCCGCACACGTCCCACAGGCGCTGCACCGCAGCGGCTTCGCCAGCGCGTGCACGCACCTCCATGTCGCTCGCCAGATGCTTGAGCACCGCAATATCCACGGCCTCGGGGGCGGGGCGCAGCGCCTTGTGCTCCGGCGGCCGCGCAAGGTCGGCGATCAGCGTGTCGAGCGTATCGAAGCGCGGCGCCGGATTGCGCCAGAACAGGCTGGTCAGCGGCGGGAAATGATGCCCTTCGATCGCGGCGATTTCCTCAGGCGTGAAGCCGCCCTGTGGCTGACCGACAGTGCCGAAACTGCCGTCCTGCTGGTGCCGCCCGGCGCGTCCGGCAATCTGCGCCATTTCCGATATGGTCAGACGGCGGACCCGACGGCCGTCGAATTTCTGCAGGCTCGCGAAAGCGACATGCTGGACGTCGAGGTTCAGCCCCATGCCGATCGCGTCGGTGGCGACGAGATAGTCGACTTCGCCCGCTTCGAACATCGCGACCTGCGCGTTGCGCGTCTTGGGGCTGAGCGCCCCCATGACCACCGCGGCGCCGCCTGAGAAGCGGCGCAGCATCTCGGCGATCGCATAAACCTCCTCGGCCGAGAAGGCGACGATCGCCGATCGTTTGGGCAGGCGCGACAGCTTCGCGGCACCGGCATAGCTCAGCGTCGAAAAGCGCGGCCTGCTGATCACCTCGATTTCGGGAACCAGATCGCGCACCAGCCCCTTGATGCTCGCCGAACCAAGGATCATCGTCTCTTCGCGGCCGCGCGCGCGCAGCACGCGGTCGGTGAAGACATGGCCTCGCTCGGGGTCGGCGCCGAGCTGCGCCTCGTCGATGCCGACGAAGGCGACGTCGCGGTCGACCGGCAGCGCCTCCATCGTGCCCAGCACATAGCGCGCTTCGGCAGGCCAGATGCGTTCCTCGCCGGTGACGAGCGCGACCTGCGCCGACCCTTTGATGGCGACAACCCGGTCATAGACCTCGCGCGCCAGCAGGCGCAGCGGAAAACCGATCATTCCGCTGGCGTGCGCCGTCAGGCGCTCGACCGCCAAATGGGTTTTGCCGGTGTTGGTGGGGCCAAGGACAGCCTTGACCGGGTGGGAGGAGTGGGACGGCATTTTCTTGGATGCAACGCTGGCACGGGCGGCGCGGCGGCGCAACAGCGGATCGACGAAGGCGGGTCGATCCGGTCGATTTCCCGATTGCGGCACATTATAACCCGCACGCGCCACGACTGGCCGCAAGCCCGCACGTTCGCGTGGCCGTTAAATTGACTTTAACGGCCTTTGTTTACAGACCTCGGGTCGAAAACATGATCGACGGCCGGGCTTTGGGGGCCCGTCGAGCGGGGATTGCGATTTGTTTCAGCGTCACGAACCCATCGCGGGTATGTCGGGCAATGCCGCGACCCTGTCGATGTCGCAGGCGATTTCGCTGCGCCGTGTTGCCGACGAGCCGCCCCGCGCGCTGTCCTGGATCGACGCGCTGCGCGACCGTTTCGCGCATATCGACCTCGTCCCCGACCTTGGCGACAATATCGGATCGGCGGAATGGTGGCGCGGGCTGGCCACGCTCACCTTGCTCTGCGGCACGGCCATATCGACCTTTCCGGGGCTGAAGCCGCTCGAGATCGGCGGCGCTCCGGCGCTCGACGCATCGGACTTCAACGAAGCGCGTGCGCAGATGATCGTGCCGATCGCCTATGGCGGCGATACCGGGCGCCATATGGCGGCAACCGACGCGGTGCGCCCGCTGGCCCAGACGCCCGAACGGCCGCAGATCGAACTCACCGCGACACTGGGGCAAGGCGATAGCTTCGCCCGCGTGCTCGAACGCTCGGGCGTCGGCAGCCCCGATGCGCAGGCGATCGCCAGCCAGGTCGCGGGCGCCGTCCCGCTGTCCGATATTGCCGCGGGAACGCGCATCGACCTGATCCTCGGCCGCCGCGCCGCACGCACGATGCCGCGCCCGGTCGATGCACTCGCGATGCGGGCGCGCTTCGACCTTCGGATCGAGATGGAGCGCATCGACGGCCGGTTGGTGATGCGCCGCATCCCGATCGCGGTCGACAATACGCCGCTGCGCATTCGCGGCCGGGTCGGCGACAGCCTCTATCGCTCGGCGCGCGCCGCTGGCGCGCCGCCCGAGGCGATCCAATCCTATCTGCGCGTGATCAGCCGCCAGATTTCGGTCGGCAGCGATATTCGCTCATCGGACGAATTCGACATCATCCTCGACCATCGCCGCGCCGAAACGGGCGAGAGCGAGACTGGCAAGCTGCTTTACGCCGGGCTGGTGCGCGGCGGAAAGCCGAAGCTGTCGATGATCGAATGGACCGTCGACGGCCGAACCCAATGGTATGAGGCCTCGGGCATCGGGCAGCAGCGCGGCGGCATGATCCGTCCGACGAACGGCCGCATCACCTCGACCTTCGGCATGCGCCGCCATCCGATCCTCGGCTATACGCGCATGCATAGCGGCGTCGATTTCGGCGGCGGTTACGGCGCGCCCATCTATGCGGTCAGCGACGGCGTGGTGACGATCGCGGGGCGGACCGGCGGTTTCGGCAATTATGTGAAACTGAACCATGGCGCCGGTCTCGGCACCGGTTACGGCCATATGAGCCGCATTGCGGTGCGCCCCGGCCAGCATGTCAATCGCGGTCAGGTCATCGGCTATATCGGGTCGAGTGGCCTATCGACCGGCCCGCATCTTCACTATGAAGTCTACCGCAACGGCGTCGCGGTGAACCCGCTGTCGGTCAGCTTCGTGACGCGCGCACAGCTCGAAGGCAAGGCGCTCGCCGACTTCCGTGCCCGCATTCGCCAGCTCACCTCGGTCTCGGTCGGCGCCGCGCTGGCGCCGGTCGCCGCCCGGCCTGCCGAAGGACGGAAGCTCGGTTCGCTCGCCGACACCGCGTCGAAGCGGGCCGGCGAAGGGATCTGACGTCGGGCTTTCCCGTCGGTGCGCGGGGCGCACCGATATCCAATATCCATTTGCCCGGCGACCAAGCGCCGCTATGCACAGGGGCATGACTCACGCCGCTTTCCCCGACCTGCGCCTGCGCCGCACCCGCCGAACCGCATGGAGCCGCGCGATGGTGCGCGAGACGCAGTTGACCCCCGCCAATCTGATCTGGCCGCTATTCGTCTGTCAGGGTGACGGCGTCGAAGAACCGATCACCAGCCTGCCTGGCGTTTCGCGATGGTCGGTCGACCTGCTCGTCGCGCGCGCGCGCGATGCGGTCGACGCGGGCATCCCCTGTCTTGCCCTCTTTCCCTATACGCAGCCCGACCGGCGCAGCGAGGATGGCGCCGAGGCGCTCAATCCCGACAATCTGATGTGCCGCGCAACCGCGGCGATCAAGGACGCGCTCGGCGATGCGATCGGCGTGCTGACCGACGTCGCGCTCGATCCCTATACCAGCCACGGGCAGGACGGGCTCATCGACGCGGCGGGCTATGTCCTCAACGACGAAACGGTCGAGGTGCTGGTCGGCCAGGCGCTCAACCAGGCGCGCGCGGGCGCCGACATCATCGCGCCCAGTGACATGATGGACGGTCGCATCGGTGCGATCCGCGAAGCGCTGGAGATCGAGGGCTTCGGTCATGTCCAGATCATGAGCTATGCCGCCAAATATGCGTCGGCCTTCTATGGTCCCTTCCGCGATGCGGTGGGGTCGCGCGGGTTGCTGAAGGGCGACAAGAAAACCTATCAGATGGACCCCGCCAACGTCGAAGAGGCAATGCGCGAGGTCGAACAGGATCTGGCCGAGGGCGCAGACAGCGTGATGGTCAAGCCGGGCCTCCCGTATCTCGACGTGGTGCGCGCGGTGAAGGACGCTTTCGCGGTGCCAGTCTATGCCTATCAGGTGTCGGGCGAATATGCGATGATCGAGGCCGCCGCCGCGGCAGGCGCGGGCGACCGCGACGCGCTCGTCCTCGAAACCCTGCTCGCCTTCCGCCGCGCCGGCGCGTCGGGGGTTTTGAGCTATCACGCACTGCACGCGGCGAGGCTCCTCGCTGCATGATCGAAACCGAGCGACTGGTTTTGCGGTCTTGGCGCGAAAGCGATCTCGCGCCCTTTCAGCAAATTTGCAGCGATCCCGATGTGATGGCAACGCTTGGGCCGCCGCTTGACATGGCGGCTACGGCGACGCGGATCGAATGGATGCAGCGGCACGAAAGCGAGCATGGCCATTGCTTCTGGGCGCTCGAACGCCGCGAAGATGCGCGGCTGATCGGATGGTGCGGCGTGATCCGCGGCGATATCGATCCGGTGCGGGACATGCTCGAAATCGGTTGGCGCCTGGCACGCGATTGTTGGGGCGCCGGCTATGCGAGCGAGGCTGCCAGGGCCGCAACGGCGTGGAGTTTCGCCAATCGTGACGATGACGAAATTCGGGCCATCACGTGGGAGGGCAATGGTCGCAGCCGCGCGGTGATGGAGCGGCTCGGTATGGGCTATTGCACCGGGCTCGACTTCGATCATCCCAAGCTCGACGCGGGCGACCGATTGCGCCGCCATGTTACCTATTCGCTTTCTCGCGCAGATTGGCTTCGCGTATGACCGTCGCCGACCGTGGGCCGCGTCGGCTCCTGTTCGTTCTGACCATATTGGTCGGCAGTTTCCTGCTCTTCCTCGTTCAGCCGATGGTCGCACGCATGGTGCTGCCGCGGCTCGGCGGGGCGCCGGCGGTGTGGAACAGCGCGATGCTCGTCTATCAGGCGCTGCTCCTTGGCGGTTATGCCTATGCGCATTGGCTCGGGCGTTTCGCGGTGCGGCGGCAGGCGATGATCCATCTCGGCCTGCTGCTCGTTGCCGCGCTGTGGCTGCCGGTCGGCCTTGCACGGATCGCACCGCCGGCGCCGGGGCAGGAGGCGCTGTGGGTGCCGCTCCTGCTCTTTGCCTCCATCGGACCGGTCTTTTTCGCGGTTTCGGCGCAGGCGCCGTTGATGCAGCGTTGGTTCGCCGCCGATCCGCGCGCCGGCGATCCCTATTTCCTCTATGCGGCTTCGAATCTGGGCAGCTTCGCCGGGCTGATCAGTTATCCCGCGCTCGTCGAACCGCTGCTGCCGCTCGAGAAGCAGAGCATCGGCTGGACGCTGGGCTATGTTCTGCTGTTCATGCTGGTTGCGGCCGCCGCCGCGGCGCGCTGGGGGCGCGGCCCGGAAAGCGCCCAGCCGACTGACACGGCCGGCGACGAAGCCAGGCCGGACTGGCGGCGACAGGTGCATTGGCTGTTGATCGCCGCGGTTCCGTCGGGCCTGATGCTGTCGACGACGACGCATCTTACGACCGATATCGTCGCGATGCCTTTGCTCTGGGTATTGCCGCTCGGGCTGTATCTGTTCAGCTTCGTGATCGCTTTTTCCAGCTGGACGTCGCTCACCAACGTCATCGTCACGATCGCCCCGGCGCTGCTGCTGGTCGTCGGCGGACAGGCGCTGCTCGGAACGGGCGGCGGAACGATGCTCGTCGCGCTGGCGAGCCTCGTCATGCTGTTCGTCGTCGCGACCGCGCTTCACGGCTATCTCTATTTCCTGCGGCCGGGACCGCGGTATCTGACCCTGTTCTATCTGATCATGTCGGCGGGGGGCGTCCTTGGCGGCGCCTTCGCGGCGCTGGTGGCGCCGCTCGTCTTCAACTGGGTCTATGAGCATCCGGTGCTCGTGCTTGCCGCGGCGATGCTTTTGCCGTTGCCTGCATTGCTGCCGTGGGAAAAATGGCTGGGACTGCGCCGCCCGCTACCCGTCGTCGTCGCATTGGTCGCGATTGCCGCCTTCGCATCGTGGAAGCTTGTGGAGACCTGGGACGGGACGCTGCACGGCGCGCATGTCGTCTGGGCGGCGATCATCGTGGCGGTCGGTCTGCTCGTCATTCGCTGGCGCTGGGCCTATGTTGCCGCGCTCTTCCTCTTGATGCTCGGATTCGGGGGCGTCCAGACGCTCGAAAAGGGGCGCGACGGGATGCGGGTGCGCAGCTATTTCGGCATCTACACCGTCACCGACGATCGCTATCATCAGCAGCGGCGGCTCGCGCATGGCACGACGCTGCACGGACTCCAGCGCACGACGCCCGGCCACGAACTCGATCCGACCACCTATTATGGCCATCAGTCGGGGGTCGGCCTGACGCTCGACAGGCTGCCCGAACTCGCCGGGCCCGATGCCGCGGTCGGCATCGTCGGCCTGGGGACGGGAACCTTGTCCTGCTATCGCAAGGCGGGGCAGCACTGGACGATCTTCGAAATCGACCCGGTCATGGCCGATATCGCGCGCGATCCCACCAAATTCACCTTCCTGTCGCGCTGCGCCGCCGATACGCCGATCGTGATCGGCGACGCGCGCCTGCAGATCGCGAAGCTGCCGCCCGCGCGCTTCGATGTGCTGGTCATCGACGCCTTTTCGTCGGACGCAATCCCGCTGCATCTGCTGACGCGCGAGGCGTTTGACGCCTATACGCGCGCGCTGCGCCCCGGCGGCATCCTGCTCGTCCATATCTCGAACCGCTTCTTCGATCTCGAACCCGTGCTCGCCGCCGAGGCGCGAGGCCGCGGGTGGAGCGCGGCGATCCGGCTCGACCCCGGCCCGGAGGATAGCGAGTTCGGTGATCTCACCGGATCGAACTGGGTGGCGCTGACGGCGACGCCTGCCCGCCTTGGCCAGTTGACGCACGGCCTGCGCCCCCGTCAGAATGCCGCCGCGAACGATACCTGGGTCGCGCTGCGTAGCGAGGCGGGGTTCGAGCGCTGGACCGACGATTATGCGTCCACGCTACCGATACTTCTCTGGGGCAATCTGATCGGGAAACATGAATGACCTACACCGACGTCAGCATCATCAGCGTCAACGGCAAGTCGCCGCAGATCGACCCGAGCGCCTTCATTGCGCCGGGTTGCCGGATCATCGGCGACGTGACGATCGGCGCCGATGTCAGCATCTGGTATAATTGCGTGCTGCGCGCCGACGTCAGCCATATCGTTATCGGCGCGCGGTCGAATATCCAGGACGGCAGCGTCGTGCACTGCGACGGCCCGATGCCGGGCCGCCCCGAAGGCTATCCGACGATCATCGGCGAGGATGTGCTGATCGGTCATATGGCGATGGTGCATGGCTGCATGCTCGCCGACCGCGCCTTCGTCGGATTGAAGGCGACGGTGATGAACGGCTGCCGCATCGGCAGCGACGCGATGCTCGCGGCGGGCGCGCTGCTGACCGAGAATAAAGAGATTCCCGACCGCGAACTATGGGCCGGGTCGCCCGCGCGCCGGGTGCGCGAAATCGGCGACGCGCAGGCGGCGGGAATGCAGATGGGCGTTGCCCACTATGTCCTCAACGGACGGATGCACAAGGCGGCGATCGACGGCTGAATCTTCCCTCCTCCCGATTGCGGGAGGGGAGGGAGAAGTTAATCTTCTTCCGGAACCGCCAGCCCGTTCTTCAGCATCACCGGCACCTGCGTCAGCGTGAAGAGGAAGGACAGGGCGGTCACGCCCCAGACCTTGATCGTCAGCCAAGTATCGAAACTCATCCGCCCGGCTTCGATGAGCACGTACATCACATGGTTTGCGATGCCGAGCGCGGCGAAGAACAGGCCCCAGTTGCGCGACAGCAGCAGCCAGCCGCGTTCGGTCATCCCGTCGAGCGCCGACTGGAGCAGATATTTGAGCATCGGTTTCTTGAACCACCAGCCGCCGAGCAGCATCAGCGCGAAGACGGCATAGATGATCGTCGGCTTCATCACGATGAATTTGGGATCGTGGAGATAGACGGTCAGCGCGCCGAACCCGATGACGAGGATACCCGACATCCACAGCATCGGCGAAATCCGCCCGAGCTTCCATTTCGAGATGCCCATCGCAACGAGGATCGCGACCATGAAGGCGATCGTGCCCTTGATCGCGCCCGCAGTCGCCGCGAAGGCGCCCTGGCCGCCGGCGGTGAACTTGTAGGTCAGGAAAAACACCAGCAGCGGCCCGAAATCGATCGCGAAGTTCAGCCAGCCATGCTTGGCGGGCGGCGCGGCGGGGACGGCTTCGGGGCCGCCGGGTAGCTGGTCGAGCGGTTCGCTCATCGGATATTTCCTGCAATGATGCCCGCGATCTCGTCGGGGTCGAAGGGACGCAGATCGTCGATCGTTTCGCCGATGCCGATCGCGTGGATGGGCAGGCCATGGCGTTCGGCCGCGGCGACGAGGACGCCGCCGCGCGCGGTGCCGTCTAGCTTGGTCATCACGAGCCCGGTCACGCCCGCCACGTCACGGAACACGTCGATCTGCGATAGCGCATTCTGCCCGGTGGTCGCGTCGAGAACGAGCACGACGTCGTGCGGTGCTGCGGGGTTGAGGCGGCCGAGCACGCGCTTGATCTTGGCAAGCTCGTCCATCAGTTCGCGCTTGTTCTGAAGCCGCCCGGCGGTGTCGACGATCAGCACGTCGATGCCCGTCGCGGTCGCCTGCTTGACCGCATCGAACACGATGCCCGCCGCATCGCCGCCTTCGGGTCCGGTGACGATCGGCACGCCCAGCCGTTCGGCCCACACCTTGAGCTGGCCGATCGCGGCAGCGCGGAAGGTGTCGCCGGCGACCAGCATCACGCCATAATCCTGTTCCTGGAACAGATGCGCGAGCTTCGCGATGGTCGTGGTCTTGCCCGACCCGTTGACCCCGATCACCAAAATGACCTGGGGGCGCGGGAAAGCATCGATTTCCAGCGGCTCGGCGACCGGACGCAGCACCGCCGCAATCTCCTCGGCCACGACCCGGCGCAATTCGTCGGTGCCGTTAGCGGCAATGTCGCGGCGTTCGGACAGGCGGTCGCGGATACGCGCCGCCATGCCGGGGCCAAGGTCGGCGGTAATCAGCGCTTCCTCGATTCGGTCGAGGTCGTCTTCGTCGAGGCGCGACTTGCCCGTCAGCCCGGCCAGATTTTCGCCAAGCCGTTCCGACGTGCGCCGAAAGCCGCCGAGCAGCCGCTCGCTCCAGCTCGGTCCGCTCATCCCGATATCCTTTCCGCAGTCATTCTGTCGCCGTCGCGTGCGCCCGCACGGACCGGCACGATGGCGCCCGGCTCGGCGGGCGTGGCCAATATCAGCGCGGCGAAATTTTCGGCATGGCCGGTTCGGCCGTCGCGCTCGACCAGCATGGTTGTTGTCGATCCCGTCAGTCGGTCCAGCCAGGCATGACGCCGCCGCGCATTGGCCTCGCGCAGCCGCGCCGCCCGGTCGCGCGCCGCGCTGCGTCCGACCTGCGGCATTCGCGCCGCGGGCGTCCCGCCGCGCGCGCTGTAAGGAAAGATGTGACCGAAAACGATGTCGCAATCGTCGATCAGCGCCAGGCTGTTCGCGAACATGGCGGCATCCTCGGTCGGAAAACCGGCGATCAGGTCGGCGCCGATCGCGATTTCCGGGCGCGCGGCCTTCAGCCTTTCGACCAGCCGCACCGCGTCGGCGCGGCGGTGGCGGCGCTTCATGCGCGTCAGCACCATGTCGTCGCCCGCCTGCAGCGAGAGATGAACGTGCGGCATGATCCGCGCATCCTGCGTCAGCAGCGCGAACAGCGCATCGTCTATGCGGGCCGGATCGAGCGACGAAAGGCGGAGGCGTTCGAGGGGCAGGCGCAGCAAGGCTTCGACGAGCGCAGCAAGGCTGGTGCCGCTGTCGTCGCCATAGCTGGCAAGATCGACCCCGGTCAGCACGATCTCGCGCTGGCCCCGGTCTATCGCCGTTCGGGCCGCCGTCAGGATCGAACCGACCGTGGCCGAGCGGGCGGTTCCCCGTGCCAGCACCGTCGCGCAGAAAGTGCAGCTATGCGAACAGCCCGTCTGGACGCCCAGGAAAGCGCGGGCGTGGTCAGCGCCGGAAAGAGCAGGCAGGTAGGGGAGGGAAGAACGGCCCTTCGGCAGGCTCAGGGCGAAGGGTGGAGGAGGAGCTGCGTCATCCATCTCCGCTCGTGCCGAGCTTGACGAAGCAATATTTTCGACTTGGTAGCTTGCCGTTAGCCCCTTCGCATCGTTGGCGACCACCCGCGCACCCATATCGGCAAAGCGCTCGGCCTCCAGTTCGGCGGCGCAGCCGGTAACGACCACCGCGGTGTCAGGGCGCTCGCGCAGCGCGCGGCGCACGGCCTGGCGAGCTTGGCGCACCGCTTCGTCGGTCACCGCGCAGCTGTTGAACACGATCGTGTCGGGCGCTGCGGCGCGCGTTGCGGCGGCGCGGATCGCTTCGCCTTCGGCCAGATTCAGCCGGCACCCGAAATTGACGACCTCGACCCGGCCGGCTTCGGCAACGCTCATCCGAATTGCGCCCAGTCGGTCTCGCCCTCGAACACGCGGGTCGCCGCGCCGCTCATCACGATCGGCTCGCCGGGCGACCAACGGATCACCAGATCGCCGCCGGGAAGCGACACGGTGACGGGCGATTTGACGATGCCGGCGCGGATTGCGGCGACCGCGGTCGCGCACGCGCCCGTGCCGCACGCCTGCGTCAGCCCGACGCCGCGTTCCCAGACGCGAAGCTGGAGCTGATTTTCGCCGTCGAGGCTCGCGACATTGACGTTGACCCGCTCGGGAAACAGGGGGTCGGTCTCGATCCGCGGGCCGAGGTCGCCCAGTGCGACTGCATCGGCTTCGGGGACGAAGAAGATGATGTGCGGATTGCCGACATTGACCGCCGCACCATGTTCCAGTTCGTCCCACGCGACGGGCATGTCGCGGGTGTCCATCGGCATGGCGAGCGGAATATGCTCCCAATCGAAGACGGGTTCACCCAGCACGACTTCGGCGCCGCCGTCGGCGGGGGTCACGCGCAGCATCCCGCCCAGCGTTTCGATGACCGCGGGCTTGCCGATCAGCGTGGCGACGCAGCGCGTCGCGTTGCCGCACGCCTCGACCTCGCTGCCGTCGGCGTTGAATATCCGCATTTTGACGTCGGCCTTCGACGACGGTTCGAGCAGGATCAGCTGGTCGCAGCCGATGCCGTGGCGGCGATCGGCAATCGCATGCGCCCGCGCCGGCGTCATCTCGACGCTGTTCGCGCGCGCATCGATCACGACAAAGTCGTTGCCGAGGCCGTGCATCTTGGTGAAGCGGTCCGCCATAGTCCGCGCATGTAAGGGCGCCGACGGGCGAAGTCTAGCGATGTGGCGGCGTCAGGCCGTCTTGCGCAGCACTTCCTCGTCGACGTCGGGGGTCGGCGTTTGTGGCAGCGCGGGCGAGCGGAGAAGGCCGCGGTCGGCAAGCATGCGCGCCGTGTCGTCGGCCGATGCGGCGCGGCCGTAGAACCAGCCCTGACCCTTCGCGCAGCCGAGCCGCGTCAGTTCGGTGGCGGTTGCTTCGTCTTCGACGCCCTCGGCAGTGATCGGCATGGCCAGGCTTTCGCCGAGGCGGACAATTGCCACCACAATCGCCTGCGCATCGGGGCTGCCCCGCATCGCGGCGACGAAGCTGCGGTCGATCTTGATGCGGTCGAAGGGCAGCGCGCGCAGGTGCGACAAGGAACTATAGCCGGTGCCGAAATCGTCGAGGCTGAGCGAAACGCCCTGATTCTTGAGGCTGGTGACGATCGAGCGGACCAGCGGCAGATTCTCGAACAGCGAGCTTTCGGTGATCTCGACCTCAAGCTGGCTGGCGGGGTAGCCCGTTTCGACCAGCAGCTTGGTGAGCTTCTGGCTGAACCAGGGATCCTTGAGCTGTTGCGGAGAAATATTGACCGCGAGAATGATCGACGGATCCCAGCCTTTGGCGATTTCCATCGCGCGGCGAATGACCAGCAGGGACAATTCGCCGATCAGCCCGCTTTCCTCGGCGATTGGAATGAAGCGTTCGGGCGGGATCATGCCATATTCGGGCGAATCCCAGCGCATCAGCATTTCGAAGCCGACAAGGCGGCCGGTCGCGATGTCGACCTGCGGCTCGAAAAAGGGAATGAACTCGCCGCGCGGCATGCCTTCGCGGATGCCGTTTTCGATCTGGTTGCGGACCTGGACCGCCATTTCCATGCCCTGCTCGAACCAGCAATAGCGGTTCCGGCCCTCGTCCTTGCAGTGATACATGGCGATGTCCGCCTGGCGGATCATCGTCTCCATCGTCATGCTGGCATCATTGGCAAGTGCGATGCCGAGCGAGGCGCCGATGCGGATATGCTGCGCATCATGGGCGACCGAATCCTCGAGCGACGAAACCAGTGCCGCGGCGAGCGCGTCGATGTTGGCGCGCGCGGCGGGCTCGAACGGAATCATCGCGACGAATTCGTCGCCGCCGAGCCGCGCTTTGGTCGCATTGGGCGGCAGGATGGCGGTGATCCGCTCGGCCGCGACCTGCAGCACACGGTCGCCCGCGGCATGGCCGTGAATATCGTTGACCGTCTTGAAATGGTCGAGGTCGAGCAGGAACAGGGCGACATTGCGCTTTTCGGCCGCGGCGCTGGCGATGAGCTGCTGCCCCGCAACGATCAGCGCGCGGCGGTTCAGAAATCCGGTCAGCGGATCGGTGTCGGCCAGATAGCGCGCGCGCTGTTCGGCCTCGGTGCGCTCGCGAATCTCGCGGTTGAGGTCTTCGTAGCGGCGCCAGCCGAACAGGATCAGCGCGACATTCAGGATCAGCGCCGCCGACAAGACCTTGTCCGGCCCGCCGCCGATGCCGATCAGCGTCTGCACCACCGCCTGCATCACATTGCCGCCGGTGCCGACGAACATCACGATCGCGGCGACGACGATTCCCCCTGCGATCATGTCGCGTCGGGCGTCCTCGCTACGGTTTCGCGGCTTCATCGTCGAATTCATGCTATAGTCCCCACCATTCCCTCGCATATGCCGGCAAAGCGGTGAAATTTGCGTTAAGTGGGGCTTGGTGGTGATCGCGAAGCCAGCGGGCGGTCCGACTTGCCTTTGCGGGCGATCTCGCCTAAGGAGCCGCTGTCCGCCTATTGGATTCGGGTGGGCATATCGACATCCGCGACGGAATTTCTGTCCACGGATAGCCGCTGGTTGGCGAGGTTTCGCTCACCGGCGTCTTTTGCGTTGCGGATCGAGAGAAGGATTTGGAAGCGCATGTTCGACAGTCTGAGCAATCGGCTAGGCGATGTATTCGGGAAGCTCCGCGGCCGCGGTGCGCTGACCGAGGCCGACGTGCGCGCGGCGATGCGCGAAGTGCGCATCGCACTGCTCGAAGCCGACGTCGCGCTGCCCGTGGTGCGCAGCTTCGTCGACCAGGTCACCGAACTTGCGGTCGGTCAGAATGTCCTGCGCTCGGTCACGCCGGGGCAGCAGGTCGTCAAGATCGTCAGCGACGCGCTGACCGAAATGCTCGGCTCCGAAGCTGCTGAACTTGACCTTGCCGTCACGCCGCCCGCCGTTGTCATGATGGTCGGCCTTCAGGGGTCGGGCAAGACGACGACGACCGCGAAGATCGCGAAGCGGCTGAAGGACAAGGAGCGCAAGAAGGTGCTGATGGCGTCGCTCGACGTCAATCGTCCCGCCGCGCAGGAACAGCTCGCCGTCCTCGGTAGCCAGATCGACGTCGCGACCTTGCCGATCATCGCCGGGCAGCAGCCGGTCGAGATTGCGCAGCGCGCCATGCAGGCGGCCAAGCTTCAGGGCTTCGACGTGCTGATGCTCGATACTGCGGGCCGCCTCCACGTCGATCAGCAATTGATGGACGAGATGCAGGCGGTGTCGCGCACGGCGAATCCGGCCGAAACGCTGCTCGTCGTCGACAGCCTGACCGGTCAGGACGCGGTGCAGGTCGCGCAGCGCTTCACCGAACAGGTGCCGCTGACCGGCGTCGTGCTCACCCGCATGGATGGCGATGCGCGCGGCGGCGCCGCGCTGTCGATGCGCGCCGTCACCGGCAAGCCGATCAAATTCGCCGGCACCGGCGAAAAGCTTGACGGCCTTGAAGTCTTCCAGCCCTCGCGCATCGCGGGCCGCATCCTCGGCATGGGCGACGTCGTCAGCCTCGTCGAACGCGCCGCCGAGACGATTCAGGCCGAAGAGGCCGAGGCGATGGCCAAGAAGATGGCGAAGGGTCAGTTCGACCTCGACGATCTTCGCACGCAATTGAACCAGATGCGCCGCATGGGCGGGCTGGGTGCGCTGGCGGGCATGATCCCCGGCCTCAAAAAAGCACAGGCGGCGATGGCGCAGAGCGGCACCGACGACAAGGTGCTCGTCCATTTCGACGCGATCATGGGCTCGATGACGCCAAAGGAACGCGCGAAACCCGAAATCATCAATGCGAAGCGCAAGATCCGCATTGCCAACGGGTCGGGTACCACGGTGCAGCAGGTGAACAAGGTACTGAAAATGCATCAGGAAATGTCCACCGCGATGAAGAAGATTCGCAAGATGGGCGGCCTCAAGGGCCTTGGCGCTCTCCTCGGCCGCGGCGGCGGTATCCCCGGAATGGGCGGCGGCGGCGGTGCCGGCGGACTGCCCGGCCTTGGCGGTGCCGGACTTCCGCCCGATCTCGCCAATCTGCTGAACAAGAAGAAATAACCCTTAAAAATCAAAGTCAAAGTTAGCAAGTCAGAAGGAAAATATCATGGCTACCACCATTCGCCTTTCGCGCGGCGGTTCGAAAAAGCGCCCCTACTACAAGATCGTCGTTGCCGATTCGCGCAGCCCGCGCGACGGCCGTTTCATCGAACGCATCGGCAGCTACAACCCGCTGCTCGGCAAGGATAATCCGGACCGCGTCAAGCTCGACGCCGAACGTGCGAAGCATTGGGTTTCGGTTGGCGCGCAGCCGACCGACCGCGTCGCCCGCTTCCTCGACGCCGCAGGCGTGAAGGAACGTTCGGCCCGCAACAACCCGAACAAGGCTGTCCCGGGTGAAAAGGCCAAGGAACGCGCCGAAGAAAAGGCCGCGAAGCTGGCCGAGGCCGAAGAAGCTGCGGCGGCCGCCGCTGCGGCTCCGGCTCCGGCCGAAGAAGCGGCTCCCGAAGCGGCTGAATCGGATGCGACCGGCTCGGTGAAGAGCGAAGAAACCGCCGAAGCGGTTGCCGACGCAGTTGCCGAGGAAGTTCCGGCCGACGCGAGCGCCGACGACGCGGCTGCGATCGCCGAAGAAGTTGCCGAAGGCGGCCCCGTCGCCGAAGCCGGCGAAGAAAAGGCCGAAGGCTAAACCCTTGGCCGCCGCCGATCGTCCCGTCACCCTGGCCGCCATTGCCGGCGCGCACGGGGTCCGGGGCGAGGTGCGGCTCAAATTGTTCGGTGAAGGCGCGGAGGCTCTCCGCGCCTTTTCCGTTTTCGACGCCGGCGCCCGCAAGCTGACGCTGAAATCGATACGCCCCGCCAATCAGGGCGCGGTGGCAAGCTTTGCCGAAATCGCCGATCGCAGCGCCGCCGAAGCGCTGCGCGGCACGGTGCTGACAGTCCCGCGCTCGGCGCTGCCGTCGCTCGCGCCGGGGGAATATTATCATCACGATCTGATCGGCCTGCCCTGCGTTTCGACCGACGGCGAGGCTGTCGGCCATGTCGTGGCGGTCGAGAATTTCGGCGCCGGCGACATATTGGAAATCGAACGTCCGGCCGAAGCGGGACACAAGCCGAAGCGCTTCATGGTGCCGATGACCGCGCAGGCGGTTCCTGCCTGGAACCCCGAGGGCGTGACCGTGGCGGCGGCCTTCGTCGAATAGGTGTCGGCGCAAAGGCTTGGCGTTCGCTGCCGGGGCGTCTAGCCTGACCCCCCGCCAACCAGAGAGAGGTCCGCAGAGAGATCCATGTTCGCTCCCTTGATCCTGTCGCTCGTCCTTGCGGTGCAGTCGGTTCCAGCCCAGACCACGCAGTTGCCCCCGCCGCCGCCGCCCGTTCCGGCGGCCGTGACGCCCCCGGTCGAAGTCGCGGCGCCCGATACGCGGCCTTATGTGGCGCTCAAGACCGACGCGGGCACGATCGTCGTTCGGCTGGAGGACAAGCGGGCGCCGATCACCAGCGCCAATTTCCTCCGCTATGTCGACAGCAAGCGGATGGACGGGTTCAAATTCTATCGAACCACGCGCAGTTGGGGCGAGGGAAACAAGCTGATTCAGGCGGGCAACCGCGGCGACCCGCGGACCAACTTCCCACCCATCGCGCATGAGCCGACAACGAAAACCGGCCTTACCAATTGCGATGGTGCGCTGGTGATGGCGCATTTGCGCCCGGGCGATGCGACGACCGATTTCTTTTTGCTGCTGTCCGGCATCAAGGGCTTCGACGCCGACGCGCCCGGCGGCGATGGGGCGGGTTTCGCGGTATTCGGCGAGATTGCTTCGGGGCGCGACGTCGCCGAAAAAATCTTCGCGATGCCGGTTTCCGAGACCGCGGGCGAGGGCGTGATGCGCGGCCAGATCCTCGATCCGGCCGTGACCATCCTGTCGGCGCGCCGCGTTCCGGCGCCTGCCGATGCACCCAAAGGCTGTGTGGTGAAGGCGCCCCCGGTTCCGGCGCCGTGACGCCCCCGGGCGCCGCCGGACGATTTGGTTCGCGATGCCGACGAAAGACATGATCATTTATTTTGCGTTCATCTGCGCTGTGGCTATACCGCGCCCATGACTCAGCGCCATTCCTCTCGCGCCGCCGTGCGCCTGATCGCCGCCGCCCTCGTGATTTCGCCGCTGCTCGCGGCCTGCGCCGGCGGGGGTGGGGTCAAGAAGGACACGCGCTACGTCGCGCGTGACGTGAATACGCTTTATCGCGCCGCGCAGGATCGTCTCGACCGCGGCCAGTACAAGATTGCCGCGGCGCTGTTCGACGAGGTCGAGCGTCAGCACCCCTATTCGCCCTGGGCGCGCCGCGCGCAGCTGATGAGCGCCTTTTCCTATTATATGGACCGCGAATATACGCCGTCGATCGAATCGGCGCAGCGTTTCCTGTCGATCCACCCGGGCAACAAGGATGCGCCTTACGCCTATTATCTGATCGCGCTCAGCTATTATGAGCAGATCAGCGACGTGACCCGCGACCAGAAGATCACGCAGCAGGCGCAGGCCGCGCTGGGCGAGATTGTGCGCCGCTATCCCGACAGCCGCTACGCCGCCGATGCGCGGTTGAAGCTTGACCTTGTCCGCGACCATCTGGCGGGCAAGGAGATGGAAATCGGCCGCTTTTACGAGCGCAGCTCGAACTGGCTCGCGGCCTCGATCCGCTTCCGCGAAGTCGTCGACAAATATCAGACCACCAGCCACGCCCCCGAGGCGCTGTTCCGGCTGACCGAATGCTATCTCGCGCTCGGCGTTCCCGAAGAGGCGAAGAAGTCGGCGGCCGTCCTCGGCGCCAATTATCCCGGCAGCAAATGGTACGAACGCGCGTACAAGCTGATGGAAAAGCACGCGCCCAGCGCCTGATGCATCGCGCGATAGATTCGCGCTTTGTTCTATTGTAAGGCGGGGCCGGATGCTGACCGCGCTGTCCATATCGAATATCGTTCTGATCGAACGGCTCGACCTCGATTTCGAGGGCGGGCTGGGCGTGCTCACGGGCGAAACCGGCGCCGGCAAGTCGATCCTCCTCGACGCGCTGGGACTTGCGCTGGGTGCGCGCGCCGACACGGCGCTGGTGCGGCAGGGCAGCGACCGCGCGCAGGTCACCGCCAGCTTTGCGCCGCCGACAGCAGGCACGCCGCTCGCCGCGCTGCTCGCCGACAATGATGTCATATTGGAGGATGGCGAACCGCTGCTCATCCGCCGCACCGTCAAGGCCGACGGCGGCAGCCGCGCCTTTCTCAACGATCAGCCCTGTTCGGCGGCGCTGCTGCGCGAAGTCGGCAGCTATCTCGTTGAAATTCATGGGCAGCACGATGATCGCGGCCTGCTCGCGCCCGCGGGGCATCGCGCGCTGCTCGATGCCTATGCGCGCGCCGATGCCGGCGCGGTGGCGGCGGCGCATGCGAGTTGGCGCAGCGCCGAGGAGCGACTGGCGGCTGCACGGACCGCGATTGCCGAGGCCGAGCGCGACCGCGAATGGCTGGAACATTGCGTCGCCGAGTTGCGAACGCTGGCACCGCAGCCGGGCGAAGAAGCCGAACTCGCCGAGGCGCGCGCCGCGATGCAGAAGGGCGAGCGGATTGCAGGCGACCTGTCGGCGATCATGGAGGCATTCGACGGCAGCGCCGGCGGTCCCGCCCTGCTGCGCGGTGCCGCGCGGCGGCTCGACCGGCTGGCGGGCGACCATCCGCTGCTTGCCGAAGCGCTCGCCAGCCTTGATCGCGCGATCATCGATGCCGACGATGCCGAGGCCAAGCTGCACGAGGCTGCACGCGCCCTGGAATATGATCCCGATCGGCTCGAGGCGACCGAGACGCGGCTGTTCGAACTGCGCGCGATGGCGCGCAAGCATGGCGTCCAGCCCGACGAACTGGCGGCGCTGACCGACGACCTTGCCGCGCGGCTCGATGCGATCGAAGGCGGCAGCGCGGGGCTTGCCCGGCTCGAAGCAGCGGTCGCCGAAGGTGCCGCCGCCTACACTCATGCCGCGACCGCGCTGTCGGATCAGCGGACGAAGGCCGCGGCGCGGCTCGATGCGGCGGTCGCCGGCGAACTGGCGCCGCTCAAGCTCGATGCGGCGCGCTTCCGCACGCTCGTCGAACGCCTGCCTGCCGAGCGTTGGGGTGCGGACGGTATCGACCGCGTCGAATTTCTGATCGCGACCAATCCCGGCACACCCTTTGCTCCGCTCGCCAAAATTGCCTCGGGCGGCGAATTGTCGCGCTTCATCCTCGCGCTGAAGGTTGCGCTTGCCGAAGAGGGCGGTGCTGACACGATCATCTTCGACGAGATCGACCGCGGTGTCGGCGGTGCGGTCGCGAGCGCAATCGGCGAGCGGCTGGCGCGGCTGGCCGGCGGAAGCGGAAAGGGCGGGGGCAAGCAATTGCTCGCGGTGACGCACAGCCCGCAGGTCGCCGCCAAGGGCGCGACGCATTTCATGATCGCCAAGTCGAGCGAAGGAACGGTGACGCGCACCGGCGTACGCGCGCTCGACGAAGCGGGGCGCCGCGAAGAAATCGCCCGGATGCTGTCGGGGGCCGAAGTGACCGCGGAGGCGCGGGCACAGGCAGACCGCCTGCTCGAGGTTGCGGGGTGAGCGCGCACCCCCTCGACCGGCCGATCCTCAGCATCCTGACCGGCCGACAGGCACATCTGGCACAGGGCGACGCGCGGGCGGTGCGGATCGATGGGGACTACGGCCCGTTCGGTGCCGCCGCCGACACCGGCGCTGCGGCGCAAGCCGCGCTCGCGGCGCTTGTTCCTGAGCACGGCGAGATGTGGCTGGTCGAAGGCGAGGCTTGGCCGCTGCCGCCGGGAACCCGCGAGATGAAGCGCGCCATTCTGACGCAGATGGTTGCGGAAGGAGCACCGCCCGAACCGCGCGCGGATGATCCCCCCATCGTGCCGCTGGGCGAGGCCGATGCGGCTGAAATGACCGCACTCGCCGAGCATGCGAAGCCGGGGCCGTGGGGGCCGAAGACGCATCTCTACGGCCCCTTCTTCGGCGTACGCGAAGAGGGGCGCCTGCTTGCGATGGCGGGGCAGCGCATGCTTGTTCCCGGCATGGCGGAGGTCAGCGGCGTCGCGACCTGGGCCGATTGCCGCGGCCGCGGACTGGCGCGCGCGTTGATCGGCCATGTCATGCGCGCGATGGCGCAGCGCGGCGAGACGCCCTTTCTGCACAGCTATGCCGACAATGAAGGCGCGATCGCGCTGTATGAATCGCTCGGCTTTCGGGAACGGCGACAGGTGCATGTGCTGGTGATTGCACGGTGATCGGCAGACGCACCCATCTTGCCGCGCTCGCGACGTTCGCAGCAGCCGTTCTGGCACCGCGCGACCTGCTGGCCTTGGAGACGATCATGGACGAAGAACAGCCCCATTACGGCCTGATCGGCCAGATGATCGCGCTGCCCGGCCAGCGCGCCGCGCTGGCTGCGATCCTGACCGAGGATACGGACGCGATGCCCGGCAATTTCGCCTATCTGGTCGGCGAGGACAGCGCGAATCCGGATGCGCTGTGGATCGTCGAGCTCTGGGCTGACAAGGATGCCCATGCCGCCTCGCTGCAATTGCCGTCGGTTCAGGCGGCGATTGCGAAGGGGCGACCGCTGATTTCCGGATTTGGCGCTCGCGCCGAGTTCGTGCCGGTGGCAAAAGCGCGTCCATGATCGACATTGAATCGCTGACCGAAGCCGACGCCGCCAACGAACTGATGCGCCTCGCGAAACAGATCGCGCATCACAATAAACTCTATCATGCCGAGGATAGTCCGGAGATTTCGGACGCCGATTATGATGCGCTCGTGCGCCGCAACAATGCGATCGAAGCGGCGTTCCCGCATCTCGTCCGCGCCGACAGTCCGAACCGACTGGTCGGCGCGGCAGTCGAGGCGTCGCCCCTCGCCAAGGTGACGCATGCGGTGCGGATGATGAGCCTCGACAACGCTTTCGCGGCGGAAGATGTCGAAGAATTTGCCGCGCGCGTAAGGCGTTTCCTCAATCTGGACGCGGACGAGGCGATTGCGCTGACCGCGGAGGACAAGATCGACGGATTGTCCTGCTCGCTGCGCTATGAAATGGGCAAGCTGGTTCAGGCGGCGACGCGCGGTGACGGTACGGTCGGTGAGGATGTCACCGCCAATGTCCGCACCATCGCCGACATTCCCGAAACGCTGAGCGGCGAAGTACCCGACGTGTTCGAGATCCGCGGCGAGGTCTATATGGCCAAGGCCGATTTCGCGGCGCTCAACGCGCGCCTGCTTGCCGAGGCTGACGATCCCGAAAAGGCGCGACAGTTCGCCAATCCGCGCAACGCGGCGGCGGGATCATTGCGTCAGAAGGACGCCAGCGTCACCGCGTCGCGCCCGCTGCGCTTCCTGGCACATGGCTGGGGCGACGTCAGCGCGGTGCCGGAGGCGACGCAATTTGCGATGATGAAGCGTATCGCGGGGTGGGGCGTTCCCGTATCGCCGCTGTTGAAGCGTTTCGACAGCGTCGAGGGCGTGCTGACGCACTACCGGACAATCGAGGCCGAGCGCGCCGAGATGCCCTATGATATCGACGGCGTCGTCTACAAGGTCGACCGGCTCGACTGGCAGGCGCGCCTCGGCTTCGTTGCCAAGGCGCCGCGCTGGGCGATTGCGCATAAATTCCCCGCCGAACGCGCGCAGACGACGCTCGAGGCGATCGACATCCAGGTCGGCCGGACGGGCAAGCTCACGCCCGTCGGGCGCCTCACCCCCGTTACCGTCGGCGGCGTCGTCGTCTCGAACGTGACATTGCACAATCGCGACGAGATCGAACGGCTCGGTGTCCGGCCGGGGGACCGCATCATTGTCCAGCGGGCGGGCGACGTGATTCCGCAAGTGGTCGACAATCTCACCCGCGACACGGCGCGCGACCCCTATATCTTCCCCGATCATTGCCCCGTCTGCGGCAGCGAAGCGGTTGCCGAGGAGGGCGAGGTCGATGTCCGCTGCACCGGCGGGCTGATCTGCGCGGCGCAGAAGTTCGAGCGGCTGCGCCACTTCGTCAGCCGCGGCGCGCTCGATATCGAGGGGCTGGGCGAGAAGAGCATTCAGGAGTTCATGGACCTCGGCTGGCTCGACAAGGGCCCGGCCGACATCTTCCGCCTGAAGGCGCACCGGGACGAACTGCTCGGACGCGAGGGGTGGAAGGAAACATCGGTCGACAAGCTGTTTGCCGCAATCGAGGCAAAGCGGCAGCCCGATGCTGCGCGGCTGCTGTTCGGGCTCGGGATCCGTCATGTCGGCGCAGTAACCGCGCGCGATCTGCTCAAGGGGATCGGCGACATCCGGCGATTGCCCGAAAAGGCCGAGCAATTGCGGGCCTGGACCGAGGCGAACCCGCAAGATTCGGACGAATCCGACGGCAAATATGCAAGCCGCAAGCTCGACGCAATCAAGGCCATCCTCGAGGTGCGCGCCGACGGCATCGGTCCCGCGGTCGCCGAGGCGCTGAGCGATTTCTTCCATGAGCCGCACAACCGCGCGCTCTGGGACGATCTGTTCAGCGAAGTATCGCCGCCGCTTTATGTCGTCGAAACCCGCGAGAGCGAGGTGTCGGGCAAGACGGTCGTATTTACCGGCAAACTCGAGACGATGAGCCGTGACGAAGCGAAGGCGCAGGCCGAGGCGCTCGGCGCCAAGGCGGCGGGATCGGTGAGTGCCAAGACCGACCTCGTCGTCGCCGGGCCGGGCGCGGGATCGAAGCTCAAGCAGGCGGCCGCGCTCGGCATCCGCGTGATCGACGAAGCGGCGTGGGCGGAAATTGTGGCGGCGGCGGGATAGCACCGCGGCGCATATGGTTGGTCATGCGGAGGGGGCGAGGGGGGCAAAATGGCGAAGAGCGACTATCTGAAAAGCCTCATGCGCGATCTGGAATCGCATACCGAGGTGCGACGGTTCGGGAGCGGGTGGCTTTCGGGCTTCTTCGGATTGCTGTTTGCGATCAGCGGCTTTTTCATGGTCGTCGCGCTGCGCTTTCCCGACTGGTTCGCGACGCCCGAGCTCGAGATCGTCAAGGGCTGGACCGGATTTCGCGGGATGGTCCACCTGACTTTGCTCGCTAGCTATGGCCTGTCGCTACTCAGCCTGCTGCTGCGGCCGCGCAAGGTGCTGGGGCTGACCGCGCTGATGATCGGGCTTGCGGCGGCGTTGATGGGCGGCGCCAATGTCCAGCCCGCCGAGACGCGAGACTGGGGCATTTTCTTCGGGCTCGACTTTTTCGTCGTCAACCTGCTCGTCACCGGCTTCATGTTCGCGCCGCTCGAGCGCGCCTTTCCGCACCGCCGTGCGCAGCGATTGTTCCGTACCGAGTGGCGCGAGGATCTTTTCTATTATCTCGTCAGCACGATGTTCGTGCAGATATTGGGCTTTCTTGCGCTCGCCCCGCAGGCGTTCGTCAATGATCATACGAGCAGCTGGGCGGCATTCCGCGCCGGGGTCGCGGCGCTGCCGTGGATCGCGCAGTTCGCCATCGTCCTTCTCGTCTCCGACCTCGCGCAATATTGGTATCACCGGCTGTTCCACAAAATCCCCTTTCTGTGGGGATTCCACGCGATCCATCACAGCGCAAAATCGATGGACTGGCTCGCGGGATCGCGGATGCATTTCGTCGAGATCATCCTCCTGCGTTCGATCACCTCGCTGCCGCTGTTCACGCTCGGGTTCAGCCCGTCGGTGATGCAGGCCTATATCGGCTTCGTCTATGTCTGGTCGTCGCTGCTCCACGCCAATGTCGGCGGCGATTTCAACCGTCTGGGGCACTGGATCGCAACGCCGCGCTTTCACCATTGGCACCATGGGCTGGAACGCGAGGCGTTCGACGTCAATTTCGCGATCCACTTTCCCTTTCTCGACAAGCTGTTCGGCACCTTTCATCTGCCGAAGGATCGCTGGCCCGAAAATTATGGCATCCCCGAAGATGTACCGCGCAGCTATGGCAGCCAGTTCCTCTATCCGTGGACGCGGACGGGCAAGAAGATCGACGAGGCGCCCGCCGAATAGGGCTCATGCCCGCTTGCCAGCGCGCGTGGACGGGCATAAGGCGCGGCGCGTGGGGGTTCTCGCCGTCTTGCGCCGTCCCGGCATGCTGTTGCTGCTACCCGTGCTGCTGGCGCTGGCGGCGCGCGTCTTCGTCGCGCCCGGCTGGATGATCGAAAGCGACGCAAAGGGCGCGATCACGGTGCGCGTCTGTTCGGACCCCGCCAATCCCGGCGCGACGCTGACCATCCCCATTGAAAAGGCGGGCGACCACGACAGCGGCAAGGGGCAGCAGCATTGTCCGTGGGGCGCGCTCGCGGTCGCGCCGATCGTTCCCGATACGCCCGTGCTCCCCGCCGCGCTCGCCGCGGCCGATCCCGCGCCGGTCGCGATTCCCGCGCTGGGCTATGCGCCCGGGATCGCGTCGCCGCTGCCGCCAAGCACCGGACCACCCGCCTTCGCCTGACCCGGTTTGATGACCGTCCGCGCACCTCGCGCGGCGCGGTTCTGCCTGTGTTCAAGCGAAGGATTTTCCATGAAGAGTCACGTTACCCGTGCGGCGCCGTTGCTGGCGCTCGCCATTTCCCTGGCGCCTGCCGCCCATGCCGCGGACGCCGAAGACCAGTCGACGATCATCGTCACCGCGCCGCAGCTTACCGACGCGGCCGAAGCGCGCGCCGCGAGGACGCCCGGCGGCACCGATGTCGTTTCCTATGAAGATTATGCCGACAAATCGATCGTCAGCCTGCGCGACACGCTCGCCTTTTCCCCCGGCGTCTATCTCCAGCCGCGCTATGGGCAGGAAGTGCGCCTGTCGATCCGCGGTTCTGGCCTGTCGCGCGGTTTCCACATGCGCGGCATCACGCTGCTCCAGGATGGCGTGCCGATCAACCTTGCCGACGACAATGGCGACTTTCAGGAACTCGAACCGATCTTCTTCGACCATCTCGAAGTCTATCGCGGCGCCAATGCGCTGCGCTTCGGATCGGGCACGCTGGGCGGCGCGATCAATGGTGTGACGCCGACCGGCCGCACCGCCGAGGGCGTCTATCTGCGCGCCGACGCGGGCAGCTTTTCGATGCTGCGCGGCCTCGTCTCGGCCGGGGTGGCGAGCGAAGCGGTCGATGCCTGGGGCGCGGTCAGCGCCGACACGTCCGACGGGGATCGGGATCATGCGAAGCGGCGGAGCTTTCGCTTTCATTCCAATGTTGGCCTGCGGCTCAGCGATACCGTCTCGACGCGCTTTTACGCCAGCTTCAACAATATCAACCAGCAGCTTCCCGGCGCGCTGACCTATGATCAGGCGCTCACGACGCCGAAAATGGCGAACGCGGGCAGTGCGGCGGGCGATCAGCAGCGCGACATCGATTCGCTGCGCCTGCAGAACCGCACGACCTTCGATTTCGGATCGGCGACGCTGGAGGTTGGCGGCTTCATCAACGCCAAATCGCTGTTCCACCCGATCTTTCAGGTGATCGACCAGAAATCGACCGATGTCGGCAGCTTCGCGCGGCTCGACTATGCGGCGGGGCCGGTCGAACTGACGCTGGGCGGCGAAATTCGCCATGGCAGCACCAAGGCGAAGCAGTTCGTCAACATCAGCGGGTCGCGCGGCGCGCTGACCTTCGATGCCGACCAGAAAGCGCAGACGGCGAGCCTCTATGGCGAGGTCCGCGTGCGCCCGGTGCCCCAGCTTTCGCTGATCGCGGGCGGCGTCTATGCCGATGGCTGGCGCAAGCGGCACGTCAATTTTTCGGCCTCTCCGGCGAGCGACGGGCGCGTCGATCTCGACGCCTTTTCGCCGAAATTCGGATTGCTGTTCGAACCATCGAGCCGCATCCAGATTTTCGCCAACTACAGCCGTTCGGCCGAATTCCCCGGTTTCGGCGAGGTGTTCCAGACGATCGGCACCCCGCCGACCAGCGCCGTCGTCTCCGCCATCCGCCCGCAGCGCGCGTGGACGGCCGAGATCGGTACGCGCGGCAGCGTCGGCATCGCGCATTGGGATCTGGCGCTCTACCGTTCGACGCTGACCGGTGAGATGCTGCAATTCTCGACGAACAGCAGCATTCCGGCCGCGACCTTCAACGCCGACCGGACGCTGCATCAGGGGATAGAGGCGGCGCTCGAGCTCAATTTCGCGCCGTGGGTGCGGCTGCGCCAGATCTATACCTACAGCGACTTCCGCTTCCGCGGCGACAGCCAGTTCGGCAACAACCGCCTGCCGGTGGTGCCGAAGCATGTCTATCGCGCCGAGTTGCGGCTGGGGAGCGAGGCGTTGCACGTCGCGCCGAATGTCGAATGGGTGCCCGACGGCCCCTTTGCCGATTATCGCAATCTGGTGCGGACGCCGGGCTATGCGCTGATCGGTATCACCGGCGGTGCGCAGATTACCGACGGCATCGACGCGTTCGTCGATGTGCGCAACATCACCGGCAAAAAGGCCATCGGCGATATCAGCGCGACGATCACCGCTACCCCGGGGTCGGCGATCTACTACCCCGTCGAACGCCGTGCCATTTCGGCCGGCCTTCGCGCGCGGTTCTGAGGGGGAGGAGGGGGATGGCCGACGTCAGCCGCATGCCGCTCTATCGCACGATCTGGCGCTGGCATTTCTATGCCGGGCTGTTCGTCATCCCCTTCATCCTGATCCTGTCTCTGACCGGCGCAGCCTATCTGTTCAAGCCGCAGATCGACCGGTGGGAGGAGCGCGACTGGCGCGGGCTGGCCGCCGCGCAGCCAGTCGATGCCGACGCGCAGGTCGCGGCGGCGCTCGCCGCCTTTCCCGGCGCGGCCTTTCACTCTTATCGCATCCCGGAAGCGCCGGGCGACGCCGCGGTGATCCACCTCGGCCTGCCCGGCGGCACAATGCTCGATGTGGCGGTGTCGCCGCAGGGGGGCGTCATCGGGTCGGCCGATCCCGAGCTGCGCTGGACGGCGTGGCTTGCGCGGTTGCACGGCAAGCTGCTCTTGGGGCTGGGCGGCGGCATTCTGGTCGAACTTGCCGCAAGCTGGGCAATCGTGATGATCCTGACCGGCCTCTATCTCTGGTGGCCGCGCGGGCGGGGACTGGCCGGGGTCGTCTGGCCGCGGCTGCGCCTTGGCGGACGCGCGGCGCTGCGCGATCTGCACGCCGTCACGGGATTCTGGGTTTCGGGCCTCGCGCTCGTCCTCCTCACCACCGCGCTGCCGTGGACCGACATCTGGGCGACGGGCTTTCGCGCCGTGCGCGCCGAGATGGGCTGGGTGTCGGGGGTGCAGGACTGGAAGGGGGGGCTAGATCCGCACGCCGCGCACGATCATGGCGCGATGGCCAAGGCAATGAACGGGGCGACGCCGGCGCATCGGATGGCGAATGCAAACGATGCGCCGCGGGTCAAGCTCGATCGGATCGTGCTGCGCGCGCAGGCCGAACATATGCCCGCGCCGGCGATCATCCAGCCGCCGGGGGCGCCCAATATGTTCGGGCCGCCCAACGGCAATGTGTGGACGCTGACGACGCAGACGCAGAACCGCCCGCTCGTGCGCAAGGTCAGCTATGATCCGGTGACCGGGATCGAGGTGGGGCGCAGCGGTTTTGCCGACAAGCATGTGATCGACCGCGCCGTCGGCTACGGCATCGCCTGGCACGAAGGGCAGCTATTCGGTGTCGTCAATCAACTCGTCGGCGTCGCAACGGCGCTTGCGATGATCACGCTTGCCGTGTCGGGTTTCCTGATGTGGCGCCGCCGCAAGCCCTATGATGCGATCGGCGCGCCGCCCATGCCGCGCGATCCGGCGCGGCTGAAGGGTGTGGCGGCGATCGTGCTGTGCCTTGCCGCGCTGCTGCCGCTGCTTGCGGCGTCGCTGATCCTGTTGTGGCTCGTCGACTTGCTGATCCTGCCGCGCCTGCCGCGGGTGGCGCGCTGGCTGGGAATGGCTCCGGCGGTGCGGGAGGTTTTTAGAGTATAAGTTCATGGCCACAGCGGGCTTGACCTTCACGGCCATTGCGCCCGAGGGCAGAGAAAAGGTCGTGGCGCGCGTGGGTGACTTTCTAGATAAGCTTGGAGAGGCGCGGGGGCGAAAGCCACAGGATTGCGAAAAGCCGTTATTGCAGACCAACCCCTCGGTCCAGCTTGCGAACTGAAGCAGGCTCGCCGGATTCGCAGCTGCAATGGCATGAATGACTTTGCGAGCCATTCGCGCTTCCCGTCTCGACGAAGCGATGAATAAGCCGTAGCAGCCGGCTCCATCCGTCGACGGCGGCGCGGCACCTACGCCGCCTGCAAACACTGAAGACCATTCCATAACAGGAGGCCGAAAAATTGCAGCATATCAGCACCCATCCTGCTTTTGCAGGACGGCCAGAGCGTCATTCCGTGCTGAGGCAAGCCATCATGGTCGCGGCACTTGTTGGGTGCACCTTGCCCCCCTCAGCCACACTTCTGGCAGCCGAAGTGCAGGCAGGTCAGAAAGCGGTCTCGGCCAACCAGGAAGAGTTTCTGAGCAAATTCATGGCCTATTATGTCAAATGGGCGGAGGAAATTGAAGCGCGCGGCCAAGCGACGGGCATCCCTCTCGATCCGGACCAAGCGCGCCTCGCCGCAGAGATCGGCATAAAACATCCCGAAAAAGTGCGCCTCGTTTTCGTCGACGAAATCCCTTTCCCGACGGAAAATCCCGAGATCAAGCTTGCCGGCGAGACGTTCGGTTTCATCGGTCCGGGCATCGTCAACAACGCCCAGGCCTTTGGATACACAATCTGGGTGCGGAAGGGCTTCACGCTCGACCAGCCGCGCCTCGCACATGAGCTCGTTCATGTGTGGCAGATCGAGCGGAGCACGAGCTTCGCGGCCTATGCGGGCCAATATGTCTCGGAATTGATCCAACATGGCCACGACAAATCCCCACTCGAACTCGAGGCCTACGAAGCCAATCGAAGATATGCCGGTTGATCGGCCGGTGACGGCGTGATCCACAGCCGCCATCGACCGTCCGCCCGATGCAGCGGACTAAGATCGCGGCAAACAGAGCGTCATCATCGAGAGACAGGCATGTTGCGAACGGCGACGAGATAGGCAATGCAGACCAAGGGGTTGCTGCTTTTGCTAATCGCAAGCGCTTTGGGGAAATGAAAATGACGAAATGGCGCCTTGGCCTGGTGGCTCTCGCGGGCGTGTTGGCCGCATCACCAGCCGCCGCGACGATGAATTGCTACGGGCCGGAATGGCAACGCTTCACCGATCCTCGGCTCGGCGTCACGCTCGACGTCAGCACCGATGTGCATCAAACCTACAGCCTGGGGGCAGAAGATTTCGTCAATGTCGAGGTAACCGAGCGCGCGCGGCCCGGGAAAGAGATCGGCGGCCGCTGCAGCAGCTTCAACTTCGGGGTCGTGGATTTCGGCATTTATGAAATTTCCGACGTCGCCGGCCTTCTGAAGGACCAGGCCGATCAGATCGCCAGCGGCGGCCTCAACAATTTCAAGGTCCTGAAAAACCGTCCCTTGACCTTCCAGGGTCTCCCGGCCCGCGAGGTCATCTTCTCGTTCACCATCGACTATTTCAACACCCCGGCAACCCACCGCTATCTGATCGTGGCGCGAGGAAACAAGCTTTACACATTCAACTGGGTATGGGGTGACGCCGGCGACGTTCCCGCCGATTCAACGCGCATCTACGACTCTATCCGGTTCACGCCCGTTGCAGCTGATCCGAACGCCCGGTCTCGCGCGATGCTGGAGGATACCATCCTCCTCTACTGGCTCCGCAGCGACTATCCTTCCACGATCCACATGTCCGCGTCGCTGCGCCGCATCGCCGATCCCAAACGCGCCGAAGAAAGCAAGATGGTCGCTGGATATGGCTATGTACAAAAGGTCGATTATCTGCGGACCGAGAAGGGCTACCGCGTCTTTCGGGTCGAGCACAGCAAGGCGGTCGTCGATTGGTATACGGCCGACGATGGAAGCCAGATTTCGGCGCTCTACTGGAAAAAAGTCCGTGATCTCTGAAAAGAGTTCGTCGTCACGCCATCGGACGATGGCATGACGAACCCAGCCACCTACGCCATCGTTCCGGATTTCCTCCGTTTCGAGGTCGGCGCGATCGGCCTCGAACTGGGCGGTGCGCATGGCGATTATGAACGGCTGGAGCGGTGCATGACCGCTCCGCTCAGTGCAATCGCGGGCCAGCCGATCACCAGCGCGCCGCGGCTACTCGGCGCGCTACAAGGAATGCTGGTCGTCCTCGACGCCGAAGAGGACGGCTCCGACTGGAGCGGCAGCATCCGCCGGAGCGCATTCGGGACAGGCACCCCCGACGCGCCCGACTATGTGGTTTCGATCGATCTGTCGCCCGCCGCCTTCGACCGGCTGCTCGCGATGATGCAAGCAGGTCGGCCGCTCACCGGACTGTCGCTCGATTTCCAGAATATCGATGGTCCGCTGAACGAAGATCCCCTCGACCGCCCGATCCCTTGGGATGACGCCCGATATCCGCACGTCGCCTTGACCAACTTCTTGCTGCGATGGGCTTGAGGTGGCCGGTAACGGACTGGCGGCTTTTGGATCGAAAGCAGCGGAAAGCGGAAATCAGCAAAGAGCGATCATTCCTTTGTCGCCTTTAAGGGGCGCACGACTGATGCTGCGGTCATTGCGTTGATCCGGAAGACTGGGGCGCTTCACCGCGGCTCCGCGCTCCAGTCGCGGCCGGCCTCGCGAGCTCTGCGACGCGCTGCCGGCGGGTATAGATCGCAGGTCTTGAAACCGGAAAAACCGCTTCCTAATTTTTTCCCGGACGCCGGATTTCCCGCGTCCCGAGGACATAGAGAGCGTCGGCTCTATGTACCGGCGCGCCTCATGCCCGAATTGCTTCAATCAGGAGGATTTGGAAATGAGAACCGATTTTGACTTCACCCCCTTCCGCCGCTCGACGGTGGGCTTCGATCATCTCTTCGACCTGCTCGAAAAAGGGCAGCGCGGCGAGACGTCCGACGGCTACCCGGCCTTCGACATCGTGCGCGAGACCGACGACCGCTTCCGCATCATGCTCGCTGTCCCCGGCTTCAAGGCTGAGGAGATCGAGATCGTCGCGCAGCAGAATCAGCTCAGCGTGACGGGCAAGCCGGCGGAAGAGGATGCGAAGAGCAACTACCTTCACCGCGGTATCGCCCGCCGCCCCTTCGAGCGGCGCTTCCAGCTTGCCGATTATGTAGAGGTCGGCAGCGCGAGTTTCGCCGACGGCCTGCTCGCGATCGAGCTCAAGCGGGTCATTCCCGAGGCGATGAAACCGCGCAAGATCGAGATCGGCAGCGGGAACACCGAACCGCGCCGGATCGGATCATCGAAGGAAAAGACGCTCGAAAACGCCTGACAATCCTTTGGGCCGCTGTTCATCAGCGGCCCCGCTTATCTGGTGAAGTCCAGCTGACGGGCTGGAGACGCTCCATCGCTCGGTCAGTCGATCGCGCGGATGACGTCGGCCGCGCGCCACTCGGCTGGCCTGATCAGCCTGTTGTGCGCGATCCGGACCGAGTGAAGCGTCGCCTCGATCTGGCGGCGCCACATCGCCAAAAAATCGAACAGCACCGGAAAGTCCGGCGGAAGATCATATTCCTGCCAGACGTACAGCTGGAGCAGCGAAGGATGATCGGGCCGGTAATAATGGATCTCGGCGGTGGTCAGCCCGTAGCCGTCGAGCTGTGCGATCAGCGCCCGGTCGGTCATGGCGAACGCGCCTCGCCGCCGTCGAGCGAGCGGAGCGCCGCGAGCACATCGTCGACCGGCACCGCGCGCCGCGCGCCCGGCGGCTTGCGCAGCGCGGGCTTGCCCCGGACCGACACGCGGTCCGATGCCCAGGATGCAAGAAGGGCGCGCTTGACTTCGGGCTCGAGGCTCGGGTGATGCGCTACGTCGAACGGGTGTAGAAACCGGGAAAATGGCTGCGACATGATCGTGCCTCCTTCCTTGTCGCCATTCCTTTCTCGTTGTGCGGCATGGCGCCGCGACGACAGAGTTTGGTAACGGAGCGAGTCGAGTCAAGGGGGCGCAGGCCGCCCACAACATGCATTTTTGTCACTCTGCTGGTAGGAGTGCCAATAAATTTGAGCGATCCTCTTGAAGCAAAAAAATGCGCTTCCTAGTTCATGGCGGCCGCGCGTCCCGGACAGGCGCGCGGTCTGTATCATATCGTTATGCAACATGGAGGTTATGCATGCATTTCCGTCCCTTGCACGACCGTGTGGTCGTCCGCCGCATCGAAGCCGAGGAGAAGACCTCGGGCGGCATCATCATCCCCGACACCGCCAAGGAAAAGCCGCAGGAAGGCGAAGTCGTCGCCGTCGGACCGGGTGCCCGCGCCGAGGACGGCACGGTGACCGCGCTCGACGTTCGGGCCGGCGACCGCATCCTGTTCGGCAAATGGTCGGGCACCGAGGTGCGCATCAACGGCGAGGAGCTGCTCATCATGAAGGAGAGCGACATCCTCGGCGTCATCGAAGAGGCCGAGGCGCTCAAAAAGGCCGCCTGACGCCACATCCATCCAACAACTGAAAGGACAGCAAGAAGGAGGTAAAAAATGGCTGCCAAGGAAGTGAAATTTGCGTCGGACGCGCGTGATCGCATGCTGCGCGGCGTGGATACGCTTGCGAATGCAGTGAAGGTCACGCTGGGCCCCAAGGGCCGCAACGTCGTGATCGACAAAAGCTTAGGCGCGCCGCGCATCACCAAGGACGGCGTGACCGTTGCCAAGGAAATCGAGCTTGCCGACAAGTTCGAGAATATGGGCGCCCAGATGCTGCGCGAGGTCGCCTCGAAGCAGAACGACAAGGCCGGCGATGGCACCACGACCGCGACCGTGCTCGCGCAGGCGATCGTTCGCGAAGGCTCGAAGGCGGTCGCCGCGGGCATGAACCCGATGGACGTCAAGCGCGGCATCGACCTCGCCGTGACCACCGTCGTCGACGACCTCAAGGCGCATGCCAAGTCGGTCGAGGCCAACAGCGAGATCGCCCAGGTGGCGACGATCTCGGCCAATGGCGACGAAGAGGTCGGCCGCATCCTCGCCGAGGCGATGGAGAAGGTGGGTAATGAGGGTGTGATCACCGTCGAGGAAGCCAAAAGCCTCGCGACCGAGCTCGAAACGGTCGAGGGCATGCAGTTCGACCGCGGATACCTCAGCCCCTATTTCATCACCAACGCCGAGAAGCTGAAGGTCGAACTCGACGATCCGTACATCCTGATCCACGAGAAGAAGCTGTCGAACCTGCAGGCGATGCTGCCGCTGCTCGAAAGCGTCGTGCAGTCGGGCCGGCCGCTGCTGATCATCGCGGAGGATGTCGAGGGCGACGCGCTCGCAACGCTCGTCGTCAATCGCCTCCGCGGCGGCCTCAAGGTCGCGGCGGTCAAAGCGCCGGGATTCGGCGATCGCCGCAAGGCGATGCTCGAGGATATCGCGGTACTCACCGGCGGCAATGTCGTCAGCGAGGAACTCGGCATCAAGCTCGAGAGCGTTACGATCAACATGCTCGGCCGCGCGAAGAAGGTCGTCATCGACAAGGATAATACGACGATCGTCGATGGCGTCGGCTCGAAGTCCGATATCGACGCCCGTATCGCGCAGATCCGCCAGCAGATCGAGACGACGACCAGCGATTACGACCGCGAGAAGCTGCAGGAGCGGCTCGCCAAGCTCGCGGGGGGCGTCGCTGTGATCCGCGTCGGCGGCGCGACCGAGGTTGAGGTCAAGGAGAAGAAGGACCGGGTCGACGACGCGCTCCACGCAACGCGCGCGGCGGTCGAGGAAGGCATTCTTCCCGGCGGCGGCATCGCGCTGCTCCGTTCGCTCAAGGCCCTCGAAGGCCTGAAGGCCGCGAACGACGACCAACAGTCGGGCATCGACATCGTCCGCCGCGCGCTCCGCGCCCCGGCGCGCCAGATCGCCGACAATGCCGGCGAGGACGGCGCGTGGATCGTCGGCAAGCTGCTCGAGAGCGAGGACTATAACTGGGGCTTCAACGCCGCCACCGGCGAGTATCAGGACCTCGTCAAGGCCGGCGTGATCGATCCCGCCAAGGTCGTGCGCACCGCGCTGCAGGATGCCGCTTCGGTCGCCTCGCTGCTGATCACAACCGAAGCGCTCGTCGCCGAGCTGCCGAAGGAGGAGAAGGCCGCGCCGATGCCGGCGATGGACTTCTGACGAGATAGGGCGGCGGGCGACCGCCGCCCTATCCCCTTCATGCTCGCAACCAAGGAGAATGCGGAGGGAACTGTCATGCCCTTTTACGGCAGTCAAAGCGTTCGCGGCTGCTCAGCCCAACTGAAGCTGCGACACGGAAACGAGGCCAAGCAGCTCGTGGCTCGGCAACTCGAATGGGCGCGTGAACGCGGCAACGGTCAGGAAATCGCTTATTGGAGCGCGGTCCTTGAAGACCTCGCGAGCCTGCCGTCTTAGCGTTCCATAGGCACGACGGATGATAAAGTTGTCACCGCCGCGCCACCGCGCAGAATCCGTCTTGGCCGTTTTCGGTCAGGCCGTTTTCGGGCGAGAATCTCAGAAAGCAGCCGTTCGCGGCAAATACCTGCGCTGGAAGAGACCGATTGCGGGTATTCACGGGATCTTGACAACAAGCGCCTATATCCTGCCGCAATGATTGAACGCAAAGTATCAAGTTGGCTCGTCCGAGCGTTCGCTGTCGCAGTTGTGTCTCTCGCTTTGATCCTTTTCGTCACCGGCTTTCGGCCGAGTTGGTTATTCGTCGACTGGGTCGGGACCGATCATCTTCCGTTTAAAGTTTCCAGTAAGATTGAAATTGCGTCTCGATGGTATCCATTGAAGCGCGCATCGATGTCGCTACTCTGCACTCCGGACGGGCTCCGCTTGATGACGAAAGCCCGGTTACCATACACGGCAGATGAACGAGCAGATATCAACGCTAGCCCACGGCCCTACTCATATTTCTCTCATGCTCAGGTAACTTTCGATTGGGAGCGGTCCCAAGGCCGGTTGGTGACCATCAACTCCTTTACGGCGAAGACGTCGATCATAGACTTCGGCGAAGTGGACACGATCGTGACCGCACCATTGCTCGAGAAAGACAAGGACGCGATAGCCAGCTGGTTTCAAAGGGGAGCACCGCAAGATGCGTCGATTGGAGTTTCTGATTTCGGTGTGGACAGTCTTCGGGCCCGCGCCGGAGCGTCCGACGTGCTGAGGTTTGTCGAAAAGTGTAATGCCGCGCCCAGGCCTGACAACGTAACTTAGACGATCCAGCATCCGCATCCCACCCGGTTCTGGCCGTTGAGACAAGAGCGATCCTCCCCGTTGGCGAAATCGCCGAGTCTGGCCGGTGCACGAACCGCTGCGCGGATTGGTGCTAGCCTCGATGTAAAGAACCCCAGCGAGCGTCACGCCTGATTGAACGCTGGCGGCCAGAGGCAGACCCTTTCGACTCCTTTACCTGAGGAGTCGAACGATGAACGAGCTTATCCAGATTGGCCCGATCAGCCCGCTGCGCCAGCGGCTGATCGACGACATGACCATGCGCCGCTTCTCGAAGGAGACGCAGCGTAACTATCTTCGCGACGTCGGCCGGTTCGCGACCTGGCTCGGGCGCTCGCCGCACACCGCGAGCGCCGAGGATGTCCGGCAGTTCCAGATCGAACAGCAACAGGCGGGCGTCCCGGCACCAACGATGAACAGCATCGTTGGCGCGCTGCGGTTCTTCTTCACGCACACGCTCGACCGCCCCGATCTCGCGCGTAAGCTAATCCGCACCAAGCAGGTCCGTAGGATCCCCGTCGTGCTGACGATGGCCGAGGTGAAGCGCCTGCTCGATGCGACCCGCTCCCTCAAGCACCAGGCGGCCCTGTCGGTCGCTTACGGCGCGGGCCTGCGCGTCGCCGAGGTGTCGGCGCTCAAGGTCAGCGATATCGACAGCAAGCGCATGCTGCTGCGGATCGAGCGCGGTAAAGGCGGCCGCTACCGCAACGCCATGCTGCCCGAAGGCCTGCTCCTCCTGCTGCGCGACTGGTGGCGTGCCGGACGGCAGCAAGGCGTGCTGCTTCCCGATGGCTGGCTCTTCCCGGGCCAGAGCGCTGCGGCGCCGATCAGCACGCGCCAGCTCTATCGGATCGTCGTCGAAGCGGCCGAGGCCGCGGATATCGACAAGCGTGTCGGACCGCACACTCTGCGCCACAGCTTCGCCACCCACTTGCTCGAGGATGGCGTCGATATCCGCGTCATCCAGGTGTTGCTCGGTCATTCCGCACTCAACACCACCGCCTTTTACACGAAGGTCGCGACCAAGACGGTACGGTCGATCGTCAGTCCGCTCGACAGGCTCGCGCTCGCATCACCGAGCGAGGAGGCACCCGACGGCTGAGGCCGATGCGCGCCTCGCTCGAGGTCGCCGACATCTTCCGTGCTGCTGGCCCTGCGTATCGCACGTCCCATACCGGGCATCTCAGCCTGCATCAGCTGAGGATCATGTCGGCGATCGAACATTGCCGCACCGCCGCTTTGGGTGGCCACGTCGAGGCTTGCACCGACTGCGGCCACTGGCGGATCGCGTACAACAGCTGCCGCAACCGCCACTGCCCCAGATGCCAGGGCGCCGCCGCGCGCAGCTGGCTCGAAGCGCGCGAGGCCGATCTCCTCCCGGTCGGTTACTTCCATGTCGTGTTCACCCTGCCTGCTGAGGTCGCCGCGATCGCCTATTACAACAAGGCGCTGGTCTATGACCTCTTGTTCAAGGCCGCGGCCGATACGATGATGACCATCGCCGCTGATCCCAAGCACCTCGGCGCCCGGATCGGCATCACCGCCGTCCTCCATACCTGGGGCTCGGCGCTCACCCATCATCCGCACATCCACATGATCGTGCCCGGCGGCGGCATATCCCGCGATGGAACGCGCTGGATATCGGCGCGCCCCGCCTTCCTGCTCCCGGTCCGCGTCCTTGGCGCGCTCTTCCGACGCCTGTTCCTCACCCGGCTGCGCGCCCTCCATGATCGCGGGCAGCTCGCATTCTACGGCAGCATGTCGGATCTTGCCGAGCGGCGTGCATTCCTGCGGCACCTCTCACCCGTCAGGAAGAAGCGCTGGGTGGTCTATGCCAAGCCGCCATTCGCGGGCCCCGAGGCCGTGCTCGCTTACCTCGCGCGCTACACTCACCGCGTCGCCATATCGAACAGCCGCCTTCTCCGCTTCGACGAGGCCGGGGTCACCTTCCGCTACAAGGATTACCGCAAGGCCGGCGCCACACGGCAGCAGGTCATGACCCTCGCCGCCAACGAGTTCATCCGCCGCTTCCTCCTCCACGCCCTGCCGCGCGGGTTCCACCGGATCCGCCACTATGGCCTCCTCGCCAGCGCACGCCGCAAGGATCATCTCGAACGCGCGCGCCGCCTGCTCGATGTCGCACCTCCGCCGACCGTCGAGCCCGCCAACGATGCAGAGCCCCGACCGACCTGTCCGTGCTGCGGCGGCATCATGATCATCATCGAAGTGTTCGAGCGCCGCTATCAGCCCCGCGCGCCGCCACCGCCATCCCTCGCACCCGGGACACATGCGCCGTGACCCGGCACGGCCTGGCACCGACACGATCCAGCGCGCACCCGCGCCTGGAAGCGGACCCGCTCGCGCCGGTGCTGCCCAATAGCAGACGCCGGAACCGCAAAATCGGACGGTCCGACTTTCAGCGTCCGCTTTCGCGACCCATTTCCAGACGGACCGTTCTCAGATGCGCCTGCTTTTGGGCGGCATCTGGCTACCCCAGCATCAGCGCAAAACAGCTTTCCCCATAGCTCGGCCCATGACCACCGCGGTTCGGCCACCGAAGACTTTCTGACGCCTGGCGGCGTCTGAAACTCTCAACGCTTGGAGACAGTCCGCTTTTAGGTGTCAAACAAAGAGAGCGGACGTTCTACCATGAGCTAGAACGCTCGCTCTCCAGAATACGCGATTTGCTGGTTAGACTTCGATGCCTTCTGCCAGCGTCAACGCATCTTCAACATCGACGCCGAGGTATCGTACCGTATTTTCAATCTTGGTGTGGCCGAGCAGAATCTGCACAGCTCGCAAGTTCCCGGTCGCCTTGTAAATGATCGACGCTTTTGTTCTGCGCAACGAATGCGTCCCGTAGTCTTCGCTTCGAAGTCCAACGGCCGTTACCCATTCATCGACGAGACGCGCTGTCCGCCGTCAGCGCCAATGGCACAGATTTGAGGTTGTGATTTAAGGAGGATTTGGGCTTCGTCGTAGTGACGAAGGAACGAAGATGAAGCCCAAATCCTCCTTGAAAAAATCGGCGCCGAAGGCCCCAGCGGAGCGGGTGGTGAAGGACATACGGCGTGCGACGCGCCGGCACTTCTCTGCAGAGGACAAAATCAGGATCGTGCTGGAGGGGCTGCGCGGCGAAGACAGCATCGCCGAGCTGTGCCGCAAGGAAGGCATCGCCCAGAGCCTGTATTACACCTGGTCGAAGGAGTTCATGGAAGCGGGCAAGCGTCGTCTGGCCGGCGATACCGCCCGAGCTGCGACCACCGGCGAGGTGCACGATCTGCGCCGCGAAACCCGTGCCCTGAAGGAATGCGTGGCCGACCTGACGCTGGAAAACCGTCTGCTCAAAAAAAGCATGATCGCGGATGGGGGCGACGAAGAATGAGGTATCCCGCATCTGAGAAGCTCGAGATCATCAGGATCGTCGAGCAGTCGCATCTGCCCGCCAAGCGGACGCTGGACCAGCTCGGCATCCCCCGCCGGACCTTCTATCGATGGTATGACCGCTACCTCGAAGGCGGGCCGGAGGCGCTAGAGGATCGGCCATCGGCGCCGAGCCGGGTGTGGAATCGCATCGGCAACGATATCCAGCAGCAGATCGTCGAGATGGCGCTGGACGAGTCCGAGCTATCGCCCCGCGAGTTGGCTGTGCGCTTTACCGACGAGAAGCGCTACTTCGTGTCGGAATCGACGGTTTACCGGCTTCTGAAAGCCCATGACCTGATCACCAGCCCGGCCTTCATCGTGATCAAGGCGGCCGATGCGTTCCACACCAAGACGACGCGGCCGAACGAGATGTGGCAGACCGACTTCACCTACTTCAAAATCATCGGTTGGGGCTGGGTGTATCTGTCGACCGTGCTCGACGACTTCTCCCGCTATGTCATCGCCTGGAAGCTTTGCACCACCATGCGCGCCGGGGACGTCACCGACACGCTGGAACTGGCGCTTGAAGCCTCGGGCTGTTCGTCAGCCAGGGTCGTGCAAAAGCCCAGGCTGCTCAGCGATAATGGTCCGAGCTACATCGCCGAGGAGCTGGCCCAATGGATCGGTGCCAACGGTATGAGCCATGTCCGCGGCGCCCCGATGCATCCCCAGACCCAAGGCAAGATCGAGCGCTGGCACCAGACCCTCAAGAACCGGATCCTGCTGGAAAATTACTTCCTGCCCGGCGATCTGGAGACCCGGATCGAGGCCTTCATCGACCACTATAATCACCGCCGATATCACGAAAGCCTCGGCAATGTGACGCCCGCCGACACCTACTTCGGCAGGGCAGACGCCATCATCCAACAGCGCGAAAGGATCAAACGGAAGACCATCGAACACCGACGCTTGCAGCACCGCAAGCTCGCCGCTTAATATCAACCCCAGGACGAGGCCCGCGCTCCGCTAATCAACGCCGCGATCTGCGCCAAATGTTCTGACGACAGACAGTGGGTACACCCTCTTCCAAAGCTGCGATTCGTTCTGAGCAAACCGCGTGAACTGCGCGACCGAGTTCCTCGACGCAGCCGCCGAGCCATGTCAGCTCCTCTTCGGTGATGCGGTAATGCTTCGAATAGCGGGCCTTCACATAGGCCTCCTTCAGCTTTTCGAAGCGAGACCGATCCGATTTTAGTTCGCGTGGCCAAGCGTCGACGAGGCGCATATCAATGCGCTCGGCCTGGGTGCGCAGGAAGGCAAGATTGTGGACGTGTTGGGGTGGACGGCCCCCAAACGGCATCAAAATGTGCCAAAACAGAGTCGTTGAAGAGCTCAAGAAGGAGACCGTCCGTGAGTGATATTATCCGCATTGGGATGGACACGTCAAAGCATGTGTTCCAGCTGCATGGCGTCAACGCCGCCGAAGAAGCCGTGCTGCGCAAAACGCTGCGCCGCAAGGAGATGATCGACTTCTTTGCGAAGCTGCCACCAACCGAGGTCGCGATCGAAGCGTGCGGCGCGTCGCACAACTGGGGCCGGACGCTGACTGGCATGGGTCATGCCGTGAAGCTGATCCCGCCTGCCTATATCAAGCCTTACATCAAGCGCGGGAAGAATGATGCAGCCGATGCGGAAGCGATCTGCGAAGCGATGAGCAGGCCGTCGATGCGCTTCGTGCCGATCAAGTCGGCCGACAACCAGGCGGCGCTGATGCTGGTCACGATGCGCGACCGGCTGATCCGTACACGCACTCAGCTGTGCAGCGCGATCCGCGGCAACGCCGCCGAGTTCGGGCTAGTCGCCGGTGCGGGAACCTGCCGGGTCGAACCGCTGCTCGAGCGCGTCGCCGGAGATCCCGATGTGCCGCAGCTCGCGCGCGATCTGTTCGCGCTGCAGGCCGAGGAACTGACGCTGCTGCGAGCGCGGATCAAGGATATCGATGCCAAGCTCTTGGCATGGCATCGCTCGGATGCGAGGAGCCGCCGTGTGGCGCAGATACCGGGCGTCGGCACGCTCGGAGCAACACTGCTCGCGCTCAAGACGCCGGCGCCCGAAGACTTCCAGTCGGGCCGCGCGTTCGCGGCCTGGATCGGGCTGACGCCGCGCGACCACTCGACCGGCGGCAGGGTGAGACTCGGCAGTATCACCCGCGCTGGCGACGCACTGCTCAGGCGAACGCTCGTCGTTGGCGCCACCGCGCTGCTCCGCCATATCCGCAACAGCCGAAGCCGACACGCTTCGCCATGGATCCTCGACATGCTGAAGCGCAAACCGCCGAAGCTCGTCGCGGTCGCGCTAGCAAATAAGATGGCGCGGGTCGCATGGAAGCTGATGGTGAGCGACCAGGATTACAGGGCTCCGACCGCGGCAGTGCCGTTGTCGAGCGCCGCATGAGATCAGCCGACCACGGGGAGCGCAGCAAGCGCACCGTGTAAGGCCGATAACCGGAAACTTGCAAGTAAGAGCAGATGGTGTGATCGATCGATCCAGAGCGCGAGATACTCCGTACGCCTCATCGGCCCCCGAGGTCGCGGACGTGTTAGGAACTGGCGCCGCGGAATCCATCTTGGCCAGCGGTCATGTGAGGCTGCACCAACAGGCCGGACATATGAACGCAAACCATCCGATCAGATCCTGCTCGAACCTTGTAAGCGAGGGGCCGTCCACATATGCGGCGTGTAGAAGGTGCAAACCAGAAGGACGCAGTGGTAAAGGCGCTCCGTGGCTTGATGCATGTCGAAGGCAGCCTTTTTAAGCCATCCTTGCGATATTGAATGCATTGCTGAGCCGTGGAACTGTCCGGCGGTAGGATACCATTCCTCGTAATATTCTCGCGCCATGGCCAATGCCTGATCGGGCGTCTTGGGCTTCGGCGTGTGAAGCGGCTTGTTGTCATATTCGTAGAGCGCGATCCCGTCGCGCGCGACGTCCATGAAGAAATAGCGCCCGTGGGCGAGCCCGTCGTTCACCTCCTGCAGGGTATGAACAATGAAGTTGACGGGGGTCTTGAGCGTCTTGTCGATCGCGAGCTCGCGAATGAGCCGGTCTTCGAGCTTGCCCCAGAAATCGACCTTCTCGGTTAACCGCTTGTCGTTGACGATGATGAGAAGGTCGAAGTCCGAGCGATAGCCTTTTGCCGTATGAGGCTCATCGACCCAGCCGCCGCGCGCATAGCTGCCGTAAAGAATGATCTTGTCGATCCGCCCCTTCTTCTTCCAGCTCATCGTGCCGAGCGCCAATGCATCCTCGAACTCTTCGAAGATGATCGCCTTCACGCGCTCCAGCTCGCGCTGCTTGTTGGCTGGAAGATGGTCGAGATCGGTTTTCATCGCTGGCGGCACCCTGTCGGTGCTGCGGCTGCTTGGCAAGGTCGAAGCGGCGCTAACGCCGACAGAATTGCCGCCACCTGCGGTTCTTTCTGTGGACCGACTGGGCAATGACCCGCAAGCTGCGGATCATCGCGTCCTCGACCTCAGTAATGCTGACGCCATGGCGCTCGGCAAGCTGGCGGAACGCTGAACCCACGACCGGCAAACGGCCCGGCATCCCCCACAGGTGCCGGGCCGCGCGCTGGCGGGACGTGCTGCGACCCGTTCAGCCCGCCGCGACCGCATGCGGTTCGCTGGTCCCCGGCACGGCGCCGGGGATGACCGCATGCATATCCTTGTTCTCGGGAAAGATCGGCCACAAAAGCTGCTGGCCCAGCGTGGCCGGCGGCAGATTTTCGACGCCATAGCTTTGCGGATAGCTGCGCGTGATCTTGGCGGTGCCGAACAGCACGTCCCAGAAAAACAGAAGATTGCCGAAATTGCCCTTGTAGTTGACCGCCGGGTCGTCGGCGTGGCGGCCGTGATGCGCATGATGCGTCGCGGGGGTGCTGATCGTGCGTTCGACGACCCACATCACCGGCGCGAGCGCCCGGATGCGATAGAGCGGCGCATCCCAGGCGACGTCGCTGTGCGCGCCGATGATCACCGCCATCTTCACGATGAGATAGAAGGCGTAGAACCAGCCGAGCCCGAGGTAGACGAGCACCCCGGCAAACCAGATGCTCGGCATCATCGCATAATAGATGATGTTGTTCCGGTAGACGAGCCGGACGCTCATATAGCGGGCATTATGGTGCGCGCGGTGCAGGTTGTAGAGCCAAGCGGTGCTGTGCGACGCGCGGTGCCACCAATATTGCATCATGTCTTCAAAGACGAGGAACAGTGCGAGCGCGGCGTACCAGGGGGCGTGCGCCAGCGCGCCTTCATATTGCGGAAACCAGGCGTGGCCGAGCGCGCTGACGATCAGCAGGATTGCGGGCTGGGTCGCGATCAGCAGCGTGAAGGTGCTGACGATTTCGATGATGCCGTCGTGGCGCGACTGTTCGGACTTGGCGAACAGGCGCGTGCGGATCAGCTCGAGCAGGCAGAAGCCGACATAGATTGCAACGACGATCAGGCTCGACTGGGCCGAGGTAAGCTGCATCCCGATTCTCCCGCTATGGCATCGTGCCACTTGTCTTTCACCGCGCGGTGGCACAGAAACCGACTCGACAATGCAAAGAAGTTATCAATTGGCTCTTGCCGAGCGAACGCGCCTGTCGGGCACCGAACGCGACCGGCTGCTCGCGATGACGTCGCCGAGATCCTTTGCGGATGGTCAGTTCGTTCAGCATCAGGGCGATCCTGGCGATGCCTTCTGGGCCGTGATCGAGGGGCATGTACTCGTCGGACGTTATGCGGAGGATGGCGCGTTCACCGCCTTTGCCGTGCTGGGGCCGGGCGATATCTTCGGCGAGCTGGCCTTCTTCACCGGGCTCGAACGCCAGGTCGACGCGATTGCCAGCGGTCCGGCGCGGCTGGTTGCCATCGACCGCCCGGTGCTTCGCGCGCTGATGACCGCCGACATCGGCTGGGCCGAGCTGCTGCTGCGCAGCCTGGGCCGCCAGCTTGCGGTGTCGCTCGACATCATCGATGCCGAACGGCGGCTGCCCGTCGCCGAACGGCTGGCGCGGCTGCTCGCGGCGATGGCCGCCGACGCCGCCGACGGGATGACGGTGCGCGCGACGCAGCAACAGCTCGCCGATCTGCTCGGCGTGTCGCGCGTCACGCTCGGCGCCGCGCTGCGCGATCTGTCGGCGCGTGGAACGATCGAGCGCGGCTATCGCCATGTTCGTGTCCTGCCGCCGCTTTCGCGCCCCGCCTAGCATGGCTATGGTCGCCGCCATGACGATCCTCCGGCGCCTGCTCCTCCTCCTTGTGCTGACCACCTTGGCGCCCATGGCGGCAGCGGCCGAGCGCGGCCCGCTGATCCTTGCGGCGGCCAGCCTTCAGGAATCGCTGACCGACGCCGCCGACGCGTGGGCGGCGCAGGGGCATGCGCGCCCCGTCCTGTCCTTCGCAGGGTCGTCGGCGCTCGCGCGGCAGATCATGGCGGGGGCGCCCGCCGACCTGTTCATCTCCGCCGACGAGCCCTGGATGGATGCCGTCGCCAAGGCGGGACTGCTGCGTCCCGGCACGCGCGCCAATCTGGTCGGCAACCGGCTCGTGCTGATCGCCCCCAAGGCGAGCAGGCTGCACCTTGCCCCCGCGCGCGGCTTCGCGCTGGCGCGCGCGCTCGGCGGCGGGCGGCTGGCGGTTGCCGATCCGAACGCGGTGCCCGCGGGCAAATATGCCAAGGCCGCGCTGACCGCGCTCGGCGTGTGGGGCGATGTGGCGAAAAAGCTCGCCCCGGCCGAGAATGTCCGCGCCGCACTGGCGCTCGTCGAACGCGGCGCCGCGCCGCTCGGCATCGTCTACGCCACCGATGCGCAGGCGTCGCACGCGGTGCGCGTCGTTGGCACCTTTCCGGCCGCCAGCCATCCGCCGATCCGTTATCCGCTGGCGCTGCTCAAGACGTCGCGCAGCGGCGAGGCCGCAGCGTTCCGCGCGTTCCTGTTGTCGCGGCAGGCGCGCGCGATCTTTGCGCGCCACGGCTTCACGGCGCCCTGATGCTGTCGGCCGAGGAGTGGGGGATTGTTGCGCTGTCGCTCAAGGTCGGCGGGGTCGCAGTGCTCGCGACGCTGCCGCTTGCCTTCGCGCTCGCCTGGGTGCTCGCGCGCTATCGCTTTCCGGGGCGGCTGCTGCTCGACGCGCTGGTCCATCTCCCGCTCGTCCTGCCGCCAGTCGTCACCGGCTGGCTGCTGCTTGTCGCCTTCGGCCCGCTCGGCCCGATCGGCAGCCGGCTGCAGGAGTGGCTCGGCGTCACGCTGATGTTCCGTTGGACCGGCGCCGCGCTGGCCGCCGCGATCATGGCGCTCCCGCTGATGGTACGCGCGATGCGCCTGTCGATCGAGGGGATCGACCGGCAGCTCGAAGGCGCGGCGCGGACGCTGGGGGCGGGGCGCTGGCACGCCTTCCGGACGGTCAGCCTGCCGCTCGCTCTGCCCGGCGTGCTGGCGGCGCTCGTGCTCGGCTTCGCCCGCTCGATCGGCGAGTTCGGCGCGACGATCACTTTCGTTTCCAATATTCCCGGCGAAACGCAGACGCTGCCGCTCGCCATCTATTCGGCGCTGCAGGTGCCGGGGGCGGAGGCGATGGTAACCCGGCTCGCGCTGCTGTCGGTCGCGCTGTCGCTCGGTGCGCTGATCCTGTCCGAGTGGCTGGTGCGGCGCACCCATGCCGAAAGGGCGCGGCATGGCGATTGATATCGACGTCGAAAGGCGCTTCGGCGCGAGCGTCATCGCGGCGCAGTTCACGGCCGAAGCCGGACTGACCGCGCTGTTCGGGCCTTCGGGGGTCGGCAAGACCAGCCTGCTCAACATGGTCGCCGGGCTGCTGCGCCCCGATCGCGGGCATATCCGTATCGGCGGACGGACATTGTTCGACGGCGCCACCGACCTGCCGCCCGAGGCGCGGCGCGTCGGCTATGTCTTCCAGGACGGGCGTCTCTTTCCGCATCGGCGCGTGAAGGCCAATCTCCTCTATGGCTGGCGTCTCACCGATCCGGCTAATCGCTGGATGACGCTGGATGAGGCCGCCGATTTCCTGGGCATCGGCCATTTGCTCGGTCGCTGGCCGCAAAGCCTGTCGGGCGGCGAGGCGCAGCGGGTCGCGATCGGCCGGGCCTTGCTCGCGGCGCCGCAAATCCTGTTGATGGACGAACCGCTGTCGTCGCTCGACGCGGCGCGGCGCGACGACATCATGACGGTGATCGAACGGATACGCGACGAGCTGAAAGTGCCGATCCTCTATGTCAGCCACGATCGGGCCGAGGTCGACCGGCTGGCAACGCAAATCGTCGAGGTCGGCAAATAAAGTTTCACTTGAAACCATATTGATGGTAGATTGCACGCATGGAAAGCCAGTTTACGCACGTCCACGATACGCCGCCGCCGGGCGCTGCGGCGGATTGGACGATATCGCAGGATTGGGACGCCTTTACCGCCGACGAGCATGCGATGTGGGACCGGCTGTTCGCGCGCCAGTCCGAGATGCTGCCGGGACGCGCCGCCGACGCCTTTCTGCGCGGGATCGACGTGCTCAAGCTCGAAAAGCCGGGCATCCCCGATTATCGCGAACTCAATGCGCGGCTGATGGCGGCGACGGGGTGGCAGGTCGTGGCGGTGCCGGGGCTTGTCCCCGATGACGTGTTTTTCGACCATCTGGCGAACCGGCGCTTCCCGGCGGGCAATTTCATCCGCACACCGCAGCAGCTCGACTATCTGCAGGAACCCGACGTCTTTCACGACGTGTTCGGCCATGTCCCGATGCTCGCCGACCCGATATTCGCCGATTATATGGTCGCTTATGGCGAAGGCGGCCTCAGGAGCCTGCAGTTCGACGCGCTGAAGCAGCTCGCGCGGCTCTATTGGTACACGGTCGAATTCGGGCTGATCCGCGAGAGCGGCGACCTGCGCATCTATGGCGCGGGGATCGTCTCGTCCTACGCCGAAAGCGTCTTCGCACTCGATTCGGACAGCCCCAACCGCATCGGTTTCGACCTCGCGCGCGTGATGCGCACCGATTACCGGATCGACGATTTCCAGCAGAATTATTTCGTGATCGATAGTCTGGACCAGCTTCTGGAGACGACGGTCAACACCGACTTTGCTCCGCTCTATGCCGCGAACGCCGCGCTGCCGCCGATCCCGATCGCCGACATCCTGCCGGACGATAGCGTCATCACCCGCGGCACGCAGGACTATGCGGCGGCGAAAGCCTGATTTTCACCAGCTCCCGAAGCTCGCGTCCGAGGGGCTGGCGCGGTGCAGGGCGCGTTCCTTGCGGCGGTAGCCGTAGCGCCGCCGCTTGGTGAGCAGCAGACAGGGCCATTCCGCGCTGCCCCCGCGCGCGGACAGGCGAAAGCCGTGCGCGCGATAGGCGGCGACTACGGGATCCATCTGGCGCGCGATCAGGCCGGCAAGAATGGCGCGGCCGCCGGGTGCGGTCGCAGCGGCAATGTCGGGAGCAAGAGTGATGAGCGGCCCGGCGAGAATATTGGCGATGACGAGGTCATAGGGCGCCCGGTGCCTTATGGCCGGATGGTCGGTCCCCGGCGCGACCGCCAGCGCGAGCCGGCCGCCGCCGCGGCCCAGTGGCACATCGTTGATCGCGGCATTGTCACGCGTGACGAATATGCTCGCCGGGTCGATGTCCGACGCGATGACGCGCGCGCGCGGCCATAGCGCCATGGCGGCGAAGGCGAGCAGGCCCGTGCCCGTCCCGATGTCGGCGATATTGCGCGGTGCGGCGCCCACGCGGTCGAGGCGGTCGAGCATCGCGAGGCAGCCCGCAGTGGTGTCGTGCCCGCCGGTGCCGAAGGCCTGGCTCGCATCGATCAGAAAGGATGTCGTGCCCGGCGGGACGCGGTCGGCATAGCTGCTGGTGTGGACGAAAAAGCGTCCGGCGCGCACCGGCTCGAGCCCCTGCTGCGACAGCGTGACCCAATCTTCTTCGGGCAATTCGGCGACGGTCGGCGCGACGCCCTTCGCGCTCGGGGCGAGCGATTGGATCAGCCGCAGCAGATCATCGCCCGGCGCGTCGTCCATATAGGCGTCGAGCTGCCACGTTCCGGCATCTTCGTCGATCTCGCGCGTCACGACGACCGGCGCTTCGGGGGCAGCATCCAGCGCAGGGATTTCACCCGACAGCGCTTCGGCCTCCGCACGCGTGCAGGGCAGCGAGACGATCCAGCTCATCGCGTCGCCGCCTCTTTCGCCAGCCGATCGTCGAGTCGCTTGCTTGCTGCCGCGGCATAAGCGGCGCAGCCATCGGCGCCGGCCAGCGGAGCCTCGCCCGCCAACCGCGCAAACAAATTGCTCGCGCCGGGATGCGGGGTGACCAGAATGTCGCACGGCAGCGTCGGCACCCTGGCAAAGGTCGCGCGCAGCATCGCGACATAGTCGGGATGGTCGCTGAAGCGGTAGCCGTCGGCCGAAATGGCGGTCAGGCTGTCGACATAGGCGATGGTGCGGCAGGCGGACCCTTCGCACGATTGCCACGTCCAGCTCGTGCTGCCCGGCGTGTGGCCGGGGGTTGCGTGGGCGGTGATCCGGATGTCGGCAAAGGCGAGCGGCTGTCCGTCGCGCAGGCGCTGTGCGACCGGCACGCCGGTGAAGCTATCGAGGGCGCCGCGCTGCGGATCGCGCGGGTCGGGGGTTCCGCTTTCGAGCTGCGGCGCGGCGTCGGCAAGCGCGATCACCGGCGCGCCGGTCGCGGCATGCAGCGCCGCGAGACCGCCGACATGATCGAAATGCTCATGGCTGGTCAGGATCGCGCGGATGCGTTTGGGATCGAAGCCCAGCGCACGGATATTGGCAAGGATCGCAGGCGCCGCTTCGGCGGTTGCGGCATCGATCAGGATCGGTCCGGCCGGTGCGTCGATGAGCAGCGCGGTGATGCCGCAGGTGCCGACATAATAAGTGTTGCCGAACAGCTTGGCCGGCGGCGCGGGATCGCTCCAGCCGTCGCGATCGGCGCAGGCGGCGGCGAGCGCCTTGCCCGTCGGGGCAGGAGGCGCCGCGGCCGGAGCGCTCGCCTGCGGCGCGCATCCGGCAAGCATCGGGGCAGCAAGCATCAGGGCGGCCAGGGCAAGACTTTTAGCGGACATAGCTGGCTCCATTGGCATCGAGGATCGCGCCGGTCATCGAGGGCGGCGCCTCGAGCGCGCACCAGCGCGCCATTTCGGCGATTTCCTCGGGGCTCGCCACGCGGCCCAGCGGGATGTCGGCGAGCAATGTGTCGCCGCCCCGGCTGGCGAGATAATCCTCGGCCATGCCGGTCATCGTGAAGCCCGGGCAAATGGCGAAGGCGAGGATGCCTTCATGAGCATAGCCGCGCGCAATCGTCTTGGTCATCGCGACCATGCCCGCCTTCGATGCTGCATAATGCCAATGCGCGGGACTGTCGCCGCGATAGGCGGCGCGGCTGGCGATGTTGACGATCCGGCCATGGCTCGTGTCGCCTGCCGCCCGGCGCGCCTGCCAGTGCTGCACCGCGCGGCGGCACAGCTGCGCGGCGGCGGTCAGGTTGATCTGGAGGGTCCGGTTCCAGCTTTCGAGCCAGTCGGCATCGCTGCTGTCGATCGGATTCGCTTCGAAAACGCCGGCATTATTGACGAGCACGTCGATCCGGCCGTCGAGCCGGTCGAGGCTTTTGGCCCATAGTTGGTCCGCAATCGCAGGGTCGCCAAGGTCGCCGTCGGCGCTCGACAGCGCGGCGACCTTCGCCGCGTCGGTCGCAAGCGCGTCGGCGATGGCCGCACCGATGCCGCGGCTCGCGCCGGTAATCAGGATGTGGGTTTTCATCCCCCCGCCTTAGGCGAGCGGCGGGCCGCTTGCCAAGCAGGGCGCGACGGATCAGGCGACGCGGCGGCTGAATTCGCTCGCGGCGGTTTCCAGTGCCTGCAGCCGCTCGCCCATCTTGGAAAATTCCTGGCTGAGCACGCTGATTTCGCTGGCGACGGTGCCCGAATCGTTGCGGATGCTGGCGATGGTCGACGACATGCTGTCGGCCGCGAGCGCGGTTTCGTCGACGGCGGCGGTGATCGAGGTGACCGTCTGCGCCTGCGCGTCCATCGCATCGCGAATTCGCTGCGCCGACTGCTGCACCTCGATGATCGTCTGCTGGATCGACTGGTTCGCCGCGACCGACCCGCGCGTTGCCTGCTGGATCGCGGTGATCTTGCCCGCAATATCGTCGGTCGCGCGCGCGGTTTCGTTGGCGAGGCTCTTCACTTCCTGCGCGACGACGGCAAAGCCGCGGCCCGATTCGCCCGCGCGCGCCGCCTCGATCGTAGCGTTGAGCGCGAGGAGGTTGGTCTGGCCCGCAATTTCGCGGATCAGGCCCAGAATGGATTCGATCGATTCGGCGTGACGCGACAGCGCGTCGGACATGGCCACCGCTTCGCCCGCCTGTTCGGAGGCGCGCGTCGCGACGCTGGCCGATGCTTCGACCTCGGTGCGGGCATCCTCGATCGCGCGGATCAGCCCGGCGGCGGTCGATGCGGCTTCGCGCATCGCCATCGCCGATTGCTCGGACGCCGCGGCGACTTCGCTCGTCTTGGCGATCATGCCGCGCGCGGCATGATCGGCCGATGTGGCCTGTTTGGCGAGCTGCTGGCGCACCCCGTCGCTGTCCTGGACCAGCGAGGCGATCGAGCGGTCGAAATCGCTCGCCAGCGCCTGTCGCTCCTGCGAGATCGCTGCGCGGTCGAGCTTTTCGGCATAGGCGAGCATGATGTCCATTTCGAGCAGCGCGAGACGGTTGATCGCCGCGGTCAGGCGCGTCTGGCGCGCCGTGTCGCCGGCGCACGCCTCGATCACATAATGGATGGCGAGCTTGTGGCTTTCGCCGATGCACGACAGCACGGTCGCGATCGGCAGGCCGACGCGCAGCGCCATATGGGTGTTCTGGCACGCAATGGTCGCGGCCTCCTGCCCCCCGGCGTCGGCATATTTGGTCTGCATGTGCCGCGCGCTGCCGCGAATATAGGATTCAAGCAGTTCACCCTCGATCTTGCGGGTGACGATGGGCAGCGCGTTGAAGGCATCCCAATAGGCGGTCGCCAGCTGCGTCTCCAGCCCCGACAGGATCATGTGCACTTCGGCCCCGTCGGCGGCGAGCCGGCCGTCGAGGTCATAGGTCGGGAAGCGATCGGCCATCAGAACGGGCTCGATTTGCTGCTTATGAATCGGATTTTCCTTCACCATGATCCTGTTCCCTTGCCGACCCCGGGACGCGCAGGTCTGTCGCCCGCCATCATCCCAAACTGCGTCTGCCGGATATGGAAGGAAATTGGTAAATTCACCGTTAACCAGCGCGGCCGGTTTCGCTCGGTTCAGCGGCGCTCGGTGGGTTGGACGGGATAGCCTTCGAAGCCCTTTATGGTGCGCAGGGCAAAGGCGCTGTGCATCGCGGCGACACCGGGAAGGCGCGACAGGCAGTGGCGGTGCAGCCGGTCGAAATCGGCGACATTGCGCGCGGCGACGCGCAGCCGATAGTCGGACGCGCCTGACAGCAATTGGCACTCGAGGATTTCGTCGAAGCTTTTGACCGCGCTTTCGAAAGCGGTGAGCGCCTCTTCGCTCTGCGAGGTCAGGCTGATGTCGACGAACACGTCGAGACCGAGGCCGATCGTGTCGGGGGCGATGCGCGCGGCATAGCCGGTGATGATCCCCGCCGCCTCCATCGCGCGGATGCGGCGATGGCAGGCGGAGGCCGAAAGTCCGATCCGTTCGCCCAGTTCAGCGACGGGTTTTGGCCCCTCGCGCTGCAACAGGTTGAGCAGCTTTGCATCGATTCGATCGATCATGTCGCGTGTCTATCCAGAAAGACGCAAAAATATTGCGTGTTTATCGTCATGCGAACGATAGTTTGCAAGCAAATCCCGCCGATACGCTGTTATGTTTGCCCGAAGGCTTCGGATAGGCGAAAATGCGCGCGTCCGTTCCGGCAAATCGGAGAGACAGCATGATCATCGGCACCCCCAAGGAAATCAAGAATCACGAATATCGCGTCGGCCTGACGCCCGAGAGCGCCCGCGAACTGGTGGCACATGGTCACCGCGTCCTCGTCCAGACCGGCGCGGGCGAGGGCATTGGCGCTCACGACCGCTTCTATGTCGAGGCGGGCGCCGAGATCGTCGACAGCGCCGAAGAAATTTTCGCGAGCTGCGAAATGGTCGTGAAGGTCAAGGAGCCGCAGGCGGTCGAGCGCGCGATGCTGCGCGAAGGCCAGATTCTCTATACCTATCTCCACCTTGCGCCCGATCCCGAGCAGACGCGCGATCTGATGAAATCGGGCGCGGTGTGCATCGCCTATGAAACCGTGACCAGCCCGCATGGCGGCCTGCCGCTCCTGAAGCCCATGAGCCAGGTCGCGGGGCGCATGTCGATCCAGGCCGGCGCGACCGCGCTTGAAAAGGCGCATGGCGGCCGCGGCGTGCTGCTCGGCGGCGTGCCGGGCGTGGCGCCGGGCAAAATCTGCGTGATCGGCGGCGGCGTCGTCGGCTTCAACGCGGCGCAGATGGCGGCGGGGCTGGGCGCCGACGTCACGATCCTCGATCGCGATCCCGAAGTGCTCGAACGCGTCGGCACCTTTTTCGAAGCGCGCGCGAAGACCCGCTTTTCGAACCGCGCGAACCTTGCCGAATGCGTCGCCGAGGCCGATCTGGTCATCGGCGCGGTGCTGATCCCCGGCGCCGAAGCGCCGAAGCTCGTCACGCGCGACATGCTGAAGACGATGCGCCCCGGATCGGTCCTCGTCGACGTCGCGATCGACCAGGGCGGCTGTTTCGAGACGAGCCATGCGACGACGCACGCCGATCCGACCTATGTCGTCGACGGCATCGTCCATTATGCGGTCGCCAACATGCCCGGCGCCGTCGCGCGCACGAGCACCTATGCGCTCAACAATGTCACCCTGCCGCACGCGCTGCGCATCGCCGACCTCGGCTGGAAAGAAGCGCTGCGCCGCGACATGCATCTTTCGCAGGGCCTGAACGTATGGAATGGTAAGGTGACGTTCGAAGCCGTAGCCGAAGCGGTGGGAACGGACTATGTGCCTGTCGAGCAGGCACTCGCCTGACGCCAGACCATAGGATCAAGAGAGACGATGACCGAGCAAGTGCCGCCTCCCCCGCAGGACGAAGAAGAAAATGAAGTGCTGCGCGCCGCGCGCGAGCAGCAGGCCCAGAAGGAAGCCGCCGAGGCGACCGAGGCGGCCGACCGGGAGGCGGCGAAAGGCGCCCGCAAGATCGGCTGGAAGACGGCGGCGGGGATCGGCGTCGGTTCGGCCGCAGTGCTTGCGGCGCTGCTCTACGCGAACCGCGACAAGATCAAATAAGGCGCGTCGGCCCCGGACGATCCTTCGATCGCGGGGCCGGCTGCCTGCGATTTCTTGCCTCCATCGCCCCCTAAGCAATTGCATATCGTGCGCGCGGCGCTAAACCGGCGCCCATCGACCGACTAGAGTCACGGAATGGGGCTGATATGGCTGGCAAAGAACCGAGCGGGCGTCCGCTCTCGCCGCACCTCCAGGTGTATAAATGGGGGCCGCACATGGCGGTCTCGATCTTTCACCGCGTCAGCGGTGACGGGCTGGCCATCGTCGGTGCGCTGATGTTTCTCGGCTGGCTCGGCGCGATCGCGGCGGGCCCCGAGGCCTATGCGGCCTTCGTCGCCTGCGTCTGGCACGACCCTGCGGGCGGCGGCGTGCATCAGGTCACCAATATTCTGGGCAAGATCGTGCTCGTCGGTCTGACCTGGGCCTTTTTCCAGCATCTGTTTTCGGGGCTGCGCCACTTCGTCCTCGATACCGGCGCGGGTTATGAACTCAAGGCCAACAAGCTCTGGTCGACCGTCGTGATCGTGGGCGCGATCCTCGCGACCGCCGCGACCTGGCTCTATATCGCCAAGGAGGCGCTCAATGGGTAACGGAACGCCTCTCGGCCGGGTTCGCGGACTTGGCGCTTCGCACCACGGTACCGGCCACTGGCTGCAGCAGCGGCTGACCGCGCTCGGCAATGTGCTGCTCGTCACCTGGTTCGTCGTCTCGCTGCTCCGCTTGCCGCTCGGCGACCATGCCGCGCTGATGCAGTGGGCGTCGAAGCCGATGGTCGCCTTTGCGCTGATCCTGCTCGTGGTCAGCGTCTTCTGGCACCTGCGCCTCGGGCTGCAGGTGCTGATCGAGGATTATGTCCACGGCGAAGCGACGCGTCTGCTGTCGATCGTCCTGTTGAATTTCTATGCGTTCGGCGGCGCGGCCTATGGCATTTTCGCGATCGTGCGCATCGCGCTGGCGCCCGCCGCGCTCGGCCCGGGGGGCATGTGATATGACCGAAGCCTACAAGATCATCGACCACACCTATGATACCGTCGTCGTCGGCGCCGGCGGTTCGGGCCTGCGCGCCACGATGGGCAGCGCCGAGGCCGGCCTGCGCACCGCCTGCATCACCAAGGTGTTCCCGACGCGCAGTCATACCGTTGCGGCGCAGGGCGGCATTGCCGCCAGCCTCGGCAACAACAGCCCCGACCATTGGCAGTGGCATATGTACGACACCGTCAAGGGTTCCGACTGGCTGGGCGACCAGGACGCGATCGAATATATGGTGCGCGAGGCGCCCGCCGCGGTCTACGAACTCGAACATGCCGGCGTGCCCTTTTCGCGCAACGCCAATGGCACCATCTATCAGCGCCCGTTCGGCGGCCATATGCAGAATATGGGTGAAGGCCCGCCGGTGCAGCGCACCTGCGCCGCCGCCGACCGCACCGGTCACGCGATGCTCCACGCGCTCTATCAGCAGAGCCTGAAGTATGACGCGGACTTCTTCATCGAATATTTCGCGCTCGACCTGATCATGGAAGACGGCGTGTGCCGCGGCGTGATCGCGCTGTGCATGGAAGACGGCAGCATCCACCGCTTCCGCAGCCAGGCGGTCGTGCTCGCGACCGGCGGCTATGGCCGCTGCTATTTCACCGCCACCTCGGCGCATACCTGCACCGGCGACGGCGGCGGGATGGTGCTGCGCGCGGGCCTGCCGCTCCAGGACATGGAGTTCGTCCAGTTCCACCCGACCGGCATTTACGGTGCGGGCGTCCTCATCACCGAGGGCGCGCGCGGCGAGGGCGGCTATCTCACCAACTCCGAGGGCGAGCGCTTCATGGAACGCTATGCCCCCTCGGCGAAGGATCTGGCGTCGCGCGACGTCGTGTCGCGTTCGATGGCGCTCGAAATCCGCGAAGGCCGCGGCGTCGGTCCGCACAAGGACCATATCTTCCTGCACCTCGATCATATCGATCCCGCGGTGCTGGCGGAGCGTCTGCCGGGCATCACCGAAAGCGGCAAGATTTTCGCGGGCGTCGACCTGACGCGCCAGCCGCTGCCGGTCGTGCCGACGGTCCATTACAATATGGGCGGCATTCCCTGTAACTATCATGGCGAAGTCGTGACGCTGAAGGACGGCAACCCCGATGCGGTCGTCCCCGGTCTGTTCGCGGTCGGCGAGGCGGCGTGCGTGTCGGTCCATGGCGCGAACCGCCTTGGCTCGAACAGCCTGATCGACCTGGTCGTTTTCGGACGCGCGACGGGGCACCGGCTCAAGGAAATCGTCGCGCCCGGCGCCGCGCAGCCTGCGCTGCCCAAGGACAGCGCCGACCTCGCGCTTGGCCGCCTTGACCATTTCCGCAATGCGAGCGGCGATTCGCCGACCGCCGAAATCCGCACGGAGATGCAGCGCGCGATGTCTCAGCACGCGGCGGTTTTCCGCACCGACGAGCTGATGGCCGAGGGCAAGGACAAGCTTGCCAAGACCTATGAGCGCATGAACGACGTCCATGTCGCCGACCGCAGCCTGATCTGGAACACCGACCTCGTCGAAACGCTCGAGCTCGACAATCTGATCGCGCAGGCGACGGTGACGATGCATTCGGCGTTCAACCGCAAGGAAAGCCGCGGCGCCCACGCGCACGAGGATTTCCCGAACCGCGACGATGCGAACTGGATGAAGCACACGATCAGCTGGTTCGACGGCTGGGGCGGCAAGGACGGCAAGGTGACGCTCGATTACCGCCCGGTCCACGAATATACGCTGACCGACGATGCCGAATATATCAAGCCGAAGGCGCGCGTTTACTGAGGAAGCGTTTGTGACCGGGCGCCTTCGGGTGCCCGGATCGGCCGCTCGGCCTATTTGCCCAGGATATTGTCGATCGGATTGAGGTCGGAAAAGGGCCTGTCGACCTGCAGGCCCATCAGCCACAATTTGTAGCAGGCAACCGCGAAGAACATCAGCGCGATCGTCCACACGATGATCGTCTTGATGATGCGCCAGCGCTTTTCTTCATAGGCGGCGCGCGCGCGCGCCTTGTGATCGATGCCGAGTTCGCCCTCGAACTCGGCAATCAACTGCGCACGGCGAGTCCGCGAAATATTCGCAAGGCTCATCGCCTGCCCATCACTGGCCGAACGGGGGTCCGCCATCGTTGATCCCTGAATCCCAATAGTCCTGCATTGAACGATAGGGGGGAGCCCCTGATAAATGGTTAAGCGGGGCCTTGCTTTGCGATCAGTCGAGCGCGACCGCGACCAGTTTTATCCGCGCCGTTGCGCCGCGCAGCAGCGTCAGATCGCGGCGTGGCCGGCCGAGCGCGGCCGCGAGCAGGCGCAGCACCGCCTCGTTGGCGGCGCCGTCGGCGGGCGGGGCGGTGACGCGCAGCAAAACGGCGCCGGCATCGATCCGTACCTCGTCGCGCCCCGCGCCGGGCGTCACGCGCACCTCGATCCGGCCGGTCGGCCGCGCCAGTGCGACGAGCGCCTCGGTCAGCGCGGGATCGGGGCGATATTTCAGATCGTCACGACCAGCTTGCCGACCGCGCTGCGGTCGCCCAGCTTGGCGATCGCCTTGCCGCCATCGGCCAGCGCGAAGCGTTCGGTGACGCGCGGGCTGATCTTGCCCTGTTCCCAAAGCTGGAACAGGCGCGCGATATTGGCGCGGTTGCGCTGCGGCTCGCGGGCGGCGAAGGCCCCCCAGAAAACACCGGCGACGTCACAGCTCTTGAGCAGGGTCAGGTTGAGCGGCAGGCGCGGAATGCCCGCGGGGAAGCCGACAACGAGGTAGCGTCCTTCCCATGCGATCGAGCGCAGCGCCGGTTCGCAATAATCGCCGCCGACCGCATCGTAGATCACATTGGCGCCGTCGCCGCCGACCGCCGCCTTGAACGTGTTGGCGAGCGCCTTCGAGGCCTCCTTGTCGAACGGCTGATAGCCATAGACGACGACTTCGTCGGCGCCGGCCTGACGTGCGATGTCGGCCTTTGCCTCGCTCGATACGCCGGCGACGACGCGCGCGCCGAATGCCTTGCCCAGTTCGACCGCGGCAATGCCGACTCCGCCCGAGGCGCCAAGGACGAGCAGCGTATCGCCTTCCTCGATATGGCCGCGATCGACCAGCGCATGAATGCTGGTGCCATAGGTCATCAGGAGCGCCGCGCCTTCGGCAAAGTCGCGCCCTTCGGGCAGCGGATAGCTATTGGCGGCATTGACCAGCGCCGCCTCGGCCATGCCGCCGTTGCCGCACGCCGCAATCACCCGGTCGCCGACCTTGAAATCGGTCACGCCTTCGCCGACCTCGGCCACGATGCCCGCGACCTCGCCGCCCGGGGCGAAGGGGCGCTGCGGCTTGAACTGATATTTATCCTCGATGATGAGCACGTCGGGGAAGTTGACCGCGCAGGCCTTCACATCGACGACCATCTGCCCTTTGCCGGGGGTGGGGCGCGCAACCTCGCCCAGTTCGAGCGTTTCGGGGCCGCCGGTCGCGGTCGACAGAAGAGCCTTCATCATCGTCTCCTTTTCCTGTTTCGTTGGTTATTCGGTGAGCGCGGGCTGCAGCCAGGGCCGCTCGGCCGCCAGTTTTGCCTCATAAGCGTCGATCGCCCCGCCGCTCTTTTCGGTGAGCGAGATCTCGTCGAGACCGCCGAGCAGGCACATCTTGCGGAACGGGTCGATTTCGAAGGTGAAGCGATCCTGAAAGGGCGTCGTCACCGTCTGCGTGTCGAGGTCGACGTGAATCGGATCGGTTGCCGCGACCTCGATCAGCCGGTCGACCGCCGCCTGCGGCAGCACCACGGGCAAGATGCCGTTCTTGACCGCATTGCCCGAGAAGATGTCGGAATAGCTGGGCGCGATGACGACGCGGATGCCAAGGTCGCCGAGCGCCCAGGCGGCATGTTCGCGGCTCGACCCGCAGCCGAAATTGTCGCCCGCGATCAGGATCGGAGCGCCCTTGTTCTCGGGGCGGTCGAACAGATTGTCGGGATCGGCGCGCAGGCTTTCGAACGCGCCGCGGCCCATGCCTTCGCGGCTCGTGGTCTTGAGCCAGTGCGCGGGAATGATGACGTCGGTATCGACATTCTTGAGCCCGAGCGGAATCGCGCGGCCTTCGACCTTTTCCAGTGGGGTCATGCCATCAACTCCCGCACGTCGGTGAGCTTGCCGGTCACCGCCGCCGCCGCCGCCATGGCGGGGCTCACAAGATGCGTGCGGCTGCCCGGACCCTGACGGCCGACGAAATTGCGGTTGCTAGTCGATGCGCAGCGTTCGCCTGCGGGCACTTTGTCGGGGTTCATCGCAAGGCACGCCGAACAGCCCGGCTCGCGCCATTCGAGCCCTGCGTCGATGAAGATGCGGTCGAGCCCTTCGGCTTCGGCCTGCGCCTTTACCAGGCCCGATCCCGGAACGACGATCGCCCAGCGGACATTGTCGGCCTTTTTGCGGCCCTTGATGACCGCAGCGGCAGCGCGCATGTCCTCGATCCGGCTGTTGGTGCAACTGCCGATGAAGATGTTCTCGATCGCGACGTCCTGCATCCGCGTGCCGGGTTCGAGGCCCATATAGGCAAGCGATTTGGCGGCGGCGGCCTGTTTCGACGGGTCGGCAAAGCTGGCAGGATCGGGAACGATGCCGGTGATCGGCACCACGTCCTCGGGGCTGGTTCCCCAGGTAACGCTCGGTGCAATGTCGGCAGCGTCAATGACGACGGTCTTGTCATAGCTGGCGCCCGGATCGGTCGCGAGGCTGCGCCAATAGGCGACCGCAGCCTCCCAGTCGGCCCCCTTCGGCGCGTAGGGGCGGCCCTTCAGATAAGCGAAGGTGACATCGTCGGGTGCGATCAGGCCAGCGCGGGCGCCGCCCTCGATTGCCATGTTACTCACAGTCAGACGGCCCTCGATGCTGAGGCCGCGAATCGCGCTGCCGGTATATTCGATGACGTGGCCGGTGCCGCCAGCAGCGCCGATCACGCCGGTGATGTGAAGGATGATGTCCTTCGCGCTGACGCCGGGCCCGACATCACCCTCGACGCGCACTTCCATCGTCTTTGCGGGCTGGAGCAGCAATGTCTGCGTCGCCAGCACATGCTCGACCTCGCTCGTTCCGATGCCGAAGGCGAGCGCGCCGATGCCGCCGTGACAGGCGGTGTGGCTGTCGCCGCAGACGATCGTCGTGCCGGGCAGGGAGAAGCCCTGTTCGGGGCCGACGACATGGACGATACCCTGCTCGGGCGCCACCGCGTCGATGTAGCGGATGCCATATTCGGGTGCGTTCTTTTCGAGCGCCGCCAATTGCGCCGCGCTTTCGGGGTCGGCGATCGGCAGCCGATTGCCTGCCGCATCGCGCCGCGCCGTCGTCGGCAGATTATGATCGGGAACCGCCAGCGTCAGGTCGGGACGGCGCACCGTACGGCCGCTCGCGCGAAGCCCGGCGAAGGCTTGCGGACTGGTGACTTCATGGACGAGGTGGCGGTCGATGAAGATCAGGCAGGTACCGTCGGGGCGCTGTTCGACGACGTGCGCGTCCCAGATTTTCTCATAAAGCGTGCGGGGCCGAGTCATGCGGGTTCACTTACGCTGCCCACACAACTTTGCAAGCGAGTGGCGATCAAAAACGCAATTTTCGGTCGCCGATACCCATAGCGGGGAGTGAGGAGATGATGGCGCGGCTGCCTTAACCGGCCTATACTCTCCCCCATGTCGACGCTCGCCATCATCGCCCTTGTCCTTGCCACCGTCATCGCGATGGAGGGCGTCGCCTGGGCAAGCCACAAATATATCATGCACGGCTTCGGCTGGGGTTGGCACCGCGACCATCACGAACCGCACGGGCGTCGGCTGGAGAAGAACGACCTGTTCGCCATCGTCGGGGCCGCGATGAGCATTTCGATGTTCGCGATCGGTAGCCCGATGATCTTCGGTGCGGCGGCGTGGGAACCAGGAACGTGGATCGGCCTCGGTATCCTTTGCTATGGCATCATCTATACGCTGGTGCATGACGGGCTGGTCCATCAGCGCTATTTCCGCTGGGTACCGCGGCGCGGCTATGCCAAGCGGCTGGTGCAGGCGCACAAGCTGCACCATGCGACGATCGGCAAGGAAGGCGGGGTCAGCTTCGGCTTCGTCTTCGCGCGCGACCCGGCCAGGCTGAAGGCCGAATTGAAGGCGCAGCGTGAAGCAGGCGTCGCCGTGGTGCGCGAGGCGCTGGCGGACTGAACCTCGTCATTGCGAGGAGCGAAGCGACCAAGCAACTTCCGGCTGGCGGCGTTAAATTCCGATCGCTGGAGATTGCTTCCCCCGGCTTTCGCCGGGGTCGCAATGACGAAGGAGGAGGGCTCAGGCGGTCCGGTAATCCGCCGTAATTACCCCGGCTGCTGCCAGCTCGGCTTCGTGGCTTTCTTCGCGCCACTCTTCGGCGAGCGCCTGCCGCTCCCATTCGCGCATGGCGGGGTGCGCCAGCATATGGTCGACCCACGCCTGTCCCGCGCCGACGTCGAGGCCGTAAGTGCGGATGCGAAAGGCGACCGGTGCGAAAAAGGCGTCGGCGGCCGAGAAGTCGGCGCCGGCGAGCCATGGGCCGCCGAACTTCGTCAAACCTTCCTCGAACAGCTCGCGGATGCGCGCGACATTGGCGGTGAGGGCGTCCGACATCGGCTTGGGCGTCACGCGGACGCCGACGTTCATCGTGCAATCGTTGCGAAGCGCGGCAAAGCCGCTGTGCATTTCCGCCACCGCGCATTGCGCCCAGGCGCGTGCGTCGGGATCGTCGGGCCAGACGCCATCGTGCCGGTCGGCGAGATAAAGCGTAATGCCGAGCGAGTCGTAGACGGTGCGCCCCTCGTGGAGCAGCGCCGGAACCTGACCAGTCGGCGAAAAGCTGCGGAAGGCGTCGTAATTGACGGGTTTGGCGAAAGGCTCGACGCGATCCTCGAAGCCGATGCCGAGCCCTTTCATCAGCATCCACGGGCGCAGCGACCAGCTCGAATAATTGCGGTTGGCGGTGATCAGCACATACATGCGTGGTGGCTCCTCACCCATTGCTGTCGTCGGCGCTGGGGGCGGTCGCGACGGGCGCGCGCTTGACCTTGGGCAGTTCGCTGAGGTCGAGCCAGGCCGCATCGGCGCGCTTGTGGTAGCTGTCGAGTGCGGCAAATGGGATGCGGAAGGGGAAGCCCCAGTCGCTGTTCCACAGCGCGACGACGCCGGTGCGCGTCGCGGGTTCGAAGATCATCGTGGCGCGATAACCCGACACCGCGCCCGAATGGCCCTGGAGGTGGAGCCCAGCATAGGTGAAGTTACGCCAGCCGAGGCCATAGGAGGCATCGCCGATCGCCTGCCGCAACGCGCCGCCATAGAGCCGCGCTGTGCCGACGCGCGGCTGGTGGGCGATTTGCAGCACATCGTTCGGCAGAACGTCGGGGCGATTACCCATCATCGCCTGCATCCAGGTCGCGAAATCGACGATATCGCTTTCGACGCCGGCGGCGGCGGGGACGCGCCAATAGGCTTCCTTGACCGGCTGGACGTGGCGCCCGCGGTGCGGCCGTGCCCAATCCTTCGCGCCCGTTAGCCGCTCTGCGCCATAGCCGGCGCTGACCATTCCGAGCGGCAGGAAAAAGCGGTCCTCGACGGCATCGCCGAAGGATTTGTGCGCCGCGGCGCCCAGAATCTCGCTCGCCGTGTCGAAGGCGACATTCTGATAGGTGTGGCAGGTGCCGGGCTCGCATTGCAGCGGCGCGCCGGCGAGGCTGGTGCGCAGGAGCGCCGGGCTCTGCCCTTCCTCCAGCTTTTCGTCATAGGCATTTTTGGTGAGGCCGGTGCGCTGGGCGAGCAGTTCGGCCAGCGTCACATGCGATTCGGCGCCGCCGGGGAGGCGCAGCGAACTGTGCCAGCTTGCGACCGGCCGGTCGAGGTTCACCGCGCCATCCTTGCTCAGCGCCGCCGCCAGTGCGCCGGTCGCGGTCTTGGACACCGACGCCCAGCGGAACAGCGTATGCGGCGTCACCGGCGCGCCGCTATCGGCGTCGGCGACGCCGTAGGTGCGTACGAAGCTCAGCTTGCCGTCCTCGACAACCGCCACCGCCAGCCCTGCCATTTCGGGGCGGGCGGCGAGATCGGTCAATTGCCGGTCGAGCGCGCGATAGTCGATCCGCCCGCGCCATTTGTCGGGCGTGTCGGGCAGATTTTCAGGAGCGGCGAAGGGGATCGGCACGCTTGCCAGCGGCTGGCTGCCGCCCAGCGCCTGAACCCCGAACCAGCCGGCGAAAACGAGCGCGCCGGCCGCAATCAATATCATCAAAGCACGCAGCATGGACTCTCGATCAGACGGCGACCTCATATTTGGCCGTCGTCTTAGCTGCGACTTCGTCCGCCGTCACCCCCGGTGCGAGCTCGATCAGCCGGAACGGGCTGTCATGATCGTCGCGTTTGAACACCGCGAGGTCGGTGATGATCATGTCGACGACATTCTTGCCGGTCAGCGGCAGGGTGCAGGCGGGGATGAATTTGGGGCTGCCGTCCTTGGCATTATGTTCCATTACGACGATGATCTTCTTGACGCCGGCGACCAGATCCATCGCGCCGCCCATGCCCTTGATCATCTTGCCGGGGATCATCCAGTTGGCGATGTCGCCATTTTCGGCGACTTCCATCGCGCCCAGCACAGTGAGGTCGATATGCCCGCCGCGGATCATCGCGAAGCTTTCCGCCGAGCTGAAATAGACCGACTGCGGCAGTTCGCTGATCGTCTGCTTCCCCGCATTGATGAGGTCGGCGTCTTCCTCGCCCTCGATCGGGAAAGGACCGATGCCAAGCATGCCGTTTTCCGACTGCAGCGTCACGTCCATCCCGTCGGGGATGTGGTTGGCGACCAGCGTCGGGATGCCGATGCCCAGATTGACGTAAAAGCCGTCCTGTAATTCCTTCGCGGCGCGCGCCGCCATATCATCACGCGTCCAGGCCATGTCAGTTCGGCTCCCATTGCTTGTCGGAGGGGAAGATGTCGGCAAAGCCGCCGCGGATCGACGGGCCATAGACGGGGTTGGAGAAGAGGAACCAGCCATGGCCCCACAGCCCCGCGACCGGTCCGCTCGTCGCCATCGTCCTGCGGTCGGCGACCGACAGACCGCGCGCGTTGAACGCCTGCGCGAAATCGCCGAGCTGGTCGCCGCCCATCGCGATCACGCACCAGCGCGAGGCGATCAGCGCCCGGCGTCCGTCCTTGCTCGCGCCGTCGGGCGTGTCGCCCATCAGGAACAGCGTCTCACCATGCTTGAAGTCGCCGAGGCCGGCGGCGCGCAGCGTATCCTCGCTGCCCTTGGGATTGGCGGCGCTGCGGTTGGTGTTGACGATGATCGTCACCCCCGCACCGCGCATGATCGCGAGCGCGTCGATGACGCCGGGCATCGCCACCGCCTTGCCGGCGCCGGTCTTTTCCCACTGGTCCCAGACGGCAGGATCGAAATCCTTCCCCTGCTCGGCAAAGTAGCGCATCGCGCCCACGTTCCAGATCAGCGTCTCGTCGGCGTCGAACACCGCCGCGAGCGGCTTGTCCCCGCAATCGTCGAACTTCGGCGCGACAGGCGTCGATCCTTCGGCGAGCACGACCTGGCGGCGCGGCGCCGCCGAAATCGCGGCCATGCGGACATAATCGGCCATGGTGCGATAGACCTGTGCCGAGGCAATCGCGCCCTCCGCCGAACCATAGAGCCATTGCTGTCCCGCCGGCGGCGAGGTCGGCGTCGGCTTTTCACCGACCTGCGAGGCGATCACTTCGGCGCTGGGCGCGGCGGGCGCCGTCGTCGCAGCGGTCTGGGCGCAGCCGGCGAGCAGCAGGCCGGCCGACAGGGCAAGCGCGCGCATCATGCGGCTTCCCGCGGGCGTACGGTGCGGAATTCGATCTTCTTGTCATAGGGCGCGCCGACGATCAGGCGCTTCACATAGATGCCGGGCAAATGGATGCAATCGGGATCGAGGCTGCCGACGGGGACGATCTCCTCGACCTCGGCGACGCAGATCTTGGCCGCGGTCGCCATCGGCTGGTTGAAGTTGCGCGCGGTCTTGCGGAAGATCAGATTGCCGCTCTCGTCGGCCTTCCAGCCCTTGACGATCGCGAGGTCGGCAAAGATGCCGCGTTCGAGGATATAATCCTGCCCGTCGAAATTCTTGACCTCCTTGCCCTCGGCCACCGCGGTGCCGACGCCGGTCTTGGTATAGAAGCCGGGGATGCCCGCGCCGCCCGCGCGGCAGCGTTCGGCGAGCGTGCCCTGCGGACAGAATTCGACTTCGAGCTCGCCGGCCAGATACTGCCGCTCGAACTCCTTGTTCTCGCCGACATAAGAGGAGATCATCTTCCTGACCTGCCGCGTACGCAGCAGCTTGCCGAGCCCTTCGCCGTCGATGCCGGCATTGTTGCTGGCGATGGTGAGATCCTTTGTCCCGGCGTCGCGGATCGCGTCGATCAGCCGTTCGGGAATGCCGCACAGGCCGAAGCCGCCCGCGCAGATTTGCATGCCGTCGAAGAGCAGCCCTTCGAGCGCGGATGCTGCATCGGGATATTGCTTGTTCGCCATGACGGGACTCCCTTCCTCTGATCGGCTCGCGGATCGGCCCACTGATCGGCGGCGACCTTGGCGCAAATAAATCATCAATTCTAATTGTTCTATTTTTCGATTATCCATAACCGATGTCGATCAATCGCATCTCCATCTATCATCTCGAAACCTTGCTGTGGATCGACCGGCTCGGCACCTTCTCGGCGGCTGCCGAACGGCTCAACACGACGCAGCCCGCGGTGTCGGCGCGGATGCGCGAGCTGGAGCAGCGCCTGGGTTCGACGCTGTTCCGCCGCGACGGGCGCACCATGTCGCTGACCCCGGCGGGACGTAAACTCGTCAATGACTGCACCCCGCTGCTGCGCGACATGCAGCTCGCGCTGCTCGGCAGCGGCGGCTTCAATGAGGCGAGCGGCGTGGTGCGGATCGGCGCGGGCGAGATCGCGGCCGCAAGCTGCCTGCCGCCCTTCGTTGCGGCGCTGAAAGCCGACATGCCCAATGTAGCGCTCGAGATCGAGATCGACCTGACCGCGAATCTGATCCAGCAACTGCTGACCGGCCGCACCGACCTTGCCTTCGCGGCAGGGCCGATCGCGCATCCGGCGCTTCGGACCAGCCCGATCGGTGAGGTTGCGCTGCTCTGGCTCGCCAATCCCGCGGTCGCGGCGCTGTTCGAGCGCGGAACGGGCGAACAGCAGGTTCCCGTCTGGTCGCTCGCCAGCCCTTCGCCGATCCATGGCCGGATGCGCGAGGCGATCGCGGCATCGCGGATCGCGCAGAAATCGCTGAACCTGTGCAACAACGCCCGGATGATGATCGACATCGCACGCGCCGGCGGCGGTGTCGGCATCTTTCCCGAACCGATGGTGCGCGCCGAGGTTGCCGCAGGCACGCTCGTCGAACTGGCGGGGCTGCCCGCGCTCGCGCCGGTCGAATTCCGCGTCGCGATGCGCGTGTCCGATACCGAACCGGTGCTGACGCGCATCTTCGATCAGGCCGCGGGGCTCAGCCTGACCGCGGGATAGCGCGGCACGCGAAGATTCGCCGCTTTTGACCCCGGTCAATGAACGATAGGATCGCGCGGCGCATTATTCTGATGTTCACTGGATAAAGGAGGCCCCCAATGCGCTCAATTCTGGTTCACGCCGACAGCGATGCCGCGTCCGAAGGACGTTTGCAGGTCGCGCTCGATTGCGCCCGCCGTTTCGAAGGCCATGTCAGCCTGCTCATCGCGACGCCGCTGCGCGAATTCGTCAGCTTCGATCCGTTCGGCGGCACCTATTTCGCCGCCGAGGCGCTGGCGAAGGCGCAGGCCGACGATCTGGCGCTCGAAAGCCGGCTTGCCGACCGGCTGGCGAAGGAAGATGTGCCGTGGGACATCGAAATGGCCGACGGTGAAATCGTCAGCGCCTTGTCGGGCGCCGCGACGCTCGCCGATCTGGCGATCGTCAGCCTGCCCAAGGCGAAGGGCGATTTCCGCAGCGGCCCGCCGATGCTTGCGGGCGATCTGGCGCTGACCGCTTCGGTTCCGGTTCTGGCGCTGCCGCAGGACAGCAAGGCGCTCGATTTCGACAAGCCGGCGCTGATCGCGTGGAACGGCAGCCCCGAAGCCGCCCATGCGGTGCGCGCCGCGGTTCCCTTTCTGAAGGACCGCCCGGTCGTGATCGTCACGATCGGTGGCGACGAGGGCGATTTCGCGGCCGAAGATGCGGCGCGCTATCTCTCACGGCACGGCATCCACGCCGAACTGCGCGCGATCGAGCGCGGTGCCGAAACCCCCGAGGAGCGGATCGAAAAGGAAGCCGGCGCGCTTGATGCCGGTCTGATCGTGATGGGGGCCTTCGGTCGCAGCCGGCTGCGCGAGACGATCTTCGGCGGCGCCACGCAATATCTGGTGACGGGCGGCCGCTATCCGCTGCTGCTCGCGCACTAGGCCGGAAAGACAGGCCTGGACGACGGCGAACGACCGAAGCCTGCCACATCCACCCTCGTCATCCCGGATCAAGTCCGGGATGACGCGGGCAAATGTCCCCTTCTGGACCCTCAGGGTAGCGGCACGCCCAGTGCGGCGGACAGGTCGGCTAGCGCCTGTTCGCCGCTCGTCACCTTGATCGCGTGCATGCCAAGCCCCGCGGCGGGTTTGCAGTTGATGCCAAGGTCATCGAGGTAGATGCACGCCGCGGGTTCGACGCCCAGCGCCGCGCACATCATCTGATAGATGCGCGGGTCGGGTTTGCGCACGCCGACCTTCGACGATTCGATGACATGGTCGAAGCGCGCCATGATCGCCGCGACTTCGGCCGCCATCGCCTCGCTGCGCGCCATGCCGGCGCCTTTGCCCGACGGCACATTGTTGGTGATGCAGCCGATCGTGAAACCGCCGGCCTTCAACGTGTCGAGCGCCGCAACCATTTGCGGGCGCACCGCGCCGGCGAGGACCGCCAGAACCGCTTCACCTTCGAGGTCGTGGCCCAGCGCGCGCGCTTCTTCGGCGAACAATGTGTCGAAGGTCGCGGCGTCGATCTCGGCGCGCTCGAACAGCGCCCAGGCATTGGTGTTGGGGTTGCGCGCATTCACCCCGCGCACGAAATCGCGCGGTAGCCCGCGTTCGGCTTCCAGCCGGTTGAAGGCTTCGAAGGGCGAGGCGGTGATGACGCCGCCGAAGTCGAAGATCACATGCGTATATTGAGCCATGCCGACGGCCATGCCGCGCGCTATCGTCCAAGATCAAGCGAATTTGACCGCATCTTTCGGGACGCCGCGCCCCTGCCGCTACGGCAAGGGGCGGCGCTGTTCATTCACCGGAGGATTTATGCTGCTCGAAGGAAAGACCGTCATCATCACCGGCGCCAGTTCGGGAATCGGGCGCGCCGCCGCGCGGCTGTTTGCGCGTCACGGCGCGCGGCTCGTGCTCGGCGGACGCGACCGGGCGCGGCTTGATGCCGTGGTCGCCGAAATTGCCGCCGATAACGGAACGGCGCGCGCGGTCGCGGGCGACGTTGCCGATGCGGCGACGCACGAGGCGCTGGTTGCCGCCTGCGCGCCGTGGGGCGGGCTCGACATAGCCTACAACAACGCGGGTACGGTCGGCGCGCTCGCCCCGCTCGCCGATCAGGCGCCGGGCAATTGGGACGCGGTGATCGCGGCCAATCTGACCGCCGCCTTTCTGGGCGCCCGCGCGCAGATTCCGTCGATGCTGGCGCGCGGCAAGGGCGCCCTGATCTTTACCTCAAGCTTTGTCGGCAACAGCGTCGGCCTGCCGGGCATGGCCTGTTACGGCGCTGCCAAGGCGGGGCTGCTCGGGCTCGTGCGCGGGATCACCGCCGATTATGGCGCGGCGGGCATTCGCGCCAATGCGCTGATCCCGGGCGGGACCGATACGGCGATGGCGGGCGATGCCGAGTCGAAGGCATGGGCCGCCAGCCTGCACGCAATGAAGCGCATCGCCGAGCCCGAAGAGATCGCGCAGGCGGCGCTGTTTCTGGCGAGCGATATGGCGAGCTTCGTTTCGGGATCGGCGCTGTGGGCCGAAGGCGGCAACGCCGCGGTCAAGCTCTGACCGGGAGGGGGACGCAGGGGGGGGGCGCTGCGTCAGGGGATGACCAATATCCCCGCCGCGGGATCGGCGCGTCCCGACAGCATTTCGCGATAGGCATCGAGCGCCGCGGCGCTACCTTCGCGCCGGTCGATGCGCGCGATGCGCGGCGCAACCGCCATGAAGCCCAGCCATGCCTCGGCGATCCGCTGCCCGAAGCCCGCGGCGCCCCAGTCGCCGACGCGCTTCTGGCTGCGGCCGGGGGCGAAGAAGCCCTGCCGTTCGGGGCCGGCCAAGGCCGCAGCGTCGGCCTCGGCATCCCAGTGCGATTTGCCGACGATGATCGATACCTTCAGCGCATCGCCGAAATGTCCGTGGACCGCGCGGGTGACCGCGCCATTGCCCGCCATGTCGACAAAGGCCGACGGCACCGCAGCGTCGAGCATAGCGATATCGTCATAGGCGATCACACGGTCGTAGATGCCCTGCGCGGCCAGCGCCGCGACATTGGCCTTGCTCGTCAGTCCGATGCTGACGGGGCGGGGCCCCGCACGCTGGGCGAGCGCGAAGCCGAGGCCGATCGCGGTCTTGCTCGACGCGCTGGCAATCAGGATCTGGTCGGCGCCATAATCGCCTTCATCCTCGAACTGGTCGGCGATCAGCCAGCCGGTGAGGAAGAGCGGACGGAAGATCGGCCAATAATCATGATGATCGGCGCGATAGTCGGGCAAAGCCTCGATCCGCTGATATTGATTGTAAATGGGGGGCAGGGTGGTGCGCCGCGGCGTGATGTCGGTGAAGCCGCTGGCGCCGATCTTGCCCGCGCTGAGCACCGCATGACTTGCCATCGGATAATAGCCGTAAAAGCGATCGCCGGGCGCGATGCCCTCGGCGGCGCTCTCGATCACGGTGGCGAACCCCCAGACAGGCAGGCGGGCGGGCGCATCACGCTCGGCGAAAAAGTCCCAATAACCCTGGTCGTTGCCGAACAGTCCCGCAGGCTTGCCGAAGACGGCGTAGGTTATGTTGTTCGCCGTCATCGCATAGCTGTCGACGCGCACACGAACCTCGCCGGCGCGCAGCGGCGCATGATCTGCCCGTGCAAGTGCCGCCTTCGAAATCGTGTCGCGATCGATGTCGATGGTCCAGGCCGTATCGTTCATGCTTCTCTCTCCCGTCAGCCCAGCGGCGCCTCGAACAGCGATCCGATCGCGATGGTCAGCGCCATGGCGAAGGCGCCCCAGAAGGTAACGCGCAGCACGGGGCGCAGCATCGGCGCATTGCCCGCCCACGCGCCGAGCGCGCCGAGGATTGCGAGGAAAACGAGCGACGCGCCGGACACCGTCCATGGCAGCGACGATCCCGTATCGAGGAAAACCACCAGCAGAGGCAACGCCGCGCCCGCAGTGAAGCTGGCGGCCGATGCGACGGCGGCCTGCACCGGACGCGCCTTCATATGGTGGGTCAGCCCCAGTTCGTCGCGCAAATGGCTGTCGAGCGCATTATGCGCGGTAAGCTGCGCGGCGACCTGTTCGGCGAGCGGACGGTCGAGCCCGCGCTCCTGATAGATTTGGGTCAGCTCCTCCAGCTCGAATTCAGGGTCGGTGGCGAGTTCGTGCCGTTCCTTTGCAATGTCGGCCTTTTCGGCGTCGCCCTGCGAACTGACCGAGACATATTCGCCCGCCGCCATCGACATCGCGCCAGCGACCAGCCCGGCGGTGCCGGTGAGGAGGATGGAGGGTTGCGCCGCGCCCGCCGCCGCGACCCCCGCGATCAGGCTCGCGGTCGAGACGATGCCGTCGTTGGCGCCCAGGATTGCGGCGCGCAGCCATCCGATCCGCGCGACGGCGTGGGTTTCGCGGTGAGTATCGCGGCGCATATCTTCCCCTTTTCCGACCGGCGGCCGATCAATATTGCAGCGTCAGTCCCGGCCGGTTCCAGCGCGTCTTTACCAGCCGCCCGGTGCCCGACAAGGTGATATAGGCATCCTGCATGTCGGCGCCGCCAAAGGCGATGTTGGTGGTGAAAATATCGTCGGTCGCGACGAACTCCACCAACTCTCCCGACGGCGACACGACGCTGATCCCGCATTCGCCGATGGTCGCGACGCAGATATTGCCGCTCGCCTCCATCGCCAGGCTGTCGAAGAATTTATAGCCGGCGGGGCGATAGAGCGGGATGCCGGGGCCGCCGGGACCGGCGTCGGGGGCGACCTTGCCGGGCGCGGTGATGTTGAACTTCATCAGGCGGCAGGTGTAGGTCTCGGCGGCGTAGAGCGCCTTGCCGTCGGGTGAGAGGCCCACGCCGTTCGGATTATTCGACGGAAAGATCACTTCCTCGATAAAACTGCCGTCGGCCTTGGCATAGAAGATGCCAACGATGTCGTGGCAGCGCTTTTCATAATCGACCTTGCCATGATCGGTGAACCAGAAGCCCCCGTGGCTGTCGAACATGATGTCGTTGGGGCCGCGCAGCACGACGCCGTTGTCGCCCGATTTGTAGAGGATTTCGACCGCGCCCGTTTCGATGTCGATGCGTTCGATGCGGCCGCCCGAATAATCCTTCGCGATGCCGTGCGGCGCCAGATAGCCGTTCGATTCGGTATATTCGAAGCCGCCGTTGTTGCAGCAGTAAAGCTTGCCGTCGGGACCGATCGCCAGACCGTTGGGGCCGCCGCCGGGCGCCGCGACCACCACCTTGCGGCCGCCGGGCCAGCAGCGCGTGATGCGGCCGGCCTCGATCTCGGTCACGATGACGCTGCCGTCGTCCATCACCACCGGCGCCTCGGGAAAGCGCAATCCATCGGCGATCAGTTCAAACTCGGCCATTCTCGTCTCCCTTGCTCTCATGCCCTTGCTGTGCTTTGCGCGCATCATGCCCGTTCGCACGCTCTTCGCCACAAATTTTTACGAGGCCGACATTGCCGCGCCCGACCTATTGCAAGAGCTGGAGGAAAGCTGCCGGCTGTTCGCTCGCGAGGATGGCGCGGGCAAGGCGTGGAGCCGCGCGCACGGCTATCGCGGCTACACCAGCTACGCCAGCCTTGACGACCTGCCCGACCGCGACCCCGCCTTTCACGACCTCAAGCGCCTGCTCGACAAGCATGTGAAGGCCTTTGCCAAGGCGTGTCACTTTGATCTCGCCAAGCCGCTCAAGCTCGACAGCCTGTGGGTCAATGTCCTCAAACCCGGCGGCACGCACAGCGGGCACATCCACCCGCACAGCATCGTATCGGGCACCTTCTATGTCGCCGTTCCGTCCGGATCGGGGGCGCTGAAGCTCGAAGATCCGCGACTCGCGATGCTGATGGCGGCGCCGGGGCGGAGCGAGGATGCGCCCGAGAGCCTGCAGCCCTTCATCTATGCCGCGCCCGCGGCGGGGCGCATTTTTCTGTGGGAAAGCTGGCTGCGGCACGAAGTGATGCCGAACGCCGGCAAGGACGAACGGATCAGCATCAGCTTTAACTATCGCTGATCGCTCCTATATGGGCGCCATCTGATGACCCTCCATTTCCCGTTCGATGCGAACGGATCAGACAGGAAATTGCCCAATGACCGCGACCTACGACGCCGACCTCCAGCTTTTCATCGACGGTGCCTGGCGGAGCGGCGAAGGGCGCGAGGCGCGGCCGGTCTATAACCCCGCGACCGCGGCGACGATCGCCGAGCTGCCGGTGGCGACCGCGGCCGACCTCGACGAAGCGCTTGCCGCCGCCGCGCGCGGCTGGCCGGTCTGGCGCGCCAAGACCCCTGACGAGCGCGCCGCGCTGATGCGCAAGGCCGCCGGACTGATCCGCGAACGCGCCGACCATATCGCGACCTTGCTCACGCTCGAACAGGGCAAGCCGATCGCCGAAGCGCGCGGCGAAGTGCTTTCGGCCTCGTCGTTGCTCGAATATTTTGCCGAACAGGGCAAGCGGATCGAGGGCCGCGTCGTGCAGCGTCCGGCGGGTCAGCGCGCGATGGTGCTGAAACAGCCCGTCGGTCCGGTCGCGGCGTTCAGCCCGTGGAATTTTCCTGTCAATCTGATGATCAAGAAGGTCGCGCCAGCGCTCGCCGCGGGCTGTGTCGTGATCGCCAAGGCGCCCGAGGAAACGCCGGGCTGCACCAGCGCGATCATGCGCTGCCTTGCCGATGCGGGCATCCCTGGCGATGTGGTCCAGCTCGTCTATGGCAATCCCGACATGATCAGCCGCCACCTGCTCGGCAGCGAGGTGATCCGCAAGGTCAGCTTCACCGGATCGACCGCGGTCGGCAAGCATCTGATGAAGCTCGCCGCCGACCGGGTGCAGCGCATCACAATGGAGCTCGGCGGACACGCCCCGGTGCTGGTGTTCGACGATTGCGACCTTGAAACGACGCTCGACCGCGTCGTGACGCAGAAGTTCCGCAACGCCGGCCAGGTCTGCGTCTCGCCGACGCGCTTCTATGTGCAGGACGGCATCTACGACGCCTTCGTGAAGGGCTTTGCAGAACGCACCGCGCGCGTGAAGATCGGCAGCGGGCTCGATGCCGGCACCCAGATGGGACCGCTCGCCAACGCGCGCCGCGCCCCCGCGCTGGAGGCGATGATTGCCGATGCGACCGCAAAGGGCGCACGGGTGATCGCGGGCGGCGCCGCGACGGGCGAGGGCTATTTCTTCCAGCCGACGGCGCTGGCCGACGTTCCGCTCGACGCCGATGCGATGAACAACGAACCTTTTGGCCCGATGGCGCTGATCCGGCCGTTCGCGACCGAAGAAGACGCGCTCGAACAGGCGAACCGGCTGCCCTATGGCCTTGCCGCCTTCGCCTTCACCGAAAACGGCCGCCGCATCAACCGCGTCGCCGACGGCATCGAAAGCGGCATGGTCGGGATCAACAGCTTCGTCATCTCGGCCAATGACATGCCCTTCGGCGGGATCAAGGAGTCGGGCTTCGGCAGCGAGAGCGGACCCGAGGGTCTCGACGGTTATCTGGTCGCCAAGGCGGTGCATATTTACTGAGCGGCCAAAAGCTTCGCGTGTGCTCCCGCGCAGGCGGGAGCCCGGAGCGTCCTGAAGCGAAGCTCGCCTAATCTGGCTATGGGTCCCCGCCTTCGCGGGGACAGGCGGGGCGTCAATCGCGCTCCAGCGCCACGAAATCGCGGCCCAGCGGCGCCAGATGCGCGCCGCCATCGACGAAGATCGTCTGCCCCGTCACCGCCTCGGCGCGGGCAAGCCAGGCGACGGCGTCGGCAATATCGTCCGGGGTCGGCAGCGCGCCGAGCGGCATGCGCGCCGCAAGCCGCGTCATCTGTCCCGCACTGTAATCGTCGGTGGGGAGGGTCAGCCCCGGTGCAACTGCATTGACGCGCGCGCGCGCGCCGAAGGCGACCGCCAGCGTTGCCGTCGCCTGCCACAGCGCCTGCTTCGACAGGCTGTAGGCAAGCTGGTCGGGCACCGGGTTGGCGATGCGCTGGTCCAGGATGTTCACGATCGCGGGACGCCTGCCGCCTTCGTTCGCGGCGACCAGCGCGCGCGCGAGCATCACCGGCGCGTGATGGTTGATCTGCATCGTTTCGGCCAGCGCGGCGCCGGTGAGCGTGTCCCATTCGCCCTCGGGAAACAGCGAGGCGTTGTTGACGAGCAGCACGGGCGCACGGCCGAACTTTGCGGTCACCGCGGGCACCAGCGCATCGACGGCGGCCGGATCGGCGAGATCGGCGGCGAAGCGGTGACATTCGGCGCCCGTCTCGGCGAGCGCCTCGGCCAGCACGGCGTCGGCCTCGCCGGGGCTGCGCTTGTGGATTGCGAGCGCATAACCCCCGCGCGCAAGCCGCGCCGCGATCGCCGCGCCGATCCGGTGCAGACCACCGGTGACGAGCGCGATCGGCGCCGCCGTCATTTGCGCGTCCGGCGCATCGTGATGCCGATCTCTTCGCCGTCCTCGGCGATCGCGAGCTTGACGATCTTCACCTCGACCTCTTCGACCTTTTCGTCCTGCAGGAACAGCGTGTCGATGATATGGTCGGCGACGCTTTCGATCAGCACGAAATGCACGTCCTTGGGCAGTCCCTCGGTCGCCGCGAATTTCAGGTTCATATAGTTTTTGGAGGCGCTGAGCGGGGTTGCCGGGTCATAATGATCGGCCATCACCAAGCGCGCGCGCACCGAAATGCGCAGCGGCTGCGGAAGGTGGGTTTCCTCGGAGTAAATGCCGGTCAGCACATCGACGGTCAGCCCGTCCACTTCCAGCCACAATGTGTCGGTCACAAGAAATTCCTGTCGTACGGGCGCGACATTCGGCTTTCCATTGCCGGTCGGCGACCCTAAAGCGCCGCCGCATTAGCGAAAGGGTGCGCGTTGGTCGAGTTACTTCCATTGTCCGAAATCGAACCGCAGGCGGTCGAGGCGCTCCTCGACGCCGCTTTCGGATCGGACCGCTTTGGACGAACCGCCTATCGCATCCGCCTGGGCATGGATGCAGTTCCCTGCCTCAGCTTCGCCGCCGTCGAGGATGGCGCGCTGGTCGGCACGATTCAGTGCTGGCCCGTCGCGCACCGCGATGTGCAGGGAAGGGCGACGCCGCTGGTGATGGTCGGCCCGGTGGCGGTGCGCCCCGACGTCCAGCGCGGCGGCCACGGCCGGGCGCTTATGGACCATATGCTCGAAGCCGCGCGGACGATGGCCGACGGCGCCCTGATGATGATCGGCGATCCCGAATATTATGGCCGCTTCTTCGGCTTCACCGCGGACGCGACGGGAGCGTGGGACTTGCCCGGCCCCTATGAAAAGCACCGCCTGCTCGCGCTCGCCGTCAACGGTCGCGAGGTGCCCGTCGCTGCGGGGATGATCGGCCCGCGCTGAAGGATCGCGACGCCTCTGTTTGCAGGCGCTTAGGCGACCCCGTGATACCACCACACGCCGCCGCGATCCTCCTTGCGCACGCGGCCTTCGACCTCGAGCCGCGTGAGATGCGCCAGCGCTTCGCCGGTCGCCAGATTCTGGTTGTGGGCGCCGATCGGGCGGTTGAACAGCAGCGGGAAGGTGTCGACCGCGCGCATCGGCGCTTCGGCGACCGCTTCGGCAACCTTGTAGAGCCGCATGCGGTGTTCGTCGCGCAGCGCCATCAGGCGGACGTGCAGCCCGCGAAAGGGCTCGCCATGCGCAGGACAGGTCACGACGTCGGCGGGAACGGTCGCGAGCAGCTTGTCGATCGAGGCGAGCCATTCGCCCAGCGGATCAGCATCGGGTTCGGTGATGTTGACCGACACGTTCGAACTGATCCGCGGCAGCACCTGATCGCCCGAGACCAGCACGCCTTCACGCTCGTTCCACAGGCACGCATGTTCGGGGCTGTGGCCCGATCCGGTGACGACGCGCCACATGTGTTTGCCGAAATCGATCCGGTCGCCGTCGGCGATGCGGACATAGCTGCGCGGCAGCGCGAAGATCATGCGCTGAAACATGTTCCAGCCGTCCGCACGCTGGCGCTCGATCGCCTCGTCGTCCCAACCCGCGGCGCGCGACTGGGCCAGCACCTCGTCGGGGGCGACGTCCGAGGAATCGGCGACGATGGCGCGCGCGGTGAGCATTTCGCCGCGCGTCATCCACAGCTTCACCTGCTGCTTCTTCGCGATCCAGCCGGCAAGCCCGATATGGTCGGGGTGCAGATGGGTACCGAACACGCGCGTGATGCGCGTGTCCGCGAGCGGCCCGGCATAGAGTGCTTTCCAGGCGTCCGAACAGATGGTCAGGCAAATGCCCGTATCGACCACCGCCGCCCCGTCGGAGCCGTCGGGCGCAGCGTCGTCGAGCAGCCAGCTGTTGATGTGGCCGAGCGAACCCGGCATCGGGATGCGCGCCCAGCTGATGCCATCGGCGATGCGGATCGTTTCGCCGATCCCCGGTGCGGCGTCGCCCCAGGGATAGGTCAGGCCGGCGTGGCTCGTCGCGGTGAAGCTGTCGTCCTGGGTCAGCGACGCGTCCGGCGAACCGCTGGCCGCCGGAATATCATCCTCATCGCCGCCGACCGCCATGCGTCAGGCTTCGTCGTCCGAATGATCCTCTGCCGCGCGTGCTTCGGCGGCGGCGCTGCGCTCGGCGCGCAGTTCCTCGAGCAGCGCCTCGCGGTCGCCTTCGAAGCGGCTGTCTTCGGGGGCCTTGATCCCCGCCTTTTTCGCCGCCTTCGCGACGATCGCGTCGAGTTCGCGCTGCGAGCAGAGACCGAGCGTCACCGGATCCTTGGGCACGATGTTCGCGCTGTTCCAGTGGCTGCGATCGCGGATCGCGCCGATGGTGTTGCGCGTCGTGCCGATCAGCTTGCCGATCGCGCCATCCGACACTTCGGGATGGTTCTTCAGGATCCAGGCGATGCCGTCGGGCTTGTCCTGACGCTTGCTGACCGGCGTGTAGCGCGGGCCGCGGGTGCGGCGGATGGTATCCTGCGCCTGCTTCGTCATCTTGAGCTTGTAGTTCGGGTCGTTCTGGCCCTTTTCAATCTCTTCCATCGACAGTTCGTGGGCGCGAACCGGATCGCGGCCGGTATATTTGGTCGCCGCGGTTTCGTCGGCGATCGCCTGCACTTCCAGGATGTGGATGCCGCAATAATCGGCGATCTGCGCAAAGGTCAGGCCGGTGTTGTCGACCAGCCAGGCGGCGGTCGCATGCGGCATCAGCGGGGTGGCATCGGCATTGGCCATGACTGCTTCTCCAAAAGCGGAAATAATAAGGGCCGCCCCTCGCGGGGCGGCCGGACATTGGCCGCGGCTTTATACGCCTTTGCCGATGGCGGCAAGCCCCGGCGATTCGGCGGCGTTTACAGCAATATTGTTTCAAACCGCCCGGCGATGTGCCGCTTCGCTATTTCAAAAGGAACGCCAGCATCCCGATCAGGCCTTTCGCCTCTGCCGAGCCGGCCGGAACGGGCGGCAGATAGGCACGGCAGTCGAGACAGGCGGCCTGTACCGATCCGCTGCTCGTCAGCATCTGCATATCCTGCACCAGCCGGCGCTCGGCGAGGGTGCGGTTCATTGCCGCAATACCGAACCAGCCACGCGGCGCGAGCGCGGTTTCATCCTGCTCGGCGCCGGTCCAGGCGGCGAGCATCTTCGACCACTCGCTCGGCTCTTCCTCGAAATATTTGGCGTGGAAGGCGCCATCGACCTTGGCAAGCTTCGCCGCGGCCGCGAGCGCGTCGGGCAGGCCGCCGAACTGGTCGACCAGCCCGATCTGGCGCGCGGTGCCGCCCGCCCAGACGCGGCCCTCGGCGATCGCTTCGATCTTTTCGACGGGCTGCTTGCGGCTTTTTGCGACGAGGCCGGTGAAGCGGGCATAGACGTCCTCGACCCCCGCCTGCGCGAGCTGGTTGAACTCCTCGTTGACGCCGCCGAGGATGTCGGGCTGGCCCGACAGCGGCGTCGTGCGGATGCCGTCGGTGGTGACGCCGATCTTGGCGAGCGTCTTGTCGAAGCTCGGCAGGATGCCGAACACGCCGATCGAGCCGGTGATCGTCTCGGGCTCGGCGAAGATGCGGTCGGCGGGGGTTGAAACCCAATAGCCGCCCGAGGCCGCAACATTCGCCATCGAGACGACGATCGGCAGCTTTTTCGCCTTGGCGACGAGCAGCGCCTGGCGGATCTGTTCGGACGCCAGCACCGATCCGCCGGGCGAATCGACGCGCAGCACGATCGCCTTGACCCCGTCGTCCGACGCGGCGTCGAGAATATGTTCAGCGATCGTATCGCCGCCAGCGCTGCCGGGGCGCGCCTTGCCGTCGACGATGGTGCCCACGACGGGAACGACCGCGATCGCGGCGCCCTTGGCTTCGGGCGGGTTCGCGGCGACCCAGTTTTTGAGCGGGATCGCATTATAAGCCCAGGGCTGGCTATCGTCGGGCGCGCCGGCGATTTCGGCGACGCGCTCGCCAAAGGCGAGCCGGCCGCCGATTTTGTCGACCAGGCCGGCGTCGAGCGACGCCTTGCTGAGATCATTGTTCGCAGCCTTCACCACCGCGGCTGGCGTGGCCAGCACCGCGTCGAGCTTTGCCTGCGGCCGCGCCTTCTTCACTTCGGCGAGCCAGGTGTCCCACAGCACCGAGGCGTAGGCCAGATTGGCCTCCTTCGCCTCGGGCGACTGGTCGCTGCGCAGATAAGGTTCGACCGCGCTCTTGAAAGTGCCGACGCGATAGATGTTCGCGGTGATGCCGAGCCGGTCCATCAGCCCCTTGTAATAGAGGCGCGATCCGCCGGGGCCGGCGACGGCGACGCCGCCGATGCTGTCGGTCCATATTTCGCTCGCGTGCGCGGCGAGCTGATAGCTGTCGGTCGTATAGGCGGTGGCGAAGGCGAGTACGGGCTTCTTGGCCGCCCGCACCTTGTCGACCGCAGCGCCGACTTCGGCAAGCGATACCTGTCCGCCGCCGACGAAGCGGTCGAGGTCGAGAACGACGGCGCTGACGCGGTCGTCCTTCGCCGCGGTTTCGATAGCGCGGACGACGTCGCGGGTGCGATATTCCTTCATCCGATCGCCGCCCGACACGGCGGCAAAGGGATCGACCTCGGCCGGTTGTTCGCTCAGTACGCCGTCGAGTTCGACGACGAGCGCGCCCTTGCTGACGGGCAGCGACGCATTGGGACGGCCGGAGAGCAGCGCGAACAGCCCGACGAAAAAGAGCAGGAGGAACAGGAGCGCGAGCCCGTCCTTGATCGCGACGAGCAGGTTCCAAACCTTGCGCGGAAAGCTGGTGCCACCGCGCGGCCGGTCGTCGCCCGGCAGCGGGCGGCGAACCGGAATGGCCCAGGGGCCGGCGGAATCGGGGGTCTGGGGCGGCGTGGCGCTGGTGTCGGTCATGCCCCCGTGCCTAATCCGCCCGCCCGGCCTTGGCAATCCAAGCTTCGACGGGCGTCCGACGAAGCCCCACGGGCGACGTCAGAGCCAGCCCTGTTCGCGGTACCAGCGCACCGTTCGGGCCAGTGCCTCATCGGTGGCGAGCGCGGGCTGCCACAGCGCTGTTGGCGGCTGTGTCCCGGCGGCTGCGACCCAGTCGGGATGCGCGATATAGGCGGCGCGGTCGGGAGTCAGCTTGGCGCGATCGCGGCGGACGAGGCGGTCGAGATGCCCGCCCGCCTTGAGCACCGCCGCCGGCACCGACAGCGCCGTCACGTTCGGCCGCCCGATCGCGCGGCCGATAGCTTTCGCAAATTCGCGGTGCGTCCAGCCCCCGACCTGACCGTCGTCGGGTTCATAGATCCGGCCAACGGTTTCTTTGCGGTCGGCCGTCACCGCCAGCAGCAGGCGCGCCAGTTCGTCGACATAGATCGCCGACATCCGCCCCGGCGGGGGGAGCAGCGCGATGCCGCGGCCCACCATACGGAACAGGTCGAGCATGTCGGTGTCGCCCGGGCCGAAGACGGCGGGCGGCCGGATGATGGTCCATTCGAGCGCGCTTTCCATCACCACGGCTTCGGCGCGCTCCTTCGACCAGCCATAGTTGGAAAGTGCCGGCTGGCGCGCGGCGAGCGACGAGACGTGGACGAAGCGCGCCACCCCCGCATCGCGGGCGGCGGCTACCACATTGGCGGTCGCTATGGCATTGCCCGCCTCGAACGCGGCGCGCGTCGGCACGTTGACGACGCCGGCGATGTGCAACACCGCATCGGCGCCCGCGATCATCGCAGCAAGGCTGTCGGGCCGGTCGAGCGCGCCGTCGATCCAGGTAACGCCATCGCGCGGTTCTTGCGCCCGCCGCGTCAGCGCCCGCACCTGCCATCCGGCCGCAACCGCCCGCTGCAATGTCGCGCCGCCGACGAAGCCGGTTGCGCCGGTCATGGCCAGAACGCGCGGCTGGTCCGGCGCGGTCACAACAGGACCAGATGGTCGCGGTGGACGATTGCCGCACGCGGCGCATAGCCGAGCGCGGCCTCCTGCGCATCGCGGCCGAGGCCGAGGATCGCCTGCGCATCGGCGGCGGTATATTCCGACAATCCGCGCGCGATCGTGCGCCCGTCGGGACCGGCGATGTCGAGGATATCGCCGCGTGCAAAGTCACCCGATGCATCGGTCACGCCGGCGGCGAGCAGGCTGGCGCCGCCGGCAAGCGCGCGCACCGCCCCGGCGTCGATCGTCAGCCGTCCCTTGGCGGTGAGCCCGCCCGCGAGCCATGCCTTGCGCGCGCTTGCGCCGCGTTCGGCCGCAAAGAGCGTGTGGCGCGCGTCGGCCGACAGGGGGCGCCCGATCCGCCCCGACGCGATGGCGAGGCTCGCGCCCGCCGAATTGGCGATGCGCGCCGCCGCGATCTTGGATACCATGCCGCCCGACCCCATGCCCGATGCCGATCCGGTGTCGGCCATCGCCTCGATCGCGGCGTCGATGCGGTCGACGCGCGCGATATGCGTCGCGCCGGGCTGCGACGGATTGCGATCATAAAGGCCGTCGATGTCGGAGAGCAGGACGACGCCGCCGGCACCCGCCGCCTGCGCGACGCGCGCCGCGAGCCGGTCGTTGTCGCCGAAGCGGATTTCCTCGGTCGCGACGCTGTCGTTCTCGTTGATGATCGGAACCACACCCAGGGTGAGCAGCCGGTCGAGCGTCGCGGCGGCGTTGAGGTAGCGGCGGCGATGTTCGAGATCGTCGAGCGTGACGAGGATCTGCGCTGCGGTCAGCCCTTCGGCGCCCAAAACCTCGGCCCAAACCTGCGACAGTGCAATCTGACCGGTCGCTGCCGCCGCCTGCGCATCCTCAAGGCTGGCGCGCCCGCCCTTGGCAAGCCCGAGACGGCGGGCGCCGAGCGCAATCGCCCCCGACGACACCACGGCAACCTGCTGCCCGGCGCGGCAACGTGCCGCGATGTCGGCGGCGATCCCGGCCAGCCAGTCGCGCCGCACCGCGCCGCCTTCATCGACGAGCAACGCCGATCCGATCTTGACGATCAGCCGCGGGCAGGAGGCGGGCGCGAACAACATGCGCGCCCGATAGCGCGCCGATGCCTGCGCGCCAACGAAATTAGACTAAGGCGCGCCAACACGTTCCAAGCTGATCGAACGTCCACTTTGGGGTGATGGGTGGACGCCCCCCGGCGGCATCGCGCTCGGTGCCTCGCTGATCGTCACAATGGGCAGCGCGGTCGGCGAAACGCCGGTGGTCGAGATCGACCGCGTCGCGCAATGGTACGGACTGACCCCGACCGAGGCGCGCCTCGCGGTCTGGCTCGCCGGCGGCAAGTCGCTGCAGCACTATGCCGCGCTCCGCGCCGTCAGCCTCAACGCCGCGCGCTTCGTCCTGAAAGGCATCTTCCGCAAGACCGGCGCGACCAGCCAGGCGCAACTCGTCGCGATGCTCGCGCGGCTGCCAACGCTCCAGAGCGGAGAGAATTGAGCTTCTGCAATTGATCCCAATGATTTAGGGTTGGCTGCCCGACAGGAAGGAATCAGGCCGATGCACTTCCCCCGCCTTCTGCTTGCCGCCGCGCTGTTCGCGCAGACACCCGCGGCCTTCGCCGAACCTGCCGCCGATCCAACGCTGCGCTCGCCCGACGACATCGTCGTCGAGGGCGAGCGGCTGACGCGCGAGGAAGCGAAGAAGCGCGCCAACGCCTTCATCCGCACCCTCGGCGTCGCGCCCGGCATCTATTCCCAGGACAGCGTCGCGCGCTGGACGGTCAGGCTCTGCCCGCGCGCGCTCGGCCTGTCGGATGAACATGCCGCGCTCGTCGAGGGCTGGTTTCGCGACACCGTCCGCTCGAGCGGCGCAAGAATCGCCGACGGCAAATGCGACACAAACGTCCTCCTCCTCTTCGTCGACGACGGCGCGAATTTCATCAAGCTGTTCAAGGCCCGCTATCCGGGCCAGTTCGCCGATATGAGCGGCCCCGACATCCGCGACCTCGTCGAGCTCGATAAGCCGGTGCGCTGGTGGTATTCGGTCCGCCGGACCAGCGGCGGCCTCAGCCTGATCGGGCCGCAAACCCTCCGCAGCATCGAAGGCGCGACGATCGTCATCGACGTCAACGACGCCGAGGGCGCCACGTTGCGCGCGGTGACCGACTATGCCGCCTTCGTCGCGCTGAGCGGCATCCGCATCCGCGCCGAGCCCCAGTCGCAATCGATCCTCGGCCTGTTCGACGACCGCCAGGGCAAGCGCGAACTGACCGAGTGGGACAAACGCTTCCTGACCGCGCTCTACACCATCCCGCACGAACGCAAGGGCCGCTACCAGCGCGGCAGGCTGGTAGGCGCGCTGCTCAAGCCGGACGATAAGGAATAGCGTCTGTTTTGGATGGGAAGCGGACATCTTTCTGTAAACCCTGAGCCACTAGTAAGAACCGCATGGCCCGAAACAAATTTCCTGCTGTCATGCTCTATGCCTTGACCTTACAATGGCATTGGGTGCCTTTCTTGTATGGGGTCTCAGTGCCCGGCCAAATCAGCGCGATTATCTTTGGCGCTTTGTGGTTGATCGCTGCGACGGTCACATATCGTCAGGCCGTGACGTTACCAAATTTCGTGGCCGCCTTCATAGTTCTCTATGCCGTCGATATCAGCGTCACATTATGGATTTTTAGCGCAGACGTCGGCACTCATGCGCGAGATGTGCCTATCGAATGGCAACTCCTTCTCGGTCTAATTCAAAGCTCTATGTTCGCCGCCGCACTCGCGTTGCCAATTTTCGTTCGTCTAATTCGAAGGGTTTAAGCGAACGGCCGCAAACGGTCGTTTCCGGAAAGGCAGCTTTCCGAACGAGCTGGCGGTTAGCTGCAGTCCCTGCGGCGTTGGAATTTGTCCGCGCGGCCTAGCGCTTGCCGCCGAAGGTGTAGCTCAGCGCGATCCCGAATGCTGGTTGGTTACGCGAACCGAAGGCGCGGGTGACGGGCGAGTCGGCGGCATCGCCGACGAGGCGGTCGTAGCGCGCAAAGGCCGCGACGCCCCAATTTCGCGTCAACTGGCGCATATAGCCCGCTGTGACGCCGACCGATTGCACGCCGCCCTTGGGATCATAAGCGGGCAGGCCCGAGGCGGCGACATCAGTAGGAGCGACGCCGAAATAGGCGCGGCTATATTTGCTGTCACCGAGCGAGACGCGCGGACCGATCGAAAACAGCCAGTCGTCGCCCTGGCGCGCGACATAATCGGCCCCGACATCGCCGACCCAGCCGCCATGACCGCCGAGGCCCTTGCGCGCTTCGACCCGCACGCGCAGCGCCGGCGCCACCCAGGCTTGGGCGAAGGCGCCCGCTTCGACGGTCAGTCCGACCTTGGGCAGGTTGCCGCCGACGGCTTCGGGCTTGCGCTTGCGGATTATGCTGGCGGTCGGGCCGAAGTCGAATTTCTTGTCGTCGACAAGGTCGAAGCCAAAGCTCTGGTCCGGGGCCTCGAAGGCGAAGTCCTCGCCGGGCTTGGCGCGCGAGAGGTCGACGAAGGGCCCGAGGACGAGCTTTTTCGATCCGGGCGTTTCGGGCCAGAATTGCGGCCCGGCGAAGACGCGGGTGCGCTTGCCGGTCGTTTCGCCTTCGTCCTGCGCGGCGGCCGGGACGGCGGTGAGCGCCGTGGCCGCGGCCAGGCAGAGCGAGAGAGGCGCGTGCAGGGCGCGGGACGCGTGGGGAGGCATGAGGAACTCCTTGTTGTTCCGCGATCAAATGCCCCGCGGACGCGTTTCGTTCCGCGCCGGGCGCCGCGACGTCAAAGCGGCGACCAAGCGCCTTCGTCGTCGGCGTCGTCGCGATGGTCGGCCGCGGGGGCGACCGGGCCGATGGCTTCGAGCAATTTGTCGAGCACCGCACCGACACCTTCGCCGCTGGCGCCCGACAGCGCCATGACCGGATAGCCGCTTGCTTCTTCGAGCTCGGCCTTGAGCGCGGCGATCAATTCCTCGTCGAGCGTATCGACCTTGTTGAGCGCGACGACGACCGGTTTGTCGGTCAACCCCGCGCCATAGGCGTCGAGTTCGTCGCGCACGATGTGATAGCTGGTCGCGACATCGGCATCATTGGCATCGACCAGATGCAGCAGCACGCGGCAGCGTTCGATATGCCCCAGAAAGCGGTCGCCGATCCCCGCGCCATCGGCGGCGCCTTCGATCAGGCCGGGAATATCGGCGATGACGAATTCGCGCCCCTTGTGGCTGACGACGCCGAGTTGCGGCCGCGTCGTCGTAAAGGCATAGGCGCCGACCTTGGCCTGCGCGTTGGAGACGGCGTTGATGAAGGTCGACTTGCCCGCATTGGGCAGCCCGACGAGCCCGGCGTCGGCGAGCAGCTTCAAGCGCAGCCACACCCACATCTCCTCGCCCGGCCAGCCGGGGCCGTGCTGACGCGGCGCGCGATTGGTCGAGCTTTTGTAGCTCGCATTGCCGCGCCCGCCGTCGCCGCCGCGCAGAAAGACGATGCGCTCGCCCTCCTTGGTCAGATCGGCGAGCAAGCTGCGATCTTCGTCGTCGGCCAGGATCTGCGTGCCGATCGGCACCTGGATCACCAGATCGTCGCCGCCCGCGCCGGTGCGATCGCGGCCGGCGCCGGGGGTGCCGCGGCGGGCCTTGAAATGCTGGGTATAGCGAAAGTCGATCAGCGTGTTGAGCCCGCTCACCGCCTCGAACACAATGTCGCCGCCCTTGCCGCCGTTGCCGCCGTCGGGGCCGCCATATTCGACATATTTCTCACGGCGAAACGAAACGGCGCCGGGGCCGCCGTCGCCGGACTTCACGAAAATCTTTGCCTGATCGAGGAAATGCATCGGCGCTCTTTAGGGCGAAGGGCGGCTTTTGGCTAGGTCGCGATGGCGTCGCTCAATATGCCTCTGCCTTTGCTGCGCGCCGCGATATTTTCCGGCCTATCGCGACGCCCAATAATCGAACGCAATCTGTTGCTGTTCGCGGATGAAACGCGCCGCGGCGGCGCCTTCCCACGGGCCGTCGTAGCCGAGCAACAGCGCCGTGCCGCCGACCCACCAGCCTTGACCGGGCAGCCGGTCGCTCTCGCGCACCACAAGTACGGCGAGATCGGGTTCGCCGTCGAGCGCGCACATCCGGTCGACCTCGCCCAGCGTCTTGCACAGCGCGCGCATCTTGGGCCGCGTGAATCGGAAGCCCAGGTCGCCGAGTATTTCGGAATAGCTGACGCTGCGTCCGTCGCGCGCCGCGGCGGTCAGGATCGCGCGAATGCGCGGCGCGTCGCCCAGCGCGCTCGCATCGGCGGCGGCCGTCTCTTCGCCTAGCCCCTGGTCTTTGGCGGCCATGGGAAAAAGCCCGAGGTGCGCTGGACATAGTCGGCATAGCCGGGTCGCGTCTTGTGCAGGCCCTTTTCGAGCAGCGCCTTGCCCGACCAGCGCGTCAGGGTGAAGGTCAGGAAAATGGGGCCGATGACGCTCGCCACGGCGGCCCACAGCCCGATGTCGGCGGCGATCAGCCAGATGCCCCACCAGGTCAGCGCATCGCCGAAATAATTGGGGTGCCGCGTATACCGCCACAGGCCGGTGTCGAGCACCTTGCCCTTGTTCGCCGGATTCTTGCGAAAGGCATCGAGCTGCGCGTCGCCGATGCTTTCGAACGCAATACCTATGAGCGCCGCGGCGACGCCCGCCCAGCCGATGACGCCAAGCGCCGGCACCGGATCGGCCACGCTGGCCCATATGCCGATCTGCGCGGGCAGGCAGGTGAGAAACAGGAGCGGTGCCTGCGTCAGAAAGACGGTTAGGAGCGCCGTCTGCGCCCAGCTCCAGCCGCGGCGTTCCATCGTGCGCGCCATGATCCGTGCGTAGCGTGGGTCTTCGCCATGCGCGCGCCAGCGCACGAAAAGATGGATCGAGAGGCGCAGCCCCCACAGCGCCGTGAGCGCGAGGATCGCCGCCGCGTGCACGCCTTCGATACCGACCTGCGCCGCGCTTGCGAGTGCCAGCAGCACCATGCCGAAAGCCCAGAAGGCATCGATGAACGAGACATCGCGGATCGCAACCGCGATACCCCAGAGGACGAGGATCGCCGCGATCAGCGCCGCGAAATTGATCGCCAGAAGCGTCACCATGTCGGTCATCGGCCCCGTGCCTCCTCGCTCTCTGCCTCGGTGTCCTGCGCTTCCTCACGGCGGCCGACGATGTCGTCGATCGACCGGACGGCGCGCTCGGGTATTTTGGGAATACAGCTTTTATAGACGTCGAACACCTTCATCATGTCGGCGCGGAAATCGCCCGTCGGCCAGATCAGCGGCCCCAGGCCGCCGGTCTTGGTGCCATAATCCATCAGGCCGACGACCATCGGCACCTTCGCGGCGAGCGCAATCTGGTAAAAGCCGGTGCGCCATTTCTTCGCCTTGCCCCGTGTCCCTTCGGGCGCGACGGTCAGCATGAACTCGCGCCGCCGCGCAAATTCCTGCACCATCTGCTGTACGACATTGCTGCTGTTCCGGCGATCGACCGCAATCCCGCCCATCTGGCGCATGAAGCCGCCGAGCGGCCAATTGAACAGCGACAGCTTGCCCATGAAATGGGCGCGCACGCCTAGGTCGGCGGTCAGGCCGAGATAGTTGACGAAATCCCAGTTGCTGGTGTGCGGCGCCGCGATGATGATGAAGCGGCGCGGTTCGGGCACCTCGCCCACCGCGGTCCAGCCGCGCAGCCGGTACAGCAGCAATAGCAGGCGGCGCACCGCGCGCGCGACCGGCCCAGGCTGATCGTCTTCGATCGGCGTCACGTCTCTCTCCCCATCCTCAGCGCGACTTGCGCGAAAGCGGCGCCGCGCGCAAGCGGCTTGCAGCGCGCGGCGCTTTCTGCTCCTTTCGCGGCCTGTTCAGGGGAGGCCAACCAATGAAAATCTTGTCCGCCTTGCTGTCGTCGGCGCTGCTCGTCGCCGCGCCCGCCACCGCGCAGCAGACGGCGCCGCGCGCGGACCAGCTCGCCTTTCGCGATCTTTACAAGGAACTGGTCGAAACCGACACCACGCTGTCGGCGGGAAGCTGCACGCTCGCCGCCGAACGCATGGCGGCGCGCCTCAAGACAGCGGGCCTCGGTGACGAACAATTGACGTTGTTCGCGGACCCCGATCATCCGAAGGAGGGCGGCCTTGTCGCCGTCTATCCCGGCACGTCGAAGACCGCCAAGCCGATCCTGCTCATCGCGCATATCGACGTCGTCGAGGCGAAACGTGCCGACTGGGAACGCGACCCGTTCAAGATGGTCGAGGAAAACGGCTACTTCTATGGCCGCGGAACGCTCGACGACAAGGCGCAGGCGGCGATCTGGACCGACATGCTGATCCGCTTCCGCACGGAAGGGTACAAGCCGAAACGCACCGTCAAGCTGGCACTGACCTGCGGCGAGGAAACCAACGGCGCCTTCAACGGCGCCGAATGGCTGGCGGCGAACAAGCGCGATCTGATCGACGCCGAATTCGCGCTCAACGAAGGCGGCGGCGGCGACAGCGACGGCAAGGGCCATGTGATCGGCCAGTCGGTGCAGGTCGGCGAAAAGACCTTCGCCAACTTCCGCCTCGAAACCCGCAACGCGGGCGGCCACAGCTCGGTGCCGGTGCGCGACAATGCGATCTATCAGCTCGCGCGGGCGCTGACGCGGATCGACGAATATGAATTTCCGGTCGAAATGACCGACACGACGCGGCGCTTCTTCAGCGAAGCGGGCGCCGCGCGCGGCGACGAAACGGGCAAGGCGATGGCCGCGCTCGCCGCCGATCCCGCCGACAAGGCGGCAGAGGCAATCGTCAACAAGGATCGGTTCCTCCACGGCAATATCCGCACGACCTGCGTCGCGACCCTGCTCGACGGCGGTCACGCCCCCAATGCGCTGCCGCAGCGGGCGGGCGCCAATATCAACTGCCGCATCTTCCCCGGTCATCCGATCGAGGAGATCAAGGCCGAGCTGGAAAAGGTGATCGGCGACCCCGGCGTCACCGTGACGCAGCTTCCGCCCAAGCGCCCCGCGCCGCCAGCACCGCCGCTCGACCCCAAGGTGATCGGCCCGATGGAAAAGCTCGTCGCGCGCTATTGGCCGGGACTGAAGGTCATCCCGTCGATGGCGAACGGCTATACCGATGCGACCTTCCTCGGCGCGGTGGGCATCCCGACCTATGGCATTCCCGGCATCTGGGGCGACCCCGACGGCAACGGCGTCCATGGCCTCAACGAAAGGGTCGAAGTGAAGGCGGTCTATGTCGGCCGCGACTTCATGTACGATCTGGTCAAGGCCTATGCCGACAAGCCTTAGGGCCCTGTCCCTACGCGATCCTCCTAAGGCCTTTGCGTTGATGCGCTAGGATTGCTATCGCGCCGCGACAATGGCCAGCACCACCGACGACCTTCCGCCTCCTGAACCCGGCAACATCGACACCCCCTTCGGCAGCGCGCTGTCGGAGCGCTATCTGGTATATGCGCTGTCGACGATCACGGCGCGGTCGCTGCCCGACCTGCGCGACGGGCTGAAACCCGTGCATCGCCGCCTCTTGTGGGCGATGCGCGCGATGCGGCTCGACCCGTCGCAGGGCTACAAGAAGTCGGCGCGCGTCGTCGGCGACGTCATCGGTAAATTTCACCCGCACGGCGACACTGCGGTCTATGATGCGATGGTCCGCCTCGCGCAGGATTTTTCGCTGCGCTATCCGCTGGTCGACGGGCAGGGCAATTTCGGCAACATCGACGGCGATAACGCCGCCGCCTATCGTTATACCGAGGCGCGCCTGACGCGCGTCGCGATCGACCTGATGCAGGGGCTCGACGAAGGCACGGTCGATTTCCGTCCGACCTATAATGGCGAAGACGAAGAGCCGGAGATCATGCCCGGCCTGTTCCCCAACCTGCTTGCCAATGGCGCGAGCGGCATTGCAGTGGGCATGGCGACCAACATCCCGCCGCACAACGCCGCCGAGGTGATCGACGCCGCGCTCGTCCTGCTCGATAATCCCAGGGCCGAGCTTGCCGAGTTGCTGACGCATGTGCGCGGCCCCGATTTCCCGACCGGCGGCGTCATCGTCGACAGCGCAGAGACGATTGCCCACGCCTATGAAACCGGACGCGGCAGTTTTCGCGTCCGCGCGCGCTTTTCGACCGGCAAGCAGGACGGCGCGTGGGAGGAGACGGGGATCGAGAAGCAGGCGGGCGGCACATGGCAGCTCGTCATCAGCGAGATTCCCTATGGCGTTTCCAAGGGCAAGTTGATCGAAGCGATCGCGCAGCTTATCGCCGACAAGAAGCTGCCGATCCTCGAAGATGTCCGCGACGAAAGCGCCGAGGATATCCGCATCGTGCTGGTGCCCAAGAGCCGCAACGTCGATCCCGACATCCTGAAGGAAAGCCTTTACCGGCTGACCGAGCTCGAAAGCCGCTTCGCGCTCAACCTCAACGTCCTCGATGCGACGCGCACGCCCAAGGTGATGGGGCTGCACCAACTGCTCACCGAATGGCTGCAGCATCAGATCATCGTCCTCGTTCGCCGCGCGGAGCATCGCATCGGCAAGATCGACGATCGGCTGGAACTGGTCGGCGGCTACCTCATCGCCTTCCTGAACCTCGACCGGGTGATCGAGATCATCCGCACCGAGGACGAGCCGAAGGCGGTGATGATGGCCGAATTCGAGCTGACCGACCGGCAGGCCGAGGCGATCCTCAACATGCGCCTGCGCAGCTTGCGCAAGCTTGAGGAAATGGAGCTGAAGCGCGAGCAGGCCGACCTGATCGCCGAGCGCGAAGAGCTGGCGAAGCTCGTCGCCAGCAAGGACCGCCAGAAGACGCGGCTGCGCAAGGATCTGGAAAAGCTGAAGGCCGTCTATGGCCTCGACACGCCGCTCGGCGCGCGGCGCACCGCGATCGCTGAAGCCGCGCCGGTGCGCGACATTCCGCTCGACGCGATGATCGAGAAGGAACCGGTGACGGTGATCCTGTCGAAGCGCGGGTGGATTCGCGCTCAGCGCGGCCATGTCGCGGCGGACCAATGGGGCGAGTTCAAGTTCAAGGAAGGCGACGAACTCGCCTTTGCGGTGCATGCCCAGACGACCGACAAGCTGCTTGTCGCCGCGAGCGACGGGCGCTTCTATACCGTAGGCGCCGACAAGCTGCCCGGGGGCCGCGGCTTCGGCGAGCCGCTGCGCCTGATGGTCGACATCGACCCCGACGCCCGTATCGTCGCGCTGATCCCCGCGAGCGCCGACGGCCGGCTGCTGCTCGCTTCGACGAGCGGGCACGGCTTCGTCGCGCAGATGGCCGATGTGATCGCCGAGACGCGCAAGGGCCGCAATGTCGTCAATCTGAAGCCCAGGGCGCACTTGTCGGTCGTCCGCACGATCGCGGCGGACCATGACAGCGTCGCGGTGATCGGCGAGAACCGCAAACTTGTCGTCTTCCCGATTGCCGAAGTGCCGGTGATGGCGCGCGGTCAGGGCGTGATGCTGCAGAAATATCGCGATGGCGGCCTGTCCGACGCGACGAGCTTCGTCTTTGCCGAGGGGCTGAGCTGGACGATGGGCGGCGAGACGGGGCGCGTGCGCACCGAAACCGACCTCGGGCCGTGGCGCGTCGCGCGCAGTGCGTCGGGGCGGATGCCGCCAACCGGTTTCCCGCGTAACAATCGCTTCGACTGATCGCAATTTACGTTGCCGTAAATAGCTTCTTTACCTCCGGTCACTTAGGCATCGACCAATGGGGAAAGGTCGCATCAAACCCTTTATTATGCCAATAGATAGAACCGGTGAAGACCGGCCATCCTTGTTTGTCGGCTGGATCGACGCCTTACCGGTCCCCGCCGCGCTTGTGCGGCCGCTGGCACGCGGCAATTTTCGCCTGCACGCCAGCAACGCCGCCTTCGACCGGCTCGACCTGTCCCCGGCGGGTGTCGAGGCGCCGATCGAACTGCGCCGCGCGATCGAAAAGGCCGCGCAGCATATTGGCGGCGTCCACGAATTTTCCTGCCGCCTGGGCGAAGGCCCGGCGGCGCGCGACCTGCGCGGATCGATCGGTCCGCTGTCGGACGAGAGCGGCGACGATTCGCTGTTCCTGCTGACCCTGATCGACCGGACGCAGGAAATGATGACCGAGCGCAATCTGCGCCGCGAACTTGTTTCCGACAGCCTGACGGGCCTCCCCAACCGCGCCGGATTCGAGGAGCTGGTCGAACAGCGCAGTGCCGAGCAGGAAGCGGGCGATCACGCCATCCTGTTGCTCGATCTCGCGCGGTTCAGCCGCATCAACGAACATATTGGTCCGCTCGCCGGCGACGAGCTGATCATCACCGTGGCGCGGCGCCTGAAATCGAGCCTGCGCAGCGGCGACATATTGGCGCGAACCGGCGGCGACGAATTCGCCATCTCGACGCGTATCGCTGGCGGCAAGGCCGACGTCCGCGAAATGGCGCGCCGCATCCGCGGCTGCTTCGACCACCCCTTCCGCATCGGCGAGCTGAAGGTCAGCGTCGATTGCGCGCTGGGGTGCGCCATTCAATCCGCGCCCGACACCGATGTCGCCGATCAGATCCGCCACGCGCAGATCGCGCTCAAGCGGGCGAAGCAGACCGACCGAATCGAAATCTACGAACCCGAGGCGGCGCTGCTCGCCGACAATCGCTTCGGGCTCGAAACCGAATTGCGCAACGCGATCGAGGAAGACCGGCTGCACCTCGACTTCCAGCCGCTCGTCGAACTGTCGACCGGCAAGGTGGCGGGCTTCGAGGCGCTGGCGCGCTGGAACAACAGCGCCGGCCGCGCGGTGTCGCCCTCCGAATTCATCCCGGTGGCAGAGGATTCGGGGCTGATCGTCCCGCTCGGCCAATGGGCAATCGCCAAGGCTGCCGAAACGCTCGCCGCGTGGGACCGCGAGAATGATGCCCCGGTCAATTGCTATATCTCGGTCAATGTCTCGGCGATCCAGCTCGTTCGTGACGATGTCGCGGCGGTGGTCCGCGAGGCGCTGGCGCGGCACGGCATTGGCGGCGACCGGCTGATGATCGAACTCACCGAAAGCGCGATCATCGGCGATCCCGACCTGGCGCTGTCGGTGCTGAGCGAACTCAAGGCGGTCGAGGCCCGGGTCGCGATGGACGATTTCGGCACCGGCTATTCGAACCTCGCCTATCTCCAGCGCCTGCCGCTTGACGTCCTCAAGATCGATCGCAGCTTCGTAGACCATATGGTCGAGGACCGCGACAAGGCGGCCATCGTCCGCACGATCCAGAGCCTTGCCGAAGTGCTCGGCATGCGTACCACGGCCGAGGGGGTGGAAACCGCCGACCAGGCGCGCCTGCTTTCGGCGCTCGGCTGCGATTTCGGTCAGGGCTTTCTGTTCGCGCGGCCGATGGATGCCCGCGCGGCGATCGCCTATTGGCGTCAGTCGCTGCTCCGCCCGATCATCTGATCGACCAGCTCCGCGACGCGCGCGGCGTCCGGATAATCCTCCACCACCCATTGCGCCTCGACGCCTTGCAGGATGCGCGCAACCTCCGGCCCCGCCGCGATGCCGCGTGCAACGATGTCGCCGCCGCGCACCGGAAGCTGCGGCACGGTCCAGCCGTCGAGCGCCGCGACCGCAGCCGCTGCATCACCCTCATTCCCACCGAGCAGCCGCGCGTCGCGCGCCGCCTCGATCCCGATGGCATGGGCAAGCTGACGAACCGGCCGCGCGTCGTGGCGATACGCGCTGATCGCCGACAGATGCTTGCGTTGCCGCGTCGACAGGCGCAGCCGGCTCGCGACCTGATCGGCGATGCCGGCGTCGGCGGGCAACAGCGCGGCGAGCCGCCGCAGCGACGCGGGTGCAGCCGCCGCCGCGCTTTCATTGGCGAGCAAGCGGTCGAGCGCGGTCGCAAACCCCGGATCGAGTTCGGGCAGGATCACCGTGAAGATGCCGTCGGCTGCCATCTGGCCGACGATTGCGCGCGGATCGGGAAGCGACAATATCTTGGTCAACTCGTCGGCGATGCGCTCGCGCGACAGACTCTTGAGCGACTGGCGCGCGGCGGTCACCGCGGCGTGGCTGACGGGTTCGAGCTCGCCGTCCCCGAAACGCGCCGCAAAGCGATAGAAGCGCAGGATGCGCAGATGATCCTCGGCGATCCGGGTTGCTGCATCGCCGATGAAGCGGACGCAGCCGGCCTGCAGATCGGCAAGCCCGCCGAACCAGTCATCGACCGCGCCGGTCAGCGGATCGGCGTAGAGCGCATTGATCGTGAAGTCGCGCCGCGCCGCATCCTCGCGCCAGTCGTCGGCGAAAGCGATCGTGGCGCGGCGGCCGTCGGTTTCGACATCGCGGCGCAGCGTCGTGATCTCGTGATGATCGCCGCTCGCGATCGCGGTCACCGTGCCGTGCGCGATGCCGGTCGGAATGACCTTGATATCGGCCGCCTCGAGCCGCCGCGTCACCTCTTGCGGCAACAGCGGGGTCGCAAGGTCGATGTCGGTCACGGGCAGGCCAAGCAGCGTATCGCGCACCGCCCCGCCGACGATCTTCACCGCCTCGGCGCCGAGCGCGGCGACGATCCGGCGCAACCCGGCGCGGCCGCGCCACGCGGCATCGGGCAGCATCGTTACCCCCATCTCAGCGATGCCAGCCGGGCGGCAGCCGCCGCGCCAGATTGATGATGATATCCGCCGTCACGCCCCAGATCCGCCGTCCCTGCCAATGCATGTCATAATAGCGGCGCACCTGCCCTTGCCAATGCGCCTGCTGGCGTTCGTAATTGGCGGGATCGAACAGGATGTCGAGCGGCACTTCGAACCAGTCCTCGACCTCGTCGGGATTGGGATCGAGCGGCAGGTCGGGCGGGATGACGCCGAGGACCGGGGTGATGTGATAGCCGCTGCCCGAACGATAGGCGTCGGTCGTCCCGGCGACCGCGACATCGCGGCGGTGCAGGCCGATTTCCTCTTCGGCTTCGCGCAGCGCCGCATCGACCGCATCAGTATCGCCGGGATCGATCTTGCCGCCCGGAAAGGCGACCTGTCCCGCATGGCTGCGCAGCCATTGCGGCCGCTGGGTCAGGATGACGCCGGGGTCGGGCCGGTCGGTGAAGGCGATCAGCACTGCTGCGTCGCGCAGCGAATCGCCGCGATGGAGCAGATAGCCCTCATCTTCGCCATGATCGGGAAGCAGATTGTCGAGCGCATCGCGCAGCTTTGCCGAGAGCATCAGCGGCCCACCAGCGGAAAGCAGGCGCCGTTCGACCAGATGGCAGGCGGATCGCCGCCTTCGGCCAGCGCCATCTCGACAATCTCGTAATAGAGCGCGCGGTCGATGCGCGCCTCCAGCCCGTTGCCGATCGCGCCGCGCACATGGAGCCGCGGGTCGGGCCGGTCGGGGTCGTGTCCGAAGGACAGCGGATGATCGGCGCCCGCCATGACCAGATCGTCGGTGTCGAGACGGAACAGCAGCGTGCGCGCCGCGCCGTCGCCCTCGCTTTTCATCTCGACGGCGCGGAAGGCGGTATCCTCGACGGCAATCGCCAGTTTTTCGGCCGGGGTGACGAGGACATGGCCGCCATCGGGTTCGCGGCGCAGGATGGTCGAAAAAAGCTTCACCATCGCCGGGCGGTTGATCCGGCCGCCTTCATGATACCAGCTGCCATCGGCGCGGATTTCCATCGCGCTGTCGCCCGTACGCGTCGGATGCCAGCTTTCGACCGGCGGCAGTTTGCGCGCCGCGAGCAATTCGGCGGCCTCGGCCGGCGAAAGCTGCGCAAAGGATTTGGGAAGCGAGGGCGCGGGGCTGACCATCAAACCGACATAGGAAGGTGGATGGGCAAGTAAAGGGAGCAGTCTCGTGCGGGGTGCTGCGCTGCCAAGATAATGGCATTCCTCAGCCGCTTACCGCGGACGATTCATCACCCAGCTGAACGCCATCGCGTTGAAGATGGTGTAGAGGCCATAAAGCAGCATCGCGGTGAACCAGTTGCGCGTCGCGATCGCCATGGCGCCGACGAGGAGCAGGAATTCGAACACGTAGGTGATGTGCGGACCCACCTTGTCGGCGAGCGGCCGGACCATCTGCTGTACCAGCGGATCGTCGCTTTCCATGAAGGCGCGGTGCATTGCGAAATTGCCCACCCCGGCGCAGAAAATGGCGATGATCGCGATCCACATGCGCATCAAATGGGGCCTAATGGGTGGAAATGCCAGCGGCTTTGCGGTTAAGAGCGGCGGCACGGCTCTACGCCCGATCGGAAAACCGGTCCCGGGGACAATCACCCGGGGCATCCCCACAAGAAGGATCCCGTTCGATGAGACAGTTCGCGCCGCTGCCGGTTGCCATTCTCCTGACCGCTGTCGGCGCGCCGCCGGCGCATGCCGCCGTTACCGGTCCGGCGCTGCCCGCCGCGACGGTGCCGGCGGTCACGGCGGCGATGGAGGTGCGGCCCTTGCCCTTGCCCGATCCGGTGCGCGCGATGATTGGCGCCGCTATCGATAGCGGCGAGCGCAAGGATGTGGAAACCGTGGTGGCGCTCGCCAAGGCGACCAATCCGCGATCGCTCGATGAAATCGACGCGATCCTCTCGGCCTGGCGCGCGCGAACCAAGCGGGAGCCCGAGCGTGATCCGGTCCTCCAGATGCTGGCCGCCGCCATGGCGAGCAAGAAGGACGGCGATGTGGAAGCGGTGGGGGCGCTTGCCAAAAAGACCAGCCCCGCACAGGTCGCCGACATCGATGCGCTGCTGGTCGATTATCGCGCCAAGCGCGCGGCCGAGAAGCAGGCGGCGGCCGATGCGGCGCGAGCGCGGCTGGCGAGCGCGAAATTCTGGCAGCATTGGAAGGGCGAGGGGCAGATCGGTGCCTCGCACAGTTCGGGCAATTCGAGCTCGACGGGGCTCAGTGCGGGGATCGCACTGGCGCGCAAGGGGCTGGACTGGGATCAGCGCTTCCGCGTTCAGTCCGATTATCAGCGCACCAATGGCAAGACGACGATCGAGAAATATCTTGCCGAATATGAACCGCAAATCCGCATGGGCGACCGTGCCTTTGGCTTTGGCCTGGGCCGGTGGGAGCGCGACCGGATGCAGGGGTTCGATGCGCGCTGGAGCGCGTCGGGCGGGCTTGGCTACAAGCTGATCGACGGCAAGAAGATGACGCTCAACCTGAAAGCCGGCCCGGCGTGGCGGCAGACCGAACTGGTTGCGGGTGGGCTTGAGAGCGAGCTCACCGGGCTCGCGGGGCTCGATTTCGGGTGGCAGATGTCGCCGAACCTGCGGCTGACGCAGGTCGCCTCGACGATCGTCGGCGATCGCACGACGACCACCAGCTCGCTGACCGCGCTCAATGCGAAGCTTTCGGGCGCGCTGTCGGCGCGGGTTTCCTATTCGGCCGACATCGACACCCATCCGCCGGCGGGAGTCAAGACGGTCGATACGCTGACCCGCTTCACCCTCGTTTACGGCTTTTAATCGAAGATTTCGGCGCCGCCGATCTCGCGGCCCGCTTCGAGCAGGCCGACGCCGGGGACGTGGTTGAATTCGATGCGGATGCCGTCGGGGTCTTCAAAGAGGATCGAATAATAGCCCGGCGCCCAGGGCTCCTCCTGCGGGCCGTGGACGAAGACGATGTCGCTGCGGTCCTTCAAAAAGGCATAGAGGCGGTCGACCGCGTCCCGATCGCGCATCCGGAAACAGGCATGATGCAGCCCCGGCGCGCCCTGATCGAAGCGTTTTCCGGCATTTTCCGGGCTGCCGGTCCGGATGCCGATCGCGGTGCGGCCGCCGACGCCGTAAAGCATCGCGTCGCTGTCGAGTACGACCTTGAGCTCGAGATAGCCGATGAGGTCGCGCCAGAAAGCCGTCGAACGCGCGAAATCGCCGGCGGTCAGGATGACATGGGCGACCCCGTTGAGATCGCCGGTCATTTGATCGCGGCGAGAGTATAGAGAAATTCGGCGAAACCCATCGTCGCATCGACCATGCCCGCGACCTTGGGATTGGTCGAATCGATCAGATAATATTCGTTCGGCGCGTGCGCGCCCGACCCGTGGCCAATGCCGAAATGGGCGGCGGGGATCGACACGGGCGGCGCGGTGAAGGTCGCGCCCGGCCAGCTTCCCGCCAGACGCGCGTTGATGTTCGCCTTGACGCCCAGCGCCTTGTAGGTGGCAAGCTCGGTACGGACGAGGCGGCTGTCCTCGGCGACTTCGGTCGGATCGTAACCGCCCGACACGTTCATCTCGACATCGGTGAAGCCATGCTTGTCGAGGTGGGCGCGCAGCTTCTTTTCGGCCTCGGCGCGCGTCTGGTTAGGGACGAGGCGCAGGTCGAGCTTCGCCACCGCGCGGCCGGGAAGGATCGTCTTGCCGCCGGGACCGGTGTAGCCCGCGACCAACCCTTCGATATTGACCGTCGGTTCCTGCGCGAGCCGGATCAGCGCATCGTCATATTTGAGGTTGTCGATCCAGACATTGACGCCGAGCGCCTGCTTTTCGGCCGCCTCGTCAGCGCCCTTTGCGGCTTCGCGGATCAGCATCTTTTCGCGCTCGGTAAGCGGACGGACATTTTCGAACCAGCCCTCGATCGCCGGCGTGTTACCGTCGGGCGTGACGAGCGTCTGGAGCGCCTGCACCAACCGCCACGCCGGCGAATCGAGCATCGCCTTCAGGCTGGAATGAACGTCGCCCTGGGGGCCCCGGCCCCATTTTTCACCGCTGGCGATCAGTTCAAGTTCGATGATGCCCTTCGACCCCAGATTGACATCGACTGCGCCGGTCTTGTCCTGCGAGGCGAAGGGGATGAAAATGCCGTCGCATTTCTTGAGCGCGGCGAGCACGTTCGGTTTGGTTGCGACCTGGCGGAAATGTGGCGATCCGATCTCCTCCTCGCCCTCGCAGATCAGGACGATGTTGACGGGCAATTTCGCCTTGGCAGCGCGGATCGCGTGAAGCGCCGCGAGGAAGGTCGCCTCGGGCCCCTTCTGGTTCACCGCGCCGCGCCCGACGATCGACAGACCAAAGCCCGGCTTGTCGACCATCTTGCCTTCGAGCGGCGGCGACGACCATTCGGCAGGGTCGAACTGTTTCACATCGTACATGAAATAGATGCCAAGGGTGCGCGGCGCGCCGACATCGATGGTACCGAACACCCCAGGCTGGCCGTCGGTCGGAATGATCTCGACATTTGAAAAGCCCGCGTCCCTCGCAAGTTCGGCCGTATAGGCCGCACCTTCGGCCATGTTGCGATTTTCAGCCGCGATCGAGGGCAGGGCGATCCAGTCGCGCAGCCGCTTGACCGACGCCTCCTTGCCGGCCTCGGCCGCCTTGCGGATCGCTGCCATCGGGCCGCTTGCGGCGAGCGTCGGCAGCGGCCGTATCATCATCGCACCCGCGCCCAGCATCGCAGTGCCGCGCAGCAATGCGCGGCGGTCCAATCGGTCAAGCTCCCGGAAATCCATCACGCGTCCCCTATGCTGTGTATGCCGTGAGGGAGTGTTCTTCAAATTGGAGGAGATGGCAAGGATGCACCGGCGAGACCCCGATCTTTGCCGGGGTGACGGGAACGAAAGAGCAGCCTTTGATGGTTAGGCTTTCTCGAGCAGCCCTTCGTCCTTGATCCGCTTTTGCCAGATTTTCGGCGCGTTGACGTGGACATTCTGGCCTTCGCTGTCGACCGCGACGGTGACGGGGAAGTCCTTGACCTCGAATTCGTAGATCGCCTCCATGCCGAGGTCGGCGAAGCCGACGACCTTGCTGCCCTTGATCGCGCGCGCCACGAGATAGGCTGCGCCTCCGACCGCCATCAGATAGGCGCTCTTGTGCTTGGCGATCGCCTGCGTCGCGGCGGGGCCGCGTTCGGCCTTGCCGACGCAGGCGAGCAGCCCCTGATCGAGCATCATGTCCATGAATTTGTCCATGCGCGTCGCGGTGGTGGGGCCGGCGGGGCCGACGATTTCTTCGCCCACCGGATCGACCGGGCCGACATAATAGATGACGCGGCCCTTGAATTCGACGGGCAGCTCTTCGCCCTTGGCGAGCATGTCGGCGATGCGCTTGTGCGCGGCATCGCGGCCGGTGAGCATCTTGCCATTGAGAAGGATGCGGTCGCCCTGTTTCCAGCTGGCAACGACTTCGGGCGTCAGCGTGTCAAGGTCGACGCGTTTCGCGGCGCTGTCGGGAGCCCAGTCGATCTGCGGATAGTCGGCGAGCACCGGCTTTTCGAGATAGGCGGGGCCGCTGCCATCAAGCGTGACATGCGCGTGGCGGGTCGCGGCGCAATTGGGGATCATGGCGACCGGCTTAGACGCGGCGTGGGTCGGCCAATCCTTGATCTTGATGTCGAGCACGGTCGCGAGGCCGCCAAGCCCCTGCGCGCCGATGCCGAGCGCATTGACCTTTTCATACAGCTCGATGCGCAGTTCCTCGGTCGGATTGCTCGGCCCGCGCGCGAGCAATTCGGTCATGTCGATCGGGTCCATCAGCGACTGTTTGGCCAGCAGCATCGCCTTTTCGGCAGTGCCGCCGATGCCGATGCCGAGCATGCCGGGGGGGCACCAGCCGGCGCCCATCTGGGGCACCATTTCGAGCACCCAGTCGACGATCGAATCCGACGGGTTCATCATCTTGAACTTCGACTTGTTCTCGCTGCCGCCGCCCTTCGCCGCGACGTCGATATGCACCTTGTCGCCGGGGACCATTTCGACATTCAGCACCGACGGCGTGTTGTCCTTGGTATTGACGCGGCTGAACGCCGGGTCGGCGAGGATCGAGGCGCGCAGCTTGTTGTCGGGGTGGAGATAGGCACGGCGGACCCCTTCGTCGACGACCTGCTGCAGGCTGCGGGGGCTGTCGAGGCGGCAGTCCATGCCCCATTTGACGAACACGGTGACGATGCCCGTGTCCTGGCAGATAGGGCGGTGCCCCTCGGCGCACATGCGGCTGTTCGAGAGGATCTGCGCCATCGCGTCTTTCGCAGCGGGCGAAACTTCGCGCTCATAGGCAGCGCCCAGGGCGCGGATATAGTCCATCGGGTGAAAATAGCTGATGTACTGGAGCGCGTCGGCGACGGTTTCGATGAGGTCGTCCTCGCGGATGATGACGGTGTTCATGTGCAGCCCTTTGCCCGGTTTCGTGAGTCGCGGTTTCCCTAGACCCGCATCGCGGCAACGGAAAGGGGTCAGCGCCTGCGGCGCCCGAAACCGGTCGCGGGCGGGCTCGCCGGGCGGCGCGCGGACGGGCGGACGACAGGGCGAAGGGGTAGCTCGGTGGGTGCGACGAGGAGTGGACGGCCCCGCATTGCGGCGACGCGCCCGGCCTGCCGCGCGTCGCTATCGGGTCCGAAGATCGCGAGAAGATCGTCCTGCCCACCCGCGAACTCGAAGGCAAGCACCGGTGCACCGTAGCCCGGCTCGGCGGCGAAGCTGTCTTGCGGGAAGCTTTGGCTCAGCCAAAGGCCGACCGTTATGGTGCCGAACCGAGGAAAAGCGCCGCGAGCCACCAGCGTACCGCTGGCGGCGCGCCCGCATTCAATCTATTGGCACTCGGCGCATTTGCCGCGCACCTCGATCACCGGGCGCTCGGCGGCAAATCCGGTCGCGGCGGCGGCAGCGCGCACGCCGTCGGACAGCTTGTCATTATCGACATGGACGGCATTGCCGCAGCTGTCGCAGATCAGGAAGATGCAGTCGTGCAGGCAGCCGGGATGGCTGTTGGCTACAAAGGCATTGGCGCTTTCGACCCGGCGGACGAGATTGTTGGCAACGAACAGGTCGAGGATACGATAGACGCTGTTGGGCGCGACCCGCTTGCCGCGTTTTTGCGAGACGATGTCGGCGATTTCATAGGCGCTCGCTGGCTTGCCAATTTCGGCGACCGCATCGAAAATCTGCGCGCGCATGTCGGTCCACGCTTCGCCGGCCTTTTCGAGCGCGTCCTGCGCCGCATTGGCGAGCGAGGCGCCGCTGGCCTCGATATGCGCATGTTCGTGCTTGCCCATGGGGATAATGTAGGCGCTTTGGGGGGCGCCCGCAAGCTGCGGGCAATGCGTATCAGTGCGCCGCGCGGCGATTGAGATCGTGCCCGAGCGCGACGACCGCGACCCCGATCATCGTCGCGAGCACTTCGCTGCCGTCATGCGGCCTCGACAGAGCGCCCGCCATCATGCCCAGCCCGAAGCTGCCGACCGCGAAAGGCATCATATAGCCGTGGCTGAGCACCCCTGCGACGAGCGTCACCAGCGCAAAACCGATCGCGACGACCAGCCCGATCTCGTGAAAAGCGGGATGCAGCAAAGCGCCGCCGACCGAGGCGATCGAGGCAAAGAAGATCGTGCTGGCAAGGCAGTGGACGAGGCACAGGCCCGACAGGCCGATGGCGAGCTGATCGCCCGTCAAAGCGGTCAGCGGCCGCGAATCGCGCGCAGCCCGAACCAGCGCGCCAAGGCGCGTCAGAACAGGGGCATGGCTGGCGACGTGCGTCACCCGATTCTCCAAGGAAAGCAATTGCGGGCCTTGATATGGCATAACATGACAAAGGTTACAATATCACATTATGACATTTCTATCCTGCCGCTTCCGGTCACCCCCGCGAAGGCAGGGGCGAGGAGGGGCGGTTGTCATCCCCCCGTTTCGGCCCGCAAGGCCTTGCGGTCCAGTTTGCCGATCATCGTCTTGGGCAGATGATCGCGCACCTCGACGGCGCTCACGCGTTCATGCTTGCCGAGTTGCGGGTTGAGCCAGGCGGCGAGCGCGTCGCCCGAGACGTCATAGCCCTCTTCCAGCGTGACGAAGGCCTTGGGGTGTTCGCCGCGATAGGGATCGGGGACGCCGAGGACGATCGCCTCCTTCACCGCCGGATGCTGGTAGAGTTTGTGCTCGATCTCGCTCGGATAGACCTTGAAGCCGCCGACCGCGATCATGTCCTTCAGCCGGTCGACAATGCGGATATAGCCGTCGGCGTCGATCGTTGCTACGTCGCCGGTGCGCAGCCAGCCGTCGGCGGTGAAGCTGTCCTGGTCGGCATCGGGGCGGTTCCAGTAGCCGCGCATGATCTGCGGCCCTTTGACCGCGAGCTCGCCGGGCTCGCCCATCGGCGCGTCCGTGACCGGATCTTCCTTGTCGAGCAGGCGGATATGGGTCGCGGGGATCGGCTGGCCGATCGTCCCGGCCTTGACCGGTCCCTCATAGGGGTTGGTCGCGACGACCCCGGCGCTTTCGGTGAGGCCATAGCCTTCGACGAGCGACGCGCCGGTTGCTGCAACGAATTTCTCACGCAGCTCGGCGGGCATCGGCGCGCCCCCCGAAATGCAGACCCGCAAGCTGGAGAAATCGGTCTTGGCAAGGTCGGGATGGTCGAGCAGTGCCTGATACATGGTCGGTACGCCGGGCAGCGCCGTCGCCTTCGTCCGGGTGATCGTCTGCAGCGCCTGTTTCGCGTCGAAGCGGGGGAGCATCGCGATCATGCCGCCGTTCAGCACCGTCCGGTTGAGGACGCAGGTATTGGCGAAGACGTGGAAGAAAGGCAGCACGCCGAGGATGCGGTCGTCGGCGTCGCGGTCGGGGTCGATCGCATTGACCTGCCGCGCGTTGGCGGTCAGATTCTGGTGCGTCAGCATCGCGCCCTTCGGCGTGCCCGTGGTGCCACCGGTATACTGGATCAGCGCGACATCGCCTTCCGGGTCGATGGCGACCGGATCGGGGCGAGCATCATTGTCGGTCAGCGCCGAAAAACGGATGATGCGCGGATCGTCGGGCACCGCCGCCGTCTCCTTGCGCCGGAACAGGCGGTAGAGGATCGACTTGGCCGCGGGCAGCCCGCCGGCGATCGAGCCAACGACCAGCCGCTTCAGGCTCGACCCCTCGAGCACCGAGAGCGCCGTCGGCAACAGCGCCGAGGCGCTGATCGTGAACAGCGTGTCGGTTCCCGAATCCTCCACCTGCGCCTCGAGTTCGGCGACCGTGTAGAGCGGCGAGAAATTGACCACGGTCGCACCGGCGGCAAGCGCGCCATAATAGGCGGCGACATAATGCGGAACATTGGGAAGGAACAGGCCGACCCGGCTGCCCTTGCCGATACCGCGCTTCTGCAGGCCGCGCGCGACGCGGGCGACCCCGTCCGCGACTTCGGCATAGCTGAAACGGCGCCCCATGAAGTCGAGCATCGGCGCCTCGCCGCGCCGCGCGACGCTGTCGGCGAGCATGGCAGGCAGCGAGAGGGGCGCGAACGACTGGTTCCATGGGGCGGGATGGCGATAATCGGTCGACCAGTCGTAGAGCGTGCCCATCGGGGGATGGCGTCCTTTCGGAAATGAGGCGGAATTTCCTTACACTAGGGTCAGTCAGCCGATATCGCAATCGGCAGCGCGCTTGCGGGCCGACGCCGCGGCGGCTAGGCAGGGCCATCGTCTTTGCAGGGGGATTGTCATGTCGCAGCTTTCATCTCGGATCGTCGCGGCCGTTGCCGTCATGGGCTGTCTGGTCGTGACCCCGGCGTCTGCAAAGGACAAAGACAAGGCGGCGCCCCGCCCGGCGCAGATCGAACAGCTCTATGCTTGCCGCGACATCGCCGATCCGACGCAGCGTCTTGCCTGTTTCGACCGCGAGGTTGGGTCGCTTGCCAGTGCGGACGAGGCCCGCGAAATTGTCTTTACCGACCGCGAAACGGCCAAGAAGACGCGCCGTGGCCTGTTCGGGTTCAGCTTTCCCAAGCTCGGCGGCATTTTCGGCGGCGACGAGGATGAGGTGCGCGAGATCGATACGGTCATCAAATCGGTGAGCATGAACCAGTCCGGGAAATATACGATGACGATGGAAGACGGCGCCGTCTGGTCGCAGATCGATACGACGGTATTGCCGCGGCAACCTAAGCCCGGCCAGAAGATCCATATCAAGACCGCGACGATGGGCAGCTATTTTGCCAGCGTAGAGGGTGGGCGGTCGATCCGCATGAAGCGCGACCGCTGACCACCTGGCGCCTTTGACTGCCGTGCCATGACCACGACCGCGCGATTGAGCCGGCCGACGGCTGGCGCTTCGCCCTTTGTACTGCTCGACGACGCGCGGGCAGAGAATGCAGCGTGCGCGCGGCTGTTCCGCGATCCGATAGAAATCCTCTGCGCCCGCGCGGTGCGGGACGTGGCGGCTCTGCTCGATGGGCTGGCGGCCGCGCGAGCGCGCGGGCTGCACGCCGCTGGCTACCTCGCTTATGATGGAGGCAAGGCGCTGGCGCCCGCCTCGCGGCACCGCTCTGCCGCGCCGATGAACTTCGATGCGCCGCTCGGCTGGTTTGGCCTGTTCGAGCGTGTTGAGCGAATCGATGCCGACGCAGTTGCGTCGCTTCTACCCGACCCCGGTGCCGCCTGGATCGGCGCACCACGTCCGCGCGTGGCGCGTGCGGATTACGAAGCCGCTGTCGCGCGGGTTCTCGATTATATTCGCGCCGGCGACATTTATCAGGCCAATCTGACCTTTCGCGCCGACGTGCCCTTCGCGGGCGATCCTCTCGCCGTCTATGCGCGGCTGCGGCAGACGGCGCGCGCGGGATATGGCGGTTTCATCTGGACCGGCGAGCAGGCGATCGCGTCGCTGTCGCCCGAGCTTTTCTTTACGCTGCGCGGCGGCGCGGTGATGGCGCGGCCGATGAAGGGCACGGCCGCGCGCCGCGCCCATCCCGAAAGCGACGCGCGCGCGGCGCGGGCGCTCGCGCTGGATCCCAAGCAGCGTGCTGAAAATCTGATGATCGTCGATCTGCTCCGCAACGATCTGTCGCGCGTTGCCGAGGCCGGATCGGTCGCGGTGCCCGAACTGTTTCGCGTCGAGACCTATCCCACGATTCATCAGCTTGTCTCCGACGTTACCGCAGCGCTCCCTGCGGACAAGGGCGGCGCTGACGTGCTGCGCGCCGCCTTTCCATGCGGGTCGATCACCGGCGCACCCAAGGTGCGGGCGATGGAGATCATCGACGAACTGGAGGCCGAGCCGCGCGGGATTTACACTGGTTCGATCGGCTTCATCGCGCCCGATGGCGAGGCGGCGTTCAATGTCGCGATCCGCACGCTCGTCTTTCCGTCGCAGCGCGACTTGCGCGACGGAGCGCATTGCGCCACGCTGGGGCTGGGTTCCGGAATCGTCGCCGACAGCGAACCGGCTGAAGAATGGCGCGAATGTCTGGCCAAGGGGGAATTTGTGGTCGCTGCCGGGCAAAGCTTCGATCTGATCGAGACGATGCACTTCGATCCCGTGGACGGCGTCCAGCGGCTCGAGGGGCATCTGGCGCGCATGAAGGCGAGCGCCGAGGCGCTGGGTTTTCATTTCGATCGCCATGGCGCGCGCAATAATCTGCAGTCGGCGACCTTTCGCCTGCGCAGCGCTGCGCGCGTGCGGATGCGGCTGGCGCCCTCGGGCGCGCTCGCGGTCGAGGTGTCGCCGCTGCCGCGGCTTGCCGAGCTGCCGGTACCGGTCGCCGTGGCGCCGGCGCCGCTCGCTCCGGGCGATTTCCGTCTGACCCACAAGACCAGCCTGCGCGGCGCCTATGATGCATTGCGCGCGGCACACGGCACCGCCGAAGTCGTGTTCGTCGACGAGCCGGGGTTCGTGACCGAAGGAAGCTGGAGCAATATCTTCGTCGAACGCGACGGCCTGCTGCTCACGCCGCCGCTGTCGCTCGGCCTCTTGCCCGGCGTGCTGCGCGCCGAACTCGTCGAAAAGGGACGGGCGGTCGAGTCGCATCTGCGCCTCGCCGATCTTGCGGAAGGCTTTTTCATCGGCAATTCGCTGCGCGGGCTGATTCCGGCACGGCTGGCGCAGCCCGCAGGCTGACTTTCGGCTTGCATAGCTAATTTATGGCGCCGCCGGCTTGCCTATTGCGGGCGGAGGCTTTAGGCGCGGCCCCGCGCAATTTCCTGTCATTTTGCAGCCTGTCCGCGCAAGCCACGGAAAGTATCGTCATGTCGCTGAAGCCGCACACCTCCGCCGCCCTCAATCGCATCCAGCCCTCGGCCACGCTCGCAATGACCGCGCGCGTCACCAAGCTGAAAGCGGACGGCGTCGACGTGATCGGCCTGTCGGCGGGCGAGCCCGATTTCGACACGCCCGATTTCGTCAAGGAAGCGGCGATCGAGGCGATCCGCGGCGGTCAGACCAAATATACGCTGGTCGACGGCACGGTCGCGCTCAAGGAAGCGATCCGTGGCAAGTTCCGCCGCGACAATGGGCTCGACTTCGGGCTCGACCAGATCACGGTCAATGTCGGCGGCAAGCATACGCTCTTCAACGCGCTCGTCGCGACGGTCGATCCTGGTGATGAGGTGATCATCCCGGCGCCCTATTGGGTCAGCTATCCCGACATCGTCGCCTTTGCTGGCGGCACGCCGGTGACGATCGAGGCGTCGGCGGCGCAGCATTACAAGATCACGCCCGAACAGCTCGACGCCGCGATCACCGCGAAGACGCGCTGGATCATCTTCAATTCGCCGTCGAACCCGTCGGGCGCCGCCTATTCGCCCGGAGAGCTCGACGCGCTGGGCGAGGTCATCCGCCGCCATCCGCATGTGATGGTGATGACCGACGACATGTACGAACATGTCTGGTACGCCGATTTCGCCTTCTCGACGCTGGCGCAGCGCTGCCCCGACCTGATCGACCGTATCCTGACCGTCAACGGCTGTTCCAAGGCCTATGCGATGACCGGCTGGCGCATCGGCTATGCCGGCGGTCCCGCATGGCTGATCAAGGCGATGGGCAAGCTGCAGTCGCAGTCGACGTCGAACCCCTGTTCGGTGGCGCAGGCCGCCGCGGTGGCCGCGCTCGGCGGGCCGCAGCAGTTTCTCGAGGAGCGCAACGCCGCGTTCCGCAAGCGCCGCGACATGGTGGTCGCGATGCTCAATGACGCGCCAGGGCTGAACTGCCCGGTTCCCGACGGGGCCTTCTATGTCTATCCCGACGCGAGCGGCTGCATGGGCAAGACGACCCCCGACGGCAAGCCGATCGACAGCGACGAAGCGCTGATCGACTATTTCCTCGACACCGCGCGCGTCGCGGCGGTGCATGGCGCGGCCTTCGGTCTGTCGCCAGCCTTCCGCGTTTCCTATGCGACGTCGGAGGCGGTGCTCAAGGAAGCGTGCATCCGCATCCAGCAGGCCTGCGCCGCGCTGCGCTGACCGCGGCGCCGGACGGGCGCTGCCTGAACGCTGCCCCGCCATCCGGTTCACCGGATAGTAAGCCATCATCTTTATGGCTGATGGCGGTCACTGCACGGCGGCACGGGGCGCGCCATATCGTCGCTGTAACCGAGGGGGCCTCCCCCGCGAAAACGACAATATGACAAAAAGAGGCTTTTATGTTTTCGATGTTCCGCTCCGACTGGTTTCCGACCATGCTCGCCGGCTTCGCCATTGGCGCCTTGATCGTCGTGCTGAATCAGCCGGCGGTCGCCATGCCGATCTGACCGCGATGCGGCGCCCCTTCGCCGCGCTGATCACTGCCGCGGTGCTGGCGCAGTGCGCGCCCGCGCAGGCGGAAGGCGTCGTCAAGCTCCCCGCGGCGGCCGTCGATCCCGCAGTGAAGGCGAAGCGCGCCGTTGCGGTGCTCGCGGGCGGATGCTTCTGGGGCGTCGAAGGTGTCTTTTCCAATGTGAAGGGCGTCGTGTCGGTCGAATCGGGCTATCATGGCGGTAGCAAGGCCACCGCCGAGTATGACCAGACCTCGTCCGGCACGACCGGACACGCCGAGTCGGTTCGCATCGTCTATGACCCGTCGGTGGTCAGCTATGGCACCTTGCTGCGCATCCTGTTTTCCGTGGTCGCCGATCCGACGCTGAAAAACCGGCAGGGGCCCGACAGCGGCACCCAATATCGTGCCGCGATCGTGCCGATGGATGCCGCGCAGCGGCAGGTTGCGACTGCGTATCTCGCGCAGATCGGCAAGGGCCATTATTTCAAGGCGCCGATCGTGGTCCCGGTCGAAAGCTACAAAGGCTTTTACCGCGCCGAAGCCTATCATCAGGATTTCATGCGCCTGCATCCCGACAATGGCTATATCCGCCGCTGGGATGCGCCCAAGCTGGCGGCGCTGAAACGCCTCTATCCCGAATGGGTGCGGGCAACCCCGGCGCCCTGAACGGCGCCGCACGCGGCAAGCCGTTCAGCGTTCCGCCATTTATCGCGCGATAGGAATCATTCACCGCAAATCGCTGGTCCGCGCAGGCGGAGTGCGGGACGCATGGTGCCGGCCAAAAGGTCGGGCGATAAACTGGTCGCGGGTTGCGGGGTTATGATGGCGTTGGGATTTTCGAGCAGGCGGCTGCTCGGTATGGCGATCGGCGGAATGGCGCTGGCGGGCTGTGTCAGCGGTGCGGCACTGGTGCCGACGCCGCGGCAGGCGCAAACGGCGCCGCGCGGTGCGGTCAGCGTTCCGATCGGGCCGCCGGTCAGCACCGCAACGCCGGCGCGCGCCGTGAATGCGCCCCCCGAGGACGTCGTCGATCCGGGCTTCCGGCGCCCGCCGAGTGGCCTGAGCGACCGGATTTCGCAGCTTTGGCGGACTTTCCCCGGCAAGACCGGCATCGCCGTCCAGCGCATCGACGGCGAATGGTCCTTTTCGGAACGCGGCGGCGAATTATTCCCGCAGCAAAGCGTGTCGAAACTGTGGGTGGCGATGACCGTGCTCGATGCGGTCGACCAGGGCAAGCTCAGCCTCGACCGCCGGGTGGACATCGGCCCCAACGACCTCACCCTGTTCCATCAGCCGCTCGCGGCGCGCGTGCGGTCGGAAGGCAAGGTGACGATGAGCGTGCGCGACCTTATCGAAACCGCGATCACGCACAGCGACAACACCGCCAACGACAGCCTGCTGCGCACCGTGGGTGGTCCCGAGGCGGTCCGGCGCTTCATCGCGAAGAAGGATCTGGGATCGATCCGATTCGGTCCCGGCGAGCGCCTGTTGCAGAGCGCGACCGCCGGCCTTGCGTGGCAGCAGAGCTATTCGCGTGGCAACGCCTTCCAGCAGGCGCGCGCCGCGCTGCCCGATTCGACGCGCAAGTCGGCGCGCGAGGCCTATCTTGCCAATCCGATGGACGGCGCCGCGCCGGCGGCGATCGCGAGCGCCTTGACCCGGCTGGCGCGCGGGGCGCTGCTGTCGCCCGAATCGACGCAGTATCTGATGAGCGTGATGAGCCGGACGCGCAGCGGGCCGAAGCGGCTGAAGGCCGGGCTCCCCTCTGGCTGGGACTTCATGCACAAGACCGGCACCGGCCAGGATTACAAAGGCGAGACGGCAGGCTATAACGACATCGGCATCGCCACCGCGCCTGACGGCACGCGCTATGCCATCGTCGTGATGCTGGGCGACACATCGGCGTCGATCCCCGCGCGCATGGCGCTGATGCAGGCGGTCTCCGGCGCGGTGGCCGAATTTCACGGAAAGTAGGCTTCGATGAAACGGGTGATGGTTCCGCTGCTGGCGCTGCCGCTGGTCCTGTCCGCCTGCGCGACGCCCGAGACGCGTCTGCGCAGCGGACTCCAGAATGCGGGTCTGTCGAAGACGATGGCGACGTGCATGGCGGGGCGCATGGTCGACCGGCTGTCGCTCGTCCAGCTTCGCCGCCTGTCGGCGCTGGGCAGCCTGAAGGACCGCGAAATCACCGACCTGACGCTCGACCAGTTCTTCCGCAAGGTCCGCGCGCTCAAGGATCCGGAGATATTGGCGGTGACGACCAGCTCCGCCGCGGTGTGTGCGCTGCGCTGATCCAGCCGCCGCTTTGGCGCGTATCGAGATTTTCTGGGCGCGGCAGGGGTAGCCTTGCCGCGCAACTTGTGCTTATGCGGCGCCGCATATCTCCCCGCTTACAGAGTCGAAAGGCCCGGCAGAGCTCATGAACATCCACGAATATCAGGCCAAGGAACTGCTCGCGAAATTTGGCGTCGCGGTGCCCAAGGGCATTCCCGCGATGAGTGTCGAGGAAGCCGTCGCGGCGGCAAAGCAGCTCCCCGGACCGCTTTACGTCGTCAAGGCACAGATCCACGCGGGCGGCCGCGGCAAGGGCAAGTTCAAGGAACTCGGCCCCGACGCCAAGGGCGGCGTTCGCCTCGCCAAGAGCATCGAGGAAGTCGAAGCGCACGCCAAGGACATGCTGGGCAACACGCTGGTGACGATCCAGACCGGCGAGGCCGGCAAGCAGGTCAACCGCCTGTACATCACCGACGGCGTCGACATCGGCAAGGAATTCTACCTCGCGCTGCTCGTCGATCGCGCCACCAGCCGCATCGCGGTCGTTGCGTCGACCGAAGGCGGGATGGACATCGAGGAAGTCGCGCACTCGGCGCCTGAAAAGATCCACACCATCACCATCGATCCCGCCACCGGCCTGATGCCGCACCACGGCCGTGCGGTGGCCAAGGCGCTCGACCTGTCGGGCGATCTTGCCAAGCAGGCGGCAAAGATCCTCGAGGGCCTCTATGCCGCGTTCCTCGGCACCGATGCTTCGCAGATCGAAATCAACCCGCTCGCCATCTGTCCGACCGACGAGGGCGACAAGCTCTATGTCCTCGACGCGAAGGTCGGCTTCGATTCGAACGCGATGTTCCGTCACAAGGATCTCGCCGAGCTGCGCGATCTGACCGAAGAAGATCCGGCCGAAGTCGAGGCGAGCGAATATGACCTCGCCTACATCAAGCTCGACGGCAATATCGGCTGCATGGTCAATGGCGCCGGCCTTGCGATGGCGACGATGGACATCATCAAGCTCAACGGCGCTTTCCCGGCCAATTTCCTGGACGTCGGCGGCGGCGCGAACAAGGAAAAGGTCACCGCGGCGTTCAAGATCATTCTCAAGGATCCCGCCGTTCAGGGCATCCTCGTCAACATCTTCGGCGGCATCATGAAATGCGACATCATCGCCGAAGGCATCGTTGCCGCGGCGAAGGAAGTGAATCTGTCGGTGCCGCTCGTCGTCCGCCTGGAAGGCACCAACGTCGAAAAGGGCAAGGAAATCCTGGCGAACTCGGGTCTCGCAATCGTTCCCGCGAACGATCTGGGCGACGCGGCGAAGAAGATCGTCGCCGAGGTTGCCAAGGCGGCCTGACCGGTTTTCCCCTTCCGCTCTTGCGGCGGAAGGGGGCGCCCGCAGGTTGACGTTTACGTAAACGCCAATTATGGCGCACTGCACAATTCTTCGAGAGGAGCTGAAAAGCCATGAAAATCCTCGTCCCCGTGAAGCGGGTGCTCGATTACAACGTGAAGCCGCGGGTCAAGGCGGACGGCACGGGCGTTGACCTTGCCAACGTCAAGATGTCGATGAACCCGTTCGACGAAATCGCGGTCGAAGAGGCGATCCGCCTCAAGGAAAAGGGGGTCGCGACCGAGATCGTCGCCGTCAGCGTCGGCCCGGCGAAGGCGCAGGAAACGCTGCGCACCGCGCTCGCGATGGGCGCCGACCGCGCGATCCTCGTCCAGACCGACGATGAAGCCGAACCGCTCGCGATCGCGAAGATATTGAAGGCGATCGCCGATGCCGAAACGCCGGGTGTCGTGATCCTCGGCAAGCAGGCGATCGACGGCGACAACAACCAGACCGGCCAGATGCTCGCCGCGCTCACCGGCTGGGCGCAGGGCACCTTCGCCAGCGCGGTCAATGTCGAGGGCGATCATGTCAGCGTGACGCGCGAAGTCGACGGCGGTCTCGAAACGGTGAAGCTGAAGCTTCCCGCGATCGTCACCACCGACCTGCGTCTGAACGAGCCGCGCTATGCGTCGCTGCCGAACATCATGAAGGCGAAGTCGAAGCCGCTCGATACCAAGGCGCCCGCCGATTACGGGGTCGACACGACGCCGCGCGTCAAGACGGTCAAGGTGTCGGAGCCGCCCGTCCGCCAGGCCGGGATCAAGGTCGCCGATGTCGATGAACTGGTTGCCAAGCTCAAGGCGATGGGAGTGCACTCATGAAAATGCTCGTTTGGGTCGAACATGACGGCAGCGCCGTCAAGGATGCCACGCTCGCCGCAGTAACCGCGGCTTCGAAGCTTGGCGAAGTCCATCTTCTCGTCGCCGGTGAAGGTGTTGATGGCGTTGCCAAGGCGGCGTCGGAAATCGCGGGCGTCGGCAAGGTGCATGTCGCCGACAACCCAGCCTTCGGTCACAATCTGCCCGAAAATATCGCGCCGCTCGTCGCCGACCTCATGGGGTCGCACGACGCGTTCGTCGCGCCTGCGACGACGACCGGCAAGAATATCGCGCCGCGCGTTGCCGCGCTGCTCGACGTGATGCAGATTTCGGAAATCCTGTCGGTCGAAGGTCCCAAGACCTTCACGCGTCCGATCTACGCCGGCAACGCGATCGCGACCGTCGAAAGCTCGGACGCGAAGCTCGTCATCACCGTGCGCGGCACTGCGTTCGAGAAGGCCGCGGCGACCGGTGGTTCGGGCGCGATCGAAGCCGTCTCGGCTGGCGGCGACGCCGGCATTTCGAGCTTCGTCGGCGCCGAAATCGCCAAGCAGGATCGTCCCGAACTCACCTCGGCGAAGATCATCGTGTCGGGCGGCCGTGCGCTGGGTTCGAGCGAGAAATATCAGGAGGTCATCGTGCCGCTCGCCGACAAGCTCGGCGCCGCGCTCGGCGCTTCGCGTGCTGCGGTCGATGCAGGCTATGTCCCCAACGACTATCAGGTCGGCCAGACCGGCAAGATCGTCGCGCCGGAAGTCTATTTCGCGATCGGCATCTCGGGCGCGATCCAGCACCTTGCGGGGATGAAGGATTCGAAGACGATCGTCGCGATCAACAAGGACGAAGACGCTCCGATCTTCCAGGTCGCCGATCTCGGCCTCGTCGCTGATCTGTTCAGCGCGGTGCCCGAACTGACCGGCAAGATCTAACCCGCCCGACCATATGGCCGGCAATCATCCCGGAGTTCCCGGACTGGGCGACGCGCCGTTCAACGCCGGCGGTCGCCGGTCCGCGCGGCCGGGGCCGGGACGCGAAATCGACGATGATGACCGCGCGGGCGACGACGAGGAAGCCGTTCACGGCCGCGCGCTGATTCTGGCCAGCATCGCGCGCGACGCGCGGCTCAACCAGAAATTCCTGTTGCTGATCACGCTGTCGGCGGCGATCGCCACGCTCGGCCTGCTTCAAGGATCTGCGGCAGTGGTGATCGGCGCGATGCTGGTATCGCCGCTGCTCGGCCCGATCATGGGCGTCGGCTTTGGCCTCGCGACGCTCGAATCCAATCTCATCAAGCGTTCGCTCGTCACCATGGCGGCGGGGATGGCGGTCGCGGTGCTCGTCGCGATGCTGATCATCTGGCTGTCGCCGATCAAGGACGTCACCCCCGAACTGCGCGCGCGGACGCAGCCGACGCTGCTCGACCTCGGTGTAGCGGTCGTGGGCGGCATTGCCGGCGTCTATGCGATCCTACGCAAGCTGTCGGGCGTCATGGTCGGCGTCGCGATCGCGACCGCACTGGTGCCGCCGCTGTCGACGATCGGTTTTGGCCTGGCCACCGGCCGCCCCGACTTCGCCCTCGGTTCGGCGCTGCTCTTCCTGACCAACACGCTTGCCATCGCCTTTGCTGCGACGATCGTCGCACGGGTCAACAAATTCGGCCCCTCGCTGACCCCGCAGCATACAGCGATGCAGATAACCGGAATCATCGTCACGCTGGGAGTGCTGTCGATCCCGCTGGCGCTGTCGCTCAACAATATCGCGCGCGAGATCCGCGCACGCTCGGCGGTCCAGTCCGAACTCAATCGCCTCCTCGGTGACGGCGACCGCATCGACAGCCTGAATGTGCGCACCGAGGGCGAGGAGGTGGCGGTCGACGGCGTCGTCCTCGTCGATCAATATTCGGCGCAGCTCAATGATCAGCTCGCCACCAAGGTGCGCGGCGATCTCGACCGCGACGTCAGCGTCAACCTCGTCCAGCTCAAGCAGCAGACCAACGCCGCGGTGCAGTTCGAGGAGCGGCTGAACCAGCGGCTCGCCACGCTCGAACAGCGTGACGCCGACAGCATGGGGATCATCGCCGGGCTGACCATTGGCGAACTCATCCCGCGCGCGCGGGTGCTGGTCGATGCGCAGGCGCGCCGCGTCGTCGTCCAGCGCGACCGCGAGGGCGAAGGCGAACAGGTCGCCGCGGCGATCGACCGCATCATGGCCGACATCCAGGGCCGCTACCCGCAATGGCTGATCGAAAACGGCAGCTTCACCCCCGCCGAACCGCCGAAGGAGCCGGCGGACGGCGCGACCGGGGAAGAGCCTGCGGCGGCGCGCCGGTAAACCCGGCGTCTTGATACCGACGCATTCGCAATCATAGGGTGGGCGCTGCCCCCCTTGGAGTCGTTCGATGCCCCAAGCCGACAAGCGCCTTATCCTCGCCGACGGGCTGGCCGCGGGCGACGATGATGCGGCGCTGCATGCGCGGCTGATCGCCGCGGGCATGTCGGCGGCTTCGGCGAAATATGAGGTCGAGCGGCTGGCCAAAGACCCGATGGCGCTTGCGTTGCGGCGGCAGGCGTCGCGCAGCGCCAAGCAGCAATGGCTCTTCGCCAATCAGGCGCGGCTTGCGCGCGAGAGCGAAGGCGGCTTCGTGCTCGATACCGCCGATCGCATCGCGACCGCAGACTTTTATCGCGGCTATTATGACGCCAACCGTCCGGTGAAGCTGGCCGGCCTCGTCGATCATTGGCCCGCCCTGTCGCGCTGGTCGCTCGATCATTTTGCGGCGGTCGCGGGCGGCGCGGCCGTCGAAGCCCAGGTGGGGCGCGACGGCGACCCCGATTATGAACTCGCCAAGGACGCCCATCGGCGGATGCTGCGGTTCGGCGAGCTGATCGACTGGCTGCGGGGGGACGAGGCAAGCAACGATATTTATCTCACCGCCTATAACAGCGGCACCAACGCGGCGGCGCTCGCGGCGCTGTGGGACGATCTGGCGCCGATCGACCTCCTGGAGCCGCGCGACGGCCGCGACGGCTTTTTCTGGCTCGGTCCCAAAGGGACACTGACGCCCTGGCACCATGATCTGACGAACAATCTGCTCGTACAGGTCATGGGCCGCAAGCGAGTCCGCATGGCGCCGCCCTGGGCCTTTGCGCGGATGCGCAACAGCCGCCATTGCTTTTCCGACTGGGGCAACGAAGCGCTGCCGGCGGGCGATGGCACCGCCGAAACGCCGCCGGTTCTCGAATGCGTGATCGGGCCGGGCGAGGCGATCTTCCTGCCCGTCGGCTGGTGGCATCAGGTCGAGGCGCTCGACCTGTCGGCGAGCATGAGCTTCACCAGCTTCCGCCGTGCCAACGCGCATGTCGACGATTATGCGTCGTGGGGTGCGCTCTGAAAGACTTGCCTTGGCCAGCTTCTTCGCCGACATTCCGGCCATGGAGAGAGTGACTTACCGCAGTTCGTCCGTCGTCGCCGTCGCGATGCTTTCGCTGCTGACGGCTCCAAACGCAGGCGCCAAGCCGAAAGAGCCGATGCATCTTCAGCCCAGTTCGAAGTGGCTTCTGAATTATGCGGACGACAGTTGCCGCCTGGCGCGACAGTTCGGCGAGGGCGACGACAAGGTGATGCTGGTCATGGACCGCTTCGAACCCGGCGACGGGATGCGGATGAGCGTTTTCGGCAAACCGGCGCGTACGAGCCGGATGGACGGCGATGCGAAAATTCGCTTCGGCCCGGACCAGGCGGAGCAGGCGATCGAATTCTACCCGGGCAAGGGCGATGGCAAGACCCCGGCCCTCGTGCTGCGCAGCGAAGTGAGGATTGCACCGCGCAGCGAAGCCGAAAGCGCAGCTCATGACGCCGCGCACGACGCGGGCGATTTCAGCTTCCGCTGGTCGACGGTTACGCCTGCCGAAGAAGCCGCGGTCACATGGATTGAAGTGGGCGTCCCAGCCGGTCGGAACTTCGTCCTGGAGACGGGGTCGATGGGCAACGCCTTTGCGGCGCTGAGCAAATGCACCGACGAACTGCTCGACCATTGGGGCGTTGACGTCGCGCGGCATGCAACGATGACGCGTCCGGTCACCCCGAAGAGCGATCCCGGCAAATGGATCCGGTCGGGTGAATATCCCAAGGAGATGCTTTGGCAGGGACAGCGCGCGCTGGTGCAGTTCCGGCTCGATGTCGATGCGTCCGGAAACCCCACCGCATGTCACATCCAGCAAACGACGCGCGCCAAAGAATTCGACGACGCGGTTTGCAAATCGATCATGCGCCGTGCCGAATTCCTTCCCGCGCTCGACGCCGAAGGCAAGCCGATGGCATCCTATTGGCTCAACAGCGTCAATTTCCATGTGGGATTGTAAAGGGGCTTCCTCATGTCGCTGATCCGCCTCGAATGCCAGGATGCCGTCGCCACGGTGATCCTGAACCGCCCCGAGGCGATGAATGCGCTCTCGCGAGCGCTGCGCGCCGAGCTTGCGGCGGTGATGCGGCAGCTTGCCGCCGACGACAGCGTGCGCGCGATCGTGCTGACGGGGGCGGGCGAGCGCGCCTTCACCGCCGGGCTCGACCTCAAGGAACTGGGGGCCGACACCAGCAATCTGGGCGCGGCCAATGCCACCGACGCCGACGACAATCCGGTCAAGGCGATCGAGCTCTGCCCGCAGCCGGTGATCGGCGCGATCAACGGCGTCGCGATCACCGGCGGGTTCGAGCTTGCGCTCGCCTGCGACATATTGATCGCATCGACGGCAGCGCGCTTCGCCGACACACATGCGCGCGTCGGCGTCATGCCCGGCTGGGGCCTGTCGCAGAAATTGTCGCGGCTGATCGGTATCGGCCGCGCCAAGGAATTGTCGCTGACCGGCAATTTCCTGGGCGCCGAGGCGGCGCGCGACTGGGGCCTCGTCAATCGCGTCGTTACCCCAGAAGAGCTGGTCCCCGCGGCGCAGGCGCTCGCGCGCGATATCGCCAGCGCCGATCCGGCGATGGTGCGAAGCTACAAGCGGCTGATCGACGATGGCTATGCGCTGCCCTTCGGTGATGCGATGGCGCTTGAACATGCGCGGTCGTCGGCGGCGAACCGCGCCGTTCGCGCCGAAGAGGTCGAGGCGCGGCGGATGGCGGTGATCCAGCGGGGGCGCGCGAACATCTGACGCGCCGCCGCGCCCACCTGTCACGATTACGGGCTTGCGGAGCCCGAAAATACTTAGCAAGGGGAAGTAATGTCCGATCTGTCGACCTTGCTGCCTCCCTTCATGATGCGCGTTGCCGGTACCGGCGACCTGTCGAACCTGACCCGCCTTTCGGGCGGCGCCAATATGGAAAGCTGGGCGTTCGACTGGGGCGGCGGCGCCTATGTGCTGCGCCGTGCGCCCTCGGCCGAATATATGGAAGGGCGGCCTTATGGCCATCCGGTCGAGGCCGCGCTGGTCCGGGCGGCGCACGCTGGCGGGGTCAAGGCGCCCGAGGTGATCGGGGTGCTGTCCGATGCCGACGGCATGGGGACGGGCTATGTCATGCGGCGCGTCATCGCCGAAGTCAGCCCGGCGAAGATATTGGCCGCGCCGCCGCCGTCGCTCGTCGCCGACCTGGGGCGCGAACTGGCGTTGATCCACGCGCTGCCCCGCGCCGCGATCCCGGCCGAAATTCCGGTGATGGATACCGCCGCAGCGCTCGCGGAGCTCAAGGCGCGCTTCCTTTCCTATGGCGGCGACCGGCCGGCCATCGCGCTCGCGGTCAAATGGTGCGAGGATCATCTGCCCGAACCCGCCGACCCGGTGCTCGTCCATGGCGACTATCGCATGGGCAATGTCATGGTCGACGCGGATGGTCTTGCCGCTGTGCTCGACTGGGAACTCGCGCATCTCGGCGACGCGCATGAGGATCTGGCCTTCGGCTGCATGACCGTGTGGCGCTTCGGCATGCTCGACAAGCCGGCGTTCGGGGTCGGCAGCCTCGACGATTATTTTGCCGCCTATGAAGCCGCGGGTGGGCGCCCGGTCGACCGCGACCGCTTCAAATATTGGCTCGTCTATCGCACCCTGTGGTGGGCGCTTGGCTGTTTGCAGATGGGGCAGGCGTGGCGGAGCGGCGCCGATACGACGGTCGAACGCGTGGTCGTGGGGCGGCGCACTGCCGAACAGGAACTCGACATCATCCGGCTGCTCGAAGGTGGGGCGCCTGCGGCCGAGCGCGGGGCGCCGCTGCCGCCTTCGCCCGCCGCCGCGGCGGCGCCGGTCGGCGAACCGACGACGCAGGAAATGGTGCAGGCGGTGCGCGATTGGCTGGGGGAGGCGATCAAGCCCCAGGCCGAGGGGCACGGCAAATTTCAGGTCGCGGTCGCGATGAACGCGCTTGGCATCGTGATGCGCGATCTTGGCGCGGGCATCCGTGCCGAGGACAAGGCGCTGGCCGGGGACATACTGGCCGGGCGGGTGACGCTTGCCGAACCCGGCCTGCTCGCGCGCCTGCGCCGCGCCGTGCTCGACAAATGCGCGGTCGACAGTCCCAAATATGCGGCGCTCGCCGCGGCGCGGGCCGCCTGGAACGGATAGAGACAAGGGGAGAGAAACGATGGATTTTGCGGTTCCGGCCGATTTGCAGGCCTATCTCGACGAACTCGACGCCTTCATCGCGGCGGAGATCAAGCCGCTTGAGGATGCGGACGACAATATCCGCTTCTTCGACCATCGCCGCGAACATGCGCGCACCGACTGGGACAATCAGGGATTGCCGCGCCACGAGTGGGAAGAGCTGCTGAAGCAGGCGACCCGCAAAGCCGATGCCGCGGGCCACTGGCGCTTTTCGGCGCCGAAGAAATATGGCGGCAAGGACGGATCGAACCTGTGGATGGCGGTGATCCGCGAGCATTTTGCCGCCAAGGGTCTCGGTCTCCACAATGATCTGCAGAACGAACACAGCATCGTCGGCAATTTCCCCTTCGTCGAGATGTTCGAACAATTTGGCACCAGCGACGAGCAGAAGCAGGAATTCATCCTCGGCGGCTTCGAAGGCAAGCGCCGCACCGCCTTTGGCCTCACCGAACCCGATCACGGCAGCGACGCGACGCATATGGAAACGCGCGCGGTGCGCGAAACCCGCGACGGGGTCGAAGGCTGGCTGATCAACGGCGAGAAGATGTGGACGACGGGGATGCATGTCGCGACCCATTGCGCGACCTTCTGCCGCACCAGCGGCAATGACGGCGATGCCAGGGGGATCACCTGCCTGCTCGTCCCCAACCCGTCGCCGGGCCTCGTGATCGAGGAATATCTTTGGACCTTCAACATGCCCACCGATCACCCGCGTGTCAGCTTTACCGACGTATGGGTGCCGGACAGCGCGCGGCTCGGCCCGGTCGACGGCGGCCTGTCGATCGCGCAGAGTTTCGTCCACCAGAACCGCATCCGTCAGGCGGCCTCATCGCTCGGCGCGGCGGTTTACTGCATCGAGGAAAGCGTGCGCTATGCGCGCGAGCGCAAGCCTTTTGGCGAGGCGCTGGCGAAGAATCAGGCGATCCAGTTTCCGCTCGTCGAGCTGGCGACGCAGGCCGAAATGCTGCGCCTCCTCATCCGCAAGACGGCATGGGAAATGGACAATATGCCGCACAAGGAGGTCGAGCGCAGCCTCTCCGACAAGGTGAGCATGTGCAATTACTGGGCGAACCGCCTCGTATGTCAGGCGGCCGATCGCGCGATGCAGGTGCATGGCGGCATCGGCTATTCGCGCCACAAGCCGTTCGAGCATATCTATCGCCACCACCGCCGCTACCGGATCACCGAAGGGGCGGAAGAGATTCAGATGCGCAAGGTCGCGGCCTATCTATTTGGCTATCTCGGCCCGCGCAGGGAGACGCTGGGGAAGATTTGAGGTCGCCAATCGGAAGGCTGAGCGGGCTTCACCGCTTCCGCACGAACTCCGTTCGCAGCACCAGGCCCCTGATCCCTTCGTAGCGGCAGTCGATCTCGTCGGGATCGGCGGTCAGCCGGATCGACTTGATGACGGTGCCGACCTTCAGCGTCTGGCCCGCGCCCTTCACCGGCAGATCCTTGATGAGGACGACCGAGTCGCCGTCGCTCAGCACATTGCCGACCGCGTCCTTCACTTGCGGAAGCGCATTGGCCGCCGCCGCCCGCTCGCGCGCTTCGCTCGCGGGCAGCCATTCGCCGCTCGCCTCGTCATAGACATAGTCGTCGTCGTTGCTGCTCATCGGGGCGCTCTATCCATCTATTCCGGCTTGCGAAAGCGCAGCGTGAACTGATCGGTCTTGCCGCGAATGGCAGGGTCGAAGACATTGGCGGTGCGCGGGTCTTCGGGGCGCTTGTAAAGGTCGCTCTCGGCCTCAAGCATAAAGCCCGCCTTGGTCAGCGCCGCGACGACCGCGGCCTTGTCGATGCGGTGCAGGCTGTCCGACAGCGTCGTGCCGCTGCCGTCCGCCGCGCTGTGATCGACCACCACCAGCGTGCCGCCGGGCTTGAGCGCGGCGAAGAGTGCGGCGCTGGCCTTGTCGCCCGTCCCTTCGGGGAAGGGCTTCAAATAGAGATCGTGAAAATTCTGCACCGTCACGATCGCGTCGAGCGGCACCGGAAAAGCCGGAGCGGCGAAGGCGCCCCCGACCGCATCGACATTGGCATAGGCCGCCGCGACCGCACTCTGGTCGTCGCCATATTGCTTGCGAAAGGCGATGAACTCGGCGGGCTGAAAAGCATAGACATGCCCCGCGGCGCCGACGGCTCCCGACAGGATGCGCGTCAGATAGCCGCCGCCCATCACATAATCGCCGACGCTCTGGCCCGGTTCGATGCCGGCGAAGGCGAGCAATTCGGCGGGCTTGCGGGCGGCGTCGCGGTCGCGGTCGGCGGCCGGGCGTGCCGGATCGGCAAGCGCTGCAGCATAATCGGCGGCGGGCGCGTCGGCGGCGATGGCGGGAACGGCAGCTGCGGCAAGAGCAAGCGCCGCGGCGGCGGCGACAAGGGTAAAGGGACGGATCATGGCATCGACTCCCGTTGGTTTGTCGCACGGCTATAGCCGTTCGCCGCACACCGTGCGCGCTTATTTGCACTGTCCTGAATTGATGATAGGTTTCGCACTGAAACCAAATAACGGGAGAGCGAGATGTACGATCTGGTGATTCGCGGCGGCACCGTCGTCGATGGCACGGGCGGTCCGTCGATGGTGGCCGATGTGGCGGTCGAGGGCGCCCGCATCGTTGCGGTCGGCACCGACCTCGGCGCAGGGCGCGAGGAAATTGACGCGCGCGGCAAGATCGTCACACCCGGCTTCGTCGATGTTCACACTCATTATGACGGTCAGGCGACGTGGGACCAGGAAATGGCGCCGTCGAGCTGGCACGGCGTCACCACCGTCGTCATGGGCAATTGCGGCGTCGGCTTTGCGCCCGCCCGGCCCGACCGCCACGACTGGCTGATCGGCCTGATGGAAGGTGTCGAGGATATTCCCGGTACCGCGCTCGCAGAAGGGATGAGCTGGGAGTGGGAAACCTTCCCCGAATATATGGATGCGCTCGAAAAGCTGCCGCGCACCATCGATGTCGCCTGTCATGTCCCGCACGGCGCGGTGCGGGCCTATGTGCTGGGCGACCGCGAACAGCCGGGCGCGGTGCCGACGGCCGAGGACATCGCCGAAATGTCGCGCATCGTCGAAGAGGGGGTGCGCGCCGGTGCGCTCGGCTTTTCGACGAGCCGCACCGTCATCCACAAATCGGTCGACGGTGAAGTCGTCCCCGGCACGACCGCGACCGCCGAGGAACTGATCGAGATCGGCCGTGCGATGGGCCGCGTCGGTTACGGCGTGTTCGAAATGGCGAGCGACCTCAACCGCGAATGGAACGAGTTCGACTGGATGGGCAAGCTGAGCCGCGAAACCGGCCTGCCTGTGACCTTTGCGGCGCTCCAGTCGATCGCCAAGGAATTGCCGCTCGACGAACAGATCGAAACGATGCGCGCCGAAAATGCGAAGGGCGCCAATATCGTCGCGCAGATCGCGCTGCGCGGCAACGGCATCATCATGGCGTGGCGCGGCACCGTCCATCCCTTCCGCTTCCGCCCGTCATGGCGCGCCATCGAAGGCCTGTCGTGGGAGGAGCAAAAGGCGAAGCTGCTCGACCCCGCGTTCAAGGCGCAGCTCCTTTCCGAAGACAATGACTTCAGCGAAGCGCCGCAGGACATCATGGGGCTGTTGATGGTCGTTGCCGGCGGCTGGACGATGCAGTTCGAGATGGACGATGATTTCGACTATGAACCCGGCGCCGATGCCAGCATCGCGGCGCGCGCCGCGGCGGCGGGTGTCGATCCGGCCGAATATGCCTATGATCTGCTGTGCCGCGACGGTGCGACCGGTTTCGCCTATCTGCCGATCCTCAACTATGCCGACGGCAATCTCGACTTCCTCGAGGCGCTGCAGGACAGCGATGATACGGTGAACAGCCTGTCGGACGGCGGCGCGCATTGCGGTACGATCTGCGACGCCGCATCGCCCACCTTCATGCTTCAGCATTGGGTGCGCGATCGCAAGCGCGGCGGGCGCGTGCCGCTGGAACGCGCGATCAAGCGCCAGTGCCGCGACACGGCGCTGCTCTATGGGCTCGAAGACCGCGGACTGGTGGCGCCGGGCTATCTCGCCGATCTCAATGTCATCGATATGGAAGCGATCAAGCTCGGCAAGCCTTGGCTCGCTTTCGATCTGCCCGCGGGCGGCAAGCGTCTGCTGCAAAAGGCCGACGGCTATGTCGCGACGGTCAAGTCGGGCGTCATCACCTTCAGGGGAGGCGAAGCGCAGGGCGTTTATCCGGGCGGCGTGATCCGCGGTCCGCAGCGCGTCGAGCTCGCGATGGCGGCGGAATGATGCGGGCCGTCCGGCTTCGCGCTCCCGCTTCGCTCGACAATCTGACGCTCACCGATCTCGCCGATCCCGGGCAACCGGGGCCGGGGGAGATCCGGGTGCGGCTGGCGGCGTCGTCGCTCAACTTCCACGACTATGCGGTGGTGGCGGGCATGATCCCCGCTGCCGACGGGCGTATCCCGATGTCCGACGGTGCCGGCGTGGTGGAAGCGGTGGGCGAGGGGGTGACGCAGTTCGCGGTGGGCGATCCGGTCGTCTCGATCTTCTTTCCCGACTGGATCGACGGCGCGCCGCCGACGAGTGCTTTCACGCGGGTGCCGGGCGACGGCATCGACGGCTATGCGCGCGAGGTCGTCGTGACGCCCGATCATTGGTTCACGCGCGTCCCGGCGGGCTATTCGGCAGCGGAGGCCGCTACGCTGACCTGCGCCGGGCTGACCGCCTGGCGCGCACTGTTCGTTGATGACGCGATCCGGCCGGGTTCGACCGTGCTGGTGCAGGGATCGGGCGGGGTGTCGATCTTTGCGTTGCAGTTCGCCAAGGCCGCAGGCGCGCGGGTGATCGCGACCAGCTCGTCCGACGACAAGCTCGCAAGGCTCAAGGATCTCGGTGCCGACGAGCTGATCAATTACAAGGCGGTTCCCGCCTGGGGCGCAAAAGCGATGGAACTGACCGGCGGGCGCGGGGTCGATTGCGTCGTCGAGATCGGGGGTGCCGGTACGCTCGACCAGTCGATGATCGCGACGCGCGTCGGCGGCCATGTCGCGCTGATCGGCGTGCTCGCTGGCTTTGCCGGGCCGGTGCAGACCGCGCTGCTGATGGCGAAAAATCTGCGCGTTCAGGGATTGACCGTGGGGAGCCGCCAGCAGCAGCTCGACATGATCGCCGGGATCGAGGCGAATGCGATCCGGCCGGTGATCAGCGATCATTTCCCCCTCGAAGGCCTTGCCGATGCGTTCCGCCATCAGGCGGCGAACAAGCATTTCGGCAAGATCGTCGTCGACATCTGATACGAAAAAGGACCGGCCTGTGGGATTTGCCGAATATGAAAGCTATGACGCGCTCGGCCTTGCCGACCTCGTCGCAAAGGGCGCGGTATCGCCGCTCGAGCTGGTCGATAGCGCGATCGAACGGATCGAGGCGCTCAACCCCCGCCTGAACGCGGTGATCTTCACCGATTATGATGGCGCCCGGGCGCGCGCGAAGGCACCGCTTCCCGACGGGCCGTTCCGGGGCGTTCCCTTCCTGCTCAAGGACATATTGGGCGATCTCGCCGGGTGGCCGACGCGCAACGGATCGCGCATCTCGCCGCCCGTTCCGATGCCCTTTACCGCGACGTTGGTGCAGCGCTTCCTCGCGGGCGGACTGATCCCGATCGGCAAGACCAATGTGCCCGAATTCGGCGTCGTCGCGACGACCGAGAGCAAGCTGTACGGGCCCGCCTGCAACCCCTGGAACCCGGCGCATTCAACCGGCGGCTCGTCGGGCGGATCGGGCGCGGCGGTGGCGAGCGGCATGGTGCCCGTCGCGCACGCCAACGACGGCGGCGGATCGATCCGCATCCCTGCAAGCTGCAACGGCCTGGTCGGGCTGAAGCCGACGCGCGGGCGCAACCCCTTGGGGCCGCTGCTCGGCGACGTCATGGGCGGCCTCGCCGCCGAACATATCGTCAGCCGCAGCGTGCGCGACACCGCGGCGATGCTCGATGTTACCGCGGGCGCCGAGCCCGGCGATCCCTATGCGGCGCCGCCCGCTCCGCCGAGCTGGCGCCGGGCCGCCGAGGCGCCATGCCCCAAACTGCGCATTGCGTTTGCGCGCGCTGCGCCGGGTGGGCGGGCGCTCGATCCCCAGGCGGTCGCCGCGGCCGAACATGCGGCAAAATTGTGCGAGGGCCTGGGTCATCATGTCGAGGAAGCATCGCCCCCGGTCGACAATGATGCGATGGTCCCGGCCTTCATGGCGATCTGGTCGAGCGGCGCGGCGATGCAGATCGACGGCATCGCGATGATGACCGGGCAGACCCCCGGTCCCGACAATCTGGAGGGACTGACGCGCGGCCTTTACGCGATGGGCAAGGCAATCAGCGCGCCGCAACTGTGGGGCGCGATCTTCCAGCTGCAGCAGATGGCGCGCGCGGTCGCGGCGTGGCACGCCGACCATGACGTCTGGCTGACCCCGACGCTCGGGGCCCCGCCGCCGCGCAACGGCAGTTTTCCGCTCGACAGCGAAGACGTAGCCGCCGGTTTTGGCGCGATGACCGACTATGTACCCTTCACCGCGATCCAGAATGCGACGGGGCAGCCCGCGATCAACGTCCCCCTGTGGTGGACGCCCGAGGGACTGCCGATGGGAACGCAGTTCGTCGGTCGTTTCGGCGAAGAGGCGCTGCTGCTCCAGCTCGCGGCGCAGCTCGAAGAGGCACAGCCCTGGTTCGGCCGGCGACCGGCGCTCTAGGGGCGATCCTCAGACGAGCGCGCGAACGGCCGCTTCGGCGTCGTCGGCACCATTATAAGCGTGAAACGACAGCCGGACGGTGGTGCCGCGGAAGTCGGCGCTGATTGCATTCGCGGTGAGCGCCGCGGCGACGCGCGGCTGGTCGGTGCCGGTGTCGATGCACAGCGTCCCGCCGATGTCGCCTTTGGGCCAGCACCACTGCGGGGTCGAGGGTTCAAGCGCGGCGCGGAGGATCGTCTGGAGCGCGCGATTATGCGCGCGGACCCGCTCGACGCCGATCGCGGCGATGGCTTCGATGCCCGCGGTCGACAGGACGAAGGGGGCGACATCGGGGGTGCCTCCCCACCAGCGGCGCGCGTCGGGGGCATAGCGGAAGCTTTCGATATCCATCTCGAACGGATTGTCGTGGCTCCACCAGCCGCGCTCCATCGGATCGAGCGCGGTGCGGTCGTGCGGCGCGACCCACAGCCACGCGGCGCCCGGTCCGCCGCACAGCCATTTGACGCTGGTGCCGATCACCGCATCGACGCCCCATAGGGCGGGCGCGACGGGAACAACGCCGACCGATTGCGCGCAATCGGCGATGCAGCGTGCGCCCGCGGCGTGCGCGGCCGCGGCGACGGCGGCGATGTCGGTCAGCGCGCCGCTGTTCGAGCTGACGTGCATGGCAACGACCAGCGCGACATCGTCGTCCAGCGCCGACGCCCACTGCGCCGGATCGCGCACATCGGCGGCGGCAGGCAGATAGCGCGTCGTCCACCCCGCGGCGGCGAGCCCGCTTGCGACATAGCCGATCGTCGGAAAGGCGCTCGGCGCGAGCAGGATGGTGCGCCGCGTCGTCGCGGTGCCCAGCGCCGAAAGGTAGCGAGACAGCGCTGCGCTGACATTGGTGGCGGGGCACAGATCGCGCGCTTCGACGCCGATCAGCTTCGCCAGCGCGGCGCGCCAGCCGTCGATCGCCTCCAGCCAGTGCGGCCAGGCTTCGCCCGTCTCGCGCCACGGCGTCAGCATCCGGTCGCGCAGCAGCGCCTCGGCGCTGCGCGGCTGGCAACCGACGCTGTGGCTTTTGAGATAGACCGCGCCGGGCGGCAGGAAAAAGCGCCCGGCCACCGCGGCCGGCAGCAGTGCGCCGCTCACAGGCCGCTGCCGTGCCCGGCCGGCGCATTGCCGCTGATGCTGTCGCGCTTGACGCCATATTCGGCGCCCCAGCGGTCGGTCATCGCGGCGCGAATGTCCCACAGTTCGGGGAAGAAGCGATGCCGTGCGCCGGCATTGAGCAGTTCGACCGGACGCCCTTTGAGCGACTTCGATCCCATGCCGATCGACCGGTGGATGAGATAGATGTGATGGGCGCGAAAGATCTGGAACAGCTCGTCGAATTCGATTAGCGCCTCGGCAACCATATAGGCCTCGTCGTGCCGGTAGCCGGTGTCATAGACGTCGGCGACGCTGCGCCCGGCAGGATCGAGATAGGCCGATTTGTAGCGCGCCCACAGCGGCTGCGGCAGGGTGAGCAGCAGCTGGAAGCCGGGGCTTTCCTGCCCCGACCCGTTGCCGAGCTGAAGCCGGATCGCCTGATAGTCGAACGGACTCATCGTCTCCAAGAGCGCCAGCTGATCGGTCATCAGCCGCATGATCCGGTTGACGCGGTCGAAGAGCGACAGGACGCGCATCGTCTCGCCCGCCGCCATATGACCGTCGATTTCGGCGAGGGTGAAGGCCATCAGCTTCATCCACAATTCCTCGACCTGATGGACGATCTGGAACTGCAATTCGTCGGGGGTGCAAAGCTCGGCGAGCGGCTTCTGGCAATCGAGCAGACGGTCGACCGCCAGATAGACGCCATAATCCTTCATGACAGGCGCTTCGATGCGCTGGTGAATATCCTGTTTGTCGAGGTGCATGGGAAATCCTTGCGATTGATGGAACCGAAAGGGCGCGCCGCTTGGGTGCGCCGACGGATCAATCGCGCGGGGCCACTCCCGCGGGCGGACGCCGCGGCGATCCCGCCTGGCCGAGCCAGAGGAGGGCGACCGCGGGGGTCATTGCGCGGCAAGATCCGCGGGCAGGGTGGGTTCGCCGAGAAGCCCCAGGAAGCGGCGCCACATCATGTCCCGGGACGGCCCGCCGCGTTCGACATAGTCGCGCACCATCGCTTCGCCGAGCCCGTAGTTGATGACGTAACTGCGATATTTTTCGGTGAAATCGGTCATCTGCTCGGCGCGCGGTCGCGACACGAGCCCATATTTCTGGGTCAGCGCCACCGCCGTCGGCCGGTCGATCGCGCCGTCGAGATATTGCTGGGCAATCGTCAGCCGGGCGCCCGACAGCGCTTTCATCGCATCGAGAAGCTGCCAATAGCGTTCGCCAGCGGGCGGTTCGATGCCCGCCAGCGGCATGATCGTGCCGCGCTCGACGGCGATGCGTTCGTCCCCCGGAAAGGCAAGGTCGATGCCGTAATTGGCACTCCCTTCGGCAAGGAAGCTTTGCGGGCTGTAGAGCGGATAGACGCTATATTCGATCCAGTTGCGGTCGCGGACCAGCTTCGCTTCGATTTGCAGATTGAACAGATGGTGGCCCGGATAGCCTTCGTGGCAGCCGAGATCGAGCGCGCGCGACAGGCGGATCGGCAGGTCGGTGTTGACCTGGATGATGCTGCGATAGCCGCCCATGTAGAAATTATAGCCGCTCCAGCTCTTTCCAGTGACGAACTGCAGGTCGAAATTCTCGCCCTCGGGCATCGCCACCTGCGCGGCGGTGCGCGCGCGGCACTGGGCGATCCCTGCGTCGAAGGTCGGCTTCAGCCGGGCGGCGGGAATGGTGAAGCGGTTGAAATAGGCATCGACGCGATCGGCCAATTCGCCGTCGCCGGGGACGAGCTGCGCGATCGCGGCCAGCGCGGCGTCATAAGCGGACAGCGGTTCGAGCTTCGGGCGCACGCCGAAAAGCCGCTCGGCCTCGTCGGCAAAGGCCAGCCGCTTGCCCTGCAACATTTCGCTGCGCGTCTCGGCAGCGAGCAGCATCGCCTTCAGCGCGCGCAAGCGCCGTTGATCGGCGGCGGCGGTCAGGTGCGGCGTAACGTCGTCGAGCGATGCCGAGAGCTGGCGCGCGGCTTCGCCCAACATCGCAAGGCTGCGCGGATCGGTCACGGCCGCCGCCATCAGCGCCTTCGGTCCGTAATAGGCGTCGATATCGCTCTTGTTATGCGTACCCAGTTCGAGAACCAGCCCGACATAATCATGCGCGACGCTGTCGAGCGTGTGGCGAGCGACCGCGGCCACGGCGGGATCGAGCGCGGCGTCTGCTCCGGCGGGCGCCGGCATCGGCGGCGGCAGCACCGTCTGCGGCAGGATGGTGACGGCCATTGCCGGCTCCGCGGGCGCCTGTTCGGTTGGCGCGTCCTTTGCAGCGCGTTCGGCCGCCTTGCGCTGCGCCACCACCCGTCGCATCTCGGGGTCGAGCGCATAGCATCCCGACAGGGTCATGCCTGCAAGGACCGCAAGGGCCAGAACTGCGCTGCGGCGGGGCATCAGCCAGCCGTCGCGGGCCGCACTTCGGAGGTGTCGCTGACATCGCCGTCGCGGGCGATTTCCGCGTCCGAACTCGTCTCGATCCCCGAATGGTCGGGATGGAGCGGGGCGAAGCGCAGCACGGCAAAACCGGTCAGCGCGGCGACGAGCGATCCCATCAGGATACCGATCTTGGCCTCCTCGATCAGCAGCGCGTTGCCCGGGAAAGCAAGGCCGCCGATGAACAGGCTCATCGTGAAGCCGATCCCGCACAGCACCGACACGCCATAGATCTGCAGCCAGGTCGCACCGCGCAGCTTGCCCGCGATCCCCAGCTTTACGGCCAGCCAGACGCTGCCGAAAATGCCGACCTGCTTGCCGAAGAACAGCCCGGCCGCGATGCCGAGCGGCAGCGGGGCGAAAATCTGGTCGACCCCCAGTCCGCGCACGTCGACACCGGCATTGGCGAAGCCGAACAGCGGCACGATCGCAAAAGCGACCCACGGGTGCAGACCATGTTCGAGGCGGTGAAGCGGCGAGGTTTCGCTGTCGGGCGCACCCGGCGTGCGTTCGAAGGGGATCGCCATCGCCGCGAGGACGCCGGCGATCGTCGCATGAATGCCCGAGAGCAGCATTGCGTACCAGAGCAGCGCAAAGAGCAGCAGATAGACAGCGAGATGCTTCACTCCGGCGCGGTTGACCGCGAACATCACGCCGAGCAGCAGCGCCGCAGCGCCGAGCGCCAGCATGTTGATTTCGGCCGTATAGAAAAGCGCGATGATCGCGACCGCACCCATGTCATCGACGATCGCGACGGTCACCAGAAACAGCTTGAGCGACGTCGGCGCGCGCTTGCCGAGCAGCGCGAGCACGCCGATCGCAAAGGCGATGTCGGTCGCAGCGGGAATCGCCCAGCCTTGCGCAAGGCCCGCCGTGCCCCCCGCAAGCAGTATGTAGATGACCGCAGGAACCGCCATGCCCGCTGCAGCGGCGATCATCGGCAGCCGCCGCCGGTCCCAGCTCGCAAGGCGTCCGTCAACGAACTCGCGCTTGATCTCGAGCCCGACGAGCAGGAAGAAGATCGCCATCAGCCCATCGTTCACCCACAGGTGAACGGTCATCGGACCCAGCTTGTCGGTCAGCGTCGGCCCCGTCACCGCATGGATTGCGTGGTGATAATCGGCGCCCAGCGCTGAATTGGCGATAATCATTGCCAAAGCGGCCGCGAAAATCAGCAACATCCCGCCGGCGCTCTCGCTTTCAAGAAAGTCGCGGAGAGCCGAGCGTGGCGACGAACTGCGGGTCACGAAATTACACCTCTTTTTGTCTGGGGGCCATTTGGTGGACGTCGTAGCGCGCTCGAACGGCCGCGTCACGCTTTACAAACCGATTGTGCCGATCAGCCATTACCATATGGGACGCCAAGACGTCACGAACAGGGGCGGGGCAGGCGGGTGGAAGCGGTGACCGCATGGCTGGGCTGTCTGGTACAGGGCGCCGGCCATGATTTTGCTACCTTCACCGCCGCCCGGGGCGCGGCGGCGTTGCCCATTTCAGGCCTTGGAACAGGGCGTCCGGGGACCGGCGTCTGCCGCCAGCACAGGCCGCATAGGGGATTCGCCCCTTGCGCGCTTCTCCCGCTAGTCAGGTGGTTCCACCTGCGCTGAAAAGCCTCTAGGGTCGCCGGAATCGGTGCTGGTTTTGCGCCGCTGACGTGCATACGGGGCCCATGGATCTTTACCTTCCTGTCGCCAATCTGTCGGTCAACGCGCTGGTCATCGTGCTGTTGGGCGGCGGGGTCGGCTTTCTGTCGGGCATGTTCGGCGTCGGCGGCGGCTTTCTGACGACGCCGCTGCTGATCTTCTATGGGATCCCGCCCACGGTCGCTGCGGCTTCGGCCGCGACGCAGGTGACGGGGGCCAGCGTCTCGGGCGCACTCGCCCATTTCGAGCGCGGCGGAGTCGATTTGCGGATGGGCGCGGTGCTGATCGCCGGGGGGCTGCTCGGATCGCTGATCGGCGCCGGATTGTTCGAACTGCTCACCGCATGGGGGCAGATCGATACGACGATCAACATCCTCTATGTTGTGCTGCTGGGATCGGTCGGCGGGTTGATGGCGCGCGAAGCATGGGGCGCGCTGCGCGCGCTGCAGGCCGGGCTTCCGGCGCCGGCGCGCAAGCGCCGCCACCATCCGATGGTCGCGAACCTGCCGATGCGCTGGCGCTTCTATCGCTCGGGCCTCTATATTTCGCCACTCGCGCCGCTAATCCTCGGGGCGCTCGTCGGCATATTGACGATGCTGCTCGGCGTCGGCGGCGGTTTCATCATGGTCCCGGCGATGATCTTCCTGCTCGGCATGGGAGCGCAGGTGGTCGTCGGCACCTCGCTGTTCCAGATCCTGTTTGTCACCATCGCGACGACGATGGTCCATGCGATGACGACGGGCGCGGTCGATATCGTCCTTGCCGGCCTGCTGCTGCTCGGCAGCGTGACGGGCGCACAGATCGGTGCGCGTTTCGCGCAAAAGGTCCGCCCCGAATATCTGCGCATGGCGCTGGCGATCATCGTGCTGCTCGTCGCACTGCGCATGGCGGTCGGCCTCTTCATCCGTCCCGACGAAATCTACACCGTCCAGTGACGCGGATCGGCGCCTCGATCGCAGCGCTGCTGCTGTTGCTGCTGCCCGCCGCGGCGCAGGCGGTCGATCCGCGCCTGGTGCCCGACGTGTCGAGCCGCTCGATCGAAATCCAGTACAGCTTCACCGGCGAGGAATTGCTGCTGTTCGGCGCCATTCTCTATCCCGGTCAGCGCCTGCCCGACGACCGCGCCGATATCGTCGTCGTTCTGAAGGGCCCGGTGCGGCCGGTGGTGCTGCGCGAAAAGCAGCGCATCGCGGGCATGTGGGTCAACGCCAGCAGCATCCGGCTGCGCACCTCACCCGGTTTCTACGCGATCGGGTCGTCGCGCCCGGTCGACAAGCTGGTCGACGAACGCACCGCGGCGATCTTCGAGCTTGGCCTTAAAAATCTGTCGATGTCGCCGACAGGCTTTTCGGAGGCGAAGAAACTCGAGCGATTCGAGGCGGGGCTGGTCGATCTTTATCGCCGCATGGGGCTCTTCTACGAAAACCCTTCGTCGGTCGAGATTACCGAAGGCGTGTTGTATCGGGCGCGAATCCCCGTGCCGGCGCGCGTTCCCGTGGGCACCTACCGCGCCGAAACCTATCTGATCAGCAAGGGACGCGTGCTGGCGGTCGCCTCGCGCGACGTCCAGATCCGCAAGGCGGGCTTCGAACGCTTCGTCGCGCTCGCGGCGCAGCGGCACGGGTTCCTGTACGGCCTTGCCGCGGTCGCGCTGTCGCTGCTGCTCGGCTATGCCGCATCGGCGCTTTTCCGCCGCCGCTGATCTATCATAAGCGCTTTGTTTACCCTCGCCTGCGATAGTCGACGCGGGACAAACATAAGGCGGGGCTGAATATGGATATGCATGGGGGCGGTTTTGGTACCGGCGACGCGACGGCTGCGCAGCATGTCAGGCTGGCGGGCGGCGGAACGGCGGCGCCGATTGCGGCGGTGCAGGCGCACCACCGCGACGACCTTCTAATCGGCGAAGTGATCGACATTGCCGGCTCGGCCTCGCGCATCCTGCTCGATGCTTCGGCGTTGCAGGGCTTGTCGACATCCAACGACCCTTCGGTCGCGATGGCGGGCCAGGTGGGCGCGCAGGTCAAGGTCCGCGTCGGCAATGTCTGGCTGCTCGCCAGCGTGCGCGACCAGCAGCTCTACGAGCGCGGCGAGGGGCTGATCGTTGCGGCGATCGATTTCCTTGGCGAAGGCGAAGAAGAAAAGCTGACCGGCCGCATCCACAATTTCCGCCGCGGCGTGACGCGCTATCCGATTCCGGGTAGCCAAGTCTATGCCGCGACCAGCGCCGACCTCAAGCAGATCTACGCCGCCGACGAGCGGGCGCATGTCGAGATCGGGACCGTCTATCCGACGCGCGACATTCGTGGTTCGCTGTATGTCGACGCGATGCTCGGCAAGCATTTCGCGCTGCTTGGATCGACGGGTACGGGTAAGTCGACGAGCGCCGCGCTGATCCTGCACAAGATCTGCGAGCTGGCGCCGCAAGGCCATATCGTGATGATCGACCCCCACGGCGAATATTCGGCGGCGTTCAAGGGCACCGGCGCGTTGTTCGACGTCGATAACCTCGCGATGCCCTATTGGCTGATGAACTTCGAGGAACATTGCGAGGTTTTCGTCACCAGCGAGGGGCGCGACCGCCAGGGCGATTGCGACGTGCTCGCCAAATGTCTGCTCCAGGCGCGGCTCAAGAACCGTCTGGCCGAGGGCATGACCAAGATCACGGTCGATTCGCCGATCCCCTATCTGCTGTCGGATCTGCTCAACATCCTGCAGAACGAGATGGGCAAGCTCGACAAGGCCACTTCGTCGGCGCCCTTCATGCGCATCAAGGGCAAGATCGAGGAAATGCGCGCCGACCCGCGCTATAATTTCATGTTCTCCGGCATGCTCGTCGCCGACACGATGGCAAACTTCCTCGGCAAGATCTTCCGCCTGCCGTCGGACGGCCGGCCGATCTCGATTATCGACGTGTCGGGGGTGCCGTCGGACATCACGGGTGTCGTCGTCGCGGTGCTGTCGCGCCTGACCTTCGACTATGCGATCTGGTCGCGCGGCGAGCCACAGCGCCCGATCCTGCTCGTCTGCGAAGAAGCCCACCGCTACATCCCGTCGAAGGATAGCGGGCAGGGGCAGGCGGTGCGCAAGATCCTCGAACGCATCGCCAAGGAAGGCCGTAAATACGGCGTGTCGCTGGGGCTCATCACCCAGCGCCCGTCCGACCTTGCCGAAGGCGTGCTGTCGCAGTGCGGCACGATCATCTCGATGCGCCTCAACAACGAACGCGACCAGCATTTCGTCAAGGCGGCGATGCCAGAGGGCGCGCGCGGCTTCATCGATTCGATCCCGGCGCTGCGCAACCGCGAATGCATCATCTGCGGCGAGGGCGTGTCGATCCCGATTCGCGTTCACCTCGACACGCTTGAGGAAGACAAGCGCCCCGCGTCGAGCGATCCGCTCTTCTCGCAGCTTTGGCGCGAAACCGGCGGCGAGCCCGAAATATTGGAGCGCGTCGTCAAGCGCTGGCGCAGCCAGGGCAGGTAAGGCTTCCGTCGTCCCGGCTTTCGCCGGGACGGCGATCTAGCCCGCTTGCGCCGGCTCCCACAATTCGATCGGATTGCCTTCGGGGTCGTGGACGCGCGCGAAGCGGCCGACTGACGGATCGTCCCACTCCTTCTTGGTGATCACCTCCTCGCCGGCGGCGCGGAACGGCGCGAGCACCGCGTCGAGATCGTCGACGCGCAGGTTGATCATGAACTGGCGGTCGGCCGGGAAATAGTCGGTGTCGGCCTTGAAAGGCGAAAAGACCAGCGGTCCGCCGGTCACCGTCCACACCCATTGATTGGCCGGCGCGCTGTCGTCGGCGCTGCATCCGCCGCCGACGCCGAGACGGTCGCGATACCAGTCGCTGAGCGCGGCAGGATCGCGCGCGCGGAAGAACAGGCCGCCGATGCCTTTGACATGCCCCATGGAAACGCCTCCTTCGCCTTGTGAGCAGAAGAAGCTAGCGCGCCACGCCTAGCGAATCCACTCGCCGCTCTTCTGATATTCCTCGCGGATCTGACCCGACTGGTTGAGCCGCGGATCGCTGTAGGCCGGCGGCGTGGGCGCCGCGGGCGCCGAAGGGGACGGTGCCGCGGTCTGTGCGGGCGCGCTCAGCGTGCCGGGCAGCGGTGCGGGGCCGCCCGCGGGCAAGGGATCGACCGCGGCGGCGGGCAACAGGGGGGCGCCCGGGATCGGCCCCTTCTTCAGGATCGCAAGCTGCTGCGCGACCGGAAGATAGGGGCCAGGCACCGGCTCGCGGCCCAGATAGGGCGCGCGGAACGCGTCGGGCATGCCCCAGCGGCCGCGCCAGCGGTGGAAGATATGGGCGCCGACGATGTTGGTCATCACCAGGCTCTTGCCCCAGCGCGGCCAGATTGCGGTGGTGTGATAATGGGTGGCGAGCCCGACGCCGGGAAACACGGCGCCGTTCAGAGCCGCCGATGCAATGCGGCTCGCACGCAGCCAGTTGTCGCGGCTCGGCGCGCGCGCCATCGCGCCGTCGCACGAGAAGGTGAACTGGCACACGCCGGCGCGTTCGGAACCCTGAAAGACGACGCCGCACACCGTGCCCGGAAAGCTCGGGTGGCGCACGCGATTGAGTATCGTCTGCGCCACGCCGCGCATCCCGTCATCGCTTTCGGAGGCCGCCTCGTAATAGAGGGCGGAGGTAAGGCAATAATGCGCGCGTTCGCGGTCGAGCGCGGTGACGCCGCGAAAGACATAGGACTTAGCCGCTGGGCCGACGAAGGCTTCGTCGCGAAGCTGCGCCGGATCGGCGGGCGGCAGTGCGGTCGCATCCGCATAGCCGACGCTGCTGGGATCGGGCAGCGTCGGGTCGATCTTGAGTGCGTCGGCATAGCTGTCCGAATTCATCACCGCCCAGCGCGTCGGGTCATAGGGTTTGAAGGTCAGCGGCACTGACACGCTGTAGGGGCCGAAGCCGCGCGGGCGGAACTGCCCGCTCGACAGCGCGAGCGCTACGCTGGCGACAAGCACCGCGGCGAGCAGGCCGATCCAGAAGTTGCGCCCCGGACCCGCCGCCGCAGCGGCCGCGCGCGGCGCACCGCGCCAGGCGGCGCGGGCATCGGCATAGCCAGGGGCGTCGAGGTTGAGTTCGGGTTTCATGCGCGCGTCAAAATCCGGTGCCCCGCCCGATCGGCCGATTCGCCCGGGCGGCTGCGATCCCTGCTTATGCCGCGAGGTGCGAATAAAAGATTGCTCCGTCTGTGCGCTGTCCCGCAGCGGGACAGGAGAGGAAAGCGGCGGCGGTCAGGGGTGGATATCGGCCTGATACCAGCCGTGCCGCTCTGTCACCGTCATCGGCAGCCCGAACAGGCGCGTCAGGCTGTCGCCGGTCAGCAGATCGGCCTTCGCGCCGTCGCGGTCGAGGCGGCCGCCGCGCAGCATCACGATGCGGTCGATCTCGGGCAATATCTCCTCGATATGATGGGTAATCAGCAGCAACGCGACCCCGCTGCGCGCGACGCCGCGCAGCATGTCGAGGAAATGATGCCGCGCCGCGGGGTCGAGCCCGGCGCACGGCTCGTCGAGCAGCAGCGCGCGAGGGCGGTGCGCAAGCGCGCGGGCGATGAGGACGCGGCGGGCCTCGCCCGTGGACAGGCTCGCCATGCTGCGCCCGATCAGATGCTGCGCGCCGACATCGCCGAGCGCCGCCACTGACACATCGACCATCGCCTGCGTATAGCTTTGATGCGCCCACAGCCCGCGCGAGGCGAAAAAGCCCGAGACGACGCAGTCAAGCACCTCCAGCGGCGGCTCGGCGTCGAAGTCGAGCTGCATCGTCGACGACACAATGCCGAGCAGCTTGCGCAGATCGAAGACGTTCCAGCTGTCCTGCCCGAAGATGCGGACGTCGGCACCCCAGGCGGGATAGAGCTGGCGCGCGATCAGCTTGACCAAGGTCGATTTGCCCGACCCGTTGGCGCCAAGGATCGCGGCGCTCTCGCCCGCCGGAATGGTCAGCGCAGGCAGATCGAGAATGCACGCCTCGTCGGCCATGACGCGGACGTTCGACAGCGCAAGCAGGGGAGAATCGTCAACCATGCCGGCGCGTTGAGCATGACCGTGCGAGCGAGGGAAGGGGAAAGGAGAGGGAGAGGCCGCTTTGAGGGCGGGGAGTCCCCGCCAACGCTATTTTCAGTTCGATCTCATGCAATTCCGTGTTCGGCGACCTTGATTAGCAGGTCGGCACCTTCTTTGCGGTTCGCTGTTTCGGGCATTCCCTTGTTTACGAGATCGCCGAGCTTCTCTGCGAAAGGACTGCATTGTTGAAAGCGATACAGGTTCGCTTCACCGTGCGCAGGTTCAATATCGGTGGACCGCCAACCCGCTCTTTCCATGTCGCTTTTTAGGTACTGCCAATGGACTTCGTATGCCTCAAACACGACGAAGTTGCTTTGCTGCATTCTTTGGCCCGCAATATGGTCAAATAGTGGTCTAGCAAGCCAGGCAACCCCGACTGCCAGCACTAGCGCCAATGCTACTACCAGTTCGATCCAGTCGAGTAACAGTTCCATCGCATCGAGGCCTCTGGTTAATTGGCTACCTGTATGACGACCAAGCCCTAAGGAGTCCCTAAGTCCGCAATCGGTCGATGCTGTTGAAAAAGGCCCGAAGGGGGTTTTGGCGGGCAATATCGGAATCAAACAAGGGGCCTATGCGCATCGCTCGTTCGCGCAGTCGAGGCTTCGTGAATCCTTCTGACTGAAATTCTACAGGCGCATCGCCGCGGCCGACTTTTTCAACAGCATCGGTCCTTAACTGCCATCCATGCCGATCCGGCCAGACGACCCCAACCGACCGGAAAGCCGCCCACCCCAATCTCCGCTTGCCGACTCCCCGCAACGCGCCTATATGCACGCTCACTCCTAGACATGGCTAGCCAGATAGGACGTCGGGGCCGCGGGCCGCGGCGGCCGTAAACGCATGGCTTTTCCTGTCGCGATATTTGGGAATGTAGCTTGGTCGATTTCGACGTCCTCAATGCGATCATCGCGCCCGAAGCCGAGGCGATGGGCCTCGCGCTCGTGCGCGTCGCCTTTTTCGGCGGCGAGGAAGACCCTACGCTGCAGGTGATGGCCGAACGGCCCGATACGCGCCAGCTGACGATCGACGATTGCGCCGATCTGTCGCGCCGTATTTCGGACCGGCTCGACGCGCTGGAGGAAGCGGGCGAGGACCCGATCGAAGGCGCCTATCGCCTCGAAGTGTCGTCGCCCGGGATCGACCGCCCGTTGACGCGTCCCGCCGACTTTACCGACTGGGCGGGGCATGAGGCGAAAGTCGCGCTGAAGGAAAAGCGCGACGGGCGCCTGCGCTTCAACGGCGAACTCGCCGGCATCGACGCCGGCATCGTCACGATTTTCGACAAGGAAGGGGTCGAGCACAAGCTGCCGTTCGACGCGATCGACACGGCCAAGCTCGTCCTCACCGACAAACTGATTGCCGCAACCGTCCCGCTCTCGATCGAGGGTGCCGACGACATGGAAGAAGAAGGACAGGACTGATGGCCACTGCCATTTCCGCCAACAAGGCCGAACTGCTCGCGATCGCCAACAGCGTCGCCAGCGAGAAGATGATCGACAAGGGCATCGTCATCGAGGCCATCGAGGAAGCGATCCAACGCGCGGCGCGCGCCCGCTACGGCGCCGAGAACGACATCCGCGCCAAGCTCGACGCGCAGACCGGCGACCTGCGCCTGTGGCGCGTCGTCGAGGTGGTCGAACAGGTCGACGATTATTTCAAGCAGGTCGACCTTGCCGCCGGCCAGAAGCTGCAGAAGGATGCGAAGGTCGGCGACTTCATCGTCGATCCGCTGCCCGCGGTTGACCTCGGCCGCATCGACGCCCAGTCGGCGAAGCAGGTGATTTTCCAGAAGGTCCGCGAAGCCGACCGCGAGCGCCAGTTCGAGGAATATAAGGACCGCGCGGGCGAGATCATCACCGGCGTCGTCAAGTCGGTCGAATTCGGCCACATCGTCGTCAACCTGGGCCGCGCCGAAGGCGTGATCCGCCGCGATCAGCAGATCCCGCGCGAACTGATGCGCGTCGGCGACCGCGTCCGCGCGCTGATCCTGTCGGTGCGCCGCGAAAATCGCGGACCGCAGATTTTCCTCAGCCGCGCGCACCCCGACTTCATGAAGAAGCTGTTCGCGCAGGAAGTCCCCGAAATCTACGACGGCATCATCGAGATCAAGGCCGCGGCGCGCGATCCGGGCAGCCGTGCCAAGATCGGCGTCATCAGCTATGACGGCTCGATCGACCCCGTCGGCGCATGCGTCGGCATGAAGGGCAGCCGCGTTCAGGCGGTCGTCCAGGAAATGCAGGGCGAAAAGATCGACATCATTCCCTGGTCGGAAGACACCGCGACCTTCGTCGTCAACGCGCTTCAGCCCGCGACGGTGCAGCGCGTCGTCATCGACGAAGATGACGGCCGTATCGAAGTCGTCGTTCCCGACGATCAGCTCAGCCTCGCCATCGGGCGCCGAGGCCAGAACGTCCGTCTCGCCAGCCAGCTGACCGGCAAGCAGATCGACATCATGACCGAGGCCGACGCGAGCGAAAAGCGTCAGCGCGAATTCGTCGAACGCTCGACGATGTTCCAGGAAGAACTCGACGTCGACGAAACGCTCGCGCAGCTGCTCGTCGCCGAAGGCTTCGGCGAACTCGAAGAAGTCGCTTATGTGCCGCTCGACGAACTGGCGAGCATCGAAGGCTTCGACGACGAACTGGCCGAAGAGCTGCAGAGCCGTGCGACCGAAGCGCTCGAACGCCGCGAAGAAGCCGCGCGTCAGGAACGCCGCGGACTTGGCGTCGAGGATGATCTGGCCGAACTGCCGCACCTGACCGAAGCGATGCTCGTCACGCTCGGCAAGGCCGGGATCAAGACGCTCGACGATCTTGCCGATCTCGCAACCGACGAACTGATCGCGAAGAAGCGCAGCGAGAATCGCCGCGGCCCGGCGCGCGAGCGTTCGGAACGCGCCGAGGACAAGGGCGGCGTGCTCGGTGAATATGGCCTGTCGGAAGAACAGGGCAACGAGATCATCATGGCGGCGCGCGCGCACTGGTTCGACGACGAACCGGCTGCCGAAGCCGAAGCCCAGACCGGGGAGGCCGCCGATGCGGACCCCGCGCAATGATCAGCTAAGCCAAACCGACCGCGCGGGTAAGCGCGGACAGCACGCGCCCGAAAGGCGCTGTGTGGTAACCGGCGACGTGGCGCCGGCCGGACGGCTCGTGCGCCTCGCGCTCGGGCCCGACGGCATGATCGCGCCCGACGTGCTCGGCAAGGCGCCGGGGCGCGGCGCGTGGATCGGCGTCGACCGCGAAGCGCTCGAAGCGGCGCAGGCAAAGGGCAAGCTCAAGGGTGGGCTGGCGCGGGCGCTGCACGAAGGCGCCTTCACGATTCCCGACGATCTGGGCGCGCGGATCGAGGCGCAACTCGCGCGTGCGACGCTCGACCGGCTGGGGCTTGAGGCGCGCGGCGGAATGCTGATCCTCGGCAGCGAGCGGATCGAGGACGCGGCACGCCGCGGACAGGTCCGCCTGCTCCTGCATGCGCAGGATGCCGGCGAAGACGGGCGAAAGAAACTGGCACAGGCGTGGCGGGTCGGCGAGGATCACGAAGGGTCCGGCCGTGAGGGGACGGTCTTGCCGGTGGACCGATACACCCTATCTATGGCATTGGGGCGTGAAAATGCGGTGCATCTGGGCGTGACCGACGCCCGTGCCGCTGACCGGGTGCTGGCGCATTTGAGCCGCTGGCAGTTTTTCACCGGATGGTTTAGGGACGCGGCCAACCGCGTTTCCGATCAGGATTCCCGCACGGCGGGGAATGGGATGGCGTCCAGGGAGCCCGACACGGACTCTCCGGTTTCGGACGCGTATTGAAGGAATAAGACGTTTCGATGAGTGACGAACAGGACAAGCCGACTCTGACCCGCAAGCCCCTGGGGCTGAAGCGTACGGTAGAGGCCGGACAGGTGCAGCAGCAATTCAGCCACGGCCGCCGCAATACGGTGGTGGTCGAGGTGAAGCGCCGCCGCGTGCTTGGCCGTCCCGGCGAAGCGGCGCCCGCGCCCGAGGCTGAAGCGGTCGAGGCCGCGCCCGCACCCGCGCCGAAGCCGGCTGCACCCGCACCGGCGCCCAAGCCTGCCGCGCCCAAGGCCGACAGCCTGATGTCGCGTCAGGAGCGCCAGACGCAGTTGCTGCGCGAAGCCGAAGAGGCGCGTCTGGCCGCGCTTGAAGAAGCGCGCCGCCGCGAAGAGGCTGAACGTGCCCGTGCTCTGGAAGAAGAGCGCGCGCGTGCCGCCGAAGCGCGGGAAGAAAAATCCAAGGCTTCCGAGGAAGCGCCCGCTCCGGCTGCGGCCGAGCCCGCCGCCGAAGCGCCGGCCGCGCCCGCTGCCGAAGCCAAGCCGGCCGAAGCCGCGCCGCGCGCCGCCACGACGAGCAGCGCTGCGCCCGCGCCGCGTCGCTTCACGCCGGTCGAGGCGCCGAAGCGTCCCGAACCGAAGCGCGCCGAACAGAAAAAGGAACATCGCGGCGATCACCGGCGCCAGTCGGGCAAGTTGACCGTCACGCGTGCGCTCAACGAGGATGAAGGCGCGCGTGCGCGCAGCCTCGCCGCGCTGAAGCGCGCGCGCGAAAAGGAAAAGCGCTCGCATCTTACGCCGAGCGGGCCGCGCGAAAAGCAGGTTCGCGAAGTCGTCGTTCCCGACACGATCACCGTGCAGGAACTGGCGAACCGCATGGCCGAAAAGGGCGCCGATCTCGTCAAGGCGCTGTTCAAGATGGGCATGATGGTCACCGTCAACCAGACGATCGACCAGGACACCGCCGAACTGCTCGTCACCGAATTCGGGCACGAGATCAAACGCGTCAGCGAAGCCGATGTCGATATCCGCAACGATCAGGACGTCGATGCGCCCGAACAGATGAAGCCCCGCGCGCCGGTGGTCACCATCATGGGCCACGTCGATCACGGCAAGACCAGCCTGCTCGACGCGCTGCGCGGCACCAGCGTCCAGTCGGGCGAAGCCGGTGGCATCACCCAGCATATCGGCGCCTATCAGGTGAAGACCCCCGACGGGAGCCAAGTCACCTTCCTCGATACGCCGGGCCACGAAGCCTTCACCGAAATGCGCGCGCGCGGTGCCAATGTCACCGATATCGCGGTACTGGTGGTGGCGGCCGACGACGGGCTGAAGCCGCAGACGATCGAATCGATCAACCATGCGAAGGCAGCCGGGGTGCCGATCATCGTGGCGATCAACAAGGTCGACAAGGAAGGCGCGAACCCGCAGCGCGTGCGCGAGCGCCTGCTCGAGCACGAGATCGTCGTCGAGGAAATGGGCGGCGACGTCCAGAATGTCGAAGTTTCGGCGCTCAAGAAGACCGGGCTCGACAAGCTGCTCGACGCGATAGCGCTTCAGGCCGAGATCATGGAGCTCAAGGCCAACCCCGACCGTTCGGCCGAAGGGACGGTGGTCGAGGCGAAGCTCGACAAGGGCCGCGGCCCCGTTGCGACGATCCTCGTCCGCCGCGGGACCTTGAAGGTCGGCGACATCTTCGTCTGCGGCGCCGAAAGCGGCCGCGTCCGCGCGCTCGTCAACGATCAGGGCCAGCAGATCAAGGAAGCCGGTCCGTCGATGCCGGTCGAGGTTCTTGGCCTCGGCGGGGTCCCGATGGCGGGCGACACGCTGACCGTCGTCGAGAATGAGGCGCGCGCGCGCGAAGTCGCCGCCTATCGTCAGGAACAGGCGCTCAAGAAGCGGACGGCGCAGGCGCCGGTCAGCCTCGAAGGCATGTTCTCGGCGCTCGCCGACAAGGCCAATGTCATCGAATATCCAGTGGTCATCAAGGCCGACGTGCAGGGCAGCGTCGAAGCGATCGTCAACGCGCTCAACAAGCTGTCGACCGACGAAATCCGCGTCCGCGTGCTCCATTCGGGCGCCGGCGCGATCACCGAAAGCGACGTGACGCTGGCGGCGGCGACGAATGCGCCGATCATCGGCTTCAACGTCCGCCCCAACGCCAAGGCGCGCGAGATCGCGAACCGCGAAAAAGTGCGCTTCATGTATTATGACGTCATCTATCACCTGACCGAGGAAGTCGCGAAGGAGATGGCAGGCGAGCTGGGTCCGGAACGCGTCGAAACCGTCGTCGGCCGCGCCGAGGTCAAGGAAGTCTTCCCGGCCGGCAAACGCGACAAGGCCGCTGGCCTGCTGGTGCTCGAAGGCATCATCCGCAAGGGGCTACACGCGCGTCTCACGCGCGAGGACGTCATCGTCTCGGCAACGACCATCGCGTCGCTCCGCCGTTTCAAGGACGATGTTGCCGAAGTACGCGCGGGCCTGGAATGCGGCGTCGTGCTGGCGGATACCAACGACATCAAGCCGGGCGATCACCTCGAAGTCTTCGAGGTCGAGGAACGCGCACGGACGTTGTGATCGAACCATCGCCGCACCCCTGCATGCGCGGGGGTGCGGCAGGATATTGAGCGATGCGGCATAACGAAAAATCCGAAGGCCCCTCGGTCCGCGTCCTGCGCGTGGGCGAACAGGTGCGCCATGTGCTGAGCGAGATACTTCAGCGCGGCGACGTGCATGACGATGTCCTCGCGACGCATCCGGTGAGCGTGACCGAAGTGCGCATGTCGCCCGACCTGCGCCATGCCACGGTATTTGTGAAGCCGCTGCTCGGCCGCGACGAGGAGGCGGTGCTGAAGGCGCTGCGCACCAACACCGCCTATCTCCAGCGCGAAGTCGCGCACCGCATCCGCATGAAATATGCGGCGAAGCTCAAATTCCTCGCTGACGAAAGCTTCGACGAGGCGAGCCACATCGACCAATTGCTGCGCGACCCCAAGGTGGCGCGCGACTTGGGCGGCGGCGAGGGCGAAATTCAAGATTGAGCCCCGATGACGGGTTGGTGGGACCGGATAGGGGCTATTTTCCCTTCGGCGTCTTGATCCCTGCTGCGGCCTCCAGCTCGACCAGCGCTTCCTCCAGATAGTCGATCATCCGCTGCGCGTGCGGCACGCTGCGGCGGCAGGCGGTGATGCCGAAGTCGATGTTCCTGAAATTCGACACCTGCGTGATGTTCATCGCCATGCCGTCGACGGGGATGCTCGCGGGATACATGCCGTCGAGCCGCGCGCCGTTCCAGTACATCTGCTCGCGCGGGCCGGGGACGTTGGAGATGGTCGCCGAATAGGCGGGGAATTTGTCGGCGGTGCGCGTCAGCGCGGTGAGCATCTGCGGGAAATTGGTGATCGCGGTATAGAGCTGGATCTGCTGCGCGGTCATCGCGCGCAGCTGCGCCTTGGCGGCGTTCATCGACGACTGGATCGCCGCCATGCGTTCGGCGGGATCGTCGATATGGGTGGCGAGATTGGCCGTCACCGACGCCACCGAATTACCCGAATCGATATCGTCCTTGGGGCGGATCGAGACCGGCGCCATGGCTTTCAAAGGCTTGTCGGGCAGCTCGTTGAGCGATTGCAGATATTTGCGCATCGCGCCCGCGCACATGCCCAGCACCGCGTCGTTGATCGTCCCGTCATAAGCCTTGCCGACCGCGCGGACGCGTTCGAGCGACCAGCTTTGCGCAACGAAGCGGCGGGCGCCGGTGATGTTGCGGTTGAAGCTGGTGCGCGGCACGCCGGCAAAGGGGGTGACCAGCCCTTCGCCGCCGATCCCGAACATCGCCGCGACATATTGGTTGAGCGCCTTGGTCACGCCGAGGCTGTTGCCCCATTGCTCCTTCAGAAACTCGCCGATCGCGGCGATGTCGGTCAGGCTGGGGCGCGGCGGCTTTTTGGGCGACGGGAATTTGCGCTTATAGGCTTCATAGGCCTCGACCGACAGCGGCGAGCAGGTCCGCCGTTCCTTGGGGTCGGGCGAGAACATCGAATTGTAGAAATGGATGCTCGCCGCGCCATCCATCAGCGCATGATGCACCTTCTTGAACGTCGCGATCTGCCGATTGGGCAGCCCTGAGATCAGCGTGATCTCCCATAAGGGGCGGGTGCGGTCGAGCAGGCTGGAATGGAGGCGCGAGGCGAGTTCGAACATTTCGCGGTAGCGCCCAGGCTTGGGCAGCGCGGCCGAGCGCACATGATAGTGCATGTCGATGTCGCGGTCGGGTTCGAGCCGGATCGGGCCGTACTGGCCGAGCGGGGTGAGTTTCAGCACCTCGCTGAACGGCCGCCGCAGCCCTTCCGACTGGCGCAACAGTGCGAGCTGTTCGTTCAGCCAGTCGGTTTCGTCGACATCGTCGGGCAGCGTGTAGAGGTTGATGCCGCCGATGTGCATCGGCATTTCGCGACTTTCCCCCCACAGGAACATCGCATCGGTCACCGGCATCAATCGCATTGCAGCTCTCCCCACTGTTAATGCTGCATCTTTTGTGCGCAGCATGACAGCGGGGGCGGGCGAGTCAAGCTGCGGTGTCGGCGGCTGCCGGCTCGCGGCGGGTGTCAGACGTGGGGCAGCACCATCCTGCGCGTGATGTCGGGGTCGCGGTCGCGGTGGACCGCGATGCCGGTAAGCAGACTTTCGGCGATCATCCGCGCCCGCGCGCCGACCAGCGCGACCGCCCCTTCGCTCGGCGCCACATCGCGCAGCGTGGCATAGAAGAGCCCGAGCCAATGCTGGAAATGGCTCTCGCCGATGGTCGGGATCGCAAGATGCCGGGCCATCGGATTGCCGGTGAAATTGCCGGCGCCGAGCAGGATCGACTGCCAGAAGCGGTTCATCTGCGCGAGATGCCCGGGCCAGTCGTGGATGCGTTCGTCGAAGATCGGACCAAGCAGGGCGTCGCGCCGGATCGCGGCGTAGAAGCGATCGACGAGCGTTGCGATAAAGGCTTCATCGACCCCCATCGCGATGGCGGCGGCGCGCCGGTCCTCGCGCGCAGCGATGGCATGGGGGTGGGCGGGGACGGTCTTCTTCATCGCCTCGACTCGATAAACGGCATTTCATTTGCCGCTTTATCGACCTTGCGCATAAAAGCAATATTTCATATACCTATTTTATGCGATTGAGCCTTCACAGCGACTATGCGCTGCGCATCCTGATGACGCTGGCGGCGACTGGGCGCCAGATGTCGGTCGACGAGATCGCCGGCCAATATGGCGTATCGCGCAACCATCTCGCCAAGGTGGCGCAGCGGCTGCAGGCGCTCGGCTATGTCGCGGCGCAGCGCGGACGCGGTGGCGGGCTGACGCTCGCCAGGGCGCCCGAGACGGTGATCGTCGGCGCGGTGGTGCGCGAGCTCGAAAGGCTGGACGGCTTCGTCGAGTGTATGAACCCCGCGACTTCAGCCTGCCCGGTGCGCGGCGGCTGCGGATTGCAGGGCGCGCTCGCCGGGGCGCTGGCAGCCTTCGCCGCGCATCTCGACGGCTATACCCTCGCCGATCTGTTGCCGCAGCCGGCGCGTTTTCGCGCGTTGCTCGGCGCCGCCTGATTGCGCTTGCGCGGCGCCGCCGAGGCGGTATCGCTCAAGCCATGGCCAAGCTCTATTTCTATTATGCCAGCATGAACGCGGGCAAGTCGACGACGCTGCTGCAGGCGGATTTCAACTATCGCGAGCGCGGGATGGAAACGATGCTGTGGACCGCCGCGCTCGACGACCGTTACGGCGCCGGGCAGATCACCAGCCGCATCGGCCTGCTTGCCGAGGCGCATAAATTCGATCCCGAAAGCGATTTGTGGGCGGCGGTGAGCGACGAGCATCGTCAGCGCCCGCTGGCCTGCGTGCTCGTCGACGAGGCGCAGTTCCTTACGAAAGATCAGGTGTTCGCGCTGGCACGGCTCGCCGACGAGGCCGATATTCCGGTGCTCTGTTACGGGCTGCGCACCGATTTCGCGGCCGATCTCTTTCCCGGTTCGGCGGCGCTGCTCGGTATCGCCGACGCGCTGGTCGAACTCAAGGCGGTGTGCGAATGCGGGCGCAAGGCGACGATGAACCTGCGCGTCGATGCCGCCGGCCGTGCGGTGGTCGCGGGCGCGCAGACCGAGATTGGCGGCAACGACCGCTATGTCGCCATGTGCCGCCGCCATTTCATGGCCAAGCGCCGGGCTGCGGCAGAGGCTTTGCAAGAGGCGGGCGCCGATGCTTGACCAGCTTTATGTCGAACTGACCGACGGCGACCTCCGGCTCGTCAAGCTGGCCGAGCCGCACCGCGAGGCGCTGCGCGCCGCCTGCGCCGCCGATACCGATATCTGGCCGATCTATTCGTCGAGCTTCGATCCCGATCATTTCGACGCGAGCTTCGACGCGCTGATCGGGCATGAAAGCCGGATGCCCTATGCGATCGTCGACGGCGATCGGCTGGTCGGCATGACCGCTTATCTGCGTCCCGATGTATCGGCGCAGACGGTGGAGATCGGCAACAGCTATATCGAGCCCGCCGCGCGCGGGACTGGCCTCAATGGCCGCGTCAAACGATTGATGCTCGACCATGCCTATGCCGTCGGCATTCGCCGCATCGAATTTCGCATCGACGAGCGCAACAAGCGCAGCCAGGCGGCCGTCACCAAGCTCGGCTGCACCAAGGAAGGGGTGCTGCGCGCCGAGCGGATCACCTGGACCGGCTTTGTCCGCGACACCGGCCTGTGGTCGCTGCTCGCCGATGAATGGCGCACAGGAAGCTGAAGTTGGTGGGAGCGTGGCAAGCGGGTCAGCGCCGGTTCAGCATCGACCCGCTATGCCGTGTGCCGGGATGGGCCTCCATCTGGAAAGGTTCGTTATGAACAGATTATTCGCACTCTCCCTGGCCGCCGCCTTGCTTCCCCTTTCGGCAACTGCGGCGGCCGAAGGGGCACCGCAGGAATCGCGCGCGCTGGGCGTCGAAACCGGCATCAGCTTTCCCAGCAACGCGACGATCCGCACCTTTCAGGCCGATGGCGAGGATGGCGTGTGGATTCAGGACAGCCGCCGCGACTGGTATTATGCCACCTTCTTCGGTCCGTGCCGCGACATCGATTTTGCGCAGGCGATCGGCGTCGACACGCGCGGAACCTCGCGGCTCGACAAGTTCGCGTCGCTTCTGGTGCGCGGTGAACGCTGCGCGATTTCGTCTTTCGTGACATCGGCGCCGCCGCCGACCAAGGAAGAGCGCAAGGCAGCGCGCGAGGCGGAGAAAGCCGCCAAGGCCGCAGCGGACGCCGCCAAGTCGAATTGAGCCCGATCGAATCGATCCCGGTCGAATTGACAAGCATCGCCCGCGCGGCCTAGCCCGCGCGGCGATGAACGGATGGATCATAATGGACAAGCCCGTCGGGCTCGGCTCGACGCAGGCGGTTGCCGCAGTCAAGCGCGTGTGCCGCGAAGCCGGGCTGGGCAAGGTCAAGGTCGGCCATGGCGGGACGCTCGACCCGCTTGCCTCGGGCGTGCTGCCGATCGCGATCGGCGAGGCGACGAAGCTGTGCGGGCGCATGCTCGACGCGAGCAAGGTCTATGATTTCACGATCGAGTTCGGGACCGAGACCGCCGGGCTCGACGCGGAGGGCGACGTCGTTGCGACCAGCGACGTGCGGCCGCGGCTTTCGGAAATTGCTGCGGTTCTGCCGCGCTTTACCGGCGCGATGGAACAGGTGCCGCCCGCCTATTCGGCGATCAAGATCGACGGCGAGCGCGCCTATGACCGCGCGCGCGCCGGCGAAACGGTCGAGATGAAGGCGCGGGCGGTGATGATCCACTCTCTTCGTCATTCCGGACTTGCTGAGGCATATGTTGCCGAGGGCGCCGAATGGACCCCGGATCAAGTCCGGGGTGACGAAAGTGGAGAGGCGGAGCGGCTCGATTCCATCACGCTCACGGCGCATGTTTCGAAGGGTACCTATATCCGCAGCCTCGCGCGCGACATTGCGCGGGCGGTCGGGACGGTCGGGCATGTCACCATGTTGCGCCGGACGAAGGCAGGGCCGTTCGCGCTCGATCAGGCGATTTCGCTGGACAAATTGAACGCTTTCGGCCAAGGGGCCGCCCAATCAGAGATATTTCTGCCGCTGGAGGCAGGGCTGGTCGGCATCCCGGCTCTGGACCTTTCCCCGGAAGCGGCAGGGGCGATCCGTCAGGGTCGTGTCTGGACCGGGGGAAGCACGCAGGACGGGCTCTATTGGGGACGCGACGCCGACGATCGGCCCGTGGCATTGATAGAGGCTTTGGCGGGAACGCTGAAGGTCGTGCGGGGCTTCAATCTGTAACAGGATGTTCGAAGGAAGAAACACATGTCGATTACCGCCGAACGCAAGGCCGAACTCATCAAGGAACATGCCCGCGAAAAGGGTGATACGGGTTCGCCCGAAGTGCAGGTCGCGATCCTGACCGACCGCATCAACACGCTGACCGGCCATTTCAAGTCGCACGCCAAGGACAATCACAGCCGTCGCGGGCTGCTGATGATGGTCAACAAGCGCCGCAGCCTCCTCGACTATCTCAAGAAGAAGGACGAGGGACGCTACACCGACCTGATCGCGAAGCTGGGTCTTCGCAAGTAAGACCATGAGGGCGGCTCCGGGTTCGGGGCCGCTTTCATTTTTGCCGTTCGCAAGAGCGGCGTGGAGAGGAGCCGCCGCAATCCGGCGCCGGCTTCCGAAAACCAGGGGCAGACAGACGCCCCGACCCGCCCGGGCCGGATTGCCCGGAACAGAGGCCCCGCCCGGCATAGGGCCCGGCGGGCGAAGGAAATTCCATGTTTGACGTGAAAAAAGTATCGATCGAGTGGGGCGGTGAAACGCTGACTCTCGAAACGGGCAAGGTTGCCCGTCAGGCCGACGGCGCCGTGATGGCGACACTGGGCGAAACGGTCGTTCTGTGCGCCGTGACCGCTGCCAAGTCGGTGAAGGAAGGGCAGGACTTCTTCCCCCTGACCGTCCATTATCAGGAAAAATATTCGGCCGCGGGGCGCATCCCCGGCGGCTTCTTCAAGCGAGAACGCGGTGCGACCGAAAAGGAAACGCTGGTCAGCCGTCTGATCGACCGTCCGATCCGCCCGCTGTTCCCCGAAGGCTTCTACAACGAGATCAATGCCATCGCTCAGGTGCTGAGCTATGACGGCCACAATGAACCCGACATCCTCGCGATGGTCGCGGCCTCGGCCGCGCTCACCATTTCGGGCGTCCCCTTCATGGGTCCGATCGGCGCTGCGCGCGTCGGCTATCTCGACGGCGAATATATCCTCAATCCGACCGACGAACAGGTTGCCGAAGGCGACCTCGACCTCGTCGTCGCCGCGACGCACGACGCGGTGATGATGGTCGAATCCGAAGCGAACGAGCTGTCGGAAGAGATCATGCTCGGCGCCGTGATGTTCGCGCACGATGCGTGCCGTGAAGTCGTCAAGGCGATCATCAAGCTTGCCGAACAGGCTGCCAAGGAACCTTGGGAAATCGCATCGTCGGACGACAATGCCGCGATCAAGGACAAGCTTAAGAAGCTGATCGGCAAGGACATCGCCGCCGCCTACAAGCTGACCGACAAGTCGGCCCGTTCGAACGCGCTCAACGAAGCGCGCGCGAAGGCGAAGGAACAGTTTGCAGCCGACGGCCTCAGCCCGCAGGAAGTCATGGCCGGCATCAAGCTGACCAAGAAGCTGGAAGCCGAAATCGTCCGCACCGCCATCCTGAAGGACGGCAAGCGCATCGACGGCCGCACGACGACGCAGATTCGTCCGATCGTCGCCGAAACGCACTTCCTGCCGCGCGCGCACGGTTCGGCGCTGTTCACCCGCGGTGAAACCCAGACGATCGCGACCTGCACGCTGGGTACCAAGGAAGCCGAACAGATGATCGACGGCCTCAACGGCCTGTCGTATCAGAACTTCATGCTGCACTATAACTTCCCGCCCTATTCGGTCGGCGAAGTCGGCCGCTTCGGCGCGCCGGGCCGCCGCGAAGTCGGCCACGGCAAGCTGGCGTGGCGTGCGCTGCACCCCGTGCTGCCGAAGAAGGAAGATTTCCCCTACACCATCCGTCTTACCAGCGACATCACCGAATCCAACGGTTCGTCGTCGATGGCGTCGGTGTGCGGCGGCAGCCTCGCGATGATGGATGCCGGCGTGCCGATCGCGCGCCCGGTGTCGGGTATCGCGATGGGCCTGATCCTCGAAGGCCAGGATTTCGCAATCCTGTCGGACATTCTGGGTGACGAAGATCACCTCGGCGACATGGACTTCAAGGTGGCGGGCACGTCCGAAGGCATCACCACGATGCAGATGGACATCAAGATTGCCGGCATCACCAAGGAAATCTTCGAAAAGGCGCTGGCGCAGGCCAAGGAAGGCCGTGCGCACATCCTCGGCGAAATGAACAAGGCGCTCGGCGAAGCCCGTAGCGAATTGTCGGCGCATGCGCCGCGTATCGAAACGATCACGATCGACAAGTCGAAGATCCGTGACGTCATCGGCACCGGCGGCAAGGTCATCCGCGAAATCGTCGCGACGACCGGCGCCAAGGTGGACATCGACGACGAAGGCACGATCAAGATCGCCTCGTCGGATACCGCGCAGATCGAAGCCGCCAAGGCGTGGATCCTCGGCATCGTCGAAGAAGCCGAAGTCGGCAAGATCTACAACGGTAAGGTCGTGAACCTCGTCGATTTCGGTGCATTCGTGAACTTCATGGGCGGCAAGGACGGCCTCGTCCACGTGTCGGAAATCAAGAACGAACGCGTCGAAAAGGTCGCCGACGTTCTGTCCGAAGGCCAGGAAGTCAAGGTCAAGGTCCTCGAGATCGATCCGCGCGGCAAGGTCCGCCTGTCGATGCGCGTCGTCGATCAGGAAACCGGCGAGGAACTGGAAGACACGCGTCCGGCGCGCGAACCCCGCGAACCGCGCGGTGATCGTGGTCCGCGCCGTGACGGCGGCGATCGCGGCGACCGTGGCCGTGGCGGCCGCGATCGCGGCCCCCGCCGCGATGGCGGCGACCGCGGCCCGCGTCGCGAGCGCAGCGAAGACGGTCCGGAAGATCAGGGCCATGTGCCCGACTTCCTGAAGGACTGATCCTTCGACTCTCGAACCAATCGAAGGGGCCGCGAAAGCGGCCCCTTTTCTTTTGGGCGCTGCCGGCCTCCGGGTGGGGAGAGAGGCTTCGGCCTGCCCGTCGAAACATTTGGACCGGGCCCGAAACGGGGCGGTGCTTGGGGGGCGGCGGCTATGCGCCCGGAGTCCGGACGCTATTCCTCGGTCCGGATCAGGATCATCTCGCCGATCAGCGCGAACAGGATGAACGGCCCCCATGCGGCGAGGAAGGGGGAATAGGCGCCGAGGTCGCCCATCGCGAGCGCGAAATTGTCGGCGACGAAATAGGCGAAGCCCAGCGCCATGCCGATGATTGCACGCACGAACAGCTTGCCCGATCGCGCCAGGCCGAATGCCGCGACGGCGCCGAGTAGCGGCATCAGGACCGCCGACAGCGGCCCCGAAATCTTGTGCCACAACACGCCTTTCAGCGCATCGACGGGTCGCCCCGCTGCCTCGAGATCGCCGATTGCCGCCTTGAGCTCGGTGAAGGGCAGTTGATCGCCGTCGACCTGCGCCAGGGTGAACTGGTCGGGACGCACGCCCGGCGCGGCGACGATGGTGCCGAGCGGCTGGACGATACCGGCGCGGCGCAGGAAGCGCTTGGCGTTGGTGAGTTCCCACCCACCCGCGACCGGCCGCGCGCTGTCGCCCGAAAGTATCGAGGACAATACGCCCCCCGACCGTTCATAGATGCGCACGCCGTGCAGCGTGATCGCTGTTCCGGTACCGCTGACGGTCGCGGCGTTGATCAGATTGTTGCCGTCGCGAACCCATATGTTCGACCGAATCCCGGTGTCTTTCGGAATCTGCGCATATTCGACCTTCTGCCAGGCGGCGAGCGCCGCGGTCGCGCGCGTCACGATCCTTTCGTTGAAGCCGAAGCTGATCGCGGCAACGAACAGCGCGGCAAGGAACAGCGGCGCCAGCACCTGATGCGCCGACATGCCCGACGCCTTCATCGCGATGACCTCGCTGTTCTGGTTGAGCGTGATCAGCGTCAAGATCGTCCCGAGCAGGACGGAGAAGGGCAGAAAGGTCTCGATGATCTGCGGCAGGCGCAGCCCGACATAGCGCCACACGTCGCTGTCGCTGTTGCCTGCGACCGACAGGATCTTGCCGCTCTCGCCGAGAAGGTCGAGCGTCTGGAGTACGAGCACGAGCGCGAACAGGATCGCGAAGCTGCGCACCAGAAACAGCCGCCCGACATAGAGCGCCATGGTTCGCGACGGAAAGAAATGGAGCTGGTTCATCGTCAGATATGCTGCTGCTTGCGCTGGAACAGGCGGATGAAGGCGCGGACTTTCTGCCCGGCCTTGGCCGCGACGCGCTCGAGCGCGCCGATTGGTTGGCCGCCGGGGACATGCGCCACCGTATAATACATCCACACCGCAAGCGCGCCGAACAGCAGCAGCGGAATCCACAGCGCCAGCAGCGGATCGACCGCACCGCGCGCGCCCAGCGCTTCGGCATATTCGTTGATCTTGTGCTGGGTGACGAGCAGCACGATCGACAGGAAGACGCCCAGCGAACTTGTCGATCGCTTGGGCGGAATTGCCAGCGCGATCGCCATCAGCGGGATGAAGAACATCGACACCACTTCGACGATCCGGAAGTGGAAATTCGCGCGCGATTCGAGCCGCGTCGCCAGCGGTTCGGCCTGGTCGTGACCGACGACGAGCAATTCGGGGATCGTCAGTTCGCGATCGGCGCCGCCGCGGGTGCGGAACGCCTCGATCTTGGGTAGCGGAATCGGCAGGTCGTGACTGTCGAAGGTCAAGACCCGCGGCACCGCGAATTTCGGCGATTCATGGATCAGCACGCCGCGCGTCAGGCGCAGGATGATCGTGTCGGGATCGTCGGTGGCAAGAAACTGTCCCTCGGCGGCGGTTGCCGAAACGCTTTGCCCGTCCTTGTTCTCGCCGCGCACGAAGATGCCGCGCAGATTGCGCCCCTCGTTATAGCTCTGCTCGATGCGCAGCGTCATCCGGCTGCCCAATTTGGTGAATTCGCCGACCTTGATCGACGCGCCGAGCGCGCCCGACCGCAATTCGAAGCGCAGCCCTTCATATGCGTAGCGCGCATAGGGCTGGATAAAGCCGACGATCGCGAGGTTGAGCAGCGCCAGCGCGAAGGCAAAGGCATAGGGCATGCGCATCAGCCGTCCGAAGCTCATCCCCACCCCGCGCAGCACGTCGAGCTCGCTCGATGTCGCGAGCCGGCGGAAGGCGAGCAGGATGCCGAGCATCAGCCCGATCGGGATGCCAAGCGACAGATATTCTGGGATAAGATTGGCGAGCATCCGCCACACGACGCTCACCGGCCCGCCTTCGGTCGCGACGAAATCGAACAGGCGCAGCATCTTTTCCAGCACCAGCAGCATGGCCGAAAGGACCAGCGTACCGAGCATGGGAAAGAAGATGAGCCGCGCGATGTAACGGTCGATGGCGGGCAGTCTATTCAATCTTTCGTCGCCCCATCACCATGATTTGGCCGCAAATGGTTCCGATATCCGGATTCAAGGGCAACAGGGACCCATGTCGGCTCGGTGCTGGCGTGGCTATAACCACTGGGAGCTAATGCGTCATGTCGAAATTTATCTCGGCGTCGCTCTGCGTGGCTCTGCTCGCCGTATCCGTGGCAGCAAACGCAGAGGGACAGGTTATCACCAACGACCTGTCGAAATGCCGGAGCGGTCCGTCCACCCTCGTCCACATCAACGGCGTGAAGGCCGGGACGGGCAAGATTCGTGTGCAAAGCTATCGTGCCACAGCGTCCGAATGGCTCGCCAAGGGGCGCTGGATCACCCGTGTCGAAGTGCCGGCACAGGCCGGGTCGATGACCGTTTGCGTGCCGCTGCCCGAAGCGGGCCACTATGGCATTGCGGTGCGCCACGACGTCAACGGCAACGGCAAGACCGATCTGACCTCGGACGGCGGCGGCATGTCGAACAACCCGAGCATCAACATCTTCAATCTCGGCAAGCCGAGCTACAAGAAGACGGGGTTCGATGTTGGCAACGCGCCGAAGACGATCTCGATCAACATGAAATATATGTAGGGGTTCGATGGCAAGCGTCGCCCTTCTTTCCAATCCGCGCTCAACGGGGAATCGTGCCCTGTTGCCGCGGGTTCGGGAATATTGCGCGGCGCACCCCGACATTTTTCATTACGAGGTCGAGGATGTCGACCAGATCGGTGAAGCGATTCGTACGATCGCGATGGTCAGCCCGCGCATCGTCGCGATCAACGGCGGTGACGGCACCGTTCAGGCCGCGCTGACCGAACTTTATTCGGGGGGCCATTTCGGCGGTTCGCCGCCGCCCGTCGCGGTGCTGCCGAACGGCAAGACCAACCTGATCGCGCTCGATCTGGGCGCCGAAGGCGATCCGATCAAGGCGCTCGAGCGCGTCGTCGAACTCGTGTCGAATGGCCGGCTCGAGGATCATGTCATTGAACGGCAGCTCATCGCGCTCGACAGCGGCGGCAATCGCCCCGTGCTCGGCATGTTCCTGGGTGGTGCCTATCTGGCCGACGTGATGCTCTATTGCCGCAATCGCATCTATCCGCTCGGCCTGCCCAACGGCCTGTCGCATGTGCTCGCCGCGATTCTTGGGCTTTTCGCGATCATCTTCGGCATTGGCGGCGGGCGCCTGCCGCCGAAGCCCGAGCCGCTGACCGTGTCGCTGATCCGACAGGGCCAGCTCAAGGGCAAATTCTCGCTGCTCATCGTCACGACACTGGAAAAGCTGCTGCTGAGTATCCGCACCAGCGATACGCACGGCGGCGACGGGCGGATGAAATTGCTCGCGGTCGACCGCAGCGTCGGCGCGCTGTTCCGCATGCTCGGGGCCACTTGGCGAGGGACCCTCGGCCAGCATCAGCTCGCCGGGGTCCATTTCGAACAGGGTGATGAGATCCGTATCGAGGGCGAACGCTCGAACGTGATCCTCGACGGCGAGATTTTCGAGGCAAAGCACGGCCGGCCGATCATCCTGACCTCGACCCAGCCGGTACCCTTCCTGCGCCTCGCCGCCTGAGCGCTCGCATGTCGGCGCATACCGATCTCGTCCGCGAAGAGCTTTCGACACCGGTCGATCCGCGCGTCGCTGCGATGGCGGCGGCGATCGCGGCCCGCTACCCGGGCAGCGCCCGCGCGGTACTCTTTTACGGCAGCTGCCTGCGCGAAAGCGAACTCGACGGGCTGATGCTCGATTTCTATCTGATCGTTTCGGACTATGGCGATGCCTATCCGAAGCGCTGGCTCGCGGCCGCCAACCGGCTTATCCCGCCAAACGTCTTTCCGTTCGAGCATGAGGGGCTGATCGCCAAATATGCGGTGCTCAGCGAAAGCGATTTTCACCGCCTGAACGGCCCTGAAACGCGCAACGTATCGGTCTGGGCGCGCTTTGCTCAGCCGTCGCGGCTCGTCTGGGCCGTCGACGATACCGCGCGGGACCGCGCGGTATCGGCGGTGGCACGCGCCGCGCCGACATTGCTCGCGGCGGCGGGATCGGTCGATGGCGAGGCGCCGCTCGATTGGTGGCGGCGCGCCTTTTCGTTGACCTATTCGGTCGAATTGCGCGCCGAACGCAGCGGCCGGGCGCAGTCGGTCGTCGATGCCGACGCCGCGCGCTACGACCGCTTCAGCCTGCCGGCGATGGCGGCAATCCCGGTCGGTTCTACCGGTGGCGGCTGGGTGCGGCGGCGGATCGAGGGCAAGCTGCTCAGCATCGTGCGGCTCGCCAAGGCCAGCCTGACCTATGCCGGCGGGATCGATTATCTCGCCTGGAAGATCAACCGCCATGCGGGCACCAAGATAGAGATCAAGCCGTGGCAGCGCCGCTGGCCGCTCGTCGCTGCGCTGACGCTGGTGCCGCGCCTCGTGAAGAGCGGCGCAATCCGCTAGGAAGCGATGCGCTCCGGTGCGGGCGCATCGCCGCAGCGGCGGATCGCCTGTTCGAGCGCGTTCAGCGTAAAGGGCTTGCGCAGCACGTCATGGTCGCCAAAGCTTTCGAACTCGCTGGCATCGCCGGCGTAGCCGGTGACGAACAGCACCGACAGATCGGGCCAGCGTTCCTTCAGTTCTGCGACCATTTCGGGACCGGTCAGGCCGGGCATCAGCACGTCGCTGAGGATCAGGTCGAACCCGCCATGCGCTTCGACCAGCCCGGCGGCGGCGCGCGGATCGTCGCAGGCGATCGCTTGATGACCAAGCTCGGTTACGGCGTCGACGGTGGCGGCCAGGACGCGCTCGTCATCCTCGACCACCAGAATGCGCATCGCGTCCGTCGGCGGTTCGCTCACCGCGGCATCGGAACCGCCCGCGGGCGCCGCCGCTTCGGCATGCGGCTTTGCGACGGGCAGCAGCATCGCAACGCGCGTGCCTTCGCCCTCGACCGAATGAATCTGCACCTCGCCGCCCGACTGGCGACAAAAGGCAAAGACCTGACTCATCCCCAGGCCCGTGCCCTGACCCGCGGGTTTCGTGGTGTAGAAGGGGTCGAACACGCGCTTGAGTACCTCGGGCGACATGCCGCAGCCGGTATCGATCACCTCCACCGCCAGCGCGGCGGTGTCGTCCTTTTCGTCGCGCAGCGTCCGGATCGTCAGCGACCCGTGCCCGTCCATCGCGTCGCGCGCGTTGACGGCAAGGTTGAGCAGCGCATTTTCGAATTGCTGCTTGTCGACCCAGCAGGCGAGCCCTTCGGTCTGAAGGTCGAGCGTCAGCGCGATACGGTCGCCGATCGTGCGCCCGATCAATTCCGAAAAGCCCGCGATGCAGGCGTCGATCGGCGTCATTTCGGGGCGTGCGGGTTCGGACCGTGCGAAGGCCAGCAGGCGGCGGGTCAGGTCGGCGGCGCGATTGGCCCCGTCCATCGCATTGCCGATGTGGCGCTGTGCCTTTTCGGGCGCTTCGCCGATCCACCGCTGCGCAAGTTCCAGCCCGCCGACGACGACAGCGAGCATATTGTTGAAATCATGCGCAATGCCGCCGGTCAACTGGCCGACCGCTTCCATCTTCTGCGCCTGGCGAAGCTGCTCCTCGGCGGCGGCGCGTTCGGCCATTTCGCTGCGCAGCGCGCTGTTCGCTTCGGCCAGCTCGGCCGTTCGCTCGTTCACCGCCGCCTCCAGCAGCATCGCGCGGTCGCTTTCGGCCAATTGTTCGCGCCGTGCCGCGCGGCGTTCGCTCTGCGCCCGAACGAGTGAGACGGTCGCTGCAATCGCGATCACGGCGGCGGCGGCGGCGAGCACGGTGAACAGCAGGATCGCCTGGTTCAGGCTGGCGCGGTCGGCGGCTGCAAGCTGGTTGCGGTTGGCAAGGATCGCGCGTTCGTTGCCGATCAATTCGGTCAGCAGCCGGTCGATGCGCAGCAGCGCGGCATCGTGTCCGGCGGCATTATATTTCGAGATCGCAGCAATGGTCTGGTTGTAATTGGCGCTGAGCGCCGCATCGCCGAGCTGTGTCCCGCGCCGGTCGAGTTCGGCGGTCAGTGTCTTGACCAGCGCCGCCTGCTCCGGATTGTCGCGGACGTTGCGGCGGAGCAGCGCGAGATATTGCTGCGACAGCCCCCACTGCTGCTGAAAGACGCGACCGTCCTCCTTTTTCAGGCCGACAGCGAAGCGGCCGAGCGCCGCCTCGGCGCGCGCCAGCGCGGCATCGAGGCTGCGCGTCTGTGAAATCACTTCCAGGCTGTGCGCCTGCCAGCTCAGCGAGCGGTCATAATTGTCGTTGGCACGGCTCATCAACATGATGAGCGCGCCGACGACGCCCGTCAGCACCGCGCCCAGCCCGACGGTCAGCCAGAAGCGCAGCCGTTCGCGACGGCTCTCATTGTCGTGATCCAAATCCCGCTCGAACACGCTGATCTTCTATCCAACAAGCGTTCCGGGGCAAAGCGGTGAAGACCGCACGGCGCGGTGTTCCGCTCGGTTCGCCCCGAAAATGAATCCGCTGGTCGGCGGCGCGGCTCGGTTCAGCCGATAATCCCCACGCGCTTGCCCGCGCGCTCGAAGCGGCCGAGGATCTCGCTCACCTGCTCGCTCGAATGTTCAGCACATAGCGAGCAGCGCAGCAGCGTCATGCCCGCGGGGGTCGCGGGCGGGCGGGCGAGATTGACGTAGAGGCCTTCTTCGAGCAGCGCTTCCCACATCATTGCGCCCTTTTCGAGGTCGGGCATGATGACCGCGATGATCGCCGACTGCGGCTCTTCGGTGCCCAGCGTGAAGCCGAGATCGCGCAGCCCCTTGTGCAGCGTCTTCGAATTTTCCCACAGGTGCGCGCGCTTGTTCGACCCGTGCATCAGCTTGCGGATGCTCGTCGCCGCGGTCGCGACGACGCTCGGCGGCAGCGAGGCCGTGAAGACGTACGGGCGGCAGACGAGCCGTAAGATCTCGAACTTCGGGTGGTTCGACACGCAGAAGCCACCGACGGTGCCGACGCTCTTCGAAAAGGTGCCGATGATGAAGTCGACATCGTCGATCACGCCCTGCGCCTCGGCGACGCCGCGGCCATGTTCGCCGATGAAGCCCATCGAATGCGCCTCGTCGACCAGCACCATCGCGCCATTTTCCTTGGAGACGCGGATCATCTCCTTCAGCGGCGCAACGTCGCCGAGCATCGAATAGACGCCTTCAAGCACGACGAGCTTGCCGGCCTCGGCGGGCAGGCGCTTCAGCCGCTTTTCGAGCGCTTCGACATCGTTGTGGCGAAAAGCGACGATTTCGGCGTCGCCCATCTTGCATCCGTCATAGATCGACGCGTGGCTGTCGATGTCGAGGATGACATAGTCGCCCTTGCCGGCGATTGTCGAAATGATGCCGAGGTTCGCCTGGTATCCGGTCGAGAACACCATGGCATGATCCATGGCGTAAAATTCCTTCAGTGCGTCTTCGCACGCCTTGTGCCCCTGATAGGTGCCGTTGAGGACGCGGCTGCCGGTGGTGCCGCTGCCGAACTTCTCGAGCGCGTCCTTGCCCGCGGCGATGACATCCTCGTCGAAGGTCATGCCCATATAATTATAGGTGCCGAGCAGGATCGTCTCGCGCCCGTTGCAGATCGCGACGGTGGGCGAGAGCACTTTCTCCATCACCAGGCTGAACGGATCGGTCACGCCGGTCGCGAGCAGCGCCGCGCGCTGTTCGATGAGCGGGTCGAATTTGGAGAAAAGGTCGGTCATATTCGTTTCTTCCGTGTGCCCCGGCGAAAGCCGGGGTCCAGATAGGTCGCGCGACGTCGCGTTGACCCCGGCTTTCGCCGGGGAGCACAAGATTTTCAGCCCTGCAGCTTTTCGACCGCGGCGACGAGCTGGCCGACGGTTTCGATCTCGGCCTGCATGTTCATGCTGATGATGATGTCGAACGTATCCTCGACCTCGGCGACGAAATCCATCACCGTCAGGCTGTCCCACTCAAGGTCGCCGGCAAAGGTCGTCGCGTCGGTCAGGGCGACGCCCTTCTTGTTGAAAGGTTCGATCAGGCCGTGGATCTGGTCGGCGAGGGGGGTGCTCATGCGGGTGCGTCCCATAATGAAAAAACTGCGGGCGGGCATGCCGCGCCCCGTCCCGCTTGGCAAGGGATTGCGGCGGCAATCGGGCAGCATCTTGCCGTTCGCGGTCCTTCGTGCCATCCGGGCGAAGGTCGCCGCAAGCTGAAGGGGCAGGGAGGGGGCTGGATGGACAGCGAAAAATCGGACGCGGCGCCGGAGCGGCCCGCCATATCCTTTCCGCCCAACGCGGTGCATCTCGTGCGCACCAATCAGCAGATCACGATGCAATTGTCGCAGATGGCCGATCAAAAGGCGTCGATCCTGATGGGCGCGACCTTCGTGGTCTTCACCCTCGCGGTCGGACAGGCGCGCGCCGGGGCGGGGGCCTTCGCGCTACCGCTCGCGCTGCTGGCGACCTTCTCCTTCCTCTCGGCGCTGCTCGCCATATCGGCGGTACTCCCGCGCGTCGGCAAGGCGCCGCCCGCAGTCTTTCGCGATGGTAAGGATCATAGCAATATCCTCTTTTTCGGCCGGTTCGAGCAGATGGAGGAGGATGAGTTCATCGACGCGGTCAAGGCACGGATGCGGACCGAGGAGGATCTTTATGAAACGATCCTGCGCGACACCTACCAGAACGGCCTCGTCCTCGCGCGGCGCAAATATCGCTACCTCGCCTATGCCTATCGCCTGTTCGTAGTCGGCCTGACGCTGACCTTCCTCGCCTTCGCCTATGAGATGGCGGTAATGTGGGCGGGGTAAAGGCCGAAATGAGGGAGCGGCTGTTGCCTTTTTATCACCCCCCGCATCCGAAACCGCGCGCGGCGCTCGCGCGCTATTGAGCGGCCGTAAAAGCGCGCCTATCCGGGCCGGCTATGCTCGAGCAGGCCCACCCCCTGACGGCGGATCAACCGCAGACTTTCCGCGCCGAATTTCGCGCGACGCTGGCGCTCGCCCTGCCGCTGGCGGCGGCGAACCTGCTGCAGATGATGGTCCATGCGATCGACGTGATCTTCGTGGCGCGGCTTGGCGATGCGCCGCTTGCCGCCTCGTCGCTTGGCGTCTCGATCTTCGGCCTGTTGCTGTGGACCGGGACAGGACTCGTCGGCGCCGCAGCGCCGCTCGTCGCTGCCGAACTCGGGCGGCGCAAACATGCCGTGCGCGAAGTACGGCGGACCGTCCGCATGGCGCTGTGGCTCAGTGCGATCGTGTCCGTGCTGTTCATGGGCGTCTGCGCCGCGGGCGGCCCGATCATGCGCGCAACCGGGCAAGACCCCGAAATCACGGCACATGCCGCCAGATTCCTGTTGATCCTGATGTGGGGCATGGTGCCGATGATCGCAGCGAGCGTGTTGCGCATCTTCGTTTCGGCGCTTGGACGTCCAACGATTGCCACCGCGATCACCTTCCTCGCGCTGTTCGTCAACGCCCTCGGCAACTGGAGCCTCGTCTTCGGCCATCTCGGCATGCCGGCCCTCGGACTGCAGGGCTCGGCGCTGTCGAGCGTCATCACGAGCACGGTGATGCTGATCGCCTATATCATCGTGATCCAGACCGACCGGCGGCTGCGCCGCTATCATCTGTTCGGCAACTGGTGGCGCTCCGAATGGCCCCGCTTCTGGGAAATGCTCCGCATCGGCACCCCGATCGGCCTCATCATTCTGGCCGAAGCCGGGCTGTTCACCGGCGCCGCTTTCCTGATGGGCCGGATCGGTGAGGCGCAGCTTGCCGGGCACACCCTCGCGCTCCAGATCGCGGCGCTCGCCTTCCAGATCCCGTTCGGCGTGGCGCAGGCGGCGACGATCCGGGTCGGCCTCTCCTATGGCGCGCGCGACCATCGCGGCATTACGCTCGCGGGGCAGGCGTCGCTGATCCTGGGTATCGGGTTCATGGTCGTGACCGCAGCGGTCATCTGGCTCGCGCCGCGGCTCGTGTTGTCGATCTACGTCGACGTCGATGCGGCGCGTAACGCCGCGCTCGTCCATTTTGCGCTGCAGTTCCTGCTCGTGGCCGCCGCGTTCCAGCTGTTCGATGGCGCCCAGACGGTCGCGGCGGGCGTATTGCGCGGGCTTCAGGATACGCGCGTGCCTATGATTATCGCGGTCTGCGGCTACTGGATCGCGGGCTATGGCACCGCCGTCTACCTGGGCTTCTGGACGCCGCTTGCGGGCGTTGGCGTGTGGATCGGTCTTGCCGTGGGGCTCATTGTGGTGTCGGCGGTGTTACTGATGCGCTGGAGGATGCGGGCGCGGTTAGGGTTGTTGCCCTCAGCTTAATTTGCGGAGCCGCTCCTCAACCTGATTCAGAAGCGAGGATAGCCACTCGCGTCCAGCTTCTGGTTTATAGGCATCGATCGGAAGATGGCCTTTCTTGGCGTTGCATGGCTTGCAAGCCAGCACGAGGTTCTGGATCGCGTTGGGCATCTCCCCCGTCTGCCCTTCGACATGATCGATGGTGGCGGTTTCCTTCGTCAGCGCAGCCGGACAATAAAAGCACGTTGCGCCATGAGCCTCGACGGCCTTTTTCAAGCTGTTTATCGCATTCCACGGTCCCCCGGCCACTCCAGCAACCCAGTAGCGCGGTGTCATCGAGCCATTTTTATGGAGATCGGCAAACACGATGGCTCGATACGGCATGGTGTCAAGGCATGGGCGCGCCGCATCCTCGGGCTTTTCCAACCCTTCCTGAGGCGCCGACTTAGCCGCTTTGCTGGTCATGCTCGACGTCGTAATGTTCGCGCGTAAAATTTTCCCTTAATCGCCTTGACGCTGTAACACCCTCCACCCATATGCCCGCTTGTTAGCACTCGCACCCCGTGAGTGCTAAGTCTGACATCCATTGCATTACTGGAGGGACATCCATGCAATTTCGTCCGCTGCACGACCGCGTGCTCGTCCGCCGTATCGAAGCCGAAGAAAAGACGGCTGGCGGCATCATCATTCCCGACACCGCCAAGGAAAAGCCGCAGGAAGGCGAAGTCGTCGCCGTCGGCACCGGCAGCAAGGCCGAAGATGGCAAGGTGACGCCGCTCGACGTCAAGTCGGGCGACCGCATCCTGTTCGGCAAATGGTCGGGCACCGAAGTCAAGGTCGATGGCGAAGAGCTGTTGATCATGAAGGAATCTGACATCCTCGGCGTTCTCGCCTGAGCCTGTTTGCCGATTTCAGTGTGAAGTTACGCAGTTTTCTGCGCTTTTATTAAAGGAGCATCCTCATGGCTGCCAAGGACGTTAAATTTTCGCGCGACGCACGCGAACGCATCCTGAAGGGCGTCGACATCCTCGCCGACGCCGTCAAGGTCACGCTGGGCCCCAAGGGCCGCAATGTCGTGATCGACAAAAGCTTCGGCGCCCCCCGCATCACCAAGGACGGTGTCTCGGTCGCCAAGGAAATCGAACTCAAGGACAAGTTCGAAAACATGGGCGCGCAGATGCTGCGCGAAGTCGCCTCGAAGGCGAACGACAAGGCCGGTGACGGCACCACCACCGCGACGGTCCTCGCCCAGGCGATCGTCCGCGAAGGCATGAAGTCGGTTGCTGCCGGCATGAACCCGATGGACCTGAAGCGCGGCATCGACCTCGCGGTCACCAAGGTCGTCGAAGACCTCAAGGGCCGTTCGACCGCCGTGTCGGGCTCGTCGGAAATCGCGCAGGTCGGCATCATCTCGGCCAATGGCGACGTCGAAGTCGGCGAAAAGATCGCCGAAGCGATGGAAAAAGTTGGCAAGGAAGGCGTGATCACCGTCGAGGAAGCCAAGGGCCTCGAGTTCGAACTCGATGTCGTCGAAGGCATGCAGTTCGACCGCGGCTATCTGTCGCCCTACTTCATCACCAACCCCGAAAAGATGACGGTCGAACTGGCTGATCCGTACATCCTGATCTTCGAAAAGAAGCTGTCGAACCTTCAGTCGATGCTTCCGATCCTCGAAGCGGTTGTGCAGTCGGGCCGTCCGCTGCTCATCATCGCCGAAGACATCGAAGGCGAAGCGCTCGCGACGCTGGTCGTCAACCGTCTGCGCGGCGGCCTCAAGGTCGCGGCCGTCAAGGCGCCGGGCTTCGGCGATCGCCGCAAGGCGATGCTGCAGGACATCGCAATCCTGACCGCCGGCGAAATGATCAGCGAAGACCTGGGCATCAAGCTCGAGTCGGTCACGCTGAACATGCTCGGCCAGGCGAAGCGCGTCACGATCGACAAGGACAACACCACCATCGTCGACGGTGCGGGTGAAGGCGACGCGATCAAGGCTCGTGTCGAACAGATCCGCGCGCAGATCGAAACCACCACGTCGGATTACGATCGCGAAAAGCTGCAGGAACGTCTGGCGAAGCTCGCCGGCGGCGTTGCGGTGATCAAGGTCGGCGGTGCGACCGAAGTCGAGGTGAAGGAACGCAAGGATCGCGTCGACGACGCGCTGCACGCGACCCGCGCCGCGGTCGAGGAAGGCATCGTCCCCGGCGGCGGTACGGCTCTGCTGTACGCCACCAAGGCTCTCGATGGGCTGAAGGGCGCCAACGACGACCAGACCCGCGGTATCGACATCGTCCGCAAGGCGATCGAAGCGCCGCTGCGTCAGATCGCGGCCAACGCCGGCCATGACGGTGCGGTTGTCGCTGGCAACCTGCTGCGCGAAAACAACCAGGATCAGGGCTTCAACGCCGCGACCGACGTCTATGAAAATCTGAAGGCCGCCGGCGTCATCGACCCGACCAAGGTCGTGCGCACCGCGCTTCAGGACGCTGCCTCGGTTTCGGGCCTGCTCATCACCACCGAAGCGGCGGTGAGCGAGCTTCCCGAAGACAAGCCGGCGATGCCGATGGGCGGCGGCGGCATGGGCGGCATGGGCGGCATGGACTTCTAAGTCCTTACCGTTCGGCGCTCAGCCAACAAGAAACGGGGCCGGAGGAGCAATCCTCCGGCCCTTTTTTGTCCCTTCACCTTTTTCCGGGCCATTGCCAGTTCATGCGCCGCAGCATAGCTAGGCGGTCATGAGCCTGCTTCTCGTCCTTGCCGCGCTGCTCGCCGATCCCGCGGCCGCCGTCGCTCCGCCTGCGCCGCCGCCGCGCGCCACGATCGAACGCTGCGGCTACCGGGTGGTCCAGACCTATCCGCACGATCCGTCCTCCTTCACCCAGGGCCTGTTCTGGGACGACGGCCATCTTTACGAAGGGACGGGGCAATACGGCCATTCGCGCATCGCGCGGCTCGACCTGGCGACCGGCAAGGCGCTCGCGGAAACGCCGCTCCCCGCCGACCAGTTCGGTGAAGGGATCACGCGCTGGCGCGACCAGATTATCGGCGTCACCTGGCAGAACGGCATCGGCCATCGCTGGCGTTTCAAGGATCTGAAGCCGGTCGGCGACTTCACCTATTCGGGCGAGGGCTGGGGAGTGACGACGCTCGGCGATACGATCGTGCTCAGCGACGGGACACCGACGCTGCGCTTCTTCGATCCCGCCACGATGGCGGAAAAGCGCCGCGTCACCGTTCGCTTCGGCGGCCGTCCGCTCGCCATGCTCAACGAACTCGAGGCGATCGACGGGCAGGTCTGGGCGAATGTGTGGATGAGCGACATCATCGTGCGGATCGACCCCGACAGCGGCGCCATCGTCTCCTACATCGACCTGACCGGGCTGCGCAAAGACGCCGGGGTCAGCGACAGCGACAGCGTGCTCAACGGCATTGCCTGGGACGCGAAGGGCAAGCGGCTGTTTGTCACCGGCAAATATTGGCCCAAACTCTACGAGATCGCCCTCGCAAACTGCGCATAGGGGCCGGTTCTAGCTCTTGAGCGCCGCTGCCATCCGCGCCGCCGCTGCGTCATAGACGCGCGCTTTCAACCCCTCGGTCACCGCGGCGGGCGCCCGGTCGGGGTGGCCGCCGGCGAAGGGCGGGGCCGGATCATATTCGATTGCGAGCTGGATTGCCTGCGCGGCCGCGTCGCCCCGCATCCGCGCGACCAGCGTCAGCGCGAAATCGAGGCCCGACGTTACCCCGCCGCTCGTCACGACGGGGCCGTCCTCGACCACGCGCGCCGCTTCGTGGCGCGCACCGACCATCGGCAGCAGATGCGTATAGGCCCAATGGGTGGTCGCGCGCCGCCCTTCGAGCAGCCCGGCGCGGCCGAGCAGGAAGGCGCCGGTGCACACGCTCGTCACCCAGGCGGCGCCCGCCGCCTGCCGCGCGATGAATTCGATCGTTGCCGGGTCACCCAACGCTTCGGCGACACCATGTCCGCCGGGGACGCACAGTATATCGGCCTGCGGCGCCGCAGCGAAATCATGCGTCGGCAGGATCGCAAAGCCGCAGTCGGTCGGGATCGGGTCGAGGCTGGCCGCTGCGCCGATCAACCGCGCGCCGGGCAGGCGGCACAGCGCCTGCGCGGGGGCGGTGAAATCGAGCTGGGTGATGCCGGGAAACAGCAGAAAGACGATGGTGGTTTGCGGTGCTTCGGCCATCGGGATGCTCCTTTTCTGACGGATCACCCAGGCGCGCGGCTCGCATCGGTCCCGCTCCCCGATGGAACTCCATCTTCAGCGCCAGTTGCGGGACGCCTGGCTTCTATCGCGGCAATCGCTTTGGCGAAAGCCTATTTGCCGCCGTCTTCGCCGCTCGCGCCGGTGTCGGCTTTCGGAGCGGTGCCGTCGCGGCTTTCGAGCATTTCGGCCGCATCGTCGAGCGCCTTGGCTTCGCTGACCGTGACGCCGCCGGGGCCAGGCTCATTGTCGGTGCGGCTGCAGCCGGCAACGAGGCACAGGGCCGCGGCCAAGGCCGCGCAGGTTGGAAATTTCGTCATCGCCGCCTCCTGCGAAAAGGGGCCCCGCCATTCCGGCGAAGCCCCTCTTTCCCTATCAGGCCAAGGGCCCGCCGACGACTTACTTGTCGTTGGCTTCGGCCTTCTTGGTTTCTTCCTGAATCTTGTCACCCGCGGCAGCAGCGGCGTCGCCAGCGGCATTCACGGTGCCTTCGACGGCGTTGCCGGCGTCCTTCGCGGCATCAGCGGTCGCGTCAGCGGCGTCGGCCGCACCATCGGCGACGGCATCGCCGGCGCTGGCGGCATCGGCGGCGATCGCATCGCCGGCTTCAGACGTTTCCTGCTGCGCCTTTTCCGAGCAAGCGGCGAGGCTGAAGGCCGCTGCGGCCATCGAGGCGAGGATGATCTTGCGCATATATGTTCCTTTCGATGTGCAAGCGGCCGGATAACCGGCCACTGGGCGCGGAGACTAACTGCGCCTGCCCGGCTTGGCAACCGTGCGGCGGGACGCGGTGGCCGCGGGGTATTGATCGCAAAAGGAAAAGGGGCCGCCGACGCATGTCGACGACCCCCGATTTCCTTGCCTGTGCAGGCGAAAGTGGAAGCTTACTTCTTGGCTTCTTCCATCTTTGCGGCAGCGGCATCGGTCGCTTCCTTGGCGGCCGCAGCGGCTTCGCTGGCCTTGTCGGCAGCTTCGCCAGCCTTGTCGGCAGCATCGCCGGCGGCAGCGGCAGCGTCGGTCGCGGCCGAAGCGGTCGCGTCGGCGGCGCTCGAAGCGGCTTCCATCGCGCCGTCGGCGGCGCCTTCGACGGTTTCGGTGGCCGCGGTGTCGGCCGGAGCGGCTTCATCAGCAGCCTTCTGCGAGCAAGCGGCAACGCTCAGCGACGCAGCGAGGACGAGCGACAGAGTGATCGACTTCTTCATTTGGGATACCCCTCTTGATTGAACTTCTCGACCGGCGGGCGGACCGGACCAATGCGATCCTGCTCCCGTTGATCGGGCGCCGGAATTACAAGGTTGTAAGTGGGGGCGCAACGGACTTTTTGTCCCAGGGGTGGCGATCGTCGCAATCGCGCGCGCCGTCGTTGCTCGACAATTCGTTGACCACATATAAAGAAGTCTTTATATGATACCGCGATGAGCGAGCTGATCGACATTTTCCGGGCCCTGGCCGACCCGACGCGGTTGCGCGTCGTTGCCTTGCTGCGCGAGATGGAACTGGCGATCGGTGAGCTGGCGGCGGTGCTTGAACAGAGCCAGCCGCGCGTTTCGCGCCACGTTCGCATTCTGGCCGAAGCCGGGATCGTCGAGCGCCGCCGCGAGGGGAGCTGGGTCTTCCTGCGCATCGCCGAGCAGGGGCCGGGCGCCGACATGGCCGCTGCTGCGGGGTCTTGGCCCTTCTCGGCGCGCGAGGCGCTGGTGATCGCGCAGGATGCGCGCCGGCTTGCCGCGGTTCGTGCCGAGCGCGCGGCGGTGGCCGAACGCTATTTCGCCGACCATGCGGCCGAATGGGATGCGATCCGGTCGCGCCACGTCGCCGAAAGCGAGGTCGAGGACGCGATGGTCGCGATGATGCACGGGCGCGCGCTGGGCCATCTGCTCGACGTCGGCACCGGCACCGGGCGCATGGCCGAAATCTTCGCGCCAACGGCGCAGCGGATCACCGCCCTCGACCGCAGCCCCGAAATGCTGCGCATCGCGCGCGCCAAACTGTCGGATCAGGCAGTGCCGGTCGATCTGGTGCAGGGCGATTTCCTCGCGCTGCCCATCGCCGACGCCAGCGTCGATTCGGTGGTTATCCACCAGGCGCTGCACTTTGCGCACGAACCCGAGCGGGTCATCGCCGAAGCCGCCCGCGTGCTGCGCGATGGCGGGCATTTGCTCGTCGCCGATTTTGCGCCGCACGAGGATGAGGAGCTGCGCGCGCTGGCGGCGCACGCGCGCCTCGGCTTTTCGGATACGCAGATCGGCGGCTGGTTCGCCGCGTCGGGGCTGACGCTCGAACGGACGCAAACACTCGAAGGCGGTGCGCTCGCGGTCAAGCTGTGGCTTGGCGCGCGCCGCCGTGACCAGGATCAACCCCCCGTCGCCGCGGGCGACGGCGAAGGCAAAAGGCTCGCCGCATGACCACTTCCCTCGACGCGCTGGCCGAAGCGCGCCGCGCTGCGGCGTCGCCGCTGTTCGCCAATCTGGAAGGCGACATCGGCGTCAGTTTCGAATTCTTTCCGCCCAAGACCGAGAAGATGGAGGCGCAGCTGTGGGACACGTTCCGCACGCTCGAGCCGCTGGCGCCGCGCTTCGTTTCGGTAACTTATGGTGCGGGCGGATCGACGCGCGAGCGCACCCATGCGACGGTGGCACGGATCGCGTCCGAAAGCGCGGTGCCGCCCGCCGCGCACCTGACCTGCGTCGAGGCGTCGCGCGGTGAAATCGAAGAGGTTGCGCGCGCCTATTGGGACGCGGGCGTGCGGCATATCGTCGCGCTGCGCGGCGATGTCCCCGGCGGCGGTGCGTATCGGGCGCATCCCGAGGGTTTTGCCAATGCGGTCGAGCTCGTCGCCGGGTTGAAGCGGATCGCGCCGTTCGACATTTCGGTCGCCGCCTATCCCGAGGTGCATCCCGACGCCGATTGCCCGCAGGCCGATCTCGACAATCTGAAGCGCAAGCTCGACGCCGGGGCGACGCGCGCGATCACGCAATTCTTCTTCTCGCCCGAAGCCTTCCTGCGCTTCCGCGACGCCGCGGCTGCGGCGGGCATCGACGCGCCGATCGTGCCGGGCATCCTGCCGGTGTCGAACGTCTCGCAGACGCGGCGCATGGCCGATATGTGCGGCACCGGAATCCCCGCATGGATGATCGCGCTGTTCGAGGGGCTCGACGATCTGCCCGCCGCGCGTCAGCTCGTTGCCGCGACGGTCGCGGCCGAAATGTGCCGCCGCCTCTACGCGGGCGGGGTACGCGATTTTCACTTCTACACGCTCAACCGCGCCGAACTCAGCTATGCGATCTGTCATATGCTGGGATTGCGGCCGGTGGCGCCGGCAAAGGATAAGGCGGCATGATCTCAGCGCGCGAGGCCCTGATCGCGGCGGCGAAGGATCGCATCCTGCTCACCGATGGTGGCTGGGGCACCCAGATCCAGCTTCGCAAGCTCGGCGAAGCCGATTATGCGGGATCGCTCGGCCTCGGTCACGACCAGAAGGGTAATAACGACATCCTTGCGCTGACGCGGCAGGATGTCGTGACCGCGATCGGCGAGGCCTATCTCGCCGCCGGATCGGACATCGTCTCGACCAACACGTTCAGCGCGAACCGGATCAGCCAGGCCGATTATGGCGCCGAAGCGCTGGTTGCTGACATCAACCACGAAAGCGCGCGCCTAGGGCGCGAAGCGGCCGACAAGTTCGCGGCTGAGGACGGCCGGCGCCGCTTCGTCGCGGGAGCGGTCGGGCCGACGAACAAGACGCTGTCGCTGTCGCCCGACGTCAACAATCCCGGTTATCGCGAGATCGATTTCGACGAATTGAAGGACGTCTATCGCGAACAGGTAATCGCGCTCGCCGAGGGCGGAGCCGATTTCATCCTGATCGAGACGATCTTCGACACGCTGAATGCCAAGGCCGGCATCGCCGCGACGATCGAGGCGGAGGCGCGGGTCGGGCGCGAGCTGCCGCTGATGATCTCGATGACGCTCACCGACCTGTCGGGCCGCAACCTGTCGGGCCACACGGTCGAGGCTTTCTGGTATGCGGTGCGTCATGCGAAGCCGCTGACAGTGGGGCTCAACTGCTCATTCGGCGCGGCGCAGCTTCGCCCGCATGTCCGCGTGCTCTCCGACCTCGCCGACACGCTGGTGATGGTCTATCCGAACGCCGGCCTGCCCAACGAGCTTGGCGAATATGACGAACTGCCCGACACGACCGCGGCGCTGGTCCGCGAATGGGCCGACCATGGTCAGGTCAACGTCCTCGGCGGCTGCTGCGGGTCGACCCCGGCGCATATCGCAGCGATGGCAAAGGCCGTACAGGGCCTCCCCGCGCGCCGGATTCCCGAGGTGCCGGTGCGCACGCGCCTTGCCGGGCTGGAGCCCTTCACGATGGCGGCGGCATCCTGATGGAGGACGGACCGACATGGGCGATCCGCGAGGCCGGAGAGGCTGATGCCGCCGCGTTGGCGTTGATCGGCGCCGCGACCTTCCTCGAGACCTTCGCGGGCATTCTCGATGGCGAGGCGATCGTCGGGCATTGCGCGGCGCAGCATCAGGAGGCCGCCTATCGCGCCAATCTGGCGTCGGGCGCGCGCGCCTGGCTTGCCGAGGCGCAGCCGGGCGGCGCGCCGATCGGCTTCGCGCTGATCGGCCGGCCCGACCTCGCCGCTGCCGAGGCGGGCGACATCGAACTCAAGCGCATCTATTCGCTGTCGCGTTTTCATGGCAGCGGGCTTGGCGCCGCCCTGATGCGCTGCGCTCTTGACGCTGCGGCAGGGCATCGCCGCCTGTTGCTCGGCGTTTACGCCCGCAACGATCGGGCCCTCGCTTTCTATCGCAAGCAGGGCTTCGTCGACGTCGGGACACGCCAGTTCAACGTCGGGGGAAAGCTCTACGACGACCGCGTTCTCGCCCGCCCGCTTGCTGCCTGATTCTCTTTGGACTGTTCGATGACCGCAACTCTCTCCTCCTCCTCGTTCGTCAACATAGGCGAACGCACCAACGTCACCGGCTCCGCCGCCTTCAAGCGGCTGATCCTCGCCGACGATTTCACCGCGGCGGTCGAGGTCGCGCGCCAGCAGGTCGAAAATGGCGCGCAGGTCATCGACGTGAACATGGACGAAGGCCTGCTCGACGCTGTGCGCGCCATGACGACCTTCCTGAAGCTGATCGCCGCCGAACCCGACATCGCGCGCGTGCCGGTGATGATCGATTCGTCGAAGTGGGAGGTGATCGAAGCAGGGCTGAAATGCGTCCCCGGCAAGCCGATCGTCAATTCGATCAGCATGAAGGAGGGCGAGGAGGCTTTCCTGGACCATGCACGCAAATGCATGGCCTATGGCGCCGCGGTAGTCGTGATGGCGTTCGACGAGGTCGGACAGGCCGACACAAAAGAGCGCAAGATCGAGATTTGCGAGCGCGCCTACAAGCTGCTGATGACCATCGGTTTTCCGCCCGAGGACATCATCTTCGACCCCAATATCTTCGCGGTCGCGACGGGGCTCGAGGAGCATGACAATTATGCGGTCGATTTCATCGAGGCGGTGAAGGAAATCCGCGTTCGCTGTCCGCACGTCCATTTCTCGGGCGGGCTGTCCAACCTCTCGTTCGGCTTTCGCGGCAACGAGACGGTGCGCCGCGCGATGCACAGCGTCTTCCTCTATCACGCGATCCCAGCCGGGCTCGACATGGCGATTGTCAACGCCGGGCAGCTCGACGTCTATGACACGATCGACCCCGAACTGCGCACCGCGTGCGAGGATGTCATCCTCAACCGCAAGGTGGAGGGTGAGGAACTGAGCCCGACCGAGCGGCTGATCGCGCTCGCCGAACGCTACAAGGGCAGCAACGCCGCGCAGGAAAAGGCGGCCGAGGAATGGCGCGGCTGGCCGGTCGAAAAGCGGCTCGAACATGCTTTGGTCAAGGGCATCGACGCGCATGTTGTCGATGATACCGAAGAGATGCGGCTGCAGATGGACCGCCCGATCGAGGTGATCGAGGGGCCGTTGATGGACGGCATGAATGTCGTTGGCGACCTGTTCGGTTCGGGCAAGATGTTCCTGCCGCAGGTCGTCAAATCGGCGCGCGTCATGAAAAAGGCGGTCGCGCATCTGCTGCCCTTCATCGAAGCCGCCAAGGAACCCGGCGCGAAGGGCAAGGGCAAGGTCGTGATGGCGACCGTGAAGGGCGACGTCCATGATATCGGCAAGAACATCGTCGGCGTCGTGCTGCAATGTAACGGGTTCGAGATCGTCGATCTGGGCGTCATGGTGCCCTGGCCGAAAATCCTCGAGGCGGCGAACGAGAATGACGCCGACATGATCGGCCTGTCGGGCCTCATCACCCCCTCGCTCGACGAGATGGTGACGGTGGCCGAGGAAATGCAGCGCGCCGGCATGACGATGCCGCTGCTGATCGGCGGCGCGACGACGTCGAAAGTCCATACCGCGCTGCGCATCGACCCCGCCTATCAGGGGCCGGTCCTGCACGTGCTCGATGCGAGCCGCGCGGTCGGTGTCGCGACCTCGCTCGTCAGCGACACCGGGCGCGATGCGTTCGTTCGCGGTTACAAGTCGGATTACGAACATATCCGCGACGTGCGCGCCAACAAGGGGCAGAGCGCGCTGGTGCCGATCGACGATGCGCGCGCTAACGGCTTCATCGTCGACGAGCATATCCGGCCGTTCCCGCCCGAAAGGCCCGGCGTCCATGTGTTCGACAATTGGGATCTGGCTGAACTCGTCGAATGGTTCGACTGGACGCACTTTTTTCGCGCATGGGAGCTGGCGGGCAATTACCCGGCGATCCTCGACGACGAAATCGTCGGCGAAAGCGCGACGAACCTCTATGCCGACGCGCGCGCGATGCTCGAAAAGATCATCGGCGAGGGCTGGCTTCACGCGCGGGGCGTCGCGGCGCTATGGCCGTGCCGACGCGAAGGCGACGATGTCATCATTCACCTTGCCGAGGAAGAACGGCATGTCCGTATCCCCTTCCTGCGCCAGCAGATCGCGAAGCGCGAAGGGCGCCCGAATATGTGCCTCGCCGATTTCGTCAGCCACGACGGAGACTGGATCGGCGGCTTTTCGGTCGCTATCCACGGCATCGAGCCGCACCTTGCGCGCTTCAAGGCGGCGCACGACGACTATAGCGACATATTGCTGAAGGCGCTCGCCGACCGCTTCGCCGAAGCCTTTGCCGAACGGCTCCACGCGCATGTCCGCACCGATCTGTGGGGCTATGCGCCCACCGAACAATTGACGCCAGAGGCGATCATCAAGGAAGAATATCGCGGCATCCGTCCCGCGCCCGGTTATCCCGCGTGCCCGGATCACAGTCTGAAGCCGATCCTCTTCGACCTGCTCGATGCCGGGGCCAATTCGGGGGCAACGCTGACCGAGAGCTTTGCCATGCTGCCGACCGCAGCGGTTTCGGGCTTCTATTTCGGCCATCCCGACGCAAGCTATTTCGGGGTCGCGCGCGTGGGGGAAGATCAGCTTGCCGACTATGCCGTGCGGCGCGGGGTCAATATCGAAACCGCCCGCCGCTGGCTGCGTCCGAACCTCGACTGACATCGGTAAAGGGGGCGGGTTAACCCGGCGGGGGAGGGCTGTCCGACAAAGGGACAGCGCCTCCGTTAACCAGCTTCGCGAAGGACGTGGGGCCGCAAAAGGGGTATGGCGTGGCGATGATCCAAATGCTTCTCCGCCGGCCCATGCTGCCGCTTCTCGCCCTGCCGATGCTGTTCGCGCCCGCGCCGCTGCCCGCGCAGGCGGGGGCAGCGCCCTATGTGGTCGCCGAAAGCGGCCGCGCCTTCGGGCGGCTTCAAGAGGCGGTCGACGCGATCGGCGATGGCGACGGCACGATCCGCATCGCAACGGGCTATCATCGCGATTGCGCGGTCCAGACCGCCGGCCGCGTTGCCTTCGTCGCGGCCGAGTCAGGCCGCGCGATCTTCGACGGCGTGAGCTGCGAGGGCAAGGCGGCGCTGGTGCTGCGCGGCCGCGCCGCGCGCGTCGACGGTCTGGTGTTCCAGAATATGCGCGTTCCCGACGGCAATGGCGCGGGCATCCGGCTCGAACAGGGCAATCTCGACGTGGCGAACAGCCTGTTCCGCAACAGCGAGGAAGGGATTTTGACCGCCAATGATCCGGCGGCGACGCTGACGATCGACCGCTCGACCTTTTCGCGCCTTGGCCGCTGCGACCGCGGGCTCAGCTGCGCGCACAGCGTCTATACCGGCGAATATGGACGCGTCGTCGTGACGCACACGCGCTTCGAAAAGGGTAGCGGCGGCCATTATCTGAAGGCCCGCGCGCGCGAGGTCGAAATCAGCGACAATAGTTTCGACGATACGCAGGGGACCGCGACCAATTATCTCATCGATCTCCCCTCTGGTTCGACCGGACGGATCACGGGCAATCTGCTCGTCCAGGGGCGCGACAAGGAAAATTACTCGGCGCTGATCGCGGTCGCAGCCGAGAGCCGCGACAATCCGTCGCGCGGGCTGGTGATCGAGGGCAATCGCGCGAGCATCCCGCAGGGCATCGGCCGATCCTCGGTGTTCGTCGCCGACTGGAGCGGCGAACCGCTGGCGATCGGGGCCAATCAGATCGGCCCCGGCCTCAAGCCCTTCGAAAAGCGGTAAGCAAGCGCGCCCGGCGCGACGGGTCAGGCCTCGCCGCGCGTTTCGATCAGCGACGCGGCCAGCGCCTCGGCAGGCGTCTTGCCGCCCCACAGCACGAACTGGAACACCGGGTAAAAGCGCTCGCATTCGTCGATGGCGCTTTCGACCAGCGTTTCGGTGATGTCGAGCGGCATAGCCGCATCGCTGCCGATCAGCATCGCGTGACGATAGAGGACGGTGCCGCTGTTCGACCATAGCTCGAAATGGCCGAGCCAGAGCTGTTCGTTGATCATCGCGAGCGCTTCATGCGCGACGCTGCGCTTGTCCTCGACGACGCGGATGTCGGGGAAGGCGAGCAGTTGCAGCACCCCGTCCTCGGGCCGCCACACCGCGCGCAATTCATAGGTAGTCCAGCTGCCCTGTGCGGTCGCGACGATCTCGTCCTCGCCGATCATTTCGTGCGGCCAGTCGTGCGCCGCAAAATAGGACGCCAGCATATCCATCGGCGCGGCTTCCTGGCCGTCCTCGTCGTCGTAAATATCGTCGGTCATGGCTGCGCCCTTAGCGCGACTTGGGCCGGGTGGCGAGTCGCGCGGGGGAAAGCCCGCTCCGTTACTTCTTGGGTGTGGCGCGGGGCTTGGCCGGCGCCTTCGCGGCGGCGGCCGGTTTTGCCGCGGCTTCGAGCTTGTCGAGCCGCGCCTTCAGCGCGTCGGCTTCGGCGCGTGCCTTGGCCGCCATTTCCTTCACCGCCTCGAATTCCTCCCGGCTCACAAAGTCCATGCGGCCGACGAATTCCTTCGCGCGTTCGCGCATCGCGGTTTCGGCTTCGCGTCCGGCACCGGCGACGGTGCCTGCGATACCGTTGACCATCTTGGCCAGATCGTCGAAAAACCGGTTTTCGCTCTGCATTATCCTGTCCTTTGTCGGGGTCGTCCCCTGTATTCACCCAAATCGGGTCGTCATCCTATCTGGGAGGTCGCGGCGGCCGGCACAAGAGTTTCGGCGTCGGGGTTGCGCTGATCGATCTGGAAATTCAGGATCGTCGCGAAGCTGAGCCATATCATATAGGGGACAAGCAGCCACGCCGCCGCCTTGCGGATCGGCGCAAAGGCAAAGGTTGTCGCGATCGTCACCATCAGGATGAAAATGACGAGATAGAGCGCGGCGGTCACCTGATGCATGCCGAAAAAGAGCGGCGACCAGGCGAAATTGGCGATCAGCTGCACGAAGAACAGCGTCAGCGCGAAGCCGCGTCCGCGCGCGCCGCGCGCGTGGAGGATCATCGCCAGCGCCAGGCCGAGCAGGACATAGAGCGTCGTCCACACGACCCCGAAGACCCAGCCGGGCGGAACGATCGCGGGCCGGTCGAGCGCCATGAACCAGCGATTGTCATAGCCGCTGTTCGAGAGCAGGCCCATCAGGCTGCCGATCAGGACGAGCGCCGGGACGGTGAACATTGCCCAGCGCCAATAGGACATGCGTAGCTGACCGGGGGTGGCAATCTCGCTCATGCATCTGGTCCTTCGCGCGCGAATCTGTGTCGGTCATGCTGTCGCGGCGCGCACCGTCCGCGTCAAGCTGCGGATTTCGTAGCCGCAATCAGAAATTCGACATTTCCTTCGGGTCCGGTGATCGGACTTTCGACCGTCTCAACGACGCGCCAGCCCGAACGTTCCAGCCAGTCGCGCACCTCGGTGCAGACGCGGGCGTGCACCACGGCGTCGCGTACCACGCCCTTTTTGCCGACCTCGTGCCGTTCGGCTTCGAACTGTGGTTTGATCAGCGCGACGAGGCGCGCGCCCGCTTTGGCAAAGGCCATCGGCACCGGCAGCACCTTCGACAGCGCGATGAAGCTCGCGTCACAGACGATGAGATCGACCGGCTCGGGAATATGATCGGCGGTCAGGACGCGCGCGCTCGTCTGTTCGTGGACGATTACGCGGTCGTCCTGCCGCAACTTCCAGGCGAGCTGGTTGGTCCCCGAATCGACCGCATAGACGCGTGCCGCGCCGCGGTTCAGCATCACGTCGGTAAAGCCCCCGGTCGACGATCCCACGTCGATCGCCACCGCGCCCACAATATCCCAGCCCAGATGCGTCAGCGCATGGTCAAGTTTGATCCCGCCGCGCGACACCCATGGATGGTCGCGGCCCTTGACGCTGATCGCGGCATCCTTGGCGATCTGCTGCCCCGCCTTGTCGATCTTGCGGTCGCCGACGAAGGCGAGCCCGGCCAGGATCAGCGCCTGCGCGCGCGTCCGGCTTTCGGCGAGTCCGCGATCGACAAGCAGCTGGTCGGCACGCTGTTTCGCCATCAGCCGCCTGCCCGGTCGGTGAGAAGTCCCGGCGTCAGGATCTGCGGCAGGATTTCGGGTTCGGACTTTCCCGGCGCGTACCAGAGGTAAAGTGGCACGCTGTTGCGGCCATGCTCGGCCAAGGCGCGCGTGATGGCGGGGTCGCCGTTGGTCCAGTCGCCGACGAGCGTGACGACGCCCGCCTTGTCGAAGGCATCCTGCACCGCCTCGCGGTTGATCGCGCCTGCCTCGTTCGCCTTGCACGACAGGCACCAGTCGGCGGTGAAAAAGACGAACACGGGCTTTCCCGTCGCACGCGCCTTGGCAAGCGCCGCCGCCGAATATCGATCGGCCGAGAATTCGATTCCCGCGCCATGCCCCGCCTCGCGCCCGTCAACCTGTCGCCACAGGAGGACGGCGAGGGCGAGCGCGGTCAGGGCCATCGGCAGCGCCATCCATTTGCGGAAGGTCGCCATCCACGGTCCCGGCTTGGGCATGCGATTGCGGAGCGCAGGCACGAAGCCGACGGCCAGAAAGGGGAGGGCGATACCAAGACCCAGCCCGCCGAAAATCGGCAGGGCAGCCCAGGCCGGAAGGACCAGCGTGGCGCCGAGCGCGGCGCCGAGCAAAGGGCCGCTACACGGCGTGGCGACAAAGGCCGCGAGCGCGCCGGTCCAGAAACCGCCCGCCGCGCCGCTCTGGTTTGCGAGCCGTTGGCCGCCGCCGAACGACGGCAGTTCGAAGACGCCCAGCAGATTGAGCGTGATGGCGAGCGCGAGCAGCAGCAGCACGAACACGCTCGCCGGATGCTGCAGTTGAAAGGCCCAGCCGACCTGCTCGCCCGCCGCGCGCAGGCCGAGCAGCAGCGCGCCGAGCAGCAGCGCGGTGAGCACCGCACCCGCCGTATAGGCCACAGCCTCGACCTTCGCGGCGCGTGCATCGCCGCCCGACCGCGCAAGGCTGAGTGCTTTCAGGCTCAGGATCGGGAAGACGCAGGGCATCAAATTGAGGATCAATCCGCCGACGATCGCGCCGCCGAGCGCGGTCCAGAACAGCGCCAAGTCGATACCGGCCCCGCCGCCGGAGCCGCCCCCGGCGATCGCCTTGCCGGCCGACGGAACCGCGCGGGGGACGAAGCGTACGGAAAGACCACGGTCCTGGCCGAGCTTGAGCAGCGCGTCGATTTCCCCCTGCGCGTTGCCCTTGCCCGCCGTTTCGATCACGATCCAGTCGCCGTTGCGGCTGAAGCGCTGCATTGCCGGATAATCGACGACGCCTTGGGTCGCTGCGAACAGATGCGGTGTCGTCAACGATGTTCCCTCGGGCAGCGGTACGGCGAACCGCACCATCGCGCCGCGGCGTTCCCACCGGCCCGCGCGGTCGAGCGGCTGCGGCAGCTTGGCTCGCCATGCGTCGAATTGCCGCTGCGCGCCCGCTGCGATGGCTCCGTCGCCAGCCTTCATCGCGACCGAGATCACGGCCTTTTCGGGAACGCAGATCTTGTCGGTGCAGGCGAGCCAGTTGGCGATGCCGGTCAGCGTCAGGTCGGTCCCCGGCGCGACGCTCTTGTCGACGCGGACATCGGCGAGCAGCGCATAGGGATGTTCATAGACATGGTTCATCAGCTCAAAGAGCGTCAGCGCCTCGGGAACCGGATAGCGAAAGGCGCCTACGGTGACGCCCGGCGGCGCGTTCCATTCGACTTGCATGCCGAAACCGGCGTCGCCGCCGTTCGACCAATAGCCGTGCCAACCCTTTTCGGGGGTCATCGCGAGGGCAATCGTCGTCGCTCCGCCGGGCGACGGTACCACCGATTCGGCGACCAGCCGCGGCGCGATATGCGTGGTCTGCGCCTGCGCAGGAGCAAAGGCGAGCAGAACCAGGGCGAGCAGCGCCAGCAGCGCGCGCGCCGTCGCCGATGCACTTCGGTCTGTCACAAAGCCGTCTTTCGCGCGATCCATGCCTGTCCCGTGTCTGCCTGTCGTTCGAGGCTTGCCATATAGGCGGCTTTCGTCGAGAGGACAGCCCGCGCTGACGACCCCAGCCATGGAGATGTTCCCCGTGAAGCTCAAAAGCCTGACCACCGTTCTCGCTGCCACCCTCTGTTTCGCAACTGCCGGAGCTGGCCTTGCGCAGGATTCGGCGCCACCGGTCGCAAAGGTTACGGCGGCAACCCCGCCGCCCAAGCTGATCGTCGCAATCTCCGTCGACCAGTTTTCGGCCGATCTGTTTGCCGAATATCGCAGCCATTACACCGGCGGTCTCGCGCGGCTTGCGTCGGGCGTGGTATTTCCGGCGGGGTATCAGTCGCACGGCGCGACCGAAACCTGCCCCGGCCATGCGACGATCCTGACCGGAAATCATCCGGCGCACACCGGGATCATCGCGAATAATTATTTCGACCTCTCGGTCGCCCGGTCCGACAAGCGCGTCTATTGCGCCGAGGACGAAACCGTGCCGGATACAAGTTCGGGCGGCGGCAAATATGCGGCATCGGTGAATCATCTGATGGTCCCGACACTCGGCGATCTGATGAAGGCGCGCGATCCGAAAGCGCAGATCGTCTCGGTCGCAGGCAAGGATCGCGCCGCGATCATGATGGGCGGGCGCAAGGCGGACGAGCTGATGTGGCTGTTTCCGGGCGGCCTCACCAGCTATCGCGGCACCACGCTGTCGCCGGTCGCGCAGCAGGCAAGCAGCGCGATCGCCGCGGCGATTGGCCAGGCGCGCCCCGCGATGGACCTGCCCGCCGATTGCGCGTCGCACGATATCGCAATCCCGATCGACAAGGGCGGCACGGTCGGCACCGGCCGCTTTCAGCGCGATGGCGGCGATTTCCGCCACTTCATGGCCTCGCCCGAAGCGGACGGCGCGGTGCTCGCCGCCGGCGCCGCGCTGCGCGCTGCGCGCAAGCTGGGTGAGGGCACCACGACCGATCTGTTGATCCTCGGCCTGTCGGCGACCGACTATATCGGCCACAGCACGGGCACCGAGGGCGCCGAGATGTGCATCCAGATGCACGCGCTCGACCAGCAGCTCGGCGACTTCTTCGCACGGCTCGATGCGACCGGCATCGACTATGCCGTCGTGCTGACCGCCGACCATGGCGGTCACGATCTCCCCGAACGCAACCGCCAGAATGCCTGGCCCGCCGCCGAACGCGTCGATGCCGCGCTCGATCCCGAGGCGATGGGCAAGGCGGTGGCCGAAAAGCTCGGCCTGCCGCAGCCGTTGCTCTATGGCGATGGCCCGTTCGGCGACATGTATCTGTCGAAGGCGTTGACCCCCGCGCAGCGCAAGGCGGCGCTGGCCGAGCTGGTGGCGCGCTACCGCGCCCACCGCCAAGTCGAGGCGGTGGTGACCGGTGAGGAACTGGCGAACCATCCGATCTCGAAGCGGTCGCCCGACGTGTGGACGCTGATGGACAAGCTGCGCGCTTCCTATAATGCGCAGCGTTCGGGCGATTTCATTGTCGTGCTCAAACCGCGCGTCACGCCGATCCCCGAATCGGGCCTCGGCTATGTCGCGACGCACGGTTCGGTATGGGACTATGACCGCCGCGTGCCGATCCTTTTCTGGCGCAAGGGGCTCACCGCCTTCGAACAGCCGAATGCCGTGATGACGGTGGATATCATGCCGACGCTTGCCGCGCTCATTGACCTGCCGGTCGACGCGGCCAAGATCGATGGCCGCTGTCTCGACCTGCTTTCGGGTCCGGAAAGCAGTTGCCGTCCATAAAGAAGAATGAAGAACAAGGAATCATGACGAAGACTTTGAGAAAATTTGCCGGCCGGATGCTGCTGGTCGGTTGCGGCAATATGGCGGGCGCGATGCTCGATCGCTGGCTCGTCGCGGGGCTCGATCCGGCGCGGGTCGCCGTCGTCGATCCGGTCGCGGCGCCGCGCGAAGGCACCGCGCATTTCACCTCGCTTGCCGACTGGCGGGCGGCGGGTCAGACCGCCGACTGGATCATGCTCGGCATGAAGCCGCAGCAATTGGACGAGATCGCTGGCGATCTGGCGGCGGTCGCGGGTGGCGAGGTGCATCTGCTCTCGATCCTCGCCGGCGTCTCGCTCGCCGATCTCGCGGTCCGTTTTCCCGAAGCGCGGGCGCAGGTCCGCATCCTTCCCAATCTCGCCGCGCGCATCGGCGCTGGGGTTTCGGCCGTGACCAGTACGGGTGATGCCGACAGTGCCGCGATCGAAGCGCTGCTCAAGCCGCTCGGCGAGATCGTTGCGCTCCCCGACGACGGCATGATGGACCTCGTTACCGCGTTCACCGGCAGCGGTCCGGCCTTCGTCTTTCGCCTGATCGAAGCCTATGCAGCGGCGGGCGAGCGGCTTGGCCTTTCGGGCGACGATGCGCTCAAGCTTGCGACCGCGACCTTTGGCGGAGCGACCGCCCTGCTCGCGCGCAGCGGCGAAAAGCCGGGCGCGCTCGTCGCGCAGGTCGCGAGCAAGGGCGGCACGACGCAGGCCGGGCTCGACATCCTCGACGAAGGCGGCGAGCTCGTTGCGCTGATGACCAATGTCCTGCGCGCGGCGCGCGATCGCGGCCGCGAACTCGCCGATCTTGCCCGCGGCGAAGATTGATCGGCGCGCCCGCAAAGGCGTGGGCCGTGACAGCGCCGGGCGGCTATCGCCCGCTCAGCTTTCGCTGCCCAGCCTGGCGACGCGCTGCCGCTCGCGCGGCGACATCAACGCTTCGTTGACCTGCCAGAAGCCGGTGACCGCCGCCTGACCCGCATGGGTGTAGGCGCGGCTCATCGCGTCGCGTAGCTGCCCGAAGACCGCAGCCTCGATGGCGCGTCCGGCGGGAGTGAGCCGTAGTTCCTTCTGCCGCCGGTCGCGGTTGCCCGGGCGCGTGACGAGCATCTCGCGCGCCTCCAGATCCTTGATGACCCGGCCGAGCGACTGTTTGGTGATGCCCAGCAGCGCGAGCAGGTCCGATATCGTCAGCCCCGGCTGGCGCGCGATGAAGTAAAGCGCGCGGTAATGCGCGCGTCCGAGGCCGTTTTCGGCCAGCCGCGCATCGCCCGCGCGCCACAGCGCGCCATGGCCGAAAAACAGGAATTCGATGCCGCGGCGCACCTCCTCTTCACGCAAGAAAAGGGCAGAGGCAGCGGGAACTTGTGAAAGAAAATTTTCATCGGCCATGGCGACTACCGTTGCGCGCGGCGCCGCGCTTTGGCAAGAGGCGCGCACCGAGTCACTGCCAAGAGGTTAGGTTTTTCCATGTCCGCACCCGCTTTCACCCGTCTTCCGCATCCGAACCCGACGGCGGACGATGTACGCGCGGCGGCGATTGCGGACCCGGTCTTCGGCCGCGTCTTCACCGATCATATGGTCTCGATCCGCTACAAAGAAGGCCAAGGCTGGCACGATGCGCAGGTGATGCCGCGCGGCCCCTTGTCGCTCGATCCGGCGACCGCGGTGCTGCACTATGCGCAGGAGATATTCGAAGGGCTGAAGGCCTATCGGCTCGACGACGGATCAATGGCACTGTTCCGTGCCGAGGCGAATGCCGCACGCTTCAACGCCAGCGCCCGCCGCATGGCGATGGCCGAGCTGCCCGAGGACCTGTTCCTTGCCGCGGTGCGCGAGATTGTCCGCGTCGATGCCGACTGGTTCCCGAAGGTGCAAGGCGGCGCGCTCTATCTGCGCCCCTTCATGTATGCGAGCGAGGTGTTTCTGGGCGTCAAGCCTGCCGCCGAATATCATTTCCTCGTCATCGCCTCGCCGGTTGGCAATTATTTCAAGTCGGGCGCGCCGGCCGTCTCGCTGTGGGTGTCGGAAGACTATACCCGCGCCGCGCCCGGCGGCACCGGCGCCGCCAAATGCGGCGGCAATTATGCCGCGAGCCTAATTGCGCAGCAGGAAGCGATCGCAAAGGGTCACGATCAGGTCGTCTTCCTCGACGCCGCGGAGCATCGCTGGATCGAGGAACTGGGCGGCATGAACATGTTCTTCGTCTTCGACGACGGCAGCATTGTCACCCCGCCGCTCACCGGCACGATCCTGCCCGGCATTACCCGCGACGCCATCATCACACTGGCGCGCGATGCGGGCCTGACGGTGCGCGAGGAACCCTATGCGATCGACCAGTGGCAGGCCGATGCGACCAGCGGCAGGCTGACCGAAAGCTTTGCGTGCGGCACCGCGGCGGTGGTGACTCCTGTCGGCAAGGTGACGCGCGGCGCCACCAGTTTCACCGTCGGCGCCGGCGGCCCCGGACAGGTGACGGCGATGCTGAAGGACAGGCTTGTCGACATCCAGCGCGGCCGCGCCGCTGACCCGCACGGCTGGGTCACGCGCCTCTGATCCGGCGCCTTGCCAATCGGTCGCGAGACGCTATAGAGCGCCCTCGCACCGGCCGATGGGGCGTAGCCAAGCGGTAAGGCAGCGGTTTTTGGTACCGCCATGCGCAGGTTCGAATCCTGCCGCCCCAGCCAGCCGGTGCAGTTATTCCAACTATCTGAAAATCAAAACGAATTTCTGCGTAGGAAATACGGAGGCCACACCCCGTGGCACCTGGCCGTGGCCCCTGTAGGCCGACGATGAATCGATCCGAGCGCTATTGCAAGGCTTGATTTAACGACGCCGCGGGGCGCGGCGCCTTCCTGTCTTCAGACGCCGACCGAACGGCGAAAATTAGACGTATAGATCCGGTCCCTTTTGACGTTGCACTCAAGATAGTAACTCCCGTGGCAACGATGGCAACGATGGCAACGATGGCAACGATGGGTGTTTCGTCAGCTGCTAGGAGGCCTGACGGCATTTCAAATGTTTGGGAACTCCGTCCTCGATCGCGGACACCTCCCGCGCATCGCCGCGCTCCCCTCGCGACAACCGCTGACGCCTAGGGGGCGACGAAGAAGCCAGCCTTTGAGGGAAATTTACGCGGGAACCTGATTGGCGCAATGACATCTAATGTGGAAATATAGCCAGGAACAGCCATGCGCAGTCGTCGACCCACACCAAAACACACATCAGAATGGGTCGCCGAAACGCGATTGATCGACAGGATCAACGCGGGTGAAGAATCCGCCTTTCGACAGCTGATGCAGCGCTACAATCAGAGTCTTTACCGTGTGGCGCGGGCAATAGTTTCCGACGATGCCGAAGCAGAAGATGTCCTCCAGGAGAGCTATACCCGCGCTTTTGCCGCTATGTCCGGGTTTCGCGGTGACTCGAGTCTCGGCACCTGGCTGACACGGATCGTGATCAACGAGGGCAGGGGGCGGCTTCGCCGGCGTCGAACCGCGACCCAGGCGGCGGACGCGCTTAAGCAACAGGGTGCGACGGTAATTGGATTCCCTGGGGGGCAGCCCGTCGAAAGTCCCGACACCCATGTCGCTCGAGCCGAAACGCGCGTGTTGCTCGAGCAGGCCATCGATTCCTTGCCTGATGTTTTTCGGCCGACATTCATTCTTCGGGACATCCAGGAATTTACGGTGGAGGAAACCGCAGAAATTCTGGGCGTGCAGCCTGAAACAGTAAAAACCCGGCTCTTTCGGGCGCGCCGACTACTGCGAAAATCGCTGGACGCCACATTGGCGGACGCGGTCCGTGGCAGCTTTCCGTTTCTTGGGAAGCGATGTGAAAGGCTGACCGAAGCAGTCCTCACGCGTCTGATGCACGCGGCCAAGTAAGGCGAAACGCTGCCCCTGCGCATGCAGATTTTCATGTTTCAACAGCCGCTTGCGATGGACATCAGCAGCTCACGTCGTAGCTCGGCATCGTCGGCAAAGTCGCCGAGCCATGCCTTGGTCACCATAGCGACGCCGCGCTGGTTTACTCCGCGGCTGGTCATGCAACCATGGCTTGCTTCGAGAACCACGGCCACGCCGCGCGGCTCGAGGATGTCGTTCAAGGTCTGAGCGATTTGCTGGGTCAGACGTTCCTGCAATTGTAATCGGCGGGCAAACCCGTCGACAAGTCGGGATAGTTTCGAAATTCCCACCACCTTGCCGCTTGGTCGGTAAGCCACATGGGCATGGCCAATGATAGGAGCCATGTGATGTTCGCATGTCGACGTGAACGGGATCGCTTTAAGCAACACCGTATCCTCATAGTCGTTCGATTCATCGAAAACCCTAAGCAGATGTTGTGCGGGATCGATCTGGTAGCCTGAAAACCATTCCTCATAAGCCCGGGCGACGCGTGCCGGAGTTTCGATCAGACCTTCGCGATACGGATTGTCTCCCGCCGCTGCGATCAGCGTTCGGACAGCAGCTTCAATTGCTGCCCGGCTCGGTCGATCAGAGGCAGCGAGATAGCCCAGATTTTCCGTATGAGGCTTATTTTCGGTCAGCTCATTCGCCGTCACGAGATCCATTTTCGTCCTTTCCTAGCAGCGGACACATTCGATGAAGCCGACGCAGCGAGGTTCCCTTCGAGGAAGAAAAAGAAGTTCGGGAACCTGAAACGCGGTGCCGCATCGAATGCAGGCCCAAGGCGGCAATCGTCTTGCTGTGGGTCCATTTAGGAAAGGGTCTCGAATGACACAGATGCAACAATCACGCCGCAACCTTATGCGCCTTACTGGAACGGGTGTATTGTCGGCGGTCGCCGTCGGCATCCTCGGCGATGCTCCGGCACTGGCTCGATCCATGGGCAAGGGCCCCGGTGTCACAGCGAGCCAAGGCGACATTGATATCCTGAACGTGGCTCTGGGTCTCGAACATGAAGCGATCGAGGCATATCTGATTGGGGCTGAAAGCGGTCTTTTGCAGAAGCCCGTGCTTGACCTCGCGTTGATTTTCCAAGGGCACCACAAAGGGCATCGTGACGCGCTTGCACGTGCCGTGCACGACCTGGGTGGCAAGGCCGTCGAACCGAAGACCCGTGCCGCTTATGTCGAAAGCCTTAATGTGGCGTCGCTCAAGAATCAGAACGACATTCTGCGTCTTGCGCAGTCGCACGAGTTGGGCGCGGCCAACGCCTACATCGGTGTGATGCCGTCGCTTGGGGGCAAGGAACTCGCCCAAGTGTGCGCGAAAATCGCCGCCGACGAAGCATCACACTGGTCACTGCTGACCACTGCGTTGGAACAGCCGATCCCGGCTACTGCCTTTCTGTTCGGCTGAAGCGCCGATCTCTAGCGCTTTGATGATTTCGGAAAGGGATTGGGCATGCGTGTCACCGCAACCGCAATTATGTTGGTCGCCGGCTTCAGTTCGTCAGTCGCCGCGCAAAGCGGCGCGACGGGCGACGCTGCGCGGGGCGCGCAAATCTACCAAGCGAGCTGCGGCAGCTGTCATTCGATAAACGCGAACCGAGTCGGCCCCGCCCATCGCGGTGTTGTCGGCCGTCGCGCCGGAACGATGACGGGGTATAATTACTCGGCGGCCCTACGCGCGTCGCGTATCATATGGGATGCCCGAACGATCGATCGCTTTCTCCAAGATCCACAGAAGATGATACCGGGAACGAAGATGGGCTTTCGACTGACAGACCCGTCTCGCCGCAATGATGTCATCGCTTATCTGCGCCAACAGAGCAGACCGGTTCCAAAGTAGCATTGCAACGCAAGTAGTCGGGTCTCGGTCGCGACCTGACTCGATGGCGAGTGCCTCGTCACCCCCTTTTTAGAGGCACTCGCCATCATCACCTTCGGTCGCGGATCCATGGGCCTCTCGGCCTGCTGAGTGACCGGACGCCGCGGCGTTCCTCCCTTCTCCTGGTCGCCAACGGCGCGCAGCCGTCAGTTCGACGACTCTCTAGAATTCGAAGGCAATACCTCAATGCAAACTATGTTTAGCGGTCCGATATTCGAAATGGCGCGCCGCCAATTTGAGGGTGCCGCCGATATAATCGGGCTTGACCTGGACGTCCGCGACAGAGTTTTTCTGCCCAAGCGGGCCATAGCCGTTTCATGTCCGATTCACTTGGATAACGGATCGATCGCGGTGTTTCCCGGTTATCGTGTGCAGCACCACTTGACCCTTGGCCCCACCAAAGGGGGCACCCGCTTCTCACCTGCGGTCGATGTGAGTGAAGTGGCTGCACTCGCAATCTGGATGAGCTGGAAATGCGCATTGGCCGGCCTCCCTTACGGCGGAGCAAAGGGCGGCATCACCGTCGATCCCAAATTGCTTTCCTATGCCGAACTGGAGGCACTTTCGCGGCGCTATATGCAGGAAATGATCCCCTTCGTCGGACCCAGCATTGATGTAATGGCGCCGGATATGGGCACCGACGAACAGGTCATGGCTTGGTTCATGGACACATACTCTATGCATCATGGCAGCACTGTCACCGAGATCGTTACCGGAAAGCCTTTGGAATCTGGCGGCACCGCGGGTCGTAGAGAGGCGACGGGGCGTGGTGTTGCATTCCTGGTGGACAAAGCAATGGATCGGATCGGCTTGGCGCCAATCGGTGCCACCGCAATCATTCAAGGCTTCGGCAACGTCGGATCAATTTCCGCACTGGAGCTACGAAATCGCGGCATTAAAGTCGTCGGCGTAAGCGATCATAGCGGGGCGATTTATGATCGCCGCGGCTTCGATGTAGAGGCACTTTTGCGCCACGTTTATATAAATGGAAGCTTGATGGGTTTCGCTTTCGAAGCAGCAATCGATCCTCAATCGCTTCTATTGATGCCATGCGACATTCTTGTTCCCGCAGCAATCGAACAAGTCATAAATGGCGAAAACGCAGGCAAACTCCGCTGCCGAATCTTGGCCGAAGGGGCTAATGGTCCGACCACCCCGGAGGCCGATCAAATTCTGACCGATCGGGGCGACATTTTTGTGCTTCCGGACATTTTGTGTAACTCTGGTGGCGTGATCGTCAGCTATTTCGAATGGGTGCAGGATATTCAGCGGCTTTTTTGGGACGAACGAGAAATACGCAGTCGCCTCAACCAGATTTTGGAACGGAGTTTCGAAAAAATGATGGCGCGTGCGGCGGTCGCTGGCATTTCGAATCGAATGGCGGCGCTGACAATCGGGATCGAAACTGTGTCGCATGCGAAGCAGCGCCGCGGCCTATTTCCTTAGTTCTAAAGGGCGCCGAGCCCCTCACTGGCCGGAAGATCAGAGGCTGTCGCGAACAGGCTGATCACAAGAATTCTGCCGTCCGGTTATCCGAGTGACGTGACCCCTGTAGATCTAGGATGAATCTACGCGAGCGAGATTGCAAGGGCAGATTTGATCAGGGCGTTTGCAACGATATTGGACTGCTCGCAGCCGCTTGGGAGCGCGGGGGTCTATCCTTCTTGGCTGTGACCGTCGGATATGCCGAACAGGGCCGCGAGGGTCTCTTCGGTGGGTTTATCAATCGATACGCCTAAAGTCTCAGCGCGCCCCATTAATGATGCAAGATACGCTTCCCCTATCGCCTTCGCGCTCGGAATTGCGCTTTCGTTTAGCGGGGCTCCGCCGATTTGCGCGCCGCGAACCACTTGACCGATCGATGCGCGCGCGATTTGCACACCCTGCTCAGCAAGTTTGTCGCGAGTCCAACGGGTGGCCTCGGAAAGACGAAATTCATGGCTGTCGGAATAGAGTTCCAACGTCGCAAAGAGCGCCTGCCAACCACCGGTTTCGAGCCGAGGCAGCTCGAGCTGCCTGCTCAATTCGGCAACGGAATTAGGAATGGAGCTTTCCGAAGTGGGCGCGGCGGACGGAGGCTGATGCCGTTCGTCGTCCCAAATATGATGCTGGGATGTCCGCACATTGGGGAGGTGCAAATCCGAAACGGCGCCTTTGAAACCCTTGCCGAACCATGCAGATTGCTTTGCGGCTGGGCAAATCCGCGCAGTCTCGAATGCCAGTGCAGCGAGGTTTAGCGGCTCCGTCGCTTGGTCATATCGCGTCCTGATGAAGGCGGCAAAGTCGCTCGCCTCATCACTGACAACATTTTCCTGACCCATTCCGGCCGGCTCTGCGGCAGTCTGCGACGAGGGGGCGTCGTTCTCTATGTCAGCGTTCAAAATGGTTTCAAGCGCTTCGAACCCTATGATCCGATCTGCCACGGCAGAATAGGCCGCCGCGAGATAGCCCGGTGAAAGAACGGCTATGCGTCGGTCTTCGGCCCGCAAGCGCTGAAGCAGCGGCGTGAAGTCCGAATCGCCGGATGCGATTACGAATTCGTCAAAGCGCGTGCGGTGGGAGAGCAAATCCAGTGCGTCGATTACGATCCGGATGTCGGCAGCATTTTTTCCGCCTCGCGTCACGGCAGGGCAATCGACGACCTCAAAGCCAGCGCGAACAAATCCGGGCCGGAATCTGGAAAAATATAGACGTTCGCCCGCGTCCCCCGGCGCACTGACAAAGCCCGCGGGATTCAGATAGCAGCGCGCGAACAACCATCGCCGTGTGTCCTCGCTCAAATAGCTGTTAGCGAGAATTTGAAGCCAATCCCCTGGCTCCGAAGCGAACTTTAGCGCGATGCGCTGGTCTAACGACCAAAGAGCACTGAAGATATTGTCGAAATCGACCAGTAGGGCGCTTTTCGCCACCGTTGTTCTCCGAGATCGAGGTTAGCTATTCTGATAGACCGAATCAAATAGGTGCTGAAGCGCAGCACATCAAACCCCCAGCGCCTTGTGGCAGCGCGGCTCGACGTGCCGGATCTGTTGGGCGAACTCCAGAACCGCACCGAACTGCCCCGCAAGGTGCTGGCCGATATTCTCGTCCAGTCGGGACGGCTCGAAGACGCTACTGTGAACCCGTCCGCCTTTGTTGATGCCGTCACGGCGATCGTACAGGCGGGGAAACGTCTGATGATGACAAACGGGATCGTTTACAAGCCACTGGACGAATGGTGGGCACAGGATCTGTTTGCCGCAGAGGACGACGTGCCGCTGGACCGGCTGGTGCCCGTTGCGCACGCACCGCTCGACCATATCGTTACGGACTCGAATATCGAAGCCGCGCTGGCGAAGGCGCTCGACATCAGCGGCGCAATCAAGCTGTTCGCCAAGCTTCCGTCAGGCTTCAAGATCACGACGCCGCTCGGCACCTATAATCCGGACTGGGCCATCGTCCGGCGCCATGACGGGCGTGAGGACGTCTATCTGGTCAGCGAAAGCAAGGGTGACCTGAACACACTGCGCGAAGCCGAGAAAGCCCAGATTGCCTGCGGCAAGGCGCATTTCGAGGCACTGGAAATTCCGTTTGTGACCGCGACGAACCTGGATGGGATATTGGCGCAGGTTTGAGGCGCCAAAACGAAGGCGCTGTTGGAGTGTTAGGACGATTCTAAGGCCGTTCAACGTTAATCGAGGCTTTCCCCGGTAAATCGGGTTCAACCTGTTTCTGAGTAAGCGAGCGTGCATTTGCTTTCCCCCGTAACTCACTTTCATCGCCGTTTGGCAATTCAGCGAAATCCCCGATAAATCGGCTTCATAGTTATTCGCCGATTCTAGACAGTTTGTGTTGCCGCCGCCAAATCACCCGAGAATCTAGTCTGACGCGCAATAAATTCCCTCTTGGGGAATTTTCGGGGAATTTTTAATCACGTGTTGGCCGGGGAAGCGCGAATCGCGACATTGCAGCCATGTTGCAGAATTTTCGGGGGACAGGTTGCATATGGATATTATGCATTAATACCAATGATATGATTTCGTCCGATGTATGAAAGCGAATTTTGGGAGTAACAGGATCAAGATTTAAGGGGGAAACTCGATTGGCGTTCCCCCCATAAATCACCTTCATCAACATGTGCCCCATATTTACCCAATTTTTTGAGCGTATTTTTTTTATCGTCGAAGCAGGAAACCCGCATTCTACCAATCTGATGCCTTTCGAACACAATTTTTTAGGCGCAATACCTCAATGTTGTGGCAAGCCTCCAACATTGATCTTTAGGCGCAATACCGTAAATTTGTGGCGGAGCCACATCTTCACCGTCAGGCGCAATACCGCAAACGTTACGCGCTGCGCACGTAGTGTTTGCTTTAGCCCGTCGGGCAGAGGTTGCACTCTGCGCGAGCGAAGGGTCCTAACTATCACCTCCATGCGGAGGCTCGGATCGGGGCGGCACGCCCCTCGGGTTGCGCCAGACCTGACGGTCGGCGCTTTGCATGCAGATCGATCGCTTCAGCGCTCTGGAGCGAAGACTCCTGGAGATGGGAAAAGGAATCTGCATCGAGCAGTCCGTCGCCGGCCGAGCGCTCGGTGCCCACTGGCCATTATTTGTCGTCCAACTCCCAATGCCTGCGCGCTTATCGGCAATCGAACCTAAAAAGTCCGTTTCCCTATCTGACGGCCTACGAATGTGACCGGGATGGAAAAGCTGCCGCAACCACATCTCGTGCGGTCCTTCGCTGTCGAGCCGTTCACCTCTGGCCACGCTCAGGCCAAAGGCGTAATTGCAGCGCGCGGCAAAAATGCGCGTATGGCGACGCGCTTTTTTCAGCAGGCGGAGGATGGCTATAAGGCCGCAGGCAAATGCCGACAATCTCCCCCTGGAAAATCTGCGCCGCCTGAAGGATCGGCTCCAGCCAATCTGACGTCCACACGATCCGTTACCTCGGTCATCGCGTCGCGAAGTAGCGAGGCGTATGGCACGAGCAGTTCCGACTCATTGCGTCCAACAAGAAAGGCAGCGACGTCCTCGCACTCCACTTGCATGGAGACAATCATCGGCTCCCGCTCGATGCCCCATCGTTTAGGCCAGTCTAATGCATAAAATTTGGCAATCTCGAGGTCCAACGTCCAGCTGATACCCTGCGCAACCTCGTCGATGCTGCCGGTCCCTCCCCGGTATGCGGTGAGGGGGAATTCCATTGCCTCGAACTTCTCCTCCTCTTCGGGGGTCATCAGGCTCGGTCCCCAGTCTTCGGCAAACTCGTCCATGTCGTCGCCCTCGCCGTGCATGAACTTGCTCACGAAGGACCCGCGTCTCATCCCACCCAAGTATGGTTCGCTTTCCCAAGCCTGCCGTAGTGCGCCGCTGGCCATCGCCCGGTTCAGTGGAAGCTCGAACTGCCATGCCCGGATGATGTTGGAAGTGAGACTGAAGCGCGCCCCATCATCGACGCGCTGGAAGATTGAGACGCCATCGGCAAAGTCCTTGTTCCAGCCCTTCGCACCGCGCTTTGCAGGACGTTCGAAGTCCTTCCATTGTTCGCTGAACATAAACACGCCTGAAACTCCATCTTGCTTGGTTCGAAGGCCAGCTGGCTTCCCTTACTTGTGCCACCTGCCGTGCTACCGGTTTAGGCATTGACGCTGAAGAAAGTGCGAACGCTTCATGGGTGTGCTCGGGATGGAAAAGCTGCCGCGACCGCGTCTCCTGCAGCCGGGTGAAGAGGGGAGGAAAAAGCTTCGCCTCCGCTCGGCGGTTAGCAAACAGGAGAAAATCCATGACCATCCATAACGACGTCGCCTCGTTCGAGGCGGCGCTGCGGCTCTGCGCGTCGTGCGCGGATGTCCGCATCCTTCGGCGCGTGCGGCCGATTGCCGAACTTGTGAACGACGGACCGCCAATTGGACGGACGCGGCGCATAGCGATCGTCGATACCGAAACAACCTCGGTCGATGTCCAGACCGCCAAGGTCATCGAAATCGCCGCCGCGGTCGTGCTGGTCGACGAAGCCGGAGAAATCCGCGCCATCGATACAGCGCTTCGCGGCCTCCGCGATCCCGGTATTCCGATCCCGGCCGAGGTGCTGCGGCTGACCGGAATATCGAAAGACGACGTGGCAGGGAGGGGCCTGAACGTGCCGCGCTGGGAAGCACTGCTCGGTGGCTCTGACCTGATTGTCGCGCACAACGCGGCCTATGATGCTCCCATTGTTGAACGCCTGTTGCCCGGGATCAAGGGGCATGCCTGGGCCTGTTCGATGCGCGAAATCGATTGGGCGGCGCATGGGTTCGATGGCGCAAAACTCGGTCACCTCCTCATGCAGATGGGTTACTTCAGCACCGGGCACCGGGCGGACGCCGATGTGATCAGTCTCGCGCATCTGCTGACCTATCGTCCGGACGGCGCGCGCGCGCTGATCGCGGAATTGCTTGCGCGGGCCGCGCAGTCGTCGCTGCGGATCGAGGCGACGGGCGCGCCGTTCGACAAACGCCATCTTCTCAAGGCGCGCGGTTATCGCTGGGATGCGCGTGAAAAGGTGTGGTGGCGCGAGATTGCTGAAGCGGCGCATGAGGCGGAGGCTCTATGGCTCTCGCGCGATGCCGAGCTTCGCGCCACACCGCGCGTGACCCAGCTCAGCTGGCATACCCGTTATCGATAGATGGGAGGGCCTCGCTGCTCCGGTCCCCCTCAGCAGCGAGGCCAGCGAGCGTCCATATCCCAAAACGCTTCGCATGAAGGGGAGGTCGCAATCTCTTCCTTCAGCGAGCGGCTTAGCCTCAAATTTTGAACATCCGGTAAATCGACGGCCTCAGGCCATTGCATGGCGCCGACAGGCGCAAGCCACCGCCGATGCGGCGGGATTGAGCACCGTGAGAGAGCGGAAAAAGGCTCCGGCCAAAGCGGCCGTCACCCAAAAGTAAGGAATATTGCATGAACGACACCATGATGCAGGCGCTGCAGCACGAGAAGCACGCTTGGGCTCTGCGCCACGAAATGGGCTTTCCGGCGGACCACAAGCTAACTCCATCAATCGAGTTCGGCACCGGTGGCGCGATCGACGGCGGGATCGTGCGCGAACTGGTTCTCCGCGCGATGCTGCTGGGCCAAGACATCATTTATGCGGGTCAGGCCCATGTCGGCATGTCCCAGCCGCGAGAATATCTGGCAGTCATGCGCAACCAGCATTTGATCCACATCTTTCGCTGCCGACCCTGGTCCGGCGACAACAATGCGCCGGTCATACTGGTGTCGGAGTGCGGAAAAGTTGCGATCCGGCTCGGCAACGACGGCGCGTTCGAGTGTCTGGCGGGTGCGCCCTCCGACATCGCGGGCGGACATCGGCGAGCCTTGGCCCGCATAGAACGCGTCGCCGCCAAGACGCGCTCTCGGATCAAGGCGGCCATGTTCCAGCCGCGCTCCAGCGACGATTAGTCTGGGTCGGTTTTGGCACCCATCATTCTCCAAACCATTGAACATCGCGGCAGGCCGAGCCTGCCGCGCATTCCAAGGAAATATCCATGAAATACGAACCCCGTATCGGCGTTGAACGCCGACCGCGCAGCTATATCGTGCTGGACGTCGAGTCCGCCGTCATCGATGAAAGCGGCCATCGCCGTTACCAGGCCACGGAGAGGTATAGCCCCGGTAACGACAACAACCGGCCCGCGCGCCGCGGTTATACGCGCAGCGAAGATCCACTGACCTGCCCGCGCTGGGTGTTCCAGACCATCGTCACCGCCTCTATCATGGTGCTCACCGAGCATGCCGACGGTAACCTGGATATCGCGCAGTTCGTGACGCTGAGCCAGCCGGACCATGACGAGCGGGCGATCGTGGCCGGTCTGTTCCAGTTGCTGCAGACCTGGCCAGACGCCGAGCTCGTGACGTGGGCGGGCATGGTGCACGACATTCCGCTGATCATGATGGCCGCCTACAAGCACGGCCTGACTCTTCCCCGCAGCTGGCGCTGGCTGTCGTTCGGTGGCAATGATCCTGCTCGCCATCTCGATTTCGCTCGCATCGTGACCGGCGGGTTCAAGATGAAGCCGATTCATCTGGCCGAGGTGTTAGCTGCGCTGGATATTCCGGCCAAGATGACCGCACCGGCGTTTGCGGTCACGGGGCTCATTTACGCGGGCGCGTGGGATGCCGTGCAGGAAGCCTGCGAATGCGACACCATTGGCGTTGCGTTGCTACTCGCACGGTGGCGGCGGTGCCATGATGGTCGCGCCAATATCAATGTCGCCACAGACCGCCTCCTCCGCCGGATCATCGAGCTGCGCGAGGGACGCGGCTATGTTGCAGAACTGCAAGCGCGACGACGACGATTTCTTGTCGAAGCAGGTCGTCGGGCGATGGCTGCTTGATTTCGTCCTACGCGCCTCAAAGCAGACTTCGGTCCTTGCCGCTTAACTGCGGTAATGCTGGGCGCGTTCGGCCGCTAGCCGTTTGGTCCGAAATGAACATAAGCTGCATTTCCCATAGGATGACCCGGCGATTTGTGGTGGAATGTGCTCGATCCATCCGGATCAAGCTAGACTGTTGATCAGCCGTGATCGACAAATCGGGGGGAGGGGCGATCGCAAGGGGACGGGGCGATGATTCAGATCAGCAAATCGGATTTTCTTGAGTATCGAAGCTGCGCCAAGGGGTGGTGGTTGAAACACCGCAAGCGCGACGCCGTGAACTGGCCGGCGCCCAGCGCCTTCGATCGCATGCTCATGGCGGACGGATATTTGGTCGAAGCCCAAGCGAAAAAGCTCGTCGCAACATGGCCCCATCATGACGACTGCACCTTCCAGCGGGTCTTTGACGCAGGCTCGCTCTATGCACGCGCGGATCTCGTCCACGATCTTGGCGGAGGCGTGATCGACCTTTACGAAATTAAGGGGTCGACGTCTTTGAAGAGCAGCAGCGGGCAGGACCATGTCGACGACGCTTGCTTCCAAACCTTGGTGGCCGAGCGCTCGGGGGTTAGTGTGCGCTCGGTTTATATCATGCATGTGAACGGAGAATATGCGCGCGACGGCGCCATCGATCCTGCAGCGCTGCTCGTGATCGTCGACGTCACGTCCGAGGTGCGAGCACGATCAGCCGGGATCAATGAGGAGATCGAAGCGGCGATTGCCCTCATCAGAGTCGATCTGATCGACGAGCAGGGATGCACCTGTCGACACATCGGTAAGGCGGGCCACTGTGCATCCTTTGCTTATTTCAATCCCGATATCCCCGAAAACTCGGCCTATTTGCTGCCTCGTATCTCGCGAAAGCGACTTGAGACGCTCGACAGCGAGCAGCGCCTTGCCATCGACCATGTCACGGAAAAGGATGTGACCCCGGCGCAGCTGCCGATCTGGCGTGCGCTCGCGTCAGGGGAGCCGCTGATCGACCACGAGGCGATCGGCGCCTTTCTTGAGCCCCTGCAGTGGCCGCTCCATTTTTACGATTATGAGACCTTCGCCGCCGCCGTTCCGATCGCCGACGGACACCAGCCGCAGCAAGCCATGCCGGTCCAATTCTCGCTCCATCGGCTGGCGGCCGACGGCAGGCTTGAACACGCCGAGTTTCTGGCAGACGGACCAGGCCAGCAGGCCGATCTCGTAGCGGCCATGCGCGCGGCCTTCATGGACGAGGGAAGCGCGATTGTATGGAACAAAAGCTTTGAGAAGGGATGCAACGACCGCATGGCAGATCTCCTGCCCGACGCCGCGGCGTTTCTTGCCGGGATAAACGAGCGAACAGTCGATCTCATGGATCCATTCAAGGCGCATTATGTCCACCCCGGATTTGGGGGTTCGACATCGATTAAGAAAGTGCTGCCCATCCTCTGCCCACATCTACAGTATGATCCGAGCGCGGTGCATGATGGAGCCGGGGCGATGGAAGCGTGGATCCATATGGTCGAGACGTCCGATCCAGCAGAGCGGACCCGCCTAGCCACCGAACTCAAAAATTATTGCAAGCTCGATAGCCTCGCGATGGTCGAAATTTTCCGAGTTTTGCGAGCCCTGTAACTTCATAGAGCGCCTTGGCTATCTTATGGCGAAAAGATTGTCGCCATTGACAAACCAAATAATACACAATGCAATGGAAGATAGATTGCAGATTTTTACGAATTTTATACTTGAACCTGCGCAGGGATTTTTCGGCGTGTGGCTGGCGGGATGGAGTTGGCGGAGGCGATACTATATGCGAAGCGTGAAAGTCATCGCCCCGCAGAAGCGAATGCTGAAAGATCGATCCGGGGATAGAAGCTGAACGTTATTGATGCTGCACATGTCGAGATCGACGACGATGTGACCGGCATCCGCTGGACGGTGCCGAAGAAAAAGAAGCTTGCGCGCGTCATCGCGGTTATCGCGCTGGGGCAGGTCCATCATGCAGCGCGGATCATCGAAGATCTCGAACCTGACAGTGCGGCTTATTCCCACGCGGAGCTGGTTGCCGCGGCAAGGGCGCAGATGGGCATTCGGGGCACCACTTTCCGCCAGCGCCTCGCGTCGCGAGCTCATCGCGACGGCTTTCTCTTCGAATGCATTTCGTGGATTGCGGCGCGCCAGAATCTCGACGCGCGATCCTTTCTGAAGGACCCCCATCTCGATGCAACCTCGCATGGCCTCGATGGCTTGATCGTCACGCTGCATGCTGAAAAGCCAGAGGTCGTCAATGCGACGATCTGCGAGGACAAATGCACGGCAATGGCAAGAACCCTGTTTCGACGGGACGTTCTCCGCGCATTTGGTGAGCATCACGCGAACAAGCGCGGGCGCGATCTGGTGGCTAATGCCGCTGCGCTGATCCGCGAAAGCGGGCTGGACGGGACGCGGGCGACCAAGGCCGCGGCACGCGTGCTCGATCCGAAATATCGCAGCTATCGCGCTGCGCTCACGACGGTGGGTGTCGACGATGCGCCTGCGCGCGCGGCATTGTTCAAAGGCTATTCAAAACTGGATGGTATCGAGCAACGCCAGCGTATCGGCGTGACCTTTGTGATCGACAGCCATGTAAGACGATGGTTCGACGGGCTTGCCCGGCATGTGATCTCCGCGCTCGACGATTTCGAACAGCAGTTTGCGGCAGACGACGAGGACGACGATGTTTGATAGTCGCACGGCCGCGCTGCTCGCCGCGGCCCCTGATTTGCCCGGGCTCGACGCCAGCGATCTGCCTGCGATGCTGACGCGGCATTATGCGGCATTGGTGTCGCAGCGCCTCGAGGGAGAGGAAACGGTCGACGTCGCGCGCGATGAGGCTTGGCCGGTCGAGCGTATCGCTGACGTGTATGAGATCGTCGCGTCGATTGAGGAGGATGAAGAGATGCGCCGCGCGGCGGCGTTTGTGGCGGGAACCGCCCAGCAGATATTGGCGCGGAGACGGCCTCAGCAGCTTTCGCCGCAGAACAAGATGCTGGCCCCGGCCATGCCGGTGGATCGCGACGGGGTCGATGCTTCGGTGGCCGCGGCATTGCTCTTTTTGTCAGCCGAGCAATATGCCGACGCGCACGAAGCGGGCACGGCGATCGTCGAGCTCGCCGAGTCGAGGGTCTTGCCCGAGGTGGGCGAGATCACGCGTCTTGTGCGACAGCTGGCGCGCGGGGACTTGCATGCGATCACCGAGCGGGCGGCGCGCGACCAGAAAAGAGAGCCTACGCGGCCACCCCCGCGGCGGCTCGAAAGCAGGGCATTCACCGTCCTACTTGCAACCCTGTCTCGGGGTATCGAACACCTCGCGCGTCACATGTTGGCGATCGAGACCGAAGATGACGAACTTGAAGCAGCGCAGACCCTGTTCCGGAAGGTTCAGGCCTATTGCTCTTCCGCTAATGAACGCAGCGTTTCCGGCTCCGGCCTTGGCGAGCCCGCCGATTTCCGATCGATCGGCCTTACGGTTCATTACGCAGGTCCCGCGCACCTCGCATCGCTCCTCCTCTCAGCATCGCGTGGTATTGCCGAAGCCTCTCTTACCCGACTTCCGGCGCCTGCCGGTGCCGATACGGGCTTCTGGAAGCGTTGGCTGGGGTTTCGAGCGAAGAGCACGCCCTATGTCTGGCGCAATCATCGGGAGGCAATCGGGCGAGGCTTCGAGCAAACGGGAAAGTCGGCGGTGCTCGTCCTGCCAACCGGGGCAGGCAAAACGACTGTCAGCGTTCTAAAGATCGCCGGAACTCTAGCGCGCGGAAAGAAGGTCATCTTTCTCGCGCCGACGCACGCGCTTGTCGATCAACTCACGACCGACCTTCAGGCTCTATTCCCTGCCGACGAATTCCAGCTCGAGATTTCCAGTGATTTCGACGCCCTTCTTCTTGACGACGCGCAGCTCCAGAATATCGAGGTCATGACGCCCGAACGCTGTCTCGCGATGCTGTCGTTTGCGCCCAAGGCGTTCGCACAGGTCGGGCTGCTCGTGTTCGACGAGTGCCATCTTCTTAGCCCGTCGCGGAAGATAGGCCGCGCGCTCGATTCAATGCTGTGCCTGCTAGCTTTCCAAGCCGCGGCCCCCGATGCGGACCTTCTTCTCCTTTCGGCAATGCTCAAGAACGGCGACGAGCTTGCAGAGTGGATCGCGGAACTCACCGAGCGACCGTGCGAGGCGGTCGATCTTTTATGGAAACCGAGCCGGCAGGCGCGTGGGGTGGTAGTCTATGACGCGGACGATATCGATGCGGTCGAAAGCGCAGCTGTTTCGACTCAGGTCGCGCTCGACGTGGCCAAGGGCAAAAAGTCCTTAGGGCTTCGCGCGGCGGCGAGGCGCAAGCTTGTCGCAAAGCCTTGGGTGCTGTGGGGCCTGCAGCATAATTGGATGCGGGGAAAACCTGCGGTTAGTCTGACGCGGGTGACCGACGGCGCATTGGAATTGGCCGGGAATACAGATGGCAACCGGATTTGGGCGACGCCGAATTCGAACAAGACCGCGGCTGCAATCGCGCGCGGTGCCTGCGACGCGGGACTGAAGACGATCATTTTCGTCAACACGAAAGCCGACGCGGTTCGCACGGCCGCCGATATTGCCGAGCATTTGGAGGCAGTGCGACTCAATGCGGACGATCGGCGGCTCCTCGATGCAATCGGCTTGGAGCTGGGGGACGCGCGACACGCGATTTTCGGGAACGAGGGGTATGGCGCGGTCCCACATAATGCAGCGATGCTTCGTCTCGAGCGGATGCTGGCTGAACAATTGTTCAAGCGGCGAAGCGGTGCGCAAGTCATTGTGGCGACGCCAACCTTAGCACAAGGCCTCAATCTTCCAGCCGAGCTTGCGATCCTTGCCGGCGACAAGCGCAGCGGTGATGACGGCGAGCGTGAGGATCTCGAAGCGCACGAGCTTCTCAATGCCGCAGCACGAGCCGGACGCGCCGGGCATCTTGCAAACGGGGTTGTCCTTCTCATTCCCGAGCCGCTCATTAAATTCAGTCCGGGGAGCGATCTCAGCAAGAAACTCCGCAACAAGCTTCGATCGGTGCTGCCCGAAGACGATCGGTGCATCACGATCGTCGATCCGCTAGAAACCGTTCTCGATCGTGTGATGGCGGGCCATTTGGAAGATCGGGATGTTCGATACACCATCAACCGCGTCGCGGCGCTCAGCGCAGCCGACGGCGACGCTATCGCGCCAACCAATCTCCTCGTGCGATCTTTTGCAGCCAGTCGCGCCCGTAAGCAGGACGAAGAAGCAACATATATGGCCAAGGTAGGCCTTCTGTGGAGCGCGGCCCGCGCCGTCGTTGAGAAGGTGCCCGACGAGAAAGCGGTGTTGCTGGCTTCACAGAGTGGTCTCGCGATCGATCTGCTCGACAGGCTGCGCCTGCGGCTGCTTGCCGATTCAGGAGCACTTCCCGAAACCATAGCCGGCTGGCTCGACTGGATGCTTGATTGGCTGAAGGCGGACACCGACGCGCGTCACGATCTCTTTGTCGATACACAGCGTGCGATCAATGCGGCCATCGGGCGCCATAGCGAGCGGGCCGTCGATCTCGAAGCGATCGAGCGCCTGCGTCCGGCTGCGCAAGCCTGGATCGCCGGTGAACCGCTCAACGCGATCGAACGGAAGCTTGGTGGCAATCCCGATGGAACGAAAACGGCGGAATGGCAGCTCGGCCGCGCCAGGGAGTTTGCTGGCACCATCGTGCCGCGTAGCCTTTCATTCATCGCGGGCGTTGTTGCTCGCCTCACCGAAGAACTTAAATTGCCGGAGCAGCAGCTGACAATGAGCCCGGGCATATTGCAGGGCCTCTCGGCAGCCATCCGTAAAGGGTTCGATACTCCCTCGAAGCTCGAATATGCGAACGCGAACCGGGCGCTTATCGGCCGCGTTGAAATACATCGTAGCTACAAGGAGTTTTGGACGATCATCGAAGAGGATTCCGAAGATAATTGAGGCCTCTCGGCGAAAAGTCCCCCGTTTGCCTGGCGTGGCACCGGGCCTTGGCGGTTCCCGGTGCCCTCGTGAAGTTTCAATTACTGAGCAAATCGTTATGCTGGCGCGCTCGGCGAGGTCTCCGCTTTGCTGGCGGTAGCAGCGAAATCGGTGCAGCTTCAAGGTGCTCCGTAACCACCGGCACCTTTGCCACCGCATCGCGCAAATGTGCGAGGCGCGTGGCCTTGGAATAGCGGCCGCCCGTTTCGGAGCTGATCTTATGGCCGACAAGGTCAGCGCGCACCTCTTGATCGACCATGTTGGCTTTGAGTTCGTCGGCCAGCGTGTGGCGGAATGAATGCATGGCCTGCCCGCGCTCTATGAAAGGTAGGCGCGATGCAATTTTGACCCAGTGCAGCTTGTAAAAAGCATCGCCCAGCGTTCCCTTGCCACTCTCGGCGGTCAGCTCGGGAAAAAGCAATGTCTCCCCGGCATCGCGCATTGCCCTCACATAGTCCGGCAGGCCCAGTCGCACGAGCTCATCCGCGAAAGGAACGAGTCGGTTCGATGTCTTGGTCTTGAGCTTCCGAACCGTGTTGTCGCGGATATTGAAATGCCAAATGCCATCTTCCTGCTCAATATCGGCCAGCTCCAGCCCGCAAATTTCCTCACGTCTGAGGCCGGTATACCAAGCGATCAATGGCACAAAGTAACAGGCGTCGTGGACGATTGTCTTGCCCGGCGCGAACCTGCGGCTGATCGACGCGCTCCCCGACCATGGCGCCAAGCCGAACAGCTGTCTGCCCTCTTCGATGGAATAGGTATCGCGGAGCGTGCGGGGGTCGCGGTCATCGGCAATGATAAAGGCGGAATAATCGAGGTTCACGATATTGTGATGCCGCGCGAACCAGTCGGTGAGCTGGCGCAGAAAGCCCCAATGCCGGTTCGTCGTGCCGATGCCGAGGCCGATTTCCTCCTCAGAGATTTTCTTCGCCCGCACGAGCGCGTCGGTCTGGTCCGCAATCTCCTGGATCGTCATGGTTCGATGCTTCGGGGACTTGCGGAAACTCGGACCATGCAGCCGGTTAAAGTGCGCGTTCAGCTTGCCGAGATCGATGTCCGTCACACTGGCGAGTGGCCGTCCTTCCATGATTTGCTCGAGCAGGAGCGCCGGCAGCTTGAACTGCTCGCGGGTTTTCTCGGTCCAACTCGGTCCCTTCTTGCGCGCGTTGCCGTCAAGACCGCCGGTGCGCGGATTGGCCTCGATAAAGGCAGCTGCGGCTTCGGACGGTGTCATTGTGCGCCACGGCGACGGGGATCCGTCGGTAGCGTTGATAAGCGCATCGGCGGCCGGAGGTCGTGGCGCCGACAGGGCCGGCGCCGGTGCGGGCGCGACATAGGGCGCGGGCGGGGCCATGAGGGCTGGCAGGTAAACCGCACCGGGATTAGCGACGATCTCGCGATATTCCCTGATCGCCTGAACGCTGGCCTGGTGGATGATGCGCTTGGCCATTTGAAGATTGAGCGGCGACAGCGGGATTTGCAGGTCGCTGAGATGGAGCGGCGCTAAAGCGTTGGCGTCCTCACCGGCGAGCGCGCCGATATAGTCTTCCCAAGTCAATATCTCGATGGGCGGTTCTTCGCCCGTTTCCGGATCCTCCGGCGGGATACGGATCACAAGAAGCGGACCCGTCTCGCCGTTGCGCGCAAGGTCGCCGCTGACAGCTTCGCTTAAGTCGAGGTGGGTTTCGAGCGCCTCTTCCGGGAGCTGGTCGCCAAGATCGGCGAGTTGCAATTGCGCGTGTCCGGCTTCGAGGCGATCGCGCTCGCGGAGCATCTGACGCCGAAAAATCTCGGCCCGTTGATCGGCGGTCAATCCATCGCGGTTCATCGTCTGCATCATGCTCATGCGTAGCGCTTCGCTCTTCACGACCAGCGTGGGCGTCATGATCCGCGCCCGGCAGTGGTCCGTTGTCCGAAGCGACAAGCGTATCCGGAAAGGCTTATCGTTGCCTAAACGGATGATGCGGCGGAAATAATAGGTTCCGTCCTTGCGGATGCTGTTTTGGATGCGCGTCATTGGCCGTGGCCCCCTTGGAAGCACCCCGGCGTGGCGACACCGGAGAAGGTGAGGGCAGAAATTCCTTTATTTCAAATAGTTATGCCTGAACTGGCTGAGTGTCCTGCCGCCCCAGCCAGCCGGTGTTTTCAGAAGCGCTCACTAGGCCGCAGGGCGTCTCAGCTAAATCAATAGAAACAATGAGTTATCTTGAGACGGAATCGTATTTCCGCTCAGGTCGTCCCCTTGCAGCTCGACCCGTTTTTGGTCAATTTGTTGGTACGCATTTCGCGCTTACCAACAAATTTTCCGTGCGCAGGATTCGAAGTTGCAGCCACGGGGGAAGGTACCAACATGCTTACCAACGTCGCGCTCAAGGCGCTCAAACCCGGCCCCAAACCTTACAAGAAGGCAGATGGCGGTGGGCTGTTCGTTCTAGTCCATCGGCACAGCGACGGCAAAGAACAGTTCGATGCGGTGATGTCGGCGGTCAAGGCATCGCCCGAGCTGGTGGCGCTTGGCAAGGATGTGCGGCCCAACGCGCTTGTCGATGTCCGCGGCCTCGGCGGCCTCGACGATGACGCGGTAGAGCTGGCGGGTGCTGATCGGAGCCGCGGCGCTCTGTCCGGGGAAGAGCCAGCCATCGGGAACGAGGATGCCTTGCTGTCGTCCGGCGCGCCACCAGTCGCGCAGGAGCAGGAGCAGGCCTTCGGGCAGCATGTCGTTGCGGTAGCGGCCGCCTTTACCGCGCTCGATCCTGAGCAGCATCCGCTTGCTGTCGATATCGCTGACCTTCAGCGCCGACACCTCGGCGACGCGCAGGCCCGCGCCATAGGCGACCGAGAGCGCGGCCTGGTGCTTGAGCGAGCGCGTTGCATCGAGCAGGCGCTTCACCTCGGCCATGGTCAGCACGACCGGGATCTTGCGAACCTGCCTGGTGCGGACGAGCTTGCGCGCGAGATCGGGGCGGTCGAGCGTGTGCGTGAAGAAGAACCGCAGCGCGCCGACAATGCTGTTCATGGTCGGCGCCGGGACGCCCGCCTGTCGCTGCTCGATCTGGAACTGCCGGATATCCTCGGCGCTGGCGGTGTGGGGCGAGCGCCCCAGCCAGGTCGCGAACCGCCCGACGTCGCGCAGATAGTTACGCTGCGTCTCCTTCGAGAAGCGGCGCATGGTCATGTCGTCGATCAGCCGCTGGCGCAGCGGGCTGATCGGGCCAATCTGGATAAGCTCGTTCATCGTTCGACTCCTCACGTAAAGGAGTCGAAAGGGTCTGCCTCTGGGGCCGCCCGCGTTCAATCAGGCGCGGCGCTCGCTGGGGCTCTTTACATCGAGGCTAGCACCCATCCGCGGAGCGGTTCGTGCATCGGCCAGCCGCTGCTTTGTTGAGCTTTACCTAATCTGCATGAAATAGTTCGAGCGGAGCGGGGCTCCCGGCTCGAGACCCCCGAATGCCGCCTCGAACATTTCGTCGCCGAGGGACGATAGGCTGCCGCCCCCGCACCGAGCGGAAGCGGCAGATCCCCTTTAATGGGCGTTCGTTTTACTGCGGGTTGAGCCGCAGGCGAAGATTCAGGCGATCAATCCTCGATTGCAGCGCGGCTTCGTTGCGTGCCGACAACTGATCCATCCGGTCATGCCGCATGGCTCGCTCGCTGGTTCGAATGGATCGCAGCTCGCGGGTGGCACTGATGGCCGTCCGGTTGTCGATCGTGCGCTCCGACCGGGCGGTGCGGACATATTGGTCGAGGTTGGCGAGCTGCGAGAGAATAGCGGGACGGTTCGTCCCATAGTCGCTGCCCTTGCCCTCGCGCCCGGTAGGAACCCAGCGCCCACGGGCGTCATAATAACCGGTCGTCGTGCCGGCGTTCCATCGGCCGTTGCGATCATAATAGCCCGGATGCGGATCGGCGACCCAATTGCCGTTTGCATCGCGGCGTCCGTTCGCAGCACCGGCAATCCAGCGACCGTTCATGTCATAATGGCCGACGGTCACGCCCGCTACCCAGCGACCGCGCGGATCGTAATGGCCGCTCGCCGCACCGGATATCCAGCGATCATTGTCATCATAATAGCCCGCCGAGGAAGCCGGTATCCACCGGTTCTGGCCGTCATAGCTGCCGCTCGCGGTGCCGTCCTCGCGCTGGGGGATCCAGTTGCGCCGCTCGTCGTAATAGCCGTTCGGGGTTCCGGTGACCCAGTTGTTGTCGCGGTCATAATAGCCGGTGGCCCGGCCGCGCGCGGTTGAGGTCGCATGCCAGGCGCCGGTGGTGTCGTAATAGCCATAGGCATCGTCGCGGCGATTTTGCGGTGCGGAGGCAGCCGTTCCGACCCAGCGTCCGCGATCATCATACCGGCCACCGGCCGAACCCGGCACCCAGGTGTCGTTACGGTCGTAGTAGCCATTCGCCGATGCCGGCACCCATTCGCCGCCCGATCGATAGTCGCCTTCGCCGCGACTGGACGCCGCATAAGTGACCCAGCGACCATCGCTGCCATATCGGCCGTTGGGCGGGCCATCGACCCATATGCCCTCGCGATTGTAATAGCCGCGGGCATCTGAGGAGTTCACGCCCGTGGCGTGCCAGCGATTCTGATCGTCGTAATAGCCGAAGGCGTCGCGGCAATCGCGCGTCGGCTTGGCGATCTGGTTGGCGATAACAGCTCCGGCGGCAGCGCCGACCACGGTGCCGACCGCCTTGTCGCCGCGTCCCGCGACGACGTTACCGAGCACCCCGCCGGCTGCCGCGCCACCGATGGTGGCGACGACGCGCGTCGAGCGCTGTTCTTCGCAGGTCGCCTGCGACTGCGTTCGTGCGCCGGCGACGGACGGAACAAGGGCGATGGCGGCGATATTCGCCGCGAGAATAAACCTGTACATTTGGGGGCTCCTGGAACTGGCAAAATGCCGATCTTGCGCTGGTCGGCTTCAGCCAGGGGACGATGATGGCGCTCCACGTCGGGCTGCGCCGGCCGCGCGCAGTCGCAGCCATCGTGGGTTATTCTGGGATGCTCGCCGGCACGCTGGGGCTGGGGCATGACGCTCTCCCCAAACCCCCGGTCCTTCTGGTGCACGGAACCGCGGATCCGGTGGTGCCGATTGCCGCGCTCCATATGTCCGAGAGCGAGCTCAAACGTCTCGGGATCGATGTGACGACGCACATCTCTTATGGTGTCGCGCATAGCGTCGATCCCGTGGGCCTGCGCCTTGGGCGAGATTTTGTTGCGGACGCCTTCGCTCACTCGTCCTGACGGAGCCCGGTCCTCTGGACGCAAAGCTTTACGCGGCGCCGCCCATTGGCGCCCGCCTTCGTCTGGCTCGCTCCCTCCGCCTGCGCCGCGTGCAACGCAATCCCGCGCCCTGCGTTTGCGATCTGGTTCAAACAGGGAGTGACATTATGAAGAAGCTTTTGATCGGTCTTGCCGCCACCTCCGCTCTCGCGCTGGGCGCTTGCCAGAGCCCAGCTGCCGACAAGGTGGAAGACCAGGCCGAAGCCAAGGCTGAAGCCATCGACGACCAGGCCGACGCAATGCCCGAGGGTCCCGCGAAGGAGGCCATGGAACAGAAGGCCGATATCGTCGAAGAGAAGGGCGAGGAAAAGGCGAACGCCATGGACCATAATGGCGAGATCGCTCCGTCCGAAAGCGGCGTTGGCGACACGCAGAAAAAATAAGCCTGCCTCCCCTAAAGGGCAGGATCAAGGGCGCCGGTCTCCGGCGCCCTTTTCTTTTTGCGCGAGATCCTTCTGCAGCGCTTGCATGTCGCTTGCGTGCCCGCAGCGCGCGCCGGAACAACGGCACGCGCGGGACGTTCGACCTGCATCACCATCATGGGAGCAGGCGCGATGAACAGACTGAGGCACCTCGAGACCTTCGCCCGCGCCGGGTGGTGCGCGCGGGGCGTCGTCTATTGTCTTCTTGCCGCTTTTGCCCTGACCGGCGCGGGTGCTTCGGACGCCAGTCCGCAAGGCGTGTTCCGCTCGGTTCGCGACATGCCGGCGGGCATGCTGCTGCTCCTGCTGCTCGCTGCGGGGCTTGCACTCTACGGCGCCTACCGGCTCTACGGCGCCGCGCTCGACAGCGAAGGCAGGGGCAGCGATGCCAAGGGCATCGCGATCCGCGTCGGCTATGCCGCAAGCGGGCTTGCCCATTTTGTGTTGGCCTGGGCGGCGGCCCGCCTCGCCTCGGGCGAGGCATCCAGCGGCGGCCGTGAGAAGGAAGCGGCGGGAATGCTGCTCGATATGCCGCTGGGCGGCACCCTGCTCGGCTTGATCGGTCTCGCCTTTGTCGCGGCCGCGGCTCAGCAGGCGACCAAGGCCTGGACCACCGAGTTCATGCGCGACCTCGCGCCGGGAGCGCCGTCATGGGTCGTACCCGTTGGACGCGCCGGTCTCGCGGCTCGCGCGGTGGTGTTCGCAGTGATCGGTATCTCGCTCGTCAAGGCGGGGTGGTTCGGATCGGCGGGCGAGGTCAAGGGCCTCGGCGATGCCTTGTCCTCGCTCACCGAGAACAAATGGCTCTATCCGCTCGTCGCCGCGGGCTTGTTCCTGTTCGGCGTGCACAGCTTCGTCGAGGCGCGCTGGCGCCGGATCCGCGACGAGGATGTGGTGGCGCGCCTCAAGTCTGCCGCGCGATAGGCAAGTGAGCGCTTCGCTGCGGCATGCGATGGTCCCGGAGTATGGCTGTGGGTGAAGATTATGCTCGCGGACAGCGCGACGGCGTCCGTCTCGCGCTCGCTGTGCTGGAGGCCGAAGAGGCGAAATGGGCGGCGCTGCTCGGCGAAAGCCGCTCGTGGCGGACCAACCGGACCCGCGAAGTGCGGCACAAGGCATTGCAGGTCGCGCAGAGGCGCGTGCAGACGCTGCTCAATCGCCTGTCGCCGAAAGGCGCCATTGCCGAGGTCGATAGCGAGCTTGTCGCGGCTCTCGAAAAAGCGGGTCTCTGACGGCGATCGGTCGTGTGTGCGCATGCGGGCGAAGACGCGCATTCGCGCCACATGTCCGCCGTTTCGACAGCTCGTCTCGCTCCCGAAAAATCCTTTTGGGAAGGGAACTTGAGCATTGTCAGAAGGTTCACCATGGCGAGGAGTCGACGATGAGCCGTGACCGGAAGCCCGAAGGAAAATATGACCGCGTTGCGCCGCCGCTGCCGCACCCGTCGTGGCGGCACGAGCTGCCTGCCGAGCGAGAAAAGCCGCGGCGGCTGACCGGGAAGGAGTTCTGGGACCGTCTCGAATTGTAGAGGCGGGTGCGAGGCGGCTCGAGACGAGACCATCCGTCTTTTTTGTCGCTTCGATACAAACACGGCGCCGCTGGTCGGTCTAATCGCACCGGGCGACCCTGAAGAGCTCTTCCTCCTGCGAGGACAGATATCTTCATCTAGCGCCCGCCGGTTCACGGGCGGGCGCTATTTTTTTGGGTGGAAGCACGGCTGCGGGATCCGGTGTTCGCTGTTTGCCCGCGATGTCTTGACCGGGTCAGGGCCCGACATCTGACCCCGATGGACGAAGGCGATGGCCTTCGCTGGCGGGGAAGCCGAGCGCGGCGGACACACGGTCGTTCCACCCATAGGGATCGGCGCGGATCACGGGCTCGCCCGCTTCGTCGAACAGGACGGTCTGATAGGTCAGGCGCACCGGTATCGCCTTGGGCAGCGGAACGAAGCTTTCCTTCCCCATGGCGCGCGCTTTCTCCCACTCGGTCGATATGCCCTCATCCCTCGCAAGCATCGCGGCGAAGCCCAGCGCATCCTCGACGCGGACGCAGCCATGACTGCGCTGGCGCTGCACCTCGCTGAACAGCTGCTTCGCTGGCGTGTCGTGAAGGTAGATCTGATGCTCGTTCTGCATGTCGAACTTGACGAGCCCGAGCGAATTCTTTGGTCCAGGCTTCTGGACGATCCAGCCGTCCTCCCACATCATATTGTTGCGGCGAAGATAGGCGGACCCCTTTCCTGCGATCTCTTTGCTCTGGATCGAGCGCGGGACGGTCCAGGTCGGATTGGCGACAAGCCGGTAGATCGGCGATCCGAGCTGCGGCGTTTCGGTCTCGGGTTTGCCGACGACGACCTTGCGCGTGTCCGCGAGCTTGCCGTCCCGCCAATAGGCAAGCCGCGCCGAGGCGAGATTGACGTCGATGCGATTGGCGGGCGGATTGCGATCGAGCCAGCGCATCCGCTCCATCGCGACCGCTAGCGTCCGTGCCCGGTCGCTGTCGGAGAGGTTGAGGATCTCAAGCGCCTCTTTCCCGATCACGCCATCGGGCTTGATCCCATAATCGGCCTGCATGCGGCGCACGGCGTTCACCATGTCCGGGCCATAGGTCTCGCTTTGTGCCGGCGGTCGCTCGAGATAATCGGACGCGACGAGCTGCCGCGCGATCGCGGGGATGCGCGGATCGTTCGCGCCGGGATTGAGCGGCTTGGGGGCGTCGGGGATGGCCGCCGCCGGGGCGTCGCCCGGTTTGCGGAGCGCGAGATAGGCCTTCGAGAGCGCGCGATAGGTGTCATCCTGCGGCACGAGGCCCGAGAGCCAGTCGTCGACCTTGCCCTTGGCGAGCGCCTCGGCGAGGCCAGTCTTGAGATTGGGGTCCGGCCGCGGGATGGTGTAGATGTCGCTGAGCTTCGCAGGATCGGACGCGCCGCGGGCGAGTGCGGCGGCGTAGCCGAGCGCGCTCTGAGTGAGCGCGGCCTGATCCTCGGTATTCGAGGGCACCTCGAAGCGCATCCGGTCGAGCCCGTGCGCGGCGCGGCGATCGATCGCCTTGCGCAGCTGTTTGGCCGTCGCGTCGGTCCAGCGGGCATTTTCGGCGGTTACGCCCGATTGGGAGGAGTTGGAGGAGGAATTACATCCGGAAAGCGAGAAGGAAAGGGCAAGCAACGAACAGGCAATCATACCGTAACGCACATAATTCTCCTCAAGGGGGCTTAGACAGCTAACCCTGGAGTGCACGGGAGCGTTCCGGTTACGGAAGGAATGCGCAGCTATTTCTTCGGCGCATATCCTACGCGCGGGCCGCGTACAGCAGGCGGCCCGTGCCGAGATGATCGAACGTCGCCTTCAGACATGTCTCACCGACCGCGAAGCAACCTTGGCTGCGGCCCAATTTGCCATGCACCGCGATCATGTCCTCGTTCGCATACCAGGCGCCATGGATGACGATCGCACGCTCCATCGCGTGATCGTTGGTCGGGTCAAGACCGGCGAGGCGTTGCGATCGGCCATGCTTGCCGACATAATAATCGCCGGTCACGAATGCGCCCTCGCTCGACGCATTCGAGCCAGGCGCGTTCGAGAAGCGTTCGGCATAGCCGGTGTGGTGCGGATCGGACCCGCTGCCATGCGCGACAAGTAGGCGTGACGCCCGGCCGCTTTCAACGTCGAGGAAATGAAGCCGGGGTTCCGAAGACGGCGCCGAAAAGTCGACGATTGCGATGCGATCGCGATGCCGGATCGATTTGGCATGGCGGTCGATCGCTGCGAGCGCCTTGCGCAGCAGCTGCGGATCGAGCGCGGCGTCCCTGATAGTCTGCGTGTCCGGTCTCGGTAGCGGGGCCGCGGCGATCTCGCGGCCTGGCATCGGACCTGCAAGCGGTCCCGCCGAAGAGCGCGCGAGCACGCTGGCCGCGGCAGCTGCACCGGATATCATCAAGGTTCGCCGGCCCAGTCGAAGGGGCTGGTCGGTCATCGGCGCAATATAGGCGCGCAGCATCGGGGTTGAAGGGCGTTACGGTCGCTTTCAGGTCTGAACGCGCCGCACCGTGTCGGGCTCTCGCCGAACCGTTCACGGAAGGGACGGGGAGATGATGCCCTGCGTTTGGGGTCTAGGCCGGTCGGCCAAGAGAAGGAGGTCCCAGTCGCGGGCTGGATTGGAGCATGGATCGGCGAAATCACAAATGTCGCGAAATTTGGTAATCCATTTCACGCGACAGCCGGGAAGACCAACGGCGGGCATGCTTCGGCTCTCACGCCCCGCGCGGGCGATCGCCGTAAGGGATATAGGGTGATGATGAAGGGGCTGTTTGAGATCCATGTCCGTTTCCCGTGGGCGGGAGCACGATCGTCTCTCGGTCGCAGCCATGCAAAATAGGATCCGCGATTGAAGGAATATGATGAGGAAAGCATGATTTTGCAAGGTTTACGCCTCGCTCGAGGGACATAATTTACCGCTAAAGGGGACTGAATTCGATGGTGAGCAAATCGGTGTAAGTCCCGGCGACACGTGCGCCAACATCACCAAGGCGCAAATCGAAGGGCAGCGACGATCCGGCGATGGTTCGAGGCAAATTCAGCCGCGTTTCGAAATGCTGGCGCAGATCAATGGCGGTGCCGTTCAAGGTTGCGGTGTAGCGGATTGCGTTTTCAGCGGCGTCATCTTTTGCGAGCTTGAGCAATCCGCGGTTGATCGAATCGATCGTAAGCCGCGCAATGATATTGGCGCGGACCTGAAGAAAAACGCGGCGCTGGTCGCCCCCGGTCATCTCGCCGAAATCGACGCGGCTTCCCGCCGTTCGCGAATCCGCAGCGGGCGGGCCAAGGGCGATCGCGGCAATCGTCCCCGCGAGAAGAAATCTGTGCATGTTTATGGGAAGAAGGTTCGCGTCTGGGCCGGCCTTGCGCCGTGTCAAGCTGGCCTGGCGGGGCAGGGCAGGTCAGCTTTCCATATAGCCGCGAGTTGGCGAATGACGCGCGAGCGATGCTGATAGGTGCTATATCGCTTTCCCACGCGTCCATGGGCAAAGTCGTCGGCGAGTTTATGCGTCAGCCAGTCAATTTCGGCCTTTTGCCTATCCGATTCGGTGACCGAAGGTTCGGGAGCCGAGGGAATAGGCCTTCGGGAAAGCGTAAACCGCGACAGGCGGCCGCCTTCATTTTCCCAACTCTCGACTGCAGATCCCCCGGCCGGCTTTGGCAGCGCGGAAGATCCTGTTAGCTGCGCCCTGGCCGGTGCCAACCCAAGCCTTTGCGTGTGGCTATTCGAAACATATGCCATGAACCCGACTCCAGCCGCGAGCGGGAGCATGGGAAATCTCTCAGTCGCACCTGCGCCCGAGGCATGGAATGCGATAGGCTTGATGTGGGGACGAGCCATGCTCAATGCTAGGGCGGGGTGATAATATCGACCATGCCCTATGCAACGATTCCGGAGCAGCGACCTCCCGGTACTGCCTCCTGACAGTCCGCGTGCGGGTGATCATCAAGCAATTGTCGCGACGATCTGAGCGAAAGCTATCGCGGCTCGGATATCGGAGTAGAATCACGCCGCCTTGCGATCGGCACATTCGTGCCGCCGCCTGCGCCGAGCAAGTTGCCGCGAGCGGGACGCCATCACCGAAGAACATGGCCGTTCGGCGCTAGGAAGGCGGGCGATAGAAGCGGAACCGTTTGACCTCGCCCTCGATTAGATGGCCGCGAAGGCGCAACCGCATTTCCTCGGCGCCCGTACTCGCGGTGCAAACGAGGCGGGTGCCTCCCGACAGTAGCGGTTCGATCGCGCTGATGCTTACGCCCTGTGCAAGGCACAGGCGCCGTACTTCGGCTTCGGACAGCGACAGGTTCATCGCCCGGCTCATGACGGTGCTCCGGGCACCGACGCCCGAATGGCGGCCTCCACCTGCGCGTAACCGTCGGCACTTGCGGTTGCTATGACCAGCGGACGACCGCCGAGCTTGGTATTTTCGGTGTTGAGAAACGCCACCGCGGGATCGCGGCCGCCCATAAGCAGGAATGCGAGCTGGCTGATATTGCCTTGCCGGCGCGCATCATCGAGCGGGAAGGGTTCTTGGCTCTTCCGGAAGCTGCGGTACGACCTTCGCTTGAGCACCCTCGGCTCGGTCAATTCCGCCGACTTTTCCTTATCCATGTCGGACTTCATCGTGCGGCTCCTTCGTAAGCGGGAGCGCGCTGTCTCTCAGCCGCGGCTGCCTACAGAATCCAAGCCGCGATCTTGCCCATATGGGACTTCAAATCCCGGTTGTAAGGGCCAGACGATCGCGCGTCGGCTTTGGACGCTTCGCTTACGAGTTTGTGCCGGGCTACAATGCGGGCCGGCGTCCCGGGTAGGGGCCCGACCGCCCGGCAGATGCACGTCGCCGATGCAATCGGGTCATTTTTGCGGTTGCGACAAAAGAAACAGCGCATCGACTTGCCGGGGCTGGATATGTTTCCGCCTGCTGGGGCGCGATAGACGTGAAGCTGCGGCGGATGGCGGCGCATTTGCGCTTCGACCGTCTCCGCCTCTGGCTCTGCTCATTGCAATCCTTTGCCAGGGACCCCATCTTTCCTGCATCGCCTGCTTCCACCGCGTGTTGGCGACTGAGAGACCATTGTGCTCCCGCCGAAGGAGCCGATTTGTGGACCTCAATGAACTGCTGCACCACCACCAGATGGCTTTGATGGCGGTTGGTCGGGCGCGCCGCGAGGGGCAGTCGGTGCCCAATTTCGACCTGCCGCGCTATTATGCCAAACGGATCAACGAATATCGCGAGCGACGTGGATTGGACGGCAACGCCGAAGCCATTGCCGCTCTCGTCGCGCCGCCCGTGGACCCGGTTGACGCGATGGACGATCTCGTGAGTGACGTGCTTATCGCCGAATTGCTCATGGCGAAGGCCTTCGAGCGAGCAAATCATGACAATCCCGCTGCGGGCGGCTCTGATCCGCGGCCTTTCGATATTCGCGCGACCCTTCTCGCGGTCGGGCGCGACTTCTATGGTGCGTTGGGGCTGGAGAACGGCCAACTTGCGGCGGCGATCGACGCCGCTTCGGCACGCTCGGCATGGGAAGGCGAGGGCGGAGGCCTGCGCCCGCCGGCCGACGAGGATGAGGAGGAGGAGGGCATCGTTCGGACCTATGCCGAACGATATGCAGTCGGGGGTTATCGCTATTCCAACCTTGATGATGCCAAAGCTGCTGCGCGGCGGCTGCGTGGGGCGACCCGTGGCGATCAGCAAGCGAAGCTTCCATGAAACAGCTGTTTGGCTCCGATCTTGATGGCAGGCTTGCCGACAGCAAGTGGAATCGACCTCGCGGCGATGACGTACCGCCGACCTTGGCTTGCCTGTCGAGCAGGAGTGTCGAGCGTTTCGAGTGGAACAAGTTCCGAGATGAACCGTTGTTTCTGCCGATAACCGCAGGACCCTGCCGAACTCCATTACTCTGAAAAATTGCGCGTGAGGCCTTCGGGGCTTCATCTCCGGAAGGCTATGCCTGTGTATGAAACGCTTGACCGCAGCTTTATCGCTGACAGTCTGGAGACGGGCCAGAGGATTCTTCCCGGACGCTGGTCTGGAGGACGGATGGCATTGGTCGGCGGATTTATCCCCCGACGCTGCGGTATCGCGACCTTCACCGCGGACGTCCGTGCATCGCTTGCCGAAGCCGCGCCTGATCTTGTGGTCGATGTCTATGCGATGGCGCCGGCTGCGGCCCCCATCCTGTTCGATCCAGTGGTTCGCGGAATCATAACCGAAGGGGATGTTAGCAGCTTCATCGACGCGGCCCGGCAGATCGAGGCGAGTTGCGCTGACATTGTCTGGCTGCAGCACGAGTTTGGACTGTTCGGAGGATCCGCGGGTGACATGATCCTTGAACTGGTCGATCGCGTTGCTGCGCCGCTGGTGGTAACGCTGCACACGGTGCTGGCCGAGCCGGATGCTGATCAGCGCCGCGTTATGGATCGGCTGATTGCACGCGCGGCGCGGATCTTCGTCATGTCCGAACGCTCGGGCGATCTGCTGCGCAGCGTCTATCGGGCTGATGAAGATCAAATTGCACTGATCGCGCACGGCGTTCCCGACCGCCCATTTGGGCGCGCGTCGCAGTTCAAGCCGCGGTTCGGGTTTGCGGGCAAACAGGTTGCACTGACCTTCGGGCTCCTGTCTCCGGGCAAAGGGATCGAGGCGGTTATCGAGGCATTGCCTGCGATCGTCGAAGATCACCCCGACTTCCTCTATTGTATCGCGGGTGCCACGCATCCCAACCTGCTGGCGCATGAAGGCGAGGCTTATCGCGACCGGCTCGAGGCGCTCGCCGTCTCGCTCGGGGTCGATGCGCATGTCCGCTGGATTGATGCATTCATGGAAACCGATGATCTGCTCGATCTGCTCGAGGCCGCCGATATCTATATAACGCCCTATACCGGTGCGCAGCAATCGACGTCGGGCACGCTCGCCTATGCGGTGGCACTGGGCAAGGCCGTGATTTCGACGCCCTATGTCCACGCGGTCGAGCTGCTCGCTGATAATCATGGCGTGCTGGTACCCTTCAACGATAGCGAAGCGATCGCGAACGAGGTCCGCTTTCTGCTTGGCGATGCCGATCGGCTGCGCACGCTGCAGGGGCGCGCCTATGACCGCGGCCGTGACATGATCTGGCCTGCATTTGCCGAGCGAAGCTGCGCCCTGATCGCCGAAAGCCGCGTGGTGCCGAAAGCCGCGCCCATTCCCGACCGGATCGGCATCGAGGGGTTCCTTCGGATTTGCGACGACACCGGCATCCTCCAGCATAGCGTTCACATGATCCCCGACCGTGCGCATGGCTATTGCGTCGATGACAATGCACGCGCTCTGATGCTGATGCATCGGCTCGGCGAAGACGCGCTCGGCAGGTGCGGCCAGCTAGCCACGGTCTTTGCGGCCTTTGTGCAGCATGCGTGGAACCCGGACCGGGGCGAATTTCGCAACTTCATGGGCTTCGGAGGCAACTGGCTCGAGGATGTTGGGTCCGAGGATAGCTGTGGACGAACCCTCTGGGCACTCGGCGCAACGGCGCGCGATGCCCGCGATCCGGGGCTGCGGCAGTGGGCGCTTGAGCTGTTCGAGCGCACTGCGGCGTCCGCGCTGGATTTCGGGTCGCCGCGCGCAATCGCTTTCGCGTTGCTCGGCGCCGACTTCGTGCTTGCCGGGCATCCCGAACATGATCTGGCGAACCGGCTATTGCGCAGCGGCGCTGAGCGGCTGAACGCGCTATACGGAGCCGCAGCGCGGCCGGATTGGCAATGGTTCGAACCGGTGCTCGCCTACGATAATTGCCGCCTGCCCGAAGCGATGCTTCGCGCGGGAGTGCGGCTGGAGCGCGCGGACGTCACCGCGTGCGGGGTCGCGACGCTTCGGTGGATCAACGACCTTCAGATTGCGCCCCATGGTCATTATCGCCCGATCGGGTCCGACTGCTTCGGTCAGGCCTACGCGCTACCGCGGCCGTTCGACCAGCAGCCGCTTGAAGTTTGGGCGGCGATCGACGCGGCTTCAGCCGCCTATGACGTGACCGGCGACGATATCTGGCTGGCGCATGCGCGGCGTGCTTATGAATGGTTTACCGGAGCCAATGATCGCGGTGTGATTGTCGGCGATGTGCTCACGGGCACCAGCAAGGACGGCATAAATCCGCGCGGGCTCAATCTCAATGAGGGTGCGGAGTCGGTTCTCGCCTATCAGCATGCGACCTATTCCATTCGGGATTTCATCCGCAAAGTCGACTGAGGGGATTATGGTGCATCTGGTCCACGACGAATTGCGGCTCCACGCGGACCCGACGCGCGTTGTCGTCCGGCCTTTTCACCTCGCATGGCAAGCTTCCGGCCCCGATCTTGAGCGCGTGAAGCGTCTGGCACGCGAAATCGTTGCGCTCGATACGCGCACCGTGCGCGCCGAACTCGGCGTGGTCCTGCGCGATTTCGCCGATCGGCACTGGCAGATCGAGAAGGTGTTCGAGGACCGTTTCAAGCAGATCGAACCGAAGCTCGGTCTCGAAGCCCTGACGCTGAAGCACGAGATGCGTCTCTTGATCGGCGCCTATTTTTGCCACGAATATAGCTACGCCGCAGCGGCGGTGATGAACCCCAGCGTCGTGCGCCATCCCGACCAGACGGGCCTGGGGGAAGGTTGCATCCGAATCCTGCTGTCGCTGCGGGCGGTCGGCGAAGGCCATATTTCGACGATCGCCTTTCGGGAGGGGATCGTCACGGGCGACCGCGAACTGACTCTGATGCCGCAGCCGGCTTTCGCCACTGCGGCGATGCCGGGTCAGCATCGCGAGGACAAGCCCGACGATGTCGTTTCGCTCTACCGTCAGAAGGACAGCTCACTGTCCGGAACCGTGATCTTTCCGATCACCGAGGCGCAGCGCAACGGTCTCGAGGATCTCCGGCTGCTCGAGTTCGAGCGCGACAGCGGCAAGAGCGAATGGATAGGGACCTACACGGCCTACAGCGGCCGGGACATCCAGTCGGAACTGCTCCGGACCCGCGATTTCAAAGATTTCACCCTGACCCCTATCAAAGGCAAGGCGGGGCGTAACAAGGGTATGGCGCTTTTCCCGCGCAAGATCGACGGGCAATTTTGCATGATCGGTCGGCAGGACGGCAAGAATCTCTACTTGCTGCGCTCGGACGCGGTCGATCAGTGGGAGGACGGCGAACTGCTGCTCGAACCACGCTTTCCATGGGAGCTAATCCAGATCGGCAATTGCGGCGCGCCGATCGAGCTCGACGAGGGCTGGCTGGTGCTCACGCACGGCGTTGGTGCGATGCGCAAATATTCGATCGGCGCCGTGCTGCTCGACAAGGCCGATCCGTCAAAGGTGATCGGACGTACCGCCAACCCCATCCTCTCCGCCGCCGACGAGGATCGCGAGGGCTATGTCCCCAATGTCGTGTACACCTGCGGCGCGATCCGCGTCGGCGACGATATCTTCCTCCCCTATGGCGTCGCGGACAGCTCGGTCTGCTTTGCGTTCGTCGCGATAACGGAAATCCTCGCGGCCATGGATTATCCGGCGCGGGCCGCACAATGACGCCGTTTTCTGCAGGCGAAGGATCGGCGATCGATGTATTGATCGTCGGCGCGGGGCCAGCCGGTCTGACGGCCGCACTGTATCTCGCGCGCTACCGGAGAAAAGTACGTGTGGTACATGACGGACGTTCGCGCGCCCTGTGGGTGCCGCGTTCGCGCAATGTCCCTGGATTTCCGGACGGCATCGCGGGTCGCGATCTCATCACGCGCATGAGCGATCATGCCACGCGTTACGGCGCCGAGATAGTCGAGCGCCGGGTTGTCGCAATCGCCCGGCACGAGGACCGGACGATGTTTCACGCGCGCCTCGAAGGCGGGGGTACCGTCAACGCGCGCGGTCTGATCTTGGCGACGGGCGTCGACACCAATCTCGCGAAGCTCGACGGCGGGGATCATAACGCGGCGGTTCGGAACGGGGTGCTTCGCTATTGCCCGATCTGCGACGGCTTCGAACATAGCAACGAGCGGATCGCGGTTCTCGGCTCCGACCTGCATGGCGCCGCAGAGGCGATGTTCCTGCGGCAATATTCGAGCGACGTCACGCTGATCCCGAAATGGCAGGTTGCGCTCACCGAAGCGCAGCGGCGCGAACTCGCGGCGAGCGGTGTCGATGTTATCGAAGGCCGGGTGCTGCGACTTGAGGCTACTGAGGACGAGATGCTTGTTGCCATCGAGGGGGAAACCGCGCCGCGCCGGTTCGATACGGTCTATCCCGCGTTCGGATCGACACCCCGCAGCGAACTAGCGGCGATGCTGGATCCGCTGACCGATCCAAAGGGTTGCATTCCGTTCAGCGCCTTTTCGGACGGACTGCTTCCCGGCATCTATGCCGCGGGCGACGTCATCGAAGGTCTCGATCAAATCAGCGTCGCGACGGGACAGGGCGCGATGGCGGCGACGCGGCTCCACAATTGGCTGCGCGAACAGGATGGGAATGTGATGGTCGACCAGAAACAGTCAGAGAAAGCGACACGCGGCGAAACCTAAGCGCGAGCGGGGGGTTGAGGAGGCAAGCCCCTCAAAATTCAAGGAACCGACCATGGCCAAGAAGTCCGCGCCGTCCCCTGCGACCGACCACGCCCTTCGCGACCATCAGCCGGGAGAGCGCCAGATTGAGCAAGCCGATAGCCGGGGGAATGGCTATGAACTGCATCAGGCCGTCGCGGATGGGGTCGCCGATGCGTCCGCCTATCTCACCGACAATTTCGGCCACCGCATCTCGGACAACCAGAATTCGCTGCGCGCCGGCGAACGCGGGCCGACGCTACTCGAAGACTTTGTACTTCGCGAGAAAATCTTCCATTTCGACCACGAGCGTATCCCCGAGCGCATCGTCCACGCCCGCGGCTCGGGCGCGCACGGCGTGTTCGAATGCACCAAGGCAATCCCCGGGCTGACAAAGGCGTCGATCCTGCAAAAGGAGGGCGCGACTTGCCCCGTCTTCGCCCGCTTCTCGACCGTCGCGGGCGGCGCCGGATCTGTCGATACCCCGCGCGACGTGCGCGGCTTTGCGGTCAAACTCTACACCGACAGCGGCAATTGGGATCTCGTTGGCAACAATATCCCGGTCTTCTTCATCCAGGACGCGATGAAATTCCCCGACCTCGTTCACAGCGTCAAGATGGAGGCCGATCGCGGCTATCCGCAGGCAGCAAGCGCGCACGATACCTTCTGGGACTTCATCGGCCTGATGCCGGAGGCGATGCACATGATCATGTGGGCGATGTCCGACCGCGCGATCCCGCGCAGCTTTCGGATGATCGAGGGCTTCGGCGTCCACACCTTTCGCTTCGTCAACGACGATGGCGAGGGCAAGTTCGTCAAATTCCACTGGAAGCCAGTGCTCGGCATCCAGTCGACGACTTGGGACGAAGCGGTCAAGATCGCGGGTGCCGATCCCGATTTCCTTCGCCGCGACCTGTTCGAGGCGATCGAAGCGGGCGACTTCCCGGCGTGGGATCTGGGCGTGCAGGTGTTCGACGAAGCCTTCGCCGAGAAGCAGCCTTATGACGTGCTCGACGCGACCAAGCTGATCCCTGAGGAAGATATCCCGGTTGACATCGTCGGCCGTATGACGCTCAACCGCAATGTCGACAATTTCTTCGCCGAAACCGAACAAGTCGCTTTCTTGCCGTCGAATATCATTCCGGGCATCGATTTCAGTAACGATCCGCTGCTGCAGGGCCGGCTCTTTTCCTATCTCGACACGCAGAAGTCGCGGCTGGGAACGACCAATTTTCACCAGATACCGATCAACGCGCCCAAATGTCCGTTTCACAATTTCCAGCGCGACGGGATGATGCAGACGCTCGTGCCGACCGGGCGCGCCAATTACGAACCCAACAGTCTTGCCGAGGCCGGCGAGAATGGCGGTCCGCGCGCAAGCGCCGATACGGGTTTCAAGAGCTTTGCCGCCAATGACGAACGCAACGATCCCGCGCAGAAGCTGCGCATTCGCGCGGCGCTTTTCGCCGATCATTTCAGCCAGGCGCGCATGTTCTATTTGTCGCAGACCGAGAATGAGCAGGCGCATATCGCCTCGGCGCTGGTTTTCGAACTGTCGAAGGTCACACTCGATCACGTCCGCGCCCGGGTCGTTGGCCAGCTTCGCAACATCGACGAGGATCTCGCGACGCGTGTCGCCATGGGACTCGCGATCGATCTGCCGGCGAAGGAAAAGGCTGCGCGTGCGCCGGTCGATCTCAAAACCTCCGACGCGCTGTCTATCCAGAAGAATGCCGACGATACGATGGAGGGCCGCAAGGTCGCGATCCTCTTTGCCGAAGGATCGGACAAGGCGGTGATCGATAAGCTGAAGGGCGACATCGAAAGCGCCGGTGGCACCGTCTTCCTCGTCGCGCCCAAGGTCGGCGGGATCAAGGTCAAGGGCGGTACGCTCAAGGCCGACGGCCAGCTCGCGGGCTCGCCCTCGGTGCTGTTCGACGCGGTGGCTTCGATCCTGACCGAAGAACAGGCCAAGGCGCTGTCGGGGCAGGGCGCGGCGGTCCAGTGGTTCATGGACGCTTATGGCCATTGCAAGACGATCGCGCATGACGAAGCGACGCAATTGCTGCTCGACAAGGCGGGGGTCGAGAAGGACGGCGGTGTCGTTGCGATCGACAAGTTCGAAAGCGTCGGCACCCGGCGCCATTGGGCCCGCGAAGCCAAGGTGCGCGATCTTGCCTGATCGCCCGTCATGGTGAGCCGCGCATCGGCGACCCATCATCGCTATCTTAGGACCGGCCAGTCGATCTGGTCGGCACGGCGTCGTCCCGCGATCGCTGCGCGGTCGCTGATAAGGGATATCGCGTGCGACGTTGTCGTCGTCGGGGCTGGCGTGTCGGGCGCGCTGATCGCGGAGACGTTGTCGGAAGCGGGGCTCAACATCGTGATCGTCGATCGCCGGGGTCCCGCCGAAGGATCGACCGCCGCGTCGACCGCCCTGCTGCAATAAGAGCTCGATATCCCGCTGACCTCGATGGCCGAGCGGATCGGGCGCGAAAAGGCCGAACGCATCTGGCGGCGATCGCGCCAGTCGGTTGACGCATTACGCGAACGGACCGAGCGGCTGGGCCTTGCCGTCGATGGGGCGACGCGCGCCTCGATCTATCTCGACGGCAACGTCCTCGACGCCGAAGGTCTTGCGCATGAAGCCGACGCCCGGCGGCGCGCGGGGTTCGAGGTCGAGCTGCTCAAACCGGCCGCAGTGCTGGATCGCTACGGGATCAAGGGACGCCACGCGCTGCTAGGCTTTGGCAATTATTCCGCCGATCCGCGCCGCCTGACGGCAGGCTATCTGAACGTCGCGCTGACACGGGGCGCCCGGCTCTACTCGCCCGTCGATATCTGCGACATCGCGCCGACGGGTGAAGGTGTAGCGTTGGTCTCGGCCCGCGGGCCAAGTATTCGCGCGCGCCATGTCGTCATGGCAACGGGTTATGAGATGATGAAGGGGATTCCTCGCAAGGGGAACAAGATCATCTCGAGCTGGTCGATCGCGACGCGCCCGCAGCCGCGGGCCATCTGGCCGACCGCCGCGATGATATGGGAAGCCGCCGATCCCTATCTCTACATCCGGACGACCCCACGCGGAGAAATCATCTGCGGCGGCGAGGATGAAGAAATAAGCGATCCAGCTCTCCGCGATGCGAAGCTCTCCGATAAAGCAGCGACGCTGTCGCGAAAGCTTGCTTCCCTGCTGCCAGGAGTGGACGCGACGCCTGCCTATAGCTGGGCCGGCAGTTTCGGTGACAGCCCGGTCGGGACACCGACCATCGGCCGCATTCCCGGCATGCCGAACTGCTACGCCGCGATGGGATATGGCGGCAATGGCATCACCTTCTCGATGATGGCCGCGCAGATGCTGCGCGGCCTGATTTGCGGCTATGGCGATCCCGACGCCGATCTGGTCAGCTTCCACCGCAGTTTTTGAAGGCGCGTCAGCGATTGCCCTTCGGCTTGACGGTCATCTGCACCGCGGAGGCCTCTTGGGCTGCGAGCGCGGTCGGCGGCTTCGCCTTGGCGGCCTTGGGTTTGCGAATTTCGCGATTGCTGCGTTTTTGCGATTTGGCCATGTCAGATATCTTTCTTGGGTTTCAGGATGCGCGTGTTCGCGAACGTGCTAGCGAGCCGTTTGCGTCGGCAATCTGTTGAGCGGAAAATAGGGGCGATGCTGGTAGGGAAAGGCCGTCAGACGCCGACCGATCCCCTCGATCAGGCGCCCATAACGGTCGATCGCCGAGGGATTTGTTGCGGCGGCGTATCGCGCGAGCGCGATCTGCTCGTCTTCGAGCAATTGAATAAGGCACATGGTGTGTGCTCCTGCATCAAGCGAGAGCACGGATCGTCCCTCTGTCACATCGAGCTTGTTCGATTTCAGGTGATGGGATGTCTATAGCACATCCCGATAAATGTGCGGCACGAATACCGATATTATTCGAGTTCGGCAGAGTCGTTCGCCGACCGCAGAATCTCGTGCCGGCCTCATGGCCGTTCATGCGGGGCCGGAGGGCGATAGAAGCGGTAACGGAGGACATTGCCATCGATCAGGTGACCGCGGAGCCGAAGGCGCATTTCCTCGGCGCCGGAGCCGGATGCGCAGACAAGGCGGGTAGGCGCACGGCGCGGCACTGACAAATACGCTGCGGCCAAACTTTTCCTGGAAGTAGCTCCCGTCCGCTTTCTTTGGTTTGCAATCTGAAAGCCGACGGTCGGGAATCGTTGAGAGTTTCAGACGCCGCCAGGCGTCAGAATGCGCCGGCACGATGGCCGGCGCATTCCCCTTTGGGGCCGGTGGGTCTCAATCTTTGCGGGCGCCGCGCTCGGCGCGCTGGCCCGCGGGTGCGGCCTGCGGAGCGGCCTCGTTCTGCGGCTGGCCGCCGGCATCTTGCTGCCGTTCGGCCGCTTTCTTTAGCTCGCCCTTGGTCATGCCGGTGACGAGGACATCGCCCGATCCGGTAAAGCTTGCGGCGGGGATCGTCGCGACACGGTTGCCGACCTCGACTGTCACCGCCTGCACAACACCGCGGCCGGTCTGACGGATATCCTGAACATAGCCGATTACCTTGCCGCGCGCGTCGGTCACCGCCATGCCGGGTTCGACCGCGAACACGCCCGCGCCCGATGCGGCGCCGCTGCCCGCGACGGCCAACTGGCCAAGGCTGCCCTGGAAGCCGCCCGCTCCTGAGCCCGCGCCGTTCGCGGCACCCGAAAGGCCCGAAGCTGCGCCACCCGTTCGATCGCGGACGTTGCCGACCGCGCCGCGCGCCGTTCCGGTGACGGTCGAAGCGGTTCCTTGCGCCGTGCCGACGGCGCTGCGTGCGGTCTGGCCGACGAAATCGGTTCCGACGGCCTGCGCGTCGAGGCTGCCGTTGCCCGAAGCACTGCCGGAGCCATCGACCGTCCCGCCGATCGGGTTGCCGAGAAGATTGGCGTTTCCGTTCGCCGTGCCCTTGCCGTTTGCCCCTGCATTGCCCTTGCCCTGCACACGGCCCGAGCGGCGGTCGATATTCGCGTCGCCGCGGCCGGTGCCGCCAAGTTCGCCCGCGCTGCCGAGCGTGCCGCCGATGGGACCGGCCGGATTGCCGAGCGTACCGCCCAGCGATCCGCCGAGGCCGCCGGTCAGTCCGCCGCTGCCGCCCAGCAGCTGCGCCGAAGCGGGCGTCGAAAATGCCATGGCCGTGGCGGCGAGCGCGATGGCCGGAATGAAAATACGATGTGCCATTGTCCTACTCCTGAATGTGCGACCCGAGGGGGTGGGGCCTGTGGAGAGAACGATGGCGTGTTCGACTTTCTTCCGGAAAATATCGAAAAAGTGTCAGCGGCCGCCGCAAGCGCCGCAAATCAGGCCATGGCCGTAGACTTTGTCGCGCCCCTTATGGCCAAGGTCGCGCGCTTCCATCACCAGCCCGGTGACGGCCGGACCGATGCGGTCCACCGATGGAGCGGGATAGCGAAGGGCCAGCCGCCCCGCAACGAGCGGTGCGGCAAAGGAGGTTCCGCGCAGCCGGTCGGTGCCCGCGGTGCCCGTCGCCGCCAGCACCGCATCGCCGGGTGCGGCGAAATCGACGTGCAGCGCGCGGCCCGCCTCGGGTAGAACGCGCCCTTTCGCGTCGACGCCGGTCACCGCAAAAACACCCCGATAGGAGGCCGGATAGGCGGGCGGCGCTGCGGGCCCGTCGTTGCCGACCGCGGCGACGATAAACATTCCGCGCTGTTGCGCACGCCGCACCGCGGCCGACAGCAGCTTGTTGTCGGGACCGACCAGGCTGATCGTCGTCACCGCGACGCGGCTTTGCGCAAGCCAGCCGAGCGCACGGGCGATCGCGCTGGCGTTCCCGCCGGCGGGATCGGTGCCATAGACATCGGCGGCCAGTAGCCGCTGTCCGGCGGCGGCGCCCGTTATCGCGCCGCTGCCGACGAGCAGCGAGGCAACCGCCGTGCCGTGGCGGCTCGCCGTCGGGGCGCCCCTTGCAAAGCCGCGCTGCTCGACACGCCCCGCCAGCGACGGATGCGCCGCGACCCCGCCGTCGATCAGGCCAAGGCTGGCCTTGCCGCCGCCCGCAGTCGTCGCGAGCGCCGACCTGGGCAGTGCGCCGCCGGGGCCGCTCGCGAAATAGAGATTGTCGGCATCGACCGCGGCAGCGGGCAGCAGCTTCGCAAGCTGTTTGCGCGCGCGGGCCAGGCGGCGCCCTTCGGGCACAGAAAATCGTGCAAGATCGAGATCGAGTCCCTCGATACGCTCGCGCTCGATCAGGGCGAAACCTGCCTCTGCCGCACGCCGGATCATGGCGTCGTCGACGCCGCTGGCGATCAGCACGCCGCGCACCGCGGGCTCGCCGCGATCGTCGAGCTCGATGCTGTCGCGATGGTTACGCACCAGCGCGTCGATGCGGTCGAGCCGAAGCTGCGTCAGCCGCTCGCTCGTCGCGACCAGACGTTCAAGGACACCCGTGTCGGGCAGCGTTGACAGGACCCGCCCGGCCTCGGGCAACTGCGCCGACGGCAGCGCGACCTGCGCCGCTGCACGCGGACCAGCACCGCCGATCGCGAGGCAGATTGCCACCAGCCCTGTCGTCCAGATTCGCATCGTTACTCTCGCGCCCATCGTCTTGCCGGAAAATTTAGCAGGATGTGGAAGAAACGATAGAAGGTCATCGTTTCTTCCTCAAACAACCGAAAAGAGAGCGATGCGCTTCGAAGAGGAACTGGTCGAGCTGTTACCGCGCCTGCGTCGCTTTGCGCGCGGGCTGGCGCAGAGCGCCAGCGATGCCGACGACCTGTGTCAGGCGGCGATCGAGCGCGCCTTGAAATCGCGCGAACAATGGCAACAAGGAACGAGACTGGACAGCTGGATGTACCGGATCACCCGCAACCTCTGGATCGACCACCGCCGTGTTGCTGGCCGGCGCGGCGTCCATACCCCGATTGACGACGCGGTCACGCAGATCGCCGGCGACGGGATCGCCGAGGTTGAGGCGGGCGCGCTGCGCGGCGACGTCGACGGCGCGATGGCCCGGCTTCCTGATGAGCAGCGCGAGGTTGTGATGCTCGTGCTGGTGGAAGGCTATGCCTATCGCGAGGCGGCGGACATATTGGAGGTGCCGATCGGCACCGTGACATCGCGGCTCGCGCGTGGACGTGAAACGCTGATGCATTTGCTTGGAGAGGCCGCATGAGCTTCGACCCCGCTACCATCGCTGCTTATGTCGACGGCGAACTCGACGATCTGACCGCGCGCCGGATCGAACGCGACGCTGAAAGCGACGCCGCCCTCGCTGCCGAGATTGCGCGTTATCGTGTGCTGAGCGCCCAGATTTCCGCGCATTTCGCACCTGTGGTCGATGAACCGGTGCCTGATCGCCTGCGCGCCTTGTTGGTCGGGGAGGGCGTGGACACCAGCCTGTCCGAGCGCCGCGAAGCAAGGCGCGCGCGGTTCGCGCCCGCCAATTGGGGCGCTATCGCCGCATCGCTGCTGCTGGGTCTGACCCTCGGCCTCCGGCCTTGGGCGCCGGCGCCGGACGTGACCAGTGCCAACGGTATGCTGGTCGCGTCGGGAGGTCTGGCCGAAGCGCTCGACACGCAGCTGGCATCGAATCAGCCGGCCGACGCCGATATCCGCATCGCTCTGAGCTTTCGCGATAGGGCGGGCCGTATCTGCCGCAGCTTCGCGGGTCGCGACTTGTCGGGCATCGGCTGCCGCGAAGACGGTCGCTGGGCGCTCGAACGCACCGCGGCCGGTCAGAAGGCCCGCGCGTACCGGCAGGCGTCGTCGGGCGACCTCGCGGCGGCTACGGCAGCGATGATGGCAGGTGATGCGTTCGATGCCGCAGCCGAACGCGCTGCCCGTGACGCTGGCTGGGACCGCTAAAGCCGGTTGTCGTGCAACGTCGGCTTTACACACGAAGTCGGTTTAAAGCTGCCCGTCAGCAATCGGCCAGCTTCGCACGGCATCAAATAACCGGCGGCAGTGGCCCGGCAGACGTCAAATACAACGAGAGCATCGTTAGCCCGCGCCGCAGGCCCGCCGTGTCAATTGCTCCGCCAAGGGATACACGCACGGCTGGCGCGCGCATGTCGCCGGCTGAGAAGCTGTCCGCCGATATTGCGGTCATCCCTGCGCCGGCAAGAGCGCTGCCGATCTGCGCCGCGTTGTCGTCGTCGCCAAGCGACACCCAAAGATGGTAGCCGCAAGGATGGGCGGCATAGCTTGCGGGTGGCAAAATCTCGGCTGCAAGCGCCTGGCGCCTTTTGGCCTCCGCGCGCGTTTCGGCGATCAGCCGGTCATAGCGGCCGTCTTCGACCCAGCAGGTCAGGAGCGCGGCGTTAAGCGGAGGCGCCATCACATTAGTGTCGTGCACCACGGCGGCCAGAGCCATCGCCTGTCGGAGGGACGGCGCCCGGACATGCGCGACGCGCAATGCCGGCGAGATGATCTTCGAACTGGTCGCAATGTACCATCCAAGTTCCGGCACCAGGCTGGCCAGAGGTGCCAGCGGCCGCTCGTCCAGCAGACCATAGGCATCATCCTCGATGATCTGGATAGCGTGCCGCAGAGCGACCTCGGCGATGGCCGCCCGCTCGTCCGCGTTCAGCGTCGTCGTCGTCGGATTGTCGTTGGTCGGCACGAGGTAAAGAGCGGCGATCTTTCTCGTTCGGCAAAGGGCTTCCAGATTCGCTGCCTCAATGCGGGTCATGGGCGCGAGCTTCAACCCGGCTTTTCGGGCGAGCGCAAGGAAGCCTGGATAGACATAGGGCCCGCAGGCGACCGTATCGCCGGGCGCCAGCGTCGCGCCGATAATCGCGTGCAGGGCGTTCTGCGAGCCCGAGGTTACGATTACTTCGTCCGGATGGCTCGCCAGGCTGACGCGCTCGAAAATCTTCGTGCCTGCGATCCGATCGGCTTCGCTTCCACCGGCCGGGACGTAATGGAGGCGGCCTCCCGCGCCGGGCGCGCTCAGCAGCGCACTGGTCGTTCGCTCCCACAATGCAAGCAGCGACCCGCCTTCCACTTCGGGCGGCATGTTCATGCCGGTATCGCGCGGAGGCGGCCCCGCGGCCATTACGTCCTGTGGCAGGACGAAACTTCCGGCGCGTCCGCGCGCCACAATCAAGCCGCGGTTTCGGGCCTGGTCATAAGCTTTGGTGACAGTGGTAAGATCGACACCGAGACGGGCAGCGAGATCACGCTGCGGGGGGAGGCGGTCACCGCCGCGCAGGTCGCCCGCTTCGATCGCCGCGGCCATAGATTCGGCGATCGCCAGATATTTGGGTCCATCAGCGCTATCGAGATCGGGAAACCAGTCCTTCTTGACCACGCCTGGTCACTCCTCCTTGGCGCGCGCATTGAGTTTGGCCCAAAGGGCGTCTGTCCCCGCTTCCTGCGCCTTGTTCACATATTGGGATGCGACGAGCCATCCCTTGATCGGATGGAGCGCGAGGACGCAAGGAATAATCATAAGCGGCACCGAGACGAGCGCGTGCATCCACCAGGGTGGGCTGAAAGCGACTTCGAACCACACAACCAGAAAGAGGAGGGGAAAAGCGATAAAGCATAAGGAGAAAAAAGCGGGTCCGTCATCGGGCGTCGCAAAATCATAGTTCAAGCCGCAAGTCGGGCATTGATCCGTGACCTTAAGCCAACGCTTGAACATCCGGCCCTGTCCGCAGCGCGGGCAGAGACCGTGGAGACCGGATTTATATATCCACACCCATTTCTCGCGGGCCTCGAGTTCCTCAGCCATATACAATACCTACATAAAGCCATGCAATAGACCATACATAATATGCCGCGCGCGATATGTCCACAGGGGGTAGAGACGTCCGGACCCGTGCAGGTCCGTTAGCGGTCGCGAGCTGTCATCGCCGCCCCATCGGTTTCGTATGCCCGCTCCTTCAGAACCACCGCCCGAAAGCCGATAGGCCGATACCGGCCAGACCCAGGAGTTGCGGCGATCGACGGCATAGCGGGCCGCGCCAAGGCTGGGTTGGGCTGGGAAGTCGACATTGCGCTGGAGCAAAATCCAATTATCCTGCCGGTTCATGGGATGCGGACACACCTTGATTGCGAGGCGCGCTTTGCGCGATAGTGCTGCTGCTTTTACGGTGGTTCTGATCGCATCAGGTTGCACGACCCCTATCGTAGGCCCTAATTCGGATAGACTCGGCGCAGCCCGCTTCAATTCTGAGACCGCCGTCTTCGCTATGAAGTCGCCCGAGCTAATTCGTTGCGATGAGCTTGCCTGCTATTATGGGCCGCATCAAAATTATTACATCCGCAACGTTCGCTGCCCAGAGGACGAGGTTGGCGCCGTTATCTGCGACTACGAGAGGGCGAAGACCGACGGTGTAATAAGTCTCGGGAAAGCGGAAACGCCTTTGATGTGGACGCCAGCGAGGAGCAGCCTGTCCCGGATCAGCGAAGGTTTGTGGCGGATAGGCGCAGATTCAGTTGAGCAACGCGAGCAACCTTAACGACTGATTTCGGCCATTCGGAGGTTTGCCTGTTCCCCAGCTGGGCTTATTCACTAGCCTTGCTGCGTTTCGGCTTTCGTGGTTGTCCTCCCCGAACCAGCTAATTGGCCCCGTCGGCATACTGGTGGCGCCTGATGAAGCACAGCCACCCTAACGTCTTGCCAGGGGCTCGACCTGACGGCGAAAGCACCCAACAGAGTGATCGTCGACGATGCCAACCGCCTGCATCCACGCGTAGGTGATGGTCGGACCGACAAACTTGAAGCAGCGCCGCTTCAGCTCCTTGGATATTATTTCGGACAACGCTGTGCTCGGGGGCCAGCTCCGACCGTTACCAAGGATCGGAACGCCATTCGTAAAGGACCAACAGAATTCCGAGAAATCCTCGCCGCGAGCTTGCATTTCGCAGTAGATTTGCGCGCCTCTTATCGTGGCTTCTATTTTGGCCCGGGCCCGCACGATACCCGGGTCCGCCATCAACCGATTGATGTCCGGCGCGCCGAAGGCAGCGACCTTGACCGGGTCGAAATTCTCAAAGGCGGCCCGAAATGCCTCACGCTTGCGCAGGATGATGATCCAGGCGAGGCCTGCCTGGAATCCCTCCAGCATCAGCATTTCCCAGAGCATCCGTGGATCACGCTGAGGGACGCCCCATTCGGCATCATGATAGTCCCGCATCAGCGGATCGCTTTGTGCCCAACTGCAGCGCTCGCAGGAGGAAGAATCAGGCATGGGGGGCCTTTCTTTCAAACGTCGTCGGCCGTCGCCGCCAGTCCGTGGCGGTCATGGGCGACACCTTTTCGATCTGCGAGAGTCCGCCAACTCCCGGCATCCGCGACCCTGCGAACGCCGGGAGGCCGTCCTTATACCGTACTGATCGTGCCGCCATCGATAACAAACTCCGCGCCGTGGATCGCGGCAGCGCGGTCGGACGCGAGATAGGCGATAAGGTCCGCCACTTCCTCAGGCTCGGCACCCCGTCCGATCGAAATCCCGTCCAGGGCATCGAGCACCGACTGGCGCGCGTCCTCGATCGTGCCGCCATTGGCTGACCTCAGCATTTCGAGAAAATCCCCGACGGCCTCCGTCATGATCCAGCCTGGCGAGACGACATTGACCCGCACGCCCTTGGGGCCGAGCTCCTTCGAGATTGATTTGCTGTAGGTCCTCAGCGCCGCCTTGGCGGCGGCATAGCCGGTGGTGGACTCGGGCAGCGGCAGGACCGACTGGATCGAGGTGACATGCACCACGGTGCCCTTGCTCCGCTCGAGCATCTGCGGGATCAGCAGCCGGTCGAGCCGGACCGTCGCCAGCAGGTTGAGGTTCAACTCGGCGAGCCAGTGATCGTCCGTCAGCGCGGCGAACCCGCCCGCCGGCGAAGCCGAGCCGCCGACGACATGGGCGAGGATGTCGATGCCGCCCAGCCGCTTGAGTGCCGTCCTGGCCAACGCTTCGCCGCCCTCCGCGGTCGTCAGGTCGGCTTGGACATATTCGACGCCGTCGATGGGATCCTTGATCGTGCGGGCGGCCGTGACGACACGGGCTCCGCCGGCAAGGAAGCGCTCGACCGTGGCACGGCCGAGCCCCTTGGTGCCGCCGCTGACAAGGACGCGCTTGCCGGCGAATTCGGCCGGATCTGCCTTGAAGCTCATACCGTCGTCTCCAGGGCTTTGATGGCGTCACCTTCCATCTTGAAGCGATAGGTGAACCGAATCGGGCTGCCGGGGAATTCGCCATGAGCGGGACCTTCGAGCACGATATCGCCGCCTTCCTCCCGATAAGTGTCGGGCTCAAAGATCGCCTTGACCGCGATCGCTTCGTCCTTGAGCAGCCTGCGAATTTCGGCTTCCCCGACGAAATCCTTGCCGTTGTCCGTGAAAACGGCGTCAGGCAGGAAGTGCTTCATCATGCCGTCAAGATCGAGGCGCGCATTTGCCTCGATAAAGTCGGTGATCGGCTTGGGTAGTTCGAATGACATGATCATCTCCTCGATTGTTACGAGTGCAATTTAGCGATGGACTTACCGCCTGATAATCGAGACAAATCGCTATATCGTGTTACGGAAATCGGGATAATGACTCGCCATTCGCTCATTGAGCTCGAAGCTGTTCTCGCGATCGTTCGATGCGGCTCGTTTCGGGCAGCGGCGCTCGAGCTTGGCATGTCGACCACCGCCATCAGCAATGCGGTAGCCAAACTCGAACGGGAGCTTGCGGTGCGGTTGTTCAATCGCACAACGCGCAGCGTCTCGCTTACCTATGCAGGACGGATCTTCGTTGCACAGATCAAGCCAGCGTTCGAGGGCATCCAAAAAGCGATGGATACGGCGCGCTCCCAGCAGGAAATGCCGTCCGGCACACTGCGCATCAATGCCTTCGCGACCGCAGCGCGCGAAATCATGGCGCCGCTGATATTGACCTATCTGCAACGCTATCCGCAGGTTCATATCGACCTCGTCACCGAGGGGCGGCTTGTCGACGTCGTAGCAGCGGGTTTCGATCTGGGCGTGCGCAGCAAAGATCTGGTGCCCAGCGATGCGATCGCCATTCCACTGGGCCAGATGCGACGCATGGCGGTTGCCGCGTCCCCCGCATTTTTCGAAGGCAGGGCGATCCCCAATGTGCCGCAGGAGCTGCTTGCTTATCCCTGCGTTCGCATCCGGCTTCCCAATAGCGCGTTGTTCCGATGGAGGTTCGAGAAGGGCGGCGAAGAATTACAGCTCGATGTCGAGGGGCCGATCACCTTGGACGAAGCATCGCTTGCCCGGATCGCAGTAATAAACGGCGTGGGAATCGGTTATTTCATGGAAGCCGATGTGCGGGAAGACATCGCCGCGGGCCGGCTCATCCGCATTCTCGAAGACTGGACGCCGCCACTTGCGCCGCTGTGCCTCTATTATTCCAATCGGCGCAATTCCTCTGCCGCCTTCCAGGCCTTTATCGCGCTCGCGCGCGACTTTGCAGCCGGACGGCTCGCACAGCTTTAAGAATGGTCGCGCGCTCGGCAAGCTGTCTCACGCGGTGATTTCCCAGTTGACCTCAAAACAGTCATGCGCCCGCTTGCTCCTTGGCCGGATTGGAATGTCTGCTCCTCTACATTCCGACCGAGAAGCAGTCTGTCCGAAGTCGGGCGGGACCATTCCAGCCAAGTCTGACCGTTTCCGAATTTCTGCCTCTGAAAGCGGGCGGGCAGCTATGGCCGGCCACCTGAGCATGTAAGTGACAGTTGCCGGAGCCGGCCTAGTCCCGGACCGGATGGAAGCGGACCGGCAATGGTTCGCGGCCGCGTGCGGTAAAGCTAGGCGACGACCCCTCCGCCGGGCGGAGGGGCCGCTCCCGCGACTAGGCCGACGCACCGCCATCGATGTTCAGCGTTGTTCCGGTGATGTAGGTCGCATCTAGGCCGGCCAGAAACGACACCGCGCCGGCGATCTCCTCCCGGGGAGAGCGAGTGGGTGAAGTCGCGTGCGCGGCGCTTGGTCGCAAGTGCCCGCGCCTTATGGGCGGGCGGGCCCCTACTTCTGTTCAACCGCACATACGCAATGCTTTAAAGGTAGCGTATGTTTGGAGGTGGTTGCGACGTCAATTTCGCTTTAAATTGATTCTGATGCGTGGCGGGATAGCCATTTCCAGTTTCTCTGTCATTCCTATCAGTGAGTAAATTTAAAGGCGCAATGATGTGAAATGGGCATCAGGAATCAAGGTTGCTTTAAATTGTGCGTTGTAGTAGGCGGCCTGCAACGTAATTTTAAGTCGGAGTCGCGCCATCCCCGATCGGCACGCCATAATCACATTCAAAGGCAAGCCGGCAGGCTTGTTGAGCGAGATAGGCAGCGACAGCCAGTTCACCTATGCGGGCGGCTGGAGTACCGACATCGCCTGCGCCTTGCCGGCGACACGGCGCGATCATGTCTATCGCGGTGGACTGATACCCTTTTTCCAGCACCTCGGCCCCGAAGGCTGGCTTCGCGGATTGCAGGCGCGCGCGGGCGGCGCGTCCGACCAGGATGATTTCGGTATCCTGCTGCAATATGGCGCCGACTGTATCGGCGCGGTCGGGGTACTTCCTGCCGACGGGATCGCTCCTGTCCATAATGTCGAGGGAAGCGTCACCGAGGAGGCCGCGGTCACCGCCTCGCGTACGGTGTCGGGTGTTCAGCGCAAGCTGCTCGCCTGGCACGACGGGTCGGGTTACCGCCCCTCGGTAGAAGCCGGCGATCCGGCGACGTACATTGCGAAGTTCAACCACAATGACGAACCGACGCTCGTCCAGAACGAGAATCTGAGCCTGACGCTCGCGCGCGAGATATTGGGCGAGGCCGAGATCACGCGCGCGAGGCCCGCGGTCATCGCGGGGATCGAGGGGCTCGCACTCCTCGTCGAGCGCTTCGATCGCGACGGCGAGGAACGACTTCGGCTCGAGGATTTTGCACAAATCCTGGGTAAGCCCCGGGGCGCCGAGTTCGGCGGCAAATATGATTCGAGCTATGAGGAAGCGGCAAGCGCGATCACAGCCTACTCGGCGCGCCCGCGGCTCGATCTCGATCGCTATTTCCGGCTCGTCGTCTTCAACTTCGCGCTCGGCAACGCCGATGCGCATCTCAAGAACTTCTCGCTGCTCGAAAAGCCCGAGGGCCTGCGCCTTAGCCCCGCCTACGATCTATTGAACAGCCTTCTCTATCCGTTCAGCCGCGAGACCGCGCTCGCGATCGGCGGGAAGAAACGCGAGTTCGACACGCTCTCGCGCGCCGTCCTCGAGACGTTCGGACAAGAAATTGGCCTGCCCAAGGCGGCGGTGGATCTCGCGCTCGCCGACCTCGCGAAGCGCCTTGGCGATCCCAAGACCCTGCGCTTCGGGACACCTGTCGCCGAAAGCGATTTCCGTGCGCGCTTCAAGCAGGGCGTCGAAGAAAATAGCCGGAGGATATTCGCATGAGTAGCGGTCCGCTCGATTGGCCCGCCCTCGTCGACGAGGCGATACGCCGCCGCAAGGCGGAGGGGCATACGCAAAAGTCGCTCGCTGCGCTGGCCGGCGTGAGCCTGCCGACCGTCAACGCGTTCGAGCAGGGCGATATCAAGCTTCGCCTCGAGAAAGTCTTCAACATCCTCGACGCGCTGGGACTGGTGATCCTGCCCAGCGCACCGGGAAGCTTCGCGGCCTTCATCCGCGCTGCACGTCAGCGCTGGGAAGAGCTGGTGGCGCCGCTCGACCCGTCGCATCCGTCGCGTCAGCCGCTGGGGGCGGTAACTTACGCCTATGAAATCGGGCACGGCGAGCGTGGCGAGACACTTGGCGAGCTTCGGAACATATTGGCGCGCTTGCCGGCGACCTCGGGATGGTCCCCCTTCTGGGTGCCTGCCAAAGAGAGCATTCGTCCGATCATCCGCGATGGCGTCATCGAATGCTGGCTCGGAAATCCGGCCGCCGACCGCATGTTCATCGACGCGGCGCACAGCGACTTCTGGCAGGTGTCCGGCGACCTCAAGGGCTATTTGCGGCGCGGCTATCAAGAGGACGGGTCGAGCAATCTCGAGCCGGGAACGATCTTCGATCTCACACTGCCCGTCTGGCGGACCGCCGAAGTCTTCGTCCACATCCTCAATCTCGCCGTCGCGCTCGACCTCGATCCTGCCACTCCCGTGCGCTACGAAAGCAGCTACACCGGGCTCGAAGGGCGCCAGCTCGTCTCGTGGGCGGCGCCGCTCCGCCAATGGCCGCTCGTCGACACGCAGCGCAGCCGCACGAGCGCGGCCAAGCTTGCAACGACCACCAGCATCGACGAGTTGCAGAGGGATTTCGCGGACGTCATCCACCGCACGCTGGTGCCGCTCTACGACCTGTTCGACGGGTTCGACGCAACGCCTCAGTTCGTCGGATCCGAACTCGACGAGTTCCGCGCAGCGGCGCTGAAATCTGGCGTGAAGCGCTGATTTCGGTTGGAACGCGGTCCGGGGAAGCGCCACCGCGGCTGACAAATTGCGATCGATGCCCATATTGGGGGCATGAACTTTCCCAAAATCGTGAACGGCGCCAGCCTCAAGCCGCGCTCTGGACAACCGCCTGAGAACATAGTCCTGCTGCTGCATGGCTTCGGATCGAGCGGGTCTGACATGATCGCGCTCGCGCCAGCGTGGCAGGAGGCGCTTCCCGACACACTGTTTCTGGCGCCGCACGCGCCGCAGCGCTGCGGCATGATGGGTGCGGGCTATCAATGGTGGGGCTTGTCGGGCTTTGCGCCATCGGCCCTCGCCGCGGGCGCTGCGTCGGCGGCCCCCGCGGTCGACGCCTTCATCGATCGCAAGCTTGACCAATATGGCCTGACCGAGGCCGATCTGGCGTTGGTCGGCTTCAGCCAGGGTACAATGATGGCGCTTCAGATCGGACTGCGTCGGCCGCGCGCCGTTGCTGCGGTTGTGGGCTATTCGGGCATGCTGGCCGGGTCCGCCGGGCTTGAGAATGGCGGCCTCCCGAAGCCGCCGGTGCTGTTGATCCATGGAACAGCGGATCCCGTGGTCCCGGTCGCAGCGCTCCATATGTCAGAGAGCCAGCTGAAGCATCTCGGTGTCAACGTCACCACACATCTATCATACGGCGTCGCACACAACGTCGATCCGGTGGGCCTGCGCCTCGGTCGGGATTTCGTGGCAGAGAGATTTGCTCGATCGTCGTCGTGACCGCTCTTCCGTCGCTGACCGCGCCACGGTTCAGGCGCCGCGAGACGTCGTCTTTCGAGGTTGCTATTTCCTAGGCCGTGTTGACAAAAGGGATTCCCAAGCCCGCCTCCTTCTGATTCAAGACTGCTTTTTGAGGAGCAGTCATGGGTCGCGGGGATTTGTCGGATGCGGAGTGGGAACTGATCGGGCCACTGCTGCCGCCTGAGCGCGGCCGTTGGGCGCGGCCCGCGGGCGATAACCGGCTCTTCCTCAATGGAATGCTTCACGTGCTGCGGGTCGGCTGCCCCTGGCGCGACATGCACGAGCGGTACGGCAAATGGAACTCGGTCTATGTGCGCTTCCGCCGCTGGGCCGAACAGGGTGTCTGGGATGCCTTGCTGCAAACGCTGGTCGATCTGGGTCTAACCGACGACTGGCAACACATGATCGACAGCACCAGCGTTCGCGGCCACGTCTCGGCAGCGGGCGGAAAAGGGGGGCTTGTGCGAACGCTCTTGGTCGATCACGCGGCGGCTTTACGAGCAAGATCCACGCCCGCTGCGACAATCAAGGACTGCCTGTCGGCTTCATCCTGACCGGCGGCGAGGCCTCTGATTACACGGCCGCCGAACCGCTGATGGCGATCCCCGTCGCCACACCCAAGGCGCTGCTCGCGGACAAGGGCTATGATGGTAATCGCTTCCGCGACAGCCTGCTCGTCCGGGGCATCCTGCCGATCATCCCGCCCCGCTCGAACCGCAAGGTGCCAGAGCATCCCGACTATCGACGCTACCGGGACCGCAACCGCGTCGAGCGAATGTTCGGCAAGCTCAAACAGCAACGACGGATCGCCACCCGATACGACAAGACACTTCTCTCGTTCGAGAGCTTCCTCAACCTCGCCGCCTCGCGCCTATGGCTGAAGTCTTTTGTCAACACGACCTAAGCTGCCCGACTGCCGGCGGCCTGGGGCGGAGGTGCCAAGCAAAGCAAATGCATAGCCGGGCGACTGAAGTATTGGCGGAAAATATTCCGTCCATTTTTGCTAGCTTTATTCTTAGCTATGCTGTTCTTTCAAGCGCGAACCAGCCTTGGGTGAAACCCCGAAGCTGCGGCGGAACGCATTTCCGAAGGCGCTTTGAGACATGTAGCCGATCCTGTTTGCAATGCTGGCGACCGTCACATCGCCGTCCACCAGCGCCGCGCGAGCCAACGTGAGACGCCATAGCCGCAGATAGGTCAGCGGCGGTTGCCCCACAATACGAGAGAATTCGGCCGAAAAGCTTGCGCGCGACATGCCAGCCACCTTGGCAAGGCTCGCAACCGTCCAGTGGCGGGCAACATCGCCATGCATGGCTCGAAGCGCCCGGCCAATCCTTGCGTCGGTCAGCGCCCGGAACCAGCCTATCTTGTCGCCTCCGATCTGGCTTGCATAGGCGCGGATAGCCTCGACCACCAGCACGTCGGCAAGCCGGGCGGTCACGATCTGACTGCCCATCCTGTCTCGCTCGAACTCACTGTTAATAAGATCAAGGATCGTCGTAACCGCGTCGGCCCCCGGTGAGGATCGAGGAACGATCATACATGTGGGAAACATATCGAGCAGGAAGTCTGCGTTGCCGGCGCCGAATGTGACGCTTCCGCCTATCCCGATCACATCATCCCCGCCGACGTGGGCGACGTCCGATCCGATCGCGTAAAGCGCACCCCCATCTCTGGGTTTCTCGTTGGGGTGACTTGCCACGGCATAGGCAGTACGCCCGAGCAGGCACACATCTCCCTCGTTCAGGCGCTGGGGCGGACATCCCGGAAGTAATATCCACTGGCTGCCGCGCAGCACTGCCACGAACTTCAGCCGCTCGACTGCTGGAAATGCGAAGGCCCACCGTCCTGCCGCCTCCATTCGGGTGCGCCTTGTCACCTGTGCGCCAAGCACGCCGAGAACATCGGACAGTGGATCCGATTGAGTCTTGGACGATTGCGACAAAACCATAGATAAAGCCGCATAGATCATCGCACGTTGCCTGCCTATCGTCATGTTGAGGAGATTGACGATGGGTATCGAAGGTAAAGTTGTGGCCATCACAGGTGCGAGCAGTGGCATCGGCCGAGCTACCGCGAAGCTGCTGGCCGGACAGGGCGCGTCTGTCGTGTTGGGCGCGCGACGTGAAGACGCTCTTGTCGAAGTCGTGAACACGATCATCGAAGCGGGCGGGAATGCCGTGTCCGAGGCTACCGATGTCCGGCGCCGGGTTGATCTCGAAGCTCTTGTTAGGCTGGCAGTCGAGCACTTTGGAAGGCTCGATGTCATTGTCAATTGCGCGGGGATCGGTCCGATCTCCCGCTTCGACGCGTTGGACGTGGACGGCTGGGATGCCATGATCGATGTAAATCTGCGCGGCACCCTTTACGGCATCGCGGCCGCCCTTCCAGTGTTCGCGAAACAGAATAGCGGCCATGTGATCAACGTCGTCTCGACGGCGGGCGTCCAGATCGTCCCTACGATGGGTGTCTATGCCGCCACCAAGAACGCGGTGCGCACAGCTACCGAAGTGCTCAGGCAAGAAGCTGGTCCCAACCTTCGCGTGACGGAGGTGTCACCAGGAATGATCGCGACGAACTTCGGCGACGGCATCACCGATCAACCTACGAAGAGGATGATCGAGGAACGTCTCGGGCCCATAGCGATCCCCCCGGACGCTATCGCTCGCGGTATAATCTATGCAATCGAGCAACCGCCGGATGTCGATGTGGGAAGCATTGTCATCCGACCGACTGCGCAGGGATGAGCTGCCGATTTTTTCCGGAGTTGTCATTCGCGGCCAGTTCCGGAAACTGCGTGAGTTGGTCGGAAGCAGCCCCAGTGATTGGCTCTCCCGAATGACGGCTTTCCACATTCCTCCGCCTTTTTGCCGGACAGGCAGAAGGCGGCCAGAGTCGGCGTTTTCGGCCGCTGGCGGGACAACGCTTCCAAGGCCAGAATGGAGTGATGGGTGGACGCCCCCCGGCGGCATCGCGCGGCTTGTAGCCCGTCTATGGCATCGCAATACCCGAGGGATATAATGGCTGGGGCTGATCGCCCGGGCGCTGGAGGACGCGCCGTTCGACGCGTTGCGCGTCGTGCTGGGCAATCCCGCAGCGGTCGATGCCTTCCGGCGCGGTGTCCGGCCACGAGTAGTTGCTTCGCAGCCACCTAATTGCATGCGCCTAAGACGACCGAAGTCGATCCCGCACGGCTTCAGCCTGCGCCATGATATTCTGCACCAGCTCGGCGCAGGTCGGAATATCGTGGATCAGCGCCTGGCTCTGACCGCTCGTCCAAATGCCGCCATCGACGTCGCCGTCGCGCAGCACATTCTCGCGTCCCCGTACGCCCGCCATCAGGTGGCGGACATCGTCGAACGTCTTGGTCGGATCGCGCTGGATCTCGGCGACCTCGAGCGAGACGGCATTTCTTGCGACGCGCGCGGTGTTGCGCAGGGTGCGGCCGACGAGCACCGTGTCGAGTTCGCTCGCGTCAACGATGCGCTGCTTCACATTGTTATGGATCTGGGCCTCGACCGTTGCGCAGAAGCGCGTGCCCATATTCACCGCATCGGCACCAAGCGCGAGCGCGGCGATCAGGCTGCGGCCGTCGGCCATCCCGCCCGAAGCGATGATCGGGGTGTCGGGCAACGCATCGACCGTCGCAGGGAGCAGCACAACCAACCCCACATCGTCCTCGCCGGGGTGGCCCGCACATTCGAAGCCGTCGATGCTGATCATGTCGACACCCTTCTTCACCGCCGAAACCGAATGGCGCACTGATGTGCATTTGTGGATCACCGTGACATCGGCGTCCTTGAAGCGCGGAAGATGGTCGGTCGGCGCGCGGCCCGCGGTCTCGACGATCTTAATCCCGCTGGCAATGATCGCCTCGCGGTAATCGTCATAGGGGATGGGGTTGATCGACGGCAGCAGGGTGAGGTTCACCCCAAAGGGCTTGTCGGTCAGCCTGCGCGTCGCCTCTATCTCGTCGAACAGCGCTTGGCCGGACGGATACATATGCGCAGTGATGAAGCCCAGAGCACCGGAATTGGCGACCGCGGCGACCAGCGGGCCATAGCCCACGCCGGTCATGCCGCCCATGATGATCGGGGTGTCGATGCCGAATTTCTCGGTAATGCGCGTCTTGATACCCATGTCGGCCGTCCTCCAATATGTCGTTCAGCTTCGCTTGGCGGACTCGGCGCCCAATAGCGAGAGCAAGTATGCGCCGCCGATGCGCTGGCCGCGCGGCGGCAGCATGCCGAATTGGCGCATCATGTCGGTAATCTCGTATTGCGCCATATAATCGGACAGCAGCCCGTCGCGGAATCCCAGGAAAATGTCGCAGCCATAAGTGGTGGCCCTTGTATCCTTGCCCGAAGCTGGCGGTGCGCTCGACGTCTGCTCGAACAGATAAAGTGCGCGCCCGGAATCGATTGCAACGAAAAGCTGGACTTCGCGGAATTGCACGTCGGGCATGACGGCCCAGATCTTGTCGACATAGGCGCGCATCGCATCTTGGCCGCGGATGACATCGGGCCAGAATATCGTGTCGTTCCATCGGATGTCCGGGTGGATAAGAGCCATCACTTCGTCGGTGTCGTGCGAATTCCATGCCGCTTCCCAGCGGCTACCGAAATCGCGGACGAAGTCTTGGGTGACCGCATCGGCCATAGGCAATCCGACATAGGTTTCGCGGTTCGCACCTGCGGTATCGCTTGCATGCATAATATCTTCTCCGTTACGGTCAGGCGGTGATCGGCGCCGACCGCGGCTGCTTAAACAAAGCGGTAGCCCTGGCGATCTTGCCGGGCGATCCGACGACCGATCCGGTCACGAACATCAGGCTGCGGGTCGTATGCTCCAGGATGACGCGGCTCTCGATCCAGTCGCCCATGGGGGCGCCTTGCAGGAAATCGACGCTGAGATTAATTGTGGGTCCGCCCCAGTCGTGGCCGCAAATCTCGATCGCGCAAACGCCGAGCGCGATATCGAGAAAGGTCGAGAGCAGCCCGCCGTGACAGAAACCCAAGCGGTTGCACTGATGCGGCTGCACCTCGAGCCCGAAGCGGACCGGTTCGGCTCTGTCGCCCGTATGGAGCATCTGCATCCCGCCGACATGCGCGCAAAATGGATCATCGAAATTGAGCGGACGCCATTCGCCTTGCGTGCGGTCCATCGTCACGCGGCTAGACCCATCAGGCGCGCAGCGACCGGATCGGCCTGCACCTGGGCTCCCATCCGGTCGCGTAGGGCCAGCATCGCAGCGGGCGGCCTCGCGAAAATTTCGATGCGCGCAATTAGCCCCTCGCGGTCGAGGCTGACGATGTCGACCCCCGAAAAATGTCTGCCTTCGATTTCTCCCTCGAAGCGCAGCGCATAGCGGTCGCCGTTGCACCAGCTATCAGTGTAAACAAGCCCGCCGAATTCCCGCGATGCAAAGTTGAGCAAGCGGCCAACCAGCTCCTTGCCGGTCCACGACTTGCCATAAGTGGGTGGACGAAGTTCGACGTCGTCGCGCAGCCAGATGTCGACGTCGGGCGCGAGCCGCTCGAACAAGGCCTGAAAAGCCGCAACCGACGGGGGTAGGCTCCAGAGCATCAGCCGGCCCCGACCAGCTTGCGAGCCCTGTCGGCGAAGATCATCACGTCCGCGTCGGGGCGAGCTGCGTAAAGCCGATCGACATCGGCGGATCGTCGTTCGCGTACGACACGCTGCGCCACATTCCCTTTCACAGTCACTTCGCCGGTTTCGAACGACGGCGGCTCGTTGAGGATCAGGGCCGCGCCGATCCGGCGCGCGGCGCCGCTCTGTGACGCGTTGAAGGTGGCGATCGCTGACGCGATCGCAGCACGCGTTTCGGTGCCGTTCTCGCCCGCCCGGAGCCACAGCAGCGCCGACGGATAGGGGCGGTTGAGGCCGCAGATTACGGCCTCCGCAACATGCGGGCCGCAAGCCGCCAGCAGGGCCACCCGGAGCGCCTCGACCGTGACATAGGTGCCCGAATCAAGCTTGAAATCTTCCGATAACCGGCCCGCGAAGACCAGCCCGGCCCGCGGCTCGTCGGGGTCGGCGAAGCGGACGGCGTCGCCGGTATGGAAATAGCCCTCCTCGTCGAACAGCAATGCGGAGGCTTCGGGCGCGCCGATATAGCCGCTTTGCGGCATCATTGTCGGTCCCTTGACGCGCATCTCGTACCGCCCGTCGAACGGAACGAGCTTGAGGTCCGTGGCGGGAAGGGGAAGCCCGATCACGTCGGTCCCGCCTTCGGTCCAGTATTTGAGCGTCCCGAACAGATACTCGGTCGCGCCGTAGAAGGAGAAGATCGGTACCGCCTTCCCGCGCGCGGCGATCGACAGCGCAGTTAGCCGGTCACGGACATCTTCGGCGAGCACGGCCCCTCCGAAACCCAGGAATTTGAGGCGCGAGAAGAAGTGGCGGCTGAGGTCGGTATCTGCCTCGAGCGCTTGACACAGCATCGTGTAGCCCAGCGGCACGGTGATGAAATAGGATGGCGCGACGTCGCGCAGATTCGCCAGCGTCCTGGCGAACAGCTCGGGGGTCGGCTTGCCATCGTCGATCCATATCGTGCCGCCGGCGGCGATCGTGTTGTTGAAGTTGAAGTTGCCCGCCATGATGTGGCTGAACGGCATTGCTTCGAGGATCTGTGGCGATTCGTCGCCGAACTCGAGCAGGCCGAGCGCGCGATTCTGCGCGATGGTGATGTTGAGATTGGCGTGCGGCTGCGGCGTCGCCTTGGGGGATCCGGTCGAACCCGACGTATAGATGATGCGCGCGATCTGGTCGGGCCGAATCGCGTCCATGCGCTCGGCCACATCGGGGCTTGGCGGTGTCGCGACGACTTCGGCCCAGGGTGTGATGGCGAGCCCCTCGACCGTACCCGACGCTGCGACAATCGTCACCCCGAGCGGCGCGAGCGCGCGCAGCGCAGCGGCGTAACGTACCGCGTCGTCTACGATGACGACCTTCGCGCCGACCACCGAGACGCATTGGCGGAGCTGGGCATGGTCCTTCGACATCAGCGAATAGGCGACGCTGACGGGCGCGATCGCTGCGCCGCTCCGCTGGACGCCGATGGCGGCAATGCCATGTTCGATCGAAGGCTCGGACAGAAAGGATATAATGTCGCCGACACCGATCCCCCGATCAATCAGCCATTGGGCGAGGCCATCGGCGGCACGGCGCGCGTCGCCGTAGGATATGCTGCGCCATGCGCCGTTCGCGCCGCGCTGGCGCATGAAGATCGCATCTGGCGTGCGTACGGCCTGTTCGTCGAAGACATGCGCGAGTGACTTGGGGACCGGGCCGAGCGGCAGGCCCGAGCGCAGGATGATGCTGCCATCGTCGCGGCGGTCGAGCGTCACGCTCGGGGCAGGGGGACTCGCAAACTCCATTCAGGCCATCCTGTACATCGTCCGCGGGTCGCCAAGTGCGGCGCTCAGCGAATCGGCGGTCGTCTCCGGCAGATCGAATTCGGGACCGAACGGTGCCGCCGCCACCCGATCGCCCGCTGCTCGCTGCCAACGCACCTGCGCGCCCCAGCCGCCGCCACATTCGACGATTTCGCCGGTGCGCGTCGACAGGGGATCGAGCAGTGCGATCAGAAAGGGCGAAATCTGTTCGGGACGCAAGCCATGCTTCATGCGGTCGGAAAAGACGCCGTCAGTCATTTCGGTCAGAGCCATTGGCGCGATGGCGTTGGCGCGAATTCCGACCCGTTCGCCTTCGATTGCCAGCGTCTTCATCAGGCCGATGATACCGGCTTTGGCTGCCGAATAATTCGCCTGCCCGAAGGCTCCGTGCATGCCCGCGCCCGAGGTGGTGAATATGATCGAACCCCGTCCCCGGGCCGTCATCGGCTCCCACACCGCCTTGGCGCAGGCGAAGCTGCCGCCGAGATGGACGTCGATCACCTCCGACCATTCATCTGCCGTCATCTTTGCGAAGCTGCGGTCGCGGACCACGCCCGCGTTGACCACCAGCCCGTCGATTGCGCCATATTCGGCGAGCGCCGCTTCGACGAAAGGGGCAGGATCGCGGATGTCGCATCGCACCGCTATGGCGCTTCCGCGACTTCGCCGGATGGCGGACGCGACAGCATCAACTTCGTTGCCGCGCCCTGTGAGGACAAGGCGGGCGCCGGCGCGCGCGAGGTCGGCGGCATATTGCCGGCCGAGCCCGCGACTCGCGCCGACGACCACGATGGCCGATCCTTCTAAAGCGGCGGAGGGGAGGGGAGGAGAGCCGGTCATCGTTCGCCCGTCAGCGCGTTCCCGACCCGACCTTGGCGCGCGCGGCCAGCATGCGGTCCGAAATCGCCGGGTTCCAGTGGACATCGCGATACTGGACATGTCCGTATACATAAGCTCCCATCGGATCCATCGCCCAGCTGCGACGCAGCATTTCGGTGGTGCGCACGACGGTCGGCACGGTCGTCGAGGCGATCTCGCCGGCCATCGCCTGTGCCGTGTCGAGCAATTTTCCTTCGGGCGCGATCTCGTCGATCAGGCCGATGCGCAGCGCTTCCTGCGCGTCGATGCGGCGCCCCGTCAGCACGAGCAGTTTCGCCTGGCTCTGCCCGACGATGCGCTGCAGCGGATCGACGAAGGGGGTCAGGCCGAAGCGGATCTGCGGAAAGCCGAATTTGGCGTTGGGGCTGGAAATGCGGATGTCGCAGAAAACCGCGATGTCGCAACCGCCGCCGAAGGTCGGTCCCGCGACCGCCGCGATCGTCGGCTTGGGGTATTCGAGCAGTTCGAGATAGCCATAATAAGTGGCGTCATACCAGCGCAGCCGCTCTTCCTCGCTCTTCCAGTTCATCGTATCGAGATCGAGTCCGGCGGAGAAATATTCCTCGGTTCCCGTGATGACGACCGCCGCGACGCTGTCGTCACGCCGCCATTGTTGAAGCGTTTCGACAAGATCCTCGAACAATTCGGTGCTGAGCGCATTCTTCTTGTCGGGGCGGTCGAGGAAGATGGTGGCGACCCCGCCTTTCACCTCGCTGCGCATCGTACCGTGCTTTGCCATATTCTTCACTCCTGGATTTCGGGATTTCGGATCAGAGATTTCGGGCGATGAGCAGTTTCATCACTTCGCTCGCGCCGCCGTAGATGCGGTGGATGCGGCTATCGCGGAACATGCGCGCGATCGGATATTCGAGCATATAGCCATAGCCGCCGAAGAGCTGGAGGCAGCCGTCCACGATCTTCGTCAGCTCCTCTGACGCCCAATATTTGGCCATCGAGGCGAGTTCGGCGGTGAGTTCGCCGCGCACGTGCAGGTCGGTGCAATGATCGACGAAGACCCGGCAAACGACCGCCTGCGTCTTATATTCGGCGAGCTTGAACTGGGTATTCTGGAAATCGGCGAGCGTCTGGCCGAACATCGGTCGTTCGCGTGTGTAGCGGATCGTCTCGTCGAGCGCGCGCTCGATCATAGCCATTGCCTGCCAGGCGATAATCAGCCGCTCCTGCGGCAGCTTTTCCATGAGCTGCGGCAGCCCGCGCCCCTCGGCGCCGCCGAGCAGGGCGTCGTCGGGCACGAACAGATCGTCGAAGAAGAGTTCGGACGTATCCTGCCCCTCCTGACCTACCTTGTCTAGGTTGCGTCCGCGCCGGAACCCCTCAGGCTCACTGCGCACATCGACAATGAACAGCGAGATCGACCGGCTTCCGCCCGCAGGGTCGGTCTTGACCGCGACAAGGATGACGTCGGCGATCTGACCGTTCGAGATGAAGGTCTTTTGACCGCTTAACCGCCAGCCGCCATCGCATTTGCGCGCGGTCATCTTCATGCCCTGCAGGTCCGACCCTGCCGCCGGTTCGGTCATCGCGATCGCGGTCAGGCATTCGCCCGAACAGAATTTGGGTAGCCAGCGGCGCTTCTGAGCTTCGGTCCCGAAGCTCGAAAAATAGGGGAGGATCACCGCATTGTGCAGGCTGATCGTCAGCGCGTCGGCGCCGCGATGTCCGATCGCCTTGGTGATGATCGCCTCGAACCGGAAATCGGCGCCCGCGCCGCCATAGGCTTCGTCGACCGAAATGCCGAGCAGGCCGGCCTCGGCTGCGGCGGTCCATGTTGCGCGGTCGACGCATTTGCCGGCGCGCCAGCGGTCGATCGCCTCGGGCGCGGTGTGCGCCGCGAGAAAACCGTCGACCGAGCGCGCGAACTGCTCGCACTCCTCGGATGCAAAAATGTCGGAGGCGATGACGTCGAGGGTCATGGCTTTCCGGCGCGTTCGATAGCGACGCTTTTACCGGCCTTGAGCCGGTCGAAGCCGCGCGCGATGCGCTCGCGGAAAATGCCGCGCTGGAGCAGGTCATGGGTTACGGTCAGCTCATATTGCAGCGCGCCGAGATGATCCATGTTCGACGCGCGCAGCGCGACGCCCTTGAAGATCTTTGCCAGTTCGGGGCCCATCTCGGCGATTTGCTTGGCGAGCGTCAGCGACCGCGACCGAAGTTCACCAACCGGCGTCACTTCGCTGACGAGGCCGATCCGCAGCGCTTCGTGCGCGTCGATCGGGTCGCCGGTGTAATAGAGGCGGCGGGCATGCTGTTTGCCGACGCGCGCCATAATGCCGTGATAAAAGCCGTTCATCGCATATTTGACCTGCGTCGATCCGAAGAGGGCATTTTCGGACGCAACGGTGATGTCGCACATATTGGCGACGTCCATACCGTAGCCGGGCGCGACGCCGGCGACGGCCGCGACCGACGGTTTGCCGAAGTCGTAAATCGCTTTCATCAGCGCGAGCGCGAGATCGTTGAAACGGCGGCGATCGTCGTCGCTCGCCGTGTTCAGGATGTCGACGCGCCAGCCGGCACAGAAATATTCCTCATTGCCGATAAACAGCACGCACGACACCGCGTCATCCTCTTCCCAGGCGCGCAGCGCGGCGATGATGTCCTCGTGCAACTCCCAGCCGAGCGCGTTGCGTACCTCGGGATGATTGAGTTGGAGGATGCCGACGCCGTCCTGGACGCTGGTATTCAGATAACGGAAGTCGGCCATCGCTTATCCTTTTATTACCTACTAGTCGGTAACATTGTCATAAGCGCGTCGAAACGGGCTGTCAACTCGCGGTTTGAATGGCCGCGAGGTGCACGGGAATGCAGATTTTTGGATCAGCTCAGGGCTTGCCGATGCCGTCGAGAATCATGGCGACGAACTGGTTGGAGACCGTGCGGGGCTCGATCAGCAGCGCCGCAGATTGCCAGTGCGTCATCCAGTTGACCATGCCGAAGATGCCGAACGAAATGATGCGCGCGTCGTCGAAGGCTAGCGATCCGTCCTTGCGTCCGACTTCGAGCCGATCGAGCAGGTCGCGGTTCAGCATCCGCTTGTAGTTGCGCGATTTGGCCTTGCCGGCGTCGCTCATCACGCGTTCGTCGGCGACGATCATCGACAGGACATTATCCTGCAACAGATCGACATAGCATTCGATGAAGATGCGGACGCGTTCGCGGCCGGGGAGGCGGATATCGTCGCGATCGGCTATTTTCTGCTGAAACAGGATATAGCCGCGTGCGATGCATTCGAGCAGGATCTCCTCCTTGCTCGCGAAATGATAATAAAGGCTGGGCTTGGTGATCGACAGACCCGCGGCGATATCGTCGAGGCTCGTGCGATCATAGCCCCGCTCGCGGAACATGGTGGAGGCGACCCCCATGATCACTTCCTTGTTGACGCTGCCGCGCTTGCGCCCCGGCCTCGCGGTCGAACCCGGTCGTTTCTGGGTGGGCGTCGACGCCGCCCCTGTCTTCTTGGATGCTTCCGCCATTGCTTTCCCATTTGCCGGACGCCCGCTCGCTGCGGCTATCCTGCCTGCCCCTGCGCGTGAGGCATAGGTCGTTCACGACCCGCTGGTCAATAGGTGTCGCCTTCATTGCCGATTTGACAATGATTGCAATCAATATTACCGACCGGACGGTAACAAAGATCTGAGCGCTCTTTCCTGATCGGAACATAGCGTTACAGATGGTCATCGGGAGGGAAATTATGGCGCTTTCAAAGATGCATAGTTCGTCGTCGGTCGCGGCCCTGCTGCTGGCGTTGCTCGCGAATCAGGCAGCGGCGCAAGAGGCTGCGCCTGCTGGCGATGAGGAAGCGGTCGGTACCAACGAAATCATCGTGACCGCGCAAAAGCGCAGCGAGAACATCAACAGTGTGCCGCTGTCGATCACGGCGGTGTCGGGCGACGATCTGCAGGCGCAGGGCGTAACTGACGTCGCGGGACTGGTGAAAGTGACCCCGGGCTTCAACGCGATCAACAGCGGCTTTGGCACACCGGTCTATTTTCTGCGCGGGATCGGCTTCTTCGACAGCAGCCTTGCCGCAAAGCCGACGGTCACGGTCTATACAGACGAAGTGCCCATTCCCTATTCGGTGATGACGGCGGGCGCCTCCTTCGATCTCGAGCGGGTCGAAGTGCTCAAGGGGCCGCAGGGCACCCTTTTCGGATCGAACGCAACCGGCGGCGCGATCAACTATATTTCGGCCAAGCCAACCTGGACGCCGGAGGCGGGGCTGGCGCTGTCCTATGGACGCTTCAATAGGTTCAGCGTCGAAGGCTATGCGAGCGGACCGCTGTCTGACACGCTGGCAGTCCGAATTTCGTTGCGCCATGAAGGTGGCGGTGACTGGCAGAAAAGCTACACGCGCGATGCCAGCCTCGGCCAGCGTGCGTTCACGCAGGGGCGCGTCCAGCTTGCTTTCCGGCCCGTCGACACGGTGCGTCTCAACCTGATGGTCAACGCCTACCAGGATCATGGCGATACGCAGGCGCCGCAGTTTACTGCGCCCTTCCAGCAATCCGCCGGCTTTTTCGATCCGCGTCTGCCGACCTATCCGGTCGCTCCCGAGGATAATCGCGCGGCTGATTGGGGCACCAGCTTCCCGCTGAAGAAGGACAATTGGCAGGTGCAGGCCGCGCTGCGCGGCGAGATCGACGTCAGCGACGACATCACGCTCACCTCGATCTCGGCCTATACGCGCTTCAAGGAAGCCTATGGGCAGGAATCGGACGGCACCACGTTGCGGCTTACCGACGTCTTCCTCGAAGGCGACATCAAGTCCTTCAGTCAGGAATTGCGGCTTGCCGGTTCGTTGATGGGTGACGGTTCATGGATCTTCGGCGGCAATTATGAATGGGGCAAGACGCACGAGCTGCTCACCCAGCGGCTCAACGACCAATCGTCGGCGCATGTGTTCGATCGCTTCGGCTTCCCGTCGATCGAGCTGGTGCCGCAGCTCGGCGACACAAAATATCGCAGCATCGCGGCCTTCGCCGATGTGAGCGTGCCGATCGCCGACACGCTGACCCTGATCGGCGGCGTGCGCTACACCGATACCAAGGTCGATTTTTCGGGGTGCACGCTCAACGCCGGCAACGGCACCTATGCGCGCGGCTTCGAGCTGATCTTCGGCCTTCCGTCGGGAACGATCCCGCTCGGCGGCTGCGTGACGTTCGACGACGCGGGGCGTCCCGGCAAATTTGCCGGCAGCCTGCCGGAAGACAATCTGTCCTGGCGCGGCGTGTTGCAATGGAAGCCCGCAGAGGGCCAGCTCTTCTATGCCAGCGTCAGCCGCGGCTACAAGAGCGGCTCCTTCGCTACGCTCGCGGGCAATCGCTTCTCGCAATACAAGCCGGTGCGGCAGGAGCAGGTAACGGCCTACGAGCTTGGGTTCAAATCGGCGCTGCTCGACCGCCGCGTGCAGATCAACGGCGCCCTCTTCTACTATGATTATCTCGACAAGCAGTTGAAGGGCCGCACGATCGTGCCGGTGTTCGGCCCGCTCGAGGCGCTGGTCAACGTACCAAAGTCGCGGATCAAGGGGGCGGAATTGCAGCTCGTCGTCTCACCGGTGGAGGGCCTGCGTGCCAATCTGGGCGCGACCTATATCGACAGCAAGGTCACGCGATCCTTCTCCAACTACACCGCATTCGGCGCGGTCACCGACTTCAACGGCTTCCGCTTCCCCTACACGCCAAAGTGGCAGGTCAACGCCGACTTGGAATATCGCTGGGATGTAGGCGGATCGAAGGAAGCGTTCATCGGCGCCAACTATACCTACCGCAGCTCGACCTATGGCGATTTCAAACCCGACGCTCGGCTGTTCATCGACGACTATGGCTTGCTCGACCTGCGCGCCGGAATCGGCGACGCCGACGGCGCGTGGACGGCAAGTCTCTATGCGCAGAATGTCACAAACGAATATTACTGGAATACCGCGGCGCGGCGCGGCGATGCCGTGATCCGCTTTACCGGAATGCCTGTCACCTACGGCGTTAACGTCGGCTTCAAGTTCCGCTAGTCGTCGAACGACCGCTTTCCTGATCCGATGCCCGAGAAGCGGCTTTTCCGCTTCCGGGCGGGACCATTCCAGCCAAGTCTGACCGTTTCCGAATTTCTGCCTCTGAAAGCGGGCGGGCAGCTATGGCCGGCCACCTGAGCATGTAAGCGACAGGTGCCGGAGCCGGCTTGGTACCGGACCGGATGGAGGCGGACCGGCAATGGTTCGCGGCCGCGTGCGGTAAAGCTAGGCGACGACCCCTCCGCCGGGCGGAGGGGCCGCTCCCGCGACTAGGCCGACGCACCGCCATCGATGTTCAGCGTTGTTCCGGTGATGTAGGTCGCATCTGGGCCGGCCAGAAACGACACCGCGCCGGCGATCTCCTCGACCCGGCCGTAGCGACCGAGCGGAATGGAACCGATCATCTGCTTCGCGAACTCGCCGTCAGCGGGGTTCATATCGGTGTCGATGGGGCCCGGCTGCACGGTGTTGACGAGGATATTGCGCGAGGCGAGATCCTTTGCCCAGCCGCGCGCCAGCGCCGCCACTGCCGCTTTGGTCGCGCTGTAGATCGCGGTCGCGGGGAACGCCATCTCGCCCGAGATGCTGCCGATGAGGATGATCCGCCCCCCGTCGCGCAGGTGCGGCAGCGCCGCGCGCGTGCCGACGTGCAGGCCCTTCACATTGACCCCGAATTGACGGTCATAGCTCTCGTCAGTGTCATCGGCGATGGTAGAGAATTCGGCGACGCCGGCATTGTGGACAAGGATATCGATCCCGCCTAGCGCGGCCGCTGCTTGTTCGACGCCCGCCCGCTGCGGCTCGGGCTGGGAGGCATCGGCCTGAACGGCAAAGGCGGTGCCGCCCGCGCGCTCGATCGCCGCTACTGTCTCGTCGGCCGCCGCCTTGTTTCCCGAATAGGTGATCGCGACCGCCGCGCCATCGGCCGCGAGGCGCCTGGCGATCGCCGAACCGATACCGCGCGATCCGCCGGTGACGAGCGCTTTTTTGCCCAGAAGTGACATGTGAATTCTCCAATTTTGCCCGCGATCACGGCGTCGTGCGCTGCCGGCAAGGCACAAGATGGATCGCCAATTCTATAGTTCAATATTCCCGAACTATTAAAATTGCGTCGCGGGCCTATATTGCATCTATGCCCCGCTTCACCCATCCCAGGCTGGAAGACGTGCCGCTCGAGCTGGCGCTCCATGCGCTCGCCGATCCCAACCGTCTGGCCATGGTCGCGCGCCTGGCCGGCACCGAGCAGCTGAGCTGCACCAACGCAGCGCCGTGCGACTCGATTCCCAAGAGCACGCTGTCAAACCACCTCAAGTTGCTGCGCGCCGCAGGACTGATTGAGACGACGCAGGTCGGCCGCGAGATGATCAACAGGCTGCGCCGCAAAGAATTCGAGCAACGCTTTCCCGGCCTTTTGGATGCAATCCTCGCCAACCGCCCCGCCTAGCGCAAAGCAAGGCGCCGGTGATCGTCGTCGGACGCTGTCGGACCGCTCGCTCGGGGTTGCCAGTCTCACTTGTACGTTCGCTTCATGCGCGAGACGGAAGCGACCATTCAGCGGCTGGCCAGCATCGAAATTCTCCCGTAAAGCTTGGCATGCTGATTTATGGTGAACCCTTGGTCGACAGAGCCGCTCTCGGCGCGAGGCCGGCATCTGGATTTCGCACGATCCGGCGGTGACCGTTGCGAAAGTCGAGCGGGATGAGCGAGTCGTGAAAAAAAAGAATTCCGAGATCACCGTCCATAATCATGTCCGCGGTGAACAGATGGTCGACTGGATGTCAACGCCTTGGGGTAACTTGGAAATCTCCCGACTGCGGCCCTTCTGCATCCGCCTGCAAGCCGAACATGGCCGCATTATGCTCTGCGACCAGCACCGTGCCCCCATTTCCTGAATTAAGCTCCATCCATATCGGCCCGCGTGGGCTGGTTACGTCGGCCCTGACAGCAAGAGCCGTGCCCTACTTTCTCCCCCTGGATTGCTGTCGACTATTATTCGCCCGTGTTGCGTCGGAGATGCCGCGCTCGACGCCCGAGAGATTCACGACGCTCGTCTCACCCGTTTCGCCGAGCGCTCTTTGCCGGACGAACGCCGCGAGATCCGCGCCCGGGACGGTGGTGCGTTTGCACGCGCCGTTGACGAAACTGCCATATTGCCGGAGCGCACCGAACGCGAGTGAGTGCGTCCTTCGCGGAGCTGCCGGTGCCTAGTCGGTATCAAGGCCCGCTGCACCTGCGCGGCTATCTTTCGCGCGCTGCTTGTCCTGCGATACGGGGGGTATTATGCAGGACAAATGGCGAGTTCACACTTTGGATACGTCATTTAAACAGTTGAAAATAGGACAGTTATCCTGCGATTGACACAATCCAAAAATTGCAGGATAATTTTGCGATGGCAATTAGGATCTTCTCCGACGAGCAAGCGCGCGCACTAGTCAATTTGCGTCAAAAGTACGAGGTCTGGGTCGAAGCCGAACGCGGGCTCGCGAAGCTCCCCTATAATCTTGCGCGCAAGGAGGTGGCAGGGCGCGCCTATCTGTACCAGTTGCTCGACCGCCGGGGCAATGCGAAGAGCCTTGGTCCCTGGTCCGATGAGCAGGCCGCGCGCCTTGACGCTTATAAATATGAGAAGGAGACGCTGAAGGCGCGCAGCGCGACAAGCCGGACTGCGCTTGGCGAGAGCGCCGCGATCGCCCGCGCGGTGCGGGTGCCAATGATCGCCAACGAGGCCGGGCCGATTTTGCGCGAGGCCGACCGGCGCGGTCTTCTCGGCGGCGCCCTGCTCGTCGTCGGCACCAATGCGGTCGCCGCCTATGCGCTCGAGGCCGGTGGCTTCATTCCCGAACTTCCGGACGAGACCGCTGATTTCGATCTTGCGTGGGCCGAGACCGATCCACAGCACAATGCGCAGGTCGTCTGGGACCTGTTGAAAGCGGTCGACCCGACCTTCACGGTCAATACCGAGCGCAGCTTTCAGGCGCGCAACGCCAAAGCCTATGAGGTGGAAATATTGGCAGCGCCCTCGCGAGCGAGAACCATGGCGCGGATCGACAGGCCGCAACCCATACCACTTCCCGAACAGGAATGGCTGCTTGAGGGACGACCCGTCGACCAGGTTCTTATCTGCCGCGACGGTAGCCCCGCGCGCATTGTCGCTCCCGATCCGCGCTGGTTCGCGCTTCAGAAGCTGTGGATGTCGAGACAGGCGAAGCGCAACCCGCTGAAGCGCGGCAAGGACCGCAAACAGGGGTTGCTCCTTCTCGATGCCATCGCCGAGGCTATGCTGCATTATCCCCTCGATGACCGGTTCGAGGCTGGCCTGCCCGCAGAGCTCGCGCCCCATTATTGCGAATGGGCCGATCAACGTTCGAAGGGCGAGGCGCCGCGATGGTAGGATTGCGGCGGGCATATTCGGTCCGCGTGATCGAAACGCTTGCTTCCAGTGCGGCGTTGATGAGAAAGTGACCATGGCCGAAGCATTGAGCAGAACGATGCGCCTCGCGCATCGCGTCAGGAACCGGCGCTGGTTTGGCGACGACCTGTTCCAGCGGCGGAACGCGCCAATTGCGTTCGATGAGTTCGGCTCGCGGCATATAGGCGCGCAGCGCGAGGCGCATCGTTCCGCCAGGGGCGGGCAGCCAGTTGGCAGCCATTGCGCCTTCGGGTCGATCGCGTTGGATCAAGATGACGATACTGCCGTCGGCTTCGCGTACCAGCCCTGGTGTCCGGTCCCCGATCGAATAGCGAGCGAGGGGATTTTCGACGAGATAATAGCGCCCGTCCGCCTGCGCATCATACATGGTCAGCGACCAGAAGGCGTCGGCCGGAACGCCGCCGGGCGGCAAGCGCCAGCGGTAGTTGTTGGCGCCGTTCAGCCGCTCGCCGCTGGCATCGAAGTTCGCATGGAAATACATCGCCTCCTGCTCGCCCAGCGCGGCGATGCCTCCGAGCGCGATCATCGCGCGCAGATGGTCGTTGGTGCCGAAATCGCCGACGCCCCGCGGCTGATAGCTCCAGCCGTTGACGACCAGGTCACGGAACAGAAAGCCCTGCCGCAGGTCAGCGATACCCGATGGCAGATAGGCTGCCCAAGCGGCGAGGAGGGCGGGCGAGGGCGGCGGCGCTTCGGCGCCGATGCCGAGCGCCGCGAAGCGTTCGGCGCGCACCAGCTGTCCCGCGCCGCCTTTCGACCGTTTGAGCATTTCATTGACCACCGCGAGGAAATTGGCGGCATCGCTCGCTTCGCGTTCCGCGCGCACGTTGAAGCCCCGCGCCGGCGGCCGGTCGGCGGCAACAGTCGCGCTGATCTGTTGCTGCAACGCTTCCGCGGCAGGAAGGTCGTCCGGTCCATCGACGAGAATGCGCGCGAGCATCCAGGCATCGTTGGTGGTCGATTGCACAAGCCGAACGCCATCGGGCACCTTGCCATTCCAATCGGGGCTGACGACCCAGACCCGCCCGCCTTCGCCGCCCGTCGTACGCGTTTCCAGATAGGCGAAATTGTCGGTGAACGCGTCCATGAACGCGACCGAGAAATAGCGATCGCGCATCGTCGGGATCGACGCCTCGACCGGCCCACCCGAAAGCTCGAGAAACAGGGAGGAATAAATGGTGTCGTTGTTGGGGGCGGTGACGTTGCGCGAGCGATAATCGGAGAGCTGCGAGCGCTGCTTGATGCGGTTGAGCGTTCCCGGGCCGCCGACGGATTCGGTTAGCGTCTGTTCCATCCGCGCAAATTCGAACAAAGGAAAGGCATAGTTGAAGGCTGCTTGCATGGCGGCATCGCCGGTTCCGGGCTGCGTCATCGCGCGAACGGCAGGCGAGAAAGCCGCGGCGGCGACCGCCAGCGTCGCGGCAAGGCGCAGCAAATGCCGCCGCGCCATCGGCTGGCGATAGGTCTGGATCGTCATCTCTCTCTCCTCAATTCGCGGCGCTGCCGGCTCAGCCGGCTCTTCTTTCGTGCCGGTTCCAAGGGTTCGCGCAGCGTCCGGCGCAGGATCTTGCCCGCTGCATTGCGCGGAATGCTGTCAACTCATCCTGCCGCAGGAGATGAACGCTTCATCGATTTTACGCGCGGCGTGCCAAAAGAGCTCGCACAAGCTCACTCAAACTCCGGGCTAAAGGCGGGTATTCTTTAAGAGGCTTACCTGAAAACGATTTCTTATCAATGCTTTGTGAATTCCCAGTTGGGCCTGCCGCCCCAGCCAGCCGGTGCTGTGCCTCAGCCAAGGGACGGAAAACCCCAGTTTTCTCCCTAAGCTGATCAAGGCCGACCCTCGCAGTTGCATCTGAAATCGGGCAGTTCGTCGGCAGCCCGGCTTGTCCGGAAGTCGCCGCGGGGCAGTTCGAGAAACATAGAGGACAACGGCCGCATCGTTGCACGGATACGCTAGTGCAGAGGCTGTCCACGTCATCACGTAACGACCACCACCTGCCTTCCCAAAAAGCCTGATGAGGGCCGGAACATTCGGCCGCGACCCGCAGCAGGGCGGCGGTTATTGGGTGATCGATGCCGTGTCGACACGCGCCATGGCGGCGAGCGCCATCATCAGGGCGAGCGCCGCAAAGGCCATCGTATAGATTGGCTCGCCAGGAAAAAGCGCTTGCATGATCGACCCCATGACTGTGGCGACCAGAAGCTGCGGGATGACGACGAATATGTTGAAGAGACCCATGTAGATGCCGAGCTTTGCCTGTGGCAGGCTCGACGCAAGGATCGCATAGGGCATGGCAAGGACCGAGGCCCAGAAGATACCGATGAAAATTTCGCTGAAGATCAGCTGCGTCGGATCTCGCAGCAAAAAGAAACTCGCAAAACCGATCGCGCCGCAGGCCAGCCCCACCATGTGCGTCCGCGCCTGTCCCAGATGGCGCGACAACCACGGCAGCAGCGTCAGAGCGGCAACGGCCGCGACACCGTTATAGATCGCGAACAGCTCGCCTACCCAGTTGCCCGCCGCCTGATAAACCGCACTGGCCGCGTCGGTCGTGCCGAAATGATATTGGGCGACGATCGGCGTGGTATTGATCCACATGATGAACAGCGCAGACCAGCTGAAGAACTGTACCGCCGCGAGCCGCTTCATGAGCGGCGGCATTCCTGCAAAGTCGCCGACGATGCTTGACAGCATGTTCTTTTCATAGCCGCGGCGCGCGAGCGCGATGGCAATCATGCTGGCCAGGCCATAACCGATCAACAGCGTGCCGAGCAGCAGCACCTCGCGCAGCAGCGCAAATTCGAGCTGAATCAGGATGACTGCCAGCCCGGCGGCAATCCAGCCAACGTTGCCGATGTGGCTGCGCGACGCCAGCGCGGGCCCGGTCGGAGCATCGTCTGCATTCGCGGGTTCGAACACAGCCATCTGCGCAGGGGTATATTCGCTGGTCGAAACGACGGTCCACAACACAGCGAGGAACAGGGCCAGTCCGCCAAACCAGAAAGCATAGCGAACCGTATCGGGAATCTGCCCCGGTGGCGCGACATTGGCGACGCCTGCCGCCTCCATCAGCGCCGGGAACAACGAGCCGACGACCGCACCGGCACCGATGAAGGCGGTCTGCACCGCATAACCGATGCTGTGCTGATCCTTGCGCAGCATATCGCCGACGAACGCCCGGAAGGGCTCCATCGAAATGTTGAGCGATGCGTCGAGAACCCACAGCATCATTGCCGCAAACCAGATGGACGGGCTTTCGGGCATGAGGAACAGCGCGATCGTCGCGAGCAGGGCGCCGGCAAGGAAATAGGGGCGCCGCCGACCAAGGCGGCCGAGCCAGGTACGGTCGCTCATGTGGCCGATGATCGGCTGGACGAGCAACCCGGTCAGCGGTGCCGCGACCCACAGTCCGGGCAATTTCTCGATATCCTCGCCCAACGATTGGAAAATGCGACTCATGTTCGCATTTTGCAGCGCGAAACCAATCTGGATGCCGAAAAAGCCGAAACTGACGTTCCACATGCCGGCGAAACCCTGCCGCGGCTTTTCCATCATCTCTCTCCCATGGCCGCTGACGGCTGTTGTCGGCAAGACGTGTTGCAGCGGGTGGCGTGCGGGGCAAGCGCGCGGCAACCACGTATACGAATACGTTGACTAAACTGCTGTGCTTTGTCGCCTGATCAACCGGGCGGGCAACATGCGTTGCTCGACCGGTCGCCCGTCGATGCTGGCGAGAAGAGCATCGACAAGGAGCGTCCCTGCGCCCTTCATGTCCTGCATGACCGTCGTGAGCGTCGGTGAAGTCAGGCCAGCGGCGGGAATGTCGTCGAAGCCGATGATCGCGACATCCTGCGGGAGTTTCAGCCCTGCTTCGGAGAGTGCGCGCATTGCGCCGATCGCGATCAGGTCGCTTGCCGCGAAGATCGCGTCGAATCGCTTTCTGCCAGCGAGCAACGACTGCGCCGCGGCATAGCCCGATGCCTCCGAGGATATCGCGTCGCGTTGAAGCGCGGCATCTGGCACGATGTCGGCGGCACGAAGCGCACGGCACAGACCGGTGTAGCGGTCCTGGAATTCGGGCGCATGGTCCGACGCATCGCCGAGGAAGGCGATCGCCCGGCGGCCTATTTCCACCAAGTGTGCTCCCGCCTGTTCGCCCGCGCCGACATTGTCCGACCCGACCGTCAACCCGATCCCATCGCTCGACACCGAGCCCCAGCGAACGAAATTAGTGCCCATCTCGACCAGATGCTCGAGCTTGCTGAGATATAGCTGATAGTCGCCATAGCCGAGCAGGATGATCCCGTCCGACCGGTGGCTGTCCTGATAGGCGACGTGCCAGTCGTTGTGCATCTGCTGAAAACTGATGAGCAAGTCATATCCGCGCAGCGCACATTCGCGGGTGATGGATCCCAGCATCGACAGGAAGAAGGGGTTGATCATCGATTCGTCAGGCGTCGGATCTTCAAAGAAGAGCAGCGCGAGCGTGTGGGTGCGTTGCGAGCGCAGGCTCGACGCATTCTTGTCGACCATGTAATTCAGTTCGCGTGCGATGCGTTCGATATTGGCCCGGGTCGCAGCGCTGACCGATTTGCTGCCGCGCAGTGCGCGCGAGACCGTCGGCTGCGAGACGCCGGCAAGATAGGCGATGTCGAAACTCGTCGGCTTGACGGAGGGTGGTCGGCCCATGCTGTTCTCCCGGTCGCGGCGCCCTTATCGTTGGTCGCTCAGCGCGTACAAAGTAACCGGCGACCGCGGTCCTGCCAAGATTTTGCAAGTCCCATCGCGCTTCGAACAGCCGCTGTGGCATTTGGGCGACACGTCGGGAATGCGCATATTATGCGTATACGTATACCCTATGGCCCTCGCAGCCGATTGGCCTCAATTGCGAGGGCGAAAGATGGGATCATCCCACGCATCGGAGAGGATGGTCGCGGCTGGCAGCCGCTTCCCCTGATGCTGGGCGCGCGAACCCGTCGAAGCCAGGGGAGCATAGATGACAAACAACAAAAGCCTTCGCCGCGGCGGCAGTGCCCTCGCACTTGGCCTCGCCTCGATTGTCTTCGCGCCGGGCGTCGCCTTGGCACAGGATGCCGGCGCTTCGTCTGCGGACGATTCGAGCGGCGAGGGCGAGATCGTGGTCACCGGCTTCAGCGCCAGCCTGCAAAGCGCCGTCAATGCCAAGAAGAACCGCGACCAGGTGGTCGAATCGATTTCGGCCGAGGATATCGGCAAGCTGCCCGACGCCTCGATCGCCGAATCGATCGCTCGTTTGCCGGGCCTGACATCGCAGCGCGTATCGGGGCGCTCGAACGCGATCTCGATCCGCGGTTTCGCTCCCGACTTCTCGACCACGCTGCTCAACGGCCGCGAACAGACCTCGACCGGCGACAACCGCGCGGTCGAATATGACCAGTATCCGAGCGAAGTCATCAATCAGGTGCTCGTCTACAAGACCCCGATGGCGTCGATCGTCGGGCAGGGGCTTTCGGGTACCGTCGACCTGCGCACGATCCGTCCGCTCGACTATGGCAAGCGCGTCATCTCGGTCGGCGGGCGCGGCAGCTGGGCCGAAATCGGCAAGCTGAACGCCGGGTCGAAGAAATATGGCTACCGCGTCAACGGGGTGTACGTCGACCAGTTCGCGAACGACACGCTGGGGATCGCATTGTCGGCGAGCTATGTCGACGAACCCTATCAGATCCAGGAATTCAACGCTTGGGGCTATGCCGGCGACGGTACCGCGGCGAACCCGGTCGTCATCGGCGGGTCGAAAAGCTACGCGACCTCGACCCAGCTGACGCGGCTTGGCCTGCAGGGCACGGTGCAGTGGCGGCCGAGCCCCAATTTCACCTCGACGATCGATGCCTTCTATTCGGACTTCAAGGACGACCAGATCAAGCGCGGCATCGAGCTGCCCCTCGCCTTCGGCGGCGCCGGGGTCAATGTCACCGACGTCGACAGCAGCGGCCAATATGTCTTCGCGCGGTCGGGCACCTTCACCAATGTCGAGGGGGTCGTGCGCAACGACGTCTTCGAACGGCAGGCAAAGCTCTACAGCTTCGGCTGGAACAACCGCTGGGAAGGCGACAACGGCTGGAACGTCACCGCCGATATCAGCCTGTCGAAGACCGACCGCAACGAACTGATCCTCGAAAGCAATGCCGGCACCGGGCGCGGCGCGGGCGTCGGCGCGACCGATACGATCGGCTTCAGCAGCGACCGCAACGGCACCGTGTTCAGCCCCGGCCTGAACTATGGCGACTATGATCTGATCCAGCTCACCAGCCCGCTCGGCTGGGGCGGCGACCAGACCGGTGTCGACGGTACGCGCATCCGCGGCGGCCAGGACGGCTATTACAACAACCGCATCATCAAGGACGAACTCTGGCAATATCGCGTCGAAGTCGAACGCGAGCTCGACGGCTTCCTGAAATCGGTGCAGTTCGGCGTGAACTATACCGATCGCAGCAAGAGCCTGGTTCCCGACGAAGCCTTTGTCGGTCTCGTCGCCAACACCGACGGCCTGACCAGCGTGCCGATCCCCGAACAATATCGCCTCGGCACGACCAACCTGTCCTACCTCGGGCTGGGCCCCGTCGTCAGCTACGACCCGCGCGACCTGCTCGCGGCCGGCATCTACCAGCTGGTCGCCAATCCCTATGGCGACGTCGTGGTCAAATCCTACGACGTGTCCGAAAAGTTGATGACCACCTATCTCCAGGCCAACATCGACCAGGAAATGGGTTCGTCGGTGCTGACCGGGAATGTCGGCGTGCAGGCGATTTTCACCGACCAGAACTCGAACGGTGCGAGCGCCGCCTATATCGGCCAGAATGCGAACGGTTCGCCGAACATCCAGGGCATCCCGCAGCGTGCGAGCACCGACTATGTCGATGTGCTGCCCAGCCTGAACCTGTCGCTGCGCACCGCCAGCGATTTCGTGGTCCGCTTCAGCCTGGCGCGCGAGATCATCCGTCCGCGCCTCGACGACATGCGCGCGTCGCTGAAATATGGCACGACGATCGGCGACGTCGGCAACGGCGTCTGCCCCGTCGGCCGCCAGTGCGCCGTCGTCCGCGGCGACGCGGGCAACCCGGACCTGCGTCCGTGGCGCGCCAATGCCGCCGACCTGACGTTCGAGAAATATTTCGGGTCGAAGGGTTATCTGGCGGTGCAGCTCTTCTACAAGGATCTGAAGAGCTATATCTACAATCAGGACGTCGCTTTCGATTTCACCGGCTATCCGATCCAGGATCCGGGCCTCGACGTGAACGGCAATCCGATCATCGTGAACTATCTGGGCACCGCGAACGTCCCGATCAACGGCAAGGGCGGCAAGCTTTACGGCGTCGAACTGGCGGGTACCTTGCCCCTTGGTGAGCTGGTATCGGCGCTCGACGGTTTCGGCGTGACGGGCGGTGCGTCCTATACGAAGACCAAGATCCAGCCGACGCCGGGTGCGCCGGCCCAGGATATTCCCGGCTATTCGAAATGGGTCGCCAACGGCACAGCGTATTTCGAGAAATGGGGCTTCAACGCTCGCGTCAGCGCGCGCTACCGGTCGAGCTTCATCGGCGAGCTGTCGGGCTTCGGCGGCAATCGTGTCCGTCGCCGCGCCCGCGCCGAGACGATCGTCGATGCCCAAATCGGCTATGACTTCCAGCCGGGCAGCGCGCTCGAGGGGCTGTCGCTCTTCATTCAGGGCCAGAATCTGACGAACGAGCCCTTCGTCACCGACGATCCGCGCGATAGCCGGGCGGTGATCGACTATCAGGTCTATGGCAGCCGCTACCTCGCGGGCGCTTCGTTCAAATTCTGAACCCTCCCTGACGGGGGCGGCCGGGTCGCGCCGCCCCCGTCCTCTTGTTGCGCTACAGGGCAGAGGCTGATCTTATGTCCCCCATGCGGCTAGTTATCATCGGCGGAGGCACGGCAGGCTGGATGGCGGCCGCCTGCTTGCGCCGCTTTTTGCCGGCGGGCTGGTCGGTGTCGCTCGTCGAATCGGACGCGATCGGCGCCGTCGGCGTCGGCGAGGCGACGATCCCGCAGATCCGTCTGTTCAACGACGCACTCGGCATCGACGAGGATGAGTTTCTTGCCGCGACGCAGGGCACGATCAAGCTCGGCATCGAATTCAACGGCTGGACGCGGCCCGGTCATCGCTACATGCACGCCTTCGGCGCGGTCGGGCGCGGGCTCGGCCTGCTTGAGTTCCATCACTATTGGTTGCGCGCGCGGGCGGCCGGGGTGGCCGAAACGCTCGACCATTATTCTCTCAACGAGCGGGCCGCGTACGCGCGGCGAATGCAGCGCGGCGCGCCGCGCACATCGCCGCATCTGCTCGAGATGCCCTATGCATTCCATTTCGACGCCGCGCTCTACGCTGCCTTTCTGCGCCGCCGCGCTGAAGTGAGCGGTGTCGAGCGGATCGAGGGGAAAGTTGTCGATGTCCGTCTGAATGGCGAGACCGGCGATGTCACCGGCGTCGCGTGCGATGACGGGCGGTCTGTCGAGGGCGATTTCTTCATCGACTGTTCGGGTTTCCGGGGCTTGCTGATCGAGGACGCGCTCGAAACCGGATATGAGGACTGGTCGCACTGGCTTCTCAACAATCGCGCGGTGGCGGTGCCGTGCGCGCACGGCGCCACGCCGCAGCTGCCGTGGACCGGCGCGACGACGCGCGACGCGGGTTGGCAGTGGCGTATCCCGCTGCAGCACCGGATCGGCAATGGTTATGTCTATTCTTCGGACCATGTAACGGACGACGAGGCCGTCGCGACCCTGCTTGCCAATCTCGACGGACCCGCGCAGGCGGAACCGAACCGGCTGCGCTTCGTCAGCGGCAAGCGGCGCCGGATGTGGAACCGCAATGTCGTCGCGCTTGGCCTGGCCAGCGGCTTCATGGAGCCGCTCGAATCGACGAGCATCCATCTGGTGCAGGCCGGCATATCGCGGCTGCTCAAGATGTTGCCATCGGGCGCTGCCGACCCCGCCGTCGCCGCCGAGTTCAACCGGCAGAGCGACTTCGAGTGGGAGCGTATCCGCGACTTCATCATCCTGCATTTCAAGGCGACCGAACGCCGCGACACGGCCTATTGGCGCGACCGGGCAGAGATGCCGGTTCCCGACACGCTCGCGGCGAAGATCGAGCTGTTCCGCGCGCAGGGGCTCATCTTCCGCGAGCATGAGGAGCTGTTCACCGAATCGGGCTGGCTGCAAGTGCTGGTGGGGCAGGGGATTGCGCCGCGCGCGTGGCATCCGCTCGCCGATGGGATCGGCGCCGACGACCTCGCGCGCTATATGGCCGGCGTCGCGGCGATGGTCGAAGCGGAGGTCGCGCAAATGGCGAGCTATGACGATTTCCTTGCGGCGACCTCGCGCGCGGCGGTGGCGGCGTGATCCGCGGGCTCGCCGCGCTTGCGCTGATGTTGGCGCCGCTTCCGGTGCTGGCGCAGGCCGGCCTCGCCGACGTCCGCGCGCGTCCCGCGACCGAAGAAGTGATCTATTTCGTCCTGCCCGACCGGTTCGAGAATGGCGACCCGCGCAACGATCGCGGCGGACTGACGGGCGACCGGCTCGCAACCGGTTACGATCCGTCGGCCAAGGGCTTCTATCACGGTGGCGATCTTGCCGGGCTGACGAAGCGGCTCGACTATATCCAGGGGATGGGCGCGACCGCGATCTGGTTCGCCCCCATCTTCAAGAACAAGCCGGTGCAGGGACCCAAGGGCGACGAAAGCGCTGGTTATCACGGCTATTGGGTGACCGATTTCACGCGCGTCGATCCGCACTTCGGGACCAATGACGAATTCCGGGCCTTCGTCGACGCGGCGCACGCGCGCGGGATGAAGGTCTATATGGACATCATCACCAACCACACCGCCGACGTCATTCGCTACACCGAAGGCGACGGGACGGGGTATCGCTATCGCAGCCTTGCCGATTATCCCTTTTCACGGCGCGGCGGTGCCGGCGGCGCGGCGATCAATCGGGGTTTCGTCGGCGACGGTGATCGCTCGCCCGAAAACTGGGCAAAGCTGACCGATCCATCGTTCGCCTATACGCCCGTCGTGCCGCAGGGCGAGGAAAAGGCCAAGGTGCCGGCGTGGCTGAACGACCCGATCTATTATCATAATCGCGGCAACAGCGACTGGGTTGGCGAGTCTGCGCTCTATGGCGATTTTGCAGGGCTAGACGATCTCGCGACCGAGGATCCGAAGGTCGTGCAGGGCTTCATCGACATCTATGGCCGCTGGATCGACGCGTTCGGGATCGACGGATTCCGCATCGACACCGCGAAGCATGTGAACCCCGAATTCTGGCAGGCCTTCGTGCCCGCGATGCTGGCGCGGGCGAAAGCGCGGGGGATTCCGAATTTCCACATCTTCGGGGAAGTCTATAACGACGCGGTCGACCCCGGATCGCTGGCGCGCCACACGCGCGTCGCCGGATTGCCAGCGGTGCTCGACTTCAGCTTTGCGCGCGCGGTGATCGATGCGGTCGGCGGAACAACCGGAACCGCCGTGTTCGAACGGCTGTTCGATGGCGATGTGCTGTACAAGGGCGGGCCGGCCGCGGCGCTGCAACTCCCGACCTTCCTCGGCAACCACGACATGGGCCGCTTCGCGATGTTCGTGAAGCAGGCAAACCCCGGTGCGAGCGCCGACGACCTGCTGAAGCGCGTGATGCTGGGCCATGCCATGCTGCTGACGCTGCGCGGTGTCCCGACGATCTATTTTGGCGACGAGCAGGGCTTCGTGTCCGACGGGGGCGACCAGCTCGCGCGCGAGGACATGTTCGCCTCGACGGTCGACGTCTATAACGACAACGATCTGATCGGCACCGATGCGACCACGGCGTCGGCCAATTTCGACCCGGCGCATCCGCTCTACCGCGAGATCGCGGCGCTTTCGGCTATCCGCCGCAAGACGCCCGCGCTGCTGCACGGGACGACGAAGCTGCGCGCCATTTCGGAAAAGCCGGGCTTGCTCGCGGTCTCGCGGTTCGATCCCGACTCCGGCCGCGAAGTGCTACTGGCGTTCAATACGTCTGCAACGCCCGTCTCGGCCAATATTGCCATCGACATGAAAAGCGCGGCCTTTACGTCGCTCCTTGGCGACTGCCCGGCGCACGCCGCCGCACCGGGCAGCCTGTCCCTCACTCTCCCCGCCTTCGGCACCGCCATATGCCAGGCCAACGAATAAGCGGAAAAACGACGCGTGACGACGAACCATAGCCTTGCCAAACAACCGCACGCCGTCGCCGACGCCGACCTGCCGTGGTGGAAGGGCGCGGCGATCTACCAGATTTATCCGCGCAGCTTTGCCGATTCAAACGGCGACGGGATCGGCGATCTGGCCGGCATCACCGCGCGGCTCGATTATGTTGCCTCGCTGGGTGTCGATGCAATCTGGCTGTCGCCCTTCTATCCCTCGCCAATGGACGATTTCGGATACGACATTGCCGATTATTACGGCGTCGATCCGATCTTCGGGACGCTCGACGATTTCGACGCGCTCGTCGCGCGCGCGCACGCGCTGGGTCTGAAGGTGACGACCGACCTTGTCTTTGCACACACGTCGGATCGGCACGACTGGTTCGCGACCAGCCGCGCGAGCAGGGATAATGCGATGGCCGACTGGTATGTCTGGGCCGATGCGAAGCCCGACGGCTCGCCGCCGACTAATTGGCAGTCGGTGTTCGGCGGTCCGGCATGGACGTGGGACGCGCGGCGCGGCCAATATTATATGCACAATTTCCTGGGGACCCAGCCGCAGCTCAACGTCCACAACCGCGCGGTGCAGGATGCGTTGCTGAACGTGGTCCGCTTCTGGCTCGACCGCGGCGTCAACGGGTTCCGCATCGACGCGATCAATTTTGCGATGCACGATCCCGAATTGCGCGACAATCCGCCGGCGCCGCCGTCGAACAAGGTCCGCACCCGGCCGTTCGATTTTCAGCTGAAAATCTACAACCAGTCGCATCCCGACATCCCGCTGTTCCTCGAACGCATTCGCGCGCTGACCGACGAATATGGCGGCAGCTTCACCGTCGCCGAGGTTGGCGGCGACGATGCGGTGCGCGAGATGAAGCTGTTCACCGCGGGCGACCGGCGCCTGAACAGCGCCTATGGTTTCGACTTCCTCTACGCCGACCGGCTGACGCCGAAGCTCGTTCGCGAAGCTGCCGAGCAATGGCCCGACGCGCCGGGTATCGGCTGGCCGAGCTGGGCCTTTGAAAACCACGACGCGCCGCGCGCGGTGTCGCGCTGGACGCCCGCCGGCGTCGATGCCGCCGCCTATTCGCGCATGAAGATGGCGCTGCTGTGTGCGCTGCGCGGCAACATCATCATCTATAATGGCGAGGAACTGGGGCTCGATCAGGTCGATATCCCGTTCGAGATGGTCAAGGATCCCGAAGCGCTGAAGAACTGGCCGCTGACCCTGTCGCGCGACGGCGCGCGGACGCCGTTGCCGTGGGCGGGGGATGCGGCGCATGCCGGATTTTCGTCCGCCAGTCCGTGGCTGCCGCTGGGTGACGCGCACGCCGGCCTCGCGGTGGACCGGCAGGATAGCGACCCCGCGTCGCTGCTCAACCTGACGCGGCGGCTCGTCGCGCTGCGGGCAGCGCATCCCGCGCTCCGTCACGGCCGCGACGGCGGCTGGGTGGCCGAAGGCGACCTGCTGGTCTTCGACCGCGTGACCGGAGGCGAAACGATCCGCTGCCTCTTCAACCTCGGCGGGGAGTCCATTGACATTGCCGCGCAGCATCGCGGCGGAACGCCGATCGTGGCGATCAATGGGGCCGACGCCGACACCTTGCCGCCTTGCGGTGCCCTCTGGATCCGGATCGAACATTGATGTCCATGCTTCGCCTTGCCCCGCTCGCGCTTCTCGCCGCGTCACCCGCCGTCGCGCAGGAGGCGCCCGCGTCGGTCACCGCAACCTCGCCCGACGGTAGCCTGGTGCTGACCGTCGCGACCGACAACGATCAGCGGCCGACCTGGTCGCTGTCGCGCAAGGGGCAATTGCTGTTCGCGCCGTCGAAGCTCGGCTTCCTGCTCACCGACGGGATCGGCCTCCAGCGCGGCTTCGCGATCGATGGCATCGAGCGCGCGAGCGCTGACAGCCGCTGGGAACAGCCTTGGGGCGAACGCCGCTTCGTGCGCGACCACCACAACGAACTGCTCGTTCGCCTGCGCCAGAACGAAAGCTGGGGCGGCCATGCGATGAACGTCCGCTTCCGCCTGTTCGACGACGGCATCGGCTTTCGCTACGAGCTCCCCGAGCAGGCGGGGCTCAAGACCGCGAAGATTGCCGAGGAAATCACCGAGTTCGACCTGGTGCCCAAGGGCAAGGCGTGGTGGATCACCGCCGGCGAGTGGAACCGGTACGAGCAAATCTATCAAAAGACGCCGGTCGATGCCGTCGCCACCGCGCACACCCCGATGACCGTGCGGCTCGACGACGGGACGCATCTGTCGTTCCACGAGGCAGCGCTCGTCGACTATTCGGGGATGTGGCTGAAGCGCGCCGAAGGGCAGAAATTCCGCGCCACGCTGGCACCCTCGTCGAAGGGGCCGCGCGTCGTGCGCGACCTGCCGTTCGCGACGCCATGGCGCACGATCCGCATTGCGGACAGCGCGGCGGGGCTGGTCGAAAGCGACCTCGAGCTCAATCTCAACGAACCGAACAAGCTGGGCGATGTCAGCTGGTTCAAGCCGATGAAATATGTCGGCATCTGGTGGGGCATGATCCGCGGCGATTGGACCTGGGCCGAGGGGCCGAAGCATGGCGCGACAACCGAGCGCACGAAAGCGACGATCGATTTCGCAGCCAAGCACGGCTTCGGCGGCGTGCTGGTCGAGGGCTGGAACAAGGGCTGGAACGGCAACTGGTTCGGCCACGGCGACGAGTTCAGCTTTACCGAGGCGACTCCCGATTTCGACCTGAAGGCGGTTACCGACTATGCCCGCGCTAAGCATGTCCAGCTGATCGGACACCATGAAACCGGCGGGAATATCAAGGTTTACGAGGCGCAGCTCGACGATGCGATGAAGCTGTACGGCCGGCTCGGCGTCGGGACGGTCAAGACCGGCTATGTCGCCGACGCGGGCGGCATCATCGCGCCGGGCGACACCGCCGACAGCGTTGCGATGGAGTGGCACGACGGCCAGCGCCAAGTGCAGCATCATCTGAAGGTCGTCCAGACCGCCGCCAAATATCATGTGGCGGTCGATCCGCACGAGCCGGTGAAGGACACCGGTCTTCGCCGCACCTATCCCAACTGGGTCGCACGCGAAGGCGCCCGGGGCATGGAATATAATGCCTGGGGCGCCTTCGCAAACGGCCCCGATCACGAACCGACGCTCGTCTATACGCGGATGCTGTCGGGGCCGATGGACTTCACGCCAGGGGTCCTCAGTCTCGAGGGTGCGAACCATGCGCCGCTGGCTTCGACGCTGGCGAAGCAGCTCGGCCTCTATCTCGCCATCTATTCGCCGATCCAGATGGCGGCCGATTTCCCCGAAACGCTGGAGAAGTTTCCGCGCGAGCTCGATTTCATCTCGACAGTGCCGGCCGACTGGTCGGAAAGCCACCTGATCGCGGGCGAGGTCGGGGATTATGCTATTTTCGCGCGCAAGGACCGCAACAGTGCTGACTGGTATGTTGGCGGCGTCAACGATGCGACGGCGCGGACGTTGACGCTGCGCTTCGACTTTCTGGAACCGGGCAGAACCTACGTCGCGACGATTTATAAGGACGGCGACGGCGCCACTTATCTGACCGAAGCGCGGCACAGCATCGCATACGACAGGATCAAGGTGAAAAAGGGTGATAGCTATACCCTGTGGCTCGCGCCCGGCGGCGGCGCCGCCATGCGCCTTGCCGCGGGTAAATGATACGCGTCCTGATTATGGCCGACCCTACGGATCGCGATAACGACATCACCTATCGTCGATAGGACTATTTTGGAGAAGCAGGATGGCCCATACGCCCGCCCCGACCAGCGCCGGGGATGCAGGAACGGAAGCTTATGTCGACGCACCGGAGCTGCGGCTGTTCGTGATGGGGCTGTTCTTCATCTTCGGGGGGATCACGTCTCTGAACGACGTGATCATTCCGAAGCTGAAGGAGCTATTCACTCTCAACTACACGCAGGCAATGCTCGTACAGTTCTGCTTCTTCACCGCCTATTTGCTCATCGGGATACCGGGGGCGAAGCTTGTCAAGAAGATCGGCTATATGCGCGGTGCGGTCGCGGGCCTGCTTACGATGATGGTAGGCTGTCTCCTGTTCATTCCGGCATCGCAGAATGCGACCTATGGCCTGTTCCTGCTTGCGCTATTTGTCCTCGCGAGCGGGGTGGTTATCGTGCAGGTCGTTGCCAATCCGCTGATCTCGCTGCTTGGTAAGCCTGAGACAGCGCACAGCCGCCTGACCTTCGCACAGGCGTTCAACTCGCTGGGTACCACGCTGTTCCCGGTCGCAGGGTCGACGCTTATCCTCGGCGGTCTGGCAAAAGTGAGCGCCGATCAGCTATCGGGCGCCGAGCTCGACGCCTATCGCACTTCCGAAAGCCTCGCGATTGTGCATGGCTATCTCGGCATTGCGGTCGCGCTTGCGGTCGTGGCGGCGACCGTGTGGATGTTCCGCAAGCGCCTGAAGGGCGAGCGGCATGAGGCGAGTGCCGCGTTTGCGGGTTTTGACCTGCTAAGGCGTCCGCGTTTCGGCTTCGGCGCTCTCTGCATCTTCCTATATGTTGGCGCTGAAGTGTCGATCGGGTCGTTGATCGTCAGCTACCTGATGCAGGGGCACGTCCTGGCCCTGCAGGAACAGGCGGCGGGCAAGCTCATCGGACTCTATTGGGGCGGCGCGATGGCTGGGCGTTTCATCGGATCGGCAGTGATGCGCGTCATCAGTCCGGGCAAGCTGCTCGCCTGGGTCGCGGTCGGCGCGATCGCGCTGATCCTTGTCTCCACCAGCACGACCGGTGCTCTGTCGGGCTACAGCCTGCTTGCCATAGGCCTGATGAACGCGATCATGTTCCCGACGATCTTCAGCCTCGCGTCCGAAAAGCTCGGTCCCCGCGCTGCCGACGGGTCAGGGATCATCAATATCGCGATCTTTGGAGGTGCCGTGGTCCCGCTCGCGACCGGTGCAATCGCGGACCTCACCGGGCATCTTGGGCTCGCGCTGCTCCTTCCCGCCGCTTGCTATGCCGTCATCGCTGCCTTCGGCCACTATGCTCGGCGGCCGGCATGACGGCATCGCATTTGCCGGGGCAAAAGCTGACTGTCCGAAATCGGCCAAACTAGGTCCGCAGCCGGTACCCCACGGCCAGTTCGTTGACGATCCGCTTCGGTTGCGACGGATCTTCTTCCAGTTTCTGGCGCAGTCCGCGGACGACGATCCGCAGATATTCCACGCGATCGGCCTGGGCCGGACCCCACACCGAGGTCAGCAATTGGGTGTGGCTCAGGACGCGGTCGGGACGGCGCGCAAGTTCGGCCAGGACGCCATATTCCTTCGGGGTCAGATGAACCTCCTCGGCGCCGCGAAAGACGCGGCGGTGCGCAAGGTCTATTCGCAGCGCGCCCGCCTCGACAACGGTGGGTTCCTCGCCGGACGCGAACGCGCGCTGGTGGCGCAGCGCCGTGCGGATCCGGGCGAGCAATTCCTCGGTATCGAAGGGCTTGGTGACATAGTCGTCGGCGCCCAGATCCAGCGCCGTCACCTTCTCGACACTGTTTTCGCGCGCCGATACGACGATCAGCGTGGCGTTCGAGCGCAGCCGCAGCGGCTCGATCAATTCCAGCCCGTCACGATCGGGCAGGCCGAGATCGAGCAGCACGACATCGGGCCGCTCGATGTCGAACAGGGCCATCGCCTGCCTGGCGCTGTCAGCTTCGATCACCTGATGACCGGCGCGCTGCAGCGTGGCCTGCAGCAGCCGCCGGATATGGGCATCGTCCTCGATGATCAGGATTTTTGCCGGTGGCACCATCCGGCCAGCCTATTTCGTCGGGAAGCGCGCGTCGAGTGCCCGATTGAGCATCAGCACGTTGACGCGCCTGTCGCCAAGGATCCCTGCCAACGGGTGTTCGACAGATGCCTCGACCAGTGCTCGGAGGCTGGCGTCGTCGATGCCGCGCGCTTTCGCCACGCGGGCAATCTGGAAAAAAGCCGCCTCGGGGCTGATGTGGGGGTCCAGCCCCGAGGCGGAGGTCGTCACCAGGTCGGGCGGGACAGGGCGGCCCGGTGCCGTTGCAGTGAGGGCCTTGACGTCGGCGGCGACGCGATCGGCGAGCGCTTTGCTCGCCGGACCGAGGTTCGACCCCGAGGAAGCGGCGGCATCATAACCATCGGCGCCGGCGGCCGAGGGGCGCCCGTGGAAATAGGCGTCGGCCAGGAACCTCTGGCCGATCAGCTTCGATCCCACGATCTTTGAACCGTCGCGGACGAGGCTGCCATTGGCTTGCTCCGGAAAGACGAGCTGGCCCATAGCCGTCAGCGCGAGCGGATAGACCAGACCGAGGAGGAGAGCGAAAAGCGCGGTCAGCACGAGCGCGGGACGAAGGGCGGATTTGAGTTCGGAAAGCATGGAATTGTCCTTACGCAAGCTGGAGGCCGGACACGGCGAGGTCGATCAGCTTGATGCCGACGAATGGCGCCACCAGTCCGCCGAGGCCGAAGATCGATAGATTGCGCGCGAGCAACGGGCCGGCAGGCATCGGCCGGTAGCGCACGCCCTTGAGGGCAAGCGGGACGAGGCACGGAATGATCAAGGCGTTGAAGATGATCGCCGACAGCACCGCGCTTTCGGGCGTGGCAAGGCGCATGACGTTGAGAACGCCGAGCTCAGGATAGAGAAAGACGAAAATCGCCGGGATGATCGCAAAATATTTGGCGACATCGTTAGCGACCGAAAAGGTCGTCAGCGCGCCGCGCGTCATCAGCAATTGCTTGCCCAGACCCACAACCTCGATCAGCTTGGTCGGATCACTGTCGAGATCGACCATATTGCCCGCCTCGCGCGCCGCCTGCGTGCCGGTGTTCATCGCGACGCCGACATCGGCCTGCGCCAGCGCGGGGGCGTCGTTGGTGCCGTCGCCGCACATGGCAACGAGCCGTCCCTCGGCCTGCTCGCGGCGAATGAGGGCAAGCTTGTCCTCGGGCGTCGCTTCGGCCAGGAAATCGTCCACCCCGGCTTCGGCGGCGATCGCCGCGGCCGTCAGCGGGTTGTCGCCCGTAATCATAACGGTGCGGATGCCCATCTTGCGCAATTCGCCGAAGCGTTCGCGAACGCCCGCCTTCACGACGTCCTTCAGGTGGATGGCGCCGAGCAGACGCCCGTCCCTGACCACCGCGAGCGGCGTGCCGCCGGCGCGCGCAACTTCGTCCGTTATGCGGCGCAACTCCTGCGCGGCAGGCGAGGATACGGTGTCGGGGTGGGCCTTGAAGATCGAATCGACCGCGCCCTTGTGGATCGTCACCCCGGCGACCGTGACCCCCGAAAGGCGCGTTTGCGCGGTGAAGGGGATGACGTCGGACCCGGCCGGAAGCGCCGCCACGCGGATCGCATAGCGTTCGCGCGCAAGTGTCACGATCGAACGGCCCTCGGGGGTTTCGTCGGCCAGGCTGGCGAGTAGTGCGGCCTCGGCCAGAGTCTCGTCATCGACGCCCGCCAGCGCGCGGAACTCGCTGGCCTGGCGGTCGCCGATCGTGATCGTGCCGGTCTTGTCGAGCAGGAGAACATCAACATCGCCCGCGGCCTCGACGGCCCGGCCCGACTTGGCCAGCACGTTGAAGCGCACGAGGCGGTCCATTCCGGCAATCCCGATGGCGGAGAGCAGCGCCGCAATGGTCGTCGGGATCAGCGTGATGAGCAGGGCCGCGAGCAATGCGACCGGGATCGATCCGCCGGCATAGGACGCGAAGCCCGGAATGGTCGCGACGGCGATCAGGAAGATGATGGTCAGCCCGACGAGCAGGATCGTCAACGCAATCTCGTTGGGCGTCTTGCGCCGCTCGGCGCCTTCGACGAGTGCGATCATGCGGTCGAGAAAACCCTGGCCCGGCTCGGCAGTGACGCGCACCTTGACGCGGTCGGAGATGACGCGCGTGCCGGCTGTCACGGCGCTACGATCGCCGCCGGCCTCGCGGATCACAGGGGCGCTTTCGCCGGTGATCGCCGCTTCGTTGACCGATGCGACGCCTTCGATCACCTCGCCGTCGGCGGGGATGAGGTCGCCCGTTTCGACCAGCACGATCTCGCCCTTTTCGAGCTGGCTTGCGGCGACGATTTCATAAGTCTCGCCGACGCCGAGCATCAGTTTGGCGCGCAACTCGGCCTTCGTCGCGCGAAGCGAGGCCGCCTGGGCGCGCCCGCGTCCCTCGGCGAGGGCTTCGGCAAAGGTGCCGAAAAGCACGGTGAGCCAGAGCCAGGCGACGAGCTGGGTTTCGAAACCCAGCGACAGGCCGGGGTCGCCGAGCGCGAGCAGCACCGTCATGAGCAGGGCAACGCAGGCGGTGGTGAACATCACGGGGTTGCGCATCAGCTCGCGCGGATTGAGCTTCCTTATCGCATCACGCATCGCCGGAACGACCAGTGCGGGGCTGAACATCGAGGTTGGAGTCGTCATGTCGCTGATCCCTCAGAAGCGCTGGCCAGCCATCATCGAGAGATGATCGGCGACGGGACCTAGCGCGAGGCTGGGAAGGAAGGTGAGGCCGCCTATGATCAGGATGATCCCGATCAGCAGGCCGATCCACAGCCCTCCGGTGGTGGGGAAAGAGCCGCTGGTAGCGGGGGTGTGGCGCTTTGCGGCGAGGCTACCGGCGATCGCGAGCACCGGCACGATCACGAAGAACCGGCCAAGCCACATCGCGATCCCGATCATGGCATTGTAGAAGGGAGTGCCCGCGCTCAGGCCCGCAAAGGCCGAGCCATTGTTACCGGCCCCAGAGCTGAACGCGTAGAGAATCTCCGAGAAGCCGTGCGGCCCCTTGTTGAGCGGCCCGGCAAGCCCGGCGGGGAGCACGCTGGCAATGGCGGTGAAGCCGAGGATGACCAGCGGCAGGATCGCAATGGCTAGGACGGCGAGCTTGACCTCGCGCGCCTCGATCTTCTTGCCGACATATTCGGGTGTGCGCCCCACCATGAGGCCCGCGACGAACACCGCGAGGATGGCAAAAAGCAAAAAGCCATAGATGCCCGCGCCGACACCGCCGACCACAACCTCGCCGAGCTGGATGTTGAGTAGCGGGATCAGGCCGCCGATTGCGGTGAAGCTGTCGTGCATGGCATTGACGGCCCCGCAGGACGCCGCCGTGGTGACAACGGCGAAGAGCGAAGAGGCGGCGATGCCGAAGCGAACTTCCTTCCCCTCCATATTGCCGCCGCCAACGCCGAGGTAATGAAGTGCGGGGTTGCCGGCAGCCTCCTGCCAATAGGCAATGCTGGCGCCGGCGATGAAAATAAGTCCCATCGCCGCGAGGATTGCCCAACCTTGGCGCGTGTCGCCAACCGCCTTGCCGAAGCACCACGTCAACCCGGCGCCGATCAGGAAGATCGAGACCATCTGGATCAGATTGGTGAGCGCGGTCGGATTTTCGAAAGGGTGCGCGCTGTTGGCGTTGAAGAAGCCGCCGCCATTGGTCCCCAGCATCTTGATCGCTTCCTGGCTTGCGACCGGACCGAGCGCGATCGTCTGTCGCACGCCTTCGAGCGTCGTTGCGTGGACCGATCCCGCCAGCGTCTGCGGCACGCCGCTCGCGATCAGGAACAGCGCGTAGACCGTGCAGATGGGAAGCAGCAGATAGAGCGTGATGCGCGTCGTATCGGCCCAGAAATTACCGATCGTTCCCGTTTCGCGCCTTGCGAATCCGCGAAACAGCGCGAAGGCAATCGCGATACCGGTGGCGGCGGAGAGGAAGTTCTGGATCGTAAGCCCGAGCATCTGCGACAGGTTCGACAGCGTCGTCTCGCCCGAATACCATTGCCAGTTGGTGTTCGTCGTAAAGCTGACCGCCGTATTAAAAGCGCCGTCGGCGCCGACCGCGCCGAAGCCTTGCGGATTAACGGGAAGTACCCCCTGCAATCGCAGCACCGCATAGGTGAAAAGCAGCAGCGCGAGGTTGAACAGCAGCATGTGAAGCGCGTAGCGCCGCCAGCCCTGCTCTTCGGTCGGGTCGATCCCGGCCATCCGGTAGAAGCCCCGCTCGACTGGCCCCAGGATGCGATGAAGCGGGGTCGTGCGCCCTTCGTAAAGGGCAAAGAGCCAGAGGCCCATCGGTTTGGCAAGGACGGGCAAGGATCGCGACGAAGGTGAAAATGAGCATCCATCCGGACAAGGTCATGGGATTGCCTCCGGTCAGAAACGTTCGGGGCGCAGCAGCGCCACCACGAGATAGACGAACAGCGCCGCAGCGACGGCGCCAGCGAGCATCGACGAAGCGCTCATGGTCAGGCCTTGTCGCAGATGCGCGCGTAGCCGAGCGTGGCTGCGAACAGCAGCGCGGTAAGGGCGAGCCACATCAGATCGGTCATCATAGGTCTCCGGCAAAGGGCGACTCCCGAGGGAGCCGGACTGAATGCGACGCCGCTACGCCCCTTCGCCGTAAAGTTTCGCGGTCGATTTTCGCCGGGCGCATAAGGATTCCATAAAGATCGCCGATTGTCGCTTGGCCCTGTGTCCGCGACCGGGGTAAGCGGGCGCATGGTATCGGCCACCAAGAGACCCTCACCCGAAGCCCTGTTGCGGCAGGCAAAGCGCGAGGCGCGCGGGCGGCTGAAGATTTTTCTCGGTGCGGCGCCGGGCGTGGGCAAAACCTATGCGATGCTCAGCGAAGGTGCCGCGTTGCGGCGCGACGGACAGGACGTCGTCGTCGCCGTGGTGGAAACGCACGGTCGGGCCGAGACCGAAGCACTGCTCGACGGGATGGAGGTCGTGCCGCGCCGCGAAGTCGCCTATCGCGGCCACCAACTGACCGAGATGGACATCGATGCCGTGCTCCGCCGCGCCCCGACACTCGCGCTGGTGGACGAATATGCCCATACCAATATGGACGGCAGCCGGCATCCCAAACGCTGGCAGGATGTCGAGGAACTGCTGAACGCCGGGATCGACGTCTATACGACGCTCAACGTCCAGCATGTCGAAAGCCTGAATGACGTCGTCGCAAGCTTTACCCGGGTGCGCGTTCGCGAGACGGTACCCGACAGCGTGTTCGAAGGAGCCGAAATCAAGCTCGTCGACCTACCGCCCGACGAACTGATCGACCGGCTGCGCGATGGCAAGGTCTATGTGCCGCACGAGGCAAGCCGTGCCCTCGGCCATTTCTTTTCGAAGGCGAACCTTTCGGCGCTGCGCGAAATGGCGCTCCGGCGAGCTGCTTTGAGCGTCGACCGGCAAATGTTGCACGATCTCGATGCGACGGGCGAAGCGGGCACCTTCGCGGCCGGCGAGCGGATCCTCGTCGCGATCAGCGAACAGCCAGGCAGCGATATGCTCGTGCGCACCGCAAAGCGCCTTGCCGACGGGCTGAACGCCCCATGGACGGCGGTGCATATCGAGACGGCACGAAGCGCGGCCTTCGACGACGATGCCCGGCGGCGGATAGCCGCGTCGCTCGCACTGGCCGCTACCCTCGGCGCGACGATCGCTACCGTTCCTGCGGAGAGCGTTATTGCCGGACTGCGCGGCCAGATCGAGGTGATGCGCGCGACCCAGCTTATCATCGGCAGGTCGCAGCGTAGCTGGTGGTTCGAACTTCGCCACGGTTCGGTCGTCGAGGCGCTGATCCACGACGCGGGCGACCTTGCCATCCACGTCATCCCGTCACCCCGCGAATCTCCTGCCACGCGCCGGGGTCTCGACTGGACACGCGGCTGGGGGCGCCCGTCGAGCTATGCGGTCGGACTGGGGCTCATCGCGCTGATGACGGGCGCCGCGCGTCTGGCCGAACCATGGATCGGGACCGGGGCGGTCGACCTGCTGTATCTCGTTCCGGTGATTGTCGCCGCGACGCTTTACGGCTTGCGTCCGGGGCTGTTCGCGAGCCTCGTTGCGGCGCTGGCGTTCAACTTCTTCTTCCTCGAGCCGCGGCATACCTTCACGATCGCCGATCCGCAGAGCGTCCTCACCATGTTGATCCTTACCGGCGTCGCCGCGGTGGTCAGCAATCTTGCCGGCCGGCTGCGGACGCGCGCGCGGATCGGGGTTCGCAGCGCGCAGGAAAATGCGTCGCTTGCCGCCTTCGCGCAGATGCTTGCGCGCGCCTCCGATCGCGAAACCACCGCTGCGGTAACCTGCGAGGAAGTGGCGCGCTTGCTGGGCGTACGCAGCATCATTCTGGCCGAGCAGGGCGGGCTGTTGCGACCGCTGGTCGCGCGGCCCGTCGATGCGGCGATCTCGCCGATCGATCAGGCGGCGGCCGAGTGGGCCTGGACGAGCGGCGAACCTGCGGGACGCGGGACGAATACGCTCGTTGCGTCCGACTGGCAGTTTCATCCGCTCAAGACCGGGCTCGGGGTTCTTGCGATCCTCGGCATCGCGAGCGAGGACGGCCGCGACCCGATTTCGCCCGACCGCGCCGCGCTGCTCGCCACGCTCGTGGGCCAGGCGGCGCTCGCGCACGAACGCTTGCATCTGGAGGACGAGATGCGCAGCCTGTCGGTCCTCGAGGAACGCGACCGCCTCCGCGCCGCGCTGCTCTCGTCGATCGGGCACGACCTGCGCACCCCGCTGACCGGCGTGACCGCCGCGATCGAGGCGCTGGCGAGCGAGCACCCCGGCGCGTCCGCGCTGCCGCTCGCGCGCGCGGAGGTGTCGCGATTGCGGCGTTTTCTCGACAATCTCGTCGAGTTGGTCCGCCTCGATTCAGGCGGTCTCAACCTGGATGTGGCGCCCGTCGATCTGACCGACGCCGTGGCGGCTGTGGTCCACGATCTGAAAGATCTGCTGCGCGGACATCATGTCGATTTCCAGGTTCCCGCGGGTCTTCCGCTTGTCCGGGTCGATGAGCGGCTGCTCCATCACATTCTGCTCAATCTGCTCGCCAATGCGATCCAGCATGGCGGCAGCGCCGGGCCCATCGCCATCATTGGCCGCCGAACGCCCGATGCCGTAGCCCTGACCGTGCGCGACCATGGCGGCGGTCTGGAACCGGGATCGGAAGGCACAATCTTCGACACATTCGAGCAAGGGAAGGGCGGCGACCGGCACGGCGGCAGCGGGCTGGGGCTTGCGATCGTCAAGGGCTTTGCCGACGCGCTCGGCATCGCCGTTTCGGCGAGCAATCATCCGGACGGGGGCGCAGCATTTACGCTGACCTTCCCGTCCGCCTTGATCGCGACCATTTCCGATACCGAATGATCGCATCAAGGCGCGCGGTCGCCATCGCTCATCCTATGCTGTTCTCTAATGGGTCAAGGTCTGGCTACTCGGTCCTGAGCGGATGATGCCTTTGGGTGCCTGCGTTCTCTGCGTGCTCAATATCGGCACTTGATGGGGTCAGCTGGGTGCGAGCGTGGCTTGGTTGAAACCGCAGTCGGTCGACGAGTCGGCCGCATGCTACAGCATAGGCGCCATCATCTGCTCCCTCCCTCGGGCGTTCGCTCCCGCTCGGGAGCTCGGTGCGGCCTCCTGTCTTTGTATTGGGGCCGAAGGTCAGGCCGGCTGGAACTCAGTGCCATTTCGGAGCATGGCGTGCATGATGATGGCGAGGCGCCGGGCGAGCGCGATCCGCGCCATGCGCATGGTCGAGCGCGCGGCAATTGCGAACGCCCAGTTCTTCAGCTTCAATTCGCCTTTGCAGTCCGCCGGTATGGCCGCATCCGGATATTCGTCCCAATGCTGATCCTTCATCACCGCCAAGGCGCGCGTCATTTCCCGTTCCCCATTCGCAAAAGCTGATGCGATAGTGGTGGGGGGCGCCTCATTGTAAAGTTGCGGATTTGGTATGCTAATTAAGGGTGGGGAGCAGAGGCCCTTTTTCCCCCGTCCGCCACGCTTGGCGGCCGCGACGGGGGAACAGGTTGTGTGTGCACAAAAAGAACAATAAGAGAACGAATATGGTCGGTCAACCCCCCGAGCGGCGTTTTTCCGTCAGCCAGGGGCGGAAGGGCTTGCCATCGCTCGCCGTTGACGTAAGCGTCAACTTAACTGACGGTGCGGCCCTGCCGCCGCCCGCGCATCGCCCGTCCGGCGGCCAGAACAAGGGAGAGAAATATGGCTAGCGAACCGAAATTCGACCTCAGCGGGCGCGTCGCACTGGTGACCGGGGCGTCGTCGGGGCTGGGCGCGGGCTTTGCAAAAGCGCTCGCCGCAGCAGGCGCGAAGGTGGTGCTCGCGGCACGCCGCGCCGACAAGCTTGCCGAACAGGTCGAGACGATCCGCGCAGCGGGAGGCGAAGCGGTCGCGGTCAGTATGGACGTTACTGACGAAGCATCGACCAAGGCCGCCTATGACGCCGCCGAGGCTGCGTTCGGCACCGTCGATACGATCGTCGCCAACGCCGGCGTCGCGACCGAGAAGGTGGCGCTCGGCCTGTCGGTCGAGGATGTCGATTTCCTCCTCGCCGCCAATGTCCGCGGGGTCTTCCTGACCGCAACCGAAGGCGCGCGCCGGCTCGAGGCGGCGGGCAGTCGCGACAAGGAAAATGGCCGCATCGTCATCATCGGGTCGATAACGGCGGAAAAGATCTTTCCGGCGACCTCGGTCTATGGCGCCACCAAGGCCGCGGTTCGCCACATGGGCAAGGCGCTTGCCCGCGAATGGGCGCGGCGCGGGATCAGCGTCAATGTCATCCAGCCGGGCTATTTCGAATCCGAAATGACCGCCGAACTGTTCGCGAGCGAGGCGGGTACCAAATTCGTCGCGAGCTTCCCGCGCCAGCGGCTGCGTCCGCCGAGCGACCTGCACACGCCGCTGCTGATGCTGTGCTCCGACGCGGCGCGCGGCATCACCGGTTCGGTGATCACCATCGACGACGGCCAGACGCTGTGAGCGGCGAACTGCTGATCGAGGCGCGCGGCCAGATCGAGATCGCAACGCTCAACCGGCCCGCGCGGCTCAACGCGCTGAGCGAGGGGCTCGTCGAGGAGCTGAACGATTATTTCGGCGGGCTGGCGGCGCGGCCCGACGTACGCGTCGTCATCCTGCGCGGGGCGGGGCGCGGATTTTGCGCCGGGCTCGATATTCAGGAGGACCGGTCGAGCGACGAGACGCCGGTGCTGCGCACACTGCGCACCCAGACGAGCATCGGCAATATCTATCGCAAGATGCGCGCCTGTCCGCAGCCGATCATCGCGCTGGGGCACGGCGCCGCGGCGGGAGGCGGGCTGTCGCTGATGCTTGCCGCCGACGTGCGCTATGCGGCGCCCGGCTTCCGGTGCAACGCCGCCTACATCCGCATCGGGCTCGGCGGCTGCGACATGGCATCGAGCTATTTCCTGCCGCGTCTCATCGGCGCCAGCCTGGCGTCGGAGATGATCCTGACCGGCCGCTTCATCGAAGCCGAGCGCGCGCTGTCGGCGGGACTGGTGAGCGAGATCGTCGCCGAGGACGAATTGCTGGACCGCGGCCTGGCGCTCGCCGAAGAAATGCTCGCGACCAGCCCCTGGGGACTGCGCCTGTCGAAGCAGGCACTCAACCTCAACATCGACGCCCAGAGCCTCGACGCCGCCATGGCAATCGAGGATCGTCAGCAGGTCATCCTCTCCGCAACCGAAGACCATAAGGAAGCGTTCGCCGCCTTCCTCGGCAAGCGGCCCCCGGCGTATCGCGAGCGGTGAGGGTGTCGGGGTAGACGGGAGGTTGGCAGCTAACGACCGATTGTGGGCGTTCAGCCAAACAACCGGCCGCACAGATACAGCGACAGTTCGCGAGCATGCTGTCCCCAATGGAAGAATTGAAGCCGGAAGGCGAAATGCGCGTCATTGAGACTGACATGGTCAGCAAGCCATAAGACCTCGCGCATATCTAACGTAAGGTCAGCCAAGTCATCGATTGCGTCAGCGACCATCAGCGCGTCGTCTAAAGATCCAGTCGGGTCCACTACCGGATAAGCGCCATAAGTTGGAAAACGTGCCGCTACATCGGCGTAGAGAGATGCGCCGTTTTGCCTCGGCGCGTCCACGTCAGCATCTGACACATCTCCAACTGGGGTCACGTGATAAGCTGCGACTAAGCCGTCCAGCGCAGCGAGGAGCGTTTTGTCGCCTGGCCGATCGCCATCCCATACGACACTTAAGAAGTGTTTGGCGGCGCTGATGGCTGGCGAACTGTTCATCGCGAGCAAGTCGCACGAGCGGACGGATGAGGCAATCGTTCACCGCCGGTGTGGATCGAATGACTGCCAACGACCGATTGCGGAACTTACACCCCAATGCGAAGAGGGTCCGCATGGACCTAATTCACGAAATGATCAGTCCGAACGGTGAGAGGAAGGTGCGCGTCTACAAACGGACGGATGGCTTTTTCGAGTATGAAGAGGTTTTGAAGCGTTCGATCAGATCGCCGGGACCTACTGGTCGTCCGGATATCAATCCGGGATGTTCGGCACAGAAGGCGCCGCGATGGCGGAGATTACTGCAACGAGGCCTTGGCTTCGGAGCGGCGCCTGACGACCGATTGCAGACATGTTTGGCCCCGGTAATGTCGATATGGAAATCTTGATCGTAGATCTTGCGCAAACGGCCATTGAGCATGTGGACGACTGCCATGGCCGCGCGGCAGCTTGGATCGTCGCAATTTTAAGCATTTCGGTCCTGATTAGCGTACCCGTTTCAATCGTGCTGTATCTCATAAACTAACGTCCGCTCCCACCCCAAAGCGGTCCCTGGTCGATGACGAAAGAAGAAAAGGCCGCCGGTCCTCTCTCATTCTGAAACCACTGCGTGCTTGTCGCCCAGGTTACGCCGCCTTGCCGTGAGTCACGTCCATGCTCACCGCGCTGCCGGCGTCGATCGCGGCGGCTTTGGCTTCGACCAGCTTGACGATGTGCGCGATCATGTCGGCGTCTTCGACATGGTGGTCGGTGACGCCCGAGAGATAGACCATATGCTTGCCGTTGCCGCCGCCGGTGATGCCGATGTCGGTTTCGCGCGCCTCGCCGGGGCCGTTGACGACGCAGCCCAATACTGAGAGCGACATCGGGGTCTTGATGTGCTGGAGCGCGTCTTCGAGCGCCTGCACCGTGCGGATGACGTCGAAGCCCTGGCGCGCGCAGCTGGGGCAGGAGACGACGCGGACGCCGCGGGTTCGTAGGCCGAGCGATTTCAGGATTTCATAGCCGACGCGCACTTCCTCTTCGGGTTCGGCCGACAGGCTGACGCGGATCGTGTCGCCGATCCCCGCCCAGAGGAGGTTGCCGATGCCAAGCGCCGATTTGACGGTGCCGCCGATCAGCCCGCCGGCTTCGGTGATGCCAAGGTGGAGCGGACAGTCGACCGCTTCGGCGAGCTGCATATAGGAGGCTACGGCGAGGAAGACGTCGCTCGCCTTTACCGCGACCTTATATTCGTGGAAGTCATGGTCCTGAAGCAGCTTGATATGGTCGAGCGCGCTTTCGACCAGCGCCTCGGGGCAGGGTTCGCCATATTTTTCGAGCAGATCCTTTTCGAGACTGCCTGCGTTGACGCCGATGCGGATGGCGCAGCCGTTCGCCTTGGCGGCGCGGACGACCTCCCCGACGCGCTCCGACGAACCGATATTGCCGGGGTTGATGCGTAGGCAGGCGGCACCCGCGTCGGCGGCCTCAAGCGCACGCTTATAGTGGAAATGAATGTCGGCGATTACGGGCACGCGCGCGGCGCGGACGATCTTGCCGAGCGCGGCGGTGCTGTCGGTATCGGGGCAGGAGACGCGGATCAGGTCGGCGCCTGCATCCTCGCAGCGGCGGATCTGGTCGATGGTCGCGACGGGATCGCTCGTCGGCGAGTTGGTCATCGTCTGCACCGTGATCGGGGCGCCGCCGCCGACAGGGACGTTGCCGACCATGATCTGACGGCAGTCGCGCCGCGCAATGTCGCGCCAAGGGCGCAGGCCGGGATTGTGATCGCTCATGAATCGGGTCCGGTGAGGAGAGGGAGGATGGCCTCCTTTAGCCGCCCGCGCCCGCCTTGGCAAAGCCTGTGGGCGGTGGCCGCGCTTGTGGCGGGAAAGACACAGCGTGGCGGCGAATGTAACATTTGTGCAGTTTTCAATTGTGCGCTGCCGCATATTGCGCGATTTTCGGCGCGTTCCTGACCACGCGCCGGCCGCAAGAGCATCGGGAGAGGATCGGGCGGGGACCGCAGGATGGACGGTTTCGGTTCAATATCGATGAGAGGGGGGGGCTCACCCAATGAAATTTCTTACCAAGGCGTGCTTTTGCATGCTGCTCGCGACATCGGCGATGGCGACGCCAGCCATGGCGCAGGACGCGACCGACGCGCCGAGCGGTCCGATCACCGTGTCGGGCGGGGTCGATCTGGTGTCCGACTATCGTTTCCGCGGCATTTCGCTGTCGAACGAAAAGGTCGAGGTCCAGCCGACGATCACACTGACCCACGAGAGCGGATTTTATGCAGGCGTCTGGGGGTCTGGCCTGCCGAAGACCGATGAATATGGCAAGGTCGAGGTCGACCTCTATGCGGGCTGGGGCGGCGAAGTCGCGCCCGGCACGTCGGTGGATATCGGCGCGACCTATTACTGGTATCCCGATGGCAAGGATGCCTTCGGTCCGGTCGACTATGTCGAAATCATCGGCAAGATGTCGCACGACATCGGACCCGTGTCCGCTACGGGGACCGTTGCCTATGCGCCCAGCCAGAAGTCGCTCGGCAGCGATGACAATATTTATCTGAACTTCGGCCTGTCGTCGGGGATTCCGAATACGCCGGTCACGGTCGACGCGTCGCTCGGCTACACCAGCGGTTCGCTCGGCGCGTTGGCGCCCGGCGGCGACTATCTCGACTGGACGGTCGGCGCCACGGTTACGGCGGGCATCTTCAACCTGGGCGTCCATTATGTCGATACCGACATCAAGAAGACCGGGATCAAGGAAGTCGATACGCTGTATGACCCGACCGTCGTCTTCAAGGTCGGCGTCGCCTTCTGATAGCGCGGCCAGATCGAGCCGACGATAAAGCGCGGGCGCCGACCGAGGGTTGGCGCCCGTTTGCGTAATATTGTTTCCGTTGAAACCGGATATGCGCAACGACCTGTTGCATAAAAGTCGCAATCCGCGCCTTATTGTGCCCGATGCGGCTTTTTTGTTTGTGCGCCGCAGCAAATTGTCGGAGAGAGGCGCCACGTACGGCCGACCGGAGCAAAGACTTCGGCTGTCTTGCGGCAGGCAGGGACGATCCATTTTACCTTGTTAAGGGGATCAACCCATGAAGACTCTCTCCCGCGCGTGCCTGGGCCTTGCCCTTGCGGCTTCCGCTCTTCCCGCCACCGCTTTCGCCCAGAACGAAGCACCCTCCGATCCGATCACCATTTCGGGCAGCGTGACGCTGGTATCCGACTATCGCTTCCGCGGTTTCACCCAGAACAGCGAAGACCCGGCCATCCAGGGCGGCATCACCGTGACCCACGAAAGCGGCTTTTACGTCGGCACCTGGGGATCGAGCGTCAGCTTTGCCGGTAACACCGAGGTCGACCTGTTCGCGGGTTACAGCAAGGATGTCGGCGGTGTGACGGTCGACGGCGGTCTGCTGTACTATCTCTGTCCGCAGCACGGCGGATCGGGCGCCGACTTCTTCGAACCCTATCTGAACCTGTCGACCGATGTCGGGCCGGTGAATGCGAAGGTCGGCGTCAACTATGCGTGGAAGCAGTCGGCGCTCGGCAATCTGCAGGACCCAAGCCGCGCGCCCGGTGCCAAATCGTCGGCCTTCTATCTGCACGGCGAACTCGCCGCCGACATTCCGGGCACGCCCCTGGCGCTGAACGCCCATGCGGGCCAAGCATGGAGCGACGCCTTCCCCGGCGGTTTCGACGGCAAGGTATTCGACTGGTCGGTCGGTGCGACGGCTTCGTACAAGATGCTGACCTTCGGCGTCAGCTATGTGAATACCGACGAGCCCAAGGCCGGCGGTTACAAGGATGCGATCGGCGCCGACGGCGCGGTGGTCTTTTCGCTCGGCGCGTCTTTCTGATGCCGGGCAGGGGCGGCCTTCGGGGGGAGGCCGCCCCCTCCTTCTTCTTCTATTCGGAATGCCGGCGCAGATTGCCGCGCCCAAGGTCGGCGAGGCTTTTCGCGCCCATCAGCTTCATGCCGCGCTCCATCTCGGCGCGGAGCAGCGCCACCGCGCGCGCCACCCCTACTTCGCCCGCCGCGGCGAGCGCATAGAGATAGAGCCGGCCGCCCGAGCAGGCTTTCGCCCCGACCGACAGCGCCTTGAGCACATGCGTCCCGCGGGTGATGCCGCCGTCGCAGATGACCTCCACCCGGTCGCCGACCGCATCGACGATCGCCGCCAGCGCGTCGAAGGGCGCGATGCTGCCGTCGAGCTGCCGCCCGCCATGGTTCGACACCATGATCGCGGTCGCGCCGATGTCGGCGGCGCGCCGCGCATCCTCGACCGCGACGATGCCCTTCAGGCAGAAGGGACCGTCCCACGCCTTGCGGATCGCCTCGGCGCGTTTCCAGTCGAGGCTCTGGTCGAGCATGGTGGTGAAATATTCGGCGACCGACTTGGGCACGCTCGACCCTTCGGACACGTGGGTCGCAAGGTTGGGCAGGCTGAATTTTTCGCGCAAGACATAGTTGAGACCCCAGCCGGGCTTGATCGCATAGCTCAGCATGTTCGATGCGGTGAAGCGCGGCGGCGAGGTAAAGCCCGAGCGCAGGCAGCGTTCGCGGTTGCCGCCGACGATCGTATCGACGGTGAGCGCGACGGCATCGAACTTCGCCGCGCGCGCGGCCTCGAGCATCGCATGGTTGAGCCCTTCGTCCTTGTGGACATAGAGCTGGAACAGCTTGGGGCCGTCGGTCAGCGCGCCCGCTTCGGCGAGGCCGATCGTCGCGAGGCTCGATATGCCGGCGACGGTCCCCGCATCGGCGGCAGCGCGCAACACCGCGCGCTCGCCCTGCCAGTGGAACAGGCGCTGGAGCGCGGTGGGTGACAGGAAAAGCGGCATCGCGACCTCGCGGCCGAAGAGCGTCGTCTTCATGTCGATCGATTCGACGCCGGCCAGCACGCGCGGGATGAGGTCGCACCGGTCGAAGGCGGCGCGGTTGCGGCGGCGCGTCACCTCATCATCCGCGGCGCCGTCGATATAGTCGAATACCGGCCAGGGCAGCCGCCGCTTCGCCAGCGCGCGGAAATCGTCGATATTGTGGCAGTCGGTCAGCTTCATGTCGTGGTCGCTCCAGTCAGGCGGGCGAGCGCCCAGCGCGGTTCGATCGCGCGCGCGGGGTCGGCGATGTGCGCCGCGATACGCGCGCCGATGGCCGGGGCGAGCGCGAAGGCACGCCCCGTCGCGCCGCCGGCGAGCCAGGCGCGTGCGTGGCTGGGCAGGCGGTCGAGCAGCAATTCGCCGCTGATCGTGCGGCAGTCGTGCGCGGCGGCGCTCGCGACGACCGGAGCCTCGGCCAGATGCGGGACGCGGCCCGCGAGCCACTGGCGCACCGCGGCCAGCGCGGCATCGTCGGCGCGGCGGTCGAAGCTGTCGGGATCGACCGTTGCATCGGGGGCGGTTTTCCACACGCGCACCCCGCGCCCCTCGATGTCGGGGAGCAGGGTGAAGCCGTAGGCGCGGTCGACCAGCGCGGGCATCGCGGGCGGGCGATACTGGACATCGCCCTGACCGGGGCCGACGTGAAAAAGCTGGTAGCGCACCGCCGACAGCCGTGCGGGCGTCAATATCTGCGGAAAAAGCTCGGTCAGCCACGCGCCGGTCGCATAGACGATGCTGCGGGCGGTACCGCCGTCGGGCAGGATATAAAGGTCGCGCTTCTTGTCGAACAGCGGCGCGGGCATGACGACGTCTTCTACATCGACCTGTGCGTCGAGGATGGTTTCGAGAATGGAGCGGCGGCCGGCGATAAGCGCGGCCTTGTCGGCGACAAGAGCCGCTTCCTCGTCGCGCCAGCCGATCGCGCCGAAGCGGCTGCGCAGCTTGTGCCCGGTCGCGCGGTCGGTCCCCGGCGGCTCGTCGGCGCCGTCGGTCGTCAGCAGTGTGGTGATCGCGGCGCACGGCGTCACGATCGGCAGGCTGGCGCTGTCAGACAGGCGCTGCCACAGCGGCAGGCTGTCGTGCGCGAGGTCGGCGTAGAGCGCGTCGCCTCCCTGTGCGGGATCGTACAGCATGGTCGGGAGGTTCGAAGCAGCGCGGCCGTTACCGGCGCCATAGGCATCGAACAGCCGGACATCGAGGCCCTGACGGACGAGATGCCACGCGGTCCATGCCCCGACCGCGCCGGCGCCGACGACCGCGACATCGACATGCTTGTCGGGCGATTTGACGCCCTTGCGCCGTTTCGATGCGCGCGGCTGCGGCGGATCCTTGCGCTTCGGTTCTTTCGTCGCCGCGCCGAGCGCCAGCGCGGCGGGCGCCGCGGCGAGCGCGCCGAGCAGACGCCGCCGATCCATCAGCCGCCCTTTTTGTAGTAGCGGTAGCCGCCGATCCAGGTTTCGAGCGGCACCATCTTGCGGATGTCCTCGGGGCTGGCGAGCAGCAGATCGGTGTCGACAATCAGGAAGTCGGCGCGCATGCCGGGCATCAGCGTGCCGAGCCGGTCCTCGGCGAAGGCGGCATAGGCGGCGCTGCGCGTGAAGCCGTCGAGCGCGGTCTCGCGCGATACCGCTTCTTCGGGATGCCAGCCGCCGAACGGCTGACCCTGTGCATCGGTGCGCGAGATGGCGGCGGCGATGCCGGGGAAGGGGTTGGCGCTTTCGACCGGCACGTCCGACCCGAAGGCGAGGCGGACGCCGGCATTTTCCATGCTGCGCCACGCATAAGCGCCCTTCAGCCGGTCGGGCCCGAGGCGGGCTTCGGCCATCAGCCGGTCCGACGGCTGGTGGATCGGCTGCATCGACGCGATGACGCCGAGCTTGGCGAAACGCGGGATGTCGGCGGGATCGACGATCTGCGCATGTTCGATCCGCCAGCGCCGTTCGCCGGGCAGATCGGCAGTGAGATCGGTGATTGCGTCGAGCGCCTCGGCATTTGCGGCATCGCCGATGGCGTGGATCGCGACCTGAAACTTGTCCATCGAGGCGCGGACCATCTTGTTGCGCAATTGCGCCGGGGTCAGCAGCGGCAGGCCCTTCTGGCCCGGCGCGTCGGCATAGGGCGCCTTAAGCCACGCGCCGCGAGACCCGAGCGCGCCGTCGAGATAGAGCTTCACCCCCACCATGCGCAGCTTGTCGTCATAGAGCCACGGGGTCGGCCCCGGACCCGCGATCAACGCCATATTGTCAATGTCGCCGCCGTAGCTGAGGATACGGATCGCGAGCTGGTGCTTGTCGCCCGCGCGGCGATAGGCCTGCCATTCCTGGATCGTCGTGCCCATGTCGGCGATCGCGGTGATCCCCTGGGCGAGCAATTGCTGCTGCGCGGCGAGGAAGGCGCGGTCGAGATCGCGCGCCAGCGGCTTGGGCTTGGCGCTGTCGATCAGTGCGACCGCGGCATCGACGAAGACGCCGGCGGGCTTGCCGTCCGTCATCTCGATCCGGCCGCCCTCGGGCGCCTTGGTCGCGGCGGTGATCTTTGCTGCCGTCATCGCAGCGCTGTTGGCCCATCCGGCATGGCCGTCGACGCGTTCGAGCCAGACCGGCCGGTCGGGGACAACCGCGTCGAGATCGGCGGCGGTCGGGAAGCGGCCCAATCCCCATTTTTCCTGATTCCACCCGCGCCCGATAATCCACGGCAGTTCGGGGTTTTCGTCGGCATATTTCTTGATCGCCGCCTGCGCCTCGGCCAGCGAGCGCGTGTCCGAGAGGTCGAGCAGCATGAGCGACAGACCCAGGCCCATCAGATGGCCGTGCGCGTCGATCATGCCGGGGATCAGCGTCCGGCCCTTGCCGTCTTCCTTGAAATCGGGGCGTTCGGGGCGCTTGTCCTTGCGGTCGAGGAGCTGCTTCACCTTGCCGTCGGTGCCGATCACCATGCCGGTGAATCGCACGACCTTGCCGTCCTTGTCGAGCGTGATGCCGTTGACATTGTCGACGAGCGTATCGGCCTGCGCGGGTGCAGCGAGGAGTAAGGCGATGACGGTTAGGGCTAGGCGCTTCATTTCGGCAACCTCGTCACGAGCGAGCTGGTGTCCAGGCGGCCGCCGCCTGCGCCCTGCACCTCGGCATAAAATTGATCAACCAGCGCCGCGACGGGAAGCGTCGCCCCGTTGACGCGGGCTTCGTCGAGCGCGAGGCCCAGATCCTTGCGCATCCAGTCGACCGCAAAGCCGAAATCATATTCGTCCTTCGCCATCGTGCCCCAGCGGTTGAGCATCTGCCAGCTTGCCGCGGCTCCGCCCGACACTGCCTCGAACACCTTGTCGGTGTCGAGGTCCGACGCCTGGGCGAAGCGCAGCGCTTCGGAGAGGCCCTGAAGAACGCCGGCGATCGCGATCTGGTTGACCATCTTGGTCGTCTGGCCCGCGCCCGGTCCGCCAATATGCACGATGCGCGCGGCATAGGCGCGCATCAGGGGCTCGGCGGCGGCGAAGGCGGCGACGCTGGCGCCGCACATGATCGACAGCGCCCCATTTTGCGCACCCGCCTGACCGCCCGAGACCGGCGCATCGACGCACCGCAGGCCGCGCGCATCGGCCTCTTCGGCCAGGCGCCGGGCGATTCGGGCGGAGACGGTCGTGTGATCGACGAAGACCGCGCCGGACTTCATCGCGCCGAAAGCCCCGTCGTCGCCGAGCGTCACCGCCGCGAGATCGTCGTCGTTGCCGACGCAGGCGAACACCGCATCGGCGCCCGCGGCGGCGGCGGCGGGGCTGTCCGCTGCCTGACCGCCATAATCCGCCGCCCAGGCGTCCGCCTTGGCGCGGGTGCGGTTATAGACGGTGACGGCATGACCGGCCTTGACGAGATGGCCGGCCATCGGGCCGCCCATGATGCCGGTGCCGATGAAGGCGATGCGCAATTTTTCTTCGCTCATGCCGCGGTCCATAACCATGGTTTGCGCGCGGCGCCAGATAGGGTAAGGGGCTTGCCGCTATGACCGATCAATCCATCCTGACCGCCGCCGCCGATTTTCCGGCGATAAACCTCGACGATGTGCGGGCGGCGGCGGGACGAATTGATGGCGCGGTTGTCCGCACCCCGACGCTGAAGTCGCAGACGCTGTCCGAGCTGGTCGGTGCCGAGGTGTGGCTGAAATTCGAAAATCTTCAATTCACCGCAGCCTACAAGGAACGCGGTGCGCTCAACGCCCTGCTGCTGCTCAGCGAAGAGGCGAAGGCGCGCGGCGTGATCGCGGCGTCGGCGGGCAATCATGCACAGGGACTTGCCTATCATGGCAAGCGGCTCGGCGTGCCCGTCACCATCGTCATGCCGAGCACGACGCCGCAGGTGAAAGTGTCGCAGACCGCGAGTCACGGCGCGCAGATCGTGTTGTTCGGCGAAAAATTCGACGATGCCTACGCCCATGCACGCGAGCTCGAGGCGGAACGCGGGCTGACCTTCGTTCACCCCTTCGACCATCCGCACGTCGCGGCGGGGCAGGGGACGGTCGCGCTCGAAATGCTCGAGGATGTGCCCGAACTCGACACGCTGATCGTGCCGATCGGCGGCGGCGGTCTGCTCGCCGGCATGGGCACCGCGGCGCGCGGGATCAAGAATGACATGCGGCTCGTCGGCGTGCAGGCCGAACTTTACCCGTCGATGTATGCCGAGCTGAACGGCGTCGACATGGCGTGCGAGGGCGATACGCTCGCCGAGGGCATCGCGGTCAAGGAGCCGGGAAGCTATACGCGCAAGCTGGTCGCCGCACTCAACGACGATATCGTGCTCGTCGCCGAACGCCATCTGGAGCGCGCGGTCAGCCTGCTGCTCCAGATCGAGAAGACGGTGGTCGAAGGCGCGGGCGCCGCGGGCCTCGCGGCGATGCTCGCGCATCCCGAGGAATTCGCCGGGCGCAAGGTCGGCCTGGTGCTGACGGGCGGCAATATCGACACGCGCCTGCTCGCGAATGTGCTGCTGCGCGACCTTGCGCGATCGGGCCGGATCGCGCGGCTGCGCATCCGGTTGCAGGACCGCCCCGGCGCACTGTTCAAGGTGATGGAGGTGTTCAACGAAAAGCAGGTGAACATCATCGAAATCTATCACCAGCGCATCTTCACGACGCTGCCCGCCAAGGGCCTGATCACCGACATCGAATGCGAGGCGCGCGACAAGGAGCATCTCGACAGCCTCGTCTCGGCGCTGCGCGATGCGGGCTATATGGTCACGACGGTGGAGCTGGCCTGATTTTTCCCCTCTCGCAAGCGGGAGGGGCGGCGAGGCTTGGCAGCTTGCTGCCTAGCCGCAGCGAGGTGGGCCAGCCACACCGCGTTCTTGCCCACCCCGTTGCGACTAGCGGACAAGTTCGCAAGTCTCACTGCCCCTCCCGCTTGCGGGAGGGGATTGCTATGGTGCCGCGATGAAAGAATTCACCCTCGCCCTTATCGCCACGCCCGACGCCATCGACGAGCTGGGCCATGTCAACAATGCGGTCTGGGTCCAGTGGATCCAGCAGGTTGCGACGGGGCATTGGGACGCCGCGGCGCCGCAGAGCCACAAGGATGCCTATATCTGGGTCGTGGTGCGGCACGAGATCGACTATCTGCGCGCGCTCGGCCCCGGCGAGACGGTGACCGCGCGGACCTGGGTCGCCGACAAGCCGCAGGGCGCGAAGTTCGACCGCTTCATGGAATTCACCGGCGCGGATGGCACGGTGCATGTCCGCGCGCGCACCGTCTGGGCCCTGCTCGACAAGGCGAGCGGCCGCCCGCTGCGCGTCACCGACGCGATCGTCGCCCCCTTTCAGGCCGACCGGTGAGGCGCCCGGCGTTACCGCGCGGTCAGTAGGCGAGGGCGCAGCCGTCGGCGCGCATCTCGCTCGCCGCGGCATAGACGCGCGTGTCGCCGTCCATGCGATGTTCGACGCACTGGTAGCGGCCGAAGCCGCCGTCGGGATTGCCGATCGTCCAGCCGAGCGCCGCAAGCTGGGCCCGCGTCGCGGCGGGAACGCCGCTTTCGAGCCGCAGAAGTCCCTTGGGGCCGAGCCCCGACGCATCCTCGCCCATCGATTGCGACGATCCTTCATGATGCCAGCGCGGCGAATCGCCGGCGGCCTGGATTTCAAGGCCGTAGTCGATGCGGTTGACCATGATCTGCGTCTGCCCCTGCGGTTGCATGTCGCCGCCCATCACCCCGAAGCTCATCCACGGCGTGTCGCCATGCGCGGCGAAACCGGGGATGATCGTCTGGAACGGGCGCTTGCCGGGGGCATAGATATTCGGGTGGCCGTCTTGCAGGCTGAACAACTGGCCGCGATCCTGGAACATGAAGCCCAGCCCGTCGGCGACAAGCCCCGACCCCATGCCGCGGAAGTTCGACTGGATCATCGACACCATCATGCCGTCCTTGTCGGCGACGCTGAAATAGGTGGTGTCGCCATGGCTCGGCGCCTGCCCCGGATGGACCGGGGTCAGGATGCGGTCGGGGCGGATCAGCCGGGCGCGCTCGGCCGCATAGTCCTTCGAGATCAGCCATTCGACCGGCACGTTCGAAAAATGCGGGTCGGCGTAGTAGCGCGCGCGATCCTCATAGGCGAGGCGCTTTGCCTCGGCCTGAAGATGGATCGACAGCGCCGACTGGAACCCCGCGCCCTTCAGGTCGAAATTTTCGAGGATGTTGAGCATCTGCAGCGTCGCGATGCCCTGCGTGTTGGCGCCGAGTGCATAGACGTCGGTGCCGCGGTAGGATGTGCGGTGCGGCTCGATCCATTCGGAGCGGTGCGCGGCCAGATCCTCGCGGCGCAGCCAGCCCCCGATGCGCCGGAAATAGGCGTCGATCGTCCGCGCAATCTCGCCATCGTAAAAGACGTCGCGGCCGCCCTCGGCGATCAGGCGGAAGGTGCGCGCAAGGTCGGGGTTGCGGAACACCTGTCCCGCTTGCGGCCCCTTGCCGTCGGCCATGCCATAGGTGCGCAGCGCATTGTCGACCTCTTCGATCCCGCGCCCCGGCTGGCGAAAACCGGCGAGGCTGCGGCGGATATAATAAGCGATCATGTCGGGGACCGGCGCGCCCGCCTCGGCATGGGCGATGACCGGTTCGAAAAGCTCCTTCCACGGCAGCTTGCCGTAGCGCTGGTGCATCGTCCACCAGGCGTCGACCGTCCCCGGCACCGACACCGCGATCGCGCCATAAGCCGGGATCGCGCCGCCCGTCGCGCGCGACCGCACGGTGGCGAGGTCAAGCGCGCGGGGGCTTTTGCCCGACCCCGCCAGCCCGACGACCTTCTTTGCCTTCGGATCCCAGATCATCGCATAGGCGTCGCCGCCGATGCCATTGGCGGTGGGTTCGAGCAAGCCGAGGCAGGCGTTGGTCGCGATGGCGGCGTCGACCGCCGACCCGCCGCGTTTCAGCATGTCGATCCCCGCCTGCGTCGCGAGGGGATGCGCGGTGCCGACCGCGCCGCTGAGGCCGTAAGCGGCGGTACGCGAGGCGAAGCTCGCACCGACCGGCCGGTCGCCGGCATGCACGTCGGGTCGCAGGAAGCGTTCGCTGTCCTTGTCCCACGCGGGAGGCAGCGCCGGATCGCCTTTTGGCGCCGGCTTCGCGGACTGGGCAAGCCCGGCGGTCGGTAACAGGGCGACGGCGGGGGCGGCAGCAAGAAGCGTGCGACGGCGCATGGCGATGTCCTTTGGAATTTTCTGTCGTCCCTTTGTTGCGCCATGCGGCAGGCTTGGCAAGGGGCGTGGAGACTCCCTACTCGAGTTCGGTAAGGTCGAGCGCCGCGAGCAGCTGGCCACGGGCGCGGCGGACGTCGGCGGTGAGCGCGGGTGAAGCGAGGTCGCCGGGTGCGATCGCTTCGGGCCAGTGCGCCGCGACGACGGCGGCGATCCGGTCGAGCTTGGCTTCGTCGGCCATGAACCGCGGATCGACGGTCGCCGGATCGGCGACGACGCGCAGGCGCAGGCAGGCGGGGCCGCCGCCATTGGCCATCGACTGGCGCACGTCGACCGGAAACAGCCGCCGGATCGGACCGTTGCCCGCGACATGCGCCTCGAGCCAGGTCCACACGCTCGGCGTTTCGCGCGCTTCGGTGGGGAGGATCAGCCCCATGCCGCCGTCGTTCGGCAGGCTGACGAGCTGCGCGTTGAACAGATAGGATTTGATCGCATCGGGCAGGCTGACTGCGCTCGCTGGGACTTCGACGATCTCGACCTCGGGAAAGGCCGCGCGGATCTGGGCATGCGCCGCCGCGCGGTCCTCGAAAGCGGTTTCGTGCGTGAACAGCACGCGCTCGTTGGCGACGGCGACCACGTCGTTGTGAAAGGCGCCGCCCTGGATCGCGGTGTCCGATTGCCGGATGAACAGCGTCCGGTCGGGATCGAGCCGGTGGTGGCGCGCGATCGCTTTCGAGGCGTCGAGATGCTGGCGCGCCGGGAAGCGTCCGCCGCCGACGCCATAGACGAAAATCTCGACCCCCGGCTGGTCATGGCCGGCGCACAGCCGCATGTGATTGGCGGCGCCCTCGTCGCCGAACGGCACGGGGACCGGACCGTGGACGGCGAAGGCCGAGTGCGCGAAGGCGAGCCGGAGCTGGGCGAGCGTGCCCTGCCACTCATGGCTGCGGTGCGGCATGGTGACGAGATTGGCGACGGTCAGATGGCATTTGCCGTCGCCGCTGTCGGGCGCGGGCGAGACGGTGGCGGCATTGGCGGCCCACATCGACGAGGCCGACCAGGCCTGCGCGCGCAGATGCGCCTCGGCGCTGTCGAGATCGGTCGCCAGCGCCGCGAGCCACGCCGCATCGGGGCGGTCGAGCGGCGCGAAAAAGCCCTGCGGCAGCCCGAGCGCGAGGTTGTGGCGCATCTTGTCGATGCCCTGCAGCGCCGCGGCGCGCGGTTGCGACACGTCGCCGGCATTGCTGGCGGAAGCCATGTTGCCGCGGCTGAGGCCAGCATAATTATGCGTCGGGCCGATGATGCCGTCGAAGTTGATTTCGGTGATCATGGCTCAGCGCCCGATCCAACTGATGGTATCGCCGGTGCCGATCTGCAGCAGCCGCGCCGTCTCGGCATCGATGCTGCCGCCCTCGCCGACCTTGCCGAAGCAGCAGCGGAAATCGGCAAGGCGGCCCGTCGCGATCAGCGCGTCCGCGCCATCGTCCAACCGGTCGGCGACCCGCGTCACCTCGACATGCTGCGCGTCGCGGATGCTCGACACCTGATCGGTGCGCGCGGTCATCGTCGGGCCGCCGTCGAAGATGTCGATGTAATTTTCGAAGGCGAAGCCCTCATTCTCGAGCATCCGCATGGCGGCGCGGCCAGTGGGATGGGGAACGCCGATCACGCTGCGCGCGGTTTCGGGCAGCATTGCGATATAGACCGGATGCTTGGGCATCAGGTCGGCAATGAACTGGTTGCCGTGAACGGCATTGAACTGGTCGGCTTCCTGAAAGCTCATGCCGAAGAATTTGCCGGCGACGCCGTCCCAGAAGGGCGATCCGCCCGCTTCGTCGATCACCCCGCGCAACTCGGCCAGGATGCGGTCGCCGAAGCGCGCGCGGTGCCGCGCGATGAACAGATAGCGCGAGCGTGCGAGCAACAGGCCAAGCCCGCCGGCGCGCGCCGCGGGATGGAGGAACAGGCCGCCGACCTCGCTCGACCCGTTGAGATCGTTGCTGAGCATGAGCACCTGCGCGTGGAAGGTCCGCCCCAATTGCTCGCTGTGCTTGCTGTCGGTGCCGATGCGATAGCTGTAGAAGGGCCAGCGCTGGCCGACCTGGCCGAAAATCTGGCAGGTGCCGCGCACCTCGCCCGTTTCGGTGTCCTCGAGCATCATCAGGTAAAGCTCGTCGGACGGATACTCGCGGTCGCTGGCGAAGCTGGCCTCGGCGCGATCGAGCTTGGCGCGCAGCGCCTTGCGGTCGGGCGGCAGATTGGTGAAGCCGCCCCCCGTCAGTTTCGCCATTTCGTAGATGCTTTGCAGGTCGCTCGGTTTCGCCGAGCGGATCACATAGCTCACACAGTCCCCCGTTCCGCTATTTTCGTTAGGGTCAGCGCTGACAGCTGCGCGCGTTCAGCGAGACTGTCGACGATCAGAAATTCGTCCGACGAATGGATGGCGCCGCCGCGCGGGCCCATCGTGTCGACGACGGGAATGCCGCAGGCGGCGATATTGTTGCCGTCGCACACGCCGCCGGTCGCGTTCCAGCCGATCGACAGGCCCAGCGCCGCGCCGCAGTCGCGGACCAGTTCGAAGAGACGCGTCGCCGCGGCATCGAGCGGCTTGGGCGGACGGTTGAAGCCGCCGTAGAGATGGCAATGGACGTCGTGGTCGCGCTGGATCGCGGCGATGGCGTCGCGCAGCGCCGCTTCGGCGGCGGCCATCGCGTCGGGGGTCATCGGCCGCATGTTGACGCGCAGGATCGCCTGATCTGGGACAACATTATTGGGGCCGCCCCCGTCGATCTTCGCGGGATTGACCTTGAGGTCGGGAGATTTCAGCGCATTGAGGCGGAGTGCGAGGTCGGCGGCGGCGACGAGCGCGTTGCGGCCGTCCTCCGGGTTGCGTCCGGCGTGCGCCGAGCGGCCGTGGATCAGCACGGAGAAATTGCCACTGCCCGGGCGCGCGCCGGCGAGCGTGCCGTCGGGCAGTGCGGGTTCGTAGGTAAGCGCCGCGGTCTTGCCGCGCGCCAGTTCGGCGATCAGCGCGGCGGAGGCGTGGCTGCCCGTTTCCTCGTCGCTGTTGATCATCACGTCATAGCCGACGCGCTCGGCCAACGGCGACGCCTCGAGCGCCGACAGCGCGGCAAGGATGACGGCGATGCCACCCTTCATGTCGGCGGTGCCGGGGCCGTTGAGCACGCCCGGCTCCAGCCATTTGAGCGACTGGAAAGGGTGATCGGCGGCGAACACCGTGTCCATATGGCCGGTCAGCAGCAGCTGGACCGGCGCCTCGGGGCGCACGCGAAGATGGAGATGCGCGCCGCGCTCGATCGTCTGGACGCGGCCCGCGGCATCGACGCTTTCGACAGGATCTGGCGCGACGAGACACAGGGTGCCGGGGAGCGCCGAAAAGGCGTCGGCGAGCAGGCCGGCGACGGTCTTCAGCCCGGCAAGATTACCGGTGCCGCTGTTGACCGCGGCCCAGCGTTCGACCTGCGCCAGCATCGGCGCATCGGCCGCACGCTCCAGCGTGGCGGTTTCGCTTGGCTTCAGGATGGTCATGCGCAGCCTATAGCCGCCCGCGCCCGGCTTTGGCACCCCCGGCGCGAAACAATCTTTCACGCGATACGGTAAATCACTGACATCGCTGGACGAGGCAGGCGATGTCGCGCGCGAAAGCGTCCGAATCGCAACGCGTTAACCGAAACTTCGTCTGCCGGGGCATAGGGCCTTGGCATCGCGCCAACGAGTGGGTCCATGACAGCCGCCTTCGTCCTCGTCATCAACATGTGCATCGCCGGGATTTTCGCGGTGGCATTCGGCGTGATCGCGGCGACCAACCGAATGGCGCGCGGCGCCGCCTTCATGGCGGCGGGCTATGCGCTGGGCATCGTCGATGTCGCGCTGGAATTCCTGCTGCCCTTCCAGACCGATCCCACGCCGGTGGCGGTCAGCATCTTTGTCGTATTCCTGCTCGCGCTCAGTTTCTGCCTCATCGGCATCTCGCGCCACTATCGCGTGCCGACGCCGCGCGGCGCGATGATCGCGATCTGGGCGAGTGCGCTGCTGTTGGCGCCCTTTGCCTTTTCGCTGCCTTACGGGTCACCCGCGCGCGGCATGATCTATCAATTTTCCTATTGCCTGATGCAGGGGCTGGCGGGGGTCGTCATCCTGCGGTCGGGACGGCGCCAGGCGCTCGACCTGCTGCTGATGGGGATGCAGTTCGTCGCGGCGCTGCTGTACCTGGTGAAACCCGCAATCGGCATGCTGGTTGGAACCGCCGCGGCGCCGCAGGCCTATATGGCGACAACCTATGCCGCGATTTCGCAGTCGATGGGCGCGGTGACGCTGGTCGCGGTGGCAATGGTGCTGCTGCTCGTGATGATCCGCGATGCGACCGCCGAGATGACCGCGCGGTCCGAAACCGACCCACTGTCGAGCGCGCTCAACCGGCGCGGCTTCGAACTGCATGGGGAATCGGCGCTGGCGGGCGGTACACGCGGCGTTCTCGTCGCCGCGGACCTCGATCATTTCAAGCAGATCAACGACAATTACGGCCATGCGGCGGGCGACGGCGTGATCGCCCATTTTGCCGCTCTGTTGCAGGACGCGGCGCCCGAGGGGGCTATCGTCGGACGCGTCGGCGGCGAGGAATTTGCGGTGCTGCTGCCCGATGCGCTGCTGTCCGACGGTCGGCTCTATGCCGAAACGGTGCGCGGCCGCTTTGCGGCGCAGCGGCTTCCGGTGCTCGGCGTCGATCGCTGTTTCACCGCGTCGTTCGGCGTCGCGCAGGCGGGGCGCGGCGACACGCTGCATGACCTGCTCCACCGCGCCGACGCCGCGCTTTACAGCGCCAAGGCCGGGGGACGGAACCTTGTGCGTGTGGCGCTCGGCGAATTGCCGCCGCTGCCCGCCATAGGCGCTGCCTGACGCGGCCCTATGGCGCGATTGGGGCGCGAAGGGCGGTTGCCATCGCGCCCCAATCGCGCCATAGGGCGGCGGCCCTTTCCTCCCCGGGTCCATCCGCGCAATCGCGCTGACCAAAGGGTGCTTGAATGATTGATTTCCTCGACCGCAGCGGCCTGTCCGTCGATTCGCGTCTCGTCTCCTTCCTCGAGGAAAAGGCGATTCCGGGAACCGGCGTCGATACCGCCAAATTCTGGTCGGATTTAGCAACGTTGCTCGGCACCTTCGCGCCCGAAAATGCCGCGCTGCTCGCGAAGCGTGAGGATTTGCAGGCACAGATCGACGCTTGGCATCGGGCTCGCGAGGGGCAGGCGCATGACGCCGCAGCCTATCAGGATTTTCTGCGCGAAATCGGCTATCTCGTCCCCGAACCCGCGCCGTTCGCGGTCGGCACTGTCAATGTCGATCCCGAAATCGCGACGATGGCGGGGCCGCAGCTCGTCGTGCCGGCGCTCAATGCGCGCTTCGCATTGAACGCCGCCAACGCGCGCTGGGGAAGCCTTTACGATGCGCTGTACGGCACCGACGCGCTCGATGCGCCGCCGGCCAAGCCCGGCGGCTACGACCCTGAACGCGGCGCGGCGGTGATCGCGCGGGCAAAGGCGTTTCTCGACGAAGCCGCGCCCTTGGCGTCGGGAAGCTGGGCCGACTGGCAGGGCGGCGATCCGGTGCTGGGCGATCCGTCGCAGCTTGTCGGGCGCCGGCCGGGCGGGCTGCTGCTCCGCCACAACGGGCTGCACATCGAACTCGTGATCGATTCGAAGAGTCCGATCGGCGGCGGCGACCCCGCCGGCATCGCCGACGTCGTGCTCGAGGCCGCGCTGACGACGATCATCGATCTTGAAGACAGCGTCGCGGCGGTCGATGGCGAGGACAAGACGCTGGGCTACACCAACTGGCTCGGCCTGATGCGCGGCGACCTCACCGAAAGCTTCGACAAGGGCGGCAAGACGATGACGCGCCGCATGGCGGACGACCGCGAATGGACCGCGCCCGACGGCACGCCCTTCACGCTGCACGGGCGCAGCGTGATGTTCGTGCGCAATGTCGGCCATCTGATGACGACGCCGATGATCCGTCTCCCCGATGGATCGGAAGCGCCCGAGGGGCTGTGCGACGCGGTCATCACGAGCCTGTGCTCGCTGCACGATCTGAAGGGGCTCGGCAGCCGGACCAACAGCCGGGCGGGCAGCATCTATATCGTCAAGCCCAAGCAGCATGGGCCAGAGGAATGCGGCTTCACCGACCGGCTGTTCGACGCGGTCGAGGATATGCTCGGCCTCGCGCGTCACACGATCAAGGTCGGCGTGATGGACGAGGAGCGCCGCACCAGCGCGAACCTTGCCGCCTGCATCGCGGCGGTGAAGGACCGGATCGTCTTCATCAACACCGGCTTCCTCGACCGCACCGGCGACGAGATCCATACCAGCATGCGCGCGGGGCCGATGATCCCGAAGGGCGAGATGAAGGCCTCGGACTGGATCGCCGCTTATGAGGACCGCAACGTCCGCATCGGGCTGGCCTGTGGGCTTTCGGGCAAGGCGCAGATCGGCAAGGGCATGTGGGCGATGCCCGACCTGATGCGCGGCATGCTCGACGCGAAGATCGGCCATCCGAAATCGGGCGCGAACACCGCCTGGGTGCCGTCGCCGACCGCCGCGACGCTGCATGCGCTGCATTATCATATGGTCGACGTGTTCGCGCGGCAGAAGGACATTGCGGGCGAGGCCGTGCCGTCGCTCGACCGGCTGCTGGCGATCCCGGTCGCGACCGGGCGCAACTGGAGCGAGGCCGAGGTCGCGCGCGAACTCGACAATAATTGCCAAGGCATTCTGGGCTATGTCGTGCGCTGGATCGACCAGGGCGTCGGCTGTTCGAAGGTGCCCGACATCGACGACGTCGGCCTGATGGAAGACCGCGCGACCTTGCGCATTTCGAGCCAGGCGCTCGCCAACTGGCTGCTCCACGGTGTCTGCACCGCCGAACAGGTCGATGCGGCGCTCGCGCGGATGGCGGCGAAGGTCGATGCGCAGAATGCGGGTGATCCGCTGTACGAAAAGCTGACGCCAGAGGGCATCGCCTATCAGGCCGCGCGGGCGCTGATCTTCGAAGGCGTGACGCAGCCGTCGGGCTATACCGAGCCGCTGCTGCACAAATACCGGCTGGCGAAAAAGGCTGCGTAACGGCAGCGCCGCACCGAAAAGCCGCAGCGGTTGAATTGCCTGGCGAGTCCCCTATGCTTGGCGTGGGTCGAGAAGGGGGAATCATGTTTCGATCCATTCTGTCGCTGTGCGCAGCGGCGGGTCTGGCGTCCGCAGCGACGTCGGCCGAGAGCGTGCCGGTCGCCAAGCGCAGTGTTCAAGCGCTCGAAGGCGAATGTTCGGGCGGCGCGGTGCCGAGCTGCGAAGAACTGTATTGGCGGTACTATTTCGGGCGCGTGGTTGCCGCCGATCCGGTGAAGGCGGCGTCCTATCATCTGCGAATGTGCGATCTGGGCGATGCCGCGCAATGCGGGCGCTATGCAGGCAAGGTGTGGCTGAGCAAGCCGGGCTATCCGAAAAATGATACCGCGACGGTCGCTCGTTATGCGAAACGCGGCTGTATGGGCGGCGACAGCATGAGTTGCGGCCTTGCCTACACGATGTCGAAGAAGCCCAATTCCTATGGCGCGGCGGAACGCGCGACCGTCTATCGCAAGCTGTGCCAAGTCGGAAAGCCGGCGGATTGTTCGCTTGCCGCCGATTTCGAGGGCGAGGCGGGGAACAATGCGTTCGCGATGGAATTGGCGCGCAAGGCCTGCGGCCGGGGCGATTCGCGCGCCTGCATCAATGCCGATGTCTATGCCGTGCGGTTGGGCAACAGCCAGCGCCGCTCGGCTGCGGCCGCCAGGCCGACGCCGCCCGTTGCGAACCGGCAGGCACCGCCGAGCGATGCCGGCATGTATCAGCCGAGCAGCGGACGGCGAAGCAACGCACGCGACACCAGCCGTTCGGGCACTGATTCCTGTACCAAGAGCAATGGTACCGCGGGCAAGCGTTATTGGTACTATGGCTTCGACAACCAGAGGAAATACGGCCCCTGTCTCTGATTCACGGGCAGCGCCGGCGCGGTTGCTGCTGCGCAACGAAAAAAGGCGCCGCCTGAGATTGGCAACCCCCGATCCGCGGGTTAAGTAGCCCGCGGGTCGCGATTTTTTCGGGGGAAAATTGCCATGCGTCATTCCGTTTTTTCTGCCTTGCTGGCGTCCGCAGCACTGGCACTAGCAGGGCCGGCTACCGCCGCGCCCGACAGCACGCCGTCGAGCGGCGTGTTCAAGACCGGGCAGGAGGTCCACGATCTGTGCGTGTCGAAGGATGACGCCGATGTGTCCGCGTGCGACTATTTCATCATGGCAGTTCACGACGCGATCAAATTGTACGGCGACACGAAGATGGCCGACAGCAATCTGTGCCCGCCTGAAGGCGTGACCGCCCTCGAACTGCGCAACACTGTTCTCGCGTACTGGAACGGCCGGACGACCAGCCTCAAATATTCGGCGGTCAGTTCGATCCGCAATGCGTTGTTCCAGAAATATGGTTGCAGCGAATAGGAGCCGCCGCGACCGTGGGTGAGGGCGAACACCGGCACGATTTCCTGGGCGCGTCGCATGACGCCAATGCCCGGCGCACGCTGTGGGTGGTGTTGCTGACCGCGGTGATGATGGTCGGCGAGATCGTCGCCGGTTATCTGACCGGATCGATGGCGCTGCTCGCCGATGGCTTTCACATGGCGACGCACGCGGGCGCGCTGGGGTTGGCGGCGATCGCCTATCGCTATGCGCGGACGCACCGGCACGACCCGCGCTTCAGCTTCGGGACGGGCAAGGTCGGCGATCTGACGGGCTTTGCCTCGGCGCTGATCCTCGGCATCTTCGCGCTGGGCATCGCGGTCGAATCGACGATGCGGCTGATCGATCCAGTGGCGGTCGATTTTTCGGCCGCCGCGCTCGTCGCGGTGATCGGGCTGATCGTCAATATCGTCAGCGCGCTGCTTCTGATGGGCGGGCATCACCATCATCACGATCATCATCATGGCCATGACGACCATGCGCACGGCCATCATGCGCACCATGGCGCCGACAATAATCTGAAGTCGGCCTATTTCCATGTGCTCGCCGATGCGCTGACCTCGGTACTGGCGATTGCGGCGCTGCTGGCCGGGCGCTATCTGGGGCTGGGGTGGATGGACCCGATGATGGGGATCGTCGGCGCGCTGGTGATCGCGCGCTGGTCCTGGTCGCTGATGCGCGATACCGCCGAGGTGCTGCTCGATACGACCGATGCGACGATTGCGGCCACGCTGCGCAGCCGGATCGACACAGCCGCGGGCGTGCGGCTGACCGACCTGCACGTCTGGCGCGTCGGCCCCGATGCCTGCGCGGCGATCGTCGAGGTCGAAGGGGCGATGAGCGCGGCGGACCTGCGCGCGCGGCTGGCCGATATCCGCCAGCTCGCCCATCTGACCGTGGCGGTGCGCTGACGGGGGTGTGGCAGGGTTAATGCGGCGGCAATTCGGCGCTTGCCATCGCCGGGTTTTGGCGGATGATCCGGGGCGGCTGAAGCGGGGGACGGGCGATGTCGGCACCTTTCAATTTCGGGCAACTCAAATTTCTGAAGGCGCTGACCGAGGCGCTGTTCCACGGCGCGCCGATGGTCATCTCCGCCGATCAGGTGGTGGCGAACATTACCGAATTGTTCGCGAAGGTCGGCGGCACCAAGCTCGACGAAATTCGCCTGTCGCTGACCGCGACCGAACTGGTGCTCGGCCCGCTGTTCGCGGCGGTCGATGTCGAGACGCGCGCCCACCGCATCCGCAACCGGCTGCAGAACAGTCAGATCGACCTGTTTCAGGACATGGCCCGGCTGCGCGGTATCGTTTACGCCTGCTATTACGGGCATTGGCAGCCGGGGGTCGAGGCAGGCGACCAGCAGGCGAACGCCGCCAATCCGGTGCACCAGCAGATCGGCTTCACGCTGCCCAAATTCCGCGTGCGCGGCCCCGCCGACATGGCGATCACTCGCGTCGAGGGGCGCGAGATCGATCCCGCGCATATATTGGATGCGGATACGCTGGGCGACGAATATGACGTCGTCGTCGTCGGATCGGGCGCAGGCGGCGGGGTCGCTGCGCACAATGTCGCCGCGCGCGGCTACAAGGTGCTGATCGTCGAGGCGGGGCCCTTCTATCCCTCGCCGCGCATCACGCACCACGAACTCGACATGGTGGCGCAGCTTTACAAGCATGGCGCGCTGCAAACCTCGACCAACCGCGACTTCATCGTCTTTCAGGGGCGCTGCGTCGGCGGATCGTCGACGATCAACAACGGCATCTGCCTGCGCGTCAACGAGGCGGGGCGGACACACCCCGATGCGGTTGATGTGCTGGCCCGATGGGCGAGCATCGGCGCGCCGATTGATGCCGACGCCTTTCACGCGAGCTATGACGCGATCCGCGACCGGCTGCATATCGGGACAATCGAGGCGCGCGCCGGGCGGCATAATGGCCCCCATCTGATAAACGGCTGGCACGCCTATGCCGCCGGATCGTCGGACCCCAAGGAACAGCGCGCGGTCGCCGACTGGTTCGCGAAGAATTTCGGGCCGCCGCACACGCCGGAAGCCTGCGCCTATTGCGGCTATTGCAATTCGGGCTGCGCCTATGGCCGGCGGCTCGGCATGGCGCAGACCTATCTGCCCGATGCGTGCCGCGACCATGGCGCGCGCATCGTGCCGGAAACGAAGGTCGACCGGATCGTCTGGCAGACGAGCATCGACGGACGGCGCGAGGCCGAGGGGGTGAAGCTGATCCTGCCCGACGGCAGCCGCCGCACGGTGCGCGCGCGGGTCGGCGTCGTCGTCGCGGCGGGCACCATCGCCTCGTCGAAGCTGCTCGACCGCAGCGACATCGACGGCACCGGGCATAATGTGTCGCTCAACATCGCCTCGCCGGTCGTGGCGCTGATGCCCGAGGGCGTCGGCTGCAATGCCTGGGACGAGGACCAGATGTCGAGCTACGTCGATTGCGGCGATTTCCTGCTCGAAAGCCATTTCCAGCCGCCGATGGCGATGGCGTCGCTGATGCCGGGCTGGTTCACCGACCATAGCGAGCGGATGCGCAACTATGGCCGCGCCCATTCGGCGGGCATCCTGTTCCCCGCCGACCGGCGCGGACGGGTCAAGGACGGCAAGCTGAAATTCGAGCTCGACCGCGATACCGACCTGCCGCTGCTGCGCCGCGCGATGGCGACGCTGACCAAGGTGCATTTCGCCGCCGGAGCGATCGAATGCTATCCGGCGCTGACCAAGGGGCAGCGGCTGACCCCCGACATGGACATCGACGGCTTCTTCGAAACGGCGATCCGCGAATCGGACGATGTGACGCTGTCGAGCAGCCACCCGCACGGTGGCAATGCGATCAACGTCGATCCCGACGCAGGCGTGGTCGATCCCGATTGCCGCGTCCACGGCACGACCAATGTCATCGTCACCGACGCCAGCGTCTTTCCGACCTGCATCCGCGTCAATGCGCAGTGGACGACGATGGCGATGGCGCATTACGCGACCGCGCGGCACGATCCGTTCGGTTAAGGTCTCCTCGCAATGACGGCGGCTTTTGTTTATGGGGCGCGCCGATGACCTTCACTGTTGCCGCTCTCTATCGTTTCGCGCCGTTCGACGACCCCGCCGCGCTGCGCGCGCCCTTGCTTGATCTCTGCGCGGCCCAGGGGGTGAAGGGCACGCTGCTGCTCGCGCGGGAAGGGGTGAACGGGACGATCGCGGGGAGCGCCGAAGGTATCGCTGCAGTCATCGCGCATATCCGCGCGCTGCCCGGCTGCGCCGAGCTCGACGTCAAATATTCATCCGCCGCAGCCATGCCCTTTCAGCGGCTGAAGGTGCGGCTGAAAAAGGAAATCGTGACGATGAAGGTGCCGGGGGTCGACCCGGCGCGCGAGGTGGGTGCCTATGTCGCGCCGGCCGACTGGAATGCGGTGATCGACGATCCCGACACGATCGTCATCGACACGCGCAACGATTTCGAGGTCGGCTATGGCAGCTTCGCGGGCGCGGTGAACCCGCAGACGAAAAGCTTCGGCGATTTTCCCGGCTGGTGGCGCGACCATGCCGCCGATTTCGCCGGGAAGCGCGTCGCGATGTTCTGCACCGGCGGCATTCGCTGCGAAAAATCGACCGCCTTCCTGAAAAGCGAAGGCGTCGCCGATGTCGTTCACCTGAAAGGCGGCATCCTCGCCTATCTGGAGCAGATACCGGAGGCCGACAGCCGCTGGCAGGGCAGCTGTTTCGTCTTCGACGAACGCGTCAGCGTCGGCCACGGCTTGGTCGAGATCGGCGACAAGGACTGACCGGCCCGGCCGCCGAAGCCTCCCCTGCGGGCCGCAATCAGTCGGCGTCGAGGCCGTAGGCGGTGTGGAGCACGCGCACCGCGAGTTCGGTTTCATCCTCGTCGATCAGCACGCTGACCTTGATCTCGCTGGTCGAGATCGCCTGGATGTTGATGCCGCGATCGGCGAGCGCGCGGAACATCGTGCTGGCGACGCCCGCGTGGCTCTTCATGCCGACGCCGACGACGCTGATCTTTGCGACCTTGTCGTCCGACAGGATGCGGTTGAAGCCGATCTTGTCCTTCGCGGCTTCGAGCAGGTCGATCGACCGCAAGAGGTCGGCGGCGGGAACGGTGAAGGTCACGTCGGTCTCGCCCTTGTCGCGGCCGACGTTCTGGATGATCATGTCGACGTTGATCCCCGCGGCGGCGAGCGGGCCGAAGATGTTGGCGACGCCGCCCGGACGGTCGGGGACGCGCGTCACGATGATCTTCGCTTCATTCTTGTCGTGGGCGATGCCGGTGATCAGCTGCCGTTCCATCTGATGTTCCTCTATTTCCTCGTCGCTGACGATCATCGTGCCTCTTTTGGGTGCCTCGTCGCCCTCGACGAAGCTGGAAAGCACCTGCACGCGCACGCCCATCTTCATCGCGAGGCCGACCGAGCGCGTCTGGAGCACCTTGGCGCCGACGCTCGCGAGTTCGAGCATTTCTTCATAGGTGACATAATCGAGCTTCCGGGCGCGCGCGACGATGCGCGGGTCGGTGGTATAGACGCCGTCGACATCGGTGTAGATGTCACAGCGATCGGCCTCGACCGCCGCGGCGACCGCGACAGCGCTGGTGTCCGATCCGCCGCGCCCCAGGGTCGAGATGCGACCATCGTCCATCATCCCCTGAAAGCCCGGGATCACCGCGACTTCGCCGCGGCCCATCGCGGCGAGCAGCGCGCCCGTTTCGATATCGAGGATGCGGGCGCGGGCATGCGCCTCTTCGGTGCGGATGGGGAGCTGCCAGCCGAGCCAGCTGCGCGCGGGAACGCCCATCGCCTGCAGCGTGAGCGCGAGCAGACCCGACGTGATCTGTTCGCCCGCCGCTACCACGACATCATATTCCGCCGGGTCGTAACGCGGGTTCGCCTCGCGGCAGAAATTGACGAGCCGGTCGGTCTCGCCAGCCATCGCCGAGACGACGACGGCCACCTCGTTGCCCTGTGCCACTTCGCGCGCGACCAGTTTCGCGACGGTGCGAATCCGCTCGGTGCCCGCCATCGACGTGCCTCCGAATTTCATCACGATCCGTGCCATCTCGTCCCGCCTTTTCGCAAACTGGTTTCGGCCGCAACTTCCAAGGATTTCCGCGGCGACCGCGCTGTTAGGGAAGGGGGAGCGCGATGGCAAGGCCGACAGATTATACCATCAGGATATTTTTTCTTGTCCGTTCGCAACAGGAGCGCCGGTATCCGCCGAACGATTATTCTATCCCGATAAGTCTTGTGCCGCGCCGGACGGGGTGCCAAATCGCGCTCTATGAGCGCTACGACAATCAATCCGCACGAAGCCGCCCATTTCGGCGCGCTCGCCGCCGACTGGTGGGATCCGCACGGCTCGTCCGCCATGCTGCACAAGCTCAACCCGGTGCGCCTGTCCTATATTCGCGACCGGATCGACGCGCATTGGCTGACCGACAGCCGCGATCTGAAGCCGCTCGCCGGCAAGCGCGCGCTCGACGTCGGATGCGGTGCGGGCCTGCTTGCAGAACCGCTTGCGCGGATGGGGGCGGCGGTGACGGGGGTTGATGCCGCACCCGAAAATATCGCCGCGGCGCGCGCGCATGCGGCCGGGCAGGGGCTGGGAATCGACTATCATGCGGGCGAACTGGCGGCACTGCCGCCCGCGACCTTCGACCTCGTCACCTCGATGGAGGTGGTCGAGCATGTGGCCGATCCGGCGGCCTTCATCGCCGAACTTGCCGCGCGCCTGGCGCCCGGCGGACTGATGATCCTGTCGACCCCCAATCGCACCGCCCTGTCGAAGCTGCTGCTCGTCGAGGCGGCCGAGCGGATCGGCGCCGTGCCGCGCGGCACGCACGACTGGGACCAGTTTCTGAAGCCCGAAGAATTGACCGCGCTCCTCGCGGCGGCGGGGCTTGAAGTCGTCGATCGCACCGGCCTCGCGCCATCGGCAGCGCGCGGGTTCAAGCTCGGCGGCAGCGAAGCGCTGAACTATCTGCTCGCGGCGCAGCGCGCGGGCTGATCGCGCGCTTGATCGCGGCGCCGGCGCCTGATAGGCACCGCTGCGATGACCAACGACCGATCCCTTCGATTCAAGGCGTATTGGCGCTCCTTTACCTAAGGAGCGGCATGGCATCATTCATCATGACCATGGCCGCCGTGTCGGAAGGCGAATGGTCATCATCATGAAACCGCACCCCCTCTGTCACGGCGCGCCTTTTAGAAGAGACGCTTGCGATGACAGAGACTTTGATCCGCCTCACCACCCCGCGATGCCGCATCGACCGGCTGGTCGCCGATGATGCCGCCGACCTCTGGGCGATCACCGATGCGTCGGTGACGTCGCAGGTCCATTTCCTGCCCGAACCCTTCACCAAGGACGAAGCCGCCGCGCTGATCGCGCGGTCGCGCGGCGACGATGTCTTCCACGCCGTGCGCGACGCGGCGGGGCTCGCCGGGGTCATCGGCGTCCACCGCCGCGGCGCGGGCGAATATGAGGTCGGATACTGGTTTGCGGCGCGCGCGCGCGGGCAAGGGCTGGCGCGCGAAGCGGTCGGTGCGACGGTGCGCGAGATTGCGGCGGCACGGCGCGGCGCGACGGTCGTCGCCGAATGCCGGCCGGGCAATGCGCGGTCCGAAGCTTTGCTGCGCGCGGTCGGCTTCGTACCGACGGGGACCGCGGGACGGCGCCCCGGGCGCGCGCTGTTCGTGTGGCGCGCGGCGCCGGGCGAGCGGATCGATGTTTGCTGAGGGTGCTGAGGGTGCTGAGGGCCGGTTCGATCAGGATCCGAGCGCGGCAAGGCGGCGGCGGTCGACCCAGCCGGTAGCGCAGGTCGCCCCGCGCGCGGGAACGCAACTGTTGCGGCGGCTGGCATAGGCGACCCACGCCCAGCCGCCCTGTTCGCCGCACACCATGACGCGCGTTCCCGCGCGCAGCCGGTCGGTCTTGCGCGCGGCCAGGCTGGGCGAGCGATAAACGGCGACGCGGGCGCTCTGCGCGTTGCCCGTGACGACCGCGGGCGGACAGGCGGCGGGCGCGGCGGCGCCCTGCATCGCGAGCGCGAGTGTTGCAAAGATCGTCAGCATCGGTGCATTCCTTTGGCTAGCTCTGTCGCCGGCCTATCACACATCAGCCTATCTCTTCGGTTAACGCCTTGGCAATTGCGGCGACCGAGGTCGGGGCATAGGCAAAGCCCATATGTGCGCATTCGACCTCGATCTGCCGGTCGCTTTCGTGCGGCAGGCCGCGCGCGCTGTTCACCGCGACGACGCCGTCATGCTTGGACCATAAGGCAAAGGTCGGCATTTCCGGGCGCGGCGCCGGGTGGAAGTCGATGGGGGGATTGTCGACCGGGTGGCGCGCGATCAGATGATAGAGCCGCCAGGCGCGATTGGCGCGGCGGCTGCCTGAAAAGGGCGAACCGAGCGTGACGACGCGCGCGACCTTGTGTGGGTGATGCTTGGCATATTCGCGCGCATAGATGCCGCCGAGGCTCCAGCCGACGAGTGCGGGCGGCCGCCCGGTGCGCGCGATGATCCATTCGACGCGCGCATCGATACGGTCGATGATGTCGGCGGTCGCGCCGCGGTTGAAGCCGAGGCCCCAGGCATAGCAGCGAAAGCCCGCGCGGCGCAGGTCGGCGCGCAGCGCCTTCGTCGACCAGTCGCCCGACAGAAAGCCCGGCAGCACCATCACCGGCGGGTGGGCACTGTCGGGATTGGGTTCGGGCGGCATCGGCCGGACGCGTCCGCCGAGCGCGCGCAGCAGCGATCCCGCCTCACGCCAGAGCAGCGCCAGCCGCGGCGGGGCGTCGGGGTCGGGCACGCGCGCCGGCCAAAGGGCGCGCCTCGAGAGATAGCTGCGGATCATCGTCGGCGCGGCAGTCAGGCCTTCGGGACCAGCTTCAGCAGCTTGCCGTCCTTGCCGTCGGTCAGCAGCCAGACGCTGCCGTCGTCGCGCACCTCGACCTCGCGGATACGGGCGCCGAAGTCCCAGCGATCGGACTTGTGCAGCGTGTCGCCGTCGATCGCCATACGGATCAGCCCCTCGCCCGACAGTGCGCCCATCAGCAGGCTGTTCTTCCAGCCGGGATAGGCGTCGCCGCCGTACCAGACGAGCCCCGCGGGCGACACCGAGGGGTTCCACCACAGCTTCGGCGCGGCAAATTCGGGGCGGGTCGGATGATCGGGAATGTCGCGGCCGTCATAATGATCGCCGTTCGACACGATCGGATAGCCGTAATTGGCCTTTGCCGCGACCAGATTGACCTCGTCGCCGCCCTTCGGCCCCATTTCCTGGTTCCAGAGCCGGCCTGTCCCATCGAACGCGAGGCCCAGGATATTGCGATGACCAAGCGACCAGATTTGCGCGGTCACGCCGCCTGCGGAAGCAAAGGGGTTGTCGGCGGGGACGCTGCCGTCTGGGTTCAGGCGCAGGATCTTGCCGAGATTGGCCTGCATGTCCTGCGCCGGATCGAACTTCTGCCGCTCGCCCGAACCGATGAACAAATATCGGCCATCGGGCGAGAAGGCGAGGCGGTGCGAATAATGGCCGCGGCCGGGCACTTTGGGGTCCTGTTTCCAGATCACTTCCAGCCCGTCGAGGCGCGGCGCGGCGCCCTGGACCAGCTTCGCCCGGCCGACCACCGCGCCGGCGGTGTCGCCGGGGCCGGCTTCGGCCCAGCTCAAGTAAATGGTACCGCTCTGCGCGAAATCGGGGGCGACGATTACATCGCCGAGCCCGCCCTGACCGGCGTAGAGAACCGGGGGTGTCCCCGCGACATCGCGCGCGGCGCCGCCTTCTTCCCAGAGTTTGAGTTTGCCCGACTTTTCGGTGACGAGCGCGATGCGCGTTCCGGGCAGGAAGGTCATCGCCCAGGGCTCGTTGAAGGCCGCTGCCTCCTGCACCGTGAAGGGCGCATCGGCGAGCGCGGTCGCGGGCTGCGCGCCCGAGGTGTCGAGCGCGGCGCTGTCGGTGGCCGCGTTGCTGGGCGTTCCGGTCGAACAGGCGGCGACGGCCAGTGCGGCCGATAGCGCAAGGGCGGGGATTTTCTGCATGAAAAGGCTCGCTTTGCTGGGGAGGTGGGCGGCCAGTCTGGCGCGCCCGCCCGGAAAAGTCGAGAGGATGCGTGGCGCGCTAGCGGTTCGCGGCTTCGCGGCGCGCGGTGATTTCCTCGACGCTGTCCATGATTGCATCCATCGCCTCGCTCGCCGGTACCGCGTCGGATCGGCGCTGCGAGAATTGACCGCGATCCATGATTTCTTCGAGCGCGGTGCGCGCGCGCGAGACGCGGCTTTTCATCGTGCCGAGCGCGCAGTCGCAAATCTGCGCCGCTTCCTCATAGGACAGACCGCCGGCACCGACGAGGATCAGCGCCTCGCGCTGGTCCTGCGGCAATTCCATCAGCGCGCGCTGGAGATCCGCCATCTCGCCCGAATCTTCCTGCGACGCCGGGGTCGACAGCGTGCGTTCGACGGTTGTTTCGTCATATTCGCCGTGAAATTTGTTGCGGCGCATCTGCGAAAGGAAGGTGTTGCGCAGGATGACGAAGGTCCACGCCTTGATCGAAGTGCCCCGTTCGAAGCGCGCACGCGACGCCCACGCCTTGACCATCGTGTCTTGCGTCAGATCGTCGGCCAAATCGGGATTGCCCGACAGGCTGCGCCCATAAGCGCGCAGATGCGGGATGACGCCAGCGAGAAGCGCCTTGAATTCGCCGTCCGACAGGCTGTGATTTTCCTGCGAACGCGGCGCAGCAGCAGGGCGGGTCATCAGAGTTTAGGGCTTTTCTGATCGAGTTGGGCCAAAAGATCGAGCATCTGGTCGGGAAGCTTTTCGGCGACGACGCTGCCATAGATCATGCGCAGCTTCGCACTCACCGGCTCGGGCGACTGCCGACCGGTCAGCGTGCGATGCCACTGGTCGCTGTCCGTCCCCGGAAAGCTGCCATTCGTGCGGCGCACGACTTCGGCTTCCTCCGCCGGGTGGGGCGGCTTGCCGTTGATCCTGTTGTCACCATGCGTAGCCATGCCGAAGCAACGAGGAAGATCGCCGCTGGTTCCCGGCAATTTCGATTTTGCGACGAATGCGTTGCCAAGGTGCCACACGCGCCCTAAGCAGGCAGGGCAGGCCCGCAGGGGTTTGCGGATGGGGTCACAACGCTCCTTGAATGGGGAAGCCGGGAGTCACGTGACTTGCGATCGATTATTTATGTCAGCGTTGCGGACCCGCTGATAACGCCCGACGACATTGCCGATATTCTGGGTACGGCACGCCGCAACAATGCTCGCGACGCGCTGACCGGCGCCCTGATCTTCAACGGGCATAATTTCATGCAATTGCTGGAAGGTCCGGGCGACAAGGTCGAGGCGTGCCTCGCCGCGATCCGCGACGACCGCCGTCACAGCGGCATGGTCGAGGTGCGGCGGCGCGACATCGACCACCGCGAATTCGGCGACTGGTCGATGCTCTACGAACCCAATTTCGACGGGCATGAGGACAGTCTGAGGCGGCTGGCCGCCAACGGCCGGCTCGACCCCGTCGACGAACAGATGATGGCCAATTTCATCGCGCTTGGACGTCGCCGGCCGGCGGCCGCGGTTCCCGCCTGAGCCATTGCGGCGGGGATCGCCGCTTTCCATCGACGTTTCAACGCGCTAAGCCCGGTGTCATACGCATCGAGAGATTGCCCAGATAAAGGCCCGATTATCAGCGACGACACGCCCCGACCGCTCGACGACGCCAGCTTCAAGCAGGAGCTGGCGGCGATGCTGCCGCATCTGCGCGCCTTCGGCCGCAGCCTGACCGGCAACGCCGACCTGGCCGACGATCTGGTGCAGGAGACGATGCTGAAGGCATGGAAGGCGCGCGCAAGCTATATTCCGGGGCCGTCGAGCATGAAGAGCTGGGCCTTCGTCATCCTGCGCAACTGTTTCCTGTCGCAGATGCGGCGCAAGAAATTCACCGCCGAATATGACGAACTCGCCGCCGAGCGCCTGCTCGTCGCGCCCGACGATCAGGACGACAGCCTGCACCTGTCGGACGTGCAGCGCGCGCTGATGATGCTGCCCGTCGACCAGCGCGAGGCGCTGATCCTTATCGGCGCAGGGCAATTATCCTATGAGGAAGGCGCCGACATCTGCGGCGTCGCGGTCGGCACGATGAAAAGCCGCGTCTCGCGCGCCCGGGCCGCCTTGCAGGCGATCCTCGACGGCGGCGAGATGCCGCTGCGCAGCGAAGACCCGCTGCCCCCGAGCGAAGCCTTCGCGACGATCATGGGCAGCGTCGACCAACTGACAGGCGGGGGACCCTCGCCGGATTGACGGCGCCTGCGTGGCGGTTTGGGAGTGGACGACGCACTTTACTCGCGAATTGCCCTCAATGTGGACGCGGTAGACCGAAAATGTCTCGTTCCAGTCCGTCGGGAAACTTTTCGCGCAAGATTTTTGTGCCACCAAGTTTTTGGACAAGCGCTCGCGCCGCGACGTTATCATCATTCATGTGGGTCTCGACCAAGTCCCAACCCAGCATATCATATCCAAATGCAATGGCTGCACGCGAAGCCTCCAGCGCATAGCCGTTTCGGCGGGCCGATGGAACAATCCACCACGTCAGCTCCGATCTCGGATAGCCTTCAGGCCACCAAAGTCCGCACCCGCCGATCATTAATCCACTCGCGCGCTCTACAACCGACCAGCGGCCATATCCACGCAGTGACCAATGGCCCAAGTCCGTTGCAAGCACACGCCAGGCGCGGTCCGCTTCCATCGGCCCTCCGTAGAAGTGCGATGCCGCGGCATCTGCAAAGAAATCACGATAAACCGGGAAATCCTCGCTTCTCGGACCTCGCAGATCGAGATGTTCTGTTTTCAGGGTGGGGATATGCTCGTGGATTGTCATAACGAGCTGCAGCTTATGACGAACCTCAACTTGCGGGTAAACTTCCGAGAATGGTCGTTTGCCGGATTGCCGGCACATCGGAAGCGAAGGGCTTAGAGGGCGGTTCGGTCTGGAGCGCCGCCCCTCGAGCCGTTCCTCCGACCCAGAGGCCAACGAAGCCTTATGCCGCGAGTTGGGGGGTGAAGAGCAGGCTCTGGCTGATCGCGGCGCGGACCATGTTCTGGCGGAAGGGCTTGGAGATCAGGAAGGTCGGCTCGACGCGGTTGCCGGTGAGCAGGCGTTCGGGAAAGGCGGTGATGAAGATCGCCGGGACGGGGGCGATCGCCAAAATGTCCTGTACCGCGTCGATCCCCGACGATCCGTCGGCAAGCTGGATGTCGGCGAGGACTAGGCCGGCCTCGGTGCGTTCGAACGCCGCGACCGCATCGTCGTGCGTTGTCGCGATTCCGGCGACCTCGTGGCCGAGTTCGCGGACGATCTGTTCAAGCTCCATCGCGATCAGCGGCTCGTCCTCGATAATCAGGACCGAGGTGCGCGATTCGCGGTCGAGGTCGCCGACCGCTTCGGCGAGCAGCGTTTCCACGGTGGGGATGTCGGTGCCGGTGATCGCCGCGGCCTCGTCGGCCGAGAAGCCTTCGAGCGCGGTAAGGAGGAGGATCTGACGGCCGAGAGGGGTGATCCGGCGCAGCCGGTCGTTCGCGGCGCGTAGCACCGGGTCGAGTTCGGCGTCGCTGCCTTCGCCATCGTCGATATAGGCGCTTTCCCAGATGCGGTGAAAGCTGCGGTAGAGGTCGATACGCGTATCGCGACAGGTGCGAAATTCCTGGGGCGCCGCGACGATGACTTCCAGCGTGGTGTGGACAAAATTGTCGCCATGTTGCTGACTGCCCGTGAGCGCGCGCGCATAGCGGCGCAGGAACGGCAGATGGCCACGGATTTCTTCGCCCAAGCTCATGCAGGAACCTCCCTCTTTGAACCGATCATACGCGCCCCGCGGAGGCAGGTTCCCGCATTGAGGCAAAAAAGCACCCCCATTTTCTGCAACCACCACGCGCCTGATGCGTAGAGTCTGCCGGGACGCTACCGGATCGCCGCGTAAGTAGCAGAAAGATGGTCTTTTTCTTGCGCGCTCATTCACAAGCTTTTGCAGGGACCAGATTCATGGCACAGCGCCCCACCACGGCAATCGATGCGACGGCATCGAGCGAGGGCGCTTCGGAGAAGAGCGCGGCGGGAAAAGACGGAGGGCGGGCTTTGGCCGACGGGGGCGACGAAGGGGGTTCGAGGGACATGCGCGAGCGCGAACGCCGCCGACTCGAAACGCTTCGCGAATACCGGATATTGGACACCGCGCCCGAACCGGCGTTCGACCGCGTCACCAAACTTGCCGCCGACTTGTTCGACACCCCGATCGCGCTCGTGTCGCTGGTCGACGATTGCCGGCAATGGTTCAAATCCTCCTATGGCCTCGACGTCCCCGAAACGCCGCGCGAGATCAGCTTTTGCGAAAAGGTGGTGAAGAGCGAGCGGCCGATGATTATCGCCGACACGCTGGAGGACACCCGATTTCGCAGCAATCCGCTCGTCACCGGCGAGCCGCTGATCCGGTTTTATGCCGGTGTGCCGCTGCGCGCCTATAATGGCGCGGTACTGGGGACTTTGTGCATCATCGACCGGCGGCCGCGCGTCGATTTTGCGGACCGCGAGCGCGAACGGCTCGAGGATCTGGCGGCGATCATCATGGCCGAGGCAGACCTGCGGCGCACCGTGATGGAGCGCGACGAGGCACGGCACATGCTGGAACGCGCGCTCGACTTTTCGTGCATTGCGACCTGGCAGTTCGACCCGCGCACCGACGAGCTCAAATGGCGCGGGGCCACCGCCGAGCTATGGGGCGCCGATTTCGAAACCGCATTGAGGAACGGCGAGGGGTTTTTCGCGCGCGTCCATCCCGAGGATCGCGACGCGGTGCGCCGCGTGCTCTATGCCTCTGTCGACAGCGGCGCGCCCTATTCGATGGAGTACCGCATCGACCATCCCGAACGCGGTGTGCGTTGGATCGCGGCGCGCGGGGACTGGGATGTGCGCCGCGACGATGCCATTCTGACCGGGATCAGCGCCGACATTACCGAACAGAAGAGCCGCCAGGAAAATGCGACGCTGCTGATGCGCGAGCTGCACCACCGGATGCGCAACCTGTTCGCGACGGTCGGCGCAATCATTTCGCTCACCAAAAATTCGGCGCGCGATGTTGACGATTATGTCGAGCGGATCAGCAGCCGGCTCGACGCGCTTAACCGTGCGCAGAACGTCCTGCTCGGCGCAAATTTCATGACCGGATCGATACACGCGCTGATGCGCGAGGTCGAAGCTGCCTTTCCGCGCGTGCGCTGGTCGGGCCCCGACCTGCTGCTTCCCGAAAATGCGTTGGTGGCGATGGCGCTGCTGTTCAACGAGCTGGCAACCAATGCGGTCAAGCATGGCGCGTTGACCGGCGCGCGCGGGCAGGTCGATGTCAGCTGGAGCCAGGACCCCGAAGGCAGCGAGCCGCGCCTGTTCCGGCTCGACTGGACCGAAAGCGGCGGCGATGCGCCGATCGGTCCGCCCGATCGCACCAGCTTTGGCACGCTGCTGATGGAACGCAGCGTCCGGAACAATTTGGGGGGCACGATTACGCGGCACTGGAACCCCGAGGGCCTGCGGGTCGAAATCGCGCTGCCCGCCAAATGGCGCGAAGCCTGAAACGCGACGAGGTGATTTGTTCCTTAAATGTTCTCGTGTTAAACGGGTGGCATGTCGGGAAAATCGATTCTGCAAAAGCTCGCGATCCTCGCCGATGCGGCGAAATATGATGCCTCCTGCGCCTCCTCGGGAACGGTGCGGCGCGATTCGACCGCGACCAAGGGCATCGGATCGACCGAAGGCATGGGCATATGCCACAGCTATGCGCCGGACGGCCGCTGCATTTCGCTACTCAAAATCCTGCTGACCAATTTCTGCGTTTATGACTGCCGCTTCTGCATCAACCGGGCGTCGAGCAATGTCGCGCGCGCGCGTTTCGATCCGCGGGAGGTCGTGCGGCTGACGCTCGATTTCTACAAGCGCAACTATATCGAGGGGCTGTTCCTGTCGTCGGGGATCATCCGGTCCGAAGATTATACGATGGAGCAGCTGGTCGAGGTCGCGCGGCTGCTGCGCGAGGAGCATCGCTTTCAGGGCTATATCCATTTGAAGACGATCGCGGGCGCCGATCCCGCGCTGATCGCGCTTGCCGGCATCTATGCCGACCGGCTGTCGACCAATGTCGAACTGCCGACCGAGGCAGGACTGGCGAGCTTTGCGCCTGAAAAGAAGCCCGGCGTCATCCGCAAGACGATGGCATCGGTGCGCACGCGCGAGGCCGACGTCCTCGACGCCGCGAAGGGGCGGCTGATCGGCAAGGCACCGCCGCCGCGCTTTGCGCCTGCCGGGCAGTCGACGCAGATGATCGTCGGCGCCGACGGCGCGCGCGACGACGACATTCTGCACGCGGCGACGAACCTCTATTCGGGCTATCGGCTGCGCCGCGTCTATTATTCGGCCTATAGCCCCATTCCCGACGCGAGCAGCGACCTGCCCCCCGTGCGCCCGCCGCTGCTGCGTGAGCACCGCCTGTATCAGGCGGACTGGCTGCTGCGCTTCTATGGCTTCGAGCGCGCCGAAATCATGGCGGGCGGGCGCTGCGGCATGCTCGACCTGGCGATCGATCCCAAGCTTGCGTGGGCGCTTCAGCAGCGCGAGAGCTTTCCCGTCGACATCAACCGGGCGCCGCGCGAACTGCTGCTCCGCGTGCCCGGTCTTGGCACGCGCGCGGTCGACCGCATCGTGGCGGCGCGGCGGCTGGGCAAGGTGCGGCTCGGCGACCTCGCCAAGCTGACGGCGTCGGTCAAAAAGCTGCTGCCCTTCATCGTCACGCCCGACTGGCGGCCGGGCAAGCTCACCGACAGCGCCGACCTGCGCGCCCGCTTCGCGCCGCCCGCGGAACAACTGACGCTGGCGCTGTGAGGGAGGTCGTCCTCGAAACGCCCGGCGATTTCGGCGAATGGCGCCGCGCCGCGCGCAGCCTGCTGGCGGACGGGATTGCGCCCGAGGACATCAGCTGGCGCGGCGGCGGCGAGGGCGCATCGCTGTTCGGCGAGGCCGCAGCGGTACCACCGCCGTCCGGCGCGCTCAGCCTGCCGCGCGAACTGGTTGCGATCGCCGAGCGGGTGATCTGTTACCGCGATGCTGCGGTGCCCGCACGTCTTTACCGTGTGCTTTGGCGCGCGTTGCAAGACCGTCGGCTGCTTGAACGGCGCACCGACGCCGATGTCGACTGGCTGATGAAGGCCGACAAGGCGATCCGCCGCGATGTTCACAAGATGCACGCCTTCGTGCGGTTCCGGCGGCTGGGCGAGGATGGCGAGCGCGAGCGCTTCGCCGCGTGGTTCGAGCCCGCGCACCGCATCCTGCGGCTGACCGCCCCCTTTTTCCAGCGCCGCTTCACCGGCATGGACTGGGCGATCGTAACCCCCGACGCGCGTGCGATCTGGGAGGACGAGGCGCTGCGTTACGGTCCCGGCGGGACGCGGGACGAAGTGCCGGAGAGCGATGTGGTCGAGGATCAGTGGCGCACCTATTATGGCGCGATCTTCAACCCCGCGCGCGTCAAGATCGCCGCGATGCGCGCCGAAATGCCGAAAAAATACTGGCACAACCTGCCCGAGGCGCAGGATATCGCGCCGTTGCTGGCAGGCGCCGAGGCGCGCGTGGAACGGATGCGCGCGGTGGCCGTTTCGGCTGCGAATGCGCGAACGGAGAAATGGCGCAAACGCGTGACCGACGACGACGCCTCGACCGAAGCCCTTGATACGCTCGACACGATCGCGCGTGCGCTCGATCGCTGCACGCGCTGTCCGCTCTATTGCGACGCGACGCAGGCGGTCGCGGGCGAGGGACCGGCGACGGCGCGGATCATGCTGGTCGGCGAACAGCCCGGCGATCAGGAGGATTTGCAGGGACGGCCCTTCGTCGGCCCGGCAGGGCAGGTGCTGAACGAAGCGCTCGACGAAGCGGGCATGGACCGGCGGCGGCTGTTTCTGACCAACGCGGTCAAACATTTCAAATTCGAACCGCGCGGCAAGCGAAGGCTGCACCAGAATCCGACGGCTGCCGAGATCGATATCTGCCGCTGGTGGCTCGACAAGGAGCGCGCGCTGGTCCGGCCCGACGTGATCGTGACGCTGGGCGGCAGCGCGCTGCGAGGGGTGACGGGGCGAAGCGCGACGATCGCGTCGATGCGCGGGTCGGTGCATGACCTGGAGGACGGCACGAAGCTGATCGCGACGGTCCATCCGTCGTTCCTGCTCCGCCTGCCCGACCGCGAACGCGCGGCGAAGGAGCGCGACATGTTCGTCGCCGACCTGATCCGCGCGCGAAAGCTGGCTGCCTGATGCCCGGCGCTAGCTGGATCGAGCCGCACCCGAGCGGTATCTATGTGAAGCCCGCTGACTTGTGGATCGATCCGTCGCGCCCCGTTGCGCGCGCAGCGGTCACCCACGGCCACGCCGATCATGCGCGCAGCGGGCATGGCGCGGTCTTCGCGACGCCGGAGACGCTCGCGATCATGGCGCTGCGCTATGGCGTCGATGCCGAGGCGAGCCACAATCAGGCCTTTGCCTATGGCGACGGGTTCGAGCGCGGCGGGGTGCGGTTCAGCTTCCATCCCGCCGGCCATGTGCTCGGCAGCGCGCAGATATTGATGGAGTATCGCGGCGAGCGGATCGTCGTCACCGGCGATTACAAGCGCCGCGCCGACCCGACCTGCGCACCGTTCGAGGTGGTTCCGTGCGATATCTTCGTGACCGAGGCGACCTTTGGCCTGCCGGTGTTCCGGCACCCGCCGACTGGGGACGAGATCGCCAAGCTGATCGGCGCGGTGCGTGCCGAGCCCGACCGCGCGATACTCGTCGGCGCCTATGCGCTCGGCAAGGCGCAGCGGGTGATCGCCGAACTGCGCGGCGCGGGCTGGGATGCGCCGATCTATATTCACGGCGCGCTCGAACGGATGTGCGCGCTCTATGCTGCGCACGGCGTCGATCTGGGCGAATTGCGGCTGGTATCCGAAACCGACAAGGCGGCGATGGCGGGGCAGATCGTCATTGCCCCGCCGTCTGCGCTCAACGACCGCTGGTCGCGGCGGCTCCCCGATCCCGTCACCGCGATGGCGTCGGGCTGGATGCGGGTGCGCCAGCGCGCGCGGCAACGGATGGTCGAACTGCCGCTCGTCATCTCCGACCATGCCGACTGGGACGAACTGACGGCCACGATCGCCGAAGTGAACCCCAAGGAGAGCTGGATCACCCACGGCAGCGAGGACGGCCTCTTGCGCTGGTGCGAACTCACCCAGCGCAAGGCGCGCGCGCTGCACCTCGTCGGCCGCGACCTGGAGGAGGAGGTGTGAAGCGCTTCGCCGCCCTGATCGACCGGCTGATCTACACGCGCTCGCGCAACAGCAAGCTGGCGTTGATCGTCGATTATCTGAAGCATACGCCCGATCCCGATCGCGGCTGGGCGCTCGCGGCGTTGACCGAGGCGCTCGACTTTTCGGCGGTGAAGGCGGGGACGGTGCGGACGCTGCTCGCGACGCGCGTGGATGAAGAGCTGTTCCGGCTGTCGCGACATTTTGTTGGCGATACGGCGGAGACGGCGGCGCTGTTGTGGCCCGATGCGCCCGGCAAGAGTGCGGATCTCAGCATATCCGAAGCCGTCGATGCGCTGGCCGCCGCAAGCCGCAGCGATGCGCCCGCGGTCGTCGCCGCACTGCTCGACCGGCTCGACGCCGACGGGCGTTATGCGCTGCTCAAACTGGCCTTGGGCGGAATGCGCGTCGGGGTGTCGGCGCGGCTCGCGAAGCAGGCGTTCGCGCAGGCGTTCGGGGTGCCGGTCGACGATGTCGAGGAGCTATGGCACGCGATCCCGCCGCCCTATGCGCCGCTGTTCGCCTGGGGTGAGGGACGGGCGCCGCGTCCCGACCTTGCCGACGTCGCCTTTTTCCGGCCCTTCATGCTCGCGCACCCGCTCGAGGAAGAGGTTGTCGACCTCGCCGACTTCGCCGCCGAATGGAAGTGGGACGGCATCCGCGTCCAGATCGTCCATGCCGCCGGCGCGACGCGTATTTACAGCCGCGGCGGCGAGGAGATCAGCAGTGCTTTCCCCGAACTGGTCGCGGCCTTCGATCGGGAGGCGGTGATCGACGGCGAGTTGCTGGTGCGGGGCGAGGTTCAGGGCGGCCCAGAAACACAGGGTGGGGCGGCGAGTTTCAATGCGCTGCAACAGCGGCTCGGGCGCAAGACCGTCTCGAAAAAGATGCTTGCCGATTATCCGGCTTTCGTGCGCGTCTATGACCTGCTGGCCGTTGCCGGCGACGATCTGCGCGGGCTGCCGTGGTCCGAACGGCGGCGCCAACTGGAGGCCTTCGTGCCGCGGCTGGCCGCCAGCCATTTCGACCTGTCGCCGCTGATCGCGGCGGCGGATTTCAATGCGCTCGCCGATCTGCGCGCCGGCGCGCGCGACGCCGCGATCGAAGGCGTGATGCTCAAGCGGCGCGATGCCCCCTATGTCGCCGGGCGGCGGGCGGGGCTGTGGTATAAATGGAAGCGCGATCCGCTGAGCGCCGATTGCGTGATGATGTATGCGCAGCGCGGCAACGGGCGCCGCGCCAGCTTCTATTCGGATTATACCTTCGGCTGCTGGACCGAGACGGGCGAATTGCTGCCGGTGGGCAAGGCCTATTCGGGCTTCACCGACGAGGAGCTGAAGTGGCTCGACAAGTTCGTGCGCGACAACACGGTCGATCGCTTCGGCCCGGTCCGCGAGGTCGAAAAGACGCTGGTGCTCGAGGTCGCCTTCGATTCGATCCACGCATCGAAGCGCCACAAATCGGGGCTGGCGATGCGTTTCCCGCGCATCGCGCGCATCCGGCGCGACAAGCCGGCGGAGGAAGCCGACCGGATCGCGACGCTGCGCGGCATGGTGACGTAAAAATAACGCCAGAATTCGTCGTCACGGGGTTGCAACTCGCGTCAAACATACCGAGTTACACCCCCGAACACCAAAAAAGGAGACTGCCATGACAATCGCTTTTCCGCCGCTGCCCTATGCCGAGGACGCGCTGGCGCCGCATATTTCGGCCGACACGCTCGCGACGCATCATGGCAAGCATCACAAGGCCTATGTCGACAAGACCAATGCCGCGATCGAAGGCACCGACCTCGCCGGCAAGAGCCTGGAAGAAATCATCCACCATGCCGAAGGGTCGGGCAACAAGGGGCTGTTCAACAACAGCGCCCAGTCGTGGAACCACGCTTTCTACTGGAACTGCCTGTCACCGACCAAGACCGCCCCGTCGGGCGATCTCGCCGCGGCGATCGACCGCGACTTTGGGTCGCTCGACGATCTCAAGAAGAAGCTGAAGGACACGGCGGTCAACCATTTCGCCTCGGGCTGGGCGTGGCTGGTCGCCAAGGACGGCAAGCTGTCGGTCACCGACACGCATGACGCCGGCACCGAAGTGACCGCGGGTATCAAGCCGCTGCTCGTCATCGACGTGTGGGAACATGCCTATTACATCGACCGCAAGAATCTGCGTCCGGCCTACGTCGACGCGGTGGTCGACGAGCTGCTCAACTGGGATTTCGCCGCTGAGAATCTGGCGCGCGACGGTGCTTGGACTTATCCGGCGTAATTTCCCGTCAAAGAAAAGGCCGTGCGTCCCCGCGAATGCGGGGACCCATCTCCGGTCGGTGCTATTTTTCGCCCACGGATGATGGACCCCCGCCTTCGCGGGGGGACACGGCTTTAGACGTCAAGGCATTGGCTTCTGTCATAAGGCTATTTCCTCGCCTATAGGCGCGGCATGACGATCAGCCTCTTCGAACTTTTCAAAATCGGTGTCGGGCCATCGAGCTCGCATACTGTCGGACCGATGGTTGCGGCGCGGCGCTTCACCGTCTGGCTCGACGAACGCGGCCTGCTCGGCAAGGCGGCGCATGTCGAGGCCGATCTCTATGGCTCGCTTGCGCTGACGGGGAAGGGGCACGCGGCCGATACCGCAGTGGTCGCCGGGCTGGCGGGCGAAATCCCGGCCGAAACCAGCCTCGCCGCGATCAAGGCGCATTGGGACCGCGCCGAGAATGAGGGCTTTCTTTATCTACTCGGCCGCCAGCGCGTCCGCTTTCAGCCGGCGCGCGACCTGCATTTCCAGATGAAGCAGCGCCAGCCTTTTCATAGCAACGCCTTGAGCTTCACCGCGCGCGATGGTGACGGAGAGATACTGGCCAAGCGCATGTATTTCTCGATCGGCGGCGGTTTCGTCGTCGACGAGGAGGAGGCGGGGCGCAACAGCCGCGGGGCCGAGGACGAAGTGGCGCTGCCTTTCGCCTTCACCTCGGGCGCCGACCTCCTCAACATGGGCGCGGCGTCGGGCAAGAGTTTCGCCGAAATGATGCTCGACAACGAGCTGGTGCACCGCAGCCCCGAACAGGTCGAGGCGGGGCTCGACCAGATCGCCGCGGCGATGGACGCCTCGATCGATGCGGGCTGTTGCAGCACCGGCACGCTGCCCGGCGGCCTCAAGGTCAAGCGCCGCGCGCCGCAGATCGCCGCCGACATCCGCGAACGGCACGAAGCCAATTTGTCGGACCCGATGGCGATGATGGACTGGATCAACCTGTGGGCGATGGCGGTGAACGAGGAAAATGCCGCGGGCGGCAAGGTCGTCACCGCGCCCACCAATGGCGCGGCGGGGATCATCCCGGCGGTGATCCGCTATTACCGGCGCAGCTATCGCGGCGACGCGGCGGGGGTGCGCACCTTCCTGCTCGCCGCGGGCGCGGTCGGCGCGCTCTACAAGCGCAACGCCAGCATCTCGGGCGCCGAGGTCGGCTGCCAAGGCGAGGTCGGCGTCGCCTGCTCGATGGCCGCCGCGGGGCTGACCGCGGCGCTCGGCGGCACCAACGCGCAGGTCGAAAATGCCGCGGAGATCGGCATGGAGCACAACCTCGGCCTCACCTGCGATCCGATAGGCGGGCTGGTCCAGATCCCGTGCATCGAGCGCAACGCGATGGGCGCGATCAAGGCGATCGACGCGAGCCGCATCGCGATGATCGGCGACGGCACCCATGTCGTCAGCCTCGATACGGTGATCGCGACGATGCTGCAGACCGGCCGCGACATGCGCGATAAATATAAGGAAACGTCGAAGGGCGGGCTGGCGGTCAGTGTGGTGGAGTGTTGAGCTTCAACTGTTGGCTGCTAGCGCACTGAACCTTTTTTGCTAAAAGGCGAGATGCTCGAAAGGTCAGACTGCCCATTCCTATTGGACGTGCTTGATTGCCTTAAACGCCGTGGAAAAGCGCTCAAGCATCGTAACGCAACTCCGATAATTGAGCGCTTCATCGAGCTTCGCGATGGAAAGACCGAAGAGCGGGTGGAAGTTACATTCAAGGTGCGCAAACGGCAGATCGTGGCTCTGACGGTCTGGGGTGATCGGTGGATTTCGATCCGCGCCGCAGAGTCAATTCCGCAAGCTGGGTGGAAGTTTCAGTATACGCACTCCGGACGCTTTCTCGGCACCGAGGGCGGTCGCGATCTGGTCAAAGCGACGGAGGCTTCGCTTTCCGAGATGTACGAATTGACCGATACGACCGTCGAACGGCTCGACCTCATCTGGAGACCATTGTTGGCCAACGGCCCGCAAGTCGCTTGATGGCGGCGGGCTGCCACCTCCCCACGGCTTCGCAGCAGGGAGGATCTGCAGTATCTTGCATTGCCGGGCGCTTTGCCTGATTGGAGCGGCGAGAAGGAGACCTGCCATGAAGACCCGCGCCGCCGTCGCATTCGAAGCGAAGAAGCCGCTCGAAATCGTCGAACTCGATTTGGAAGGCCCGAAGGCGGGCGAGGTGCTGGTCGAGATCATGGCGACGGGCATCTGCCACACCGATGCCTATACGCTCGACGGCTTCGACAGCGAGGGCATCTTCCCGAGCGTACTGGGACATGAGGGTGCGGGCGTGGTGCGTGAGGTCGGCGCGGGCGTGACGAGCGTGAAGCCCGGCGACCATGTCATCCCGCTCTACACCCCCGAATGCCGCCAGTGCAAAAGCTGCCTTTCGGGCAAGACCAACCTCTGCACCGCGATCCGCGCCACGCAGGGCAAGGGGCTGATGCCCGACGGCACGACGCGGTTCTCGTACAAGGGCCAGCCGATCTTCCATTATATGGGCTGCTCGACCTTCTCGAACTTCACCGTGCTGCCCGAGATCGCGGTTGCGAAGATCCGCGAGGACGCGCCGTTCCAGTCGAGCTGCTACATCGGCTGCGGCGTGACCACCGGCGTCGGCGCGGTGATCAACACCGCGAAGGTGCAGGTCGGCGACAATGTCGTCGTCTTCGGGCTCGGCGGCATCGGCCTCAACGTCATCCAGGGCGCGCGGCTGGCCGGTGCGAACAAGATCATCGGTGTCGACATCAACCCCGATCGCGAAGAATGGGGCCGCAAGTTCGGCATGACCGATTTCCTCAATTCGAAGGGCATGAGCCGCGAGGATGTCGTCGCGGCGATCGTCGCGATGACCGACGGCGGCGCCGATTACACCTTCGATGCCACCGGCAATACCGAGGTGATGCGCATCGCCTTGGAAGCCTGCCACCGCGGCTGGGGTACCTCGATCATCATCGGCGTCGCCGAGGCGGGCAAGGAGATTTCCACGCGGCCGTTCCAGCTCGTCACCGGCCGCAACTGGCGCGGCACGGCCTTCGGCGGCGCCAAGGGCCGCACCGACGTGCCCAAGATCGTCGACATGTATATGCAGGGCAAGATTGAGATCGACCCGATGATCACCCACGTCATGGGGCTGGAAGAGATTAACAAGGGCTTCGACCTGATGCATGCGGGGGAAAGCATCCGCAGCGTTGTCGTGTATTGACGCGGAAGGACGCGCAGCATGTTCAGCCATGTCACGCTCGGCGCCAACGATATTGCGGCGACCAAGCGCTTTTACGATGCGGCGCTTGGTGCGCTCGGCATCCCCGTCGGCCGCGTCGATGAGCGTGGCCGGTTGATCTACGCGCATGACGGCGGACGGCTCGTCATCACCAAGCCGGTGAATGGCGAAGCGGCGGCGTGCGGAAACGGCCATACGCTCGGCCTGCTCGCGGCCTCGCCCGAGGCGGTCGATGCGTGGCACGCCGCGGGCCTTGCCAATGGCGGGACGAGCGCCGAGGACCCGCCGGGCATTCGCAACGCGACCGAAGGCCGGGTGCTGTATCTGGCCTATCTGCGCGATCCGGCGGGCAACAAGCTGTGCGCATTCCACAAGATTTCGGACTGACATGACGACCGAACGTCCGGCCGCTTTCGTCCTGACCTTCAGCTGCGTCGATGCGGTGGGCATCGTCGCGGCGGTGACGGGGCTGCTTGCCGAAACCGACGGCTTCATCCTCGACAGCCAGCAATATGCCGACCTCGATTCGGGGCGCTTTTTCATGCGCGTCGAATTTCGCGGCGCAGGTCCGCGCTTTCCGCAGACGCTGGACGCGGTGCGCGCGGCCTTCGCGCCGATCGTCGAGCGGTTCGCTTTGGAAGCGCGGATCAGCGACGCGGGGGCCAAGCCGCGCTTCGTGATTGCCGTGTCGCAGGGCAGCCATTGCCTCAACGACCTGTTGCACCGCTGGTCGACGGGCAATCTGGCGATCGACATCGTCGGCGTGGTGTCGAACCACGACCATTTGCGCCGCCTGACCGAATGGCACGGGGTGCCGTTCCACTACCTGCCCGTCAGCGCCGCGAACCGCGCCGAACAGGAAGCCGCGATGCTGGACGTCATGGCACGCGGCGGCGCCGATTATCTGGTGCTCGCACGCTATATGCAGGTGCTTTCGGCCGATCTGTCGGCGAAGCTCGTGGGGCGCTGCATCAACATCCATCACAGTTTCCTGCCCGGCTTCAAGGGCGCCAAGCCCTATCATCGCGCGCACGAACGCGGGGTGAAGCTGATCGGCGCGACGGCGCATTTCGTGACGAGCGACCTCGACGAAGGCCCGATCATCGAGCAGGCGGTCGAGCGTGTCGATCACCGCGACGGGATCGACGACCTGATCCGTATCGGCCGCGATGTCGAGGCGCAGGTGCTCGCGCGCGCGGTGCGCTGGGTCGCCGAACAGCGGGTGTTGATCGACGGACGCAAGACGGTGGTCTTCCGTTAGTCACGCGAACAGGATAAGTCCCGATTCGCAACCAAATCAGGAGGAGCCAAGGGCTATGTACAGTCACAATATGGTCGGATCGAACGACCTCGACGCATCGAAGAAATTCTACGACGCGACCTTTCAGGCGATCGGCGGCAAGCCGGGCATCGTCGATGACAAGGGGCGCCTTATCTACATGCACAATGGCGGACTGTTCCTGGTGACGGCACCGATCGACGGCCAGCCAGCGACTGCGGGCAATGGCTGCACCATCGGTTTCGCGATGGAAGGGCCCGAGCAGGCGAAGGCGTGGCATGACGCCGGCGTCGCCGCGGGCGGCACTTCGATCGAAGACCCGCCGGGCGTGCGCGAAGGCGGCTTCGGCAGCCTGTACCTCGCCTATCTGCGCGATCCGTCGGGCAACAAGCTGTGCGCGCTGCACCGCGTCGTCTGACTTTCTGAGGGCTTATGCGCGGTGAGGCGGGATTGCTGGCGGATCTGGATGCGCTCGCCATCCCCTTCACCGCGCACGAGCATGTCGCGGTGTTCACTGTCGCCGAAAGCGACACGGTGAATGCTGCGATTCCCGGCGCGCACACCAAAAATCTGTTTCTGAAGGACACGGGCGGGGCCTTCTGGCTCGTCACCGTGCCGGGCGAAGCGCGCGTCGACCTGAAAGCGCTGCCCGCCGCGATCGGATGCAAGCGCGTGAGCTTCGGCAAGGCCGACGACATGCAGCGGCTGCTCGGCATCGCCCCGGGATCGGTGACGCCGCTTGCCGCGATCAACGCCGCACCGGGAACCATCACGGTGGTACTCGATGCCGGGCTTGCGGCTGCGGAGCGCGTCAACGTCCATCCGCTGCGCAACACGGGAACCATCGGCCTTGCGGGCGCAACGATCCTCGACCTCTTGCGTCATTGGGGGCATGAGCCGTTGATCGCTTCCATACCCGTGCAGGACAATCCATGACCCTCGAAACGCTATCGACCAATCGCAGCCATGGCGGCACGCAGGGCGTCTATCGCCATGCCAGCGACACCACCGGCACCGACATGACCTTTGCGCTGTTCGTTCCCGATCATGCGCCGGGCGCGAAGCTGCCGGTGCTGTGGTATCTGTCGGGGCTGACCTGCACCCATGCCAATGTGATGGAAAAGGGCGAATATCGCGCCGCCTGCGCGCAGCATGGCATCATCTTCATAGCTCCCGACACGAGTCCGCGCGGTGAGGGCGTGCCCGACGATCCGGAGGGCGCATGGGATTTCGGACTCGGCGCCGGCTTCTATGTGGATGCGACCGAGGCGCCATGGGCAAAGAATTACCGCATGCGCTCCTATATCGAGGATGAGCTCCCGTCGGTGGTGCTGCGCAATTTCCCGATGGCCGACATGACGCGGCAGGGGATCAGCGGTCATTCGATGGGTGGCCATGGCGCGCTGACGGTGGCGCTGCGCACGCCCGACCGCTTCCGCTCGGTCTCGGCCTTTTCGCCGATCGTCGCGCCGCTGCAATGCCCGTGGGGCGAAAAGGCGCTGTCGAACTATCTCGGTGCCGACCGCGAGCCGTGGAGTCACTATGACGCCTGCGCGCTGATCGAAGGCGGCGCGCGCGTTGCCGACTTGCTCGTCGATCAGGGAGAGGCGGACAGCTTCCTGGAAGATCAGCTCAAGACGCATCTGCTGGTCGAGGCGTGCGAGAAGGCGGGGCAGAAAGCCGAAATCCGCATGCAGCCGGGCTATGACCACAGCTATTATTTCATCTCGACCTTCATGGCCGAGCATATCGGCTGGCACGCCGAACGGTTGAAGGCTTAGTCGCTCCCCTCCCGCCCGCAAGCGGTAAAGATCAGGGCATCAACAGCGTCGACCCCGTGGTCCGGCCCGCTTCCAGATCTTCGTGTGCGCGAGCCGCGTCGCGGAGCGGGTAGCGCTGACCGATGGTGACCGCGACTGCGCCGCTTTCGAGCATCTCGAACACGCGCGCGGCGCCGGCGGCGCGTTCGCCGGGATCGAGATAATAGTCGAACAAGGTCGGGCGCGTGACGAACTGCGACCCATGCTGCGCCAGGATGCCGAGATTGACGCCGGTCACCGGCCCGCCGGCATTGCCGTAGCTGACGATCAGCCCGCGGCGCGCGGTGGCCTCGAGCGAGGTCGCCCAGGTCGCCATGCCGATGCCGTCGAAAGTGACGGGAACGCCTTGGCCGTCGGTGATTTCGCGGACGTGCGCGGCGACATCTTCGTCCCGGTAGCGGATGACATGGTCGGCGCCGGCGTCGCGCGCGGCCTGTTCCTTGGCTGCGGTGCTGACGGTGCCGATCACGGTGGCGCCGACGGCTTTCAGCCATTGGACGAGGATCAGACCGACCCCGCCGGCGGCGGCGTGGACGAGCACCGGCCAGCCCGCCTCGACCTTGGCGCAGCGTTCGACGAGCGCTTCGACCGTGCAGGCCTTGAGCAGCGCGGCGGCGGCGGTCTCGTCGTCGATCGCCGCGGGCAGCTTGAACAGCGCGGCTACGGGGACGAGCCGCGCGGTCGCATACGCCGTGCGGCGGGGGCCGAAAGTCGCGACGCGGTCGCCGGGCTTCAGCCCGTGGACGTCGGTACCGATCGCCACGATCTCGCCCGCCGCCTCGAGCCCCAGACCGCCAGGAAGGTCGACCGGGTAGGTGCCGTCGCGATGATATGCATCGATATAATTGAGCCCGACCGCGGTCTGGCGGACCAGCACCTCGCCCGGGCCGGGCGCGCCGAGCGTGACGCTGCGCCACTGGATGACGTCGGGACCGCCCTGCTTCTCGATAAAGGCTTCAACCGCTTCCATGCGTCCTCTCCTGCTGCTCGCCCGATTTGGGGCGGCGGCGGAGAGGGCGCAAGGGCTCTACGCCTTAATATTTCCCGGTCTTGCGCGGGTTGCGCTGGCCGTAGGGTTTGGGCTTGTAACGGTCGGTGCCGCCGCCGGGGGCGCCGGGGCCGCGCGGTTTGCGCGGACCGTCGCCGCGGGGGCCGTCGTGGCGCGGGCCAGCGTCGCGGCGCCCACCCTTATGGGGGCGCGTGTCGCGGCGCGGCGGATAGGTGCTGCCTTCGGGCGCCGGGGTGATGGCGACGCCGCTATCGTCTTCGCCATCCTTGTTCGCGGTGCGCGAAACGGCTTCGGCGAAGCGATCGGCGATCGCGAGCGGGATGTTGAACAGCGTTTCGCTGGGGCCGATGCGGATCGCGCCGATTTCGTGCTTGGTCACATGGCCGCGGCGACAGAGCAGCGGCAGGATCCAGCGCGGATCGGCGTTCTGGCGGCGGCCGATGTTGAGCCGGAACCAGACGCTGTCGTCGAACTGTTCGCGGTCCGCCCCACGATCGGCGCGCTCGAGACGCTCACCGCGCTCGGGGCGCTCGCCGCGCGGGCGCGGGCCGTTATCGATCAGATCCTCGGGCGGCGGCATCGTCGCACGGTGCGCGCGGACGAGCGCGGCGGCGATGTCTTCGGCGCTGCGCTCGGCGAGCAGGCGCTGGCCGAGTTCGATGTCATCAGCCTCATGTTCGACCGGCGCGAGCAGCGCCTCGATCAGCCGTTCCTTGTCGCGCGCGCGCACGTCGGTCGCCGTCGGCGCGTTCATCCACTGCGCGTCGATCTTCGCACCGCGCAGCATACCGTCGACGCGGCGGCGGCGCGGATAGGGGACGATGAGCACGGCGGTGCCCTTTTTCCCCGCGCGACCGGTGCGGCCCGAGCGGTGCTGAAGCGTTTCGGCATCGCGCGGGATTTCAACGTGAATGACGAGGCTGAGGCTCGGCAGGTCGATACCGCGCGCGGCGACGTCGGTCGCGACGCAGACGCGTGCGCGGCGGTCGCGCAGCGCCTGCAGCGCGTGGTTGCGTTCGGACTGGCTGTGCTCGCCCGACAGCGCCACCGCCGCGAAGCCGCGCTCGAGGAGGCTGGCGTGGAGGCGGCGGACATTGTCGCGCGTGGCGCAGAACAGCATTGCCGTGTCGGCCTCGTGCAACCGCAGCAAATTGACGACCGCGCCCTCGATATCGGCGGGTGCGACGGTGACGACCTGATAGGCGATGTCGCCATGGCCGCGATCTTCGCCGACGGTCGAGATGCGCAGCGCGTCGCGTTGATAATGTTTGGCAAGCTGGGCGATCGGTTTGGGGATCGTCGCCGAAAAGAGCAAAGTGCGGCGCGCTTCGGGGGTCGCGTCGAGGATTTCCTCAAGGTCTTCGCGAAAGCCCATGTCGAGCATTTCGTCGGCCTCGTCGAGCACGGCGACGCGCAGCGATTCCAGGTCGAGCGCGCCGCGTTCGAGATGGTCGCGCAGGCGGCCGGGGGTGCCGACGACGATGTGCACGCCCTGGCTGAGCATCCGGCGCTCGCGGCTTGCATCCATGCCGCCGACACAGGTCGCGATGCGCGCGCCGGCCTTCGCGTAGAGCCAGCTGAGTTCGCGGCTGACCTGCAACGCGAGTTCGCGCGTCGGTGCAATGATCAGCGCCAGCGGCGCGGCCGCGAAGGGCAGGCGCCCATCCTCGAGCAATTCGCCGGCCATGGCGAGACCAAAGGCAACGGTCTTGCCCGAGCCGGTCTGCGCCGAGACGAGCAGGTCGCGGCCGATGGCTTCGGCCTCGACGACGTGGGTCTGAACGGGGGTAAGTCCTTCATAGCCGCGCGCGGCAAGGGCGTCCGCAAGGACGGGCGAGAGATTTTCAAAGGGCATTTTATTCTTCTATCCTGTGCAGCAAAGGCGCCGCGGTTTGGTCCTCGCTGCCCAGTCTGCGTCCCGGGGTCGGTCGCCCGCGATCGAAACACTGGTCATGGATGCCGAACCCCGTTCGGCATGACGAAGAAATATCTGGGTTTTTTTCCTAAAGGGCCTGACCCGCCGCGTATCCGCTGGCCCAGGCCCATTGAAAATTGTAGCCGCCCAGCCACCCGGTGACGTCCACGGCTTCGCCGACCGCATACAGTCCCGGCACGCTTTTGGCCATCATTGATTGCGACGAAAGATTCGCGGTCGAAATGCCGCCCACCGTCACCTCGGCCTTGGCAAAGCCTTCGGTGCCGTTCGGATGGAAGGTCCAGCGCGCGAGCCGCGCCTCCGCATCGGCAAGCCTGCGGTCGGTTTGCGCGCCGAGCTCGCCGGCCAACTCCAGCCGCTCGGCGAGCGTCTGCGCCAGCCGATCGGGCAGGGGCAGCGTTGCGGCGAGCGTGGCGCGTGGACGCGCGCGCTTTGCGTCGATCAGCCATCCGGGCGTGGCGGCGGGCAGGAAGTCGATCGTCACCGGATCGCCGGGACGCCAATAGCTGCTGATCTGGAGGATTGCCGGACCCGACAGACCCTTGTGGGTGAACAGCGCCGCTTCACGGAACGCCGCCTTGCCCGCGCGCGCCTCGACCGGGGTTGCGACGCCCGACAGTTCGCGGAACAACACATCGTCACCGCCGAGCGTCAGCGGGACGAGCGCGGGGCGCGGCTCGACGATTTTCACGCCGAACTGGCGCGCCAGATCGTAAGCAAAGCCGGTCGCACCCATCTTCGGGATCGATGGGCCGCCGGTAGCGATGACGAGGTTGGGCGCGCGGACATGCCGGTCGCCGAAGGCGACGGAGAAGATGCCATCCGCATGCTTGACGGCGCGCACCGGCTGGCCGCAGCGGACTTCGACGCCGCCCTTTGCACATTCCTCGAGCAGCATCGCGACGATCTGTTTCGCCGACCCATCGCAGAACAGTTGGCCGAGCGTTTTTTCGTGATGCGCAATGCCATAGGCATCGACCAGCGCGATAAAATCGGCGGGCGTGTAGCGCGCGAGCGCCGATTTGGCGAAATGCGGATTCGCTGAAATATAGCGGTCGGGCGCTGTATGGATATTGGTGAAATTGCAGCGGCCGCCGCCCGAGATCAGGATTTTCTTGCCCACCTGCTCGGCATGGTCGAGCAAGAGAACGCGGCGACCCCTTTGCCCCGCGACCGCGGCGCACATCAGCCCGGCCGCGCCGGCACCCAGCACGATGGCATCATAATCGGTGGCGGTCATGCGGGGTGGTCAGCGCAGCTTTGCGATCGACAGGCCGTCGGCCTTGGCCCGGATTTTTACCGACTCTTCGCTCCGCGTCAGGGCCTTGGCGATGGCTTTGAGCGCCATGCCCTTTTTCGCCAGCGTGTGGAGCTTGTCGATTTCGGCGGCGGTCCACGGCTGCTTGTGGCGTTCGAACTTGTCCTTCATGCCATTTCCTCCGCATCGGGCGCGGCGGCAAGGACGGTGATGGCATCCTCGCGGCCCTGGAATTCGACGTTCTCGCCGACCTCGGCGCCCATCAGGGCGCGGCCGAGCGGCGCGGTGAAGGCAATCCGCCCTGCCGCCGGATCGGCTTCGTCATGCCCGACGATCGTCACGGCGCGCTCGGTACCTGCGAGCCGATAGCGTACCGCGCTGCCGACCCCGACGATCCCGTCCGCGGGCGCGGCCTGCACCTCCGCGGTCGCGTGGCGCGTGGCGACATAGCGCTGGCGGCGCTGCAATTTCTTGCGCGCATCGTCGGTTTCCGCCGCCGCGATGGCGGCTTCGATCTGCGCGAATTCTTCGCCGAGCAGACGGTGTCCGCGCGGGGTTACCAGATTGGCGCCCGGCGGGATCGGCCATTCGAAGACCGGTTCCATATGTTCGTCATCGCTTTCGCGGCGGAACGCTACGCTCACGTTTCTCTCTCGGTATCGGGGAGGGGAAAGGCTCCTTTGCCGTGCGAAGGTGGCGACAAGATGGCGCGCTGTAACCTTGCCGGGCGGCGCGGCGAATTTCCCTTCGATGCCATCCCCCCGCATCCCCCTTTGTTGTGAATGGAGTGAAGAATGAGCAATGTCGTGAAACTGTCGCTGGCCGCTTCGGCCGTTCTGGCCATGGCCGCCGGCGCGATGGCGCCGGGAACCGCTGCTGCGGCTGGAAAGACCGAAAAATGCTTCGGCGTCGCGCTGAAGGGCAAGAATGATTGCGCCGCCGGTCCGGGCACGAGCTGCGCGGGCACCTCGACGGTCAATTATCAGGGCAATGCCTGGAAGTCGGTTCCGGCGGGCACCTGCGTCAAGATGGGCGGCACGCTGACCGCGCATGAGGGCAATGCCAAGCCGGTGCCGCAAAAGAAGAGCTGAGCCCCCGCCGTGTCCGCCTCCACTACCCCCCGGCTGCCCCGACGCGCCGGCATAGGACTGAAATCTCAGCATTATGCCGCGCTTCTTGCCGCGGTGGAGGCGGGCACGGCACCCGCCTGGGCCGAAATCCACCCCCAGAATTATTTCGGCCCGGGCGGGCCCCCGCATCGCTGGCTGACCGCGATCGCCGAGCATATGCCGCTCAGCTTTCATTCGGTCGGCCTGTCGCTGGGGTCGTCGGGCGGCGTCGATCGCGGCGAGCTCGATGCGCTGGCGGCGCTGTGCGCGCGCTATATGCCTGCCATGGTGTCGGACCATCTGAGCTGGAGCAACGGCCCCGGCGACAAATTTCCCGACCTGTTGCCAATCCCCTATACCAGCGCCGCGCTCGCGCATTTTGCGGGTGAAGTGGCGCGCGTGCAGGACCGGCTCGGCCGCGCGATCCTGATCGAAAATCCGTCGCGCTATCTTGCCTTTGCGGCAAGCAATTGGTGCGAGGTCGATTTCCTGCACGAACTGTGCCGCCGGACCGGCTGCGGCCTGTTGCTCGACATCAATAACATTCTTGTTTCCGCCCATAATCTGGGCCGTGACCCCGAAGCCTGGCTCGACGCATTCGACCCGCGGCTGGTCGGCGAAGTTCATGTGGCGGGCCATGCGGTGAAGCCCGATGGCGAGGGCGGCATGGTCGCCATCGACGATCATGGATCGCCGGTCGGCGCGGCCTGCTGGACCTTGCTCGACCGCTTTCTGCGCCGGGCAGGGCCGACGCCGGTACTCGTCGAATGGGACAGCGACGTTCCGGACTATGCGGTGCTGCACGCCGAAGCCGCGCGCGCCGACACGCTCATCGCGGCCTGTTCACCCGTCACCGCCGATGCTTGAGCGCGATCAGGCCGTCATCGCCGCGGCGATCAACGGCGGGCCCGACCATTTGCCCGACTGGCTGTTCGCGGGCGATCCGGCGCAGATTCTGCGCGGGCTGCGCGTCCATGCCAATACGATCTCGCACGCGCGGCTCGTCGCGCTGGAGGAAACGTTTCCGCTGTTCCGCGATCTGCTGGGCGCCGAAACATTCAACCGGCTGTCGCGGCATTATGTCGAAACGAACGGCGCGCGGCGTCGGGCGTTGGCCGATATCGGCGCCGACTTCGCCGACTGGCTGCGCGAAAAAGCACCGCCGCCCGCGCAGGACCTCGCCCGGATCGAATGGGCGTGGCTCGAATGTTATCACGCCGCGGACGCGCCCGCGCTGACCTTGGCCGAACTGGCGGGGCAGAGCGAGGCGGCGCTGCTGTCGCTGGCGGTCCGGCGGCATCCCGCTGCGCGGATCGTCCGCTTGTCGAGCGATGCAGCGGCGGCGCTCGACCCCGCGCTCGCGGCGGCGCGGCTCGTGCTCCTCGCCCGGCCCGATGCGGAGGTGCGCGTTCACGCGCTTGCCCCGGCCGAAGCCGCGGCACTGGCGCTGGCCGATGATTTCGGCCCGCTGCGTAACCTGATCGCGCTTCTTGCCGAAAAGCATCCGGGCGGCGGCGCGGCGATCGCGTCGCTGATTGCCGCCGGGGCGCTCGAGATGGCGCGGGAAGAAGGATAGCATGAAGCAGATTGTCGCATTTTACGATCGCGGCGTGGCGATCGTTTCGGGCCGGTTCGTCGAAAGCGTCGCCCTGCTGCTGCTGCGCGTCGCGCTGGGCGGCGTCTTCTGGCGATCGGGGCAGACGAAGGTGGTCGAAGGGAGCTTCCTTGCCATCGATCCCAACACTTATGACATGTTCCGCAACGAATTTTCCGGCCTGCCGCTCGACGCATCGATCGCGGTGCCGCTGACGACCTGGGCCGAGCATCTCTTCCCCGCGCTGTTGATCATCGGCCTTGCTACCCGCTTTTCGGCGGGCGCGCTGCTGGTGATGACGCTCGTCATCCAGATATTCGTCTTTCCCGACGCGTGGTGGCCGGTCCATTCGCTGTGGACCGCGATGGCCGCGATCCTGATCGTGCGCGGCGGCGGTCTGTTTTCCCTCGACGCCTTGCTTGTTAGGATGCGCGGGAAATGAGCCTCGACGAACCTTCGCTCGCGCGCCTGATGGCCGCTTCGCAGCGGGGGGATCGTGCGGCCTATCGCGCGCTGCTCGGCGATTGCCGGACATGGCTCGCGCGCTATTTCGCGCGGCGGATCGCGCCGCATCAGGTCGATGATCTGATCCAGGAAACTTTGGTGTCGATGCATCGCAAGCTGGCGACCTGGGACAGCGATCGCGCTTTTCTGCCGTGGCTCGCCGCCATCGCGCGCTATCGCTGGATCGACATGTTGCGCCGCCAGCGTGACGAGGCCGAACTCGGCGACAATGACGCCGCCGTGGGCGCCGAGGACGAGGCGGTCCATGCGCGGCTCAGCCTCGATCATCTGCTCGCGCTGTTGCCGCCGAAACAGGCGCAGGCGATCACGCTGGTCAAGATCGAGGGCGCGTCGATCGCCGAGGCATCGCGGATTTGCGGGCAGAGCGAATCGCTGGTGAAGGTGAATATTCATCGCGGCTTGAAAAAGCTCAGCCAATATATTGAAAGCGAATGACATGACGGACGTATCGATCGACGATCTGATCGACGGCCTGGCCGATGATCTGAAGCCGATCCGGCCGCGCCGGCTGCTGCGCGGCGGGGCCTGGACCGCGGCGGCGTGGCTGATCGGCGGCGGCACCCTGCTGTGGCTGCTGGGTATGCGGCACGATCTGGCTCATGGTGCCTCTATGGCGCCGATGCCGATGTTCGCCTTCTGGCTGATCGTCGCGCTGGGACTGGCCGCAACCTGGAGCGCCTTGCGCATGGGGCTGCCCGGGGTCGGGCGCGACTATAGCGGTTGGCGCTGGGCCGGGCTCGCGGCGCTCGCGCTGCCGCTGACTGCGCTCGTCGTCGGGCTGGGCGATACCCATGCGGCGATGCACGGGATGGACCCGCACGGCGGGATGCGCTGCACGCTCGACGGGCTGCTTGCCGGGCTCGGCGTCGGAGCGGCGCTGTTCGCATGGCTGAAGGGTGGGGCGCCGACCTCGCTCGAACGCGCCGGCTGGGTTGTCGGGGTGGCGGCAGGTGCGGCGGGTGCGGCGGTGCTCGCGCTTCATTGTTCGTCGGACAATATGGTCCATATCGCGCTGTGGCACGGGCTTGTCGTCATCCTGTCGGCGATTGCCGGGCGCCTGATCCTGCCGCCGCTGCTGCGCTGGTAGGCCTGACTGGACAGTGTGCCTCCTCTGTGTTAGGCGACTAATACAGAGGAGATTGATGATGCGAAACCGGTTGATTGGCGTTTTGCCGCTGGCGCTTGTGATGGCGACCGCGGCCTGTGGCGGATCTTTCACGATCGACAGCGACAAGGACAGCAAGTCGGGTGCCCGCGATGCGGGTCCGGTTACCTCCCGCGGCTTCGAGCTGAACGGCTTCACCGGCGTCAAGGTCACCGGCCCCGACGACGTCACGATTCGCCAGGGCGACGCCTTCGCCATCACGGCCAAGGGGCCGCAAGGCGAGCTCGACCAGCTCGAGATCGTCACCGACGGTTCGACGCTGTCGATCGGCCGCAAGCGCGACGGTTTCAGCTTCGGCGGGCGCGACCATGAAGGCGTCGAAATCAGCATCACCATGCCGAAACTGTCGATGCTGCGTCTGACCGGATCGGGTTCGATCGACGCCGACAGTGTCGATGGCGACGCGCTGGAGGCGACGGTGACCGGATCGGGCGACCTCAAGGTCGCGAAGATGACCGGGCAGAGCGCGAAAATCGCGATTTCGGGATCGGGCGACGTCGATATCGGCGGCGGTACGATCAATTCGGGCGCGATCAGCGTGACCGGATCGGGCGATGTCGATGCCAAGGGGCTTGCGGCGCAGACGCTCGACGTGTCGGTCGCGGGATCGGGCAATGTCGAAGGACAGGCGAGCGGTACCGCGGCGATTAATATCCTGGGGTCGGGCGATGTGACGCTGACCGGCGGTGCGACCTGCACCTCGCGCGAGATGGGATCGGGCACCGCGACCTGCAAATGATCGCGCGCTGGTGCCGCCGCCGCGAACCGGTTAAGGCGGCGGCATGACCAGCAACATGCGATGGGCCGCGATCGCGGCGACCGCCCTCTTGTCCGCTGCGTCGGCGCACGCCGCCGAAAAGCGCTTCGGCCTCACCAGTTTCGCGGCGATCGAAGTCGGCGCCGATGTCGATGTCGAGGTGGTGACACGCGCGCCGGTGAGCGCGGTGGCAACGGGATCGCAGGATGCGCTCGACCGGCTGACCGTCGAAAATCGCGATGGACGGCTGGTGATCGGGATGCGCCAGTTCGCGGGTGACGACCGCCGCGGCAGTTCGCCGGGCGCGGTGCTGCTCCGCATCAACGCCGCGACGCTGCAATCGGCAACGCTGGTCGGCGCGGGGTCGCTTCACATCGACGGGATGAAGGGCCAGCGCGTCGCACTCGGCCTGCGCGGTCCCGGCAAGCTGAGTGTCGATGCGGTCGATACCGACCGGTTGGCGGTTGCGATGATCGGCAACGGCACGCTGACGCTCGCCGGCAAGGCGAAGCAGGCGCAAATGACGCTGTCGGGTTCGGGAGTCGTCGATGCCGGCAAGCTGGCGGTCGACGGACTGATTTCGGACAGCGAAGGGACGGGCGACCATATCTTCAACGCGGTCAAATCGGCCGCGATCACCGCGCGCGGCAGCGGCAAGACCGTGGTGCTGGGGCGCCCGGTCTGCACCGTGCGCAACGTAGGCACCGGCACGGTGGCGTGCGGCAGGGCGCGCTAGGCCGCGCGGCGGAAAGCGGAAGGGAAGCTGGCGTGAGCGATGATTTTCTTCAGGGCACCGTGCATGAGGCGGCCGACGATATGCAGGCCGCGATATGCGCCGATCCGGCGGTCTTCGCGCTATGGCAGGGACTGACGCCGCTCGGGCGCAATGAATTCATCTGCTGGGTGGATGATGCGAAACAGGCGGCGACGCGCGCCCGGCGCATCGGCCGCACCGTCGAGGAGTTGCAGGAAGGCAAGAAGCGCCCCTGCTGCTGGGCCGGCTGCATCCACCGCACCGACAAGGCGCCAAGCCGGTGGCAACAGGCGGTGCTGATCGACGGCAAGGCGAAGGCGCGCTAGGCGGAGCCGCAAGCGACGCGCATTGCGCCGCCACTAGCCCGCCGCCGCGCTCCCTAGCTGGCGCTTTTGAAGCTTTCGGTGCCGGCCCAGCCGCGTTCGGACACGTCCACCATCACATTCTCCGGCCCCGTCATCTTATATTCGGCATTGTCCTTGGCGGGGTTTTTGCCGAGGCCTTGCGCCAGATTGACGTCGTGGCGCGGCGCGTAGCCCGAATTTTCGAAGCGTTCGACCACTTCGGCGATATCGTCGCACTGGAAACCGATGTGGTGCAGCCCGGTATAGCCTTCGGGAAATTCCATTCCCGCGGCGGGGCGGTTCTTGAAACACAGCAGCGCGATGTTGATGTGGCCGTCGGTGACATAATAGCCGCGCGCGTTGCGGCTATCGATCTTGCCCGCGACGGTCCAGCCGAGGACTTCGGTGAAGAAGCCGACCGAATTGTCGGGGTCGGCCGAGGCGATTGCCACATGGCGGAGGCGCGTGGTCATCGGGGAAACCTTTCTATGTTCCGATACGAATGGGGCTGACGAGATCGTGCAACGCCGCGACGATGCTCTGTGCGGTGATGCGGCCGGTGCCGGGATTTTCGTCGGTGGGGATATTCTCGATCGCGAGTTCGAAGCGCGCGCTATCCGAATCGACGACGATGCGGTGCGTGTTGCGCGTAAGGGCCGGGTCGGCCCAGATTTCGAGCCGCGTCTGGTCGGGGCCTGTCCCGGCTAGGCCCAATGCAGCGGCGACATTGACGTTGGCCGGAAAGGCGATGGCGCCCTCGCGCGCGCTGCCTTCGAATATCTTCAGCGGTTCGTCGATTTCAGTGAGATCGATGCCGTTGTGCACGACATGGTCGGCCTTGATGAGTGATTTGACCGGTTTGCGCGTCACCATTGTCACCGAATTGATATGGCCGATCGCCGCCGCGCGCACCGCATCAAGGCCCAGCAACGCGCCGGTCGCAAGGATGATGCGGCCGCCATGGTCGCGTGCGAACTCGGCCGCCCCGGGCCATTGCATCAACGCCGCGCCGCTGACCGTAACCAGCGTCTTGCCTGCGCATAGCGTCGCTTCGGCGATGTCGCGGAACGCCGCGGTCGGCGCGCTGTCGACGATGACATCGGACAAGGCGACGAGTTCAGCGGTATCGACGACGGGAACCGGCCGTGCGAGCTGTGCCATGGCGACTTCGGCGCGAGCGCGATCGCCTGCCGATACCGCGGCAAGCGCCAGCGGCAGATCGCTATTCTCTATATGGCGCGCGACGACGCGGCCGATGGTGCCGAACCCGGCGATGCCAATGCGTTTCATGATCCTGCGCTAAGGGGGCATTGCTATATACGATAATATCGATTTCCCGTTTCGCTATCTGCGAACGGCTATAAAGGTGCTTGCGCCACTGCTATCTATTTTTGATTATAGATAGGCGCATTTTCTATCTTTGACTGCATATCGTCTGCCCCGCACAAGCAGGATCGAACTGTTGGGGGAGGCCATGCAGGCGCTTTTGAATCCGGATATGGCGATGCTTGCGGCGATGATGCTGTTGACCGGCGCGGTCGGCGGCGTGATCGCGGGGATGCTGGGCGTCGGCGGCGGGATCGTGATCGTCCCGGTACTCGACCTCGTGCTCGCGGCGCTGGGCATAGATTCCTCCGTGCGCATGCATGTCGCCGTCGCGACCTCGCTTGCGACGATCATCCCCACCGCTATCTCCTCATCGCGCGCGCACGAAGCCAAGGGCGCGGTCGATCATGACCAGCTCAGGCGCTGGGGCGTCGCGATCTTCCTCGGAGCGATCGCGGGCGTGCTGCTCGCGAGCCGCGTCAGTGGCGACGTGCTGTCGGCGGTGTTCGGCATCGTCGCTTTGCTCGTCGCGGTGAAGATGCTGCTCCCGCTGGAGGGCAAGCATATTGCCGAGACGATGCCGGACGGCGTGGTCGGGCAGGCGATTCCCTTCGCGATCGGCGGCATTTCCAGCATGATGGGTATCGGCGGCGGTACGCTCAGCGTGCCTGTGATGACCTTGTTCAACGTGCCCATTCACCGTGCGGTGGGCACCGCGGCGCTGTTCGGGTTACTGATCAGCGCGCCCGCCGCGGTTGCCTTCGTCGTTACCGGCTGGCACGTCGAAGGCCTGCCGCCGGGCAGTCTCGGCTATGTCAACCTGATCGGCCTCGCCGTCATCGGCCCCGCCACCTTCCTCACCGCGCCGTGGGGCGCCCGCATCGCGCATGCGCTCTCCAAACGCCAGCTCAGCATCCTGTTCGGCCTCTTCCTCACCGTCGTTGCGGTGCGGATGCTGATCCGGGCGTTCGGGTGAGGGCGGCATGGCCTGCGCTCGAACGCCGCACCGTGCTGGCTGCAATCGGCTCCGTCCTGGCCCTCGGTCGCACCGCCCCCGGTTTTGCCCGCAATTTTACAAAGGATGATCGACGCATGACCCGCTTTGCTCTTGCCACCCGCGCCACACCGGACGGTGACCGCCCGACGATCCGGGTCGGCAACGCTTTTCATGATCTGCACGATGCGGCGTCAATGCACGGCTTTGCCGCGGTGGCGGGCGATATGACCACGATCATCCGCGACTGGGATGCCCGCCGCGAAGGGCTGTTCGCGCTCGCCCGCGCTTTGGAAGGTGCAGCGGCTTCCGTAGAAACGCCCGCGCTTGCAGCACCGTTCGAACCGCGGCGCATCTTCGCCGCCGCCTCGAACTTCATCGAACATGCCCAAGAAATGCAGACCAAGCTCGCCGCCAAGGCCGAGAGCGAACCCTATATCTTCCTGAAGACCGTCGAAAGCGTCGTCGGCCCGAACGAAACGGTCGTCGTCCCGCCGCAGGTTTCGCGCCCCGACTGGGAGGTCGAACTCGGCGTCGTACTCGGCCGCGCAGGCAAGAATGTCGCCGCCGCCGATGCGCATGACCTGATCGCGGGCTATACGATCGTCAACGACGTTTCGGCGCGCGACCGCACCCGGCGCAGCGACTTTCCCTTCTCGCACGACTGGTTCCGCGGCAAGAGCTTCGACAGCTTCACGCCGCTCGGCCCGGTCTTCGTGCCGCGCGACTGCCTCGGTGATCCGCACGACATCCGCTTGGGCCTCAAGATCAATGGCGAGGCGATGCAGGACGGCAACACGTCGGAGATGATCTTCAACATCTACGAACAGATCGCCTATCTCTCGACGATCCTTGAACTCAAGGCCGGCGACCTGATCGCCTCGGGAACCCCCGCCGGGGTCGGCATGGGGCGCGGCGTCTTCCTGAAGGACGGCGATGTCATGGACGCTTGGGTCGAAGGGATCGGCGATCTCCGTAATCCCGTCTCGGCACCGCATTTGCCGCGCGCATGACGCAAAGCACCGCCTTTTCGCGCCGCGCGCTGATTGCGCCGCTGCTCGTCGTCGCAGCGATCGCCGCGTTGACCTTGTGGAGCGCGTTCGGCGGCAACGCGCCGCAGGCCGCGAAGCAGGCGGACGGCGCGCGAACCGTGCGCTTCAACATGGCGTGGCTGCCGCAGGGCAGCATGGCGGGCATTTTCGTCGCAATCGACAAAGGCTATTTCGCCGATGCCGGACTCAACGTCGAACCGGTGCGCGGTTTCGGCGGCATGCGAACCGCGAACGAGCTCGACCAGGGCATGTTCGAATTCGCCTATATCGACCCGCTGTCGGTCGCGCTCAGCCGCGCCAAGGGCGGCAAGGTCCGGATGATCGGCGGCATCAACATGCGGCTTCCTGCCGGCGCTTGTTTCGTCAAGGAACGCCATCGCATCTCTGCCCCCGCCGACCTTGCCGGTCTGCGTTTCGGCGCCGGGCAAAGCTCGATGATACAGGCGCTGCTCCCGGCGTGGCTCAAGGATAATGGCGTCGACCCGGCGCGCGTCGAGCAGATCCAGCTCGACCCGGCGATCGTCGTCTCTTCGCTCGTCGAGGGGCGGATCGATGCCGCCGAATGCTGGCTCGGCAATTCGATGGCACTGTTCGACAAGGCGGCGAAGGCGAAGGCGGTGACGATCGGGCGCATCGCCTATGCCGACTTCGGGCTCGACGTTTACGGCAGCGGTTTCGCGACGCAGGACGCGCTGATCGAAAAGCAGCCCGATCTCGTGCGCGCCTTCCTGAAGGCCGCCTATCGCGGCTATGCCGACGCCGCGCGCGATCCGAAGGGCGCGCTCGCGATCATCCGCAAATCCTATCCCTTGCTCGACGAGGCGGTGACCAAACGCCAGATCCGCGAGACTGCCGACCTGATGGCGGCCGAGGGCGGTTCGCATCGCCTGACGCCCGAAAAGGTCGCGCGCACCGTCACCTATCTGCAGGCGAGCGGCCAGCTTCGGGGCTTTGACCAGACGCCGCAGCTCTTCACCAACGTCTTCGTTCCGATGGGGAATCAGCCATGACCGATCCCGCTTCCTACCGCCCGCGCCCGACGCGGCTCGGCCACCTCGTGCTCAAGGTGCGCGACATCGACCGGAGCCTCGCTTTCTATACCGAGGTCGTCGGGCTCAGCGTGTCCGACTGGATCGACCATCATATGGTATTCCTGCGCGCGGGCGAGGATCATCACGACCTCGCGCTGCTCCAACTGCCGCCGGGGCACAGCGCGATCCCCGAAGGCCATTATCCCGCGGTCGAGCATTTCTCCTACCGCCTCGAAACGATCGAGGAGATGGAACAGGTCGCCGAGATGCTCGTCGCGCGCGCCATCCCGATCGACCGCGGCATCGGCAAGCATGGCCCGGGGGCGAACAGCTTCCTCGTCTTCCGCGACCCCGACGGCAACAATGTCGAATTCTACACCGACATGACGCAGATCACCGCCGACAGCCCCTATGAACCCTCGGTTTGGGACGGGAAGGACCTCGAAACCTTCGACCGCTGGCACCTTGATCGCTTCCTCGTACCGCCACCAGCGCGCATCGTCGCCTTGCTGGGCAAGGACGGCGACGCGTGAGCAGGTGGTTCAATCGCGACGCCGCGATCAGCATCGCCTTCTTTGCGGCGCTCGGCCTCGCATGGGAATATGGCGTCCGCTGGTCGGGGGTACAGTCCTACCTGCTGCCGCCGCCGACCGCGATCCTCGGCGAGCTTTGGCAGTCGCGCGGGCCGATCCTGTCGCAGAGCCTCGTCACGCTGACCGAGGTGTTCTGGGGCTTCATCATCGCGGTCGCGCTCGGCGTCCCAATCGCGGCGCTAATCTATTTCTCGCGTACCGCGAAAAGCACGGTCTATCCGCTGTTCGTTGCGTTGCAGAGCATTCCCAAGATCGGGCTCGCGCCGCTGATCGTCGTCTGGTTCGGCTACGGCCTCGCGTCGAAGCTGATCATGGCGTTCCTCTTCGCCTTCTTCCCGATCATCATCGCGACGCTCGGCGGACTGGCGAGCACGCCCGCGCATCTCGAAGAGCATTTCCGCGCACTCCGTGCCTCGCCGATCCAAAGCTTCTGGCGGCTGCGCGTGCCCGCCGCCTTGCCGAGCTTCCTCGACGGCTGCAAGGTCGCGATGCCGCTTGCGGTGATCGGCGCCGTGGTGGGCGAGTTCGTCGGATCGAACGACGGCCTCGGCAACCTCATCCTCACTGCCTCGGGTTCGGGGCATACGACATTGACCTTCGCGGCGCTGATCGCCGTGACGATCCTGTCGCTCCTCCTATTCTACGGCGTCGCCTATTGGGAACGCTTCATCTGGTGGCGCGCGGCATGAGCGCGGTGATCTCCATGGCCGGCGCCGGCAAGGCATTCGATGGCCGCAACGTGCTGACCAATGTCAGCGCCGAAATCGGCACGGCCGAATTCGTCTCGGTGCTCGGGCCTTCGGGCTGCGGCAAGAGCACACTTCTGCGCCTGATCGCCGGGCTCGAGCCCTTCGACGACGGCGGTATATTGTTCAACGGCGCGGTGGTGCAGGCCCCGTCGCCCGATATGGGCTTCGTCTTCCAGACCTCGAACCTGCTGCCCTGGCTCAATGTCCGCGACAATCTGCTGCTCGGGGTCGATCTCGACCCGGCGGCGAAACGTCCCGACGCGGCGGCGCTGGCCGAACTGGTGGAGACGCTGGGGCTGACAGGCTTCGAGGACAGCCATCCGCACCAGCTTTCGGGCGGGATGCGCCACCGCGTCGCGATCGGTCAGGCGCTCGCCCGCGGACCGCAGGTGCTGCTGATGGACGAGCCCTTCGGCGCGCTCGACGCGTTGACCCGCGACCGGCTCAATATGGAGCTGCTGCGCATCTGGCAGCGCGACCGCAAGACGGTGCTGCTCGTCACTCACAGCATTTCGGAAGCCGTACTGCTCTCCGACCGCGTGCTGGTGATGTCGGAGCGGCCGGGGACGATTATCGAGGATGTCCGCATCGACCTGCCGCGTCCGCGCGATCCGAGCATGACGCGCGAGGATCCGGCGTTCGGCGATTATGTCGTGCGGCTCAGCAAATTGATGGGAGTATCGTGATGGACAGCGGTATGCTGGTGACGGCGGGTGCCGAAATATACTGGCAGGCGCTTGGGGAGGGTCCCGCGGTCGTACTTGCGCACGGCATCGGCGGCAATCATGCGATCTGGTATCGCCAGATCGATGCGCTCTCGCGCTCGAACCGCGTTATCACCTTCGATCACCGCGGTTTCGGCCTGTCGCGCGACCTCGACGGGCGCGGACGCGATGCTTTCGTCGAAGACCTGACCGCGCTGCTCGACCATCTGGGGGAAACGAAGGTGGCGCTCGTCGGTCAGTCGATGGGCGCCGGCACCTGCATCGGTTTCGCGCACCGCGCGCCCGAGCGTGTTGCCGCGCTTGCCATCTGCGACAGCCTGCACGGGATCGCCGAAAGCGCCGAGATCAGGACGATCATGGACGCCGCGCGCGCGAACACCGCCGACCTCGCGCAGATCGAGCGCGTGCTTGGTGCCAATGCGCCGCGCGAGCTGGCGGCGCTCTATCGCCAGATCGCAAGCTTCAACATCGCCGATCGCCACAATCTGGCGGGCCGCTTCGACGCGCGTCCCGCGGCCGATCTCGGGGGTAAGGGGTTCCCGATTCTCTTCCTTTGCGGGGTCGAGGATCGGCTTTTTCCGATCGAGGCGGTGCGCGTCGCGCAGGCCGAGGTTGCGGGTTCCTTCCTCGTCGAGATCAACGACGCGGGCCATTCGGCCTTTCTCGAAGCACCAACACAGTTCAACGACACGATCCTGTCGCTGCTCCAGATGGCAGGCCATGTCGGCAAGGCTGGTGCGGCGCACAGCAATGCGGCGGGCTATGTTGCGGTCGGAGGGGCGGCATGAGCGCCTATCCTTTTGCTGAACGCCCAGTGCTGAATTATGTCGATGGCGCTTTCGTCGAGGGCGAAGGCTGGTTCGACAATGTGAACCCGGTCGATGGCAGCGTCGCGGCGCGCGTCTCGCAGGCGAGCCGCGATCTGGTCGATCGCGCCGTCGCAGCCGGGCGCGCCGCGCTCAAGGGACCGTGGGGCAAGATGTCGCAGGCCGAGCGTTGCAAGCTGCTCGTCCGCATCGCCGAGGGGATCGAAGCACGCTTCGAAGAATTCGCGGCCGCTGAGATCGCCGACACGGGCAAGTCGCTGCATCAGGCGCGGACGATCGACATTCCGCGCGGCGCCGCCAATTTTCGCGCCTTCGCCGCACTCGCCGAGGCGCGCGCGATGCCGAGTTTTCGTACCGACCTCGCCGACGGGCGCAGTGCAATCAACTATGCGATCGCGCGGCCGTTGGGGGTCGTCGCGATCGTTTCGCCGTGGAACCTGCCGCTGCTGCTGATGACGTGGAAGGTCGCGCCCGCGCTCGCCTGCGGCAACGTCGTCGTCGTCAAGCCGAGCGAGGAAACGCCCTCGACCGCGACCCTGCTCGCCGAGGTAATGGATGCGGCGGGAGTGCCGCCGGGGGTGTTCAACCTCGTCCACGGCTTCGGCGCCGACTCCACCGGCGAATGGCTGACCGCCAACCCCGATATCGACGCGATCACCTTCACCGGCGAATCGGCGACCGGCGGCGCGATCATGCGCGTTGCCGCGGCCGGGGTGAAACCCGTGTCGTTCGAGCTCGGCGGCAAGAATGCTGCGATCGTCTTCGCCGACTGCGATTTCGACGAGGCGGTCGCGGGGACGGTGCGCTCGGTCTTCTCGAACTGCGGACAGGTGTGCCTGTGCACCGAGCGCATCTATGTAGAGCGGCCGATCTTCGACCGCTTCGTCGCCGCGCTCGCCGAACGCGCGAAGGCGCTGACCGTCGGCGATCCGTGGTCGGGTGCCGACATGGGGCCGCTGATCTCGCATGGCCACCGCGAGAAGGTGCTGTCCTATTATGCGCTCGCGCGCGAAGAAGGCGCGACGGTCGTGACAGGCGGCGGCGTTCCCGAACTCGATGGTGCACTCGCGGGCGGCGCCTTCGTGCAGCCGACGATCCTGACCGGTCTCGCCGACGATGCGCGCTGCGTGCGCGAGGAGATTTTCGGCCCCGTCTGCCACATCGCGCCTTTCGACAGCGAGGAAGAGGCGATCGAACGCGCCAACGATACCGATTATGGCCTTGCCGCGGCGATCTGGACGCGCGACGTCGGTCGTGCGCACCGCGTTGCGGCACAGATGGAAGCGGGCATCGTCTGGGTCAACGAATGGTTCCTGCGCGACCTTCGTACGCCCTTCGGCGGTATGAAGCTGTCGGGCATCGGCCGCGAAGGCGGCGAACATTCGCTGAATTTCTATTCCGAACCGACCAATATCTGCGTGAAGCTGTAAGAGGATCTCATGGCCGACATTGCCGCCATCGCCGCAAGGCTCGACACCGCCGCCCGCGAGGCCAAGGCGATCCCGCAGATCACGGGGGAGGCGGGCGATCTGCCGCTCGCCGACGCCTATGCCATCCAGCGCGCCGCGATCGATCATCGCCTCGCGCGCGGCGCGACGCTGGTTGGCGTCAAGATGGGCTTCACCAGCGAAGCCAAGATGGCGCAGATGGGGCTCAAGGACCAGATCTGGGGCCGGCTGACCTCCGACATGGTCGTCGTCAACGGCTCCACGATCGAGCGCGCACGCTTCATCCACCCGCGCGTCGAGCCCGAGGTCGCTGTGCTACTGAAGGCGCCGCTCGCGGGCGAGGTCACGCGTGCGGAAGCGCTCGCGGCGGTCGATGCGGTCGCCGCAGCGCTCGAGATCATCGACAGCCGCTACGAGAATTTCCGCTTCGCGCTCGGCGACGTGATCGCCGACAATGCGTCGTCGTCGGCCTTCGTCACCGGGCCGTGGCTTGCCGCCCATACCGACGTGTCGGACGTCGCGATGACGATGCGCGTCGATGGCGAGGTTGTGGAGACGGGGACGAGCGCGGCGATCCTCGGCGATCCGATCCGCTCGCTCGTCGCCGCGGCGCGGCTTGCGGGGGCGGCGGGGCTGGTGCTTAAGCCGGGCTGGACCATAATGCTCGGCGGCGCGACCGCCGCGGCCGCGATTGGCGTTGCGCGCAGCGTGTCGCTCGACGCCGGTCATCTCGGCCGCGTCGGCTTCACGATCAAGGGAGGGGCGGCATGAGCGAGAACGCCGAAAATAGAGGGGGCAGGGTGATCCCTGGCAAGGCGCGCCCGCGTGGCCGCTTTCCGCATTATCGCCGCGCCGGCGATTTCGTCTTCGTCTCGGGCACCAGTTCGCGCCGCGCCGACAACAGCTTTGCAGGCGCTTCGGCTGACGAATATGGCACGGTCACCCTCGACATCGCGCAGCAGACGCGCGCGGTGATCGAGAATATCGGCGCGATCCTTGCCGACGCGGGCGGCTCGCTAGCCGACGTCGTCGACGTAACGAGTTTCCTCGTCAGCATGAACGATTTCGGCGGCTATAACGCTGTCTATGCCGAATATTTCGACGAAGCCGGTCCCGCGCGGACGACCGTCGCGGTCCACCAGCTTCCCCACCCGCATCTGCTGATCGAGATCAAGGCTACCGCCTTCATCCCGCGCGCGCCCAAAGGATGACGCCATGCTGACCTATGGACTGCCCTTCAACTTTCGCGAATGGATCGAAGATCATCGCGAGGTGCTGCAACCTCCGGTCGGCAATGCGCAGATCTGGGAGGATGCCGACTTCATCGTCACCGTCGTCGGCGGTCCGAACCAGCGCACGGACTATCACGTCGATCCACTCGAGGAGTTTTTCTACCAGATCGAGGGCGACATGAACCTGCGCCTGTGGACCGATGACGGACCGAAGGACATGCCGATCCGCGAAGGCGACATTTTCCTGTTGCCGCCGAACGTCCCGCACTCGCCGCAGCGCCCCGTCGCGGCCAGCGTCGGCCTCGTTATCGAACGCAAGCGCCCCGACGGGTTGATCGACGCCTTCCAATGGTATTGCGACGATTGCGGCCATATCGTCCATCGCGTCGAGGTGCAGCTCCAGAGCATCGTCCGCGATCTGCCGCCCTTGTTCGAAGCCTTCTACGCCAGCGAGGAACTGCGCACCTGCGGCCACTGCGGCGCCGTCCATCCGGGCAAGGCGCGATGACGGCAACCCACGAAGCCGTCGCCCGTCGCCTGCGCGATGCTTATGGGGGCGGGGTTGTTCCGCCGCTCCGCGATGCGCTGGAACCGATCGATGTCCAGGGCGCCTATGCGGTGCAGACGATCAACACGCGCTTCTGGGAAGCGCAGGGCCGGCGGATTGTCGGGCGCAAGGCGGGGCTGACCGCGAAGGCGGTGCAGGCGCAACTCGGCGTCGACCAGCCCGACTTCGGCGTCCTGTTCGACGACATGCGCGTCGCCGATGGCGGACGCCTCGATCCGGCACGGACGATCCAGCCGAAGGCCGAGGCCGAGATCGCCTTCATCCTTGGCGGCGACCTGTCCGATCCCGATACGACCACCGAACAGGTCGCGGCGGCGGTCGCGAGCGTTCACGCGGCGATCGAGATCGTCGACAGCCGAATCGCCGACTGGAAAATCACCTTCGCCGACACCGTTGCCGACAATGGCTCCTCGGCCTTCTTCGTGCTGGCCGACGAGGGATCGCCGCTCGCCGGACTCGACCTCGAAGGCGCCGCAATGGAGATGACCGTCAATGGCGCGGTCGCATCGACCGGCGTCGGCGCGGCCGCGCTCGGCAACCCGCTCAACGCCGCCGCCTGGCTCGCGCAGACGCTCGCGAGTCGCGGCGAGCCGCTGAAGGCGGGCGATATCCTGCTCGCGGGTGCGCTCGGGCCGATGGTCGCGCTGACCTCCGGCGATCAGGTCGAGGCGCGCATCGCCGGCATCGGCACTTGCAGCTTCACCTATGGAGCCGGACAATGACGAAGACCAAAGTCGCGATCATCGGGTCGGGCAACATCGGCACCGACCTGATGATCAAGATCATGCGCCTGTCGGACGTGCTCGAAATGGGCGCTTTCGTCGGCATCGACCCCGAATCTGATGGTCTCAAGCGCGCAGAACGCCTCGGCATTCCGGTCACCGCCGAAGGACTCGATGGCCTGATCGCGCTGCCGGGATTCGCCGATATCGCAATCGTTTTCGATGCAACCTCGGCGGGCGCCCATAAGCACCATAGCGAGGCACTGATCGCCCACGGCAAGCGCGTCGTTGACCTGACACCGGCGGCGATCGGTCCCTATACGATCCCGCCGGTCAACGGGGTCGCGCACCTCGATGCCGATAACGTCAACATGGTAACCTGCGGCGGGCAGGCGACGATCCCGATCGTCGCGGCCGTGAACCGCGTCGCCAAGGTGCATTATGGCGAGATTGTCGCCTCGATCGCGTCGAAAAGCGCCGGCCCCGGCACGCGCGCCAATATCGACGAGTTCACCGAAACGACGAGCGAGGCGATCGTAAAGGTTGGCGGTGCGACGCGCGGCAAGGCGATCATCGTCCTCAACCCCGCCGAGCCGCCGCTGATCATGCGCGATACCGTCTATTGCCTGTGCGACGACGGCGACCGTGCGGCGATCCGCCAGTCGGTCGAGGACATGGTCGCCGAAGTACAGACCTATGTCCCCGGCTATCGCCTCAAGCAGGCGGTCCAGTTCGAAAGCATCGGCGGCAATGCGCCCTTACGCATTCCCGAAATGGGCGGCAGCTTCACGGGCCTGAAGGTCAGCGTCTTCCTCGAGGTCGAAGGCGCGGCGCATTATCTGCCGGCCTATGCGGGCAATCTCGACATCATGACCTCGGCGGCACTCAAGACCGCCGAGAAGATCGCGCTCCGCATGAACGAAGGAGTGGCCGCATGAGCTTCGACCCGACCACGACCAAACTCTATATCCAGGACGTCACCCTTCGCGACGGAATGCACGCGATCCGCCACCAATATGGGCTCGACCATGTCGGCGCGATCGCGAAAGCGCTCGACGCCGCAAAGGTCGATGCGATCGAAGTGTCGCACGGCGATGGTCTGCAGGGATCGAGCTTCAACTATGGCTTCGGCGCCCACACCGACTGGGACTGGATCGGCGCAGTTGCCGAGGTGCTCGAGCATAGTGTGCTGACGACGCTGCTGCTGCCGGGCATCGGCACGGTTCACGACCTCAAGCGTGCATACGACCTTGGCGTTCGCTCGGTGCGGATCGCGACCCACTGCACCGAGGCCGACGTCGCGAAACAGCATATCGAGGCGGCGCGGGGGCTGGGTATGGACGTATCCGGCTTCCTGATGATGAGCCACATGTCGGAGCCCGACGCGCTCGCGAACCAGGCGAAGCTGATGGAGGATTATGGCGCACATTGCGTCTATGTCACCGACAGCGGCGGCGCGCTGACGATGGACGGTTATGCAGCGCGCCTCGCCGCCTACGACCGCGTCCTCAAGCCCGAGACGCAGCGCGGGGTCCACGCGCACCACAATCTCAGCCTCGGCGTCGCGAACAGCATCGTCGCGGTGCAGAATGGTGCGATCCGCGTCGACGCCAGCCTCGCCGGCATGGGGGCAGGGGCGGGCAATGCGCCGCTCGAAGTCTTCATCGCCGCCGCCGATGTATATGGCTGGAACCATGGCTGCGACCTGTTCGCACTGATGGATGCGGCCGAGGAACTGGTGCGCCCGCTGCAGGACCGCCCGGTGCGCGTCGATCGCGAGACACTGACGCTCGGCTATGCGGGGGTTTACTCCAGCTTCCTCCGACATGCCGAAAAAGCGGCGGCCGAGCACGGCCTCGATACGCGCGCGATCCTCGTCGAACTCGGCCGCCGCAAGATGGTCGGCGGACAGGAAGACATGATCGTCGATGTCGCGCTCGACATGGCGAAGCAATAGGCGCCGGTCGCCGAACTGCGCAGCCGACCTAGGGGCGGGGAGACAGCGCGTCGATCAGCGACGCCGTGCCGCTGCCGCGGCGGGCGGGACGGGGCTGGTCGGGGTGCGGCGCCCAGCCGCTGAAATGGATGATACGGAATTGCTCGGCAATGCGGCCGTCGGGGTCGGCGCCTTCGGCAAAGGCGGCCGCGATGCGCGCGGCTTCGGCGCGTGTGAGCGGCAGCGGCGTCGGCGTGAGGCGGCTCGTGAGGCCCGCCGCGCGCAGATCGCGCACGAGCCCCGGCAGCGCCGCATAGCGCACGGTCAGCGCCTCGACATCGACGACGGGCAACGCAAAGCCGGTGCGCTGGAGCAGATTGCCCATCGCGGCGAGGTCGATCTGCGGATGCATCCGCGCGATGGTGCGCACCCCCTCTGCCATCGTCGCACGGCGCAGGCGCGGCAGGCTGCCGTCGCCGACAAAGGCGCCGAGCAGCAGGCCATCGGGCGCCAGCAGCGCGCGCAGCCGTACAAGCGCACCCGGAACGTCGTTCACGGCGTCGAGACCGCCGGGCCAGAAGATCAGATCATATTGGCCGAGCGGCAGGTCGATTGCATCCACCTCACCCACCATCGCGCCGGTCGCCGCGGCGAGCCGCGGTCCGGCCTCGAAGAGGTCGAGCGCCCGCCCGCGTGCGCGCAACGCGTCGGCAAGTGCGGCATCATGGGCGCCGATCAGCAAGATGCGGTCGAAGTCGCGTGTGACCATTTCCAGCCGGTCGAGCAGCGTTTCGGCCAGGATCGGCGCAAGGAAATTGGCGTCGGGGGGCAGGCGCGCCAGCCGGTCGCGCTGGGCGCGGTGGCGGGCGGCGGAAAAGAGCGGCGGCGGCTGCGACATGGGCGCGCTTGTGCCGCCGGGCGCGATGTTTCACAAGAGGCCGCTGGCGACGATGGCCGAAGACAGCGAGGATGATGCGCCGGCGCCGGCGGCGCCCGTCCTGTCGCGCGGCATTCGGCGACTGGGCACGGCGCTGCTCGATTATGCGCTGCCGCCGCGTTGTCCGGGGTGCGGCCTGGTAGTGGGTGAGGTCGGGCAGTTCTGCCTCGATTGCTGGAATTCGCTGCATTTTCTGGATGGCCCTGCATGCGCCTGCTGTTCGGTGCCGCTGCCGACGGCGCTCCCCGGTGTCGCGAGCGAATGCGGCGCGTGCCTGGCCGATCCGCCCCCGTTCGACGGCGCGCCAGCGGCTTTGGCCTATGGGCCCGTCGCGCGGACGGTGGCGCTACGGCTCAAATATGGACGGCGCCTCGGCCATGCCCGGCTGATGGCGCGCCTGATGGCGCGGCCTTTCGAGGCGCTGGCGGGCGAAGCCGAACCGCTGCTCGTGCCCGTTCCGTTGCACCGCTGGCGGCTCTGGTCGCGCGGCTTCAATCAGGCCGCTGATCGCCGACGAACTGGCGCGGCTGACCGGCGCGGCGCATGATCCGCATCTGCTGGTCCGGCGCAGGGCGACCGCGGCGCTGCGCGGCAAGGGGCGCCGCGAGCGTGAGAAGATCGTCGCGGGGGCCTTCGCGCTGGCGCCCGATGCCAAGGCGCGCGCGGCGGGTCGGCACCTCGTCCTCATCGATGATGTGCATGCGAGCGGGGCAACGCTGCGTGCTGCGGCGCGGGCGCTGCGCCGTAGCGGTGCCGCGCGCGTGTCGGCGCTCTGCTGGGCGCGCGTCGTCCACGATGTGCCGGACAATGCCGCGCCATTTGACTTTGCGGCGCTCGATTCCGATATGCAGCGGTGAAAGGATGAAATCAGTCCCATGGCCAGGATCGAAGTCTATACCAAATTCCTCTGCCCCTATTGCACGCGGGCGAAGGCGCTGCTCGAGAACAAGGGCGCCGCGTTCGACGAGATCGACGTGACGATGGACCGCGCCGGGTTCGACGCGATGGTCGCACGGGCTGGCGGTCGCCGCACGGTGCCGCAGGTGTTCATCGATGGCCAGCATATCGGCGGCAGCGACGATCTGGCGGCGCTCGATGCACGGGGCGGGCTCGACCCGCTGCTCGGCGCGGGCTGACTCTTGATCGTCTTCGATCTCTGCTGCGACGCCGGGGATCACCGGTTCGAGGCCTGGTTTGCGAGCAGCGACAGCTTCGCCGACCAGCAGGCGCGCGGCCTGATCGCCTGCCCGATATGCGGCGACAGCAGGGTGAAGAAGGCGGTGATGGCGCCGCGCATCGGCGCCAAGTCGAACCAGCAGGCTGTCGCCGCGCCGACACCCGCACCGGCACCCGATGCGCCGCCGTCCGCCGAAATGATCCGCACCGTCCTGGCGGCGATTGCCGCGAAGCAGGCCGAGATGTTGCCGCAATCGCGCTGGGTCGGACGCGATTTTGCCGATGCTGCGCGTGCGATGCACGAAGGCCGCGCGCCCGAAGACCTGATCCACGGGCAGACCTCGCCCGAAGAGGCGCAGGCGCTGCATGACGACGGGATCGCCGCCATGCCACTGCTCGTCCCGATCGCGCCGCCCGACGCCATCAACTGACCGCGCCGATTGACGCTGCGCGCCTTGCCCCGCTAAACGAGCGCCGACGCGCCCGTAGCTCAGCAGGATAGAGCATCAGATTCCTAATCTGGGGGCCACAGGTTCGAATCCTGTCGGGCGCACCATTTCCGTTCAGCTTTGGGCACCATGTGGGGCGGCACGCCCATAGCAGCGCGTGACAGAGCGGCTTTCGATCCGGAGATACGGATTTCCTTATGTCCGACTTCGATCCGATCAACGAGCAGACGGATATAATCCCTTCGCGCTGCTGAGGCTTGGCCGCGCAGCTTATTCCGCATCAACGAGCCGAATTTCTCAACAATCTCCGGCGTGATTCGACGCTCGCCATCTGCAATCTGACGTTCCAAAGCGTCAATATCGATTGCGATTGCGCGCTTCTGCGCTGCGATGTTGGCAATTTCAGCAGCGATCTGGGGATCGTCGGGGGCGTAAAGCCCGGAGCGAACCAGCTTAATGACGTTGGCGCTTTCGCCATCTAGCAGTGTCAGGCGAGCACGAAGTTGCTTCAGGCCTTCGCGGCGGCCGACTTGAACTTCTTCACTGCGGTCGATCCACGCGGATAGCAGTGCTTTGAGCCGGTCGGGGCCGAGAATATGTTCAGAAACGGCGTTGACCACCAGATCGTCGAGCGCGTCCATTCGGATTCGCCGACCTTGACATTGCGTTGCCCCCCTCGCTGCGCGGCGATGACAAGCATAGTAGCGGTATCGTCCACTCTTGCCAGTCGACGTGGTCATGCCGCCCCCGCAACCGTCTCCCCCGCATCCGCAGACGACAGAGCCAGTCAGGAGGTTGCCGTTGGTCTTGACCGCAGCAACGCCCATCTTTGGATCGCGCGCGGCCATTTGCGCCTTGGCGGCATAGAACAGCTCTTCGCTGATGAGCGGAGGAACAGGGATTGGCACCCATTCATCCTCGGGGCGCGCTTCTCCCGTGCGGGAGTCGCGCTGATTATAAAACGCGACGCCGATGTAAGCGGTGTTGGTCAGAATAGCATGGACATTAGACACGCTAAACGGCTTGCCCCGCAAGCGTTCACCCCGTTCATTCAGGAGCTGAGCGAGATTCGTGATACCAATCGGCCGGCCCTTGTATCCTTGCACGTAGGTTTCAAAGATAAAGAGTGGGAGATGTTGGGTCTCGAGATCAATCACGAGCTTTCGGCGGTCCTTGCCTTTGGGTTGCGGAACCGCAACGGTCTTATAGCCTATTGGCGGCGTCTGGCCGTTCCAGAAGCCGTTCGCGGCATTGGCCAGCATCGTGCGCTTCACGTGCTTGGAGTTTTCCGCGCTGTGATATTCATCGAACAGCGCCAGCATGCCGACGGACAAATCCGCAGCGGGGTTATCGCCGAAGGCCTGGGTGATGGAAATGATCCGCACCTTGTGTCGCCGAAGCTTCTCTTTGTATTGCATGAAGTGAAGCGCATTACGGAACAGCCGCGATAAGGAATGAACGAGTATGATATCGACGGGTCTGTCGTCGCTCATTGCGAGGGCTATCATCGCCTGAAATTCGGTTCGCCCGTCCTTGGTGGCGCTAGCGCCCGCGTCGATGAAGGTTGCGGCTTTGCAGGCGCCATGTTCAGCGATCCAGCGTTCGGCCCAATCAATCTGATCGGTGATAGACAGCTCATTGTCCGCCTGCTTGCGCGTGGAAACACGGGCATAGATGGCGACCCGCATTCCCTGATGATCTTTACTCATGGGGGGTTACTCCAAACAGCTCTGCGATCGCGAGGCCGAACCATCGATCAATGAGTTCGGCCTCGGCCGGAATCGACGACCATGAATCATCGAAGTGGTAACTGACAAGAGGAAGGACCGCGTCGTTCGTCTTGATGCGCTGTCGCGTTCCGGGACGCGCTCGGGATGGCTTTGTCTGCATCCCCAGTTTTTGGCTCGGCCAGAAATGAGGACGGCGGAGGGTCACTTGCGCAATCTGCGCGAAATTGATCGTGCGAGATCAGCGAAGGCTTTCGTGGTCGATGAACGACAGGGGCCGTGCCAGGAATTCATGCATGGGATCGGTGGGATGAGCCGTGACCATCATCGCGTGGTCGCGACTGCAATAGGCTGCCTCGATGTCGAGGGTCATCGAACAGCCTTTTTGCTTGCTGCCGGAACTGCAATTCGGGTGCCGGGAGAAACGCGAGGTCCAAGCACTGCGCTCGCTGCCGAGCCCCAGATGCTCCACAACCGCCTGCAACTGAAGTTGCCGATATTGACCGACGTCATCACCATCGTCCCTATACCATAGATGCGGTTGCCCCTGAGCCGAGAACCCGCACTGTCCGGGGTTTCGGCGCTTGTCGGCCTTTTCCTGTCCAGTTTTGCAAGCGCGCCGCCCGAAGTCCTTGCCCCTCCAAATATCGTCCAGCATGTCGTCGTCGAAAGCCGTCTTGAGGCCATTCCGATCCTTTAGCCCCGTCAGAAGTTCCTCGGTCATTGGGACCGCTGCTGCAGGTCTGGCGTCAACCAGCCACATCAGCGCCAAAGCTTTGATAAGGTTAGCGAGATCTTTTTTCGCCGTTCTGTAGTTAAACGGCGTATTTCGCGCGCCGGACGGCGGAAGCGACGCAGCGTCGCAGAAACGGCTTATTTCAATGAGATTGACGGCCACATTCTGTTGCCGGTCGAGAGACCAGAGCGTGACGGCGGGTCGTTTTTGCGCCCATGCCGCCTCCCGACCATGTTTCTCGATCCATGCCGCTGGATGGGCTCGCAGATTATCTTGTGTCAGCCGGGTCTCGAATTCACTCGTCCCCCGAAGAATATCGGGCAGCTCATTCCCACATTCGAGGAGGATTTGAGGCAGGTGCGACGCCGCGGCGAGCGACCAGGCCTCGCCCATGAGGGAATTTCGCTCTGCGAATACGCAAGTCGGCGGAAGCAGCACCGTTGTCTGTAGAGGCATCATCTCGAGCAAACGGTCAGTCTGAACCTGGTTTGCCGTGAAGGCGTCCGAATTTGGTCCAGCCGTGATGCTGTCGATGCCCTGATGCATGGTCATAAAAATGCCGTCGTCGCGATGGGACATCGCACACATCGCTCTGTCGTTCATCGACAGTCGGGCGAGTTCGGCATGAGCCGAGATTGCGTTGGCTGGTGCAAGAATACGGCGCATGTTGCGGTTCCGCCAGAAGCGGGTGACTTCGTCCGGCCACCCTTCTCGGGTGAGCAATTCTGGCGCTAAGGCGAAGGCAGCGCGGAAATCCTTGGCGAGCAGGAATTTGCCAACGCGTGGGTGATGGCGATTATAAGCGTGGAGGAGCCTCGCCATATCTCGCGGCGTGTGACCGATGAGAACCTGGAAGATCCATTCCCTGTCAGGCTCATAATCAGGATCGTCGTCGATGGCATAGTCAGCCGATGATGGAATTGACTCCGCCTTAGGCTCGCCGGGCATGATCCTGCATTGGCGATACAGACCGGACTCGATTTCTGATACGCTCATGCCCGGGTAAAGCAGCGGCGATCCTGGATAGGCGTCGCGAGACAGTCCGGCTGACGTGCTCCCCTGATTGTTACCAGTCAGAGGTAGAGTCCGGCTCCTTCATGATGGTTGGTTGATGGGATGGCAATGGTCCTGGGGGCATGCCCCCAGGACCATTGGCCGGCGATCTCGGCGGGGGTTTGCCCGCCCAGTTTCGAGTGCGGCCTGACGTGATTATAATCGTGCCGCCAAGCCATGAGCACGAAGCGGGCATGCGCCAGCGACGTGAACAGGGTCTCGTTGAGGCATTCGTCGCGCAGGCGACCATTGAAGCTCTCGACGAAGCCGTTCTGCATCGGCTTCCCCGGCGCGATATAATGCCATTCGACCTGACGCTCCTGCGACCAGCGCAGGATCGCCGACGAGGTCAGTTCGGTGCCGTTGTCGCTGACGACCATGTGAGGCTTCCCCCGCAGGCCGATCAGCGTCGTCAGTTCCCGGGCAACGCGGATGCCCGACAGCGACGTATCGGCCACCAGCGCCAGACACTCCCGCGTAAAGTCATCGACGATGCACAGGATGCGGAACCGCCGACCGCACACCAGACTGTCCGATACGAAGTCGAGCGACCAGCGCTGGTTCGGACCCTGCGGCAGTGCCATTGGCGCCCGCGTGCCCAAGGCCCGCTTGCGGCCACCACGGCGGCGGACCCGCAGTCCCTCTTCGCGATAGATGCGCAGCAGCTTCTTGTGGTTCGGGCGCATGCCCTCCCGCGCCAGAAGATACCCCAGGCGGCGATAGCCGAACCGGCGGCGCTCGGCCGCCAGTTCGCGCAGGCGTTGCCGCAGAGCACCGTCATCCGGCCTCGTCGGCTCATATCTGATCACCCGGCGGCTCACGCCGACAAGGCTGCACGCCCGACGCTCGCTCAGCCCGTGATGGTCACGAGCATATGCGACGGCCTCCCGCTTGGCGCCGGGCGTCACCATTTTTTTGATGTCAGATCCTTCAGCACCGCATTGTCGAGCATCGCCTCGGCCAGAAGCTTCTTCAGCTTCGCATTCTCGTCCTCGAGCGCCCGAAGCCGCCGCGCTTCCGACACGTCCAGACCCCCGAACTTGGCCTTATACTTGTAGAATGTCGCCGAGCTGATCCCGTGCCGGCGGCATACATCCGCCGTCGGCATCCCCGCCTCATGCTCCTTCAATATCGCGATGATCTGCTCTTCGCTGAACCTGCTTCGCTTCATTCTGTCCGACTCCTTCGCGTCGGACTCTACTCAAAATCGGTCACATTTCAGGGGAGCACGTCACGGCGAGGATGCCGAGATGCGGGGCGCGGAACATTCCCCACTCGTCATAAAGCGAGCCGCCTGGTTCGGAAGAATAATCCCATCCCTCGCGAAGCAGGGCAAATATGCGTCGTTCGCACACGGACTCACCGGCATAGATAGTCTTGTAAATTTTGCGATGGAGGGCTACCCACTCAATAGAAGATAACATTGGCATCCTAAAAGACTCCTTTAACAAAAGTCTCCTATTCTAGGATTTGCACCTATAGGTCGGCAAGCAATCGGGATATTTTTTCCAAATCTTCCGTTAGTCTGTGATCCTCGGCATCGATCCATAACTGCATTCCCTCGATGACGCGGCCGAGATATTCGGCCGCCTCTTCGAGTTGCTGCCATAAAGTTACGTTGCGTGGATCGTGCTGTAACTGGGCCTCGCACGTCCGCATTTCGCGAGTCAGCTGCGCGGCATAATCCTCAAGTTCGCGATAAGAGCAAAACACGCGCTCGACCGAGCCGAGCGTCAGCTTGACACTGCGTTGACCGCTCATGATTCTTCGACTCCGCCCGGACGAAGCCGAAGATTGGCATCGTGCACCTTCAACCAATCGTGCGCTGCGCCGCGCGTAATCTTTCCGGTCGGTTCCGCGACACTCAGAAATTCGGCAGTGCGCGCGATCAGGAAATATTGTCCGCGGGTCATCGGTTTGGCGCGCCAGCTTTGCGTCGGTTGTGACGCCTCACGATCGGCCCATCGTGCACATTCCTCGGCATAGGCACGGCGTTCACGATCAAGAATGATCGCTTCGCCTTTGCGGTGCCATTGATCGAAGTTCGCACGAACCGCGGCGACCTCGACCGAGAGATTCTCGGCGTCGCCTGACCCCGCGGCATATTGCGCGAGTACTGCGGTGTATCTGTCCACCGGCAGACTGCGGAGATAAAGGCGGGCCGACGCCATTTCGCCTGTATAACCGGCGCGGCGGTCCGCGGCGGCAAGAGTTCTGGCGTGCCAGTTTTCGTGGCGCGTTATTTGGTCAATGCCGTTTCGGGCGGAACGCTTGGCTTTTTGAATGGCTGCGAGTTCCTCACGTAGTTTCGCTTCCCTGGCTTTGGCGTCCGCGAGTTTGCGGCGCCGGCTCACTTCGTCTTTGTCGAACATTGTCTGCCTCCTTCATTGAGGCAGTCCAATTACTGCAGCGGCGCGCGTTCCGAGCGGAGGGTCACTTTGCGAGGCGAGTAGCAGGTCGGTGACCCTCCGCATTCGAGGGCAAGCGAAGTTGTAAGCTTCGATCCGAAGCAAAATCCCAAACTGATAGGCAGGAAGGGAAGAGGGGGGTGGGAGTGCGAAAGAAACGTTGACCGGGGTCAACAGGCCCATGGCTTTCGTCCCACCCCCCTCTTTCAAGTGAGCAAAAAGGCGCAAAAGCATGCATTTGATCAGCGAAGACGGTGTGATGGCCCAAGCTGATGCGCGGGCCTTCGCCATGCTCATGGCGCCGAACCGCACCGCGCGCCGTTTAGCGTCCGCGGACCGCACGATCGCAGGCGCGATCAATCGCGTTGCCACGATGCGCCGCAGGCGCGAGGCCGGGGTCGAAAGAGCTTACGCCATCGCCGACCGAGCGTTGCAGCGCGAGCTTGCCGAAAGCATTGCACCGGGATGGGGGCGCACGTTCCGGGTAAAGTTGCAAAGTCCGCCATTCAAATCCGCATCCGACTGTAAAATCAGCAGATCGAAAATGGCGCCTTCCTCTGCTCGCCCGCTACGTCGATATCAGACCCCGCTGATCGACGCTCGCGGCCGTGTCGCGCTCTATATGAACGTCACCTACAAGGGCTTCAAATCGAAAGGCTGGCGTTCCGGCCTTGCTGCAGCCCACATTGAGTATATTTTTCGCGATGGGTCGCTCGAAGAGGGCGATGTTCAACTGGCGCATCCCATCAGCAACATGGGCGAGAGCGTCGAAGAAATCGAAGCGGCTTGGCGCATGGTGGAGGCCGTCGAGGAAGGCTATCGGGCCAACGCCAAGGTCCAGTATCGTGTGGTGCTGAATTTGCCACATGGACTGAGTGCCGGGCAGCGCCGCTCGTTGGTGCACGAGTTTTGCGAACGGGCTTTCGGACGGCTCGGTCTGCCCTATGCTGCCGCTCTCCATGTGCCGGACGAATTGAGCGATCAGCGCAATGTTCACGCCCATATCGTGTTTTCGACCCGGCCCTGCGAGCGCACCGCATCCTATCAGTGGGACGTCGCGGAGGAGAAGGTCAACGGTCTCACCGACAAGGCGGGTCTGTTCCGGCTGCGCGCGCTCTGCGCGGCGCACATGAACCAAGCGTGTCGCTTCGCGGGCCTAGAAACGCGCTTCACCCATCTTAGCTATCAGGCGCGCGGTTTGAATGCTCAGCGCCAGGAGCGGGTAGGGCCGGAACGCATGGCGGCATTTGACCGCGGCGAAACCGTCGCGGTAATCGAAAGCAACGCCCGCATTGTGAAGCTCAATGAATTGGGCGTCGCGACCGACAGAACCGCCAAAAAACTTGTTCTGGCCGAGCGTGAAACCGCGCTGCTGGCACGTAGCGTGGAGATCGCGGCGAGACGCCGCAATCTTGATACGCAGCGCGATACTCTCGCCGAACTCACGAGACGTATTCGCGCGGTCGCTATTCCTTCGCGTTGCCGCTCCTTATCGGACGTCGCAATCGTCCGCGAAATTGCGTCGCGTGCTGCCAGTGTCCGAACGGCGATCCGGGCACGGGTCGCATACAACGTGCCTATGAGCCGCAGCGCCAACGTCCAGAATATTGCGGCCAACGTCCGACGCATGACAGCGCAGCGGATACTGTTGGAAGCGCGCCGCACAGGCATTGATCAGGCGGTGACCCAGCTCGGGGCTATAAGCCGGCGGCTGGATCAGAATCGGCAGGCCACTGCCACTTCCACCGCTGCTGCCGTTAATGAAGCGGGTCGCGCGGTATTACTCGGGGCGAAGGTGGCGCCATATCAAACTGGCAAGCTCGGACTTCAGCTGGACACATCTCGGCTCGATGCCGTCGAGGCCGGGCGTGTGCACGCTATGGACGAAAATGCCCGCCGCGCTGCTCTCTCCGAGCGTTATCGTAATGATCGTCGACGTGCTGCAGATATTGCGGCAGCAGCAGCGGCGGCGGAGGCTCAACAGGCGCAGCACCAGAGTGCATGGATTGATTTCGTGGCGGAGCTCCGCATGAAGCGGCGCTACATTGCGATCAAGGACGGAAAGCCGGTGTGGCGTCCTGCAATGCTTGGCCGCCATGGACTTGAACCCTCCGCAATCCTCCCGGCGGAATTCGAGCGCGATGTTCAGGAAATTCTGCAGCGGCAGAGGAGTGAACTCTCCCAAATTTCCCAATACTGCAGGTCGGCGCCGGGCGGCATCCGCAAGGTCGGCGACAAGTGGTCGGTGACAGAAAGCGCACCGCCGCAAATACGCGACCTTGTCCGGGCTTGGAAAGAAGAACCCATGGTCCAGGCGGCATTGGAACGTCTGGCGGCCGCGCCGTCCCAACCCCAAAATAAGCCGGTCGCCGCGACTCTGCCGTCTCCTGCTCCATCTAATGAGATGCCTGCGGTCACACCTGATCGATCAGCGACGGGCGGCGCGGGAATTCCTGGGGACGGACGTCCTTCTGCAGCTGAACGGTCCAGTAGCCCTCCAAAGCCGCCGCAAAGCCTGTCGCCCTACGAACTGATGCTGGTTGCCGCGGCCGAAGCGCGTGCAAAGCACGATGCACGATGGCGTCGTTCACGGCGCCTCGATATGCCGGATCCATCGAATGCGCTGGGTTCACCGAGCGAGCGAAAGCATGACCTTAAGGAGCCGAGAAAGAGCCTCCGCCCATTCCCGCCCGGCCTAGATTTCGGGCGGTAAACCACCGGACCTAATTGACAGTGCCCTATAACCAAGGCCGTTAATTATGGGATGAACCGCCCCGGGACTGCCGGAGGCCATTTGGTTTAAGTTACGCAGCCATGGAGACGTCGTCCAGCATGGCATAATATCGTTCTTCGGCTTCAGCGGGCGGGATATTGCCGATGGGTTCCAGCAGCCGCCTGTTGTTGAACCAGTCGACCCATTCGAGCGTGGCATATTCGACAGCTTCAAAGGATCGCCACGGACCTCGCCGGTGGATCACCTCGGCCTTGTAAAGGCCATTGATCGTCTCCGCCAAGGCGTTGTCATAACTGTCGCCAACACTCCCGACCGACGGCTCGATCCCGGCCTCGGCGAGGCGCTCGGTATATTTGATCGACACATATTGGCTGCCGCGATCGCTGTGGTGGATCAGCCCGCCACGGTGGGCAGGACGGCGATCATGGATGGCCTGCTCGAGCGCATCCAGGACGAAGCTCGCATGCGCTGTCCTGCTGACCCGCCAACCGACGATATAGCGGGCATAAACGTCGATGACGAAGGCCACATAAACGAAGCCTGCCCATGTCGCGACATAGGTAAAGTCCGACACCCAGAGCATGTTGGGCGCCGGTGCATGGAACTGCCGGTTCACCTGATCGAGCGGGCAAGGCGCGGCTTTGTCGCTGATCGTCGTGCGCACCGGCTTGCCCCGGATTACACCCTGCAAGCCCAGGTCGCGCATCAGCCGCTCGATGGTGCATCGCGCGACGGCGAAGCCCTCGCGGTTCATCTGTCGCCAGACCTTGCGCACCCCGTAAACGCCGAAGTTCTCCGCAAAAACACGGACCACCTCGGGCTTCAGATCCCGATCGCGCCGGGCACGATCTGATAGCCTTTCAGGATCTCGTCGCTGAGCGACCCGCTCGTGGTAAGTGGATGGGGCGATCGGCAGAACCCGGCAGATCGGCTCGACCCCATAAACCTCACGATGCTCGTCAATGAAGGCAGTCATCGCCTGAACGGGCGGTCGAGCTCCGCCTGGGCAAAATATGCTGACGCCTTGCGCAGTATCTCGTTGGCCTGCCGCAACTCGCGGTTCTCGCGCTCAAGGGACTTGAGGCGATCAGCCATCTCGGTCGGCACACCGGCGCGCTTGCCGCTGTCGACCTCGACTTTCTTCACCCATTCATGAAGCGTCTGAGGAACGCAGCCGATCTTCGCTGCGATCGACACAATGGCTGCCCACCGTGATGGATGATCGCCTTCGTGATCTAGGACCATCCGGACCGCACGTGCGCGAACCTCAGGTGCAAATTTGTTCGTTGTCTTACTCATCGTAGGCCCTTCCTCTCAGGAGTTAGGGCCTCCGGCAATCCCGGGGCGGTTCAGGAGGACTTATTCAGGAATTGCTGCCGCTCGTCCCGTGGCTCTACTCTCGGCGATTGCCTGTTCACGGGCGTCGCAAAGTTTGATCGCCGAAATTTTGAGTCCCCAGACACCCCTATGAAGTGATGGGCAGAAGCACTCTAGATCGTCTCCCTCCAGATACCACACAGCGATGGGGCAACTGGTGCAAGCGGCTTCTGGCTCATGGATCGCATAGCGCGGGTTATCACTCGCCCGGTCCGCCTCCAGCATTTTGAGCGTGGGACTGACGTAATCGCTCGAGAGCGTTGCGAAGGATCCGCGGTTAATGGTCATTACTTGCCGTCCAACTCCTCGGTGTCCGGGCTCTTATCGGCAATCGAACTTAAAAGTCCGTTTCCCATTCTGACGGTGCACGCATGTGACCGGGATGGAAAAGCGGCTGCGACCGTGTGTCCTGCAACTGAGCGATGGCTAGGAAACAGGGCGTCGCGCCCCGATGGTCATCGGCTACATTCCCAGCATGTTTCTGGATTATCATTCGCAACCGATGCCGTCGCCATCGCGATCGAGCCGCGGCGCATAGCCGGGATCGCCGATGCGAACAGGAGCAGCGCCAGCCGCCCGTGCTTCCCGACAATTGCGAAAGGGTCGACTTCCGAAAGCCCGTTGCGGTTCGTCCGAGACAAAGCGCTGCGGCTGGGGCGCAAAGGGCTCGGGCTCGGCATAGGAGGCGCTGGGATCGTAATTGGCTGGCGCTTGGCCAACAAACGCCTGAGACGCCTCGTATCCACTAGGCTTTGGATCTTCGCCGGACAGCTTACCGGCAACGAACGCGAACAGCGCCACCAGCGCAATCGTTCCTATATTGCTGTTGCCCCTCTTGCCCATGCCGGAAGACTGCCACGAAGGGGTTAACGAGTCGATTCAGCCGAAAAGCCGCCCCCAGAGAGCATAGGCGATGCTGCCGAGCACGGCGACGGCAAGCGCCAGGCCGATAGCGACGGTGGCGCGGTCCTTCATGGGCAGCGGTGTCCCTGCCAATAGCGGTCCCACCTGGCTGCATATCCGTCGCGCACCATTGCGCAGGAAAGATCCCCCGACTTCGGCGACACGCAAAAGGCCGCTGTCCGGGTTCCCCCGGCGCCGCCCGCGGAGCGGCAGCGCATCGTCGGGCCGCTGACCTTCACATGGCCGGTTCGCAGCTTGCCCTGCGGCGTGCCAACGAGCCCGGCGAGATGATCGCGGGCTGCAATGGGGTCGGCAGCCGGGCAGGGATGGCCGGGACGGCACGAGCCATCCATTTCGCGCGCCGCGATGCCCGACAGGCGAACGTGCGGCCCCTCTGCGCACCAGATCGGCCCGTCGCCATCCCAAACGGCCGTGGGCGTGCAATCGAAGGATTGGCCGGCAGGAACGACCGCGGCGGCCAGAACAAGCGCAACTATCATTTCGGCTCGCACCCCTCAGGCCAAGGCTCATCGACGCCGAATTTCATCGGCGAGTAGCGCGGCGTGCATCGCGGATCGGTCGGGGCATAACCAGCGCGGCAGACAAAGCTGCTTTCATTATCGATCTGCCGCAAGATGAGCGCGCTCAGCTCGCTGACGTTCCTGTCTTCGCGCAGTTCCTCGATCGGATGCTTGCCCTTGCCATTCTTGCCCGAGCGCATCGTCTTGATGGCCACCGAAATGCAGATGCTGAGATAATTACGGTCGACGCGGTGCATGTCAGTCCTCCACCAGGCCGGCGCGGATATTGCTTGCCTCAACCTGCAGCGCGTTCGCGCGGGTGTGGGCGTCGCCGCTGCCGGTCTTGCGGGCATAGGCCAGAAGTCGGTCGGCGCGGCGATCGAGATAATCGGCGATGCGCTCGGCTCCTGACGGCCCATTATGTCCGATTGTTGCTTCCATGATCACGCCGCGACCGACAGGTCGTTGCCGGTGGCGCGCTCTTCGGCCAGCACGGCATCGGGGACGGTGACGATGACCCCGCTGGTGCGACGTCCGACGCCGCGCGCCGCGAAGACGGCGGCCGCCGCATCGACCGCCGCGCCATAGGCTTCGACATGGGCCAGATCGACGCCATGGTCGGCAAAGGCCGGCTCCTCGGCGTCGAGCTTGCCCTGATCGTCCATCGCTTCGAGGCGCCCCTGCGAAAGACAGGCCTGCAGTGGCGACACGCCGAGCGCGTCGAGCCGTGCGAGCGCGGCGGCGGCGGCTTCGGCGACGATTTCCGGCGCGACATCATCCACGTCGCGCAGCTCGATCCGCTCTGAAATCGCCTTCACCATCACTCAACTCCGATTCGTCTCTTGCCTCAATGTTCCACTGATGTTCTCATTTGGCAAGATGAGTCGAGAGCTAGTGAACCCCATCCGCGACCTGTTCGACGCGGCGGTGCGGCATCGCACGATCAAGGTGTCGTGCCGGTGCGGCAATGTCGGCATCTTCGATCCGCATGCGCTGTGGTGGCTGTTCGAGCGCCGCGGATGGAATGACCGGCTGGGCGACGTCCAGCGCCGCATGCGGTGCCTGCAATGCTATGTCGCCAAGCGAAAGCGGACGCTCGCGGCGATCGAGCTGAGCAACGAAAATCATACGCGGCAGTTGCCGATGCCCGATATCAGCGAGTGGAAGCGGCAGCTTCGGCGGAGGCGGTGATGTCCGAAATTAGGTGGTTGTCTGACTTTCCGCTAATGGCACGGTTGCCTCAAGTGCGCCTCGGTAATCGCTATGAAGAACTGGAAACCCTAGGCCTTGCAGATCGCAATAGCAGTTCACTCTGCGGGCGCGATATTGCCGATCAGACTGTCCCAAGAGCCGATGTCGAGAAAAATAGTCCCGGCCATCATCGACATGAGCAGGGTTAGGATCAGCAACCACACCAGAATGATGCTTGCTGTCATCCGCCAGCTCTTGGGCGGGAGGCCTTGGAAGAGAAATGTCAGGATGCCTGCCACGTTTACGCATACCAGGTTGACCGTGAATAGGAAAAGCGCGTTGGCGCCAGCAGCAGGATATCCAGCGCCTGTATAGATGCCTGCAGCGGTCAACGGGGGAACCAGCGCAACCGCCACCATCACGCCAACCAGGGAGAGCGATGCCCCTCGGCTGAATGCCAGCACCCCGGCACCGCCGCATGCAAGGGCAAGGGCAACGTCAGAGGGCTGGACCAGCGTCCGATTGCGCAATTCTGGGGTCAGAGGATCTATCGTCACGATCACACCAATCGCAATGCCTGCCAAGACGGAGAGAGCGCTGCCAATGACCAGCGTGATCATTGCCTGACTGCCTAGCTTCCAATTGCCCACAGTCGCCGCCAGCGCGAGGCCCATCGTGGGGCCGAGCAAGGGTGCAATGATCATTGCACCGATAACAACGGCCGTTTGCCCGCTGCGCATCCCGAGACCGGCAATGATCGCCGACAACGTGACAGTTAAAAGATAGGACGGGCGCAGCTTGAGTCCTCGAGACGCTACTTCCGATCGACGAGGTTCACTGCGGGAACCTCTCCTGCGTCCGGTTGGCGAACGCCACCAGCGACAGCATCACCGGGACCTCGACGAGCACGCCCACCACGGTCGCGAGTGCTGCGCCGCTGCCAAGCCCGAACAATCCGATGGCAACTGCGACGGCCAGCTCGAAAAAGTTCGACGTGCCGATGAGGGCGCAGGGCGCGGCGATCGGAAACGGCAATCGCCACGTCCACGCAGCGCCGTAGGTGATGAAGAATATGCCGTAGCTCTGGATCACGATGGGAACCGCGATGAGTGCAATGAGGAGCGGCCGCGAGACGATCATCTCACCCTGGAACCCGAACAGGAGCACGACCGTCAGCAGCAGTCCAAGCACCGATATGGGCTTCAAGGATCCTGTGAAGCGGCTCACCGCGTCGGTGTCTCCGCCGCTCTTTGCCAGCAGGTGTCGGCGGGTGAGTGCGCCGGCCGCAAGCGGAATGACGACATAAAGGACGGTTGAGAGCAAGAGCGTCTCCCACGGCACCATGATGTCGGTGATCCCGAGTAGGAACGCCACGATTGGCGCGAATGCGACGATCATGATGATGTCGTTCACCGACACCTGCACCAGAGTGTAGGCCGGATCGCCGCGGGTCATCTGGGACCACACGAAGACCATCGCCGTGCACGGCGCTGCGCCGAGAAGTATGAGCCCGGCGATGTATTGCTGCGCGTCGGCAGGCGCCATCAGGTCGGCAAAAACGACCTCGAAGAACAGGACCGCAAGCGCCGCCATCGTGAACGGCTTCACCAGCCAGTTCACGACGATGGTGAGCACTAAGCCCTTCGGCCTTTGTCCGATGTCGCGCAGGCTGGCGAAGTCCACCGCGACCATCATCGGGAAGATCATCGCCCAGATCAGCAGCGCGACCACCAGATTGACCGATGCGTATTCGAGCGCGGCCAGAGCCCCGAAGACATCCGGCAGGACGTTTCCGAGCACCAGTCCCGCCGCGATGGCGAGCGCAACCCATAAAGAGAGCCACCGTTCGAAAAGCCCGAGCGCGCTCGCTTGAGGCTGAGAGTCAGCCATTGGGGTTTACGACCTCGCCGTCTTCCTTGACAAACTCCTCGCGCAACGGGCGGTCGAGCACATCGAGAACAAGCTCGGACGGGCGGCACAGTTTCACGCCGCGCGGGCCGACCACGATCGGGCGATTGATGAGAACCGGGTGCTCCATCATCGCGTCGATCAGATCGACGTCGGTCAGCTTGTCGTCGTCTAAGCCAAGATCATCGTAAGGCGTGCCTTTCTGCCGCAGCAGATCGCGGGGGGCGATTCCCATGCGCGCGATCAGCGACACAAGCTCCCCGCGTGACGGCGGCTCGACCAGATACTCGATTACCCGGGGCTCGCTGCCGGTGGCGCGGATCAGCGCCAGGGTGTTGCGCGAGGTGCCGCAGACCGGGTTGTGGTAGATGGTGACACTCATCCGCAGCACGTCGCCTTGGGGCCCATTGCGGGCGCGCAGCAATTCGCTTCGGCGGCATTGGCCGAGAGAGCCGACAGTTCAGGGCTGTCTCCGTAGACGGTCGCCTCACCGTTGGTGAAGAAGGCTTCCCAGACGACCCCTTGCGGATCGGCGATCCAGCTCTTCTCCGACTTCGCGTAGCAGCAAGTCGTGGCTCCTTCTTCGAGCACAGGGCGATCAGCAGCTTTCAGGCGGCCATAGACCTCCTGCAGCTCGCTTTCGCTTTCCACCTGGATGCCGAGATGCTCGACGCCCTTGTGCGCGTTGCCGGAAGAGATCGCGAAGTTGACGCGCGGATCGTCCAGCATCCACTTGGCGTAGTCATCCTTGGTCACCGTCGGCTCGGCACCGAAAAGCGTCGAGTAGAAGCCGATCGACTGTGCGAGGTCGTCGACCCCGACATGGACATGCAAGCGCTTCATGCGGATACCTTTCTTTGCGGTTGCGCGGCATCCTCGCCGCAGGGGGCTTCGGGGGCACAGGCTGCGCCTCCGCAGCAGTTCTCCATCAGAAAGCCGACCAGCGCGTTCATCGCTTCGTAGTCGGCGGTGTAGATGAGCGAGCGGCCATCGCGCCGCTGGCGGATAAGCCCTGCGCGCGTGAGATGGGCCAAGTGGAACGAGAGCGACGAGTTAGGGATGCCGAGCGCCTGCGCAATTGCGCCCGCAGCCAAACCAGCATTCCCGGCCTGGATGAGCATGCGGAACAGGGTGAGCCGGTTCTCCTGGGCCAAGGCGCCGAGCGCTTCGACAATCGATTCGGTGTTCGTTTCCATAAGTCTCGAAATATGCGGTGACCTCTCAGCGCGCAAGAGATATTTCGGCTAACCTCGAAATATTTTTTGCGCTGGGTCGTGAGCCAAGGCCTGGACACGATCCAACCCGGCCCGGACCCGGGAATCTACCGATTCAAGACTTCCCGCTGATGGCTCAGGCCTGAGCCCGAAGGGAGGCAAGATTATGCTGACTTACGCTGTGCGGGCTTGGCGCATCGACGGGCACGGGAGTATCGCCGCTACAAAGGCCGCCGAGATCGTCCTCGATACCGATCTGCAAGGCCGCGACGATGCCTTCAATCCTGCCGAGCTGCTCCTCGCGGCCGTCGCCGCCTGCATGATCAAGGGTATCGAGCGAGTGACGCCCCTCTTGGGGTTTCACCTTCGGGGGGTGGAAGTCAGCCTTAAAGCCGAGCGTCAGGAGAGCCCTCCTAGGATCAACTCAATCGCTTACCAGATCCTTGTCGACACCGATGAGGATGATCATCGACTCGAACTCCTGCACACCAACGTGCGGAAGTTCGGCACGATCTCAAATACGATCGCTGCTGCAACCGAGCTGAAGGGCACACTGACCCGAAGAGCTAGCGCCACTTAACCGACACTGCAAAACTCTCGAGGTCCTGGGGAGACCGTCTGCGATGGGGTCGTTTGCTGCCGTTCGTCAGATTGACTCTCGGCGCAGGGTCGCCACCATGTCGACATGTGCAACCTCTACACCAATAAGAGCACCGTCGCGGAGATGGCCGATCTCTTCCGCGCCAAGGCCCCCCACGGCTTCAACGCGCCTGCAGATGTTTATCCCGGCTATCCCGGCCTGGTCGTGCGCGAGGATGCGGGCGAGGGCTTCATCGAGCAGATGAATTGGGGTTTCCCGGTGCGGCTCAAGGGCATGAAGCCGACGAGCAAGCCCAAGCCGATCAACAATGCCCGCGATGAAAAGTTGCTCGCCGGCTTTTGGAAACACTGGTTTGTCTCCCCGGCGCAGCGCTGCCTCATCCCCTTCACCGCCTTCGCCGAGGCCGAGGGCGAAAAGGGCAAGATGACGCGGACGTGGATCAGCGTCGCCGATCAGCCACTCGCCGCATGGGCGGGGCTAGGCGATCACGGCATCGGCCTAAGTGGTGGAAGTGCGCCCCGATACCGGATCGAAATCGAGCACGCTGTCGATGATCGCGGCCTTGCCGGTCACACGATCGGACAGCACGTGAGTTACCGTGAAGGTTGCTTCGTCGAAGAAGCTGCGAACCTGGACCGCCGCCGGGCCTGTCTGCTGCACGATCTCTGTTGCGGCGGCAATGACGGGGTCTGACATGAGCATTCCTTTCCTGACGGGTTCCCGGCGGCGCCTACGCGCCGCCGGTTGCTTGGCCTTGTTCAGAGGGTCTTGGTGCTGAAATACCAGTCGACATAGTCGTAACCTTCACCGGCGCGGGCTTCGGCTGCCGGGGCGGTCTGCGGCGGGGGGATGATTACCTTGTCGCCGGGCTGCCAGCCTTCGGGCGTGGCGACCTTGTTGAAGTCGGCCGTCTGCAAGGCCTGCATCAGGCGAACGAACTCGGCGATCGAGCGGCCGTTCGACATGGGGTAATAAACCATGGCGCGCAGCGTGCCTTCGGGGTCGATGAAGAAGGTAGCGCGCACGGCCTGGGTGTCGGATGCCCCCGGGTGAACCATGCCATAGGCGGTCGCCACCTTCATGGAGATGTCCTCGATGATCGGGAACGGGATCTCGACGTCGAACTTCTCCTTGATCGATCGGACCCAGGCAATGTGGGCGTAGTTCGAGTCGATCGACAGGCCGAGCAGCTCGGTGTTCATTGCCTTGAATTCATCGGCATGGCGGGCAAAGCCCATGAACTCGGTCATGCAGACCGGGGTGAAGTCGGCCGGGTGGGAGAAGAGCACGAGCCACTTGCCCCGATAGTCGGCCAGTGTGCGCTGGCCATGCGTGGTCTTGGCGCTGAAGTCGGGTGCCGGCTCATTGATGCGCGGCATGGCGGGAGCGGTGATGGTGTCAGTCATGATGGCCTCCTTGTTGGCTGAGGACATCACTATCTCGATTTATTAAATTAGAGAATGCGAATATTTAGCGCAGAGTAATCGACGCAGTCGATTTGATGGTGGGGTGTCCCGCGAATCGCCAAAAATGCCTTGCTGAGCTGTGGTAGCTGATCTGGGATTCGCGCGTCACTTTATGATTTCCCCGCATCTTCGCGGTTCTGGTCCGCGCCTGGGCGGCCTGCCGGAGCTTCCTCGACCGTGATGCCGTCGCGGATGTTATAAAGGCGGGGAAAGGTCGGAATGATCTTTTCATCATGGGTGACCACGATGATTGCGGTCTCGAACTGCCGGGCCACGGTGTTTAGCAGGTCGACAACCGCGAGCGCGCGAACGCTGTCAAGCGGCGCGGTCGGCTCGTCTGCGAGGATTACCGACGGGCGGTTGACTAGGGCGCGGGCGATTGCGACGCGCTGTTGTTCGCCGCCGGAAAGCTGAGATGGCATGGCCGCTGCACGGTGCGCCACGTCGAGCGCCTCCAGCAGGTCACGCGCTTCCTTTCGGGCCAGGGCGTTGGGCTTACCGGCCAGCATGGGAAGCAGCGCGACATTGTCTGTCACGTCGAGGAACGGGATCAGGAAGGGCGCCTGGAAGATGAAGCCGATCAGGTCGCGGCGCAGGGCGCGCAGATCGCCCACTTTCCAGCCATCGTCGTAGATCACTGTGTCGCCGATGGTCATGCGGCCCGACGTCGGTTCGATCACTGCGCCCAGGCACTTGAGTAGGGTGCTCTTGCCGGAACCCGACGGCCCGATCAGGCCGACGACCTCGCCTTTGGCAACCGACATGTTGACGCCGCTCAAGGCGTGGACGGCAGTAACGCCCCGACCATAGGTCTTGACCAGGTTATCGATGCGGATGCCGTCAGCCACCGATGGCCTCCGCCGGGTCGACCTTCAAGGCTGCATGGATCGCCAGCAGGCTGGCCAGCGAACAGATCGCCATAACCGCAAGGAACCCGCGCACCGAATCCGCCGGCAGCAGCAGCACGTATTTAGGAAAGAACGGCGCCCAGAAGGTGGCGGCAATCTTGCCCACGGCAAAGCCGATCAAGCCCAGTCCCAGCGCCTGTTGCAGAATCATGGCGGCAATCGTGCGGTTGCGCGTGCCGATCAATTTCAGGACGGCGATCTCGCGAATCTTGCCAATGGTCATGGTGTAGATGATGAAGGCGACGATCGCGGCGCTGACGATCGCGAGGATCACCAGGAACATCCCGATCTGCCGCGCCGAATTGGCGATCATCTTGTCGACCAGGATCTCTTCCATCTGCGCGCGGGTATAGACCGTCACGCGCTGCCAGCGCCGGATCCCGGCGGCGACGGTTTCAGGGTCGGACGCTGCCGCCACGGTCACCAGCACTGCGTTGACATTGGTGCTGTTGGCCTGCGTGGCATTTACCGCCTCGGCCACGGCGGGATTGCCTGGCGGGTTCAGTGCTGGGCTGGACGCCGTGCGTGCCCGCTGGCGGACAATGGCGTCGCTGTCCTTTTCAAACTGGGCTTCCTGCGCATCCTTGAGCGACAGGAACAGCATGGGATCCCCGCCGGACGACACCATCCGACTAGTCAGGCCGACAATGCGATAGGTATTCCGGCGCACTTTCACCTGATCGCCCATGGCAAAGCCCGTCTTCACATCGGCCACGGCCTCGTAATGGCCCTGCACGATCCGGCGCCCCGCCATCAGGTGCGGGGGCTGGCCCGGCTCACCCGGCTGGGTGACTTCTGCCCCCACCACCATGACCCGCACATCCTTGCCCTGATGCGCGATCTGCATGGTCAGATAGGTAACGCCTGCCGCCCGGTCCACACCGGCCATGGCGCGGATGGGGCGTTCGGTATCCTCGTTCAGGCTGGAGGGTTCGGCATAGGGGCCCAGCGTGTCCTTCTGCACCACCCACAGGTCCGCGCCGCTGTTGTCGAGCAGGGCCTGGGCATCATCGATCATGCCACGATAAACCCCGGCCATCGACAGGGTGACGCCGATCAGCAGGCCGAGTCCGACGCCGGTGAGCACGAACTTGCCCCAGCCATGCAGGATGTCGCGGCCGGCAAGGCTAATCACGGCAGCCCCCTCATGGCAGCTTGTCGACCACCGTGATTCGGCTCGATGCGGTCAGCGGCCGATCGCTGTGCAGGATCACTTGATCGCCCTTGGCAAGGCCATCCAGCACTTGCACCCAACCGCTGGGATCTTCCACGCCGAGCTTCAGGGCGACGAATTCCAGGTCGCCGTCGCGCAAGGTCCATACGCCAACGTCGCTACCGATGCGGTGAATGGCCGCATTGGGCACCGCGAGCGTGCGCCCGCGTGCCGGAAGGGCAATGGTCACTTCGGCGAGTTCTCCAATCGGCGGAAGGCCCGCGCCCGTATCGAAGGTCACCTTGGCCAGGACTTCTTCGGTCACGGCGTCGGCCACCGGCTCCACTCGTAGAACCGATCCACGCATGGGTGTGTCGATCCGCGAGCGCAAGACGACGCGTGCAGGCAGACCGGCGGTAATTCCGCCCGCGCGGGTCTGGTCGAACCGCGCATTGATCCAGAGTTCCACCGGATCGACCACTTCGATCACGGCCTGCCCGGCCACTACCGTCGTCCCCGGTTCGGCAAGGCGGCGCACGACCAACCCAGCCTTGGGCGCAACCAAGCGCAAATTCGCCTTCTGCTCCTGCAGGGCTGCACGTTCCGCCGCGGTGCGGCCGCGATCCTGCACAGCTGCCGAACGGTTGGCCTGCGCTGCGGCAAGTGCCGCCTCGGCGCCTGCCAATGCCTGGCGCCGCTGATCGAGTGCCGCGCGGGTCAACCAGCCGCCGCGAAACAGCTGTTCGCCGCGGGTGGCCTCGCTGCGGGCTAGGGCCAGGCGGGCACTGGCATCGGTGACTTGCGAGGCAGCCGCCTGTTCCAGCGCGGCAGAGCGACCGGCGCTGCCCGATGCAGCGGCAATGCGCTGATCGAGGTCGACCGGATCGATCAGAGCCAGCACTTGTCCGGCCTCCACCCGGTCGCCCACGTCAACGGCCAGACTTGCGATGCGGCCCGGCGCGGTCGGGCCGATCCGGTGCGTATAGCGCGCTTCGACCGTCCCGATCCCGAACAGGGCTGGCGCTATCGCGCGCTCTTCGATCCTGGCCACCGTGACTTTCACCGGCGCGAGCGGCCCGGAGCGGACAGCCACGAAAGCAAGCAGGAGCGCCAGCACGGCCAACACCGCAACCAGCATCAGGGCACGACGGCTTTGCGGAAGGGCTATGCGCATGGCGCGGCTCCCAGGCTTCGGCGGAACAGGTCGAACAGGCGCCGTGCAAGGATGGGCATGGCCGAGAAATCGTCGATCGCGAGGCTTTGCATGACCATGCCTTGCACCATGGCAAGGAACAGCACGGTCGCGGCCTCGACATCGGTGGCCTCAGCGACCTCGCCTGAATCGCGCGCAGCATGAAGCGCCTGCGCTACCCGCGCCCGATATCCGGCCATCAACTGGCGGGCGATGGCCTTTGTCGGGGTGTCGCCGGCGCGCTGCAGCTCGCCGAACAGGACACGGGGCACGCCCGGTCGTTCGATTACGAATTCGACATGCGCGGCCAGCATCGCCTCCAGTCGGGCGAGTGGAGGACGTTCCGGCAGGCTGTCGAAGCGGTGGTTCAGTTCAGCGCAGGTCCATTCGAGCACGGCGGTCCAGATCGCCAGCTTGTCAGGGAAATGGCGGAACAGCGCGCCCTGGGAAACCCCCATGGCCGCTGCGATCTGCCCGGTGGTCAACACCGCCGGATCTTGGGTTGCGGCCAATTCGATGACGGTCGCTACAGCCTCGGCCCGGCGTATTTCGGCAGAAAGGTAAGGGCGGTTCATGGCGCTACACTGCAATAAAAAAAGCGATTGGTCACTTTTTTTATTCAATGGCGCCGCTGTGGTGCGCCGATCAACTCCGGAGACCCTGCGATGACCGATGCCCCCCCTCATCATGCCGATGCCCGCAAATATGAAGGCTGGGCGGGCGAGTTCGCCCGTGTCCACGGCGATGATCACGGGCCTATAGCTGATCTGAGGGAGCAGGCTGACCGGCAGGCCCCCCGCCGGGGATCGCGGACAGGAGAACCGTCACGCGGGGCAACGCCTATACCGGCGTCATGGTCGATGCGACCGAAGAGCTGTGGGACATCCACGATCGCATGCCGGTGATCCTACATCCCGACGATCATGACACTTGGCTCAATGCGTCGGCAGACGAGGCCATGTCGCTGGTGCGCAAATATCCGACCGATCGGCTGACGGTCGAGCGCACCGCGGATCCGTGGTTCAAGAAGCAGAGTGCGCGCTCCTAGCTTCGGCGCCTGACCGGGGCGCCTTGCTATCGCCTGGGACGGTCGACGCATGTGACCGGGATGGAAAAGCTGCCGCGACCGCGTCTCCTGCAGCCGGGTGAAGAGGGGAGGAAAAGCCTCGCCTGCGCTCGGCAGTAAGCGAACAGGAGAAAATCCATGACCATCCATAACGACGCCGGCTCGTTCGAGGCGGCGCTACGTCTCTGCGCCTCGTGCGACGATGTCCGCATCCTCCGCCGCGTGCGGCCGATTTCCGAACTTGTGAATGATGGGCCGCCAATCGGGTCCACGCGGCGCATCGCGATCGTCGATACGGAAACGACATCTGTCGATGTCCAGACCGCCGAGGTCATCGAAATCGCCGCCGCAGTGGTGCTGGTCGATGAGGCCGGAGAAATCCGCGCCATCGATACAGCGCTTCGCGGCCTCCGCGATCCCGGCATTCCGATCCCGGCCGAGGTGCAGCGGCTGACCGGAATATCGGACGACGACGTGGCGGGGAGGGGCCTGAACGTGCCGCGCTGGGAAGCGCTGCTCGGCGGCTCTGACCTGATTGTCGCGCACAATTCTGCCTACGACGCTCCAATCGTTGAACGCTTGTTGCCCGGGATCAAGGGGCATGCCTGGGCCTGTTCGATGCGCGAGATTGATTGGGCGGCGCATGCATTCGATGGCGCGAAGCTTGGCCATCTGCTGATGCAGATGGGTTACTTCACCACCGGGCATCGGGCGGACGCCGATGTGATCAGTCTCGCACATCTGCTGACACATCGTCCGGACGGCGTGCGGCCGCTCATGGCAGAGCTGATCGCTCGGGCAGCGCAGCCGTCGCTGCGGTTCGAAGCGACGGGCGCGCCGTTCGACAAACGCCATCTCCTCAAGGCGCGCGGCTATCGCTGGGATGCGCGCGAGAAGGTCTGGTGGCGCGAGATCGCCGAAGCGGCGCACGAGGCGGAAGCCCTGTGGCTCGCGCGCGATGCCGAGCTCCGCGCAACACCGCGCGTGACCCAGCTCAGCTGGCACACCCGTTATCGATAAAGGGGGAGGGCCTCGCTGCTCTGGTCGCGCGAGCAGCGAGGCCAGCGAGCGTCGTTATGCCGCGACGCTTCGCATGAAGGTGAGGTCGCAATCTCTTCCTTCAGAGAGCGGCTTAGCCGCAAATTTTGAACATCCAGTAAATCGACGGCCTGCGGCCATCGAATGGCGCCGACAGGCGCAAGCCACCGCCGATGCGGCGGAATTGAGCACCGTGAGAGAGCGGAAAAAGGCTCCGGCCAAAGCGGCCGTCACCCAAGAGTAAGGAAGATAGCATGAACGACACCACGATAAAGGCGCTGCGGCAACAGAAACACGCCTGGGCTCTGCGCCACGAAATGGGCTTTCCGGCAGACCACAAGCTTACCCCGTCAATTGAATTCGGCACCGGTGGCGCGATCGACGGCGGCATCGTGTGCGAACTGGTTCTCCGCGCGATGGATCGGGACCAGGACATCATTTATGCAGGTCAGTCCCACACCGGCAAGTCCGGGCCGCGTGAGTATCTGGCAGTTATGCGCAACCAGCATTTGATCCACATCTTTCGATGCCGACCCTGGTCGGGCGACAGCAATGCGCCGGTGATATTGGTGTCGGAATGCGGGAAAGTTACGATCCGGCTGGGCAGCGATGGCGCGTTCGAATGTCTGGCGGGAGCGCCCTCCGACATCGCGGGCGGACATTGTCGAGCCTTGGCCCGCATAGCACGCGTCGCCGCCGCGACGCGCACGCGTATCAAGACGCACACGTCCCAGCCGCGCTCCAGCGACAAATAATCGGGGCCGGTGCCGGCACCCATCATTCTCAAAACCACTGAGCACCGCGGCAGGCCGAGCCTGCCGCGCATTCCAAGGAAATATCTGTGAAATACGAACCCCGTATCGGCGTTGAACGCCGACCGCGCTCCTATATTGTGCTCGACGTCGAGTCCGCCGTCATCGATGAAAGCGGCCACCGCCGTTACCAGGCCACGGAACGGTATAGCCCCGGTAACGACAACAGTCAGCCTGCGCGCCGCGGTTATACGCGCAGCGAAGATCCGTTGACCTGTCCGCGCTGGGTGTTCCAGACCATCGTCACCGCCTCTGTCATGGTGCTGACAGAGCATGCCGACGGTAATCTGGATATCGCGCAGTTCGTGACCTTGAGCCAGCCGGACCATGACGAGCGTGCGATCGTGGCCGGGCTGTTCCAGCTGCTGCAGACCTGGCCAGACGCCGAGCTCGTGACGTGGGCGGGGATGGTGCACGACATTCCGTTGATCATGATGGCGGCCTACAAGCATGGCCTGACTCTTCCCCGTGGCTGGCGCTGGCTGTCTTTCGGCGGCAACGATCCGGCTCGCCACCTCGACTTCGCTCGCATCGTGACCGGTGGGTTCAAAATGAAGCCGATCCATCTCGCCGAGGTCTTGGCTGTGCTCGATATCCCGGCGAAGATGACCGCGCCGGCGTTCGCGGTCACGGGGTTCATCTACGCGGGCGCGTGGGATGCCGTTCAGGAAGCCTGCGAAAGCGATACGATTGGCGTCGCATGGCTGCTTGCACGCTGGCGGCGGTGCCATGACGGGCGCGCCGATATCGACGTCGCGACGGATCGCCTCCTTCGGCGGATAATCGAGCTACGCGAGGGGCGTGGCTACGTCGCCGAACTGCAAGCGCGGCGACGACGATTTCTTGTCGAGGCAGGTCGTCGGGCGATGGCGGCCTGATATCGTCCTGCGTTGCTGGCGCGTAGCGGACCGAATGCTGGTCCGCTACGCGGCTCATTGACTACCCGGCGCGCGCTTGCGGGTGATCGTCTTAGGCAGAAGGTACTCGAGAAGCCCCTCTTGGCCATTCTCGACCCCAAACCCCGATTGCTTGTGTCCGGCAAAAGCTACGAAGGGCGAGAGGTGGCGAGTTTCGTTGACCCATACATTGCCGCTCTCGATCCGTTCGGCCAGCGCCCAGGCGGAGTCTTCGTCCGCCCCCCAGACAGTTGCGCCAAGGCCGTATTCGCATGCGTTGGCGCGCGCAATTGCCTCGTCATAATCACCGAATTTGAGGAGCGGCAGTACCGGGCCGAACTGCTCTTCCTGAACGATACGGCTATCTTCGGGGGGATTGTCGATGATTGTGACCGGGATGAAATGACCGGTCCCCGGCGCTTCCTCGCCGCCGGTCAGGAACTCATAGCCTTGCGCGCGCGCGTCGCGGATTAGTTCTAGCACGCGCTTATATTGCAGACTGTTATTGACCGGTCCGATCTGCGTGCCCAGCTCGGCCCCGTCGCCGACCTTTACCGTGCGGGCATAGGCGACGAGAGCGTCGCGCAGCGCATCATAGACCTGTTCGTGGACATAGATGCGCTTCGAGGCGATGCAGATCTGCCCGCCATTGCCGAACGCAGCCCAGAAAATCTGCTCGGCGATCGCCTCGGCATCGACATCGTGCATGACGATCGCGGGGTCGTTACCGCCAAGCTCGAGGGTCACGCGCTTCAGCGTGTCCGACGCTGCGGCCATCACCTTCTTGCCCGTCGCCGTCGAGCCGGTGAAGCTGACCTTGTCGATCCCGGCATGGCTGGTGAGCCAGGGGCCGAGCGCATCGCCGCCGCTGATCACATTGAGCACGCCCGCCGGGAAAATGTCGGCGGCTAGTTCGCCGAGCTTCAGCGCGGTGAGCGGAGTGAAAGGCGAGGGCTTCAATATAACGCAATTGCCCGCGAGCAGCGCCGGTCCGAGCTTGAACGAGGCGAGGATCAGCGGATAGTTCCACGGCGCGATCGCCGCCACCACGCCGATCGGGACGTGCCGGGTTTCGCTGTAGCGCTCGGCGCTGTCCTCGTTGACCGTGACGGGAATGTCGAGGCTCGCTGCCGCCTTGAGCCAGCTTGCCGCGCCCAGCAATTCCTCGGCGGCATCCTTGTGCGGTTTGCCCTGCTCGCGGGTAAGCAGCCGCTTCATCGGCTCGACTTCGGCGATCAGCCGGTCGGCGAGCGCGATGATCGCCTCGCGGCGCGCCTCGACCGGTGTATCGCGCCAGCCCGGAAAGGCGGCACGCGCCGCGGCGACCGCGGCGTCGAGATCGGTCGGCGACGCGTCGGGGGCTGCGGCGAAAATGTCGCCGGTCGCGGGATTTTCCACCGCCAGCTGTGCCGCGCCCGGCACCAGCTGTCCGCCTATCAGCATTCGGAAATCGCGATCGATCGTCATGCCCATTTCTCCATTTGCGCTCACGCGCTCATCTCGCTGTCGAAGCCCATCGGGGCGAACCAGGCGCGGTCTTTGGCCGCGCGTGCGCGGCCAAGCGGCAGGATCGCTGCGGCAAGGCGGCGGTGATAATCGCGTTCACCGCCTGCGTGCGCAGTGCGCAGCAGCGCGTCGATCGCCTCGCGGATCGCCTCGGCGCGATCGCGCGACAGGCCATCCTCGTCGGCGAGCCGGGCGGCGAGGGCGGCGCGGGCGGCGGCGATGGGTTCGCCTCCCCCTGCGATCGCCAGCATCTCGCGGGCCATATCGGACATGTCGGCGAGTTCCCCGGCCTCATGGGCGGGGGTCGCGTCGCGCTGCGCCTGGATGATCTGGATATGCCCCATGGCGAGCATGATCTGCTCGCGCGCGAGATTGGCGCTTTCGGGAAGCGCGGGCAACACCACGGACTGCAGCGCGCGCAGCACGCTGTTGAGGCGATCGTCGACCGAGGGGTTCACTGGCTTTCCTCCATCATGAGGAGCCGCGCCAGCTCGTCGACGAACAACGGCCCGGTCGCGGCAAGGAAGGTGAGCAGCACATCCTGGTGGTTATGCGCTTGGCGCGCGGCGCGCACGCCGAGCGCGGCGACGAGGATGTAGCTCTTCCACGCGTTGAACATGGTGAAATAATGCAGCTTTGCTGGATCGACTCGATTGCCGCTCGCGGCCTCATATTCGGCGAGGAATTGTGCGGGCGGGGCGAGATCGCTGCCGCGAAAGACGCCGTCGATATGGCTGCCGAACACCGGCTGGATCGCCCAGGCGAGATCGGCGTGGAGATCGCCGAGGTAGCACATCTCCCAGTCGAGGATCGCGGTGATCCGGCCGTCAGCTTCTTCGAAGAGATAATTGCCGGTGCGATAGTCGCCGTGGACGACCGAGATTTTCTCGCAGTCGGGCACATTATCCTCGAGCCACTGCGTCGCGAGGCGAAGCACGGGCTCCTTGGTCACCGCATCCTGCTCGAGCAATTCCTTCCAGAACTGGATCAGCCAGCGCGTCGGCTGCTTGGGATCGTCCGTCGGCGCGGTAAAGGAGGGCAGATCGGCCGTGCTCCAGTCGAAATTGTGGATGGTCGCCAGATGCCCCAGGAATTGCGGGCGGATGATGTCGCGAAGTGGATCGCCCAATATGGTGCCGAGACCCGTCACCGAAAGCTGGTCCGAGGTTGGCTTGGTCACACCCGCAACGACCTCGACGATCATTGCGGGGCAGGGGAAATGGTCGGCGTCGATGTCGAGCCAGACTGCGGCGGGAACCGGAAGCGTGCCTTCGAACGCGCGCAATATCTCATATTCGCGCGCACGGCTCGTCTCGGTGATGCCCTCGGTCGGGTCCATGCGCAGAATATAGCGGCGTTCGGTGCCGTCGCGCTCGAGCGTGAAGATGAACTGCTCGCGCGATGCGCCGCCGCCCATGCGCGCGACGTCGCGGACATTCGCGCCCGGCTCCCGCTCATCGTACCAGCTTTGCAGCAGCGCCGCGACCGCGCGATCCTCCTGCGGAAGATAGGGCGGCAGACCGCGCCGCGCCTTGCGTTCTTCGAGCAGCGTGGCGAGCAGGGGTTCGGTGTCAATCATTGTCTCTTCCCTCGCTTTTTGTCAGGCCGCCAGGAAGCCGCCGTCGACGGCATAGGTCGCACCCGTGACATAGCTGGCTTCGGGGCTGGCGAGAAAGGCGATGACATTCGCAACCTCTTCGTTGCGGCCGTAGCGGCGCATCGCGATCAGCCCAGAAAAGCCCGCGCGCGCGGCAGCGGGATCGCCGGGCGCCGCCTGCTCCTCGATCGACTGCATCATCGCATTGTCGATCGGGGCGGGAGCGACGCTGTTCACCCGGATGTTGCTCGCGGCAAGCTCAAGCGCGGCGACCTTGGTGAGACCGAGGATCGCATGTTTGGTGGCGGCATAGGGGCCGATGCCCGGAACCCCGACCTCGCCGGTCACCGACGACATGGTGACGATCGCGCCGCCCGTTTCGGCCATCGCGATCCCGCCATGCTTGATCGCGAGGAAGGTGCTGCGGATGTTGGCGCGCATCACCTCGTCGAGACTCTCGACGTCGGCCATCACCAGCGGGATGACGCTGCCTTCCGATCCCGCGTTGGCGACGAGGATGTCGAGCCGCCCGAAGCGCGCGAGGGTTGCCGCAACGAGCGCCGCCACATCGGCCTCTTCGGCGGGATGCCCGGCACAGGTCGCGACGCGGTCGCTTTCGCCCAGTGCTGCGGCCGCCTCGGCGAGTCGTCCTGCATCACGGCCGGCGATCATGACGCTTGCGCCTTCGCCGAGAAATTTGCGCGCGGTCGCCGATCCGATCCCGCCCGTCGCGCCGGTGATAATGGCAATCTTGCCGTCTAGTCGGCCCATCATGCTCTCCTCTTCCCTATATGTTTTTGCCATCTTTCCGAGCCGGGAGCGCGCTTGGCTCGGCAATGTAAAAGTGACATTGACATCACTTTTACATTCTTGCACTATGAGTGCAAGTCGAAAAGACAATGGATGAATGGAATCGAGGGTGCCGATGGAGCAAGATCCAAACAGCAAGGCTGAGCAGGCGCTGCCGCCCACCCCCAAGGGGCAAGCGACTCGTGAGCGCATGCTCGATGCGGCGACCGAGGTCTTCGGGCAGCGTGGTTACGAAGCGACCCGCGTCGTCGACATCAACACCAAGGCCGGGGTGAGCCACGGCCTCTTCTATCGACACTTCAAGGACAAGGCCGAGATCCTCGTCGCGGTCCTCGACCGGATGAATGCGCAGCTCCGTCACACCTCGGGGCGCGAAGTGGGCGAGGATGGCGCGGTCACCCTTGCGCAGCTCGAGCGGCGCAATATCCAGTTCTTCCGCGAATATTCGCAGAACCGGAAACTGCTTCGCGTGGCGCGCGAAGTCGCGGCGCGGAACGACGAGATCGAGTTTCGCGAAATGTGGCTCAAGATTCGCAACCGCTATGTCGGGCGAACGCATCGCTGGTTCGATCAGCTCGTCGCGAGCGGCGAGATTCCTCCACTCGACGACGCCGCGATGGTCGCGGCGGGGCTGAGTGCGCTTACCGAACAGCTTGCCTATGTCGAGATCGGGCTTGCGGTCGATGATCCCGATGCGGCAACCATCGAGCGGCTCGGTCGCAGCTGCGCCCTGATCTGGTATCGGACGATCCGCGGAGCGACGGCATGAGCCCGGTCGATCTCCTCGATATCGCGCCCTTCCAGAGTTCGCGCGAGCATGAGCTGTTTCGCGGCCTGCGTGGCAGGGAGGGCCTGGCTTTCAACCAGGAGCCCGACGGACCGGGCTTCTGGTCGCTCGTCCGTTACGCGGACATCTCGGCGGCGGCGCGCGAGGGTCAGCTCTTCATCTCGGGGCAGGGAACCCAGATCAAGGATCGCCGCGCCGAAGGCCATGGGGCGCCCAGCGTCCACAACAGCGACGGCACGCTCCATTCGCGGCTGCGCTCGATCGTCATGCCCGGCCTGTCGCGCTCGGTGGTCGAGCGGCGAACCGAGGCATTCGCGCGCATCGCTGAGGAACTGGTGCTCGCGGCGCCGCACGGTGAGGCCTTCGATTTTGTCGATCGCATCGCGGTCCGGCTGCCGATGCTCGTCATCGCCGACATGCTCGGCGTGCCCCCCGAGGAAGCGCCGGCGCTCGTCGACTCGGCCAATCTGATGTCCGACGTCAATGCGAGCGACGCGGAGCAGGCGGGTGCACGCCAGCATCTCTTCGACTATTTCCGTGACCTTGGCGCATTGAAGCGCCGGCAGCCCGCCGACGATCTTGCGACCCTGCTTGTCGAGGCCGATTTTCCGGAGGGCGAAGAGCCGCAGCAACTGCTCGACGCCTATTTCATGCTGCTGACCATCGCCGGCAACGAGACGACGCGCTTTCTCGTTACCGGCGGTCTCGCACAATTGGTGCGGCAAGGCGATTATCCGCTCCTGCGCGATCATGGCGAACTGCTGCCGACCGCGACCGAGGAAATGTGCCGCTTCGTCTCGCCGGTCACGCACATGCGCCGCACGGCCTCGGCCGACACGGTGATCGCCGGGCAGGCGATCGCGAAAGGCGACAAGGTCGTCCTGTGGTTCGCGAGCGGCAATCACGACGAGAAAATGTTCCGCGAAGCGGGCAGACTGGTTCTCGACCGCAAGCCTAACCCGCATATGGGCTTCGGGATCGGACCGCATTTCTGTCTCGGCGCGCATCTCGCGCGGCTCGAGACACGGCTGCTGTTCGAAGCGCTCGGACGCCATATTGAGACGATCGAGCTCGTCGGCGATCCCGAGCGGCTGCCGTCCAACTGGTTTACCGGCTGGTCGGCGATGAAGGTGCGCTGGCAATGAGCGGCACGATCCTTGTCACGGGTTCGGCGAGCGGCATCGGCCGCGCGCTCTACCGCGACCTCGTCGACGCGGGGTATCGGCCGATCGGTCTCGACCGCGCCGCGGGGCCCGGTTGTGACATCGTCTGCGACCTTGCCTCGTCCGAAGCGATCGCCCGCGCGGCGGAGCAGATCGATGGGCCGCTTGCCGCTATCGCGCATGTCGCCGGCTTGCCCGGGACGGCGCCGACGGCGGCGGTGCTCGCGGTGAACCTGCTCGCGCCGCGGCAACTGACCGACGCGCTGGCGGGGCGGCTGGCCGAGGGCGCGAGCATCGTCGCCGTGTCGAGCATCACGGCTGCGCGCTGTTCGCTCGACGATGCCGCGAAAGACTGGCTTCTGGGCCTCGGGCCCCGCGAATTGCAGGCCGAGCTTTCGACCCTCGACGGGACATTGGCCTACGAACATTCAAAGGCGCTGCTCAACCGCTGGATGCTCCATGAGGCGGCCGCTTTCAGCTCGCGCCGGATTCGCGTCAATTGCGTCAGTCCGGGCCCGGTCGAGACGCCGATCCTCGCCGATTTCCGCAGCTCGATGGGCGCGGACCGGATCGCCGCGGCCGAAGCCCTCACGGGCCGTCACGGCCGGCCTGAGGAAATCGCCCAGGCCATCTTCTTCCTGCTGTCGTCGCGCGCGAGCTGGGTCAATGGCGTCGATCTCAAGGTCGATGGCGGCTTTCATGCGCTGCGCACGCTGGCGGGGCGGGGCTGAACGATGAAGCTGATCCTCGTCCGCCACGGCAAGCCCGAAACCCAGGCCGGTGCTACCCCCGCCAATCCGCCGCTGTCGGCGCTCGGCCGCGAGCAGGCCGGGCATGTCGGCCAATATCTTGCCGAAACCGCGGTCGATGCCATCTTTCATAGCGGCATGGCGCGCGCCGCGGGGACCGCGCAGCCGCTCGCCGACCGGCTCGCTAAGGTTCCCGAGGCGATCGCCAATCTCGGCGAAGTCGATCGTTACGGGGTCGATTATGCCAATGCCGAGATCATCCGGGCACGCGGCGAGGCGGAATGGCGCCGCTTCCTTGGCGATCCGATCGGCTATTTCGGGATCGACCCGAAGCGCTTCCGTTCGGAGACGCTCGACGCCTACGCCGATCTCCTCGCGCGGCGCCACCTCGAGACCGTCGCGATCTTCACCCACGGTTTTCCGATCAATATCCTGCTCGGGCAGGCGCTCGGCCTCGACGGCATGGGCCATTTCCTGCCCGATTATGGATCGATCACGCGGCTTGCCGGCTCATCGCTCGATCGCCTCGCGGTCGTTAGCGTCAACGAGACCGCGCATTTGTCGGGCCGGTTCTCGGGCGCGTCGGCATGAACTGGTCGCCCGCCGCGATCGCCGCGCGCGACCCGGACCGCGAAGCGCTCGTCTTCGGCGCGCGGCGCTGGACCTACGGCGATCTCGACCGGTTCAGCGCGCGCGTCGCCGCGCTGCTTTGGCACGAAGGACTATCGCAGGGCGATGTCGTCGCGCTGCTCGTCTCGAACCGGCCCGAATTTCTCGGACTTGCCTGGGCGGCGCAGCGTTCGGGTCTCTATTTTCTGCCGATCCCGACCAGGCTGACCCCCGGAGAGGTGCGCTACATCCTCGAGGACAGCGGGGCCCGCGTTCTGATCGCTTCGCCCGACCTCGCCGCGCTTGGCGCGGCGGCCTCGGAGGGCCTCGACCTCAGACGCTACGGCCTCGACGATGGCGGCGGCTTACCGCCTCTCGCCGCGGCGCCTGGCGACCATTCGCCGCCGCCCGCGATCGAGGGCGGCGACATGCTCTACACCTCGGGAACGACGGGCCGGCCCAAGGGCGTGCGCCGTCCGCTGGCCGGCGAAGAATTGGGCAGCGACGGCCGCCGCGTCGAGCGCGGCGCGGCCCTGTTCGGCTTCGATGCCGACACCATTTTTCTGTCGCCCGCGCCACTCTACCACGCGGCCCCGCTGCGCTTCGCGATGAACCTGCTGCGCGCCGGCGCCAAACTTGTCGGCATGGAGAAATTCGATGCCGCCGCAGCGCTCGGTCTGATCGAGCGCGAGCGGGTGACGCACAGCCAGTGGGTGCCAACGATGTTCTCGCGTCTGCTCGCGTTGCCCGGGGATGCGCGGGCGGCTCAGGATCTGTCGTCGCACCGCTGCGCGATCCATGCCGGCGCGCCATGCCCGCCTTCGGTGAAGCGCGCGATGATCGACTGGTGGGGGCCGATCCTCCACGAATATTATTCGGGCACCGAAAGCGTTGGCTTTACGCACATAAGCTCGCCCGAATGGCTCGCCCGGCCGGGCAGCGTCGGACGGGCCTTCGGCTGCACGATTCATATTCTCGATGACGATGGTCGCGAAGTGCCGCCCGGAACGACGGGCACCGTCTATTTCGAGGGCAAGGCCGGGCTCGAATATCACAATGATCCCGAGAAGACGCGCGGCGCGCTCGACGCGCACGGCTGGGCCACGATGGGCGACATCGGCCATGTCGACGACGACGGCTTTCTGTTCCTCACCGACCGGCGGAATTTCACCATCATCTCGGGCGGTGTGAATGTCTATCCGAGCGAAGTCGAAGCGGCGCTGATCGAGCATCCCGCGGTGCGCGACTGCGCGGTCTTCGGGCTTCCCTACTCCGATCTCGGCGAAGTCGTCGCGGTTCTCGTCGAGAGCGACGCCGCGACGGGGCCGCACGACATCGAACTCGCGCGGCGGATCGCCGCCGACATCGCAGCGACCCTCGCCGGGCCGAAGCGCCCGCGCCTCTGGCGCTTCGAAAGCGTCGGCCGGACCGAAACCGGCAAGATCCACAAGCAGAAGCTGCGCGATGCGAGCCGGGAAGCCGGACGCATGATCGACCTTCGAATGTCGGCGCCCGCACGAGACGGGGGCAGCTGACGAGATTTCGACGAACATTTTCAGGGAGAGCGAAAATGACTTATAATAATACCAGAAAAACCGCCCTTTTCATCGCCGGGAGCATGATTGCGCTCGCGGCCGTCCCGGCGGGGGCGCAGGACGCACCGGCGACGCAGGATGCCGCTACGACCGACGAAACGACGAGCGCGGGCGGGCTCAGCGACATCGTCGTGACCGCCCAGAAGAGGTCGCAGAATCTTCAGGATGTTCCCGCCGCCATCTCTGCCTTCTCGTCCGAAGATCTCGCGGCGCGCGGGGTCAGCGAGACGAGTGACCTCATGGGCAGCCTGCCCAATATCCAGGTGACCTCGGCCTATTCGGATACGCAGCCCAATTTCTCGCTCCGCGGCATCTCGGTCGCCAACGAGTTTTCGGCTTCGACGGCATCTCCGGTCGGGGTCTATGTCGACGAAGTCTATCAGAGCTTCCGCGCGAGCCACGGCCAGCAGCTTTATGATCTCGAGCGCGTCGAAGTCCTGCGCGGGCCGCAGGGCACGCTTTACGGCCGCAATACGACGGGCGGCGCGATCAACTTCATCACCCGCAAGCCCTATCTCTCGGGCAACAACGGTTATCTGACGCTCGGCTACGGCAATTATGACACGATCAAGGCCGAGGGCGCGGTCGAGCTGACCCTCGCTGAGGACAAGGCGGGCATTCGCGCCGCCTTCACGCGAAGCAAGGGCGATGGCTATACGTTCAATCCGACACAGAACCTGGACTTCGGCACCACCGATTCGATCGCGGGCCGCATCTCGCTTCGCTTCAAGCCGGTCGATACGATCGATATCAACCTCAAGGCCTATTATGCCAAAAATGACCCGCGGCAGGATCTGCCCTATGGTATCGGCTATCTTCAGGGCCGCACCGACGCCGGGGGCTATTCGCGCTTCGATCCCAGGCCCGAACTCGGGGGTCGGCTGCTGAAGCGAAACGAGGTCCAGTCGGATACCGGCGGCGAATATTTTACCCGGTCGAAAGGGCTGTCGCTCAATATCGAGGCCGAACTCGGGAACGACCTCACCCTGACCTCGATCACCGGCTATGATGTCGGCCGCTATCGCCTCGCTCCGTTTGATTGCGACGGCTCGCCGAACAATATCTGCGCGATCCGCTACGACAGCGCGAGCAAGAGTTTCAACCAGGACCTGCGCCTGACCTATGACGGCGACCGGCTGAAACTGATCGGTGGTCTCTATTATGGCCAGGACAAGATCGACACGCACAATGAGCCCGATTTCTTCGGCTTTCTGCGCCCGATCCTTTCGGGGCTCGGCCTGCCCGGAAACTATGGCAATATCCCGATCGCGGTCGGCAATTCGCTGCGGACGCTACCGGCCTTTGCGCTCGACCCGTCGTTGACCCCGACCGACCCGGGCTTCTGCGCTCCCGTCGTGATCAACCCCGCAGGCTATTTCGACGCGCGCACGCTGATCGCGTTCAACGCCGACGTGGCCGCGACGAATACGGCTGGCGGGACTGCGGCGCAGAACGCCTGCTTCGCGGCGGGCGCCCCACCGTTCGGACCGATCGCCGGAGACCAGCGCTTCACGCTCAAGCGGCCCTCAACCGCCATTTATGGAGAGGCGGTCTGGGATGTCACGGATCAGCTCAGCATCACGCTTGGCCTGCGCTACACATGGGACAAGGTGAAATATCAGAATGCGCGGACGGTCCTCTTCGGGCTGGACGGGGTGACCCCGATCGCTAACCTTGTCCCTTACAGTTCGCCCGATGATCCAAACCTTCCGGCGTTGAACCAGAAGGAATCCTCGGGCGAACTCACCGGGCGCCTCGTCGTCGACTATAAGTTCAGCGACGATGTGATGGGCTATGCAAGCTACAGCCGCGGTTATCGTTCGGGCACCTATAACGGACTCGCTTATCAGGATGTGAGCCAGGTCTATTTCCTCGATCCCGAGAAGGTGAATGCCTATGAGGTCGGGTTGAAGACGCGACTGCTCGACAACAAGCTCCAGCTCAATCTCGCCGGCTTCTATTATGATTATTCGAACCAGCAGATCGCCCAGATCATCGGCGCGACATCCTTCCTGCGTGCCGCAAACGGCCGCGTTTTTGGCGGCGAGGCCGAGCTCGCCCTGCAGGCTACCGACGCGATCCGCTTCGACGCCTCGGTGGGCTATCTCAACAGCAAATATAAAGGCAACAAGATCGACCCGACCGATCCGGCCAGCCTGACACGCAACATCAACGGCAACCAGTTCCCCAACGCACCCAAATGGACTGCGTCGGCGGGGGTCGACGTGACGCTGGTCGACAGCGGTCCGCACAAGTTCCAGGTTCGCGGCGACGTCCAATATATGGGTAAATATTTCTTCGACCCGTTCGGTTCCTACGGCCAGAATCCCTGCGACAAGCCCGCCGCAGGTTCGCTGGTGCTTGCGGCGACGCCCGAGATCGCTTGCGGCAATCCCGACTATGTCCTCTTCAATGCCAGAGCGACTTATACGTTCGACGAGCGCTTCTCGGTCGCGCTGTGGGGCAAGAATCTGACCAACAAATTCTATTATACATATGGTCTGAACCTCAACGCCTTCTACCTCGACTATCTCGCTCGCGGTGCCCCGCGCACCTACGGCGTCGAAGCAACGATGCGCTTCTGACGATCCGGAGCAACCGAAAGTCCGCTTTTCCGCCGCATAATGGCAACGGGAGGGCGGGCCAGACGGCCCCGCGCCACCATCAGGGAATGAGAGTATGACAGGCAGGCTGGAAGGCAAGGTGGCGCTGGTCACCGGCGCGGGATCGGGGCTCGGCGCGGCGATAGCGCGGCGCTTCGCGGACGAAGGCGCACGCGTGATCGTCTCCGATGTCAATCTCGCGGCAGCGAGCGAGGTTGCTCGCCATTTCGGCGGCGGAGCGGTGGCGTTGAGGATCGACGTTGCCGATCCGGCCGATTGGGCAGCCACCTTGCCGGTTATAGAGGACGCCTTCGGAGCACTTCACATCCTCGTGAACAACGCCGGAATCTGCTTGACGGGTTCGGTCGAAGAAATCTCGATCGAGGACTGGAAGCGGACGCACGCCATCGATCTCGATGGGGTCTTCTATGGCATGCGCAGCTGCCTGCCGCTGATGCGACAGAGCGGCGGCGGCGCGATCCTGAATATCTCGTCGATTTCGGGGATTGTCGCGGCGGGCAACCTCGCCGCCTACAATTCGGCTAAGGCGGCGGTGCGTCACCTGACCAAGTCGGTCGCGCTACACTGCGCCAAAATGGGCGGCAAGATCACCTGCAATTCGCTCCATCCGACCTTCATCGACACACCCTTGCTCGACGGGCTGACGGCGGGGCAGGCGCGCGAAGATGTCCTGGCCAAGCTTGCCCGCCAGATTCCGCTCGGGCGTGTCGGCGTGCCTGGCGATGTCGCGAACGCCGCGCTCTATTTCTGTTCGGACGAAGCAAGCTTCGTGACGGGTGCCGAGCTAGTGATCGATGGCGGACTTTCGGCGATGTGACCCCAGCACGGCATGCCGCAACCACCCCATCAATTAGGATCGGAGCCAATAGCCGATGAGTATCTCTGACCGCGCCCTCGCCATCGCCGCGAAGGTCGAAACCTTTGTCCGCGAAACCGTCGTTCCCTATGAGAAGGATCCGCGCCGCGACCATCATGGCGCACCGACCGACGACCTCGTGATGGAAATGCGCGAACATGCCCGCAACGCCGGGGTGTTGACGCCGCATATCCTGGGCGACGGCGGTCATTTGAACCAGCGCGAGACCGCGGTCGTGCTGATCAAGAGCGGCCTGTCGCCGCTCGGCCCGCTCGCCTGTAACACGATGGCACCCGACGAGGGCAATATGTATCTGCTGGGCAAGGAGGGGAGTCCGGAACTTAAGGAGCGGTTTCTCAAGCCTATGGTCGAAGGCAGCGTCCGTTCGGCCTTCTTCATGACGGAGCCTGCCGAAGAGGGCGGCGCAGGATCTGACCCGTCGATGATGAAAACGACGTGCCACCTCGACGGCAATCACTGGGTCGTCAACGGCCGCAAGACCTTCATCACCGGCGCGCTGGGCGCGCGGGTGGGCATTGTGATGGCGAAGTCCGAACAGGGCGCCTGCATGTTCCTCGTCGACCTACCGGACCCCGCGATCCGCATCGACGACGTACCCAACACGATCGACAACTCGATGCCCGGCGGCCACGCAACGATCACTATCGATAGCCTCCGCATTCCGGCCGACCAGATGCTGGGCGAAGCGGGCGAAGGCTTTCGTTATGCGCAGGTCCGTCTCTCGCCTGCGCGCCTGTCGCACTGCATGCGCTGGCTGGGCGCGTGCATCCGCGCGCACGAGATTGCGACCGACTATGCCAACCGCCGCGAGGCGTTCGGCAAGGCGCTGATCGACCATGAAGGTGTCGGCTTCATGCTCGCCGAAAATATGATCGACCTGAAACAGGCCGAACTGATGATCGACTGGTGCGCTGGCGTGCTCGACACCGGCTCGCTCGGCACCGTCGAAAGCTCGATGGCAAAGGTCGCGGTGTCGGAAGCGCTGATGCGCGTCGCCGACCGCTGCGTCCAGGTGATGGGCGGCACCGGGGTCACCGACAAGACGATCGTCGAGCAGGTGTTCCGCGAAGTCCGTGCCTTCCGCATCTATGACGGCCCGACTGAAGTCCACAAATGGAGCCTCGCCAAGAAGATCAAGCGCGACTGGAAGGCTGGCTTGTGAGTGTGGGAGGCGAGCACGGGGCGGGCACGGCGGCTGTGCGCGACGGTTTCGCCTTCGACGAAGCGGCCTTGCGCGACTGGCTGGTTTTGCATGTCGACGGTTTTTCGGGGCCGCTCAGTATAGAGCGTTTCAAAGGCGGTCAGTCCAACCCTACCTACAGGCTCTGCACGCCGTGCGCGTATTATGTGCTCCGGCGGAAGCCGCCGGGGCCGCTGCTCCCTGGCGCTCACGCCATCGAACGCGAAGTTCGCGTACTGACGGCGCTCAAGGCGGCCGGCTTTCCCGTGCCGCATATCTTCGCGTTATGCGAGGAGCCGACTGTTATCGGGACGCCCTTCTATATCATGGAAATGGTCGAGGGCCGGATCTTCTGGGACGCGACATTCCCGTCTGTTCCGCATGCAGAACGGTCCGCCTATTTCGATGCGATGAATGAGACAATTTCCCGGCTTCACGCGATCGATCAATTAGCGGTGGGACTCGGCGATTACGGCAAACCCGGCGACTATTTCGCACGGCAGATCGGTCGCTGGTCCAAACCATATCTCGCCGACGATCTCGCCGGGCGCGATCCGAATATGGACTATATGCTCGAGTGGCTTCCGGCGCATCTTCCGGAAAGTAATGCAACGGCCATCGTCCATGGCGACTTCCGATGCGACAATATGATCTTCCACCCGACCGAACCGCAGATCGTGGCAGTTCTCGACTGGGAATTGTCTACGCTCGGCCATCCCTTGGCCGATTTTGCCTATCATGCGATGATGTACCGGATGCCGCCGCACATCGTGGCAGGGCTTGCGGGTGCCGATCTAGAGGCGCTCGGCATTCCGTCCGAAGCCCGGTATGTTGGCGATTATTGCCGCAGAACCGGCATGCCCGACACCGACTATGCGTTCGCCATCGCGTTCAACTTCTTCCGCCTTGCTGCGATCTTCCACGGGATCAAGGGGCGGGCCATCCGGGGCACCGCCTCGTCGGCAGAAGCGCATGAGCGCGCGCGGGCCTTTCCCGACCTCGCTGCCCTAGCGGTCGCGCAGACGCGGCCCGGACGCGACCCATTGTCAGCCTGAAATTTGAGGAAACAGATATGCCAGAGATTATCATCGTCCTGCGCGACGGCAGCTATCGGATCATCGACACCGATCCCGAATATTCGCTGATGGAAGCCATTCGCGATGCCGGCGTCGATGAAATGCTCGCGATGTGCGGCGGCTGCTGCTCATGCGCGACCTGCCATGTCTATATCGAAGAGTCCGGAGGCGATTTGTCCGAGCCGTCGGCGGACGAGGACGACCTCCTCGATTCGACCGGTTGTCGAACAAGCCAGTCGCGCCTCGCGTGCCAGGTCCGGCTGGCCGAATCGACCATCAAGCGCGCACGCATCGCTCCCGAAGATTGACCGTGAGGAAGGACGAGGCTGGCGCATGCATGCAAATTTCACTTTCGATCTGACCGGCCGGACTGCCCTGGTGACCGGCGCGTCGTCAGGGATCGGGCGCCGCTTTGCGACCTTGCTTGCCCGATCGGGCGCACGGGTGATTGCGGCCGCCCGGCGAACCGAACGACTTGACGAACTTTGGGCGGATATTCGCAAGTCAGGGGGCGAGGCAATCGCGATCGGGTATGGACGTGGCCGACGAAGACTCCACCATTGCCGCTTATGACGCGGCAGAGCGTTCATTCGGTGTCGTCGACACGGTCATCGCGAATGCCGGCGTCAGTCCCGCTGGAAGCGCGCTCGGGCTTTCGGTCGACGATTTCGATCTCACGGTGAGCGTGAACCTGCGCGGTGTCTTTTTGACGGTGCGCGAGGGCGCGCGGCGTATGGTGGCCAGCGACATAGGCTCAACAGGGTCCGGACGCGTCGTGCTGATACGCTCGGTTATTCCAAACTTTTGTGCTGTTGGAGGATGTCTATGGTCTAAGTGGTCAGCAGCGAGTCATTAGTGAAGCGGCGAAGCAGTATGATATTTCAGTGGATTGCGTGGAGCGTATCGCAAGGAACGCGACAATCGACCACCCGGGGTGGGTTCCATAACTTCAGTAAGTATCGACGAGGGCAGGCCATGCCCGGCTCCTAAAGGGCTCTATGGTGAAGGGTTGAGGCTTACCGGTCTATGGCGGAAATCATTGTCAGCATAACCAATCAGCACCGCGCTACCAAAACTTCCCAGTGATTTGAGTGCCCATCACTCTCACTTCGGGTGCGCCATTTTCCGTTGCTCTTTATGGTGCGACATTGCCGCTGGCGTTCGGCTACGACATTTTCGCTCCCACCGGAAACGACCGAAGCGCGACATTCACAGCATCGTCATCCTGAACTTGTTTCAGGATCCATGGTCCGCCATTTCCTTTTGCGCTGCGCCGGACGAAAGCTCCGTCCAAGGATGCTGAAACAAGTTCAGCATGACGAGAAGCGAGGACTATGCGGCGCCACATTTCCGCTCACCCTGAGCTTGTCGAAGGGTGTTCACAGGCCACCCTTCGACAAGCTCAGGGTGAGCGGTTAGGGAAAGTGGCAACGTTCGCTTCCTACCCCGTTCGAGATATCCAGGCATCGCAACGGCGCTCGCCCGCTTCACCCGTGCGGCATTTCATTTATTCACGCACATGTGAGTGAGTGTTGACATCGAAGCGGGCCGCGGTCATAAATCCGGGGCAGAGACGGCTTCGATAAGGTCGTCCAGGAGGGAGAGGTTTCATGAAGGCACCGTTGCTCGTGTCCGCTTCGGCGGTCGCCCTGTTCGCGCTACCCGTTGCTGCCCAGGCCCAGTCGTCCGACGCGCCGCCGCCCGCCGACGAGGCGGCACGGGACGGCGCGCGGCCCAGCGAAGATATCATAGTCACCGCGACGCGCCGTAGCGAACGTCTGCAAGACGTGCCGCTCAGCGTCACGGCGTTCGGCCAGCGCGAGCTCGACGATCTGGGCATCGTCGGTTATGAAGGTATCGCGCAGAATACGCCCGGCATCGTCGTCAACCGTCCGACGCAGAATTTCAACAATTTCACTGCCCGCGGCATCAACACCAACGGCTATTCGGCGGGGCTGCAGAGTGCGGTTGCCATATATGTCGACGAACTGCCGATCTCGGCGAACGGCAATTCGACCATCCTCGATCCCAATCTCTACGACGTCGAGCGCGTCGAGTTTCTGCGCGGGCCGCAGGGGACGCTGTTCGGATCGAACTCGCTGGCGGGTGCGATGCGGATCATTACGAAGAGCCCCGACCTCAACGCGTTTGCCGCATCGGCGAGCGTCGATCTGGGGCTGACGGGATCGAGTTCGCTGCGCCAGCGCTATAATGCGATGGTCAACGTGCCGATCATGCAGGACGAAATGGGTCTTCGCATCACCGGCTATTATCGCAACGAAGACGGCTGGGTCGACAATATCGGCACCGGGATCAAGGATTCGAACAGCCTTGAAGCCTATGGCGGCCGCGCGATCCTGCTGATGCGGCCGAGCGACCGGATGAAGGTGAAGCTGCTCATTTCCTATGAGAACAGCAAGCCCGCCGATTCGGGCCTGATCAACCCAACGCTTGGCAAGTTCGTGCGCAATTCGGACCGGCCCGACCTGTTTCAGGGCAAGCTCACCAACTATAATCTCACGGTCAATTACGAGTTTGATTTCGCCGAGCTGATCAGTTCGACGACGCTGTCGACCTATGATGCGTCCTTCTATGTCGACCTGGCCGGCACCTATGCGCAGGCCTTCCCCTTCGCGCTCGACGCCTATGGTTATGACGATCTGTTCGTTCAGGAAACGCGGCTCGTCTCGCGCGGCGACGGGCCGTTCCAGTGGGTTGCGGGCTTCTTCTATTATGACAAGCGCCGGAGCGTCGATTTCGCCTACCGGTCGAGCCCCGAATATCTAGCAGCGAAGAATATCGTCGGGCTGCCGGACGAATATTATCAGCGCTTCAACAGCTATACCGACCAGAACGAGGTCGCGGGCTTCGGCGAGCTGACCTACAAGTTCAGCGACAAATTCTGGATCACCGGCGGGCTGCGCTACGGCAATACGCAGGTGCAAAGCTTCACCCGCGGCGGCGGCTACAATAGCAATTACCTGACCATCGCCTATTGCCTGTCCTTCCCGGCGGCGTGCGGCTTTTATGTGCCGCCGCTCGCGATCACCTCGATCCCCTATGCCGAGGGGCTGAAGGTTTCGGACGACCGCCTGTCGTGGAAGGCGAGCGCGTCGTGGAAGCCGAGCGAGGATCTGACGACCTATGTCACGGTGTCGACCGGCTTCCGCACCCCGGTGGTCAATGCGCGCGCTGGGCTGGTGAGCACGATCGACCCCAATGATATCGTCATCCCCAGCGGCGCCCGTTCGGACAGCGTGACCAACTATGAGGCCGGACTAAAGGGCCGGTGGCTGGGCGGCGATCTGACCGCCAATCTGGCCGCCTACTATATCGACTGGAAGAATATCCAGGTCCAGGCGAACCGCGTGTCGGATTCGATCCAGTTCGCGACCAATATCGGGGGCGCCGAAAGCTATGGTCTGGAGTTCGAGATCATGGCGCGGCCCATCCAGGGCCTCAGCCTCGCGGTCAACGGATCGTTCAATGAGGCGAAGGTTACCAAGCTGACGGCGGTCGAGGCGGCCATTTCGGGCGCCGAAGTCGGCACCCGGCTGGCCTCGCCCCATTTCCAGGGCTCGGCAACGCTGCGCTATGATTTCCAGATGGCCGGCAGCAACAGCGGCTTCGGCGCGGTGAACGTGTCGCATGCGGGGTCATTCCCCAACCAGTTCCCGAACGTGCCGGGCAAGCCCAATGTGGTCAGCCCGACCTTCGATTATACCGAGGCCTGGACCAACGTGAACCTTTACGCGGGGGTCAAGATCGGCGCGCTCGGGCTGACCGCCTATGTCGAAAATCTCTTCAACGACAGTTCGATCACCTACGTCCATCCCGAAGCCTTCCTCGACGGTCGCTACGCCCGGATGCGCCCGCGCACCGTCGGCGTTCGCGCGGACTATCGCTTCTGATCGGCCGGAGCAGGAGAGACATCATGCCCCGCTTGCGGATCTGCGCGCTCGCGCTCTCGCTTCTTCTCCCGGCCCCGATCGCGGCGGCGGCGGATGCCGATCCGCTGGTCGCGGCCCCCGCGGGCAGCGTGCGCGGCGTAGTGGAACGCGACGTCCGCATATTCCGCGGCATTCCCTATGCCCAGGCCCCCGTCGGGGAGCGCCGCTGGCGCCCCCCGGTGGCGGCGGCGGACTGGGACGGGGTGCGTGACGCAAGTCAGTTCGGTGCCGCGTGCATGCAGCCCAAGCCGCGCGCCGGGAATATCTATGCGGGAAGCTTGCCCGCGATGAGCGAGGATTGCCTGTCGCTCAACGTCTGGGCGCCCGAAAATGCGAAAAATGCGCCGGTGTTCGTTTGGATACACGGCGGATCGCTGATGGCGGGATCGGGTGCCGAACCGATTTATGACGGCAGCGCGCTGGCGCGGCGCGGGATTGTCGTGGTGACGATCAACTACCGGCTCGGCATGTTCGGCTATTTCGCGCACCCGGCGCTCAGCGCCGAGGCGCCCGATCATGTGTCGGGCAATTACGGCCTGCTCGACCAGATTGCGGCGCTGCAATGGGTGAAGCGCAACATCGGCGCCTTCGGGGGCAATGCGGCGAATGTCACCGTCGCGGGCGAATCGGCCGGTGCGCTCAGCGTGATGTATCTGATGACGGCACCCGCTGCGCGCGGCCTGTTCGCCAAGGCGGTGGCACAGAGCGCCTATATGGTGTCGGCACCCGCACTGCGCGACCGGGTCAACGGCATGGTTCCGGCCGAAGAGCAGGGGAGTGATCTGGCCGCCAAGCTTGGGGCGACCGATCTTGCGGCGCTGCGGGCGCTGCCCGCCGAGACGATCGCCGACAAGGTGCCGACGACGGGCTATTTCCCCTTTCCGGCGATCGACGGCAAGACGGTGCCGCGCCAGCTCGTCGACAGCTTCGATCGCGGTGAACAGGCGCCGGTGCCGATATTGGCGGGTTTCAACAGCGGCGAAATCCGGTCGCTGCGCTTTCTCTTGCCGAAGCCGCCGGCCGATGCGGCCGCTTATCAGGCGGCGGTTCGCGCTGGCTATGGCGAGTTCGCCGACATGTTCCTCGCGCGCTATCCGGCCAAGAACATCGACGAAAGCATGCTCGCGGCGACGCGCGATGCGATGTACGGCTGGACCGCCGAGCGGCTGGTTTCCGACCAGGCGGCGGCGGGGAAGGGAGCCTATTTCTATCTCTTCGATCATGGCTATCCCGCGACCCAGGAGTGGAATCTCCACGCCTTTCACGCCTCCGAACTGCCCTATGTATTCGGCACCGCGTCGCGGACCCCGCCGCTGTGGCCGAAAATTCCCGACACGCTGGCCGAGCGCAAGCTCAGCGAAGCGATGGGCGATTATTGGGCGAGCTTCGCCGCCACCGGCAAGCCCCAGGCCAAGGGTTGGCCGGACTGGCCCGACTATACCGACGATCGCGGCTTTCTGCATTTCGCGGATACACCGCGCGCTGGCCACAATCTCTTCCCCGGCACCGCGGCGCTGCACGAGGCGGTGGTCTGCCGCCGCCGCGCGGCGGGCGATATAGCGTGGAACTGGAACGTCGGCATCATCGCGCCGCCGTTGTCGCCGAAGGCCGAGGGGTGCCAATGATCGACGGTTCGATGCAGTCCTATGCCCTGACGCTCGACAAATTCCTCTCCCATGCCGCGAAATGGCATCCCGGCGCCGAAGTGGTGTCGGCGGGACTGGACGGCGGCGTGCGGCGCATTGCCTATGCGGTGCTGCGGGACCGTGCGCTGCGCGTTTCAGCGGCGCTGGCGGCGCTCGGGATCGCAATGGGCGCGCGCGTCGCGACGCTGGCCTGGAATACGCAGGGCCATGTCGAGGCGTGGTACGGCATCATGGGGATGGGCGCGATCTGTCACACGCTCAACCCGCGCCTGACCCCGGCGCAGCTCGGGTCGATGCTGCGCCAGTCGGAAGCGTCGGTGCTGCTGGCGAGCGCCGACCTTCTGGGTCTGGCGCGCGATGCGACGCGCGGCCTCGGCGCGCCGCCGCGCATTCTTTTGCTCGACGAGGCCGAAGGGGAGGATGCGCTCGAACCGCATATCATTGGCGCGGCCGCCGATGTGCCGTGGGGCGATTTCGACGAGAATACCCCGTCGGGGCTGTGCTTTACATCGGGCAGCACGGGCGCGCCAAAGGGCGTCACCTACACGCATCGTGGTTGCTATCTTCACACGATGCGCCAGCTTCAGGCCGACGTTCTCGGCATTACCGCGCGCGATGCGGTGATGCCCGTCGTGCCGATGTTCCATGCCAATGCGTGGGGAATTCCCTTCACCGCACCGGCCGTCGGCGCCAAGCTGGTGCTGCCCGGACGGCACAGCGACGGCGCGCATCTTGCCCGGCTGATCCGGGCCGAAGGCGTTACCGCGGCGGTCGGCGTGCCGACGGTGTGGCTGGGGCTAGTCGAGCATCTGGAGGCCGAGGGCGGCGAGGTGCCGACGCTTGAGCGTATCCTGGTCGGCGGGTCGTCGATGCCGCCGGCGCTGATGGACCGGATCGAACGGCGGCTGGGTGTCGAGGTGCAGACGAGCTGGGGCATGACGGAGTTGTCGCCGCTGGGGACGGCGGCGCTGCCGGGCGACCCGGCACGGCGACCGGATCTGTCGGGGCGCCCCGCGATGGGCATCGACCTGCTGCTCACCGACGGTAACGGACGGGCGCTCGCCGAGCAGCGCGGTGCCGAGGGGCATTTGCGCGTGCGCGGCGGTTCGGTCGTGGAACGCTATTTCGGGCAGAGCGAGCCGGCGACCGATGCCGACGGCTGGTTCGACACCGGCGACCTCGCGCGGATCGACGCCGGGGGCAATCTGACCATTACCGGGCGCGCCAAGGATCTGATCAAATCGGGCGGCGAGTGGATCAATCCCGCCGAGATCGAGGCGATCGTCGCGGGGCTGCCACAAGTGTCGCTCGCCGCGGTGATCGGACGCAGCGATCCCAAATGGGGCGAGCGGCCGATCCTGCTCGTCGAAACCTGCGACGATGCGATCAGCGATGCCGATCTGCTGGGTTCGCTCGATGGCCGCGTCGCATCCTGGTGGGTTCCCGATGCCGTCGTGCGTCTGGCCGCGATGCCGCTCGCACCGACGGGCAAGATCGACAAAATGCAATTGCGGGCGGAATATGGACAGGTGTAGGCCCACGCGGTCGCACCCGATTGAACGAAGCCCCGGAAGGAAGTGAATTTGGCGTCGAAGGCAAAGACTGCGGCAAAGCGGCCATCGAAGGCGGAACAGCGCGCCGAAATGATGGAGCAGATTCTCGACGTCGCCGAACTTCTGTTTTCGAAGCATGGCTTTCACGGTGTCACGCTGAAGGATGTCGCAAAGCAGGTTGGCGTGCACCACACGCTGCTGAACTATTATTTCGACGACAAGCAGACGCTGTTCGATGCCGTTTTCGCGCGCCGCGCCGTCGTTACGATCGATCGGCGGATGCAGGCGCTCGACGATTATGAGCGCGCCGCCGCCGGCAAGCCGACGGTCGAAGGTGCGCTGCACGCCTTTCTCGACACAGACCTCGACCTCTACATCCAGGGCGGCGAGGGGTGGAAGAATTACGGGGCCTTTGGTGCGCAGGCGTCGAACAGCCCCGAAGGCGCGGAATTCATGGACAAATATTTCGATCCCGTGGTCCTGCGGCTGATCGACATATTGAAAAAGGCGCTGCCCGACGCGGCCGAGGAAGATATTTTCTGGGGCTATCACTTCGTGACCGGCGCGCTGATGCTCACGCTCGCGCGGACCGGGCGTATCGACAAATTGTCGCACGGCCTGTGCCTGTCGGACGATTATGAAGCGGTAAAGCACCGGATGGCGCGCTTCATGGCGGCGGGTTTCCGCGAAATTTGCGAGCAGCGAAAGCGGGACAGGGGTTAAAGCCAGCGTGCGCTGCGTGTCTACCGCGGCTGACAGCGCACCAGCGTAAATTCACTCACAAGTGAGTTATGATTTGAAAGCGAGAGGGCGGCGATGAAGAAGGACTTGCAGGACCGGGTAGCGATCGTGACCGGGGCGGGCGGCGGGCTGGGCCGCGCCCACGCACTGATGCTGGCAGGCCATGGCGCGCGCGTTGTCGTCAACGATCGCGACGCCGCCGCCGCCGAAGCCGTGACGGGCGAGATCGTCGCATCGGGCGGGCAAGCGATCGCGGCGCCCGCTTCGGTTACCGACACCGCTGAGGTCGCGGCGATGGTCGATGATGTGACCGCGGCATGTGGCGGGATCGACATATTGATCAACAATGCCGGCATCCTGCGCGACAAGAGCTTTGCGAAGATGGACATCGACGATTTCCGTCTGGTCATCGACGTCCATCTGATGGGCGCCGCCATCTGTTCGAAGGCAGTGTGGGACCAGATGCGCGAGCGACGCTTCGGACGCATCGTGATGACGACCTCTTCGTCGGGGCTCTACGGCAATTTCGGCCAGGCCAATTACGGCGCTGCCAAGATGGCACTCGTCGGCCTGATGCAGACGCTCGCGCTCGAAGGCGAACGGCACAATATCCGGGTCAATTGTCTGGCGCCGACCGCTGCGACGGCGATGACCGACGGCGTACTCGCGCCGGAAGCGCTGGCGCGGCTGGCGCCCGAGGCGGTGAGCCCCGGGCTGCTCGCGCTGGTCGGCGATACCGCGCCGACGCGCGCCATCCTCTGTGCGGGGGCCGGGCATTTCGCGAGCGCGCATGTCACGCTGACCGACGGGCTGTTCGTGGGCCGCGGCGAGGATGCGGCCGCGCGCGTGGTTTCGGAATGGGACCGCATCACCGATCGCCGCGGCGAGGTCGTGCCGGCCTATGGCTTCACGCAGGCCGAGCGCGAACTGGCGAATGCGGGTTTCACGGCGCCGACGATGGCGGTGCAACGCTGACAATCCCCGGGGCGTGGCGGACGGGCCGGTCAAGAGCCCGCCGTCGCTGCCGGGATGAAGGGAGAAGGATATGACGACCGACAGCCAGGCCGCGCCCGAAGCGGGCAAGGGCCAGAATGAGAAGCTGGTGATCGCTGCTTCGTCGCTGGGGACAGTGTTCGAATGGTATGACTTCTATCTCTATGGCCTGCTCGCCACGGCGCTTTCGCATCACTTCTTTTCGGGGGTGAACGAAACGACGGGCTTCATCCTTGCGCTGATGGCGTTTGCTGCGGGGTTTGCGGTGCGGCCGTTCGGCGCGCTCGTGTTCGGCCGCGTCGGCGACATCGTCGGCCGCAAGAATACCTTCCTCGTCACCATGGCGATCATGGGACTGTCGACCTTCGCGGTCGGCTTTCTGCCCGGCTATGATACGATCGGGGTCGCGGCACCGATCATCCTGATGCTGCTGCGTCTGCTGCAGGGACTGGCGATCGGCGGCGAATATGGCGGCGCCGCCGTCTATATCGCCGAACATGCCCCGCCCGGAAAACGCGGCCTCTACACCAGCTTCATCCAGACGACGGCGATGATCGGGCTGATCCTGGCGTCGACCTTTGTCGTGTCGCTGCGATTGTTCATGGATGCCGATACCTTCAACGCCTGGGGCTGGCGGCTTCCCTTCATCTTTTCGATCGTGCTGCTGTCGGTCGCGCTGTGGATACGCCTGCAGCTTGAGGAAAGCCCGGTGTTCCAACGGATGAAGGCGGCCGGCGCGACGTCGAAGGCGCCGTTGAAAGAGGCCTTTGGCGAATGGCGCAATTTGAAGATCGTGCTCATTGCGCTGTTCGGGGCGGTGGCGGGGCAGGCGGTGATCGGCTTTGCCGCGCACCTCTATCCGCTCTTCTACCTCGAACGTATCGCGCGGGTGGACGGCGCGACCGCCAATTTCCTGGTCGCGACGGCGCTCCTCATCATCATTCCAAGTTTCGTCTTCTTCGGCTGGCTCAGTGACCGTATCGGCCGCAAACCGATCATGATGACCGCCTGCGTGATCGCGGTGTTCGTCTATTTTCCGCTCTACAAGGCGCTCGTTGTCGCCGCGAACCCTGCGATGGCCGCGGCGGTCGAGCGCGCGCCGGTCACGGTCGTGGCCGATGCCGGCGAATGCTCGTTCCAGTTCGACCCGATCGGCAAGAACAGCTTTGACCAATCGAGTTGCGACATCGCCAAATCCTATCTGGCAAAGAACGGCATCAACTATGCCAACCGCGATGCGCCGGCGGGAAGCGCCGCGTCGGTGCGCGTCGGCGACCGCGTGATCGCCGTCGCCGACCCGGTGGGGCTCGACAAGGATGCTCGGGCGGCGGTGGTCGCCGCCTTCGGGCGCGAGGCGAAAACGGCGCTCGATGCGGCGGGCTATCCCGACAAAGCCGATCCGGCGCAGGTCAACAAGACGAAGGTGATTCTGATCCTCTGCGTCTTCGGACTGCTCGCGACGATGGTCTATGGCCCGCTCGCCGCACTGCTCGTCGAGCTGTTCCCGGCGCGCATCCGTTACAGTTCGCTGTCGCTGCCCTATCACATCGGCAACGGCTGGATCGGCGGCTTCATGCCGACGATCGGCTTCGCGATGGTCGCGGCGACGGGCAATATCTATCAGGGGCTGTGGTATGCAGTCATCATTGCGGCGGTGACCGCGGTCGTCGGCATCCTGTTCCTGCCCGAAACCTACAAGCGCGACATCGAGGCATGAGCGGGGGCGATGCCATTGCGCGCCGTGCGCTGATCCAGGGGGCGGTCGGCGCCGCCGCCGCGCCGGTGCTGCTTGGCAACGCCCCGGCGTCGGCGCGGCGCAAGCCCGCGCCGAAGGGCTTTCTGTGGGGCGCGGCTATCTCGGCGCATCAGAGCGAAGGGAACAACACCAACAGCGACGCCTGGCTTGCCGAGAATATCGAACCGACGCTGTTCAAGGAGCGGTCGGGCGACGCGTGCGACAGCTATCACCGCTACGATCAGGATTTCGCGCTCGCGCAGCAATTGGGGCTGAACTGCTATCGGCTCGGTATCGAATGGGCGCGAATCGAGCCGAGCGAGGGGCATTTCTCGAACGCCGAACTCGACCATTATGCCCGGGTGCTGACTGCCTGCCGCGCGCGGGGGCTGGCCCCCGTCGTGACGCTGAGCCACTTCACCGTGCCGCTGTGGTTCGCGAAGCGTGGCGGGTTCGAGGTCGCCGACGCGCCGCAGCTCTTCGCGCGCTATTGCGCCAGGGTCGCCGAGCGGCTCGGCGGGCTGATGCATCTCGTCACCACCTTCAACGAAGCCAATATCGGCCTGCTCGTGTCGCTGTTCCCCCAGTCGGAAGCCGGTGCGGAGCTGCAACGGGCGGCGCAGGCGGCCGCGGTCGCCGCAACCGGATCGCCCAAATTCTCGCGCCTCGCCTTCGCCGATCCTGCGGTTACGACCCCGCTGATGCAGGAGGCGCATCGTCGGGCCTATGCGGCGATCAAGGCAGCGCGGCCCGAACTTCCGGTCGGCATCACGCTTACGACTCAGGATATCCAGTCGGCGGGCGCGCCGTCGCTCGTCGCCGATTATGAGCGGCGGCTCTACGGCAACTGGATCGATGTCGCCCGCGACCACGCCGACTTCTTCGGGGTGCAATGCTACACGCGGCTCGTCTTCGACGAAAAGGGCATGGTGCCGCCCCCGAAGGACGCCGAAAAGACGCTGTCGGGTTATGAATTTTATCCGCAGGCCTTGGCGAATACGATCCGCTGGGCGCACCGGACGATCGGCAAGCCCATCTATGTCACCGAAAGCGGGGTCGCCGTCGCCGACGATGCGCGCCGCGTGGCCTTCATCGATGCGGCGCTCGACGGCGTCCGCGCCTGTCTCGACGAAGGCATTGCCGTCCACAGCTATATCTACTGGTCGCTGCTCGACAATTTCGAATGGACGTCGGGCTATTCGGTGCCCTTCGGGCTGGCCGCGGTCGATCGCGACACTTTCGTCCGCGCCCCGCGACCCAGCGCGCATCACTTCGGCGCGATCGTACGCGCGAACCGGATCTAGAATCCTACACTATCTTGGCGCGGCCGCGGCAAGGAGCAGCTTCCGGAAGGCGGCGGTCGTCGCCGCGACCGCACCCGCATCGACGCAGCGCGCATCGTCGCCTTCGACATGATGGAAACGATGGACGCCGAAAATGCCTGCGACCGAGGTGTAGCCTGCGGCGATGATCGCGGTGAGTTCGCCGGCCGACAATTTGTCGCTGGGGTAAGGGCTTTCAAGTCCGGCAAAGCCCGCGAACAGGCGCCGCGCGGTCGCAAGGAGCGATGGGCTGACGACCAGATAGCGCTGCGAATCGGTACCAGCCAGCGGGGCGAGGCCGAACAGGCCTTCGTGCCAGTCACGCGCCGCGAGGTTGGCGCCAAGGTGGAGCCAGAAATGCGTCGCGTCGGGCTTGGGGGCCACCGCTTTCAGCGCCTCCTCGGCGCCCAGATTTTCATATTCATGGCCGCTGTTGCACAGGAAAGCGAGGTTGTGGTCGGGGAGCAGCGCCGGGATGCCGCGGGCCAGGTCCAGCCATGCGGCAATGCCGCCGCCGCGCTCGCCCGCACAGTCGGTCCAGCCCGAACGCGGCGTCGATACGACCACCCACTTCGCCTTGCCGCGGTCGAGGCGCCCGATGACATTGAAGGCGGCCCGCCGCCCGCCCTCGCCGGTCAGGCAAACAGTCGCCGCGGCATGGCGCATCGCTGCCTCCCAAAAAGGTGCGGCGTCGGCAGGCGCGAGCAGACCGACCGGACCCGCGAACATCGGCGCTCGGCCATCGGCATTGAGCGCGATGATCTTGCCCGTCGGCCCGTTGGTGACGATCACCGCCGCCCTGGCGCCCGCCGCGAAGGCGGTCTCGACGGGCGCGCGAATCGGTTTGGCGAGCGCCGACGACCAGCGGCCATAGGGCAGGTCGACGAGCGCGATCGCGCCTGCCAACGGCGCGTCGGCGCGGCCCTGCGCATCGACGCGCACCAGTGGCCCCGTCACGCCCCCGGCGGCGGTCGGTGTCAAGATCGGCTGCGGCATCAGCGCGGCGCGGGTGTCGCCGACGACCATGTCGCACGCTCCGGCGTCGAAATGGGGAACAGAGATGGCCGGCTTTTCAACCGCGTAGCCGGCGCGCGTGAGCTGATCGGCGAGCCAGTGGCCGCACGCATTGTCGCCGGCGCCGCCTGCGCGCTTGTTGCCGAAACCGATATAGGCGGCAAGGTCGCTCGCGATCGTGTCGGTCATCGCGGCGCCCGCGCTCGCGGCGCTGGCGGCGACGGGAAGGGCGGTCGCGGCGGTGATGAAATGGCGCCTCGTCGGATCGGTCATCGGCTCTCCCTTGCGGCTGTTCCCGCCGCTGTTTTCAGACCGCGGGACATTGTGACGCGGCGCCCGTGCCGGTCAATGCCGGCTGGCGGCTTGATATTCACTCACAAGTGAGCGTAGATACTCGGGTGGACGATGGCAAGCATCGCCGCCGGGAAGAGGAAATGCGCTGATGGGCCTGTCGCCGCTTGGAAAGATCGTCATCGGCCTGTGCGCCGTCCTTGGTCTGTCGGGGGCCGCACCCGCCCCCCGCGAAGCGCCGACGGCGACCGTCGGCGAAGGACGCGTCGCCGGCACATGGCAGGACAATGTGCGCATATTCCGCGGCTTGCCTTATGCCGCGCCGCCCGTGGGCGAGCGGCGGTGGCAGTCGCCCGAAGCGCCGCCATCCTGGTCGGGCCTGCGACAGGCGGCCGAGTTCGGACCCGACTGCGTCCAGCCCGCCTATCCCGCCGACAGCGTCTATTTCGAAGCGCCCCGCCCCCAGAGCGAGGATTGCCTGACGCTCAACATCTGGGCGCCGGCGGGGGCGAAGAAGGCGCCGGTGATCGTGTGGATTCACGGCGGGTCGCTGCAATTTGGCGGCAGCGCGAGCCTGATGTACGACGGACGCGAATTCGCCCGACGCGGGATCGTCTTCGTGTCGATCAACTATCGCCTCGGCGTCTTCGGCTGGTTTGCGCACCCGGGGCTAAGCGCCGAATCGCCTCAGAATGTCTCAGGCAACTACGGCCTGCTCGACCAGATGGCGGCGCTCCGCTGGGTGCAGCGCAATATTGCGGCCTTCGGCGGCGATCCTGCCAATGTGACTGCGATGGGAGAATCGGCCGGGGGGCTCAGCGTCTCCTATCTTCTCGCCAGCCCGCGAGCCCGCGGCTTGTTCGCCAAGGCGATCGTCCAGAGCACCAATATGCGCGCGATGCCGCGCCTGCGCGAAGCGGCGTTCGGTCTGCCATCCGCCGAAGCGAGCGGGCAGGCTTTGGGCGAAGCGCTGGGCGCTGCCGACATCGCCGCGCTGCGCGCCGTCGATCCCGATGCTTTGCTGGCGGCGGCGGTTCGCGCCCGTTTCCCCGCGCAGCCGGTCGTCGATGGCGTGGTCGTCCCCGACCAGCTCGTCAACATCCTCGACCGCAGCGCGCAGATGAAGGTGCCGCTGCTCGCCGGCTTCAACAGCGGCGAGTTGCGATCGCAGCGGCGGCTCGTGCCGGCCATACCGGGCGACCCGGCGGACTATGCGGCGGCGGCCGCGAAGCGTTACGGCGATCTCGCCGCCGCCTATCTCAAGCTGTATCCGGCGTCGGGCGGGACGGAGAGCATGCTCGCCGCGACGCGCGACACCATCTACGGATGGGCAACCGAACGTCTGGTCCGCGCGCAGACCGCGGCCGGAGCGCCGGCTTATCTTTACGTCTTCGATCATTGCTACCCGGCCGCCCGCGCGCGAGATCTTTGCGCCTTTCATGCGAGCGAGCTACCGTTCGTCTTCGGCATTGCCGGGCGTCCGGTCGCGGGGTCGCGCAACTGGCCTGCGGCGGAGGGACCGGCCGAGGTGCGGCTCGCGGAGCAGATGATCGACTATTGGACCAGCTTTGCCGCGACCGCAAAGCCGGTCGCGCCGTCGGCAGTCCGCTGGCGTCCCTACGGCGGCCAGGAATATGCCATGCGCTTCGCCGATCGTCCGCTACTCGAACGCAATCCCTTTCCCGGCACCTTCGAATTTCACGAAGACCGCATGCAGCGCCATCGTGCCGAAGGGCTGCAATGGTTCATACCCTAGCGCCATAGCCGAAGGGGGGGGCTGCGGCTCGCCCCTCGATCGAAGCGCCGATACAGGCACGCATCAGCCGCGCCAGTAGAACCACGCGGCCCACAGCCAGCCGGCGATCAGCAGGGTGCCGCCCACGGGCGTGACGGCGCCCAGCCAGCGCGGCCCGCCGAGCGCCATCGCATAGAGGGTGACGGCGAAAAGTCCGCCGCCGATCAGCAGCATGATCGCCGGGCCGCGTGCGGTCCCCATGATCGCGAGCGCCGCAACAGCGTGGACCAGTTGATACAGGCCGCCGGTGCGCAGCCAGTCGGCCTCCTGCGGTCCCGCCGCGCCATGCGCCCCGAAGGCACCCGCCGCGACCGCCAGTGCCGCCGAAATCGCCGCGAACAGTCCGATCATCTCCGTCTCTCCTTTGCAGCCATAATCTTAGCGCGCCGAGCGCGCCGATGGAATAAGCCGCGCCGCGGGGGCGTAAACGGGGCATGAAGCATGATCTGGAATCGGGCCGGGTCGCGGGGCGTTCGCCCGCCGGCCGGCCGCTGCGCATCGCGCTCTTCTCGGGCAATTACGACTGCGTGCGCGACGGGGCCAATCGGGCGCTCAACCGCCTCGTCGCCTATCTGCTCGATCGCGCGGGCATGGCGGTCCGCATCTATTCGCCGACCGCGCCGACGAAGGCGTTCGAATCGGTCGGCGATATTGTCTCGGTGCGCTCTGCAAGCATCCCGGGGCGCCCCGAATATCGCCTCGCGCTTGGCTTCACGGGCGCTGCCCGCGCCGACCTTGAGGCATTTGCCCCGGATATCGTCCATCTCTCGGCGCCCGATATCTTGGGCCGCCAGGCGCAAAAATATGCGCGGGCCGCCGGCATTCCGGTAGTCGCGAGCCTCCACACGCGCTTCGAAACCTACCCCGAATATTATCATCTCGGCTTTCTGCGCCGGCCGATGGAGGCCTATCTGCGGCGCTTCTACGGCGATGCCGACCATATCCTTCTGCCGACGGCGCCGATCCTCGACGAATTCGCGGCGCTCTACGGCCGCGACAATGTGTCGATCTGGTCGCGCGGGGTCGACCGCACCGCCTTTCATCCCGCGCTGCGCAGCAACGCCTTTCGCGCCCGGCTCGGCTATGCACCCGGCGATGTGGTGCCGCTCTTCTTCGGGCGGCTCGTGCTCGAAAAGGGGCTCGGCGTCTTTGCCGACGCGATCGAGGCGCTCCGCGCGCGCGGCTATAATGTGCGCCCGATGATCGTCGGCGAAGGACCGGCGCGCGACTGGCTCGCGCGGCGACTGCCCAATGTCGCCTTCCTCGGCCATCTGGCCGGCGCCGACCTTGGCTGCGCGGTGGCGAGCGCCGACATATTGGTCAATCCCAGCGTGACCGAGGCTTTCGGCAACGTCAATCTGGAGGCGATGGCATCGGGGATCGGGGTGGTGTCGGCCGACGTTCCCAGCGCCTCGTCGCTGATCGTGCATGGCGGCACCGGCCTGCTGGTCCCGCCGCACGACGCCGCGGCCTATGCCGATGCGATCGCGCAGCTTATCGACGAACCCGCGCAGCTCGCGGTGCTGCGCCGCGCTGCTGCGGCGGCCGCGGACCGCTATTGCTGGGACGATATTCTCGCCGGGGTCGCGGCGCTCTATGGCCGGCTCGCCGGAACCGCTACTATCGCGGCGCTGGCGAGAGTCGCCTGAGGAGTTTCGATGCGCAAGGGCCGCGACGCCGACCCCGATATCGACGGCGATCTCGCCGCGATGCGGCGCTATGCGCGCGCGCTCGCGCGCGACGATCAGGATGCCGACGATGTGGTGCAGGATGCGCTGCTGCGCGCGATCGAACGGCGCGACACCTTTCGGGCCGAGGGCAACCGCCGGGGCTGGCTGCTCGCGATCGTCCACAATGTCTTCGTATCGGGCACGCGGCGCCGCGCGGCCGAGGCGCGGCGCAACGATCGTTTCGCCGATACGCTGGCGACGCAGGCCGACGCGGCTCAGGAACATCATGCGCGGCTGCGCGAGATTGCGCACAGTTTCGCCGCGCTTCCCGACCATCATCGCGCGGTGCTGCACCTGACCGCGGTCGAAGGCCTCAGCTATCAGCAATGCGCCGACCTTCTGGCCGTCCCGATCGGAACGGTGATGTCGCGCGTTGCGCGCGCGCGCGCGGCGCTCCGCGATCTCGAAAATGGACGCGAGGACACAGACGGACGGCGCCGCGCCGCGCCGCTGCGACTGGTTGGAGGACAGGATGACTGACGGGCCGAACGAAAGCGAACTCGCCGCCTATGTCGACGGGCAACTCGATGTCGAAGGGCGTTTCGCCGTCGAGGATCATCTGCGCCGTCACCCCGACCTCGCCGCACGCGTGATGGGCGATCTCGGCGCGCGCAGCGCCTTGCAGCTTCTGGCGCAGGACAAGCGCGCGATGCCCGCCGCGGTCGCGGCGCTCGGCCGCGATCTGGCAGAGCCGGTGCGGCGCTGGGGTCGCTGGATGTCGGTCGGCGGTACCTCGGTCGCCGCGGCGGTTGTCGCGCTGCTGTTCGTCGCAACCCAGGGACCGCCCGCCTACGTCGATTATGCGATCTCGTCGCACCGCATCGCGATGATGCGCGCCGGGCTCGATTCGCAGGCCGAAACGCCCCATTACGACGCGCGCGAGATTGCGAGTAGCACCAATATCGCGATCCCCAGCGTGCCGAAGAGCTGGAAGATCACCGACGTTCAGCTTTTCCCGACCGAGCGCGGCCCGGCCCTGCTCGTTGCGGTGCGCACCCAGGCGGGCGATCCGCTGTCGCTCTTTGCGCTGCACCAGCGTTCGGGGGCGCCCGAACGCCCCGACGCGGTGCGAGAAGGCGCGCAATCGGTGGCCTATTGGCGCCGCGGCGACATGTCCTATGCGCTGGTCGGCAATACCGGGCCGGGCGCGATCGACGCGACGGCGGAGAAGCTGGCGCGCAGCTGGTCCTGACAGTGATGCAAGCGGCGCGACATGTGTTCGAAAGATTGACAATTCAAGACCTTTTTGATCGATAAAATCGATCATGGCCGCGCGGATTTCCAATTTCCGCACTGCAACATAAATCGCTAGGGGAGGGCTCCACAAACAAAAGGAGGCTCTCCATGTCCGTGCTCAACACCACCATCAAGCCCTTTAACGCGACCGCGTACAAGGACGGCAAGTTCGTCGAAATCAGCGACGAAACCGTCAAGGGCAAGTGGGCCGTCTTCTTCTTCTATCCGGCCGACTTCACCTTCGTCTGCCCGACCGAGCTCGAAGACCTCGCCGACATCTATCCGACGCTGCAAAATATGGGTGTCGAAGTGTTCGCGGTGTCGACCGACACGCATTTCTGCCACAAGGCATGGCACGACACCTCGCCGGCGATCGGCAAGATCAATTACTATATGGTCGGCGACCAGAACCACAATCTGTCGAACAATTTCGAAGTTCTGCGCCAGGGCGTCGGCCTTGCCGACCGCGGCACCTTCGTGCTCGACCCGCAGGGTGAAATCCAGCTTCTGGAAATCACTCCCGAAGGCGTGGGCCGCAACGCCGCCGAACTGCTCCGCAAGATCAAGGCGCTGCAATATTGGGTCAGCCACCCCGGCGAAGTCTGCCCCGCAAAGTGGGAAGAAGGCGCCGAAACGCTCGCGCCCTCGCTCGACCTCGTCGGCAAGATCTAAGGTGTAATCGTCCGTGTGTCCCCGCGAAGGCGGGGACCCAGAGCGTTAGGTCGCTACACTTGCGCTCTACAGCGCTGGGCTCCCGCCTTCGCGGGAGCACACGGATTTTCTTTGAAACCAGGCAGGAACTCTCCCCATGCTCGACGCCAATATGAAGCAGCAGCTTCAGGGCCTCCTCACGAACCTTCGTGAACCGATCGAACTGCTCTCGTCGCTCGGCGACGATGCGAAGTCGGCCGAGCTGGCGGCGCTCCTCAACGATATCGCCGCGCTGTCGGACAAGGTCAGCGTGACGCGCACCGACGACGATGCGCGTCGGCCCAGCTTCCTGATCCGCCGCGCGAGCGACGCCCGTGTCGCGGTGCGCTTCGCGGGCATCCCGCTCGGCCATGAATTCACCTCGCTCGTTCTCGCGCTGCTCCAGGTCGGCGGCCACCCGCCGAAGGTGAGCGCCGAGGTGCTCGGGCAAGTGGCGGAGCTCGATGGCGACTTCCACTTCGAAACCTATTTCTCGCTGTCGTGCCAGAATTGCCCCGACATCGTGCAGGCATTGAACCTGATGAGCGTGGTCAACCCGCGCATCACCCACACCGCGATCGACGGCGGGCTGTTCCAGGCCGAGGTCGAGGAGCGCAAGATCATGGCCGTGCCGACGATCTTCCTGAATGGGCAGAATTTCGGTCAGGGCCGCATGGAGCTCGAACAGATCCTCGCCAAGCTCGACACCGGCGCCGAAGCGAAGGCGGCGGAAAAGATCGGCGCTAAGGAGGCGTTCGACGTGCTCGTCGTCGGCGGTGGCCCCGCGGGCGCCGCGGCTGCGATCTACGCGGCGCGCAAGGGTATCCGCACCGGCATCGCCACCGAACGCTTCGGCGGTCAGGTGCTCGACACCATGGCAATCGAGAATTTCATCTCGGTCCAGCACACCGAAGGGCCGAAGCTCGTTGCGCAGCTCGAGAGCCACGTCAAAGATTATGACGTCGACATCATGAACCTGCAGCGCGCCGAGAAACTGATCCCGGCGAAGGCCGAAGGGGGCCTGCACGAAATCGTGCTGGCGAACGCCGCGTCGCTCAAGGCGCGCACCGTTATCCTCTCGACCGGCGCGCGCTGGCGCCAGCTCGGCGTGCCGGGCGAGGATGCCTATCGCAACAAGGGCGTCGCCTATTGCCCGCACTGCGACGGCCCGCTCTACCAGGGCAAGCGCGTCGCGGTGATCGGCGGCGGCAATTCGGGCGTCGAGGCGGCGATCGATCTTGCCGGCATCGTCGCGCACGTCACGCTGATCGAATATGACAGCCAGCTCCGCGCCGACGCCGTCCTCCAGCGCAAGCTCGCGAGCCTGCCCAATGTCCGGATCATTACCTCGGCGCTGACCACCGAAGTGCTCGGCGACGGCGAAAAGGTGACCGGGCTTGCCTATAAGGACCGCAATTCGGACGCGCCGCACCAGGTCGAACTCGAAGGCATCTTCGTTCAGATCGGCCTCGTGCCGAACACCGAATGGCTCAAGGACAGCGTTACCCTGTCGCGCCACGGCGAAATCGAGGTCGACCATCGCGGCGAGACGAGCCAGCGCGGCATCTTCGCCGCGGGCGATTGCACGACCGTGCCCTACAAGCAGATCGTTATCGCGATGGGCGAAGGATCTAAGGCGGCGCTGTCGGCCTTCGATTACATGATCCGCCTGCCCGCGGATGTGGACGTCGAAGCGGCGTGAGCGCCATATTTTCGTCATGCCGGACTTGATCCGGCATCCATTCGCGGCGCAAACTCGCATGGACCCCGGACCAGGTCCGGGGTGACGAGAGAAGAATGACCGACAAGAAGAAGCCGCCCGCACCGATTCCGCTCTGCCGTTTCGAGGAACTGGCCGAGCGCGAGAACAGGCTGCGCGAGCAAGCGGCACGCAAGGCCGCAAAGCCGACGCGCAAACCGCGCTAGCCGGCCGTCATCGCAAAGCGCCGCGGCGGCACGCCCACCGCGCGCGCAAAGGCGGTGCTGAACGCGCTCGCCGACCCATAGCCCACACGCTCGGCGATTTCGTCGATCTTGCCCGCGCGGCGGCGCAACATGTCCTTGGCCAGGCTCATGCGCCAGCTTTGCACATATTCCATCGGCGGCACGCCGACGGTGCGCGCGAAACGGTCGAAAAAGGCCGATCGCGACAGCGCCGCTTCCTGCGCAAGCGCCGCGACCGTCCAGGCGTGCGCGGGGGCATCGTGGATGCAGCGGATCGCGCTCGCCAGCCGCGGGTCGCCTAGGCCGCGCAGCATCCCCGGCGGCGCCTCGTCACCGCCCGCGGCCCGCAGCGCCTCGACCAGCAGTATCTCGACCAGCCGCGCGAGCACCAGATCGCGCCCCGGCCTGTCGCCGCCCGCTTCGCTGCGCACCATCTGCACTAGCGCCGCCAGCCGCTCGGCCCCGTGCAAATGGATCAGGGCGGGAAGCTGCGATACCAGCAGGCCGGCGTCGGGCGAAGCAAAGGCGAAATAGCCGCCGAGCATCCGGACGTCGGGCTCACCGTCGGGCTCGCCATGCCGCATATCGCCCGAAAAGGCGGTGGTGTCATGGGGATCGATCGTGACCGGATCGCACGTAGCCCCTGCGTCGATGGCCGAAATGGTAAAGCCGGGCGTCTCAGGCAACAGCACGAAATCGCCGGCAATCAGCGTGACCGGATCGGCGCCATCGACCGTCAGTCGGCAGTGACCTTGCAGCACCGTGCAAAAGCTCGGGTCGCCGAAGGATGAATAGCGCACCGCCCACTGCCCGCGTCCGCCAATCCCTTTCGCGAAGACCGTGCTGGGGCGCAGCAGCGCGATGAGATCGGAGAGCGGATCGGCCATATCAGGACTATTGGTAAAGAAATGCGGATTTTACATTATAGATAGTATCTCTTCTGCTGACTAGATCCTTTCCATCACCCTGATGAAAGGAAGAATGATGAAACGGATTCTGATCACCGGCTGCTCGTCGGGCTATGGCCTCGAAACCGCGCGCCATTTTCATGCTGGCGGCTGGACCGTGATCGCGACGATGCGCAACCCGGCCGCCGCGCCGCTCGAACCTTCGGCGCGGCTTCGCCTGCTGCCGCTCGATGTGACCGATGACGACAGCATCGCCGCCGCCATCGCCGCCGCCGGGCCGATCGACGTTCTGGTCAACAATGCGGGGATCGGCCTGTTCGGCGCGCTCGAACATGCGCCGCTGCGGCGCATCCGCGACGTCTATGCCACCAACAGCCTCGGCACTATCGCCATGACGCAGGCGGTGATCCCGCAGATGCGCGAACGCCGGTCGGGAACGATCGTCAACGTCACTTCGTCGGCGACGCTTGCCTCCTTCCCTTATGCAGCCGCCTATACGGGCAGCAAGACCGCGATCCAGGGTTTCACCGGCAGCCTCGCGCACGAACTCGAACCGCTGGGTATCGGGGTGAAACTCGTCGAGCCCGGCTATGGTCCGACCACCGCCTTTAGCGCGAACACCGATGTCGCGCTCGCCGACGTGCTGCCCGAACCCTATGGCAACCATGCCGCGCCGATCCTTGCGGGCATGGCGCAACCCGCGCTCTTCACGACCGAGGCCGACGTCGCGGCGGCGGTGTGGGACGCGGTGCACGACCAGACGGGACGCAGCCATTTTCCGGCGGGCGCCGATGCGCTGGCGATCGCCGCGGCGGCAAAGGCGGACGGGCGATTACTCGGGCAGCGCGGGCTTGACGGCGATGCCGTCCAGAAAGGCGTCGAGCCGCTTGATGTCCTCGGCGGTGAAATGCAGCCCCAGCTTGCTGCGCCGCCACAATATGTCGTCGCTCGTCTGCGCCCATTCGCGGTCGATCATCCAACGGATTTCGGCGGCCGACAGTCCGTGCGCGATCTCGCCTCCCAGATCGTCCCAGCTTTGGGCTGTGCCGAGCCATGCCCGCGCGTCGGTGCCATACGCCTTGACGATGCGGTCGACCGTCGCGGCGGAGAGGAAGGGGTGGGCTAGCCGATAGTCGGCCTTCAGCGTCGCCGCGCCGTCGGTCCGAAAATCGCCGCCGGGCAGCGGCGCGCTGGCGGTCCAGCGCGCGCCGGTCAGCGCGGCGACATGCGCCGCCAGATCGTCGATCGCATGTTCGGCGACATGGCGATAGCTGGTGATCTTGCCGCCATAGATGGTGAGCAGCGGCGCGCCTTCCTCCATGTCGAGGTCGATGCGGTATCCGCGCGTTGCCGCCTCGGGCTTGCCCGATCCGTCCTCGACCAGCGGCCGCACCCCCGAATAGGTCCACACGACATCGTCGGGGCCGATCTGCGCGGCGAAATACTGGTTCGCTCCCTCGCACAGATAGGCGATTTCCTCGGCACTTGCATGCACGTCGGCCAGCGATCCCTCATGATCCTGGTCGGTCGTCCCGATCAGCGTGAAATCGCGCTCATAGGGGATGGCGAAAAAGATGCGGCCGTCGGGAAGCTGGAAGAAATAGGCGAAATCATGGTCGAACAGCTTGCGCACCACGATGTGCGATCCGCGCACCAGCCGCATCTGATAATCGGGCGGCGCGGCGGCGCGGCGCAGCAGATCAAGCACGGCGGGGCCGGCGGCATTGACAAGGCTGCGGCCGGTAAAGCGATAGGCTTGGCCGTTCGCGCCCGTCGCCTCGACCACCCATAGCCCGTCCTCGACCCGCATCAGGTCGGCGCGGGTGCGCGTCTTGATCCGCGCCCCGCGGTCGGCGGCGTCGCGCGCGTTCAGCATCACCAGCCGCGCATCGTCGACCCAGCCATCCGAATATTCGAAACCCTTGGCATATTGCGGCTGCAGCGGCGCGCCCGCCGGATGCCGCGCCAGGTCGATCGACCGCGTTGGCGGCAATTTCCGGCGCCCGCCGATATGGTCGTAGAGAAACAGGCCGAGCCGCAGCAGCCAGCGCGGCCGCAGCCCGTCGCGATAGGGGAGGACAAAGCGCATCGGCCAGATGATGTGCGGTGCGATGCCCCACAATATCTCGCGCTCGGCCAGCGCTTCGCGCACCAGGCCGAATTCATAATGCTCCAGATAGCGCAGCCCGCCGTGGATCAGCTTGGTCGAGGCCGAGGAGGTGCCCTGCGCCAGATCGCCCTGTTCGATCAGCAGCACGCGCGCGCCGCGCCCCGCGGCATCGCGCGCGACGCCGGCCCCATTGACGCCGCCGCCAATCACGATGACATCATAGGGGATGGGCGCGTCGGTCATGGCGCGTTCCTATGCCAGATGCGGGCGGCTTGCCAATGGCGATGCAAAGCTATGCGGCTTACGTATGCGCGTTGCAATCGCCAGGGGCTTTCGCCAGCGTCCCTGTCCGTTATCCAAGGGGATATTTGTGAGCGTCAAAGTCGAAACATTGGTGCTGTTCGGGGCGACGGGGGATCTTGCCCATCGCATGCTCTTCCCCTCGCTCTACAATCTGCACATGGACGGGCTGCTCGACGATGCGATGACGATCGTCGCCTCGGGCCGCTCGCAGATGGATCGGGCAGGGGCGCACGCGATGGTACGCGCCGCGCTCGACGATCACCTCGCGGGCGATCGCATCGACGAAGCGGTGATTGCCGCTTTCCTCGAGCGGATCGACTATTGCGCGGTCGATGCCGGTGCAGCGACGGGGTACGACCGGCTCGCCGAAATGCTCGGTGACCGGATGAGCCGCCCGATCGGCGCCTATCTGTCGACCCCGCCATCGATGTTCGGCCCGATCGCGCAGGGGCTCGCCGCGGCCGGGATTGCCTGCGCCGAATGCCGGATCGCGATGGAAAAGCCGATCGGCCACGATCTCGCCTCGTCGCGTGCGGTCAACGAACAGGTCGGCAGCGCCTTTGCCGAGGATCGCGTTTTCCGTATCGATCATTATCTGGGCAAGGAAACGGTCCAGAACCTGCTCGCGCTGCGTTTCGCGAATATGCTGTTCGAACCTTTGTGGAACGCGCAGGCGATCGACCACGTCCAGATCACCGTGGCGGAAACCGTCGGCCTCGAAGGCCGGGTGTCCTATTATGACGGCGTCGGTGCATTGAAGGATATGGTGCAGAACCATATGCTCCAGCTCCTCGCGATCATCGCGATGGAGCCGCCGGCGAGCGTCTCGGCGACCGCGGTGCGCGACGAAAAGGTCAAGCTGCTGCGGTCCTTGCGCAAGATGCGCGCCGACGATGTCAAGGCGCACAGCGTCAAGGGTCAGTACACGAGCGGCGCGGTGAACGGCGGCGCGGTCACGGGCTATGCCGACGAGCTGGGCCATCCGTCGAACACCGAAACCTTCGTTGCGCTCAAGGCCTATATCGACAATTGGCGCTGGAAGGGCGTGCCCTTTTACCTGCGCACCGGCAAACGGATGCCGCAGCGCAAGTCGGAAGTGCTGATCCAGTTCAAGCCGGTGCCGCATAATATCTTCGCGCGCGTCGGCGCGGGGGGACTCGACGCCAACAGCATGATCATCAACCTGCAGCCCGAAGAGAATATCCGGGTCAAGGTGATGGCGAAGCAGCCGGGACTCGACCGCGACGGGGTAAAGCTCAAAGAGGTCACGCTCGACGTGTCGCTCTCGCACAGTTTCGAGGGCGAGCGGCGGCGCATCGCCTACGAACGGCTGTTGCTCGACTTCATCGAGGGCGATCAGACGCTGTTCGTGCGCCGCGACGAGGTCGAGGCGCAGTGGGAATGGATCGATTCGATCCGCGACGCCTGGGCATCGGTCGATCTGGCGCCGCAGACCTACACCGCGGGAAGCTGGGGCCCGTCGAGCGCGATCGCGCTCATCGAACGCGACGGAGCGAGCTGGCATGATTGACGGGAATAGCCATGACTGATCTCCACCCCACGATCGCCGCCGTCACCGACCGCATCACCCGCCGTAGCGCGCCGCGCCGCGCCGCCTACCTCGATCTGATGCAGCGGCAGCGCGAGGCCGGAACCAATCGCGGCAATCTGTCGTGCGGCAACCTTGCGCATGGCTTCGCGGCGTCGGGCGAGGACAAGCCCGCGATCCGCGCGGGCGCCGAGATGAATATCGGCATCGTCACCGCCTATAACGACATGCTGTCGGCGCATCAGCCCTATGGCCGCTACCCCGAACAGATAAAGATTTTCGCGCGCGAAGCCGGCGCCACCGCGCAGGTCGCGGGCGGCGTTCCCGCGATGTGCGACGGGGTGACGCAGGGACAGGCGGGCATGGACCTGTCGCTGTTCAGCCGCGACAATATCGCGCAGGGCACCGCGATCGCTCTCAGCCACGCGATGTTCGAGGGCGCGCTGCTGCTCGGCATCTGCGACAAGATCGTTCCCGGCCTGCTCATCGGCGCGCTGCGTTTCGGCCATCTGCCCACGATCCTCATTCCGGCCGGGCCGATGCCGTCGGGCCTCGCGAACAAGGAAAAGGTCCGCGTCCGTCAGCTGTATGCCGAGGGCAAGGTCGGCCGCGACGCGCTGCTCGAGGCGGAGGCGGCCAGCTATCATGGCGCAGGCACCTGTACCTTCTATGGCACCGCCAATTCCAACCAGATGATGATGGAATTGATGGGGCTGCACATTCCCGGCAGCGCCTTCGTCAATCCGGGCACCAAGCTGCGGCAGGAACTGACGCGTGCCGCGACGCACCGGCTGACCGAAATCGGCTGGACCGGCGACGACTATCGCCCGCTCGCGCGCTGCGTCGATGAAAAGGCAATCGTCAATGCCGCGATCGGCCTGCTCGCGACCGGCGGTTCGACCAATCATGCCATCCACCTGCCGGCCATCGCGCGGGCGGCGGGGATCATCATCGACTGGCAGGATTTCGACGAGCTGAGCCGCGCCGTGCCGCTGCTCGCGCGCGTCTATCCGAATGGCGCGGGCGACGTGAACAATTTCCACGCCGCGGGCGGGATCGGCTATGTCGTGCGCGAACTGCTCGGCGCCGGACTGCTCCACGGCGATGTGCTCACGGTGGGCGGGTCAATGGCCGACTATTCGGGACAGCCGGTGCTGGTCGACGATGCGCTTCATTGGGAGGCCGCACCCGAGACGTCGCGCGACGAAACGATGTTGCGTCCCGTTTCCGCTCCTTTTTCGTCCGACGGGGGCATGCGGCTGCTGTCGGGCAATCTCGGCCGCGCGATCATCAAGACGAGCGCGGTTGCCCCGAATCGCTGGACGATCGAAGCCCCGGCGCGCCTCTTCGACGATCAGGATCAGGTGCTCGCTGCATTCAAGGCGGGCGAACTCGACCGCGACTGCGTCGTCGTCGTGCGCTTCCAGGGGCCGCGCGCCAACGGCATGCCCGAACTCCACAAGCTCACCCCGGCGCTCGGCGTGCTGCAGGACCGCGGCTACCGCGTCGCGCTGCTCACCGATGGCCGCATGTCGGGGGCGAGCGGCAAGGTGCCTGCGGTGATCCACCTCTCGCCCGAGGCGCTGCCCGGCCCCGACGGGGTCAGCGGCCCGCTTGCCTGTCTGCAGGACGGCGACATGGTGCGCGTCTGCGCGGTAAACGGCGAGGTGACGGCGCTCGTTGATCCCGCTGAATGGGCCGCGCGGTCGCCCGCCATCGCCCCGCCGCCCGCACTCGGCGTCGGGCGCGAGCTGTTTGCGCTGTTCCGTCACCACGCCGACGAAGCCGAAAAGGGCGGGTCGGCGATGCTCGCGGCGATGGAAACCGTCGTCTGATGCGAAAACCGTTTGTCCTGAGCTTGTCGAAGGACCGCTCTTCCTTTCAACGGATTCGGAATAGAACAGCCCTACGACAAGCTCAGGGCGAACGGAGTTAGAAGATGTCCGACAAGTCCATCGACCAGATCATGGCGCTAGCCCCCGTCATCCCGGTAATCGTCATCGACCGCGTCGAGAACGCCGTCCCGATGGCCGAGGCGCTCGTCGCGGGCGGCCTGCCGGTGCTCGAGGTCACGCTGCGCACCCCTGCCGCGTTCGCTGCGATCGCGGCGATGAAGGCGGTGCCGGGCGCGGTCGTCGGCGCCGGGACCGTCCTTGATCCCGCGATGCTGGCGGGCGCGATCCATGCGGGCGCCAAATTCATCGTTTCGCCGGGGCTGACCGACAATCTCGGCAAGGCGGCGGTCGCGAGCGGCATTCCCTTCCTCCCCGGCACCGCCAATGCCGGCGACATCATGCGCGGCATGGATCTTGGCCTCTCGCATTTCAAATTCTTCCCGGCCGCGACAAGCGGCGGCATCCCTGCGCTCAAGGCGCTCGCGGGGCCGTTCGGGCAGGCGCGCTTCTGCCCCACCGGCGGCATCACCGCCGCGACCGCACCCGAATGGCTCGCGCTGGACGCGGTGCTGTGCGTCGGCGGCAGCTGGGTCGTCCCCGCGGGGCCGCTCGATCCGGCCCGGATCGAGACACTCGCGCGCGAGGCGTCGGCGCTTTCGCGCCATTGATTAACCCCATTTTACCTGTCATCGTGCAGGGATAAGGCGGTACAGCCGCCAGTGGGGGAGATGCGCGTGCCAAGGCCGCAGCCGCATTTGGAAGAAGTTCTCGCGTCCGAACCCGGATCGCATATCGCCGCGCTCTTCGATTTCGACGGAACGATCATCGCAGGCTATTCGGCGACGGCGATGCTGCGCGAAAAGCTGCAGCGCCGCGAAATGTCGGTCGAGGAAATCGCCGAGACCGCGAATGTCATCGCGCAGCACAGTCTGGGCGCGATCGGCTTTTCGGGGCTGATGAGCGGCGCCGCCAAATTCATGAAGGGCGTCGAGGAGGAAAGCTTCGTCCAGTTCGGCGAAGAACTCTACAAGAAGCATATCGCGCGCAAAATCTATCCCGAGACGCGCGCGATCATCGAGGCGCATCAGGCCAAGGGGCACCGCGTCGCGATCATCTCGTCGGCGACGATCTACCAGATCGAACCGACCGCGCGCGACCTCGGCATATCCGACATCAAATGCTCCGCCTATGAAATCGAAGATGGCGTGTTCACCGGCGACATCATCCGCCCGCTCTGCTTCGGCGAAGGCAAGGTGCTTGCCGCCGAGGAGCTTGCCGCAGACTATGGCTTCGACCTCGATCAGAGCTATTTCTATTCGGACAGCGACGACGACATCGAACTGCTCGAACGCGTCGGCAAGCCGCGGCCGCTCAATCCCAATATGAAATTGAAGGCGATCGCCGACGAGCGGGGCTGGCCGGTGCAGCGCTTCGCGAGCCGCGGCACGCCGTCGTGGGTCGACTATACGCGCACCATCTACGCCACCGGCTCGCTGATCGGCGCCTTCGCGGCTGGCCTGCCGATCTGGGCGCTGACGCGTTCACAGCGCGAGGCGGTCAATTTCTCGATGGGGCTGTTCGGCGACTTCGCGACCGCGATCACCGGCGTCGAGCTCGAGGTCGAGGACGAACGCCACCTCTGGTCGTCGCGCCCGTGCATTTTCATCTTCAACCACCAGAGCAAGGCGGACGTCATGATCCTTGCCAAGCTCATCCGCCGCGACATGGGCGGGGTGGGGAAGAAGGAGATCAAGGAAATTCCCATCTTGGGGAAGCTGATGGAATGGGGCGGCACCGTCTTCGTCGACCGCGCCGACGGCAAAAGCGCGATCAAGGCTATGGAACCGCTGGTCGAAGCCATTCAGAAGGAAGGCAAGTCGATCTGCATCGCGCCCGAGGGGACGCGCAGCCTGACCCCGAAGCTCGAACCCTTCAAGAAGGGCGCCTTCCACCTCGCCATGCAGGCGGGCGTGCCGATCGTCCCGATCGTCATCCACAATGCGACCGACGTCGCGCCGAAAAACGAATTCGTGATGCGCCCCGCGACGGTGCGCGTCACCGTCCTGCCGCCCGTCGATACGTCCGAATGGCAGGTGAAGACGCTGAACACCCATGTCCGCGACGTGCGCAACATGTTCCTGCGCACCCTCGGCCAGCCCGAGGAGACTGTCGCGGAATCGGTTGCGAAGGAGGCGGCGCCAGCGGCAAACCCCGAAAAGGCGCCGAAGAAAGCGGCTACCAAGAAGCCTGCCGCCAAGAAAAAGCCGACGCCCCGAAAGGTAAAGAAGGCCTAGCCCATGTTTCACCTCGTCATTGCGAGCGAAGCGAAGCAATCCAGGGCGGGTTACGCCGCGCTGGATTGCCGCGTCACTACGCTCCTCGCAATGACGGTGGTTTAAGGCCATGGCCGACGGCACGCCCCGCAGCGAATTCGTCGCGGAGCAGCTGGCCGACCGGCTCTACATCATTGACGCGCACAACCGGATCGAGCGGCAGATATTGCTCGACTGGATCCACGCGACCTCGGTCGATCCGGGCGGGGAGGGCGCGCCGATTTGGGTCAGCCTCGCGATCGCCGATGACGATCATGCCCTCGACCTCGATGCGCTCAAGGCGCGGCTGGCGGGCGACCCTGCGCGTACGGTGGTGCCGCTGCGCGTCGCGTGGCGCATCCCCGGTTTCGAGCGCGATCGCGCGCTGAAATTCCGGCATCTGATCTTCGGCGACCCGCGCCGTCCGGGGCCGCTGCGCGCGCGGTTCATCCTGTGGCGCGACCGGCGCCGGGCGCAGATCCTGGTCGGCGAAGCGGCAACACAGACAGAGCTGAAGGCACGCTATCTCGCGCAGACCGGCGGCGGTGACGGCTGCGAGGAGGGAAGCAGCGAATTTGCCGGCTTCGTCGCGCGGCAGGCGGGGCTCGCGCTCGACGTCGCCGAACGCGGCATCCGCGGCAGCCGCTACAAGGTGCCGCGCTTCGTTGCCGACTCGCTGCGCACCAACCCCAAATTCCGCGCCGCGCTTGCCGATCTTGCCGGCCAGCTCGGCCGTCCCGTCGCGGATCTCTACCGCGAGGCGCGCCCGCTGATGAAGGAGGTCATCGCGACCCCCAGTGCGCTGTTCCTCGACCTGCGCGCGCGGCTCGACCGGATGATGTTCGGCGGCTATGCGCCCGAGATGGAGGTCGACGCGGCCGAGCTTGCAAAGCTGCGCTCGGTGCTGCGCGAACATCCGACCGCGATCCTGTTCACACACAAAACCTATATCGACGGCGCGACCCCCAGCCGCCTCGCCTATGAAAATGACCTGCCGATGCTGCACAGCTTTGGCGGCGCCAACCTCGACTTCGCGATCATGGGCCAATTCTTCCGCCGCTCGGGAATGATTTTCATTCGCCGCAGCTTTCAGGATCAGCCGGTCTACAAGCTGGTGCTGCGCCACTATATCGCCTGGCTGCTCGCCAAGCGCTTCCCGCTGTCCTGGGCCTTCGAAGGGACGCGCTCGCGCCTCGGCAAGCTGATGCCGCCCAAATATGGCCTGATGAAATATGTCCTCGACGCCGCGCATGCGACCGGGACGCAGGGGGTACATTTCGTGCCCTTCGTCACCAGTTTCGACCTGATCCGCGATGTCGAGGAATATGCCGCCGAACAGACCGGGCGGACCAAGAAACCCGAAAGCCTCGCCTGGTTCATCGGCTATATGAAGAGCCTCAAGGAACCGTCGGGGCGCATCCGTCTCGACATCGGCGAGCCCGTCGTCATTCCGGAGGCGCCAGCCCCCGACGACCGGCGCGCGCTGGAGCGTATCGCCTTCGCCGTCGCGGTCGAGGCGAACCGCGTCACCCCGCTTACCGTCACCTCGGTCATGTGCCTCATCCTGCTCGGCACCGCGCCGCGCGGCGTGACCGAGGCAGAGATGATCGCGACGATCGCGCGCATCACCGCCTGGGCGCGCGAGCGCGGCATCCGCCTCAGCCGCGAGCTCGAAGGCGGCGACGCCGCGGCGCTCGCGGCGACGCTCGACACGCTCGTCGAGGGCGGCCTGCTCACGCGGTTCGAGGCCGGCAGCGAGACCGTCTATTCGATCGACCCCGCCAAGCATCCGATGGCGAGCTATTATCGCAACATCATCGCGCATCATTTCCTCGACCGCGCGATGATCGAGCTGGCGCTGTTCGAGCTGCGCGATGCCGACAGCAAGGATTCGACCGCCGCCTTCTGGGCGCGGATCGACCGGCTGCGCGATCTGTTCAAATTCGAATTCTTCTACCCGCCGCGCGGCGAACATCTGGCCGCGCTGGAGGCTGAACTTGCGCGCATCGACCCTGCCTGGGCCAAGCGACTGGCGAGCGGCGACCGCGGCGTTGCGCAGCTCATTCGCCGCTGTCAGCCGATGGTCGGCCATGCGATCCTGCTACCCTTTGCCGAGGCCTATTCGGTCGTTGCCGACATTCTGGCGCGCGCGCGCCCCGGCGATCCGGTCGATGAAAAGGCGCTGCTCGACGCCGCGCTGATCGAGGGGCGTCAGGCCTGGCTCCTGCGCCGGATCAGCAGCGAAGCGTCGATCGGAAAATTGCTCTTCGCCAACGCCCTGTCGCAGATGCGCCATATGGGGCTGGCGGAAACCGCGACCCCTGACGGATTGCGCGCGCGCCGCGCACTGCTCGTGGAACTCCGCGGGCTCGCCAACGTCATGGAATCGATGCGGCTGGCCACGCTCGCGCTCGCCGACCGATTGCCGGGGACGGGAGAATGACATGACACCGCGTTCGTCATGGCGAGGAGCCGCAGGCGATGCGGCAATCGCTCGCCTTTGTCCCGGCGCCCGGCCGGTGACGGGAGATTGCTTCGCTCCGCTCGCAAGGACGGGATCATCGATGTTGGATGGAGGTTCGCATGCTTAAGCAACTCAGCGCCCAGGACGCCCAGTTCCTCTATACCCAGACCGCGAACAATCTGACGCATATCATGGGTATCTACATTTACGATCCGTCGACGGCGCCAGGCGGCTTCGTGCGGTTCAAGGATATCATCGCGCACGTCCAGTCGCGCGTCGACACATCGCCGCTGTTCAAGCGCCGGCTCCACCGGCTGCCGCTCGATCTCGACCACCCCTATTGGGTCGAGGACGAACATTTCGACATCGAAGCGCATATGAGCCACGCGCGCCTGCCCGAACCCGGCGACTGGCGGCAATTCTGCATCGCGGTCGCGCGCTATTTCTCGAAGCCGATGGATATGAACCGGCCGCTTTGGGACATTTACATCATCGAGGGGCTCGACCGTATCCCCGGCATCCCGAAGGGCAGCTTCGCGATGCTCCACCGCGTCCATCACGCCGCGGTCGACGGCGCATCGGGCGCGCATGCCTTCATCGCGATGAGCGACATCGACGCCAAGGGGACGCCGGCAATCCCCGGCGCGCCGGTGGAGGATCTCGGGCGCGCGCCGTCGAGCGCGGAGGTCGCCACGCGCGCCTGGACCGCGTCGATGCAATCGCCGGTCAAATTCATGAACGCGCTGCTCAAGGTGTCGCCCTCGCTGATGACCGCGGCGCGCAAGTCGATGCTCAGCGATCAGGGGATGACCGCGGGCGTCCCCGAAACGCGCTTCAACGCACCCGTCGGCCCGCACAAGATGTTCGACGCGACCCGGGTTGCGCTCGCCGATATCGCGAAGGTGCGGGCAAAGGTGCCCGGCGCGACGGTCAACGACGTCATCCTTGCGACCTGCGCGGGCGCGCTGCGCAAATATCTTCAGGCGCATGGCGAACTGCCCAAGGAAAGCGTCGTCGCGGTCGCCCCGATCAACCGGCGCGGCAAGGGCGGCAAGGCCGACAGTCCCGGCAATCAGGTGACCGCGATGAGCGTGCCGCTGCGCACCGACATTGCCGACCCGCTGAAGCGGCTCGCGGCGATCCGTGACTATACGGTGGAGGCGAAGGAGGCGAAGGCGGGCGTCAGCGCGCGGATCATGACCGACCTGTCGCAGCATATTCCGGGCGCGACGATGGCGGCGGTTGCGCGCATCCTGACGAGCGAGCGCTTCGCGGTGCGCGGCACCAATCTTTTCATCTCGAACGTCCCGGGCGCGCAGGTGCCGCTCTATCTCGCGGGGGCGCAGCTTGTGCAGCAATACGGCGCAGGCCCGCTCGCCAACAATATGGGGCTGTTCATCGCGACCCCCAGCTATAACGGTCAGGTCGGCTTCTCGATCATCTCCGAACGCGCGATCATGCCCGACATCGCCTTCTTTCGCACGTGCATCGACGAAAGTTTCGCCGACCTGCTCGCCGCGCAGCCTAAGCCCGAAAAGGCGGCGGTCAAACCGAAGCCTGCAGAAAAGCCCGCTTCGAAGACAAAGACTTCATCCAAAACGACACCCAAGGCGAAAGCGAAACCAAAAACGCCGACGAAGCGGAAGAAGGCATCACCTCCTTCGTCACCCCGGACTTGATCCGGGGTCCATTCGCGCGGCGCCGGGTCAATGGATCCCGGATCAAGTCCGGGATGACGAAGGTGTGGAAGCTGGCGTCAAAACAGTTGCCAAAGGCAACGTAACCCGCAAGAATCACTGAAAATAGAAATAGTGCAGGACCACCGAATGATCTTTTCCCCGACGCTCAGCGTGGACGCCGATCTGGCGAAGGCGCCCGACTATGCCGCCTGGATCAGAGCGGCGATTGCCGCCGACGGCAAATCGGGGATGCAGGCGTGGCGCGACGCCGACGAAAGCAAGCATTTCGACTATCGCGCGATCCGCGCCCGCCTCGAACGGCTGCGCAAGCTGTCGGCGGCGGGCGATGTGAAGGGGCTGCTCTTCGTCCTCAACGAAGGCATTCACGGCAATATCGACGGCATGGGCCACGAACGCTTGTATCAAAAGGCGCGCTTCGGCACCAAAAGGCTGATCGAGGATTATGTGGCAGAGGTCGTCTCCGCGCTGGGCAAGATCGCCGCGGCGCGCAGCATCCCGCGCGACGAAAAGCGCGATTTCTTCCGCCGCGCCCAGCATTGCTACGGCCGCTCGGCGCTGCTGCTGTCGGGGTCGGGCAGCTTTCTCTATTTCCATGTCGGCGTCGTGAAAGCGCTGTGGGAGGAGGGCGTGCTGCCGACGATCCTCGCGGGATCGAGCGGCGGTTCGATCGTCGCCGCGGTCGTCTGCACGCGCAAGGATGCCGAGGTCGGCGCCTTCCTGGCCAGCGACAAGCTTGCCAGCGCCGACCGCGATCCCGAAGTGCGCCGCCTCGCCCCTGACGAGGTCGCCGCGCGCCTCGCCGAGCTCATCCCCGACCTGACCTTTCAGGAAGCCTATGAGGTCAGCGGCCGACATCTCAACGTGTCAGTCGCGCCCGCCGAAAAATATCAGAACGGCCGCCTGCTCAACGCGATCACCGCGCCCAATGTGCTGATCCGCGAAGCGGTGCTCGCCTCGTGCGCGGTGCCGGGCGTCTTTCCGCCGGTGATGCTGATGGCGCGCGACGAAGCGGGCAAGCGCGTGCCCTATCAGCCCGACCGGCGCTGGGTCGACGGGTCGGTGACGCACGACATCCCGACCAAGCGGCTCGAACGCCTCTACGGCGTCAACCATCATATCGTCAGCCAGGCGAACCCGCTCGCGCTGCCTTTCGCGACCGACACGCGCAAGCAGATGGCGCCGATAGAGGCCATTCAGCATGCCTCGATGGCGACCTTCAAGGCATGGCTCAACGCCAATATGGTGATATTCCAGAAGCCCCTCGAACTGGTGCCGCCGCTCAACAGCCTCGCCAATATGGCGCGCTCGCTGATCAATCAGGAATATACCGGCGACATCAACATCATCCGGCCGCCCAAATTCTGGTCGCCCACAAAGATATTGTCCGATCTGTCGCAGGAGGACATCGACGAGCTGATCGACACCGGCATGCGCACCGCCTGGCCGAAGATCGAGATGGTGCGCACCCAGACCGCGATAAGCCGCGCGCTCGACGCCATCCTGGCGCGCATCGACAAGGGCGGCGACGACGGCCCCGGCCACCGCAGCGCGGCGCTGAAAAAGCCGGTCCGGTGAGCATGGCGGGCGTGATGCTGCCGCCGGGATCGGCGGGCGCGGGCGCGACGCTGCACGTCACCCATTGGCTTCCTGCTGCGGCGCCCAAGGCCGTGGTGCTCCTCGCGCACGGCTATGCCGAGCACGCCGGGCGTTACGCCCATGTGGCAAAACGGCTGACCGACGCCGGCTATGCCGTCTATGCGGTCGACCATTGGGGCCATGGCAAGTCGGATGGCGAGGGGGGCTATGTGCCGCGCTTCTCGGCTTTCACCGACGGCATGGCCGAATTGCTCACGCTCGTCGAGGTCAACCATCCGGGCGCGCCGCGCCTGCTGCTCGGACACAGCATGGGCGGCCTGATCGCGACGCTGTTCCTGATCGATCGGCAGGACGCCTTTGTCGCCGCCGCACTGTCCGGCCCGGCGATTGTCCCCGGTACGCCGCCTTCGCGCTTCACCGTCTGGATCAGCCGCTTTCTGTCACGCTTTTTTCCGCGCCTCGGCGTATTGGCGCTCGATCCCAACGGGGTCAGCCGCGATCCGGCGGTGGTCACCGCCTATCTTGCCGATCCGCTTGTCTATACGGGAAAGATCGGCGCGCGGCTCGGCAAGGAATTCATGGACGCGATGGCGGTTGCGCAGGCATGCGCACCGAAAATCACGCTGCCGATCCTGCTCCAGCATGGCGACCATGACAGCCTCGCCTCGGTGGCGGGCTCGCACTATCTGTTCGACCATGTCGCATCGACCGACAAGCGGCTCGAAATCTATCCCGGCCTGTTCCACGAAATCTATAACGAGCCCGAACGCGATGCGGTGCTGGACGATCTGATCGGCTGGTTCGATGCGCATGTGTCAGCCTGAAGCCAACGGATCGACAGGGAAATTCCGCACGTCATGAAGCTCCTCCTCATTCTGCTTTTTGCTCCGCTGATCGCTCTGGCGATCTTCTATTTCGTATTCCCCGGCCGCCTGGTCGCGATCGGTCGCGCGCTGCTCCGCCGGCGCGGCGGCACGGTGCAGAAAAGCGTTACCGTCGACGGCCGCGCCTGGCCCTATCTGGAGGGCGGCGATCCCGCCAAGCCTACGCTGCTGCTCGTCCATGGCTTTTCGGGCGACAAGGATAATTGGTCCTTTCTCGCGCCCTTTCTGACGCGCGACTATTACGTCGTCGCACCCGATCTCCCCGGTTTTGGCGAGAATGAACGCAACCCCGATCTTGCGTATGACATCGAAGCGCAGACCGCGCGGCTGAAGGCATTCGTCGATGCGCTCGGACTGCGGCAGCCGCATATCGCGGGCAATAGCATGGGCGGCTGGATCGCGCTGCGCTACGCGCTCGACTTTCCCGATGCGCTCGCCAGCCTGATCCTGATCGACAATGCCGGGGTGGCGGGCGCGAACGAGAGCGATCTTCAGAAACAGGCGGCGAACGAGGATTATAACCCGCTCGTCCTGGCCGGTATCGAGGATGCCGACCGCCTCGTCGCGATGGTCGTCCACAAACCGCCCTTCGTGCCGTCGCGATTGAAGCCGGTGCTCTATGCCGACGCGCTCAAATATCGCGATCAGCTCGACACCGCCTTCTGGGTCATTGCGACCGAGATGCGCGACCGCCCGCTCAACGACCGGCTCGGCGAGGTGACGGTGCCGACGCTGATCATCTGGGGCCGCCACGACCGGCTGATCGACATCAGCTGCGTCCCCGTGCTCGAAGCGGGTATCGCAAACAGCCGCGCGCATGTCCTCGATCATGTCGGCCATGTCCCGATGGTCGAGGATCCGAAGGCCACCGCCGCGCTGATGAAGGATTTTCTCGGGCCGCTCGATTAGCCGCCTATTACGTCGGACTTGATCCGCTGGTCAAACCATGCGTCATTGCGAACCCGGCAAAGCCGGGTGAAGCAATCCAGACTGGCTCGAGCCAGCACTGGATTGCGTCGCTTCGCTCGCAATGACGGGCAGGGAGAAGGAGGGGCTATGCGCCTGAAAGTGGGCCTGCTCGGCGGGGGGAGCTGGGGGACGACGGTCGCCGCGACGGTATCGCGCAACGCGCCGATCACCTTGTGGGCGCGCGACGCCGAAATGGTCGATGGCATCAACCGCGATCAGGAAAACCGCAAATATCTGCCCGGCATCCGCCTGCCCGCGGCGCTGCGCGCGACGGCCGATCTCGGCGAAGCTGTGGCGGGCGCCGACGTCCTCGTCATGGGCGTGCCGTCGCACAGCTTTCGCGCGGTGCTCGAGGAGGCGCGCGATCATCTGCGTCCCTGGGTGCCGGTGATCAGCCTGACCAAGGGGCTCGAACTCGCGACGGGCAAGCGGATGACCGAGGTGATCGAGGAGGTGCTGCCCGGCCACCCCGTCGGCGTGCTCACCGGCCCCAATCTCGCGCGTGAGATCATGAGCGGCCAGGCGGCGGCGAGCGTGCTGTCGATGGAGGATGAAATCGTCGTGCGCGCACTGCACCCGCTTTTCCATTCGGGGCTGTTCCGCGTCTATACCAACACCGATCTGCTCGGTTGCGAACTCGGCGGGGTGCTCAAGAATATCATCGCGATTGCGGTCGGCATGGGCGACGGGCTCGGCGCGGGCGACAATACGCGCGCCGGGCTGATGACGCGCGGGCTGGCCGAAATCACCCGGCTCGGCGTCGCGATGGGCGGGCGCCCGGAAACCTTCGCCGGTCTGACGGGCATGGGCGACCTGATCGCGACCTGCACCAGCCCGCTGTCGCGCAACCGCCACGTCGGGGTCGAACTCGGCAAGGGGCGCCATATCGACGCGATCATCGCCGACATGCACATGGTCGCCGAAGGCGTCAAAAGCGCCCCCACGGTGATGGCGCTCGCCGACCGTCACGGCATCGCGATGCCGATCGCGCGCGACGTCTTCGACGTGACGCAGGGCAAACGGACCGCGCAGGATGTGTTCCGCGGGCTGCTCAAATCGAGCGTCGGTGACGAGGCGCATCCGGGGTAGGGGCAATCGTCGATGCCGCCGTCAGCTTCGGCGTCGGATGAAAGCGCCGCCTTGCCTGCGGGGACGGCCGTGGACGGTTCCGCCGCAAGGCGTGTCGAATCCTCGTCGGTCCGTGAAGAAAAGCCGGTTCTCTTTCGTTCTTTCTCCTGACCAGCAGGGTCCACCAAGGAGACGAACGATGAAAAAAAGGACGACTTTGGCGGCGCTTATGGCTCTTCCCGCCGGTGCTGCAATGGCGACGGTTCCCTATGGGTCGATTCCGCCGGGTTTCGATCGCCCACCGGTTCGCAGCGTGCCGATTGCGGGGGTCTATAATAAATATTGGTACAATTATCGCACCGATATTCTGGAGGCTGAAAAGGAGCTCAAGAGTGACTTGGGCCGCGCAACCGATCGCGAGGATCGCTGGGATGCATGGGACGAGTGGGCGACCGAAGTCGTCGACGCCGACAAGGATTATACCAAGGTGATGCGCAAGAAGGGCTACCCTGTGGGGCGCGTCTCGATCGAAGGCTGATCGTCGAAATGAGTTTCAAAAGGCGGCGGGCGCTATGCGTCCGCCGTCTTCATTCTACACTCCGCCTTCCGCCAGCAGCGCCTTCGCTTCCTCGCCCTGCCAGTCGATGGCGCCCACCACGCGCCACAGTTCGCGCCCGTTCGCATCGTAGAGGATGCTCGTCGGCAGCGCGGTATTCGCTGCGTCCAACAAAGTGTTCTGCGGATCGAGATAGGGTTGCAGCGCCTTCAGCCCCGCCTTCTGGAACCAGGGATCGACGACCGAAGCGCCTTGCAGATCCTGCGCCACCGCGACGACCGTCAGCTTGCCTGCCTTTTGCGCGGCAAGCGCATCGAGCGTCGGCATTTCGGCGACGCAGGGCGCACACCAGGTCGCCCACAGATTGACCAGCAGCGGCTTGCCGCGAAACGACGCGACGGTCACCGGTGCGTCGTCGGGGCCGCGAAAGACGGCGGCCGGTCCGGCCTTGCCGGCGTTGCCGCGCTCGACGACATGCTGAAAGGTGGCGGGGTCGCGGCCATGCGCCGCTTCGCCGGGCGAAATATTTGCTTGCCCCGCGCCTGCTTGCTCCGAGGCCTCCTTTTGCCTATCGCACCCCGCGAAGGAACCGGCGATCAGCAGGGCCAGCACGGCAAGACGAAGATTTGGAACGCGGCGGATGGCGAATACTCCCGATAGCAACAGCATGTGGGGCGGCCGCTTCGGTGGCGGACCTGCGGCGATCATGCAAGAGATAAACGCCTCGATCCCCGTCGACAAACGTCTTTGGGAAGAGGATGTCGCCGCCAGCCGCGCGCATGCCGCGATGCTCGGCGCGCAGGGGATCATTGCCGCCGCCGACGCGGCGACCATCGATCGCGGGCTGGCGCAGATCGCCGACGAGTTCGCCGCGAACGGTGTGCCGGTCGATCTTGCGCTCGAAGATATTCACATGACGGTCGAATCGCGCCTCAAGGAACTGGTCGGCGAAGCCGCCGGGCGGCTCCACACCGCGCGCTCGCGCAACGATCAGGTCGCGACCGATTTTCGGCTCTGGGTGCGCACCGCTTGCGACCGTATCGATTCCGGCCTGAAGGCGCTTCAGGGCGCCCTGCTCGCGCGCGCCGATGAACATGCGGACAGCATCATGCCCGGCTTCACCCATTTGCAGGTCGCACAGCCGGTGACGCTCGGCCACCATCTGCTCGCCTATGTCGAAATGTTCGGCCGCGATCGCGGCCGTTTCCGCGATGCGCGCGCGCGGCTCAACGAATCGCCGCTCGGCGCCGCGGCGCTTGCGGGCACCAGCTTCCCGCTCGACCGTCCGGCGACCGCGGCGGCGCTCGGTTTCGACCGGCCGATGGCGAACAGTATCGATGCCGTATCGGACCGCGATTTCGCGCTCGAATTTTGTGCCGCCGCCTCGATTGCCGCGATTCACCTCTCGCGCCTCGCCGAAGAGATCGTGATCTGGGCCAGCCAGCCCTTCGGTTTCGTCAGTCTGCCCGACGCCTGGTCGACCGGCAGCTCGATCATGCCGCAAAAGCGCAATCCCGATGCCGCCGAACTGGTGCGCGGCCGCGCAGGCCTGCTGCTCGGTGCGTTCCAGCGGCTTTCGGTGATCGTGAAAGGGCTGCCGCTCACCTATTCGAAGGATTTGCAGGACGATAAGGAAACGGTCTTCGGTGCCTTCGACGCGCTAGCGCTTTCGCTCGCCGCGATGACCGGCATGGTCGACGCGCTGGCCTTTCGCACCGACCGGATGCGCGCGCTCGCCGCATCGGGCTTTTCGACCGCGACCGATCTGGCCGACTGGCTGGTGCGCGAGGCGGGGGTGCCGTTCCGCGACGCGCACCATATCGTCGGTGCCTGCGTGAAACGATCGGAAGAGCTCGGCGTTGAACTGTCGGCGCTTCCGGCGGACGAAGCGGCGGCGATCCATGCCGCGGTCACGCCCGCCGCGCTCGCGGCGCTGACCGTCGAGGCGTCGGTCGCCAGCCGCATGAGCTATGGCGGCACCGCGCCCGAACGGGTAAGGCAGGCTGTTGCCGCGGCGCGCGCGGCGCTGGAGATTTAGGTGATGGCAAAGATCCGCACGACGATTTTGCTGGCCGCCTCGGGCGCTGCGCTCGTGGCGCTTGGCGCGTGCGGCAAGAAGGAAGATCTGAAGCCGGTGGCGGGTTCGGCCCCGCCCGCGCTACCCATCGGGGCACAGCGCCAGCCGACCACGGAGGAGCTCACGACGCCTGACGCGCAGGCCCGGCCCGCGCGCAGCGACGACCTTCTTAAACGATCCGAAAAGCGCGAACCCGACGATTTCGACTTGCCGCCTCCGGGCTGAGTTCAGGACCTTTTCCATGGATCATTTTGCTTATCGTGACGGCGTTCTCTACGCCGAAGACATCGCCTTGCCGCGCATTGCCGAGGAAATCGGCACCCCCGTCTATGTCTATTCGCGCGCGACGCTTGAACGCCATGCGCAGGTGTTTCGCGACGCGCTTGCCGACATTCCGCGCAAGCACATTGCCTTTGCGATCAAGTGCAACCCCAACCTCGGCGTGCTGCGTGTCCTCGCGCGGCAGGGCTATGGCGCCGACGTCGTGTCGGGCGGCGAGCTCGAACGCGCGATCGCGTCGGGGATGGCGCCCGAAGATATCGTCTTTTCGGGCGTCGGAAAGACGCGGGCCGAACTGGCGCTCGGTCTCGACCGCGGCATCGGCCAGTTCAACATCGAACATGAACCCGAAGGTGTCGCGCTCGCAGAGATCGCCGCACGAAAGGAAATGACCGCGCAGGCAGTGCTGCGCGTCAATCCCGACGTCGATGCGGGCACCCACGCCAAGATCTCGACCGGCAAGGCCGAAAACAAGTTCGGCGTCGGCATCGACGTCGCGCCCGAAATATTCGACCGCCTTGCGCGGCTACCTGGCCTCAAGCTGCGCGGCATTGCACTCCATATCGGCAGTCAGCTCACCAGCCTCGACCCGCTCGAGGCGGCGTTCGTCCGCGTCGGGCGGCTGATCGCCGATCTGCGAGCGGCGGGACACGACATCACCCATGTCGATCTCGGCGGCGGGCTCGGGGTTCCTTACAAGGAGGGCGACAACCCGCCGAGCCCCGCCGATTATGGCGCGATGGTCGCGCGCGTCACCCGCGACTGGGACGTCACCTTGATGTTCGAACCCGGGCGCGTCATCGCCGGCAACGCGGGCGTGCTGCTCACCGAAGTGCTGTGGGTCAAGCCGGGAGCGCAGAGCGATTTCGTCATCGTCGACGCAGCCATGAACGATCTGGCACGTCCGGCGCTCTACGATGCGTGGCACGATTTCCAGGCAGTGCGTCCGAGCGGCGAGACGATGACCGCCTCGATCGTCGGCCCGGTGTGCGAAACCGGCGACACCTTCGCGCGCGACCGCGTGATCGACAAGGTTGCGGCGGGCGATCTCGCCGTTTTCCGTACCGCGGGCGCCTATGGCGCGACGATGGCATCGACCTACAACAGCCGCAGCCTGGTTCCCGAAGTGCTCGTCGACGGCGACCGCTATATCGTCGTCGCCGATCGCATCGCCGCCGGTACGATCATGGCGGCCGAACGCGTCCCCGACTGGATCGACTGATGCGCCAGTTTCCTCTCTTCCTGAACCTTGCAGGCCGCACGGTCGTGCTGGTCGGGGAGGGGGAGGCTGCGGATGCGAAGGCGCGGCTGATTGCGCGCGCCGGCGGGCGGATCGTGCCGCAGTGGGAAGACGGCGCGGCGATCGCCTTTGTTGCGCTGGACGAGGGAGCTGAAGAAGCGGCGGCGGAGCTGCGCGCGCGCGGCCTCCTCGTCAATGTCGTCGACCGGCCCGATCTTTGCGATTTCACCACCCCCGCGATCGTTGATCGCGCGCCGGTGACGATCGCGGTCGGCACCGGCGGCGCGTCCGCCGGGCTTGCCAAGGCGGTGCGCCAGCGGATTGAGGCGTTGCTGCCCGCCACCCTCGGCAATCTCGCCGCCGCCCTGTTCGCGGCGCGCGGTGCGATGAAAGCGCGCTGGCCCGATGCCGCCGACCGCCGCCGCGCCATCGATGCCGCGCTTGCGCCCGGCGGCGCGCTAGATCCGGTTGCCGGGCCGGACCAAGGCGCTGTCGCTGCCTGGCTCGCCGCCGATCATCTGGCGGCGCCCGCGCGCCTTGAAATGATCGCGCTCGCCAGCGACGATCCCGACGATCTGACGCTGCGCGCGGCGCGCCTGCTGGGCGAGGCCGATCATATCTTCCACCCCGCTGCGACTCCGCCCGCGATCCTGGCCCGCGCGCGAGCCGATGCGGTGCGACACTGCACCGAAACGCCGCCCGCCGATCCGCCCCCCGGCCTGTCGCTCTGGCTCGCATCGGCGATTACGCGAAGCTAATTGGGCTTCGCTCAGTCGCCTTCCTAGCCCTGTCGCCGGCGGCATCGTCGCCGCCGTTTCAGCCAGGAGAGGTTATGGAATTTCCGCCCATTGCCATCGACGCGCTCCCGCTGCTCGACACCGCGGCGGGCCTGTACGGATCGACGGCCGACGGGTCGGTCTTTGACATCGCCGTGACCATCGCGACGGTCGGCTGCAACTGTCCGCGCGCTGACGCGGTGTACTGTCTCTGCGTCGGCCCGGATCGCACGCCATGTCGCGCTCGAACCGGCCACCCTGCACGCCGCTGCGATGGCCGACGCCGATCCGCGCCCCGAAGTTCGCGCCGCCGCCGGCGCGACGCCGCGCGGTGGGGCACGATCGCCAGCCGGCCGACGCTGACGCCCCCCAAAGCGTTGCTCCGCTGCGCAATCCGCCTGACCGACAATGCCCGCGACATCGCCGACCATATGGCGGTCAGCCATCCGGTTCCGCGGGCGCGCGCCAGCGCCATCGCCGCGCTCGCTGCTGTCGCAGACGATAAGGGGGCGAACGGCGGCGCTCGAGCTCGGCCGGCGCGACGCCGATGCGCGGGTCAGGGACGATTGCGAACGATGGCTGACGCTCTGACCCTGAGCGATCAGACCCCCGGCAGGCTTTCGATTTCAGGTGCTCCGGCGAGGCAGGGGCCGAGTTTCGCGCCGAGGGTGCGGAAATGGTCCGACGCGCGGTGCGCGGCGACCGCGGCCTCGTCGTCATAGCATTCGAGCACCTTGTAAACGCCGGCTTCCGCGGTACGGAAGAGCTTGTAGAAGCTGTTACCCTTCTCGTTCGCGCGCACCGCGGGGGCCAGCTCCGCAAACACGCCTTCGAATTCCGCTTCCTTGCCCGGCTGCACGCGCAGCGTGGCGATAATGCCGATTCCGCTCATATCGTCTCTCCCCAGAAAATAGTCAGGCTCAAATGGTTAGGCGTGCAGGTCGGGATCGACCTCCCAGCCCGCCTCGACCTGGATGCCGAAGCTGTTAAGCATCATCGAAACCTGTGTGTACTGACCGACGGTCATCACCAGATCCATGCGTCCCTTGTCGCCGAGCGGCGCCAGCGCCGCCCAGGTCGCGTCGGCAACGAAATGGTTCGCGGTCAACTCGTCGGTCGCGCGCAGCATCGCGCGGTCGATATCGCTCCAGACCGCAGCGTCGGGTCCGGCCTTGATCCGCTCGATCTCGTCTTCGGTCAGGCCGCAGTCGAGTCCGATGCGCTTATGCTGCGTCCATTCATAGCCCGACCGGCAATTATAACCGGTGCGCAGGATGACGAGCTCGCGATCCCGCGGGGTAAGCGCATTGCGCTTCGACAGGATATAATTGCCCCAGCCGAGGAAAGCGGTCAGCGCCTTGGGCGCCTGCGCCAGCGTGCGGAAGATATTGAGGATTCTGCCGCCGCCCACCTTGCCGCCATCGGAGGCAAGAAAGGGTTCAAGCGCCGCGCGCTGGTCGGCATCGAGCCGGTCGAGATCGACCGGCTCGACACGCGGAGCTTTCAGCCGCAAATCAGAAGACCTCGAACAGGCCTGCTGCGCCCTGGCCGCCACCGATGCACATGGTGACGACGGCATATTTGACGCCGCGGCGCTTGCCTTCGAGCAGCGCGTGGCCGACGCAGCGCGCGCCGGTCATGCCGAAGGGGTGGCCGATCGAGATCGAACCGCCGTTGACGTTGAGCAGGTCGTTCGGAATGCCGAGCTTGTCGCGGCAGTAGAGCACCTGCACGGCAAAGGCTTCGTTGAGTTCCCAAAGGCCGATGTCGTCCATCTTGAGCTCGAAGCGTTCGAGCAGCTTCGGGATGGCGAAAACGGGGCCGATGCCCATTTCGTCGGGCTCGGTGCCGGCAACGGCCATGCCGACATAGCGGCCCAGCGGCTGAAGCCCGCGCTTTTCGGCGACCTTGGCCTCCATGACGACGCAGGCCGACGAGCCATCCGAAAGCTGGCTGGCGTTGCCTGCCGTGATCGTGTGGCCTTCGCCCATCACCGGCTTCAGGCTCTGCAGACCTTCGAGCGTGGTGTCGGGACGGTTGCACTCGTCCTTGTCGGCGACGACATCCTTGAAGGTGACTTCCTTCGTTTCCTTGTTCACCACCGCCATCGTCGCCTTGCAGGGGACGATTTCGTCGTCGAACTTGCCAGCGGCCTGGGCCGCGGCGGTGCGCTGCTGCGACTGGAGCGAATATTCGTCCTGCGCTTCACGGCTGATATTGTAACGCTTTGCAACGACTTCTGCCGTGCCGATCATCGGCATGTAGATGTCTTTGTGCATCGCCAGCAGTTCCTGGTCGGCCTCGAAGAAGGTCTTGCCGCTGCCGCTGACTTTCGAGATGCTTTCGACGCCGCCGGCGACGCAAATGTCCTGGCGGTCGACGATGATCTGCTTCGCGGCGGTCGCAATCGTCATCAGGCCCGACGAGCACTGGCGGTCGATCGACATGCCGGGGACGGTGACGGGCAGGCCGGCGCGCAGGCCGATTAGGCGCGCGACGTTCATCGTCTGCGATCCCTGCTGCATTGCGGCGCCGAACAGGACGTCGTCGATCTCGCCTCCTTCAACCCCGGCGCGTTCGACCGCGGCGGCGACCGAATAGGCGCCCAGCGTCGGCGAGGTCGTGTTGTTGAACGATCCGCGCGCCGCCTTGGTCAGCGGGGTGCGGGCGGTGGAAACGATGACGGCGTCACGCATGATAAACTTCCTTCTGCTTGGTTCCGGTTGTCTTTTCGGGGGAGGTTCGGCCGGAATGCCGGTTTATATGTCAGACGAAGAACTGGCTGATCCATTCGGCCATCAGCGCGGGCTTTTCTTCGCCCTCGATCTCAACCGTGAATTCCAGCGTCTGCTGCCACTGGCCCGGACGCTTTTCGTCGAGCTCGAGCAGCTTGAAATGGCCGCGCACGCGCTTGCCCGAGCGCACGGGGGCAAGGAAGCGCACTTTGTTGCCGCCATAGTTGACGCCCATCTTGACGCCTGCGGGGCGCGGGCAGTCGGATTTGGCCATCAACATGGGGAAAAGAGAGAGGGTCAGAAAGCCGTGCGCGATGGTGCCGCCGAAGGGCGTCAGCTTAGCCTTTTCTTCGTCGATATGGATGAACTGATGATCGCCGGTCGCGTCGGCGAACTTGTTGATCATCTCCTGATCGACCAGCACCCATTCCGACGTGCCGAGCGGCTTGCCGACCAGTTCCTTCATTTCCTGCGGCGTCATCGCGCTCATCCTTTATCCCCTCTATGTCTGTCGAGGGGCGCGTTCTAGGCCCGCGGGGCGGGGTAGCACAAGAGCCTAGGGCTTTGCGCTACGGCGCCGTAGCGTCAGGACTGTGCGGACTTCGGCGTCTTCATCGTGACGCTTTCGGCATAGGGGAGAATCATCGTCCCGTCGGGCGCCGCGGTGAAGGTCGTCTGCGTCGGATAGGCGAAGTCGTAGCCGGCGTTGGTCATCTCTTCGAAGACGCGGATGCCGATCGCGGTGCGGGCCGCGATGACCTCGTTATAGTCTGCGCTCGGAATGTCGGCGACCAGTTCGAAGTCGAGGCTAGAGGCGCCGAAGCCGATGAAACTCGACCGGATGAACTCATGCCCCTCGGCTTCGACCTGCGCCTTCAGCAGGTCGGGCAGCGCGCGCAGCATCGCGGGCGTGGTCTGATAGATTACACCGATCGCGAACTGGACGCGGCGGCGTTCGAGATGGGCATAGTTGGTGATTTCCTTCGATAGCAAATTGGTGTTGGAAATGACCAGCAGCTCGCCGTTGACCGACCGCAGATGCGTGCTTTTCAGCCCGATGCGCTCGACGGTCGCGACGCTATTGTCATATTTGATCGCTTCGCCGACGCGGAAAGGCCGGTCGAAGATGATCGACAGCGACGCGAACAGGTCGGAAAAAATGCCCTGCGCGGCAAGGCCGATCGCGATGCCGCCGATGCCCAGGCCGGCGATCAGGCCGGTGACATTGACCCCCATATTGTCGAGGATGACGATCGCCGCGACCGCGAACAGCGCGATGCTGATGAGCAGGCGGATGATGCCCATCGCGTTGACCAGCGTCTCGTTATGCCCATCGGCGGCGCGGCGCTGGATCAGCCCGAGGACGATCTCGCGCGCCCAGATCGCGACTTGCAGCACCACCGCGACGGTGAAGACCAACTGGATGATATGCAGGACGACGACCGGCGGATTGGCCGATGCCGCGACCAGTCGGACCGAGACGATCGCCAGCACCAGCGACTTGGTCTTGTGGATCACCCGCCCGACAATGTCGGTCAGCGTGAATTGCCCCGGCGCCGACTGCGCTTTCTTGAGCGCGAAACCGCGGATCAGCGACAGCGCAAAATAGATGAGGAGCCCGGCGCCGATCGCGATGCCGATCTGCAGCCAGTGCGTATCGACCCACGCGACGCTGCTGGTCCACCAGGCGCGGATCTGCGCGGCGGGGTTGGCGGTCGCGGTGGCAAGGAAAGGCAAAGTCACGTCGGTCCTCTTGGTCTGGTCGGTCGGTCAGGCGGAACGGAGCAGCGCGCCGGCATCGGGCGCGCGCTCCAGATAGGTCAAAAATCCGCGTTCGTAACGCGAAAGATATTTGGTCGCGCGCGGCAGGCGCCCCGCGACCGCGGCAAAATCTCCGCGATCCTGCGCAGCGGCGATCATCGCCGGGTGGACATAGGCGCGCCGCGCAACGGCGGGCGTGTTGCCGAGCCGGTCGGAGACGCGCGTCAGCATCGCCTTGAGCGAGGGTGGCTCTTCGGCGTCGTACAGACAGGCGAACGCCTCGACGCTCGCCCACCAGGTGCGGAAATGCTTGGCGCTGAAATCGGCGCCCATCGCCTCGCGGATATAGGCGTTGACCTCGTCGGACCCGACCGCGCACGGGCCATCCGCATCCTCATATTGGAAAAGATGCTGGCCGGGCAGGTCCTGCAACCGGCGCACCAGGGTCGCCAGGCTGCGGTCGCTGATCGTCACCTCGCGCCGCGCGCCGCCCTTGGCGCGGTAGCGGAGCCGGAGGCGCTGCCCCTCCAGTCGCGCGTGACGCCGGCGCAGCGTCGTCGCGCCGAAGCTCTTGTTTGCGGCGACATATTGTTCGTTGCCGACGCGCAGCGCGGCGAGGTCGAGCAGGCGGACGACGGCCGCGACGACGCGATCCGCGCACAGCGATCGGCGGCGCAAATCGCTTTCCAGCCGCGCGCGGAGCAGCGGCAGGGCCTGGCCGAAGCTGGCGCAGCGATCATATTTGTCCGCCTCGCGCGCGGCCCGGAAATCGGGGTGGTAGCGATATTGCTTGCGCCCGCGCGCGTCATAGCCGGTCGCAAGGATATGCCCGTTCGCGGCCGGGCAGAACCAGGCATCCTCATAGGCGGGGGGCAGCGCGATCGCGTTGAGGCGCTCGATCTCGGCGCGGTCGCGGATCACCTTGCCCGCGGCGTCGCGATAGCGCCAGCCCGATGCGGCCCGTTCGCGGCGGATGCCGGGCAGGCTGTCGTCGACATGGATCAGGCGGGGGGCGGCACGCGGCGACGGCATGCCTTGTTAAGCGTCCTGGCCGGGCGATGGTTCCCTCCGCCGGCGCAGCGGGCAGGCGTCAGCTTTGGCGGGTTTGCGCCTGCCGCCCGGCCGCCAGCCGCGACAAGAGAGCGTCGCCGCCGCGCTGGACGATCCGCCGCGCCGGGACTTCCAGCCAGCGGTGGAGCAGGTGTGAGACGGCGAGCGTCAGCGCGACGAAGGCGGCGATCTTTATCGGCGCGACCATCGCCGGATCGTCGACAAGGACCAGCTTGAACAGGATCCACAGGAAGAAGTGCGACAGATAGACAGCGTAGCTGATGTCGCCGAGCCACTGGGCGAGCCGTCCCGACAGCAGCGGATGCGGTGCGAGCGACGCCTGGAGCGCGGTGATGACGACCGCCGCCATCGCCAGCGGGATCGCCGCAGGCTGGGGCAGGCCGGCGAACAGGATCAGCGCCGCGAGCAGCGCGAAGATCGCCGCGGTCGCATATATGACCCGGCTCCCGTCGCCGCGCGCGCGCTGCGCCGTCCACCACTGGCAGAGCGCGACCCCGAGGAAGAATTCGGCGAGGCAGCGGACGAGGCCGGTCGCCGCGATATCGTCGCCGATCCCCGCGCGCCCCGTCGCGGCGAACCAGCCGCCGAGCGCTGCCGCGAGCAGCAGCGCGAAGAGCGGAAAGCTCCACCGCCCCGCGGGCAATCGCGCCGCCCAGCCGCCGGTCGCGGCGAGCAGCAGATAGGCCGCCCATTCGGTCGAGATCGACCAGGCCGGGTCGTTCCAGCGCAGATCGGCGGTGAAGCCCCAATTCTGGACCAGCAGCGCGTGCGCGGGCAGCGTGGCAAAGCCGTAATGCGGCCCCGGATCGCGCCCGCTGGCGAGCAGCGCGACCGCGAACAGCGCCATCGCCGCCAGGATCGCGAGATGCAGCGGAAAGATACGCGCGATGCGGCGGACCAGAAAGCGCGGCGCGGCGCGCGTCCCCTCGGCAACGAACGCCGGACCGTAATTCCACCACAGCACGAAGCCCGACAGGACGAAGAAGAGATCGACCGCAAGATAGCCGTGCGCGAAACCGTCGATGACCGCGCCGTGCAGATAGCCCGCCATGCCGCCCCGGATATGATAGAACAGCACCGCGAGCGCCGCAAAGCCGCGCACCCCGGTCAGCGTCGGCAGCATGCGGGGCTTTTGCGCCGCGATCATGCGGCAAATCCCTGCGCGCGCGGCCGCATCCAGTTGCGTCCCGATTCCTGCTCGCGGCGGCGGCAATAGGTCGACAGCCCGATTTCGAGCGCCAGCATCATGTAGATGAAAGGCTGGAACGCGATTCCGACGAACAGCGACCCGACCATATAGACGATATGGCCGTGCTGGAGCGCGGTCGCGAGCGGCGCGATCCATTGCTCCTCGGCGCGGCGTGTCTTGAGGTAACGGCGGCGCACCCGCTCCATCTGGACGATGCCGGTGATGTGGAGCAGCAGCCACAGCAGCGTGCCGGGATAGCCCTGTTCGCCCAGCATTTCGAAATAGGCCGAATGATAGGCGCGCGACTGTTCGTCATGGATCACCGGATCGCCCGCGCCCGGACGACCCGCATCGGCGTTCGACCCGGTGGTTTCGACGCGCAGGCGGTTCTGCATATAGGCCTCGAACCCGCCGCCGAACGGATGGTCCTTCGCATAGTCCCACGTCCACGCCCACACCGCGACGCGCGTCGATGCCGACTGGTCGGTGCGATAATCCTGCAGCGTTTCCATGCGCTGGGTATAGCTTTGCGGCAGGAAGGGGATCGCCGCGGCGACGAGCAGCACCGCCCCCATGATATATAGCAGCCGGTGCTTGACCGCGCGCAGCGACAGCAGCGCGAGCACGCCGAGGCAGATCAGCCCCGTGCGCGCCTGCGTCCCGACCGGCAGCAGCATGCAGGCAAAGCAGAGCGCGAAGCAGAACAGCGAGACGCGCCAGTCGGGCGGAAAGACGGTGCCGTGGCGGCGGAACCACAGGATCGCGGGGATGATCGACACCGCGACCGTCGACATGGTGCTGCCTTCGTACAGGCCGTAATTTTCGGACAGCAGCAGTTGCAGTTCGCCATAGCCGCCGCCGCCCGCCGCGGTCTTGATCCCGCCCGCGATCGCGATCGTCGCGGCCGACAGCAGCATGAAGAGCAACAGCGATTCGATGCGCAGCTTCGTGCGCAGCGTCAGCGGCAGGAAGATCGCCCAGACCAGCGCCTTCCAAACCCATCCCCATTTATCGAGCGCCTCGACCGGAAAGTCGGCGCTCATCGTCGTCATCCAGCAATAAAAGAGCAGGATTAGCATCAACGTCTGCCGCCCCGACCAGCGCGTGTCGCGCTTGTCGTCGAAGGCGAGCCAGCCGATGATCGCGAGGATGAAGACGATCAGCGAGATCGGAATCGAATTGATCAGGAAATAGCTGAGCCGCTGCGGTGCGACGATGTCGATGTAGCAAAAGCACAGCACGAACAGGAACGGCTTGCGAAAGCCGACCCCGATGAAGGCGAACAGAAAGGCGACGAAGGCAAGGTCACGCATCGGATCGGCGATCCTCCGCGGCCTCGGCCGCCATCGCCGCCATGCGTTCGGCGTCGCGCTGTTGCTGCCACAGCATGCGCGGGCCGACCTCACGGTCGAGGTCGTCGCGGTGCAGCAGGCGCCAGAGGGCGATCGCCATCAGCACATGCGTCAGGGCAATCGCAAAATTGTCGATCATCTGCTGCGCACCTGGCTTCCCCTCCGGCCCGCAGGCCCGTTTCGGCGGCATTACCCGATCGGGGTTGACGCGGCGTTAAGGCTTGTATGGCAAAGGCTTGGCCGATGACCCGGATCCTGCACGTCCTTGACCATAGCCTGCCGGCGCACAGCGGCTACACCTTTCGTACCCGGGCGCTGATGAAGGCGCAGGCGGCGAAGGGGTGGGCGGTCGCTGGGGTGACGGGGGTCCGCCATCCCGACCCCGGACCGCCCGTCGAAACAGTCGACGGGCTGACCTTCTATCGCACGCCGCCGATCGCGCCCGCGCGCTCGCCGTGGCGCGAATGGCGCGAAATCGGCGCGCTGGCGGACCGCGTCGCGGCGCTGGTCGACGAATGGCGCCCCGATCTGCTCCACGCCCACTCACCGGTCCTCGACGGGCTCGCGGCGCTGCGCGTCGGCAAACGGCTCGGAATTCCGGTGATCTACGAAATTCGCGCCTTCTGGGAGGATGCCGCGGTCGGTAACGGCACGGGCCGCGAGGGCAGCGCGCGCTATTTTCTGACCCGTCAGCTCGAAAGTCATGCCGTCCGCGCCGCCGACGCCGTCGCGGTGATCTGCGAAGGGCTGCGCGGCGACCTCATCGCGCGCGGGGTGGATCCCGCCAAGATCGTCGTGTCGCCCAACGGCGTCGACCTTGACCTGTTCGGCGACCCGCCGCCGCGCGACGATGCGCTCGCCGCCGACCTCGGCCTCATGCCGGGCGACGCGGTGATCGGCTTCATCGGCAGCTTCTATGATTATGAGGGGATCGACGATCTGATCGCCGCGATGCCCGCGCTCGTCGCTGCCGAACCCGGCGCGCGGCTGCTGCTCGTCGGCGGCGGGCCGATGGAGGCGGCGCTCAAGGCCCAGGCCGCGGCGTCGCCCGTCGCCGACCGCATCCTGTTCGTCGGACGGGTGCCGCACCAGGCGGTCGAGCGCTATTATTCGCTGATCGACATCCTGGCCTATCCGCGCAAGAAGATGCGGCTTACCGATCTCGTCACGCCGCTGAAACCGCTTGAGGCAATGGCGCAGGGCAAGCTCGTCGCCGCATCCGATGTCGGCGGCCACCGTGAACTGATCGCCGACGGCGTCACGGGCACGCTGTTCGCGCCCGACGACCCACCGGCAATCGCCGCGGCCCTTGCCGGGCTGCTGCGCGATCGCGACATCTGGGATGAACGCCGCCGGACCGCGCGGGCGTTCGTCGAGGCCGATCGTAACTGGTCGTCAAACATTTTGCGTTACGAGCCCGTTTACCAGAGATTGTTGCGCCGCGGCGCTGCATCGCTCGCGGCTTGATGATATAGGACAGGCTCCTCTTCGGGAGCGACGGATTTGGACGATATGGACGATAGCGCCGACGGCTCCGACAAGGTTTCGCATCGCAAGGCCCGCGCCGCCGCCTGGATGCGCGCGCTCCGCCCGGCGATGCCGGCGGTCATCGGCGCCGCGGCGCTGACCTTCCTCTTCGCCGCGATCATGCCGATGGCCTGGGTATTCGGCATTGGCTGGAATCTCTATCTCGACCGTCTGTCGGACCTGTTCGTGCCGCCGGTCGGCAATGGCGCCCGTCTCGCGCTGGCGCTTGGCATGGCGCTTGTCGCCGCGCTGGTTGCGGCCTTTGTCGCGCTGCTGATCGCCGAGCCCGAGGCGTCGGGCCTTGCCGCGCTCGGGCGCCGTCTGCGCCGCCGCCAGGAGGCTGTCGACGATGATATTCCGGTGCGCCGCCGCGCCGACCTCCACCCCGATGATCTGCCGCGCGCGCCGCTGCGCGCCGGACGCGACCTTCCCGAACAGGGGCTGGGGCCGGTCGATGCGGCGCCCGAGGTCGCGGCGGACTATCTTCTTGAATATGAACCCGACGCGCTCGCCGGTGCCGATGTCGTCGAGGATGTGGACGCTGTCGAGATCGTCGAAGCGGCCGTGGCACCCTACACGCCGCCCGCAGCCGACGCTGCGCCGGACGAAGAGGATGAACTGATCCTCGCCGATCTTGCGCCCGTCGAGGTTGAAACACCCGGTGACGAACCCTGGCTTCAGCCCGCGAAGATTGCTGGACCGGCGATGCCCGATCCCGCCGACAAATCGCTCGGCGCGATGGTTGCGCGCTTCGAGGCAGGGCTCGCCCGGCGCCGCGAAACCAGGACGGCAACCGCCGCAGTCCCGGTGCCCGATGTCGCCGCCAACGAAGATGCCGACGAAGAAATCGACTTCGCGCTCGAAGCCGCGCTCAGCACTTTGCACCGCCTGAACCGCGGCACGACGGGCTGAACCGCCGCACCCGGCGGCCTGAAATCGCTTTCCTGCATTGTTCCGGCGTGTCAGCCTCGCCGCATGCCTTCCGTGCCATCCTTTCCTGCGCGACCATCGCGGCGGCTGCGGCTTCGCGCCCTACGCACTGCCGCAGCGTCTCCGCCCCGAAACGGCCTGCCCGGTGCAATCGCGCGTGAAGTAGCGCAATTTTCCGCCATTTTTCGAATGGCACCGCGCCGCGGGCATCGCCCGGTCCTGCGGCGCCTTCGGGACGCTGCGAGCGCTGCAATCGCGTGTGAAGTTACACGCTTTTCTGCGCCTTTCGCGCCGGTGGCTGCGCGCGGCTGCGCGGCGGTGCTGACAGCGCGCAATTCCCCTGCTAACGGCGCGCGATGACGACTCCTCTCTCGCATATCCGTAATTTCTCGATCATCGCGCATATCGACCATGGCAAGTCGACGCTCGCCGACCGGCTGATCCAGTTCACTGGCGGGCTGACCGAGCGCGAAATGTCGGCGCAGGTTCTCGACAATATGGACATCGAGAAGGAGCGCGGGATCACGATCAAGGCGCAGACGGTGCGCCTGACGTACAAGGCGCACGACGGCGAAACCTATCAGCTCAATCTGATGGACACGCCCGGCCACGTCGACTTCGCCTATGAAGTCTCGCGCAGCCTGGCGGCGTGCGAGGGCGCGCTGCTCGTCGTCGACGCGGCGCAGGGGGTCGAGGCGCAGACACTCGCCAACGTCTATCAGTCGATCGAGCATGACCATGAAATCGTGCCGGTCATCAACAAGATCGACCTGCCCGCCGCCGACACCGACAAGGTGAAGGCGGAGATCGAGGATATCATCGGCCTGCCCGCCGACGATGCGGTGCTGGCCAGCGCCAAGTCGGGGATCGGCATCGAAGAAACGCTCGAAGCCATCGTCGCCAGGATTCCGCCGCCGAAGGGCGATGCCGCGGCGCCGCTCGTCGCGATGCTCGTCGACAGCTGGTACGACCCTTATCTCGGCGTCGTGATTCTCGTCCGCGTCGTCGACGGGGTGCTGAAAAAGGGTCAGCAGATCAAGTTCATGCAGGCGGGGACGACCCATCTGATCGACCGCGTCGGCTGTTTCACCCCGAAGCGGACCGACCTTGTCGAGATCGGCCCGGGCGAGATCGGTTTCATCACCGCACAGATTAAGGACGTTGCGCAGGCGCGTGTCGGCGATACGGTCACCGACGCCAAAAGGCCCGCCGCGGCGCCGCTACCGGGGTTCAAGGAGGTTCAGCCGGTCGTCTTCTGCGGCCTCTTCCCGACCGATGCCAATGATTTCGAGAAGCTGCGCGAAAGCATCCAGAAGCTGCGGCTCAACGATGCGTCGTTCAGCTTCGAAATGGAGACGAGCGCCGCATTGGGCTTCGGCTTTCGCTGCGGTTTTCTGGGTCTTCTCCACCTCGAGATCATTCAGGAGCGGCTGACCCGCGAATATGACCTCGACCTGATCACCACGGCGCCGTCGGTGGTCTACAAGCTCAAGCTCACCCGGTCGAAGGAAGGCGGCCCCACCGAGATGGAGCTCCACAATCCGGCCGACATGCCCGATCCGAACCGGATCGAGGAAATCGAGGAGCCGTGGATCGAGGCGGTTATCTATGTCCCCGACGAATATCTGGGTTCGATCCTCAAGCTCTGTCAGGACCGCCGCGGCATCCAGAAGAATCTGACCTATGTCGGCGGCCGCGCACAGATCACCTATGAACTGCCGCTCAACGAAGTCGTGTTCGATTTCTACGACCGGTTGAAGAGCATCAGCCGCGGCTATGCCTCGTTCGACTATCACCAGATCGGCCACCGCCCCGGCGATCTCGTCAAGATGAGCATCCTCGTCAACAATGAGCCGGTCGATGCGCTCAGCATGATCGTCCACCGGGGCAGCGCCGAGGCACGCGGGCGCGGGATGTGCGAGCGGCTCAAGGATCTGATCCCGCGCCACATGTTCAAGATCCCGATCCAGGCGGCGATCGGCGGCAAGGTGATCGCGCGCGAAACCATCGCGGCGCTGCGCAAGGACGTCACCGCCAAATGCTATGGCGGCGACGCGACCCGCAAGAAAAAGCTCCTCGAAAAGCAGAAGGAGGGCAAGAAGCGGATGCGCGAATATGGCAACGTCAACATCCCGCAGGAGGCGTTCATCGCGGCGCTGCGAATGGGCGACGACGCCTGAGGGTGCGCGCTACATCTCGATGATGATCTTGACCTTCGCCGGCGTCGTGCCGGCGGCCTCGGCGATCTCGCGGCGCGCCTGCGCGACCAACTGGCCAAGATGCGCCGACTGAGGCGGACCGTCGAGGCCGTTCAGGTCTGCAAGCGGGGTGCCGAGCACATCGGCGAGCCGGCGCAGCCGCGCCGGCTTGGGGCGCGACCGGTCCTGCTCCCAATAGCAGACCGACGTCACCGCAACGCCAAGCTGGCGGGCAATATCCCGCTGCGTCAGCTGCCGCGCCTTGCGCAACTGCGCCAGCCGCCCGCCAAGCGTTTCGGGAAAGGCTGCCGCCCCCGACGTTTTGAGGGGATTGAGATCCATAATATACACGACCCGGCCTTTTTTGCTTTTTGGCCGCCCCGAATATCAAAGCCCGCCACCGGCTACTTTCAACTTCTCACGCAAAAATAAGGGGCTGCACCCTCCGGCAGGAGCGATTGTCTTTCGGCCCGGGCGGCGATAGCTTGCCGAACACCGACGACAGCCGGGAAAGGACGAAGCGTGCACGCTCCCGCAAGGCCGATCGACGACATCGTCGTGCACAGCGTGCTCAACGACGGAACCGCGGTATGCCTGCGGACGATCCGGCCCGACGACGCCGGCCTGCTCCGCGCCGGAATCCAGAAACTCTCGGCCGAATCGCGCTATCTGCGCTTCTTTTCGCCTGCGCCGGCCATGCCCGATGCGGTGATCGAGCGGCTGGTCGATGTCGATGGCCACGACCATATCGCCTGGGGCGCGATTTGCACCGAATGCGAAGGCGAGCCGGCGATCGGTGCGGTTCATGCCGTCCGGCACAAGGCAGGGGCCGGCGGGGGCGAGATGCGTGTCGGCGAATATTCGATCGCAATCCTCGACGCCTTTCACGGCCAGGGCCTCGCCCGGATGATGACCGCGGCGCTGCTCGTCGATTGTCTCGCCGAAGGGTTGACGACGCTCGACGTCAATATCCTGTCCGAAAATCACGCCGCACTGGGGCTGATCAAGGCGATGGGCGGCACGCGCAAGGAGGAATCGCGCGGCGTCGCCGAATATGTGATCGACGTCGCGGCGGCGCTGGAGGCGCTGCGCAGCGACGCGGACGCACGCGGGGTTCAGGATGTGCTGAAGCAGCTCGGTGCCGGATAGGCCGGTGGTCCTCCCCGCCGCCGGGGGTCGCGACCGGCGGCGGGAAGGTGAAGAACGCGGGTGTCGGAGCTCCCGTGTCCCACGCACATCGCTCTAGCGGCGCTGCCATGACGTCACCGTGACCGGCGTCACAGGGGCCAATCTTTTATGTCGCGAACAAGCGAAAGGGCGCCAGCGGCATGCGCTGGCGCCCTTTCCAGGCTGTCCGTGACCCGCGGGGGGCGCAGGTCGGGGACAGTCTTACTTCTTCTGCGTGTCGCCGACGCCGGTTTCGGACGGGGCAACCTCGCCATTGTCGTCCATCGCGTTGGCTTTTTCCTCGCCCATTTCTTCGACCCGGTCGGCCTTGTTTTCCATGGCTTCCTTGGCGGGGCCATCGGGCATGGTGTCGGCCTGATCATCAATGGCGTCGGCCCGCGATTCGGCCTGATCCTCGACACTGTCGGCGGCGGGGCTCTGGCAAGCGCCGAGCGCGAGAGCCGAAGCGGCGGTGAGGGTAAGAGCAATCTTGCGCATTATAACAGTTCTCCCTTGTTACAGGGGGGGCAACGCCGCGCCGCTGGCATCGGTTGCAACAAAATTTGCAAGCCTATGCTTTCGCAATGCTATTTTTTGATTCCACGCCGCTCCTGTCCCGCTCCGACGCAAAAAAGGGGGCGCCCGCAGGCGCCCCCTTCATCATGTATCGCACGCGATGCGATCAGAAGCGCTGCTGGCGCTCGTAAAGATCGCGGTAGTGCTGGATACGCGTGACGCGCAGGCCCGGCATGCCGCTGCGGTCGATCGACCGCTGCCAGCCGGCAAACTCCTCGAGCGTCAGCGAATAGCGCTCGCACGCTTCGTCCACGGTCAACAGGCCGCCATTGACGGCTGCAACCACTTCCGCCTTGCGGCGAACGACCCAGCGCGTGGTGTTCGCAGGCGGCAGACTGTCCAGCGTCAGCGGTTCCCCAAGGGGGCCGATGACCTGGGCGGGCCGGATTTTCTGATTCTCGATCATGCTCATTCCATAAAATCTTCGTCGTGGGGGATCGGCAAAGCCGACGTCCGTGCTTTTATAGAAGAGGGGTTCAACATCGGCTGAAACCCTCTGGTAAACGCGCTGTTCACAGTTTCGGGCAGCCCGTTCGCTTCGTCGGACAAGTCGAAGAAGCGCGCGGGACGAAGCATTCCGTCGTCCAGTGCCTGCACCCCGCCGCCCAGCATTTCGCGCACCGCGCCGACCGCTGCGGCATGCGATTCGTCGGTCTCGCGCTCGCGCAGCAAGCGAACGGTCGGAAGCGCTGCCTGCCGCGCCCGCGACACCGCGAGCAAAATGTCGAAGCCGGGCTTCGACAGGCTCGTCGCATCGGCTGGATGCGGAAGGTCGGAGGGAAGCAAGTTCATGCTGCCTGTCTAGCGCGTGCGGCCTAAGGTCCAGTAAATGCCCATTTCATCGCTTGTTAGCGAAGCTTAACTCGCGTCAATATCTTGACACCCGCCGCGGAAAAGCTGGCATTTTGCCTGATCGCTCCCTAGATGGCGCGCATCATGGCAACCGTAATTTCACCCGCGGGCCTCGCCCAGGCCGACTTCCAGCTCGCCGGTCCGTTAAAGGATCGGCGAATCGTGGTCGCGATGTCGGGCGGAGTCGATTCGAGCGTCGTCGCCGCGCTTGCCGCGCGGTCGGGCGCCGAGGTGATCGGCGTGACGCTGCAACTTTACGACCATGGCGCCAAGGCCAAGCGCGTCGGGGCTTGCTGCGCGGGGCAGGATATTCGTGACGCCCGCGCGGTCGCCGACCGGCTTGGCTTCGCCCATTATGTCCACGACCATGAAAGCCGCTTCCGCGATACGGTGATCGATCAGTTCGCCGACGAATATCTCGCGGGCCGGACTCCGATCCCGTGCGTCCGTTGCAACATGGGTGTGAAATTCACCGATCTTTTCCAGCTCGCGCGAGATCTGGGTGCCGATTGCCTTGCGACCGGCCATTATGTCCGCCGCATCATGGGGTCGGCCGGTGCCGAGCTGCACCGGGCGGTCGATCCCGCCCGCGACCAAAGCTATTTCCTCTTCGCCACCACGCAGGAGCAGCTCGACTTTCTGCGTTTCCCGCTCGGCGGGCTCGAAAAGAGCGTGGTGCGCGAAATCGCCCGAGATCTTGGCCTTGGCGTCGCGGGCAAACCCGACAGCCAGGATATCTGTTTCGTCCCCGACGGCGACTATACGACGCTGGTGCGCAAGCTGCGTCCGGAGGCGGAAGATCGCGGCGAGATCGTGCATATCGACGGCACGGTGCTGGGCGCTCACAAGGGGCTTATCCATTATACGGTCGGCCAACGCCGCGGCATCGACATCGGCGGGCAGACCGAACCGCTTTATGTCATACGCCTCGATGCGGCGACAAAGCGCGTCATCGTGGGGCCGCGCCGCGCGCTGGCCGTCGCAGGCGCGCGGATCGGCGAAGCGAACTGGCTTGCCGAGGTCGATCGTCGCCCGGTTCTGGCAAAGGTGCGCAGCATGGCGAAGCCCGTGCCGGCGCAGATGAACGGCGACCGGCTGGTCTTCGCCGCGCCCGAATATGGCGTTGCGCCCGGCCAGGCGGCGGTGCTCTATGATGCAGCCGAACCCACGCGCGTACTCGGCGGCGGCTGGATAGAGGAAAGCTTCGCGGCCGAGCCGACGGAATAGATTGCACTTTCTGTCCCGATGCCGCAGCTTCGGCGCTAAGCAAGGGGAGAGACGATCATGGTCAATTGGGTGTTGCGCGGCGCGGTCCTGCTCTGGGCGCTGCTCTTTTTCATCGTCGGCATTCGCGGCGTGTTGAACCCTGCCAGCTTTACCGAAACCTTCGGAATCATTGCCGATGGCGTCGCCGCGAACACGGTGCGTGCCGACATGTCGGCCTTTTTCCTCGTGGCCGCCGGTGGCGCGGCGCTCGGGGGGCTGCTGCGCGGCTGGTCGCGCGCGCTGCTGGTTCCCGCTGCGCTTTACGGCACTGCGCTAGTCGGCCGCCTGATCGGGGTGGCGAGCGGCGACATGGTCAATGGCGGCATCGTGCAGGCGATGATTATCGAAGCCTTGTCGGTCGGCCTGATGATCACGGCCTATTATATGCTCTCGCGCGCCTCGGCTGCGGCTTCGGGGGTCGAGATTTCGTCATAATGAGCTGATCGGTAACGAGAAATTCGGTCCTGTTGTGTTGCGGGCCGGTTTATGCGTAAATTTATATCGGGTCGCGCTTCTGTTTCCTGTGTGAAAGGGGCCGCACATGACATCCGATGACGACAAGCGGGACCGTTCGGACCGGCGCCAGAGCGATCGGCGCGTCGCGGACGATCCCGACTACAATGGCCCCGAGCGCCGTCAGGGCGACCGGCGGTCGGGCAAGGAACGCCGTACCGGGGGCTGACCGATCGGGCAGGCTGGCGGCACGGTTCAGGAGAATGACCGTGACCCGAACAGAATTGCCGCGCCTCAGCGTTGATATCGTGTCCGACGTGATGTGCCCCTGGTGCATTATCGGCTGGCTGAAGTTTCAGAAGGTCATGGCGCATTTTGAGGGACGGTTGGCCTTCCGTGTCCAATGGCACCCTTTCGAACTCAATCCGCACATGCCCCCCGAGGGCGAAGACGCGGTCGAACACGTCATCCGGAAATACGGGATTACCCAAGAACAGAGCCGGGCCAATAGCGGGCGACTGGCGGCGATTGCGGCCGACCTCGGCTTTGCATTCAATCGGGGGCCGGGTTTTCGGATGCGCAACAGCTTCGATGCGCATCGTTTGCTCACCTGGGCCGGAGCGTTGGAAGAGCCCGATCAGGCGGCAGCGACCGGCGTTCAGACCGCGCTGAAACTCGCGCTGTTCCGCGCCCATTTCACCGACAATCGCGACGTCGGCGATCCCGCCGTCCTGATCGATGTCGCGGCCTCGGTCGGACTCGACGCGGCTCGCGCCGCCGCGATTCTGGACGGCGACGACTATGCCGAGATGGTGCGGATGGAAGAGGCTTATTGGGCAGACAATAATGTCACCGGCGTTCCGGCCTTCATCCTTGGCGGCCGCATGCTGATCCCTGGTGCACAGGATTCCGAAGCCTTCATTCGGGTCATCGAAAACAAGGTTCTGGCGAGCGCCGCCTGAGGAACTGTCCCCGCCGCACGGGCGTTTTCGATCCATTCCCGCCGCACAGGCTATTGGGGCCGATAGGCGCAATCAAGGAGATGGTTCGATGCCCGCTTCCCCCGACGAAGATGCCCCCGAAATGGTCAACCGCGAACAGGATGACGAACCCGCACAGGCGCAAACTGTCGCCGCGGCGGCGCGGCAGGCGCGTCCCCTCGAAGACAGCCGGAAAGTGCCCGCGCGCGACGAGGGCGACGACGCGCAGGATCTGGTCGATCATATGCGGCAGATGGAACGATCGGGCCGCATCGACATGGACGCCTATCGCGGCGAACGCAGCGACGATGACGAGGATGACGAATTGGGACCGGGCGGGGTAGAAGACGACGAACCGCGCGGCGCTCCCTGAATATCGGCGGTACTAGGCCGTGAACCCATAAAACGTTGGCGTTGGGGCTCGGCTGTGCCACCCTGCATTTATGGATGAGCAGCACGATCCCAGCTTGATGGGTATGACGGTCAATGAGCGGCTATTTCATGGTGGCATTCTCGGTCAGTGGGATGCTGCGGTGAGGCGGCGAGATCGGCAGGAGATGCTCGCGCTGCTGGAGCAAGTGGAAGTTACTGATCCGCATTTTACGGTCGACACCGTACTCGCCAACCCAAAGGCCTACGGTTTTTGAACGGAAGATCTTTCCCTCAGGGAGTTTCTCTGATTCAGCGTCGGCATGAGCCGATATGACCTGACCGACTTCGAGTGGCGCGTGATCGAGCCGCTGCTGCCCAACAAACCCAGGGGCGTGCCACGCGTTGATGACCGGCGGGTGCTGAACGGCATCTTCTGGGTGCTGCGATCCGGTGCGCCGTGGCGAGACTTGCCCGAACGCTATGGTCCACGCACCACTTGCTACAACCGCTTCATACGATGGCGGAAAGCTGGCGTGTGGGATCGGATGATGGACGCCATCACCGCCGCGCATGATGGCGACATTCAAATGATCGACAGCACTTCCATCCGGGCGCACCAGCAGGCTGCGACGGCAAAAAGGGGGATCGAGATCATTGTCTCGGTCGCTCCCGAGGCGGCCTCACGACCAAAATCCACGCGGTCGTCGATGGGCAAGGCCTCCCGATCCGGCTGAGTCTGACCGCCGGGCAAAGCCATGACGGCCAAGCTGCTGACGAACTACTCAATCATGTCAGCGCCGGAACGATCGTGCTGGCGGACAAGGCATATGATGCCGATCGCATTCGGGCGTCTCTCCACGGAAAAGGAGCGTTCGCCAATATCCCGCCCAAGGCAAACCGGAGGTCGAAACCGTACTTCAGCACATGGCTGTACCGCGAGCGCAACCTGATCGAGCGCTTCTTCTCCAAGCTGAAGCACTTCCGTAGGGTGGCCACCCGATATGACAAGCTCGCCGAAAACTTCCTGGCCATGGTCCAACTTGCGTCAATGCGGCTTTGGCTCCGCGTTTATGAGTCTACGGCCTAAAAGGGATTGAGCGTATAGCCCTGCTGCTGAAGCAGCGCGTGGGCGGTCATCGCCGATAATGCCAGTTCGACGCCCGGGAGCAGATCGGTCTTTTTGACGCCCTGTCCCGCCGCGCTTTGGCCGCACACGATAACACGGACACCGGCCTTGATCAGGGCATCGACAAGCGCGGCGTTGGGATTTTCCGCGCTGGGATACTTACGCCCATAGGCTTCGGCGCCCGCCACATCGAAGGTTGCGGGGCCATGCACGACAATTGCGAGATGGATGCGTTCCGCCGGTACCCCGGCTTCGACCTGCATGTTGAGAAAGCGGGCGGCCGATTCCAGCGTGCGATTGAGTGTCGCCTCTTTCGCCGTGGCAACGTCGAACGCGATGTGAAATTCGGTTCCGGGGGGAATGCGCATATCGGCGTCGGTGACACTTGCGACCTTGCCGAACGCCGGGATGGCCGTACCGCTATGAAAAGATGCCATCGGGTCGGGCGACGCCTTACCCATATCAGCGGCATGCAACGGCGACAGAAGGGCAAGGCCGGCAACAGCGAAGGCAAGCGCGAGCGGGCGGGACGGTGACATCGTGAGGTTCCTCTCGGATCGGGATTGATGGCGCAGCCTACCGTTCCGCTTCAGGCTGCACCAGCCCGCGAGCCCGTCAATCGCGCCGTTTGCGCATCATATCCGCCGTCGCGAGGCCGCCGACGACGACGATGAAGCTCACCATCATCAGCGCGAAAAGAAGAACGGGGGTTTGGGTCAAGGGATCGGTCATGTCTGGGGCTCCTTGGTGGTTCGGAAGCCCTGACATGAATGAGCGGCGGCGCGGCGGCATTGATCCTGATCAATGTGGCGCCGCAGTGGCGGCGTCTGCCGGTCGTCGCTGGCGGTTCGGACCGCACTCGTCATTACTTTGGTATGCCTGCGCTGGCAAATTCGCCTGCATGCCGCACCCGACAGATATCCGTTCCGCTTCGTGTCGTCGCCGTATCCGCGCCCGCCGATCTGGGGGGATGTGGGTGCTGGTGGCGGCAGCCGGAGCCTTTGCGGGAACTTTGGCGGCTTGCAGATGCAGGCATCCGCGCCGGCCCACGCCGAGCTGTCATGGCCCACTGCCGCGCCGGAACCGCATTCGGCGCATTTCGGATTTTGTCATACCGGAGGCGGGCGCAATTGCGTCGTCGATGGCGACACCTTCTGGTTCGAGGGCTAGAAATACCGCCTCGCCGACATCGACACCCCGGAGACGCATCCGCCGCGTTGCGCGCAGGAGGCGCGTTTGGGGACGCGGGCGACCGAGCGGCTGCGCGATTGGCTCAATTCCGGGGCCTTCCGGCTCGAAGAAAACGGACGCGACAGCGATCGTTACGGGCGCAAGCTGCGCATCGCCACCCGCGACGGGGTGAGCGTGGGCAGCGTGCTCATCGATGCGGGGCTGGCGCGGCCGTGGGAAGGGTATCGGCGCCCGTGGTGCTAGTCGCCGCCGGGCGCAGGGGGTAAGGCCTCGCGCAGCGGCTTGTTCGGTCCTGCAAGCTGCGCGTCGAGATCGTCGGCCAGCAATTGCGCGACGGGGTCGTCGCGGCGCGCGCGCAGCGTATCGCGGCGATCGGTCAGCGCCGCCGCGCGCTCGGCTTCAGGCAGCGCCATCACCTCGAGGTAAAAGCGCACCGCGGTAAGCCACGGCGCGTCGTCGCCGGGCACATCTTCGGCCCAGCGCGAGAAGGGGCCGCCCGCCGGCCCCCATTCTCCATCGTGGCGGTCAAGGAAGAAAAGCAGGCGCGAGCCGAGCGGCACCATGTAGCGGACGCAGCCGCCGATATAGGCGAGCGGATGGGCGTGCTGGAGCTCGTAGGGATTGCTGAGCGTGGCGAAGCGGCCGGTGGCGAGCGCGATCGGAAGCGTCTTCGGCGCGTCGGCAAGATTGCCCTTGAGCGCCGCGATCGGCCGGATGTCGAGGCGCATGTTGTCGGGGGCGCCGGCCGCGTCCATCGGGGTGCCGCCGGTGACGGTGGCGAGGAGGACCAACTCGGCTTCGGCGGTCAGTTCCATGTTGGTCGGCACCGCATAGCCTGGCGCGGGCGAGCAGGCGGCGGCGGGAAGCGGCGTGGCGAGGCAGGCGAAAACAGCGAGGAGAAGGGGGAAGCGCATGGCGGCCAGGCTAGCCCGCGTGTCGCCGCTTGGAAAGCCGGCGCGGTTTCGGAGCGCTTCGTCCAAGCCGATGGACCCGACTCGGCGCCCCATGCGTATCATCCCCGTCGCGGCCGCCGGATCAGCTGGCGACGGCGCGGCAAGGAGAAGAACCATGGCCGAACACGATCATAGCGCTATCAAGGAACATATGGCCGTCATCGGCGCCGACGGCGTCCATGTCGGTACCGTTGATCATGTCGATGGCGAACGCATCAAGCTGACCAAGGCCGACAGCCCCCAGGCCGAAGATGGCGAAGGCGCCGGGCACCATTATCTGCCCGCCGGCCTCGTCGCCGCGGTCGAAGGCGATACGGTGCGCCTGTCGGCGACCGCCGCCAATGCGGCCGATTTGTTCGAAGAGGCGGATTGACCGACACCCCGATAACAGATGGCCGGGACGCAATCGGGCGCCCGGCACCGAAACTGGCCCGCCCAGCTGCCTCCGGGCGGGCCATTTCATGTGCGCATCAGGCCGAAAGCTTGCGCGCGCATTCGATGCAGAGCGCCGCCTCGGGCTTGGCGGCGAGCCGTTCCTCGCCGATATCCTTGCCGCAGCTGGTGCAGATGCCGTAGCTCCCTTCGTCGATGCGGGCGATCGCCGCCGTCACCGCCGCGACTTGGCGCGCCAGCAGCGCATCCTCGCTCGCCAGCGCATCGTCATCCTCGCGCTCGATCGCTGCATCTTCGGCGTCGGCGCTGATCGGCGCGGTAAGGTCGGAGGCGACCCGCGCCCCGCGCGCTCTGAGGTCGGCGAGGCGCAGGATCAGCCCGGTGCGCACCGAGGCGAAGCTGTCACCGCCGCGGCTCATGTCGTCTGCTCCGCCGCGATGATCGCGGCGATCTCGTCGAGCAGCGCCAGCCGCTGCCGCTTCAGTTCCTCGGCATGTTCGTCGGACACCGGCTCGACTTCGCTCTCGGCGCGGTGGATGGCGCGGTTGACGACATGGTAGTGCTCCGCCAGCGCCGCAAAATGTGCGTCGCTTTCCTTGAGCCGGTGGATTGCCGCGGCATCGTCGGGAAATGCGTCGGCCAGTTCGTGGGGGGTATGCGACATGGGGCCTTCCTCCTGCTTCGATAATCCGCCGATCTTACCCCCAATGCGCCGGCGTGCATTGCGCTGAGTCAAAAACGGAGCCGGGGCACATCGCCCGGCTCCGTTCCGGTCGCCGTCCCGCGACCCACGGGACGGCGATCATCGATTGTGGCCCCGAAAGGCCGACAGCGTATTAGCGCGCTTCTGCGGCACCCGCCGCGCGGACCGACAGATCGGCCTTGGGCAGCTTCGTCACCAGCGGCCCGGTCACGCTGTCGGCCTGGCTGTAGAGCGCCGAAAGCGGGACATTGTAGAGCTTGCCGCCGTCGACGACGATCGCATTGTCGCCGTCGATACCCTGCACCGTGCCGATGCTCGCGCCCTTGGCGTCGGTCACCTGTGCACCGGCGCGCACCTGTTCGCGCGTTGCGAGCGTCAGCTTCGCCGAATCGACCGCATCGTTCGCGGCGCCATCGACGCTGGCGACCGTCTGGCCGACGCGGTCGGTCACGCCGCCGACGGTGGTCGCGGGATCGAGTGCGGCGCCCGCGTTGACATTGGCCGCGCCGCCAAGGCCGACCTGCGCGACGGCGGGAACGGCGACGATCGCGGCACTAGCGGCGAGCGTCATAACGGTCTTGCGCATCGGGTTTCTCCTTATTGTCCGATCAAGGCCGCCCGGAGGGGGGAAGGGGAGATGGACGGCCTTGCCGACGACAAACCGGCGCGCCGGGCGTTCGTTGCCGCACGGGCGGCGGATCGACCGGCGCGCGCGACGGAGCGATCAGGCGGGGGTGGGCCGCCGCGCGATCAGCTTGTTGAGCGTCGCGATCCGCCGCCGAGCCGCGCTCCAGTCGCGTTCGGGATGCGCCGCGATCTGGCGGAGGAGAGTGCCGAGTTCCTTGCGACGGTCGCCTTCGGTCACGGGTTGCATGGGCTTTCTCCTTTCAGGCGCGCAGCATAGCATGGCGGCGGCCCGCCTGCGCACCGCTCACCCCGCGGGCGGGGCGGACCGGCTGGCGGCGCGCGGTCCCGGATTCGGAAGAACGACGGATCAGTCGGCCGCGGTCGGGGGATAGGGGGCAGCCGCGCCGTGGTCGTAGCTCAGGCTTTCCGACAGGCGGAAGCGGCCTTCGGCGGGCATCCATTGCCAGACGTGCATGTAGCGCGCGCCGCCGACCATGTCCCAGCGCGCGTCCTTGGCATTCCATTCGAAGAAGACATGCGCCGCCTCTTCGAGTGCGCCCCAGTCGCCGAGCGCGCGGATGACGCGCGATCCGGGGACGAGCAGGCGGCGGTTGCGATAGCCCGCCTGCGCACCGCCGGGCGCGCGTGCGGCGCAATTTTTCTCCATCCCCGCGACGAAATCGGCGCGGTCGGCGATAGCCAGCCCGTCCTTGTCGTGGAGCATCCGGTAATCCGGGGTGAGCAGATCGGGCAGCGCGGCGGGATCGCAGCCTTCGAACACCGCCCAGAACAGCCGCGCATCGTTTGCCGCAATCGCCGCGTCGAGCGCGGCGCCGGTCGGCATCGGCGCGGACTGCGCAGCGACGGCGGGCGGGGGTGCAGGTGGGGCCTGCGGCGCGGGCGCCAGTGCGGCGGCGAGGAGAAGGGCGAGGGACATGGGTCGAAGCTCCTTGCTGTGTTGTTTGTATAATACGGCTGGACTCGGCGGGGCGCAAGCGGCGTGTACGCGATCCCCCCTGCCGCGCAGCGATGGAGAATCGCAGACGGCGCGCAGCGCCAGCGGCTGCTCCGTCAGCCCTTGCGGGCTGCCACCTCCCCATGGCTTCGCCAAAGGGAGGATCGGGTGGGACTGTTGCTGTGTGCCCCGGCCTTCGCCTGGGATCACGGGGCCGGGGGCGTGGAAACGGGAAGCGGCGGGGTTGCGCTGGCGGGGCTGGCGTCGGGGCGCAGCTGTCCCTATTTGTGCGGTTGATGAGCAATGGGGACAGAAGGATCGTCGTGATCGCGCGGCTGAAGCCCAAACCGCTGCTGGCGGGGGCGATCGTTTGCGCGCTGATATTGGCGGCGCTGGCGCTGGGGCAGGCGGAGCCGGTGCGCGGCGACGGCATGGGCGCGATGCTGCGGAACCTGGTCTTCGGCGATGCGGTGGCGACGACGGCGATGATCGCCGCGGCGATCGGCCTGTCGACCTGTTTCCGCCTGTGGCGCCAGCGCGACGCCTGGATCTTTCACGACGGTATGCGCCTCTATCGCGGCAACAGCCTGTCGTGGCCTCTGGCGACAATCCGCGATGTGGTTGTTGAACGCAGTGACATCGGCATCGCCTCGCTGCGGCTGGTCGTAGACGACGACAGCGAGACAACGCGCGAGCTGGTGAAGCTGCCGCTGCTCGAAGGCTCCCCCGAAGCGGTGCGCGGTGGCGTGCTGTTCGCGGCGGCGGGGGTGAAAGCGGTGCCGAGCGGGGTCACGGTGAATTGAGGGTGGCCGGGGGCGGGCCTTTCGGATTTCACACGAAGACGCTAAGCGGTCTGGCTTCCTCCCCATCGTCATTCCGGACTTGATCCGGCATCCATGGGCCATTGCGTCGGCTATAATGTCATGTCTGCCGCAATAACCGTCGCAGGTTTCGGATCAAACCGAAAACCCGCCCTTGTTCCGCCGGTTCGACCCCGCCGCCAGCACCTTCTTGCCCGTCGGGGTCAGCGTCCATTTCGCGCCCTGTTGCGCCACCAGACCCAGCTCGACGAGTTCGTCGCGGACGGGGTCGGTGAGGAGTTGGGGGCGGCGGTTCGACAGACCCTCCAGGCAGGCGCGTTGCGGCTGGCTGAGGATCAGCAATTTCAGTTTTTTCTTGTCGGTCATTTGCGACTTCTCTTTTCGATTATCGTTTCGGGCCGTGTGGCCCACCCCGCTTCGTCAAGCCAGCAAGCCGGCAAGCTTCGCTGCTCTTCCCCCCGGCCTGCGTCGGGGCAGGCTCTGAAGGAGAGGGGTTCGTTGGTTACTCCGCGGCGATGCCGGCCTGTTTGAACATGTCGTCGCCGCCATCGTCACTGCTCGCGGCGGCCGGGTCGTCGTTCGCCTTGGCCTTCTTGCGGCTGTCGAAGCTGGTCCACACGGTGTTCCAGTCGCCGCGCGTCGCGGCCTTCGAATATTCGGTGGCGCGCGTTTCGAAGAAATTGGCATGCTCGACGCCGTTCAGCAGCGGGGCGAGCCAGGGCAGCGGGTGTTCGTCGATCATGTAGATCGGCTGGAAACCGAGCTGTCCCAGGCGCCAGTCGGCGATGTAGCGGATGTAGCGCTTGATCTCTTTGGGCGTCATGCCGGGAACCGGGCCCTGTTCGAAGGCAAGGTCGATGAACGCATCCTCGAGCCGCACGGTCTTCTGGCAGCAATCGATGATGTCTTCCTTCACCGTCTTGGTCAGGCAGTCGCGTTCCTTGACGAAGGCGTGGAACAGGCGCGTGATGCCTTCGCAGTGCAGGCTTTCGTCGCGCACCGACCAGCTGACGATCTGGCCCATGCCCTTCATCTTGTTGAAGCGCGGGAAGTTCATCAGCATCGCGAAGCTGGCGAACAGCTGCAGCCCCTCGGTAAAGCCGCCGAACATCGCGAGCGTGCGCGCAATATCCTCGTCGCTGTCGACGCCGAAGGTGCCGAGATAGTCGTGCTTGGCGCGCATCTCGTCATATTCGAGGAACATGCCATATTCGCTTTCGGGCATGCCGATCGTGTCGAGCAGGTGCGAATAAGCGGCGATGTGAACGGTTTCCATGTTGCTGAACGCGGTCAGCATCATCTTGACCTCGGTCGGCTTGAACACGCGGCCGTACTTGTCGTGGTAGCAATCCTGCACCTCGACATCGGCCTGGGTGAAGAAGCGGAAGATCTGGGTGAGCAGATTGCGTTCATGGTCGCTGATCTTCTGCGCCCAGTCGCGGCAATCCTCGCCCAGCGGCACTTCCTCGGGCATCCAGTGGATCTGCTGCTGGCGCTTCCAGAAATCATAGGCCCAGGGATATTCGAAGGGCTTGTAGGTTTTGCGGGCTTCGAGCAATGGCATCGGCGTTTCCTCGGATCAGAATGGCGTGTGATTATTGGTCAAGACGACGTGACTCGGTGACGGGCAAACCCGCCTCGGTCGGAACATAGATCAGGCTGGCCTTGGTCCCTTCGAGCGCCTGAATTTGAAGGTAGCGCAGATACCCCTCGGGGCCACCAAGGCTGTTCTGCAGGATAGCGTTGGCCTGAGCGGCGCCCTTGGCACGAATAACCTCAGCATCGGCGAGCGAGATGGCGCTTTCCTTTTTTGCGCGAGCTTCAAGTATTGCGACTTGGCGCGAGGATTGCGCCTCGGCTAGCGCCGCCTCGCCCGCCAGGCGTTGCGAATAGACGCGATACTGCGGATAGCCGATCAGGAAGACGAGCAGTAGAATGATCGCTGCTCCGACCGCCGCGAGGGTACAACCCGCATTCTTGTTCATGGGGTTAGATCCTTATTGGCAGGCCAGACACTCGTCATAATCGGTGCTCTCGGCCGAAAGCTCGAACTTCGCCGCCTCGGGCGTGTTGTCGGCCTCGACCCCGCCCGCGAAGCCGGCGCGCTGGACCGATTTCGAGCGGAGATAATAGAGCGATTTGATGCCGAGTTCCCACGCGCGGTAGTGGAGCATGAGCAGATCCCATTTCTCGACGTCCGCCGGGATGAACAGGTTCAGCGACGCCGCCTGGTCGATATAGGGCGTGCGGTCGGCGGCGAGTTCGAGCAGCCAGCGCTGGTCGATCTCGAAGCTCGTCTTGAACACATCCTTTTCGTCCTGCGTCAGGAAGTCGAGGTGCTGGACGCTGCCGCCGCGCTCGAGGATCGAGTTCCAGATATTGTCGCTGTTCTTCGCCTTGTCGACGAGCAGGGCTTCGAGGTGCGGGTTGCGGATCGAGAAGCTGCCCGAGAGCGTCTTATGCGTGTAGATGTTCGCCGGGATCGGCTCGATACACGCGCTGGTGCCGCCGCAGATGATGCTGATCGACGCGGTCGGCGCGATCGCCATCTTGCACGAAAAACGCTCCATCACGCCCTGGTCGGCGGCGTCGGGGCAGGGGCCGCGCTCGTTGGCGAGCAGCATCGACGCCTGATCGACCTGCGCGCGGATATGCTTGAAGATACGCAGGTTCGACGACTTCGCCATCGCCCCCTCGAACGGCAGGCCGCGCGCCTGGAGGAAGCTGTGGAAGCCCATGACGCCGAGGCCGACCGAGCGTTCGCGGCTGGCGCTATATTTGGCGCGCGCCATTTCGGGCGGCGCGCGGTCGATATAGTCTTGGAGGACATTGTCGAGCATGCGCATGACATCTTCGATGAAGCGCTTGTCGCCGTTCCACTCGTCCCAGGTTTCGAGGTTGAGCGACGAGAGGCAGCAGACCGCGGTGCGATCGTTGCCGAGATGGTCGCGGCCCGTCGGCAGCGTGATTTCCGAGCAGAGGTTCGAGGTCGACACCTTGAGCCCGAGATCGCGATGATGCTTGGGCATCATGCGGTTCACCTGGTCGATGAAGATGATGTAGGGCTCGCCCGTCGCGAGGCGCGTCTCGACGAGCTTCTGGAACAGGCTGCGCGCGTCGACGGTGCCGCGGACGCTCTGGTCCTTGGGCGAGCGGAGGTTGAATTCCTTGCCGTCGCGCACCGCTTCCATGAATTCGTCGGTGATGAGGACGCCGTGGTGGAGGTTCAGCGCCTTGCGGTTGAAGTCGCCCGACGGCTTGCGGACCTCGAGGAACTCCTCGATCTCGGGGTGCGAGATGTCGAGATAGCAGGCGGCCGAGCCGCGGCGAAGGCTGCCCTGCGAGATGGCGAGGGTGAGCGAGTCCATCACGCGGACGAAGGGGATGATACCGCTGGTCTTGCCGTTGAGGCCCACGGGTTCACCGATGCCGCGCACCGCGCCCCAATAGGTGCCGATGCCGCCGCCGCGCGACGCGAGCCAGACATTCTCGTTCCAAGTGCCGACGATCCCTTCGAGGCTGTCGTCGACCGAATTGAGGTAGCAGCTGATCGGCAGGCCGCGGCCGGTGCCGCCGTTCGAAAGAACGGGGGTCGCGGGCATGAACCACAGCTTCGAGATATAGTCGTAGAGGCGCTGCGCATGCTCGGCATCATCGGCATAGGCCGAGGCGACGCGGGCAAAGAGATCCTGATAGGATTCGCCGGGGAGCAGATAACGGTCCTGCAAGGTTTCCTTGCCGAAATCGGTCAGCAGCGAATCGCGCGACGAATCAGTGACGACCTCGAATCGGCGCGCATGCACCTTGGGCTCCGACGAATCGTTGAGCTTTGCGGCGGGTGCCGCAGCCTTTGATTCGGCACCCGATTCGGGCGCTGCCGGAGCGTCATTCTTTGTCAGTTCCACCGTCGCCACGTCGCTTGTCTCCACCCGTTCGGTCTCGCGAAAATCCATGTTTCAATGCCCCGTTTTCCGACCGCGCAGCGGCGCAGTCTGTTCCCGTCTTGTTCGACTCAGGGCGAAGCCCCAGCCTAGCACCATTCGACCGCCGGGTGGCACTTATTTTCGGACGCAAAAAGCTGCTTCCCGCCCCCATATGGGATGGAGCGCGGAAATCCGCCACTTTCGGCCGCATACTAATTCTTGGGGTGCCCCCGTGGTCTACCCACCATCTATAGTGCCACGTCGGCGCGACGATGCAAGAGAGTAAATGACAGATTAGGGACTCGGTTCGTCGCTGATTTGATTCAACTCGTCGATGGAAAAGCACGCCTCAGGGAGCGATCGCCAGCGTTTCCGCGGGGTTCGGCCATATGTGGCGAAAGAGCATCGCTGTCGCAAAAAATCGGTGCGGCGGCACAAGATGTCGGGTGCCTCGGGAGAAGGGCTTTACCCCAAAAAGAAAAGGCCCCGGCAATGCCGAGGCCCAATCTTTGAAATTCGTTCGGGTTAAGCCGACGTGCCGCCGTTGCCGGAGCCGCCGCCACCCAGGAATCGCCAAAACCAACCCATGTCAGATCTCCTGTCGGTACTGCCCACGAAGAACAGTTAACGGAGCATATACCTTAATCGACATGGTAAATCGAGTCTTAACTATAAATTCCCGGCCAATCTGGCAGCTTAGGCGCGGCGGCTGTCGGAGGGGGTGGAGAGGCTGGCGAGCAGGTCGCTAATTAGCTGTGGTTTGCCAAGCAGATAGCCCTGGCCGATATCGCAGCCAAGCTGGTCGAGGAGCGCCATTGTCTGCGCATCTTCGATGCCTTCGGCGACTGCGGTGGCGCCCAGGCGGTGGGCGAGATCGATGGTCGATTTGACCACTTCGAGGTTGCGCTGCGAATCGCGCATGGTCATGACGAATCGCTTGTCGATCTTGATCTCGTCAGCCTCGATTTCGGTCAGATATTCGAGGTTTGACTGCCCCGTGCCATAGTCGTCGATCGACAGGCGCATGCCGGCGCGGCGGATCTGCGCGAGCGTCTGACGCGCCTGGAGGCTGTTTTCGATCTGCGCGGTTTCGGTGATTTCGATGGTCAGCCGTTCGGGCGGCAGATGATGCGCGCTAAGCATGACGCGGATCGTCGAGACGAGATCCTTGTGATCGAGTAGGGTCGCAGAGAGATTAACCGACATGTGAATTTCGGTGCCGAGTTTCTGCAACTGCGCCGCCGAACGGATCGCCTGGTCCATGACGAACAGGGTCAGGCGATAGATGTCCTGGCTCTTTTCGGCCTGGACGATGAATTCGTCGGGCGAGATCGGTCCGCGCGTGGGGTGCGTCCAGCGCACGAGCGCCTCGACCCCGACGAGCTGCCGCGTCGCGATTTGATATTGCGGCTGGAAGGCGACCCAGATGTCGCCAGCATTCAGCGCATCCTCGAGCTGCGAGTGGAAGCTGAGCTGCCAACCCGCATCGTCTTTTTGCTGCGGCGTATATTTGGTCCACAGGACGCGGCTGCGGATCGATTTTTCGGCGGCGACGAGCGCGGCGGCGAGACGCTGCGCGTTCGAGCCTTCGAACTCGTCATTGACCCCGAAAGCCATCGACACGTCGACCTTCAACTCGTCGATCGTCAGCGGCGCGTTGAACAGCGCGGCGAGCCCCATGAGTTGCGTCTCGATCTGGCTGTGCTGATAATAGGGGACGAGCCACGCGAAGGTGCCGTCGAGATCGTGATAGAGGGTGGTTCCTTGCGATGCGAGCTGAAGCCGGCGGGTCACCTGCCCGACGAGCTTGCTCAGTCCCTCGCCTGGAATGAAGGCGGCAAGGTCTTCGAAATTTACGACCTTAGCGGATATTACGGTCGCACTGCCGAAAGACTGCTGGGTGCGCAGTGCCTCGAAATTGGGCAAGCCGGACAAAGGATTCTCACGCTGCGCCGACCGGCGACGCCTCGACCGCGAAACATTGGCAGTAACAGTCGCAACGAAAAACAGGCCAGCACCAATCGAACTGCTGATCAGCATCGTCATCAAAACAAACTTGCCAACGATCAACGCCGAAACCGTGGCGGCGACTGCAAGATTGTACCACCGCGTCTGGCGTAGTGACAAGGCGGTGATAAGGGCGATGGCGGCGAGCGCGAAGGCCGGCGTCCAACCGATGTCGAACGGCGTGCCGCGCTTCAATGTTTCGGCGCCGACGACATGAACATAGGCGCCGGGCACGCGATCTTTGCCGGGCAGATAATGGATGTCCTGAAATGCTTCGGCTGTCGCGGCAAAGATGACATCCTTGCCCGCCAGTTCGCGCCTGCCGACCTTGCCCGAAAGCAGGTCAGCCGCGCTGTAGGTCGGAATGGAATCGACATTGTACGAATAGTCGAGCGCATAGACGCTCGCGGCAAGAGGATGATAATGCGCCATCATTGCCGAAAAGCTGGGCATCAACCGCCCGTCGACCGTTACCGCCGCAGGAATTCGCCAGACCTGCCAAAACGCGAATTCCCAGCCTATAACGCCAACCTGAAATTCATTTCCGAATGCTGGACCAGGCAGTTTATTCAGCTCGGCCGTCGTCCCGCGGACCGATTTTGTGGCCGCGGCAAGGATGATACGGTCATGCATTCGTTTTACGGCATTGGTAAGCAGCGGAAGGTCGCGATCGTTGCGGCGCCGTTCGTAGGTAAAGTCGACAAACAGCCGGTTGGCGCCGGCCCGGTCGACTGCATCAATGACTTGAGCGTGGCGTCCGACTGAAAAATCGTCACGGCCATATTTTTCGATTGTCCGGTCGTCGAGGGCGACGACGACGATGTCGCCCGACACTGGGCGCCAAGCGACAGCACCGACGGCGCTTTCTAGGATGCGGTCGACGGGTTCGGCGATCGACGACAGGCCCGCGGCCACGCTGAGCAACAGCGCCAGCGCGATCGTTCGCCAACTGATGAAAAGGCTCTTGACCTTAACTGGCACGCACGGGTCTCCAAAATGACCCGTTGGCATTAACTGAACCTGGTTAGCATCGCGTTAATCATGCCGGGAAACCGCGCCGCCCGATCGCGGTGCGCGGCGCGGCTTTTCCGGCGTCAACCAAGGCGCGGCAGTGGCTCCAGCGCGGCGTCGCCGGCGAGCGCCGAGGGCGCGAGGCCGGTGGCCGCGGGGACGATCTGTTGCAGATAGAAGCGCGTCGAGGCGATTTTCGCTTCGAGGAAGGCGGTATCGCTATCGCCCGCGTCGAGCGCGGCGCGCGCGCCCTGCTGCTCGACGGCCATCAGCCAGCCGCAGGTCGCGGTCGCGAGCATGGTGAGATAGGGGTAGCTGCCCGCGAGCCGGTCGGGCGCGTTCGCCTGTTCGAGCCAGTCGGTGACCGCGGTGCATGCCGCGGCAAGGTCGGCGAGTTCGGGATGGCCGGCGGCGCCGTGCGTGATGTCGGCGAGCAGGCTGCGCACGCCTTCGCCGCCCGCCATCCCGAGCTTGCGCCCGACGAGGTCGGCGGCCTGGATGCCGTTGGTGCCTTCATAGATCGGCGCGATGCGCGCGTCGCGATAATGCTGCGCGGCGCCGGTTTCCTCGATGAAGCCCATGCCGCCATGCACCTGCACGCCGAGGCTGGCGACCTCGCAGCCGATGTCAGTTGCGTGCGCCTTTGCCAGCGGAATGAGGACTTCGGCGCGCAGCGCGGCGGCTTCGTCGCCGAGTTTGCCGAAATCGGTCTGTGCCGACGCATAATAGATGAGCGCGCGCGCCGCCTCGGTCTGGGCGCGCATCCGCCACAGCATGCGCTTGACGTCGGGGTGGTGCTCGATCGTGACTGGGGTGCGGTCGGCGCTGCCTGCGAGCGATGACTGGACGCGCTCGGCGGCGTAGCGCTGCGCCTGCTGCGTCGCGCGCTCGGCGATCTGGACGCCCTGGCAGCCGACCATCAGGCGCGCGTTGTTCATCATCACGAACATCGCCTTCATACCGCCCATCTCGTCGCCGACGATCTCGCCTAGGCAATCCTCACCCTCGCCATAGACCATCACCGCTGTGGGCGAGCCGTGGATGCCGAGCTTGTGCTCGATCGAGGCGCAATGGACGCCGTTCGAGATGGTGGGATTGCCGGCGTCGTCGAGGCGGTATTTGGGCACGAGGAAGAGCGAGATGCCGCGCGTTCCTTCGGGCGCACCGGGTGTGCGGGAGAGAACGAGGTGGACGATATTGTCGGTGAGGTCATGCTCGCCGAAGGTGATGAAGATTTTCTGGCCCTTGATCTTGTAGAGGCCCGCATTGGGGCCTTCGGTAACCTTTTCCGCGGTCGAGCGCAGCGCGCCGACGTCGCTGCCCGCGGCAGGCTCGGTCAGGTTCATCGTCCCGTTCCATTCGCCGGTGACGAGCTTAGGCAGCCAGGTCTGGCGCTGCTCCTCGGTACCATAGGCCATCAGCGCGTGGATCGCGCCGGGGGTCAGGATGTTGCAAAGGGTGAAGCCCATGTCGGCGCTGCCCAGCGCCTCAATGATCACCGTCGCGAGGGTGAAGGGCAGATCCTGTCCGCCATAGGCGGCGGGGCCGTCGATGCTGCCCCAGCCGGCCTCGACGAACTGCTTATAGGCTTCCTTGAAGCCCGGGGGCATCGTGACCTTGCCGTCCTGCCATATCGGGTTCTGGACGTCGCCGACGCGGTTGAGCGGCGCATAGACCTCGGCCGCGAAGTCGCCGATGCCGGTGACGATCGCCTCGACCATGTCGGGAGTCGCCGCGGCAAAGCGGTCGTGCTGCGCCATCGCATCGATGCGCGCGATATGCTGGAGGACAAAGAGCTGTTCGGTGGTCGGCGCCGTATAGGTCATGGGGTTTCCCGCTTTTGGGGGTGATTCCGTTGCGCCCGGCGCTATAGCGCGGCATGGCCGAGCGTCAAAACGAGAGTGTGGCAACAAAGGTCGCGCCCTACGGGGCCGATGCCATTGCGCGCGCTGCGGAGCTTGTCGCGGCAGGGCGGCCGGTCGCGGTGCCGACCGAGACCGTCTATGGGCTTGCCGCCGACGCGCGCAACCCGCAAGCCGTCGCGCGCATCTATGCCGCGAAGGGGCGCCCCGATTTCAACCCGCTGATCGTCCATGTCCCCGACTTGGCGGCGGCCGAGCGACTGGGCGTGTTCGGCGCGACCGAGCGGGCGCTCGCGGCGGCGTTCTGGCCGGGGCCGCTGACGCTGGTGGTGCCGCGCACGGCCGATTGTCCGGTGGCGCGTATCGCGACGGCGGGGCTCGATACCATCGCGCTGCGTGTGCCGGAACACCGCGCGATGCAGGCATTGCTCGCCGCGACTGGCGCGCCGCTCGCCGCGCCGAGCGCCAATGCGAGCGGCCGCGTGAGCCCGACCAAGGCGGAGCATGTGCTGGCGAGCCTCGACGGCCGGGTCGCGCTGGTGATCGACGACGGCGCGACGCGCGCCGGGGTCGAATCGACGATCGCGCGGGTGAAAGACGGCGCGGCCGAGATGCTGCGGCCGGGGCCGGTGACCGCCGCGATGCTGGGCGCGGCGAGCGGCCTGCCGGTGACGGGCGTTGCGGGACCGGAGATCGTCGCGCCGGGGATGCTCGCCAGCCATTATGCGCCAGGCAAGCCCGTGCGGCTGGGCGCACACGACTTCGCGGCGGACGAATATGGCATCGGCTTCGGCGCGCTGGCCGGCGACTATAATCTAAGCGCGGCGGGCGACCTGACCGAGGCTGCGGCGCATCTGTTCGATGCGCTGCACGCGGGGGCGGCGAGCGCGAAGCCGCGCATCGCGGTGGCGGCGATCCCGGCCGAAGGGCTGGGCGCGGCGATCAACGACCGGCTGGCGCGCGCGGCGGTCTAGGCAGCCGCCGGCTCGATCGGATCGAGCTGCGGGGTCTTGCGCGCGACGATCAGGCAGGCGGCGACGATCAGCAGCGCGCCGGCGATGGTCGGCAGCGTCACCGGTTCGGCGTAGAAATACCAGCCGAACATCATCGCCCAGAGGAAGCCGGTATATTCGGTAGTCGCAAGGATCTGCGCCTCGGCGCGGGCATAGGCCCAGCTCAGGAGCAGCAGCGAGATCGTCGCGAGAATCGCGGCGCCGACGATGTGCGGCGCATGGGCGCTGCCCGGCGGCAATGCGAACCACGGCGCGCCGAGGCCGAGGAACAGGGTGACGAACAGATTCTGGTAGAAGGCGATTTCCATCGGTTCGGCCATCTTGGCCTGCCGCCGCGCGAGGATGAGGTTGTAGGCATAGAAGATCGCCGACAGGAACACCGCACCGACCGCGAGCAACGCCTCCGCCTCATATTGCCCCTGTCCGAGCTTGCCCGCGACGATGACCACGACGCCGACCAGCCCGAGCAACGAAGCGGCGATCGATCGCGGGCCGATCTTCTCTCCCAAGAAGATCGCCGCCATGTAGAGCGTCATCAGCGGCGCCACGAAGGCAAGGGCGATCGCTTCGGCCATCGGCAACCGCGCGAGCGCCCAGAAGAAGGTGATTGCCATCCCCGCGACGAACAGCGCGCGCACCGCGTGGATCTTCATCGTCGCGGTATCGGGCCAGGCGGCCGGTCGAGAGGCGAGGTAGAGAAGGCCGCTAAACAGGGTGCCGGCGCCGGTCCGCCAGAGCACGGCATTATAGGCGCCGATGTCGATCGACAGCCCCTTCATCAGCACATCCATCGCCGAAAAGGTCGCGATCCCCGCGCAGGCGATCAGGAAGGGGATGACGGGCGAGGGCGAATCGGGGCGCATGGGTGGTGCTGTAGAGCCGGTTGACATGGGTTGGAATCGTCATTGCGAGCGACGCTAAGCAATCTCAAGCTATCGGCCTTGTACAAGGCCGATAGCTTGAGATTGCCGCGTCGCCTTCGGCTCCTCGCAATGACGAGCTGAATAAGTCGAGCGGCGCTTTCTAATCGATCCCGTCGGTCCCGCGGATGAAGGCCGCGGCGTCGTCGTGCATCTCGCCGAGCAGCGCGGGGTTCACGTAAACCATGTGGCCCGAGGGGTAATATTTATAGGCGATGTTCGCCTGCAATTGCTTGGGTACGGGCAAGTGCGCGAGTTCGTAGCGGCCGGCGAAATAGGGCGTCGAAATGTCGAAATAGCCGCCCGTTACCAGCAGCTTCAGCTTCGGATTCTGCTTCATCGCGACCGCCAGGTCGGGGAGGACGTTGGGGAGCGCGATCAGCGGCTGGCCGGCGCCGGGCGGCTGGTGCTTGTAATCCCAGCTGCCATAGACATCGAGCCCGCCTTCATAATGCTTGCCTGCGCCATAGCCCAGGGTGCCGCGGACATAATCGTTGAACGCGGCGGTGTAGGCGGCGCCGATCGCGCTGCCCTGCGGATCGTAGGATGCGGTCTTGCTCAAGGGATCAAGCGTTGCCCCGGTGAAGCGGGTGTCGAGCGTGCCGGTGGTTTCGCTCTTGTCGGCGAGCAGCTCCTTTTGCAGCGCGCCATATTCGATGCGCAAATTGGTCTTGAGCAGATAGTCGACCGGCAGGCCGGTATATCCGTGGAGCCTGGCCGCCATCGCCTGTCGTTCGGCATCGGGCAGGTTATTGCCCTTGAGCAGCGCGAGCGCATAGTCGCCGGTCGCAAAGGCCTCGACCTCTTTCAAAAACGGCGCGAGCTCGCGTCCCGCGCCCGCGCGCTTGTGATACCAGGCGGTCGCGGCATAAGTCGGCAGCGAGACGATATAGGGAAGGTCCACCCCCGGATTGACTTGCGGATCGTCGGGAACGAGATCCCAGTTCAAAATGTCCGAAAGCAGGATCACGCCGTTGAGGTCGATGTCCTGCCGTTGCAGCGCCAGCGTCATCCCGGCGGCGCGCATCGTCCCATAGCTTTCGCCGTAAAGATATTTGGGCGATTTCCAGCGGCCGTATTTCGACAGGAAATCGCGGACGAAGACCGTGAAGGCGTGGATATCCTGATCGACGCCGAACCATGCCTTTTCCTTGTCCTTGCCGGCGACGCGGCTGAAGCCGGTGCCGGGGGCATCGATAAAGACGAGGTCGGAGACGTCGAGCAGGCTGTGCTCGTTGGGAACTGTGCGATAGGGCGCGCTGCCATGAGCAAGATCGGGGGTTTCGACGCGCTGGGGGCCATAGGCGCCCATGTGGAGCCACAAGGTCGGCGATCCGGGCCCGCCGTTGAACAGAAAGGTGATCGGCCGCGTTTCGGCGGGCGCGCCCTCTTTGAAATAGGCGGTGTAGAACATTGAGGCTTCGGACGCCGGAACCTCGGCGGCTGCATCCTTGTTGCGCTTGCGTTCGATGGCGACGGTGTCGTCCCAGCCCCTGGGGTGGACGATCAGCGTGCCCGCGACGGCGCGATAGGGGATGGCGACGCCGCCGACCTCCACCGAACCGCGGCTTTCGACCTCGGTGGGGGTGAACATCGGTTCGTCGGGGGCGGGACTCTCGGCGGCTGCGCGCGGTTCGCGCGACTGCGCCGTGGTACAGCCGGCGAGGGTGAGCGCGAGCGCGGCGGCGGCGATGAATTTCATACGGTCGATCTCTGCATTAGGTCGTCATTGCGAACGGAGCGAAGCAATCCAGGGTGGTTTGCACTACTCTCGATTGCCACGTGGCTCCGCCGCTCGCAATGACGAGAAGGGCCTATCGGAAAGTCGCCTGCCCCGCGCCGTCGATGTTGAGTTTCTGACCCGAGCAATAGGGGTTGGCATCGCTGACGAACCAGAGCACCGCCGCAGCGACGTCGGAGGGATCGGACACGCGGCCGAAGGGGAATTTGGCGTCGAGATGGTGAATGTCCGGATTACCCGTGATCGCCTGCGCCAGTCGTTCGCCCATGTCGCTGATCGTCAGGCCCGGAGCGACAATATTGACGCGCACGCCGTTCCGCAGTTCTTCCTTGGCAAGCGCGAGGGCGAGCGCTTCGCCCGCGACCTTGGCCATGGTGTAGGGCGCGCTGTTGGCGCTGTGCTGGAGCGTGGCGACGCTGGAAATGACGATCACGTCGCTGCGCGCATGCTGGCGAAGCTGCGGCAGCGCGAGGCGGCTCAGCCGGTGCGCGCCGACCGCGTGGACGGCAAGGAGTTTTTCGACCTCGGCGGCGTCGGTGTCGGCGACCGTCCGGCCGCGGCTGGCGATGCCGGCATTGTTGATGAGGATCGACATCGGCCCGAAATCATCCTCGATCGCAGCGACCATCGCGGCACTCGCCGCCTCGTCGGTGACCGACGCCTGATAGGCCTTGGCCTTGCGGCCGAGCGCCTGGATCGCCGCGACGGTTTCGGCTGCGGCGTCCGCGTCGCGGGTGTAGTTGACCGCAACGTCGGCGCCCGCCCCGGCGAGCGCCAGCGCGATGCCGCGTCCGATCCCCCGCGATGCCCCGGTGACGAGCGCGGTGCGACCGCCAAGGTTCATATCCGCCATCAGTTTTCCTCTCCCATAAGTTCGTTATAGATGTCGTCGTCGCTGCGGCTCGCGGCGTTGCGCCATCTGGGCGCCGCCTTGCGGTTGAGCACGCGGCCGTCGCCGTCGAGGATCGCGACGGTCGGGGTGCCCTTGATCTTGAAGCGGAAGCGCGCCGGAACCTCGGGATGCCGGACGAGGCCGGCGTGCGGCATCCCGACATCGGCGAACACGACGATATAGCGGCTCCGCACCGGGGCGAACCGATCTGTCGCGAGCAGATTGGCGAGCCACGCGCTGTCGTGGCAGGTGCCCGTCCCCATGACGAGCAGCACGTGCTTGCCCGCTGCTCTGGCGGCAGCGAGCGCGGCGTCGATGGCGGTCATCGGATCGTCGTCGGGATGGAAAGCGTCGGTCTTGTAGGGTTCGGCAAAACCGGGCATCGCGCGCGCCGCCGCTGCGGCGGAAAGAGGGGATGTCAGAGCGAGCGCGGCGGCAAGCGCGAGGGCGAAGCGGCGGGTCATCGCGCGACGGTAGCAGCGCGCGCGAAGAATCGGAATGACGTTTCCGTCAACGTAAGCTAGCCTGATCGGCATGAGCTGGAAAAAGGAAGTCGACGAGCTTTCCGCGCGGCGCGCGATGGCCGAAAAGATGGGCGGCGAAGAGAAGGTCGCGCGCCAGCACAGCCGCGGCAAGATGGACGCGCGCGCGCGGCTCGCCGCGATCGTCGATCCGGGCAGCTTTCGCGAGATCGGCAAGATCGCGGGGCGGGGGGCTTATGGCCCCGACGGCACCCTTGAAGACCTCGCCGCGTCCAATTTCATCTTCGGGCGGGCCAATATCGACGGGCGGCCGGTGGTCGCGAGTGCCGACGATTTCACCGTGCGCGGCGGCGCGGCCGATGCGGCGCTGCACCGCAAGTTCATCCAGTGCGAGGCGATGGCGCACGAATATCGCCTGCCGCTGATCCGCATGATCGACGGCACCGGCGGCGGCGGGTCGGTGAAGACGCTGGAGGATATGGGCTATACCTATATCCCGCACGTACCCGGCTGGGACGAGATCATCGCCAATCTCGATGCCGTGCCGGTCGTCGCGCTGGCGCTGGGGCCGACCGCAGGACTGGGTGCCGCGCGCGTCGTCGCGAGCCACTACAGCGTGATGGTACGCGGGCTGTCGCAATTATTCGCGGCGGGGCCCGCGGTCGCCGCGGCGATCGGCGACACGCTCGACCGCGAGGAGCTGGGCGGGGTCGACGTCCATACGCGCAACGGCGTCGTCGACGACGAGGTGGCGTCCGAGGCCGAGGCCTTTGCGCGGGCGCGCTGGTTCCTGTCCTACCTGCCGTCGTCGATCCATGAGCGCGCGACGCGGACGCCGTGCAGCGACCCGGTCGTCCGACGCGACGAGGCGCTGCTGTCGGTCGTTCCGCGCGAGGCAAAGCAGGTCTATTCGATGCGGCGCATCGCGGGAGCGGTGTTCGACCAGGGCAGCTTCTTCGAAATGGGCGCGCGTTGGGGGCGAGCGGTGATCACCGCATTTGCGCGATTGGACGGTTATCCGGTCGCGGTGCTGGCGAGCGATCCCACCTATCTGGGCGGATCGTGGGACGCCAAGACGAGCGAGAAGGCCGAGCGCTTCGTGAAGCTCGCCGACCAGTTCCGGCTGCCGATCGTCCATCTGGTCGACAATCCGGGCTTCATGATCGGCGGCGAGGCCGAGCGGACGGGGACGATCCGCTATGGCGTGCAGGCGATGAACGCAATCTACCGCGCGAGCGTGCCGCTGGCGTCGGTTGTGGTGCGGCGGGCCTATGGCATCGCGGGCAGCGCGATGTCGAACGCCGAGCGCTTCCAGTACCGCTTTGCGTGGCCCTCGGGCGACTGGGGCAGCCTGCCGATCGAGGGCGGGGTCGAGGTCGCGTACAAGAGCGAGCTCGAGGCGGCGGAGGATCCAGCGGCGCATCTGGAAGCGATCCGCGAACGGCTCAACCTCGTCCGCTCGCCGTTCCGCACCGCTGAGAAATTCGGGGTCGAGGACATCATCGATCCCAGGGATACGCGGCCGCTGCTTTGCGAGTTCGCCGAGCTGGCGTGGCGGGTGCTCGATTAAGGCGTTTCAGCCCTCCAGCTTCTCCCGAAACCGCCGGCTGCCGCGGAGCATCTCGCCGCTTTCCATCTCGACCTCGAAATCGCCGCTCTTATGTGTGACGACGCGCCGGACCGCCTGTTTGCGGACGATGCGTCCGCGGTGGATGCGGACGAAACCCGCGTGGGCCAGTTCGGCTTCGATCGCGCTCAATGTCGCGCGGTGGAGCAGGCGCTGGCCACGCCATGCGATCTCGACATAATTGCCCGCTGCGGTGACATGCTCGATCTCGGCGACCGGCAAGTGGTGCGTTACCGATCCGTCGCCGACCGCGAGCGTCGTCGGCGCGACGATTGCGACCGGCGGCATGGCGTAACGGTCGATCAGCCACTGCATCAGGAACATGAGCAGGATCAGCTCGGCATAAGTCGCCAGATCCTTGCGCAATTCATAAAAGACCGGCGTCCCGTCGGGCGATTCAAAATGATAGGTGCCGCCCGATAGCCGCCACGCGAGCATGCGAAAGCCGACCATCAGCGCGATATGCGCGAGCGACACAGGAAAGGCGAGCGCGGCATGGATCGCGACCGCCGTGCGCCAGCCGAAGCGCGGTGGGCGGACGGTGCGGACGCTGAACCAGCAGACGATCATCATCAACGCCCAGGCGAGCAGACTGGTGCTTTCGTAAGTCCATGCGGTCGCCGCGGTCACATCGACGCCCGCCGCGCGGCGGTCGGCAAGATAGGAATAGACATTCGAGGTGATACGGATGAGTCCGTAGGCAAGCAGCGCCCCGAAGGCGAGCAAGGTCAGCGCGCGCGGGCCGAAACCGCTCGTCCCGGTCGCGCCGCCGCTCGTCCCTCGCCCGTCCTTCTCCGTCACATCGGCTCCGCAATTCGTCCCGCCGCCGTCGCCCGGCTGCCGCCATCCCGATTAGCGGCTGCGGCGGGGCCCGGCAAAGGAGATTTGGGTATGGTGACGACACGGCATTATGGGATGGACTGGTTGCGCATCGGCGCGTTCGCGTTGCTCATCCTCTATCATATCGGGATGTATTTCGTGCCTTGGGGGTGGCATGTCAAAACGCCGCATCCGATGGACTGGGTGCAAATCCCGATGATGGCGACGAACAGTTGGCGATTGCCGCTGCTCTTCCTCGTGTCGGGTTATGCCAGCGCCGCGCTGTTCGCCAAGCTCGGCGGCGCGGGGGCATTCCTGCGGTCGCGTAGCGCACGGCTGCTGATCCCGCTCGCCTTCGGGATCATCGTCGTCATTCCGGTGCAGCCGTGGATCGAGTTGGCGACCCAGCATGGTTATGCGCATGGTTTCGGCTACTTCTGGGTCCACGACTATTTCCGCTTCGGAACGCTCGACGGGATCGTGCTGCCGACGTGGCAGCATCTGTGGTTCGTCGTCTATCTGTTCGCTTACACGCTGCTCGCGGTCGCGGCTCTTGTGCTGGTGCCCGAGCGGGCGCGGACCAAGATCGCCGATGGTGCGGCGCGGTTGTGTGGCGGCTGGGGGTTGCTGATTGCGCCGCTCGCTATATGGCTCGCCATCCTGTTCGCCTTTCCTGGCTATCACGAGACGCACGCGCTGGTCGACGACGGGCCGAACCATCTCCATTACCTGGTTCCCTTCTTTATCGGCTGGCTACTTCGCGAGCGGCCGGTGCTTTTCGAAAGCGTCGCGCGCTGCTGGCCGGCGGCGGCGCTGCTCGCGGTCGCCGCCTATGGCTATATCGCCTGGGCGATGTGGAGCACGCCGGACGAAGGCCCGGCCCCGGCGGGAATCGTGACGATCTTCATGGTCGTGCGACTGGTGCAGGGCTGGGCGACGATCGTCGCGCTGGTCGGGATTGCCGACCGCTTTGCGAACCGCGACCATCCAAGGCGCGCCATGCTCGCCGAGGCGGTGTTCCCCTTTTACATCATCCATCAGACGATCATCGTCGTCGTCGGCTGGTGGCTGTTGCAGGGGCAGGTCGCGGCGTTGCCGGCCTTCCTGATCCTCGTCGCGGCGACGGTCGCGGGATGCTGGGCCTTTTATCTCGGCGGACGGCGGATCGACTGGCTGCGGCCGCTGATCGGGCTTCAGCGCCGCGCGTGACAGCGGCGCGGCTTTGTGTCAGCTTCCCTGCAAGAAAAAGGGGAGGCTGACATGCAGATCGTTAGAGGATTGGCGGCGATCGTCGGGGTCGCGATGGTGCTGATGGGCTTGCTGTGGATATTGCAGGGACTCGACATCGTGCGCTGGCCCGCGAGCAGTTTCATGCTGGGCGACATCGTGTGGACGCGCAACGGCGCAGTCCTGGCGGTGCTGGGCGTCGTGCTGATCTGGGTGGGGCGCAAACGCGCCTGATCATCCATCGACTACAATTGTAGTTGATCTGTATTGCAGATATGATACAGCTTCGTCGGACGGCGCGGCGCCGGACGGGGACCGGTCGCGCCGAATATCCTTTCGATGGAGACCGATATGATGCCTGGCCGTTTTCCCCTGTCCCTGCTGTTGCTCGCGGCGAGCCCCGCGGCACTAATGCTGCCTATACCCGCCGCGATGGCGGCCGATGCCGGTGCGGCGGTGCCGTCCGACGTCGTCGCCGAACATTATGCCGCGCAGCTCCAAGCCAATTATGTCTATCCCGATATCGGCAAGCGTTACGCCGCTGCCCTGCGCGCCGGGATTGCGGCGGGGCGCTATGCCCCCCTGACCGGCGCGGCGCTCGCCGAGGCGCTGGGCGCGGCGGTGCAGGGCGTGTCGCCCGACGGGCATCTGCGCGTGAAGCCGCCCGAGGGCGCGGATGCGGCGCCCGGAACGCCCGCCGCGCCGCGCCCGCAAAAGCCCGCGATCGAACAGCCCGGCTGGATCGCGCCGGGCATCGCCTTCATCCGCTTCAACGTCTTTCCGGACGACGCGGCGGTCACGCAGGCGGCGGCGCAGTTCATGGCCGATCACGCCGACGCCAAGGCGATCATCTTCGACATAAGGTCGCACAATGGCGGCGGGATCGAGCAGATGGACGTCATCTTTCCCTGGCTGTTCGCCAAGCCGACGCGGCTCGTCGCGATGGCAACGCGCGCATCGGTCGACGCCGAAGGCGGCTCGCCGATTGACGGCATTTCCTCGATGCGGCCGGTCGTAGGCGACCCGGCCATGGTGACGCGCGAACATTGGGCGATGCCGAACGGCGACCCGCGGCTGACGCAGGCGAAAGTCTATGTGCTGACGTCTGGCGCGAGCGCGTCGGCGGCCGAACATTTCGCGCTGGCGATGAAGGCGAGCGGGCGCGGGGTGCTGATCGGCGCGCCGACCGGCGGCGCCAATCATTTCGGGCGCGGCGAAGAACTGGGCGGTGGTTTTACCGCCTTTATCCCGGTCGGGCGGACCTATGATCCGGCGACGGGCAAGGATTGGGAAGGCGCAGGGGTGCAGCCCGATATCGCGGTTCCGGCTGCGGCGGCGCTGGAGCGCGCGCTGACCGAATTGGGGATTGCGCCGGGCGAGGCGAAGCGCCTGTCCGACGCGCACATGCCGAGCTGGCCGATGGAGCGGCGCCGCCGCCCCGGTGCGTCAGGCAGCTGACGGCGCAGCGCGGGCGAGGGCGGGAAGCGCGTCGCCATCGACGCGCATCACCGTCCATTCGTCCATCATCCGCGCGCCGAGGCTATGGTAGAAGCCGATGGCGGGGGCGTTCCAATCGAGCACCGACCATTCGAGACGCGCGCAGTCGCGCTCCACGCAAAGCTGCGCCAGATGCGCGAGCAGCGCCTTGCCGAGTCCGGCGCCGCGCGCTTCGGGACGGACGAACAAATCTTCGAGATAGATGCCCGGCTTGCCCTCGAAGGTCGAAAAATTGTGGAAGAAGAGCGCGAAACCTTGCGCCACGCCATCGACCTCGCCGATCACTACTTCGGCATAAGGGCGTTCGCCGAACAGCTTGGCACCGAGTGTGGCGTCGTCGAAGCGGACTTCGTGGGCTAGCTTTTCATAGTCGGCGAGCGCGCGAATCAAGTCGGCGATCAACGGCAGGTCGGCGCGGGTGGCGGAGCGTATGGCAAGGGTCATGCCGGCGCTTTGTCGGGCAGCAGAGCGGTTGTCAATTTTCGGGGGCGGGGATGTCTGGAAACGACCGATACTGTTGAAAAGTTGGCCGCCGCACGGCGCCCGTCGAATTTTAGTAATAATGATTCATGAAGTCCCGGCTGCGCGAACGATCGATGCGCATAGGTAAATAACTTGATTCCAATATTGCCCGCCAAAACCCCTTTCGGAATTTTTCAACAGCATCGACCGATTGCGGACATTGCAGCTTCCGCTACGCTATGCGGATGACAGAATGTCCAGATACCGAGGCAATCGCGGAAGCGTGGATAGCCGAGAGACTTGCAAACCTCACGGTCGCTCAAGGAGAGCCCATTGAGGTTGAGTATACAGATTTGCTCGATGGACTGATATTCGCGCAACCCTCTATGGCATGGGAGGCCCTCAAAAACATCTCACGCGATGAGCGGGTAGACCCGGTCGACGATGTTTTTGGAATGGGGCCGCTCAGCTCGTTCATTTTTCAGTGCGGCGTCGACTTCCGCGAAGAGATTCATGATTTCTGGAAGCTAAATTACAGATTCCGAGAGCAATATAAGATGGTGGTGTTTAGGGATATTGCTGAGGCAATCATTGCGCCAGACAGCATTGTGGGTGCTGCCTAAAACGTATGATATATCAATGTCAGCTTTCCACGGTGGGTTCAACGGGTCGCCGCAACACGCTCGGCGAACATTTCAGCTGGTGTCTGGTACATCAAGGTTTTTCTTGGTCGCTCGTTGAGCTGGCGAGCGATGGCGCTGAGTTTGGCCTGGCTGTGCAAGGAGAGATCGGTTCCCTTGGGCAGGTACTGGCGCAGCAGGCGATTGGTGTTTTCGTTGGTGCCGCGCTGCCACGGGCTTTGGGGATCGCAAAAATAGACTTCGACCTCGGTAGCCAAGGTGAAGCGCCGCGGTGATCGGCAAGCTCCTTGCCGCGGTCCCAGGTCAGCGACTGATAGAGCTCGCGAGGCAGTTTGCGCGCCTGTTTGATCAGGGCCGTGACGACGCTGGCGGCATCCTTGTTCGCCACCTTGGCCAGGATCACATAGCGCGACTGGCGTTCGACCAGCGTCACGATATGGCTGTTTCGCGCGCCCGAGATGAGATCGCCCTCCCAATGTCCGGGCACGGCGCGGTCCTCGACCGAAGCGGGGCGCTCGCTGATCGATATCGCATCCTTGATTTGGCCAAGCCCGTCGCGCTTCAAGCTGGCGTGTCGCGAGCGGCGGATCGTGCGCTTCGCCCGCAGATGCTCGAGCAACTGCTTCTTCAGGACGTCGCGCGCCTGGATGAACAGGCTTTTGTAGATCGTCTCGTGTGACACGCGGTGCTGCTCTCCGTCGGGAAAGCCGCGCTTTAGCCAGCCAGCGATCTGCTCGGGTGACCAACTGCGGCGCAGCTTGCGCGATACTGTTCGGCGCAAGGCGGGATAGCAAGCCAGCTTGCACCGCTTGGGCCGCAGCGCGCGGTCCCACGCCGCCTGATCCGAAACGGTCCCGCGATACCGATCGCGACCGCCACCCCGCCCGACCTCCCGACTGATCGTCGAAGGCGCCCGACCAAGCTCGGCTGCGATCGTTCGGAGCGAGCGGCCGGCGACAAGGCCTCTTGATATCTCCTCGCGCTCGCTCAGGCTGAGCGATCGCTCCGACCGCTTGCGCTCCGACGGACGAATGCCGCCCGACGGCGACAGCACCGAGAAAATCGACGACGACTGCCGATCAAACCGCCGCCCGATCGAACTCATCGACTCCCCGCGCTGCCACCAGTCCCAAATCTCGGATCGCTGTGCCGCCGAGTAATAAATCCGCTGACGCTGCTTCATCCCAACACTCCTTCTCCTCAAAGAATGAAGTGTTGCGACGACCCCTTGAACCCACCACCCGATTCTGTTGAAAAAGTCGGCCGCGGCGACGCGCACATCGATTCTCAGCAAGAATGATTCACGGCTGCTCGGGCTCGCGAATGATTGATGCTCACAATGCACTAGGCCGATTCCGATGTTGCCCGTCAAAACCCCCTTCGGACTTTTTCAACAGCATCCACCCCATTTCAGCCGTTCGTCGCCGAAATGGAAAGCACGACCGGAAGCGACCGATTGCGGAACTTACACCCCAATGCGAAGAGGGGCCGCATGGACCTAATTCACGAAATGATCAGTCCGAACGGCGAGAGGAAGGTGCGCGTCTACAAGCGGACGGATGGCTTTTTCGAGTATGAAGAGGTTTTTGAAGCGTTCGATCAGATCGCCGGGACCTACTGGTCGTCCGGATATCAATCCGGTATGTTCGGCACAGAAGGCGCCGCGCTGGCGGAGATTACTGCAACGACGCCTTGGCTTCGGAGCGGCGCCTGACGACCGATTGCAGACATGTTTGGCCCCGGTAATGTCGATATGGAAATCTTGATCGTAGATCTTGCGCAAACGGCCATTGAGCATGTGGACGACCGCCATGGCCGCGCGGCAGCTTGGATCGTCGCAATTTTAAGCATTTCGGTCCTGATTAGCGTACCCGTTTCAATCGTGCTGTATCTCATAAACTAACGTCCGCTCCCACCCCAAACTGCCACCCCGCGACCGTCAGAACTGCCGCGCCACCCTTTCGGCGACGTCCGGCGCAACGCCGGCGCTGTTGAACACTTCGTGCGCGAGGCCGGCGGCGAGGGGAAGGTCGGCTTGTTCGCGGTACAGCCGCTTGTAGGCGAGGACGCTGTGGCGCGACTGGGCGGCGATGGCTTCGGCGAGGGTGCGGGCGACAAGGTCGAGCCGCTCGTCGGCGACGCAATGATTGGCGAGGCCGATGCGGGCCGCCTCGTGCCCGTCGACCGGCAGCCCGGTGAAGCTCATCTCCCGCGCCTTCCATTCGCCCACGCGGCGCGGCAGGCGCTGGCTCATCCCCCAGATGGGGACCAGCCCGAACTTGCCGTGCGTATCGGCGAAATGCGCGCTTTCCGCCGCGATGATGATGTCGCCGGCCAGCGCCAGTTCGAGCCCGCCGGTAAAGCAGCCGCCCTGCACCGCGACGATCACCGGTTGCGGCAGCTCGGCGAGGCGGGTGACGATCGACGCCTGATAATGCAGCCGCGGCGCTTCGACCCCGCGTTCCTTGAGGTCGTTGCCGGCGCAGAAAACCGGCCCGTTCGCGCGCAAAATGACCGCTCCGATCGCATCGCCCGCGGCCGCGAGGTTCGAAATATGCGCGTCGAGTTCAGCCCATAGCGCGAGGTTCAGCGCATTGCGCTTGTCGGCTCGATTGAGCGTCAGCGTCGCGATCCCGCCTTCGTCGGCGCGCAATACCAGATCCGTCATCACCCGATCTCCATCCCGTTTCGCGCCAGCATGGGCGGTCGCTGTGGGCAAGTCCAGTCGGTGCCGACGCCGACGCCGACGGCGCCGCTCGCGGCGGCGGACCCGGTGGGCGCATGGCGGCGCGTGCTTAACGCTCTTTTCAGCATGCGGCGCTATTTAGACAAGCGAGGGACCGCTCGACTGGAGGGTGGTTCATGCCTTTGACGCAGGAAATGCGCCGATTGCGCGCCGAACATGCGGCGCTCGTCACCCTGTCGGGTTTCATGATCGAATTTGTTGCAGCGCGGCGCCCGCCGCGGCCGACCGAGCTGGCCGCGGTGCGCGGCATGTTTCGCGACACGCTGGTGCGCCATCTGAAGTGCGAGGATTGGGCGCTATATCCGCGGTTGCAGGCGAAGAGCGAGCCGGTGCTTGCCGAACTTGCCGCGCGCTTCGTCGACGAGATGGGCCATATCGCCGAGGCGTTCGAGGCCTATGACAGCTATTGGACCCAATTGCGCGTCGAGGCCGACTGGCCGGGCTTCTGCGGCGAAACGCGCGCGATTCTCACCGCGCTGGGCGACCGGATCGCGCGCGAGGAAAGCGAGCTTTACCCGGTGGCCGAAACGCTGTTCAAGGCCGAGGCGCCGCCACCCCGCGAGCGTGGGCGCCGCACGGCCTGAGAGCGCCGGTCAGGGGCGGATCGACACTTTCCAGGCGAGCGCGACGCGCCAACCCTGATCGAAGCCGGGGGTGGGCTGGTTCCACGCATCGGCGAACTCGACCCCGATCGTCGCATTGTCGCGGTAGGACAGGCGCACCCCGCCCCCCCAGCTTCCCAGATCGAACCGGCTGCGCGATGTCGTGGGGCGCGCGAGCAGCGTCACATCGGCATAGTCGGCGAAGGCATAGACCTCGCTCTTCGCCAGCGCGCCCTTCGCCAGCGGGCGCAGCGCCAATTCTCCGAAGCCTGCATAGCCGCGGTCGCCGCTAACCAGCCCGTCGTCGAAGGCGCGCCCGAAGCTGGCGCCGCCGACGCTGAAGCGCTGTGCCGCCGGCAGGCGGTCGCGCGTCCAGCGTCCGGTGGCGGCCGCGCGCAGCACGACGCGCTTGCCGATCGCCTGATTCGCCTCGACCGCTGCGTCGGCATGGAGGAACCCCGCTTCCCCCACCGCCGGATCGACGTGCGCGCCCGCAATGTCGAGGCCGCGCGAGACGCCGAGGCGGGCGCCGACGACGCTGCGGTCCTCGGTCAGGCGAAAGGCCAGCGCGCCGCTCGCGGTCCAGCTTTTCTCCGCCGCGAGAGTGGTGCCGAACAGGGCGTTGCGCGAATCGAGATAGTCGAGCCGCCCCGACAGGGTGAGCGTGCGCCGCGTGCTGCGGATCAGCGGGTGGGTGACCGCCAGCCCGCCGCTCCACGCCTTGCCGTCGATGGCGAGCGCACGCGGCCGGGTGCGCAGCGCCGCGACCGACAGCTCGGCGCGCGTGCCCGCGGCGCCCAGCGGCGTCGAATGGCGCGCGGTGATATAGAGCAGCGATTTGAAATCGACCGCCGCCGCGCCGCCGAGCTGGCTCTCGTCGCCGCTGCGCAGGAGGCTGTAGCCGCGCGCGGTCGCCTCGACGATGCCGTCGCGGACATAGGGGCTCGACCGCGTCGTGAAGCCGACGCCGAGCGTCGGGCGGCTGGCGTCGACCGCCAGATCGAGCGCCACCGCGCCGGGGCTGTCGCCGAGCGCCAGCGTCGGGGTGACCTTGGTGCCCGGAATGTCGGCGATAGTGCCGAGCGCGCGTTCGAACCGGGCGCGCGGCAATGGGGCTTGCCCCGGCAGCGGTGCGGCCATGCGCGCGATTAGCGGGGCGGGGCCGCCCTTCGCATCGCCGCTGATCGTCACGCGGCTTATATGCCCCTCGGCCGAGGCGACGGTGACGACGCCGTCCGCAAAATCCTGTTCGGGGATGACGAGCGTGAACAGCGCGACGCTCGACCGGTTGTAGGCGCGCGTCATCGCGGCGGCGAGGCGCTTCAGATTTTCGGTCGAGGCGGGGCGGCCGATATAGCGCTCGGCTGCCTTGGCGACATTGGCGGGAACGCCTGCCCCGATGAAGCGGACTTTGCGGATCGCGATGTCGGGGCGCCCCTGCGGCGCCGTGCGTGCCGGCGACGGCGCTGCGATCTGGGGATCGGGAAGCGGGAAAGGCCGGTCGCTGGTCGGGGACAGCGGCGGGCGCCCCGGTTCGAGCGGGGTGGTCGACGATTGGGCGGCGGACGCCGCGGCGGGCAGGAGCATCGCTGCTGCCAACGCCGCGGCGCCGCACCGGTTCGGGCTGCGCATGATCGCGATCAATCCCCGCGCGGCGGCTTCAACCCGCCGAGGAGGCCGCCGACACCCTGGGTGACGCCCGAGACCAGACCGCCTTTTTCGGTGCCTGAACCCCCGGCCTGACCGCCTGCCTGACCGACTACGCCGCCGACGGTGGTGCCGACCGTGCTGGTCAGCGTGCCGACCAGATTGCCCGCCCCGCTGCCCGGTGTGCCGGTCCCCGGCACCGCGCCGCCAAGACCTCCGAGCAGATTGCCGCTGCCGCCGGGTTGCAGCGTCACGAGGTTGCCGTTCGACCCGACCCCGACGGTCAGCAGCGATCCGTTGGTCTGGCCGGGCGACAGGATGCTCGCCCCGATCAGCGGCGAGGCGTCGGGCGACCCGATCGCGGTGGCTTTGCCGATCGTCGCGGTGACAAGTTCGCCGGGCGCGGCGGCAAGGCCGTCGAGCAGATATTGCTGGCCGTTGCCCGTCTGGACGAGCGCGACGCCGGTGCTCTTGACCACGCCGACGACCGTGCCGACGAGGTTGGTGCCGCCGGGCAATTTGCTGTCGACCGCATTGGCGAGGAGCAACGTCTTGTCGGCGACGACATTGACGAGGCCGCCCGATTTGACGAGCACGCCGCCGATCACCGGATTGACGTTCGCAGGGTCGCCGGTGTTGGCAAGCAGGCCGGTGCCCGCGATACCGCCCGGCCCGACCAGACCGCCGACAGCCAGCGCGCCCGCATCCCCAAGGCCGAGCGCGCCGCCCGCGGGGCCGGCGGGGCCAGCGGGGCCTTGCGGTCCGGCGGGCCCTTCGGGGCCTTGCGGGCCGGCAGCGCCGGTCGGTCCGGCCGGGCCGACCGCGCCGACGCGGTAGCTTCCCGACGATTCGCAGGCGCCGAGCGCCAGACAGACGGGCAGGGCGATGAGCAAGGAAATGCGACGATCAAGACGCGTCGAAACCATGGACGTTCTCCTTCACGCGTGGATCTGGTCCCTGTCCAGAAGACGCCGCCTCCCCGAAAAAAGTTTCGTCTTTTCCTATGGTTAATTCGGATTTCGGCGCGCCTGTTGCCGCTTGGGCCACGCAAATGCGCGCCATTCGGCCGGTTCCGGAAATATCGGGCATTAACCCTCTATTTCGCGACGGGACGTTGCGCGCGCGGCGCGGGGTAGCGCTTCTGTTCCGCTATGGCACGCAAGGCGCGGCGGCATGGCAGGGCGCCGCGGCGCTTGATTTGCGAGGCTGGCTCGCCTAGCGGCAGCGGCCAGAAAACGGAGATTTCAGATGACCGATACGCCCCCCGACCGCCTGTCGACCAACCCCCGCTCGCCCCATTTCGACATGGAGGTGCTGCAACGCGGCATCGGCATCCGGTTCAAGGGCCAGGAACGTACCGACGTCGAGGAATATTCGATCTCGGAAGGCTGGATCCGCGTCGCGGCGGGCAAGTCGAAGGATCGTTTCGGCCAGCCGATGACGATCAAGCTGTCGGGCCCGGTCGAAGCCTGGTTCGAAGATGCCGGGGCCGAGAGCGACGACGCGTCGGACGACTGAACGGCCTTTCGCCATTGCAAGCGCAGCGAAGCAATCTCCGGCTGTCGATCTGGAGATTGCTTCGCTGCGCTTGCAATGACGATTAGCGGTTAGACTTTGCTCAGTTCAACTCAGCGCAGCGAAGCGGCGACGACGTCGAGGCCGTTGCCCGGCTTCCAATTGTTGCTCGCCCACACCGGTGCGTCGAAGGTCGAGCTGTCGGGCGCGCTGTCGCTGTCGGGATAGATGAAGCCCTGCACCGGGTTGGCGCGCAGGCCGAGATCGCCGATCGGCGCATACCAGACGCGCACCGCGCTCCAGTCGCCAGCGTCGCTGACGTCGACGACGCGGACGTTGCGCTCGATCTGGCCGCGGCGGCCGTTGATCGGCGACCAATTGGCATGGTCGATCAGGATTTCGCGGTCGCTGATGACCTTTTTCACGACGGCGACATGGCCCAGCGGCATGCCGCGGGTCGCGGCGAATGCCATGACGGCACCCTTCCGGGGTTCGTGGCCACGCTTATATTCACCGGCCGCCTGCGACCACCAGGTCTTGGCATTGCCGCGGATTTCGACACCCGATTCCGAACGGGCGAAGGGGACGCACTGGAGATAGCTCTGCGCGGCGGCAGGAAGGCTGACGAGCAGCGAAGCACACAGCGCAAATGCACCCAGAAAGCGGCGATGAAGCATGAAAGGCGACCCCCCATTGGCTTGTCTTCAAGCGTTGCAGCGTCTCTGCCACAGGCTTTCGCAACCACCACCCGTCTAGCGGTGAGTTGCGCCGTTGGTGCGGTGGGTGGGGGAACCTTTTGTTAAGCCGTGCAATTCGTCGCTCAGGCTCTTCGCTTCGTCGCCGAACGGGCGTTTCGGCGCCGCGGCGGACCGATGCGGAAGCGGTGAACCGAGGGCGGTCAGGCCGCCGCGGTCGCGATCGATTCGGGCGGCCGGAACAGCGTCAGCACGTCAGTTGCCGGCATCGGACGGCCATAATAATAGCCTTGGATATTGCTGCACCCGAGCGTGCGTAGCGTGTCGACCTCGACTTCGGTTTCGGCGCCTTCTGCGGTCGTAGACATGCCGAGGCTGTCGGCGAGCGCGACGACGGCGCGGATGATCGCGATCGATTCGATGCTGCCCTTTGCGGCGCCGACGACGAAGCTGCGGTCGACCTTGATGGTCGAGAATTGCGTCTTGCGCAGATAGCCGAGCGACGAATAGCCGGTGCCGAAATCGTCGAGCGACAGCCGGACGCCGAGGCCGATGAGTTGGTCGAGCAGCTGCGCTGCGCCGCCGCCGTCGCGCAAAAAGACGCTTTCGGTCACTTCGATCTCGAGCCGCTGTGGAGGCAGGCCGCTCTGCGCGAGCGCGGAGACGACAACCGAGGCGAAATTGGGATCGGTGAGCTGTTCGGCCGACACGTTGATCGCGATCTTCAGATTCGACGGCCAGCGCATCGCTTCGGCGCAGGCGGTGCGCAGCACCCATTCGCCGATCGGGCCGATCAGGCGGCTGTCCTCGGCCAGCGGAATGAAGCGGCCGGGCGATACGCTGCCGAGTTTCTGGTTGGTCCAGCGGATCAGGGCCTCAAAGCCGTTGAGCGTGCCGTCCTCGGCGGTGACGACGGGCTGGTAGTAGAGCTCGAACTCCTTGCGATCGAGCGCGCCGCGCAATTCCTGCTCCATCACGCGCCGTTCTTCGGCCTGGGCGTGAAGCGAGGCGACATAGGCGGCGACGACATTGCCGCCCTTGTCCTTCGACTTGTAGAGTGCAAGGTCGGCGTTGCGGGTCAGCGTTTCGACCGTATTGCCGTCCTGCGGCCCGATCGCATAGCCGACGCTGGCGCCGACGAAGAGCTGGTGATTGTCGACCACATAGGGCCGGCTGATCGTCGCGATTATCCGCCGCGCCAGATCCTCGATCTCCTTGGACGAGACGATATTGTGAAGCACGACCGCGAATTCGTCGCCGCCCAGGCGGCCGCAGGTCATGCCCTGTTCCATCATGCTCTTGAGCCGCGCGGCGACCTGCGCGAGCAATTTGTCGCCGACCGGATGGCCGAGCGTATCGTTCACCGCCTTGAAGCGATCGAGGTCGATCATCATCATTGCACAGCGTGATTTCGCCTCGAGCGCGTGGGTCAGTGCGCGCGCCAGGTCTTCGTGCAGGCTCAGCCGGTTGGGCAGGCCTGTCAGATTGTCGAAGCGCGCCATCTTGGCAATCTGTTCGGCGGTGGCATGTTGTTCAGTGACGTCTGATCCGACGCCGCGGAAGCCGAGGAACTTGCCGCTCTCGTCGAGGCGCGGCGATGCCGACAATTCCCACCAGCGGCGCTTGCCGGCGATCGTCACGGGGACGATCAGGTTTGAAAAACTTTCGCGCCGCTTCATCCGTTCGGCCATGTCGTGCAGCGCCTTGGGAAAGGTCGCGCTTTCCCATGCGTCGCCCGACAGCGCCCGAAGCAGCGGAATGCCTTCGAGTGCCTCGGCGCTGCCGCCGAGCGCATAGGCAAGGCGCGGCGATACATGGACCAGCCGGCGCGAATTGTCGGTCTGCCACAGCCAGTCGGCCGAGGTGTCCTCGAACTCGCGCAGCAGCAGGCTGACCGTCTCGGACTTTTCGTGCAGCACCGTTTCGGCCCGGCGGATACGGATGTGCGTCTGCGCAAAGCGAAGGCAGAAGGTGGCGAGGAGCAGCCCCGCAACCATCGTCACGCCGGTCAGCTGCGGCGCGCCTGCCGCCGCGGTCGCGAGCGAGGCCGAAAGCGTGACGGGCGCGATATAGAGAATGCAGGTCAGCGGCATGCTGTGCGCGACCATCGTCAGCGCGAGCATCAGCAGCAGCGCGATCGTCCACAGCGAAAGGACGTGGTCGAGCGTGGGCGTCAGACCCTGCAACCAGAAGGCGCCGCCCCAGAGCAGCGCCGAATACAGCGCATGGCGATGACAAAGGCGAAACTCTGCCGCGGTCGCGAATTTGGGATCGTCGAGCGGCAACCTGTCGAAGGTGCGGAACGACCATATCGAAAAGGCGAGCGTGACGAGGAGCCACCCGACGACGACCGGCCACGCCGTTTCCATCATCATGGTGAACCCCGCGACCAGCGCCATACCCCCGTTGAGAAGGAGGCGCAGTGCGCCCCGGCCGCGCAGCGGCGCGATCTGGAGCTGGCGCAGGTCGCCGACCGCTTCGTCCTGCCGGGTCAGGCCCAACAGGGTGCGCAGCGGAAGATCATCGTCCGAAATCTGGTCGCTAAACAGGCTTTTCACGCCCCTTGCATAGCGAAAGCGGGTTACCCGAAAGTAACCGCGAGCTTCGCTTCGTCGCATTTTCTGTACCGACGCGGAACAGAATTGGCGCTGCGCACCGTTCGGCTCAGGCGGCGATCCGGAAGGGCTGGATCTCGCCCGCCAGATATTGCGCGCGCGCCTTCGAGCGGCTGAGCTTGCCCGAGCTGGTTCGCGGCAGCGTGCGCGGCGGGATCAGCTCGACGAGGCAGTTCATGCCGGTGATCGCGCGGACCCGGTCGCGGATCGTTTCGTGCAGCGCCGCGCGTTCCTTTTCGTCACTGGTGCGGCATTGGACGAGCACCGCCGGCGTCTCTTCACCGCCCGGCGTGGTGATCGCGAAGGCGGCGATGTCGCCCGACTTAAAGCCCGGCAATTGTTCGACCGCCCATTCGATATCCTGCGGCCAGTGATTCTTGCCGTTGATGATGATCATGTCCTTGGCGCGGCCGACGATATAGATGTAACCATCTGACAGATAACCCATATCGCCGGTATCGAGCCAGCCGTCCTTCATGCAGGCGGCGGTCGATTCGGGATCGCGATAATAGCCGGTCATCAGCGACGGGCCGGTGCACCACACCTTGCCGACGGTCTGGTCGGGAAGGATATTGCCGTCCTCGTCGCGAACCTCGATCGTCATGTCGCGCACCGCGCGGCCGCAATTGACGATCGCGCGGTAGCGGGTCGGACGTCCGGCGTCGCCGCTGGCCCCCGACAATTCGGTTTCCTCGACCAGTTCGACGACGATCCCCTCGCCCGGCGGCATGATGCTGACCGCCAGCGTCGCTTCGGCGAGGCCGTAGCTCGGCAGAAAAGCGCTCGCCTTGAAACCCGCGTCGGCGAAGGCGTCGACGAAGCTTTGCATCACGTCGGGGCGGATCATGTCGGCGCCGTTGCCGGCGACGCGCCAACGCGACAGGTCGAAGCGGTCGGCGACATGCGTCTGACTGGAAATACGGCGCGCGCAGATGTCGTAGCCGAAGGTCGGCGAATAGCTGAGCGTCGTGCCGCTGTTCCGGCTGATGAGATCGAGCCAGGCGAGCGGACGGCGGGCGAAATCCTCGGTCTTCAGATAGTCGACCGAGACCTGGTTCGCGACCGGCGACAGGAAGCAGCCGACGAGCCCCATGTCGTGATACCAGGGCAGCCACGAAATGCAGCGGTCGCTGTCCCGCAATTCCATTCCGTGCGCGTGCGCCGCGAGATTGTTGAGCAGTGCCGCATGGGTGACGGCGACCCCGTGCGGGAAGCGCGTCGAGCCACTGCTATATTGCAGATAGCAGGTTTCGTCGGGCTTCTGTTCCGGCAGGTCCGCGACGGGGGCCGGGCGCGCCGCAAATTCGCTCCAGTCCATCGGCTGGACGCCGCGCTGTTCGGCGGCTTCGGTCGCCATGGCGGCGATTTCCGGCGGGAAGAACAGCATCTTGGGGTCGCAGCTCGTGAGCTGGACGACAAGCTGTCCGACATAGGAATCGCGCCCGCCGAAGCTGGTCGGCAGCGGCAGCGGCACCGGCCAGGCGCCGGCATAGATGGTGCCGAAGAACAGCGCGGCAAATTCGGCGCCGGTTTCGGCGACCAGCGCGATGCGGTCGCCGGGCTGTACCCCCGCCGCCACGAGGCGATAGGCAGCCTCGAGCGCATCGGCCTTGAGCTCGCTATAGGGATAGGGGCGGATCAGGCGCCCGCGCGGATCGTGAAAATTGAGCCCGCGCGTACCCGCGGCGGCATAGTCGAGCGCTTCGCCGACGGTGGCGAAGTTCGAAAAGCGGCGCGGCTGGGCGCATTCGGTCGGGGTGGGGACAAGCGCCTCCACCGCAGGAGCGGAATTTTCGGTCATAAGGGGTGTCGAATCCCGGGAAACGGGGGATGCGGCAACAAGCATGTCATCTTCCGGTGCCATGATGAGCGTGCGCGATCCCTGACTGTTTGAACATAATCGCCCATTTTTCCGGGCTTTCCGCCGGGCATAGGGGCTCTGATCGTTCTCAATCGGACCCGACTGTGGCATAAACATGGCATATGGCCAACCGCCGCACTCCTTCCGACCGAAGCAAAAAGCCGCTCGACGCATCGCGACTCGACGAATTGGCGCTCGCCTATGTGGCGCGATTCGCCACCAGCCGGGCGAAATTGCTGCGCTATCTGGGGCGCAAGCAGCGCGAGGCCGAATGGACCGATGCGGCCGATCCGCGTGCCGCTTGCGACGCGATCGCCGACCGTATGGAGCGGCTGCGCTACCTTGATGACCGGCAATACGCCGCGATGCGCGGCGCCGCGATGACGCGGCGCGGGCTGGGCGCGCGGCGCGTGCGCGCGCAGCTTTTCGTCGACGGCATCGACGAAGCGGATGCGGGCGAGGCGATCGACGCCGCCGAGGGCGCGGCGATGGCTTCAGCCCTCGGATTTGCGCGTCGCCGCCGCTTCGGTCCGTTCGCGCGCCAGCCGCTCGACGATCCCGCGCAGCGCGAGCGCCAGATGGCCGCCTTCGCGCGCGCCGGCCATTCGCCGGCGCTCGCGCGGCGCATCCTCGCTGTCCCGCCGGGGGACGCGGCGGCGCTGGCCGCGCTGGACGCCGAGGTGGCGCTCGATTAGGCAGCGGCGCTGAACGTCCGGTACCCCGAGACCGGCGACAAGAAGGCGACCAGAAAGTCGACAAGGAGATGCCGATGCGAGCCATGCTGACCGCCCTCATCCTGGCGCTCGCGCTACCCGTCGCGGGCTGCGACAAGGGCGCCGAGGCCGAAGCCGGCGCCGAGGCGACGGTGCCGCTGATCATCGCGATGGCGGGCACCACCCACCGCTTTCGCGTCGAGGTCGCGCGAACCGAGGCCGAACAGGAAAAGGGGCTGATGTTCCGCACGTCGCTGCCCGCCGATGGCGGCATGCTGTTTCCGTTCGCCAAGCCGAAGATCGCCAATTTCTGGATGAAGGACACGCTGATCCCGCTCGACATGATCTTCGTGCGCGCCGACGGCAGCATCGACCGGATCGCCGAAAACGCCATCCCCGAATCGCTCGATCCCGTCGTCAGCGGCGGCGAAGTGGCGGCGGTGCTCGAGCTGGCGGGCGGTACCGCGGCGAAGCTGGGGATCGATGAAAGCGCGAAGGTGACGTGGCAGGACGCAAAGTAGGGGCGGGGCAGGCGCTAATGGCGCCGCTTTTCGCCAAAGACCGCTTGCGAAGCCCGCACGCTTGCCTGTAAACGCCACCGCCATGAGCATCTTGGGCAAGATTTTCACCTGGTGGGACGGCGCGACCGTCGGCACGCTGCTGAGCAGCTGGAAAAATGGCGAGCAGGTAGGCGAGGACGGCCTTGGCAACCGCTATTTCCGGTCGCGCGACGGCAAGCGCCGCTGGGTGCTCTACAAGGGATCGAACGACGCGAGCCGCGTGCCGCCCGAATGGCACGGCTGGCTGCACGGCACCTTCGACGAACTGCCGTCCGACGTGCTGCCCGCGCCACGCCCCTGGCTCGCCGAGCCGACTGCAAATCTGACCGGCAGCCTGGGTGCCTATCGCCCCGCCGGCGCGCTCGAACGCGGCGGGCATCGCGCCGCCGCGACTGGCGATTACGAGGCCTGGCGGCCCGGCGCCGACTGAGCGCCGTGGCGACGCCGCTTTTCCGTTCCGCGCTGATCGCGCTGCTCGCGGCGACGACGCTGGCCGGCTGCGATCGCGGCAACCAGACCAAGACGACGAGCAACATCCCGCAGATCGCCAAGTCCGAAACCGTGCCGCAGGAAGTCGGCGGGATCGAAGGCGCGACCCCGATGGCCGAACGCGTTGCAGTGGTGGGCCTGCTCAACAAGCGCAACGGGCTGGTGCAGGATCTGACGATGAAGCCGGGCGATACCGCGCGTGTCGGCCGCGCGATCGTTCGCCTGCGCGCCTGCGAACAGACGGCGCCGTGGGAAGATCCCCCCGAAACCGGCGCCTTCGTGCAATTGTCGGTGCAGGATCAGCGCGACAATAAATGGTATCGCGTCTTTTCGGGCTGGGTGTTCAAGGAACGCCCCGAGCGCAATGTGATCCAGCACCCGATCTATGATGTCTTCGTCAAAAGCTGTGCGATGACATATCCGGGCGGCGAACCCGTCGCGCGCTCCGCGCCCAAGGCAGTATCGGCGCCCAAGGCATCGAGCGCCGACCAGTCGCCCGCCGGGAATGGCGGCGAGGGTACTCCGGCTCCGGCCGCTCCCGCGGCGGCGCCCAAGGCCGCATCGCCGGCCCCCGACAGCACCGAGTAAAGCCGCGCGAGATAGGCGGCCTGGGGCATTTCGATCGCGCCCAGGCTGGCGAGGTGCGGCGTCATGAACTGGCAATCGAGCAGCTCGAAGCCCCCGGCACTGAGCCGCGCGACGAGATGCGCGAGCGCGATTTTCGAGGCGTCGCGCATCCGGCTGACCATCGACTCGCCGAAAAAGGCGCGCCCCAGCGACACGCCATAGAGGCCGCCGACCAACTCCCCGTCGTACCAGCATTCGACGCTATGGGCATGGCCCATGCGGAACAATCGTTCGTAGCTCGCACGGATCACCGGGTTGATCCACGTCGTCGGCCGGTCGTCGGCGGCTTCGGCGCACAGCGCCGTCATCGCGGGAAAGGCGGTGTCGGTGGTGACGCGGAAACGTTCGGCGAGCAGCAGCTTGCGCAGGCTGCGCGACAGGTGAAAGCCATCGAGCGGCAGGATCGCGCGCAGCCGCGGTTCGACCCAATGGACCGACGGGTCGTCCGCCCCGTCGGCCATCGGGAATATCCCCTGCGCATAGGCGCTGAGCAGCAGCGCGGGGTCGATCGTTTCGAGCGGCTTGCTCAGCTTGCCGGCTTCACGAACTTCAGCGTCATGCGGTCCGATTCGCCGATCGCGACATATTTTTCGCGGTCGATATCCTTGTTGGTCAGCGTCGGCGGCAGGCTCCACACGCCCTTTTCATAATCGTGCGTGTCCCGGGGGTTGGCGTTGACCTCGCTTTCGCCCGCCAGCGTGAAGCCGGCGGCTTCGGCAAAGGCGACGACCGACGAGCGCTTCATATAGCCGCTCTTTTCCTCGAGTGCCGAATCCATCCCCTCGGGCAGGCGGTGGTCGACGACGCCGAGTACGCCGCCGGGCTTCAGCATCGCATAGATTTGCTGGAATGCTTCGGCGGTCTTGTCCATGCCGCCGAAGCGCCAGTTGTGGACGTTGCGAAAGGTCAGCACCACGTCGGCGCTGCCGTCGGGCACTTTGGGTCCGGCACCGGTTGCAGGAAATTCGGCGAGCTTGACCGCGCCATAGGCGTCGGGCTTGGCCTCCTGCCATTTGCGGACCGTATTCAGCCCGCGCTCCCACGGGGCCGCGGCATAGAGCGTGCCGCCACCGCTTTGGGTCAGCGGCGCCAGAATCTCGGTATACCAGCCGCCGCCCGGCCACAGCTCGACGACCGTATCGCCCGGCTTCACGCCGAAGAAGGCTAGCGTTTCGGCGGGATGGCGCGCCGCGTCGCGCGCGACGTTGGCGGGGGTGCGGGTCGGCGCCGCCACCGCTGCGGCGATCGCGCCGTCCGGCGCGGCACCGTGTGCACCATGATCGCCATGTCCGGCGTGCGGATCGGCCATCGCGAACGCCGGAGCGGTGGCGGCAAGAAGAGCGGTTGCAATAATCGGAAGCGAACGCATATCGGCACCTCGTCACTGGGGGGGGGGGGGAAGATCCCCTGTTTGCGAAGGGTTGAGCGTCAATGCAAGTGTCGATGCTGTCGGTGAGCGTAACTGCTGCGATCCTGTTCGGTGTCGCCGAACTCGCCGAGTGGCGCCGCCGCAATCGCCACGACGTCGACAACGTCGGTTTCATGCCGTGGCGCGGCATCGCGCTGGTGAGCGTAGCGGTCGCGATCGTAGCGGCGGCGCTGGCGCTCAAGCCCTAAGCGTCACCTCCCCCCGCAGGCGGAGTTTACAGGCAGGCCTCGAGGTACGGCTGATCGAAGCCGTACTGGCGCGCCTTTTCCAGCGTATAGGGACGCAGGCCCATCGAGCGATATTCGCCGATGATCTTTCCGTCCTTGTCCTCGTCCAAATATTCGAACTTGAACAATTCCTGGGTGACGATGACGTCGCCTTCCATGCCGATTACCTCGGTCACGTTGGTCACGCGGCGCGAGCCATCGCGCAGACGCTTGATCTGGACGATCAGGTCGACCGAGTCGGCGATCTGTTTCGAGATCGCTTCCTTCGGAATCTTGATGTCGCCCATCAGCACCATATTTTCCATACGGCCAAGGCATTCGCGCGGGCTGTTCGAGTGCAGCGTACACATCGACCCGTCGTGACCGGTGTTCATCGCGGCGAGGAGGTCGAAACACTCCGCGCCGCGGACTTCGCCCATGATGATGCGGTCAGGACGCATACGCAGCGCGTTCTTGACGAGATCGCCCATGTGAATGGCACCGTTGCCTTCAAGGTTCGCGGGGCGCGTTTCGAGCGGCAGCCAGTGCGGCTGCTGTAGCCGCAATTCGGCGGCATCCTCGATGGTCAGCACGCGCTCGCCGGGGTCGATCATCTTGGAGAGCGCGTTGAGCATCGTCGTCTTACCCGAACCCGTACCGCCCGAGATGACGATGTTGAACCGGCTCGCGCCTGCGATCTTCAGCGCGGTGCACATCTTCTGGCTCATCGCGCCCCACTGACAGAGCATGTCGAGCGTGATCGGCTTGGCCGAGAATTTACGAATCGAGATCGCGGTTCCGCGAAGCGAGAGCGGCGGCACGATCACGTTGACGCGGCTGCCGTCCTTCAGACGGGCGTCGGCGAGCGGCGTTGTCTGGTCGACGCGGCGGCCGACCTGGTTACAGATGCGCTGGGCGATCTGGAAAAGATGCTGTTCATCGCGGAACTGGATCGGTGCGATGACGAGCTGGCCCTTGCGCTCGACATAGGTCTGATACGGGCCGTTGACCATGATGTCGCTGATGTCGGGGTCGGAGAGCAGCTCTTCGAGCGGGCCGAAGCCGAGCAATTCGTCGACGAGCACCTTTTCGAGCGCGAATTGCTCGCGGCGGTTGAGCGTGATGCGCAGCTCGGCGAGCACTTCGAGGATGATCGGGCGGAATTCCTCGGTTAGCTCGTCCTTCGACAGCGTCGCCGCGGCCTCGGGATCGACGCGTTCGAGCAGGCGCGGCAGCACCTGTTCCTTGATTTTGTGGACGCTGGCTTCGAAGCCCTGCGCCTTTTCGGGCTCCATCGCCTCGGCAGTCGACCGCTGGTTCAGCCGCTCCATCGCCTCCATTTCGGGGCTCAGGTTCGACGGCGGCGGGGGTGCCTCGGCGGCCGGCGTGTCGATCGCAGGAAATTGCGCGCCGCCGGCCATGCCGGGGCCAGCCTGCATCGGCTTGGCCACGCCAAAGGCGGGGCGGCCTGCGGTTCCGGGACGGCGTCCGAATGCACTCATCGCTTCTTCCTGCTTCGACTCTACAGACTGGGAAATCGGCCACATTTGATGGCCAAACCCCCATTCGACACGGTGAATAAATCGGAAACTTTGATATTGTCCTAATGCGCCGCCCGGCTTTTCGGGAACCGACCGGCAAGGGGTGACGCGGCGTGCGGAAGCGCGCTATCAGGTCGCCGATGCGCGAGAAGGAATTACGCTTTGCCCTGATCTGCTACGGCGGCATCAGCCTTGCCGTCTACATGCACGGCATCACCAAGGAAGTGTGGCGGCTCGCGGCGGCGTCGCGCACCTTTCATGACGAGGCGGAACCGGCGGCGGTCGATGCCTATGGCGAATTGCTGGTCGCGCTCGCGGCGCGCAGCGGGATCAAGCTGCGCGTCCTGGCCGACATCATCGCGGGCGCCAGCGCGGGCGGCATCAACGGCATTTTCCTCGCGCGGGCGATGGCGACCGGCCAGTCGCTCGACCCGCTCACCGAATTATGGCTCGACGATGCCGATGTCGACCGGCTGATCGACCCGGATGCGCGGCCGTTGTCGGCGGCAACCAAATTCTGGGCGGTGCCGATCGCCGGCTGGGCGATGAAGCGGCGCGGCAATGTCATCGACCGCACGGTGGGCGAGGGCGCGCAGGACGAGGTGCGCGCCAAGCTGTCGCGCTTCGTGCGCGCGCGCTGGTTCGAACCGCCCTTCGGCGGACAGATTTTCTCCGGCCTGCTGCTCGATGCCTTCGATGCGATGGCGTCGGGGCCGCAGGGGCGGCCGCTGCTGCCGGCGGGTCAGCCGGTCGACCTGTTCGTCTCGGTGACCGACTATGCGGGGCACAGCATGCCGCTCGCGCTCAACAGTCCGCCGCGCGTGACCGAGCAGGAACACCGGCTGATCATGCATTTCCGGCAGGACGGCCGCGCGGGCAAGCGGCTCGACGACGTCCCCGGCCTCGCTGCCGCGGCGCGCGCGACCGCCAGCTTTCCCGGCGCCTTTCCGCCCTTCACGCTGCGCGAACTCGACAGCGTGCTCGAAAAGCGCGGCATCGCCTGGCCGGCGCGCGCCGATTTCGTCCGCGTCCAGCTTCCGACGGGGAGCGAGGCCGACCCCTCCGACCGGGTGCTCATCGACGGGTCGGTGCTCGCAAACGCGCCGTTCCGTCCGGCGATCGCGGCGCTCAAGCAGCGGCCGGCGCGGCGCGAGATCGACCGGCGCTTCGTCTATATCGATCCCAAGCCCGATTATCGCTCGATCAGCTTCGGCAAGCCTGGCGAGGCAGGCGAGGGCGAAGCGCGCCGCCCGCCGGGCTTTTTTTCGACCATCCTCGGCGCACTGTCCGAAATTCCGCGCGAACAGCCGATCCGCGACAGCGTCGAGGCGATCGAGAATATGTCGCGGCGCATCCGCCGCATGCAGCGCGTCGTCGATGCGATGAAGGTCGAGGTCGAGGAGCAGGTGGCGGCGCTGTTCGGCACGACCTTCTTCCTCAACACCCCGACCCCGGCGCGGCTCGACCGCTGGCGCGCAAAGGCGCAGGCCGAGGCGGCGGCGCGCGCCGGCTTCGCCTATGCGCCCTATGGCCACCTCAAGCTCTCGGCGGTGGTCGAGGAGCTGGTCGCGCTGATCGACCGGCTGGCACCGCCCGAGGGCGACATCCATCAGCGCAACCGGCGCGACGCCGTGTGGGACGAAATCCGCAGCCGCGGGCTCGACCGCATTTCGGGCAAGCGCGGTTCGGGCGCGAGCACCGACGCGATTGCCTTTTTCCGCACCCACGACCTTGGCTTTCGCATCCGGCGTCTGCGCTTCCTCGCGCGCGAACTCGACGCCGCGGTCGAGGCAAAGCGCGATGCGCCCGATCCGGCGTGCGAGACGATGCGCGGCGCGATCTACACCGCGCTCGGCCTCTATCTCGAACGCGAGGGCGACCAGTGGCTCGAGCGGCTCGACGTGCCCGCCGACGCCAGCGCGGCGCAGTGGATCGACGCGATCGCCGAACGGCGCGATCTGGTCAGCGTCGATGCCGATGCCGATATATTGATCGCCGCCGCGCTCGGCAGCCTGCCCAAGGACGACCGGCGCACGATGCTGCTCGCCTATCTCGGCTATCCTTTTTACGACATTGCCACCCTGCCGCTGTTGCAGGGCGAGGGGTTCGACGAATTCGATCCCATCAAGATCGACCGCATCTCGCCGTCGGACGCGACCGCGATCCGCACCGGCGGCGCGGCGTCGATGCTCAAGGGGATCGAGTTCAACAGCTTCGGCGCCTTCTTCAGCCGCGCCTATCGCGAGAATGACTATCTGTGGGGGCGGCTCCACGGTGCCGACCGGCTGATCGACATCGTCGCGTCGAGCGTCGGCGGCGAGGGTGCGCTGCGCACCGACGAACTGGCGGCGCTCAAACGCCGGGCTTTCTACGCGATCCTCGATGAAGAGGAACCGCGCTTACCCAAGGTCGCGGCGCTGATTGCCGAATTGCGGGGCCAGATTGGGTAACTCACCCGTCATTGCGAGCGAAGCGAAGCAATCTCCAGCTATCGAGGTGGTAGGACGATGGCTGGAGATTGCTTCGTCGCGGCGCTCCTCGCAATGACGAGGTGAGAAGTATGGAAGCCTAATCCGTCAGATCGTCCCACATTTCCTTGAGCCGTCCGAAAAAGCCCTGGCTTGCCGGGCATTCTTCGCCGGTCTCGGTTTCGCGGAACGCCTGCAGCAATTCCTTCTGCTTGGCATTCAGCCGCGTCGGGGTTTCGACGTCGATCTGAACCACCAGGTCCCCGTGGCCGCGACCGTTGAGCACAGGCATCCCGGCGCCGCGCTGACGAAGCTGCTTGCCCGACTGGATGCCCGCGGGAATGCTGATGTCATGCTTGCGCCCGTCGAGGCCGGGGATGGTGATGCAGCCGCCGAGCGCGGCGGTGGTGAAGCTGATCGGCGCGCGCGTGAACAACGTCGTGCCTTCGCGTTCGAACAGCTTGTGCCGCGCCATGTGGAGGAAGATGTAGAGGTCACCAGCCGCTGCGCCGCGCGCGCCGCTTTCGCCTTCGCCCTGCAGGCGGATGCGCGTGCCTTCATCGACGCCGGGCGGGATTTCGACGGTCAGCGTCTTGCGCCGGTCGACACGGCCTTCGCCGTGACAGGTGCCGCACGGGTCGGTGATGACCTCGCCCGATCCCTGGCAGTGCGGGCAGGTGCGCTCGACCATGAAAAAGCCCTGCTGCGCGCGGACCTTGCCGTGGCCGTTGCAGGTGGTGCAGCGGTGCGTCGCGGTGCCGGGCTTCGCGCCCGACCCGTCGCAGACGTCGCAGCGCGCAGCGACATCGACCTGAATCTCGCGGCTGCAGCCGGCAAAAGCGTCTTCGAGCCGGATTTCCATGTCGTAGCGCAGGTCGGCGCCGCGCGCGGGGCCGCGCTGCTGCTGCCGACCGCCGCCGAAAGCCGACCCGAAGATCGATTCGAAAATGTCGCCGATATCGCCGAATTCGGCGCCGCCACCGAAGCCGCCGCCCGGGCCGCCGCCATTCTGGAACGCCGCCTTGCCGAAGCGGTCGTAGGCTGCCCGCTTTTGCGGGTCTTTGAGGCAATCATAGGCTTCGTTGATTGCCTTGAACCGCGCTTCGCTGTCGCCGCACCCCGGATTCTTGTCGGGGTGGTATTTCATGGCGAGCTTGCGGTAGCTGGCTTTCAGCGTCGCGTCGTCGGCGCCGCGCTCGCATTCGAGCAGTTCGTAATAATCGATGTCGAGCGACATGGTCTATCGGCCCCCTCTGCCCCGCCGCGCCGGGAAGCGCGACGGGGAGAGTTTCATGCTTACTTCTTGTCGTCTTCGACTTCGGAGAATTCGGCATCGACGACATCGTCGTCGGCCTTCTTCTCGTCAGCATCGGCGGCGGGCGATGCCGCGGCCTGCTGTTCCTTTTCGTAGATCGCCTGGCCCAGCTTCATCGCGACCTGCGCCAGCGCCTGCGCCTTTTCGGTCATCGCAGCGCTGTCCCCGCCTTCGACGGCCGTCTTGGCTTCGGCGATCGCCGCTTCGATTTCCGACTTCAGCCCGGCGTCGATCTTGTCGCCATGCTCGGCGATCTGGCGCTCGGTCGTGTGGATCAGACTTTCGGCGTTGTTCTTCGCCTCGGCTGCCTCACGGCGCTTCTTGTCCTCTTCGGCGAACTGTTCGGCGTCCTTGACCATCTGGTCGATGTCAGCATCCGAAAGTCCGCCCGAAGCCTGGATCTTGATCTGCTGTTCCTTGCCGGTGCCCTTGTCCTTCGCGCTGACGTTGACGATACCGTTGGCGTCGATGTCGAAGGTCACCTCGATCTGCGGCACGCCGCGCGGCGCCGGCGGGATGCCGACCAGATCGAACTGGCCGAGCATCTTGTTGTCGGCGGCCATTTCGCGCTCGCCTTGGAACACGCGGATCGTCACCGCCGACTGATTGTCGTCGGCGGTCGAATAGACCTGGCTCTTTTTAGTCGGGATCGTCGTGTTGCGGTCGATCATGCGCGTGAACACGCCGCCCAGCGTCTCGATGCCGAGGCTCAGCGGGGTCACGTCGAGCAGCAGCACGTCCTTGACGTCGCCCTGCAGCACGCCCGCCTGGATCGCCGCGCCGATCGCGACGACTTCATCGGGGTTGACGCCGGTGTGCGGTTCCTTGCCGAAGAAATCCTTCACGACTTCGCGCACGCGCGGCATGCGGGTCATGCCGCCGACCAGCACGACTTCGTCGATCTGGCTAGCCGAAACGCCTGCGTCCTTGATCGCCTTCTTGCACGGTTCGAGGGTCCGCTTGATCAGCTCTTCGACCAGCTTTTCCAGATCGGAGCGGGTGATCGTCTTGACGAGGTGCTTCGGCCCGTTGGCGTCGGCGGTGATGAAGGGCAGGTTGACCTCGGTCGTCGCGGCCGATGACAGTTCGATCTTCGCCTTTTCGGCGGCTTCCTTCAGCCGCTGAAGCGCCAGCTTGTCGCCGCGCAGGTCGATGCCTTCGTCCTTCTTGAAGCCGTCGGCCAGATATTCGACGATCTTGCTGTCGAAATCCTCGCCGCCCAGGAAGGTGTCGCCGTTGGTCGACTTCACCTCGAACACGCCGTCGCCCACTTCGAGCACCGAGATGTCGAAGGTGCCGCCGCCAAGGTCATAGACCGCAATGGTCTTGTTCTCGCTCTTGTCGAGACCATAGGCGAGCGCGGCCGCGGTCGGCTCGTTGATGATGCGCAGCACTTCAAGGCCGGCGATCTTGCCGGCGTCCTTGGTCGCCTGGCGCTGCGCGTCGTTGAAGTAAGCCGGAACGGTGATCACCGCCTGCTCGACCTTTTCGCCCAGATAGGCTTCGGCGGTTTCCTTCATCTTCTGAAGGATGAAAGCGCTGATCTGCGACGGCGAATAATCTTCGCCGCCCGCCTTGACCCATGCGTCGCCGTTGGCGCCCTTGACGATGGTGTAGGGGACGAGTTCCATGTCCTTCTTGGTCATGGGGTCGTCAAAGCGGCGGCCGATCAGGCGCTTCACCGCAAAAATGGTGTTTTCGGGATTGGTGACGGCCTGGCGCTTTGCCGGCTGGCCGATCAGGCGCTCGCCATCCTTGGCGAAGGCGACGATCGACGGGGTCGTCCGCGTGCCTTCCACATTTTCGATAACCTTGGGCTTGCCGCCTTCCATCACCGCGACACAGCTGTTCGTGGTGCCGAGGTCGATCCCGATCACTTTGGCCATAGTCTCAACGTCCTTATCATTTTCCGGCGCCCTAAAGAGGCGCGCCGCACATGGGTTCCCTTGCGGGTTTGATGGGCGCGATATAGGTGCGCTAATCCTTGGCACAAGGGTTTTGACCGCTTACTGTGGATCGAAAATCGACGCATTTCGGGAGTCCCGCATCATGAAGCCTTTCGCCATCGCCGCCCTTGCAGCCAGCGCCCTCGCCCTCACCGGCTGCAACGGTAAAATCGGCAGCGACCCGCAGCTCGCGGTGGTCGCCGGCTATATTCAGATGGGCGCGACCCCCGACAGCCCCGCCGCGGGCTACTTCACGATCAAGGGCGGTCCGCAGGATGTCGAACTGGTCGCGGTGACCGCCGACCTCGCGCAGCGCGTCGAAATGCACGAAAGCGTCAAGGAAAATGGCGTGGTGACGATGAAGCCGCTGACCACGGCGACCGTCCCCGCGAAGGGCGAGCTGGAATTCAAGCCCGGCGGCAAGCATCTGATGATCTGGCACATCAACGGCGCCGCGGTGCGCGCCGGCAAGCTGCCGATGCAGTTCGTCTTCACCAATTATAACAATGACCGCATCCTCTTCGACCTGCCGATCAAGCCGGCGCCGGGCGCGAGCGCCGACGGCAGCGGCGACGCGCCGACGGGTGCGATGGCCGGGATGGAGCATGGCTCGATGGACCATGGCGCGGCCAACACGGACGCGGCGAAGAAGTAAGTACTCGTGGCAAGGCCGTCGCGGCCCCTGACGGCGGGCGAAATTGCGCTGGCCCGGTCGGTCTTCGGCGATGCGATCGCCTATGACCGGGTGCGCATATGCCATCGCAAATGGATATTCTTCCAGCCGCGCCGCGTCGTGATGGCGCCGATGGGGTCGCTGCATTTCCACCCGCACGGCGATTTATACTGCGACGATTTCGCCGCCGCGTCGCGGTCGCTGAAGGGCCTGTTCGTCCACGAAATGACGCATGTGTGGCAGGCGCAGACGCGCGGGCGCTGGTATCTGGTGCTGATGCGCCATCCCTTCGCGAGCTATGGTTACAGCGTCAAGCCGGGCTGGCCGCTTGCACGCTACGGGCTCGAACAGCAGGCAGAGATCGTGCGCCATTACTGGCTGCTTACCCAAGGCGCGACGATCGCCGGCGCGCCGGGGGTAGAGGCCTATCGCGCGATCCTGCCCTTCGCGGACGGCGGGGCGGCGGCATAGGTGCCGCGCCGCGCGGCGTCAGGCAGCGATCAGCCGGAACTGTTCGCGAAAATCGGCGTCGCTGTCGATACGGCCGCGCATCGGGGTGACGACATCGCTGCCGTCACCCTCGCCCTCTTCGAACAGCGCACACGCAACGTCGCGGCCGCGCGCGACGCTGTAGCGCTGTGCGATCTGCCCCGTGGGACGGAAGCCCAGCTTGCGAAGCACCGCGCCCGAGGCCGGGTTGTCGAGGAAATGCCCCGCGGTCAGCTTCGGCAATTGCATCGCGCGCGCGATCCGGACGAGCTGGCGACCCGCTTCGGTCGCAAAGCCAAGGCCCCAATAGGGGCGGGCGATCCAATAGCCCATTTCGAGCGGACCTTCGGGGCTCGGCGCGATGCCGCAGCCGCCGACGAGGCGCGGGGCGCCGCCGGTGCGCGCGAAAATCAGGAAGCTCGGCTGCGCCGGATCGACCGGACGGCCGAGGAAGTCCTGCGCCTCGTCCATGCCATAGGGCCAGGGCGCCCGCGCCAGGTTGCGCACCACCGCTTCCTCGCCGATTGCACGGGCGAGTGCGGGGGCATCTTCGAGCCAGCCGGGCCGCAGCAACAGTCTTTCAGTACGCGCAAACATTTTCGTCACTCCCATTTGCCTGTCGCCGTGGCGCCAGATGGTGACGCTTTGACGACAGTCGATATGCGAGGGAGATGGATGGCCCTGTTTTCGCGCCGGAAATTCAAAGGGACCGGGTTGGTCCGGATCCCGGGCAAGAAAAAAGGGAGACCGGGGGCGACCCGTCTCCCTCTTTTCGAACTTTGTTCCCGCCTGGGCGGAAAGGACCGTTCCGGGTCGTCCCTTGGTGGACGACCCTGGAAGATCGTCCTTATTCGGCGGCTTCCGCCATGGCGTCGACCGACACATATTTGCGGCCAAGCTTGCCATCGTGGAATCGGACGCGGCCGTCCGCGGTCGCGAACAGCGTGTGGTCCTTGCCGATGCCGACGTTGACGCCCGGGTACACCTTGGTGCCGCGCTGGCGCACGATGATGTTGCCGCCGATCACTTCCTGACCGCCGAACTTCTTCACGCCAAGGCGCTTGGCCTGCGAGTCGCGACCGTTGCGCGACGAACCGCCTGCTTTCTTATGTGCCATGACCTAAACTCCTTGTTTCGTTCTTCAGCCGAGCCGCGTGATCGCGCTCAGGCGTCCTTCTTGGGGGCCGCCTTCTTGGCAGCGGGCTTCTTTTCGGCGGCAGCTTCGGCCTTGGGCGCAGCGGCCTTCTTCGGTGCAGCAGCCTTCTTTTCGGGCGCGGGCGCAGCGGCGGCTTCTTCGGCCTTCGGCGCCGCTTCCTTCTTGGGAGCGGCCTTCTTGGCTTCGCCGATCGCGGTGATGCGCAGCAGCGTCAGCGACTGACGATGGCCGTTGCGGCGGCGATAATTGTGCCGGCGGCGCTTCTTGAAGACGATGACCTTTTCGCCGCGGGTCTGGGCGATGATCTCGGCCGAAACGGTCAGACCCTTCGCATCCTTCACATCGCCGCCGTCACCGGCCAGCAGAACGTCACCCAGCGACACGGTGTCACCGGCCGCGCCTTCGATCTTCTCGACGGCGATCTTGTCTCCAGCGGCGACGCGATACTGCTTGCCGCCCGTGCGCACGATTGCGAACATGGTCTTCCATCCAATCAGAAACTAAAACACCCGCGCTCCCGGTCAGCCGCCGAAGCGACCGATTTTTCCGGCATGCGGGAAAGTCAGCGCCACTAGCGGCGAACGGCGATGCTGTCAACCGCATATTTCCGCGCTTTTCATCGCGAAAGGGGCGGTTCGGGGCGCGCGGCGCCGCTCCTCCGATTCGGCTTGCTGCGATGCGTCTGCGCCCATATCAGGGGCGGCGATGAAGCCAATCCTTGCAATCCTGCCGCTGATGGCCGCAATCCCGCTGTCGGCCTGCGCCGCTGCACAGGGCGGCGACTATCCTTCGCTGGCGAAACGTCCGGTCGAGGGACGTTTCGACGTCGCGCCGCCGTCTGTCGTCGTGCCGCCGCCGGGGCCGCTGCCGACCGATCTGACCGGGCGGCTGGCGCGGTGGGAATCGGACGCGGCGGGCGCGCAGCAGGCCTTCGCGCGCGAACGGGCGCCGACCGAGGCGGCCGTCACCGCAGCGGGCGGCGCGGCGATTTCCAGCGAAAGCTGGGTCGTGGCGCAACAGGCGATCTCGCGCCTTCAGGCGGCGCGCGCGCCGTTGACCGACGCGCTAGCGGACATCGACCGCCTCTATCTTGAACGCAGCATCGCCGAATCGGTCGACGGCCTGCCCGAAATCTATGCGCTGCGCGACAAGCTCGCGGCGATGCTGGCGGCGCAGGACGATGTCCTGGCCGCGCTCGAGCGGCGGCTGCCTGGGCAATAGCTCAGTTGTTGAGCCCGTGCTTTTTCAGCGCGTGGCGGATCTGGTCATAGCTCAGACCCAGCGCTTCGGCGGCGACCTTCTGGTTGAACCGGCAGCGCGCCATCGTGTCCGACAGGATTTGCCGTTCATAGGCATCGACCGCCGCGCGCAGATCGCTGACGGCGCCGCCGGTGGGCGGGGCCGGGGTTGCCATTGCGCTATCGTCACCGGGCGCGGAGGGGGCAGGGGGCGCCGCGTCGGCTTTCGCCTGCGTGTTGCGCACTGCGGGCTGCCACGGGCTGGCGAAGGGGTCGAAGCTCAGCGTGTCGACCGGACGCGTCGGGTCGGCCCAGCGATAGATGGCGCGCTCGATGACGTTGCGGAGTTCGCGGACATTGCCCGGCCAGTCGTGGCCCTCCATCGCCGCGAGCGCGCGCGGGCCGAAGCCCGGCCATTCGTCCCAGCCGAGCACCGCGGCCATGCGCTGTCCGAAATAGGTGGCGAGCACCTCGATATCGCCTTCGCGCGCGCGCAACGGGGGCAGGGTGATGACCTCGAAAGACAGCCGGTCGAGCAGGTCGGCGCGAAAGCGGTTTTCATCGACCAGCGCGGGCAGATGCTCGTTGGTCGCGGCGACGATGCGGACGTCGACGCGGATCGGCCGCGACGAACCGACGCGCGTCACCTCGCCATATTCGACCGCGCGGAGCAGCCGCTCCTGCGCGCCCATCGACATTGTCGCGAGCTCGTCGAGGAACAAGGTGCCGCCGTCGGCCTCCTCGAAGCGCCCCGCGCGCGTCTTGGTCGCGCCGGTAAAGGCCCCCGCCTCATGCCCGAACAATTCGCTTTCGATCAGCGTCTCGGGCATCGCGGCGCAATTCATGATCACATAGGGCCGGTCCCAGCGCGCCGACAGGCGGTGCAGGCGTTCGGCGATCAGTTCCTTGCCGGTGCCGCGCTCGCCGATCACCAGCACCGGACGGTCAAGCGTCGCCGCCTGGCTCGCGCGTTCGACCGCATCCTGAAAGGCGACCGACTGGCCGATGAACTGCGTTTCGCGCTCCATTCCCAATCATTGGCAAAATTTCCCGCTGATTGGCAAGTCATTTTGTTCGGACGGGGTGATTCCGTGTGAATTTGGGCGCCTTTCCGCCGCTTTCGGCAATTGGCACGCCTCATGCATCGATATTTGCGAACCGGCGCAGAAAGCTCCGGTGCAGCGAAAAACAGGAAGGAACGATCATGAAGACGCTGTTTGCCCAGACTGCCACTTTCGCGCTCAGCGCGGTCGGTGCGCTGGCCATCCTTGTCGGGGTGATCGACCATCCGCAGGTCGTTTACGACGTCGCTGCTGCAACCCCGGCGGTCAGCCTCGTGGCCTGACCGAAAACTGGTGCCGGGGCACTCTCCCCCCTTGCCCCGCCCCGGCACCAGCCATTTTCGACGAATTTCGACAGGAGCATAGACCATGGGTATTTTTTCACGAACCCGCGACATCATCGCCGCCAACGTCACCGATCTGCTTGACCGGGCCGAAGATCCCGAAAAGATGATCCGCCAGATCATCTTTGAGATGAACGAAACCCTCGTCGAAGTCCGCGCCTCGGCCGCCCGCACCATCGCCGACCAGAAGGAAATGCGTCGCCACATCGCGAAGCTGGAAAGCCTTCAGGACAGCTGGAAGGAAAAGGCCGAACTGGCGCTGTCGAAAGATCGCGAAGACCTGGCCACCGCCGCGCTGGTCGAAAAGCAGAAGGCCGGCGACATGGCCGAAAAGCTGAAGGCCGAAATCGCCGTGCTCGACGATGCGCTCAAGGGCTATGAAGCCGACATCACCAAGTTGCAGAAGAAGCTCAGCGAAGCGCGCGCGCGTCAGTCGAGCGTCGTCAATCGCCTCGAAAGCGCCGAAAACCGCTATCGCCTGCGCGAAATGACCAATGGCGACCGCGTCCAGGACGCCTTCTCGCGCTTCGAAACGCTCGAACGCCGCGTCGACGAAGCCGAAGGCCGTGCCGACGCGCTGGGCCTCGGCTACAAGAAGTCGCTCGACGAAGAAATCGCCGAGCTGCAGGCGGCCGACAAGGTTGCCGACGAACTCGCCGCGCTGAAAGCCGCGCAGGGCAAGAACTAAGGAGCCGGACCGATGGAAGAAGTGATCATTGTCCCGATCGTCATCGGCACGCTCTTCCTCGGTCTGCCCTGGCTGATCCTCCACTACATAACCAAGTGGAAGCAGGCCAAGACATTGACCGGAGAGGATGAACAGCTGCTCGACGAAATGTATGACACGGCGCGCCGTCTCGAAGCCCGCCTGCATACCGTCGAACGGATCATCAGCGCCGACCATCCCGATTTCCGCCCCGCGGTTCGCAGCGATGAAGATCTGGCGCAGCTTGAAAACATCAGCAGGAGGAACTGAGATGTCCGCTAGCCGCACGAAATTCTATCTCGACAAACAGAACGCCAAATGGAGCGGCGTCTGTGCGGGCATCGCCGACTATAGCGGGATCGACGCCCTGTGGGTCCGCGTCGGCGCGGTGCTGCTGACGCTAATGGGGGGCTTCCCCTGGACGCTGATCGCCTATTGGCTCGTTGCCTGGATGGCGCAGCCGAAGCCCTTCGCGCTCTATGGCTCGCAGGAAGAGGCGAAATTCTGGCAGGGCGTGCGCTCGAACCCCAGCGCCTCCACCCGCGACATCCGCTCGCGCTTCCGCGACATCGATCGCCGGCTTGCCGACATCGAACTTTACTACACGAGCCACAACCGCCGCCTCGCCGACGAGATCGACGCACTGCGCTGATCCCGGCGACGCCCGGAACCATGGCAACAGGGAGTTGAAACATGAATTTCGGTGGTCCCGCTTTCGTCCTCGCCATCATCGGCATCTCGATGGCCGGCTGGATGTTCACCACCTGGATCCGCGCCAAACACGGCTATCCGGTTGAAAATGAATGGGGCGGCACGGTTCATCGAACCGACGCCGACGCTGATCGAAAAATCGCACTGCTCGAAAGCGACAATGCCAAGCTCGCCGGCAAGATCGTCCGGCTGGAGGAACGCATCTCGGTTCTCGAACGCATTGCGACCGACACCAACGGACAGGCGGCGCAGCTCGCCAGTCAGATAGACAGCCTGCGCTGAGGGGAATAACCATGGACTTCATCATCCTGAAGGAAGCAATCGCGCCGGTCGCGGCGATCATCGGCCTCGCGGCAATCGGCGGCTGGATTTTCACCACCTGGCTGCGCATCAAGCACGGCTATCCCCTCGAAAACAGCTGGGGCAAGGCGATCTATCCCAAGACCAGCGACGAGGCGATGGAACGCGTCAAGCTGATCAGCCAGGAAAATGCCCAGCTTCGCGCCGAACTCGGATCGGTCAAGGATCGCCTGGCGGTGGTCGAACGCATCGTCACCGACGAAGGCCACCGGCTGGAGCGCGAGATCGAGGCGCTGCGGCGTCCGGCGAACTGAGGAAGGAGCAGCCGTCATGAGCGATACCATCTGGATCCTGATCCCGCTTGCCCCCTTTCTCCTCGGCGGCTTCGCCATCTGGTCCAAGCACCAGCAGAAGATGATCGAGAAGCAGTCCGAACTCACCGCCGAAAAGGCCGCGCAATATGCGGCGCAGACCGAGCGGCTGGAAGCGCGCGTCCGCGTCCTCGAACGCATCGTTACCGACAAGGGAATCGACGTCGCCGACGAGATCGAGAAGCTGCGCGAAGCCCCGCTGAACTGACAAGACAAGACAAGACCGAAAGGATCGCTCCCCATGAACCCCTTTGAAATGGTCATCGGCATCGTGCTGATCGTGACGATCGGCAGCATTGTCCGGGCGAAATATGGCGTCCACCGCGACCGCCGCGGCAACGAGTATTTCGTCGGCAACGCGAATCAGGATGCCGAGACCAAGGCGCTGCAAGCCGAAATCCGTCAATTGAAAGAGCGCATCCAGGTGCTCGAACGGATCGCCACCGACAATAATCGCGCCGTCAGCCTCGACGAGGAAATCGAGAAGCTGCGCGATCGTTCGCACCCCTGATGTGACGAAGAAGGAGCCCTGTCATGGCCGCCATCACTTCTGACCTCGCAACCAATCTTGTCACCGCCGCAGTGGCGCTGTCCGCTCTCGGCATCGTCAGCCTCGCCGCGCTGCGCGGCTGGCGCGACTGGATCCAGCTCAAGCGCGAAGAACTCGCCATCTGCCACAGCGTCGGCCAGGACCCTGCGGTGCCGAACGCCGGATCGCGGATCGAGATCGCCGACCTCAAGGAACGGCTGCGCAAGCTCGAAGCCATTGCGGCGGGGGTCGATCTTTGATCAGCCTGCCTCCGTCATTGCGAGCGTAGCGAAGCGACCCAGGGCGGCCCACGCTTCCTCCGGATGGCTTCGCCACGCTCGCAATGACGCCGTGAGAGAGGCTTTCCTTCCAACGCGCTTTCTGCCACGGCCGCGACCATGCGCAGCCTCGACGACATTTTCGAAGAATATGACTTCCTCGACGGCGACGATCGTTATCGCCTGCTGATCGATCTCGGTCGCGAACTGGAGCCGATGCCCGATCCGCTCAAGACCGACGCGACGCTGGTCCGCGGCTGCTCGGCGAGCGTCTGGGTCTACCCGCTGCCGCATGACGGCGACCGGTTGCACTTCCTTGCCGACAGCAATGCCGCGATCACCAAGGGGATCGTCGCGCTCGTACTCGCCGCGGTGCAGGACAAGCCCGCGGCAGAGGTCGCCGCGATGGACATCGCCGCCGCGCTCGCCCCGTTCGACCTGACCCGCCAGCTGTCGTCGAACCGCACGCAGGGCGTCCCCAACATGATTGCCTTGGTCCAGGACACGGCGCGGCGCATCGCCGGCGCCTGAGCATCCCGATTCAACTATCCATCGCCAACGAGGTCGGCACGTCCTACTGACAAGCACGAAAAAGGGCGCGGGAGTTTCCTCCCGCGCCCTGATTTTCGCATACTGCTGGGGGCTTAGAAGCCGACGGTCAGCGTGCCGCTGATCGTGCGCGGTGCGCCGATCTGGGCGAACGGCGGCGACGACGTGCCCTGAGCGAGCGAGGTCGTGTAGCTGCCGACGTAGAGCTTGTCGAACAGGTTGTAGACGTTGAGCTGGAAGAAGGTCTTGTCGTTCAGACCCAGGAATTCCAGGCTCAGGCGCGCATCGAGGTTGACCAGCCAATACGCATTGGTCTTGGCCGGATAGACTTCAACACTGGTTCCATTGACCGTCGCCGTGACCGGCAGGTTGGTGTCGTAGATGTAACGGCCACCGGTGCGCTTCGCCGTGACGCCCAGTTCGACCGGGCCGAGGGTGCCGCGCGCCGAGCCACCGAAGGTGTAGGCGGGCGCTCCCGATTCGCGCTTGCCGGCGGTCGGTGCGAAAACCGGATCGCCATTGCCATCCACGCCCGACTGGACGTCGTCCTTGATGTCCGACTTCAGGTACGAACCGAACACATAGAGCGCGAGGTTCGATACCGGCTGATAGGCGATGCTGCCATCGATGCCATATTTGTCGACGCGGCCGAGGTTGCGGTACACGTTGCGTTCGGTGACGGGGTCATAAGCCGAAGCCAGACGATCGCTGTACTTCGTGAACCAGCCCGAAAGCTGCGCCTGAACCTGACCGGTGCGATAGCGAACGCCAAGGTCGAAGTTATCCGACTTTTCAGGCATCGGACGCGCCGATGCGGTGTTCGGTGCAAAGAAGAACGCGTTGTAAAGCGAGTCCGTGCCCGGAACCTGCAGACCCTTCGAATAGTTCGCAAAGATCGACATGCGGTTGCTCGGCTTGAACAGCAGGCCGACGTTCGGAAGAATGTCGTCATACTTGAGCACGCGGCGCTGCGGACCCTGAACTGCCGGGTTCGCGGCCGCGTAGATCGCGTTCGACGCGGCATTCTGACCGAAGCAATCGAGGAAGCCGGAGTCGCTGGTCGTGAAGCAGTAGTTATTCAGGTCGCGCTTGAAGAAAGGCGCACGAATGCCGAGCGTGGTGACGAGCGAGCCGTCCATCCATTCGCCGCGATATTCGCCCGAAATCTGGTTCAGCGTCGCGTAGGACAGGCGATCGCGCTTCTGCATGACGGTGCCGGTCGAATCGATCAGCGGATTGTTGACCGGGAAGACGTCAAGCGGTTCGCCATTCTGCTGGAGCCCCAGGACCTGACCCGTCTGACGGTGACGCGCGCGGTCGAAGGTGTAGCCGATACGAACGGTCTGACCGTCCGAAATATCCCAACGCAGGTTGGCGATCACGCCATAGCGGTGCGTCTGGGTCTGGCTCGGTGCAAGCAGCGTGACCTGATCGAGCAGATCGCCGTCGCCGTTGAGGTCAACGCCGAAATAATAGCGGCCGCCGACGAAGCCGGGGATGTTTGTGCCACCGACGTTGCGGAGGTCTTCGCGGCCGGTAACCGTGCCGCCGCCGTTCGCCTTCACATACTGGTAGCTCGGATCGACGGTCAGGGTGAGGCCGTCCGACAGGGTGAACTTCGATGCGCCGCGAATGTTTCCGGTGTTCGACGGGTTGTAGCGACGATCGAATTCGGTGCCGCAGCCGTTGGTGGAGTCAGGAGCGCCGGCCTGCGGCGTGTCGATCGTGCACGGATAGTTGATGTTATATTCGCGCTCGTCGGAGGACTGCGGGAAGCCCGAGGGAACGGCGCGATCGTTACGCAGGCTAACCGAACCGAAGAAGTTGTTGCGGTTCTCGTTATAGTGACCGGCCACCGAGATGAAGTCGCCGTTGCTGCCGATCGGCTGCCAGATGCGGCCGTTGAACTGCTTCTTGCGAACGCGGCCATAGTTGTTGAACGGATTGTCGTTCGATGCGCTCGAAGCCGAGATGAAGGCGCGGGTGCCGAACGGCGTGAATTCGCCGGTGTTGATCAGGCCGAAAACGCGGAAGAAGCTGTATTCGCCCGCCGAACCCGAGACCTTGACACCGAATTCTTCGGTTGGGGTCATCGTGCGGTAGTTGACGGTCGAGCCGGTTGCCGCGGCGGTCGGGCTGTCGACGTCGGTCGAACCGAGGTTGACGTTGACCTGTTCGATCAGTTCGGGATCGAGCTGCTGGTTCGAATAGATGGCATAGTTGCCCGAGTCGTTCAGCGGAACGCCGTCGAAGGTCAGGCTGATGCGGTCGGCCGAAAAGCCGCGGATGGTCAGCTGACCGCCTGACGAACCATAAGCGTCATTGTTGGTGAAGACGACGCCCGGGACCAGGTTGATGGTGTCGAGAATGGTCTGACCGGGGTTCTGACGCGCGATCACTTCCTGACCCAGAACCGACTTCGCCTTCGACGTATCGGGCGACTGGATGCCGGCGACGTCCTGCGCCGAGGTGCCGGTGACGACGATTTCGTTGTCGAAATCGACCGAGCCCGTCGACTGGGCAAAGGCCGGCGTGGAAAGCAGCGCAAGCGGAAGCAGCGCGGCGCCAGCGGCGAGCGTGTTGCGGAAATTCATGACAGGTTGTCCCCTTGATTGTGGCATTCGGCAGGCGCGCGGCTTGGGGCGCGCTTGACCTGCGAGCGCCCCTGAAGCCCGCATGTGGCACGATTGTGACAGCAAATGTGACAGTGCAAGCCGCGCCGGCGCCCAGGCGCGGGAAAAGGTCAAAAAAGCGCGAATTTCCGTCGCTGCGGCAGAATTATCGAAAGGCAGCGCTGCGTTTTTTCGTGCAACTGTTGCTGCAATGCAACATTGGCAGGGGCGAAACCGCGGCGCGGGTGCGCGCCGCGACTCGACTCAGGCGGCGTCGCCTGCTTCCTTCGCCTTGTCGGCGTAGACGCGCACCGGCGCCTTGCGGCCTTCGACGACGTCCTTGTCGACGACGATTTCGATCACGTCGGTGAGGTCGGGCAGGTCGAACATGGTATCGAGCAGGATCGCCTCGACGATCGAGCGCAGCCCGCGCGCGCCGGTCTTGCGTTCGATCGCCTTTTTGGCGACCGCGACTAGCGCGTCGTCGGTGAAGGTCAGCGCGACTTCTTCGAGATCGAACAGCTTCTTATACTGCTTGATCAGCGCATTCTTGGGCTCGCCCAAAATCTTGACCAGCGCGTCGATGTCGAGATCCTCGAGCGTCGCGATCACCGGCAGGCGGCCGACGAATTCGGGAATCAGGCCGAACTTGAGGAGATCTTCAGGCTCGATATTCTTGAGCACCTCGCCCGCGCGGCGTTCGTCGGGGCCGGCGACATGCGCGCCGAAACCGATCGACTTGCCCTGCAGGCGGTCGCCGATGATCTTTTCGAGGCCGGCAAAGGCGCCGCCCGCGATGAACAGGATATTGGTCGTGTCGACCTGCAGGAATTCCTGCTGCGGATGCTTGCGCCCGCCCTGCGGCGGCACGCTCGCGGTGGTGCCTTCCATCAGCTTGAGCAGCGCCTGCTGCACGCCTTCGCCCGACACGTCGCGCGTGATCGAGGGATTCTCGGCCTTGCGGCTGATCTTGTCGATTTCGTCGATATAGACGATGCCGCGCTGCGCCTTTTCGACATTATAGTCGCTGGCCTGCAGCAGCTTCAGGATGATATTCTCGACATCTTCGCCGACATAGCCGGCTTCGGTGAGGGTCGTTGCATCGGCCATGGTGAAAGGCACGTCGAGGAAGCGTGCCAGCGTCTGTGCGAGCAGCGTCTTGCCGCTGCCCGTCGGGCCGACGAGCAGGATGTTCGACTTCGCCAGTTCGACATCATCGCCGCGGCCCGAATTGGCGAGGCGCTTGTAATGGTTGTGGACCGCGACCGACAGCACGCGCTTGGCGGTGTTCTGGCCGATCACATAATTGTCGAGGTGCTGGCAGATTTCGAGCGGCGTCGGCACCGCGCCATCCTTGCGCGCGGCGACCCCGCCCTTGATTTCCTCGCGGATGATGTCGTTGCACAGTTCGACGCATTCATCGCAGATGAACACGGTGGGGCCGGCAATCAGCTTGCGGACTTCATGCTGCGACTTGCCGCAGAAGGAGCAGTAAAGAGTGCTCTTGCTGTCCGAGCCGCTCAATTTCGTCATAAATCTTCCTCTGGCAGCCGCAAAAGGGCGCTGCCGTCCTTCATCCTAGCCCGCGATCACCCAATTACAATATGGCAATTAGGTGACATTGGGACATGTCCAACCTGACGACGGCCCGCGAACGGGGGCGTCAACAAACGCGGTTACCGAAAGCGGGCTGGCCGGCGTCAGGGCGTCGGACCTTCGCTGATTTCCTTGGGCGCCTCGTCGCCGGGGAGCGCGGGGCGGCGGTCGTAGACATGATCGACGATCCCGAATGCGCGCGCTTCCTCGGCTTCGAGGAAAGTGTCGCGATCCATCGCCTTTTCGATGTCTTTCAAGGGCTTGCCCGTATATTGCGCATAGAGGTCGTTCATCCGCTTGCGGATACGCAGGATTTCCTTGGCCTGGATTTCGATGTCCGACGCCATGCCGCGCGCGCCGCCCGAGGGCTGGTGGACCATGATGCGGGCGTTCGACAGCGCGACGCGCATGCCGGGTTCGCCGGCGGCGAGCAGGAAGCTGCCCATCGACGCCGCCTGGCCGATGCACACGGTGCCGACGCGGGGGCGGATATATTGCATCGTGTCGTGGATCGCCATGCCCGCCGTGACGACGCCGCCCGGCGAGTTGATGTACATATAGATGTCCTTCTTCGGATTTTCCGATTCGAGGAACAGAAGCTGCGCGACGATCAGCGACGCCATATTGTCCTCGACCTCGCCCGTCACGAAGACGATCCGTTCGCGCAGCAGGCGCGAGAAGATGTCAAAGCTGCGTTCGCCGCGGCTCGTCTGTTCGACGACGACGGGAACAAGGGCGGCGAGCGGGTCGATCATGGAAATTTCGTCCTTCAGTATCCGGGATGCCCGCCGCGAACCGGCGGGCTGCCCCTCGGCGCCTTACATCGGCGCGTGGCGTAAGGGATTCAAGGGGGCAAATATCGCGTGCCGGCGCGCCCCGCTATTGCGGGGGCTTGCCGCCCTGTTCGGTCCAGAAGGCGGCGATGCGGCCGGTGATGAGTTCGGTCGCGAGCGTGCGCGCGGTATCGCGGGGCAGGCCCAGCGCTTCGGCCATCGGGCCGCCAAGCTGGGCATCGCCCATCGCCATCAGCACGAGCGCCAACGTGTCTTCGTGCATCAGCCGCTTTTCGTGCGCGTCGGGCGCCGTTCCGTCGATCAGGCGGTGGATGGCATCGAGGATCGGGTCGAGCGCGTCCTCATTGCCCGTCGCCGCCATCCAGGTGGCGAGCGCCCCGGCGCCGCCGCTGTCGAAGGCGTCGAAGGCAAGGTCGACGATCTCGCGCACATTGCGTTCGCCCGGCGGCGACGACGTCATCTTCGCAGCAATCGTGCCGCACACCGTTTCGGCGAGATAGGCGGCGAGCGCCTTTTGCAGACCGGCGGCGCTGCCGAAATGGTGGAGCAGATTGGCGTGAGTGCGGTCGATGCGCGATGCCACGGCTTTCAACGTCACCGCCTGCGGCCCCATCTCGATCAGGATCAGCCGCGCGGCCTCGAGCGCCACCGACCGGCTTTCCTCCGGGCTGAGCCGTTTCTTTACTATTGACACCACTGTAAGTAATTCCTATTTCTTGCCCCGTCGGGCGTCCCCACGCCCTGAGCCCCCTTTTCGACGGTGAGAACCATATGTCCAGCCTTTCCCGCACGCCGACGCCGCAGGATTTGTCGATCACCCCGCGCGATCGCCGCTTCGGCCGCGACGACCGGCAGGGGCGCTGGTGGATGAACGGCGACCCGATCGCCTCGGTTTTTCATACCGCTTTGTCGGTCACCTTTCCGAAAGGCGAGGCGATGTTCATCGAGGCGGTGAAGGCGCACCGCGACGGCGTGCCCGAAAAGCTGGCGCGCGAAATCCGCGCCTTCACCCAGCAGGAAGTCATTCACAGCCGCGAACATGTCGTCTTCAATCGCAAGGCGGCGGAGGCGGGCTACGACCTGTCGGAGCTAGAGGCCGATGTCGACAATGTGATGGAACTCATCAAGACGCGCCCGCCCATCGTCAACCTGATGGCGACGATCGCGCTCGAACATTATACCGCGATGATGGCGGCGATCATGCTCAAGGATTCCGCGATGTACGACGGCGCCGAGCCCGAATGGGCGGCGCTGTGGAAATGGCACGCGATCGAGGAAATCGAGCATAAGGGCGTCGCTTACGACACCTGGCTCCACGCGACGCGCGACTGGAGCCGCTGGCGGCGCTGGAAGGCGAAGTCGCTGATGATGGTCGCGATCACCGCGCGCTTCTGGCCCAAGCGCATCCGGGGCATGAAGGCGCTCTTGCAGCAGGACGGGCTGACCGGCTGGCGCGTCAGCGCGCGCATCTGGTGGTTCATGCTCGGCTATCCGGGCATCCTGCGCAAAAGCTTTCTGCCCTGGCTGGCCTATTTCATGCCGGGCTTTCACCCTTGGAACCATGACGACCGCCAACTCATCAAGAAATTCGAGAGCGATTATTCCGATGCGGTGATGCCGTCGCATTCGTCGGGTGCGCCCGAGCTGGCAACGGCCGCGGCCTGAGGCCGCGGCCCGGCACCCCCGCGAAGGCGGGCGGCCGGAGAGGCCTCTCTCTCCCTCTCCGGGTCTCTGCCTTCGTGGGGGTGTTCCATAGCTGGACGGCTGCGGCGAAGTCCCATATCTCCTGCGGGGGGGGAACAGGGGACCGTTCATGCCATCGATCTGGACCGCGACCGAGCTCGTGCAGCTCGAACTGCAACTCGCCGGACGCCAATCGCTGCTCGAATTCGGATGCGGCGAGGCGACGCTCGTCGCCGCGCGGCAGGCCCGGCGGATCGTGGCGGTCGACGGCGATCGCGAGCGGCTCGCCGCCATCGCGCGCCGACTGGGCGAAGAGGCGGAGGGCTACACGCCCTATCAGCCCGAAATCGGTCCGGTCGATGCGGAGGGCCGGCCCACCGACCCGGCGCGCCTGCGCGATTGGCCGCGCTATCACACGCATATCTGGCGCCACCTGACCGGCAGCCCTGACGCGGTACTGATCGACGGGCGCTTTCGTGTCGCCTGCCTGTTGCAGGCGATCGTCCACTGCAAACCCGACGCGATGCTCCTGTTTCACGATTTCAGGGACCGCGCCGCCTATCATCTCGTGCTGAACCATTGCGACGTGCTGGCACGCGTCGATACGCTGGCGGTGCTGCGCGTCCGGCCGCAGGTCGACGGCAAGGCCGTGTTGCACGACCTGTTCGACCATTTCTTCGACCCCGATTGACCATGCCCGCCGCGCTGGGCATGTCGGCACGATGATCACCTCGCCTCCCACGATCGAAACCGCGCGGCTGCGCCTGCGCCCGCCGCATTTTTTGGACAAGCCTGTCCATATCGCAATGTGGGCCGATCCGCGCGTCACGCGCTTCATCGGCGGCGAACCGCGTGCGCCGGACGTGAGCTGGGGCAAATTTTTGAGCTCTGCCGGGCTGTGGCCGGTAATGGGCTTTGGCTATTGGGTGTTCGCCGACCGCGACAGCAATGCGCTGATCGGCATGGGCGGGCTTTCCTATTTCTGCCGCGGCATCCCCGAACTTGAGGATCTACCCGAGGCGGGCTGGGCGTTCGACGCCGACCATTGGGGCGGCGGGCTAGCGACCGAGGCGATGAGCGCGGCGCTCGGCTGGGCCGACGCGACGCTCGACGCGCCCGAGGTGCGCTGCATCATCGATCCGGGCAATGCCGCATCGGAGCGTGTCGCCGAAAAACTGGGCTTTCGCCGCATCGGCGACAGCGACGCGCTGGGGCATGTGGTGGGGATTTATTCGCGGCCGCGGGGTGGCTGAATTGGTCGTCATTGCGAGCGGAGCGAAGCCCTCCAGAGAGGTTTGCGCTACGCTGGATTGCCGCGTTGCCTTCGGCTCCTCGCAATGACGATTTGGATCAAACCGCCTCGACGACCAGCACGCCGCCGTCGGCGCTGACGACGCGGACCTTGGCGCCTTCGGCGGCGTCGGGTCCGCGCACCGGCCATTCGCCGTCGCCAACCCGGGCGCGGCCGCGGCCGTCCTCGATCGCCGTGGTCACCGTCAGCACCTCACCGACGAGGCGGCCGCCGCGCTGGTTGAGTAGCGGGTCGGTCGAGACGATCGGATTGTCGCGCAGCCATTTGCGCGCACCATAGAGGATGATCACCGCCAGCACGGCGAAGATGCCGAGCTGAAGCGGCACGCCGATCGGCAAAACCCACGCGACGACGCCGGTGATAACTGCCGCGCCGCCGAGCCAGATCAGAAAAAAGCCGGGCGCGATGATTTCGGCGGCGGCAAGCAGGACGCCGAGCGAAAGCCACGCCCAGTGCGGTTCCATATTGGCGATAAAGTCGGGCATATCCGCTTCCCCTGCCTTAGCTTGCCTTGCCGCGTTCGATCGCATCCCTGGCGAGTTCGCCGATGCCGCCCAGCGTGCCGATGAGCTGCGTCGCCTCGACCGGGAACAGGATCGTCTTGGCGTTGGGGCTGGTCGCGAACTGACTTACCGCCTCGACATATTTTTGCGCGATGAAATAGTTGATGGCCTGCGCATTGCCGCTCGCGATCGCGTCGCTGACCATCTGCGTCGCCTTGGCTTCGGCTTCGGCCTCGCGCTCGCGCGCTTCGGCGTCGCGGAAGGCGGCTTCGCGCCGCCCTTCGGCCTGCAGGATCTGGCCCTGCTTCTCGCCCTCGGCGCGCAGGATTTCGGAGGCGCGCAGCCCTTCGGCTTCGAGGATCGCGGCGCGCTTTTCGCGCTCGGCCTTCATCTGGCGCGCCATCGCGTTCGAAATGTCGGCCGGCGGGCGGATGTCTTTGATCTCGACGCGGGTGATCTTCACCCCCCATGGCGTCGTCGCATCGTCGACGACATGCAGCAGGCGCGCGTTGATCTCGTCGCGCTTCGACAGCGTCTCGTCGAGGTCCATCGACCCCATGACGGTGCGCAGGTTGGTCGTCGTCAGGTTCATGATCGAGAGGTACAGGTCGCTGACCTCATAGGCCGCCTTCGCGGCGTCGAGCACCTGGAAGAAGACGACGCCGTCGACCGCGACCATCGCATTGTCCTTGGTGATGATTTCCTGCCCCGGAATGTCGAGCACCTGCTCCATCATGTTCACCTTGCGACCGACGCGGTCGAAGATCGGCATGATGAAGTTGAGGCCCGGCTGCGCGGTGTGCGTGTAGCGGCCGAAGCGTTCGATAGTATAGGCGAAACCCTGCCGCACCGGCGTCAGCGCCCAGATCAGAAACACCAGCGCCAGCACCACCAGTGCAAGTGCGAAATACATGATCATCCCCTTTGCAAATTCGATCGCAATCCCGCTTCCTTATTGCGGCAATGGTCCAGCTGCGCCACAGAAAAGCGCATGACCCATGCCGCCTTCGCCCCGCGCTCGCTCCTCTATGTGCCCGGCTCCAACGCCCGTGCGCTCGAAAAGGCGGGCGGGCTCGCCGCCGATATGCTGATCATCGACCTGGAGGATGCGGTGCCCGCGGAGCGCAAGGCAGAGGCACGCGCGGCGATGCGCGCCGCGGTGACGGCGGGCTTTGCGGGCAAGCGCGTGGCCGTGCGCGTCAACGCCAGTGGCAGCGCCGAGCAGGCGGAAGATCTCGCGGCGCTGGACGGCCTCGTGCTCGACGCGGTGGTGCTGCCAAAGGTCGACGCGCTCTCGGACCTCGACCCGCTGCGCGCTCTGGGGCTACCACTGCTCGCGATGATCGAAACGCCGACCGCCATCTATGCGGCGCAGGGAATCGCCGCCGATGCCGCGGTGCAGGGGCTGATCGCCGGGCTCAACGATCTGGCCTATGAGCTCAAGCTGCCCGACGGCATGGATCGCGGCGCGATGGGCCATGCGATCCAGGCGATTGTGCTCGCGGCGCGCGCAGGCGGCGTTTGGTGCTTCGACGGGGTCTATAATGCGATCGACGACGCGGAGGGCTTTGCGGCCGAAGCGCGCGAGGGGCGGCGGCTCGGTTTCGACGGCAAGACGCTGATCCACCCGTCGCAGGTCGATCCGTGCAACCGCGCCTTCGCCCCGTCGGCGCGCGAGATAGCCTCTGCCGAAGCGCTGGTCGCCGCAGCAACCGGCGGGGCGCAGCGGCACGCGGGCCATATGATCGAAGATATGCACGTCGCGGCGGCGAAGGCGCTGCTGGCGCGGGCGCGGGCGCAATAGCGGCCTGCTTTCCGTCGATGCTGTTCATCGTTCGACAAACGCGCCTTGCCGCTTCGGCATGGCCATGCCATCGGGCACATCCATGACATTGTCGCCATTTCGCGCCGCCGTTGCGGCCGCCGCCCTGCTTGCCGTCACGCCCGCCGCCTATGCGAAGGGCAATACGCCCGTCGCCGAAGCCGATCTGGCGCAGCATATCCGCGTTCTTGCGAGCGATGCCTTCGAGGGCCGCGGTCCGGGTGCCGAGGGCGAGGACCGCACCATCGCCTATATTGTCGGCGAATGGGCAAAGGCTGGATTGCAGGCGGTGCCGGGCAGCGACACGCCCTGGCTGCAGCCGGTTCCTTTCGTTGAAACGCAGACGACGGGCGGAAGCGCGCGGTTCAAGGTGACCGGCCAACCCTTCGCGATCGGCGACGAGGGTATCATCGTCACCGGCAGCGAGGCGTCGGTGGCGCTGGCCGATACGCCGCTCGTCTTCGTCGGCTATGGCGTCGATGCGGACGGCCGGGTCAACGCCGATGTAGCGGGCAAGGTCGCGGTCATGCTGTTCGATACGCCGCCCTTCGGCGACAAGCTGCCGCGCTACCGTGAGCGGCGCCAGATGCTCGCCGACGCGGGCGCGGCGGGCGTATTGATCGTCGCGCCGGATTCGATGCCGTGGAACGAGATTCGCGAGAGCCTGGGCGCCAAGAGCGTGCGCATGGGGTCGGCGCCGGCAGGGCCGACGATCAGCGGCTATATCGCTCCGGCGGCGCTCGATGCCATGCTCGCCAAGGCGGGGAAGAACGGCGTGGCGCTGCGCGCAGCAGCCGAGGCGGGCGATTATCGCGGCACGCTGCTGCCGGTGACGGGCGATTTCACTGCGACCGCCGCGGTGCGCAATTTTGCCAGCAACAATATCGTCGCCAAGCTGCCGGGCGCGAAGCCCGACGGCAAGGCAGTGCTGTTCCTCGGCCATTGGGACCATCTCGGCATCTGCCGGCCCGAAGGCGCCGCCGATCGCATCTGCAACGGCGCGGTAGACAATGCGAGCGGGATCGCGGTGCTGATCGAGGTGGCCAAGCGTCTTGCAGGGGGGCCGCGTCCCGACCGCGACATCTATTTCCTCGCGACCACGTCGGAAGAGAAGGGGCTGCTTGGCGCCCGCTGGTTCGCCGACCATCCGGTCGTGCCGCTGTCCGGCATCACTGTCGCGCTCAACATCGACACTATCGCCATTTCGCCGCGCGGCACGCCGGTCGCGACGATCGGACGCGGCAAGCCCGCCTATGACGCGATGGTGCGCAACGTTGCGACGTCACTCGGCCGGACGATCGACAGCGACGGCGAGGCCGATGCCTTCGTCCAGCGGCAGGATGGCTGGGCGCTCGGCGCCAAGGGCGTCACCTCGCTGATGGTCGGCGGCAGTTTTTCGGACATGAAACTGCTCGAGGCGTTTCTCGGCAGCGACTATCATCGTCCGGCCGACGAATTTTCGGACAAGGTGCCGCTCGGCGGCGCCGCCGAGGATGCGGATCTGCACGTCGCGCTGGGCCGCGCCTTCGCCGACACGAAACGCTGGCCGGGAACGGCGGACTAGGTTCAGGCCCCGCCGCCGCGCGCTGGTCAGCGGGTCAGCACGAAATAGGCGACGTAAAACCAGCTGAAGATGCCGTGGATGATCGCCCACAGCACCGATTTGTGCGTGGTGAAGCTGATCGCCATCGCCAGCGCGCTGCCGAAGCCGACCCCGTTGCGGATCACTTCCTTCTGCACGATGATGCGGCGTTCGCTCATGCGGCCTGCTTCGCCCGGTCGGTCATTTCCTGATTGAGCATTTCTGCGAGCAGGAAGGCGAGTTCGAGGCTCTGCCCGGCGTTCAAGCGCGGGTCGCAGTGCGTGTGGTAACGGTCAGCGAGATCCATCTGCGTCACGTCCATCGCGCCGCCGGTGCATTCGGTAACATTCTGGCCGGTCATCTCGATATGGATGCCGCCGCCATGCGTGCCTTCCGCGCGGTGGACCGCGAAGAAGCCGCGCACTTCGGCGAGGATGCGCTCGAACGGACGCGTCTTGTAGCCATTGCCCGTCTTGATGACATTGCCGTGCATCGGATCGCACGACCAGACGACCGGGTGCCCCGACGCCTTCACCGCGCGCACCAGCGCCGGCAGATGCGCTTCGATCTTGTCGTGGCCATAGCGGGTGATCAGCGTTATGCGCCCGGGGACATGCTGGGGATTCAGCGTATCGAGCAGGCGCAGCAGCACGTCGGGGTCGAGGCTGGGGCCGCATTTCATGCCGACCGGATTGCCGATGCCGCGCAGATATTCGATATGCGCCGACCCTTCGAAGCGGGTGCGGTCGCCAACCCATAGCATATGGCCCGACGTGTCGTACCAGCCGCCGGTCAGGCTGTCCTGCCGGGTCAGCGCCTGCTCATAGGGAAGCAGCAGTGCCTCGTGGCTGGTGTAGAAGCTCGTGCCCTTGATCTGCGGCACCGTTTCGGGCGTCACGCCGCACGCTTCCATGAAGGCGAGCGCTTCGGAAATGCGCGCGGCGGTCTCCTGATATTTCTTCGCCCACGGGCTGCGGTCCATGAAATCATGCGTCCAGGCGTTGACCTGATGCAGATTGGCATAGCCGCCGTTCGCAAAGGCGCGCAGCAGGTTGAGCGTCGCCGCCGACTGGTTGTACGCGCGGATCATCCGCTGCGGATCGGGGGCGCGGCCTGCGGCTTCGAAAGCGATGTCGTTGATGATGTCGCCGCGGTAGCTTGGCAGTTCGACGCCGCCCACTTCTTCCATGTCGGCCGAGCGCGGCTTGGCGAACTGGCCCGCCATGCGGCCGACCTTCACGACGGGCATCTTCGACGCGAAGGTCAGCACCACCGCCATCTGCAACAGGACGCGGAAGGTATCGCGGATATTGTTCGGATGGAATTCGGCAAAGCTCTCGGCGCAGTCGCCGCCCTGAAGTAGAAACGCCTTGCCTTCCGCAACGCGGCCCAGCTCGCTGGTCAGCTCGCGCGCCTCGCCGGCAAAGACGAGCGGCGGATATCCGGCAAGCTCACGCTCGGCGGCCGCAAGCGCGGCTTCGTCGGTGTAGGTCGGCAGCTGACGGGCTTCGTGCGAGCGCCAGCTTTGCGGTTGCCATTGGTGCGTCATATGCGGTCTTCTTACGTTTTCTGCGTCAAAATCGATTCGCCGGGTGCCTTGGCGCGATTGCCCCGCCAAAGCAAGCGCGGGCGATAAAATTAGCATGATGGTGGCTTTCGCGCACCTATGCTTTTCTTCATTGCAAAAAACTGTTAGTTTCTTTCGCAAATCAGGACGCTTTTACGGGTCGCGCGTCCGTCTTCGGTAATCGGTAAGATTTGGTCCCTAGCAATCTAAGCACAGGGACCGCTGTAAAACGATTGGCTATGGCGAATTTCGATCCGGCCCTTCTTGGCTATCTGGCCCTGTTCATCCTGCTTGCGGCGAGCTTTGCGGTGCGCATCGAATATGTGCGCGCCGGGCTGGCGCTCGCCGCGCTCGTCGCCCTGCCGCTGGCGCTCGTCGCGGGGCAGGCGCTGGTCGCGGGTCTGCTGCTGCTCGCGATCATCCTCGCCAATATCGCGTTCGGCTGGCGCGACTGGCTGCGCAATCTGAGCATCCGCTTCTCGTCCGAGGAGGAGCAGCTTCGCGCCCGTCATTTCGACCGGTTGAGCGCGACGGCGGCGCGCGGGCTGATCGATCAGGGGCACTGGATTTCGGCGCGGCAGGGCGAGGTGCTGATCCGCGAAAATCAGGCGGCACCCAGCCTTTTCTATCTGAGCCAGGGCGCGGCGTCGGTGCTGCGCGACGGGGTCGAGGTCGGCGCGGTGAGCGACGGCGCGCTGATCGGCGAGGCGACTGTGCTCGACGGCGCGCAGGCGACGGGGACGGTGACGCTATCGACCAACGCCAGGCTGTGGTTCATCCCCGCCGCGGTGCTACGCGACTATCTTGCCGCCAATCCCGACATCGCCGCGGCATTGCACGAAGGCTTTGCCCGGGCGCTGCGCGGAAAATTGGCAAGCGCAAACGCTCGCATTGCCGAGGCGCCGTCGCTATGACGGCGGCATGGCACTGACTCTCTATGGCATTCCGAACTGCGACACGGTGAAGAAGGCGCGGCGCTGGCTCGACGAGCGGGGCGTGGCTTATGCGTTTCACGATTATCGCAAGGACGGGCTCGATCCCGCCTTGCTCGATCGCTGGGTCGATGCGCTCGGCTGGGAAAAGCTCCTCAACAAGAGCGGGACGACCTTCCGCAAGCTGCCCGATGCCGACAAGGCGGGGATCGATGCGGCGAAGGCGAAGGCGCTGATGCTCGATCAGCCGGCGATGATACGGCGCCCGCTCGTCGATGCGGACGGCGCGTATAGTGTGGGATTTTCCGCCGGTGACTGGCAACAGCGCTTTGCGGCATGAAGGCCTGGCGCGCCGCGCTGGCGCTGCTCGCGCTCGCCGGCTGCGGGGCTGAACCGATGGCGGCGCAGCCCACCCTCGACGGAAAGCCCGCGATCGTCATCGCGCATCGCGGGGCGTCGGGCGAACGGCCCGAACATACGCTCGCAAGCTATGAACTCGCGATCGAACAGGGCGCCGATTTCATCGAGCCCGATCTGGTACTGACCAAGGACGGCGTGCTCGTCGCGCGGCATGAGAATCAGATTTCGGAGACGACCGACGTCGCCGACCACCCCGAATTCGCCGCGCGCAAGACGACGAAGCAGATTGACGGCCAGGATGTGACCGGCTGGTTCACCGAGGATTTCACGCTGGCCGAGCTCAAGACGCTGCGTGCGAAGGAGCGGCTGCCACAACTGCGCGCGACTGAATTTGACGGGCGCTACCAGATCCCGACCTTTGCCGAGATCCTCGACCTGCTCGTGCGGGTCAACAAGGGGCGCGAGCATCCGGTCGGCGTCTATCCCGAAACCAAGCATCCGAGCTATTTCGCCAGCATCGGCCTGCCGCACGAAGCGCCGCTGCTCGCCATGCTGGCGCGCTATGGCTATCATGGCCGCAGCGCGCCGGTGTTCATCCAGAGTTTCGAGGTCGGCAATCTGAAAGCGATCCGGGCGAAAAGCGACCTGCCGCTGATCCAGCTCATGGACGGCGAGGGCGGTCCGGCCGACCATGCGCAGCAACGCTACGCCGCGATGGCGACGCCTGCGGGGCTGAAGGCGATTGCCGCCTATGCCGACGGGATCGGACCCAACAAGACAATGATCATCCCGCGGACTGCGCTCGGCACGCTCGGCGATCCGACCCATCTGGTGCGCGATGCCCATGCCGCCGGACTGAAGGTCCATCCGTGGACCTTTCGCCGCGAGAATTATTTCCTGCCGCTTGGCGACAAGAGCGGCATCAACCCCGCCGGCCACGGCGATCTGGCGGACGAGATCCGCACCTATCTGAAGACCGGGATCGACGGCCTGTTCAGCGACAATTCGCGCGAAGCGGTGCCGGTGGTCCATGCAGGAGTATCGCAATGACGCAGCGTCCCCTTGGCCAGAGCGGCCTGTCGGTCCGTCCCTTCGTGCTGGGCGGCAATGTCTTCGGGATGACCGCCGATCGGGCCGCAAGTTTCGCGATCCTCGACCGCTTCGTCGAGCGCGGCGGCGGGATGATCGACACCGCCGATGTCTATTCGGCGTGGGTGCCGGGGCACAAGGGCGGCGAATCCGAAAGCATGATGGGTGCGTGGCTGAAGGATAGCGGCGCGCGCGACCATGTGCTGATCGCCACCAAGGTCGGCATGATGCCCGGCGGGCTGAAGCCCGATCGCATCCGCGAAGCGGTGAAAGGCTCGCTCGATCGGCTCGGCGTCGATACGATCGACCTCTACTTCGCGCACAAGGACGACCCCGATGTGCCGTTGGACGAAGTGCTCGGCGCGTTCGGCGAACTGGTCGATGCGGGGACGGTGCGCGCGATCGGGGCATCCAATTATAGTGCCGAGCGGCTGGCCGAGGCGCTGCGCGTCGCCGACGCCGGGGGCCTGCCGCGTTTCACCGCGATGCAACCCGAACTGAACCTGCTCGACCGCGATCAATATGAAGGCGCGCTGCAACAGCTTTGCATCGCCGAAGGGCTGGGCGTCGTCACCTATTTCAGCCTCGCGTCGGGCTATTTGTCAGGAAAATATCGCAGCGCCGAGGATCTCGGCAAGAGCCCGCGCGGCGCGCGCGCCAAAGCCTATCTGGAGGGCAAGGGGCCGGCGGTGCTCGCCGCAATGGACGCGATCGCTGCCGAAACCGGCGCCACCCTGTCGCAGATCGCGCTCGCCTGGGTCGCCGCGCAGCCGGGCGTCACCGCGCCGATCGCGAGCGCCACCTCGGTCGCGCAACTCGACGAGATCATGGACAGCGAGACGGTCACGCTGACCGACTTGCAATTGGCGGCGCTGAACGAAGCGGGGCGCGGCACCGCATAAGGTTCGCCGCGCACGCGGCCGTTTCGGCCCGGCCGGCCCCCGGGGAGAGACGAGCCGGGCCAGCGCGGCCGCGCATCGGATCAGCCGCTTTCCTCGTCCCACCCGAACACCTGTTCGAGCGGCTTGCCGAAGGTGCGCGCGATACGGAAGGCGACTTCGAGCGAGGGCGAATATTTGCCTTGTTCGATCGCGGCGATCGTCTGGCGGGTCACGCCGACGCGCTCGCCGAGTTCGGCCTGCGTCATTTCTCCCGCGAGGAAGCGCAAGGTGCGGATGTCGTTGGAGAAAGGCAGCCTAGCCATGCCAACCCCGGCGATAGCTGATGAGGACTACCGCGCTGTTCACCAGTTCGGCGAGAACGATTGCGAACAGGCCTGTGTTCGCGAGCGGCACGCCCTGCTCCACAAAGGGCAGATAGACGCCAACGACCATCATCCCCGCCAGCAGGACATAATAGGCGATCGTGGCGCCGCGACGGCGGATCGCGCGGTCGCGCTCATCAGCACGGACCCGCTCCGACTTCGGCGCCCGCGCGGACAGGATGATGGTGCCGACGATGACGATGGCCGCGTGCGCCAAGGCGATCGAGCCGAACAGCCACAGCATGGGGAAAATTTCGCGCCCGGCCGGATGCCCAGCGATGATGAGTCCGAAATAGAGACTATAGGCGGCAAGCATGGCCAAGACGTTCAGCCACGCCGACTTTTCGCGGAAATTCATGGACAAGTCTCCGGTACCTGCGCCGGCAAGCTGCAGCGTCGTTTCAAGGGTCGCGCGGGGCATGGGTCAATAGCCCCGGCGATAGAGGTAAAGCTGGACGCCGATCCGCGTCAGTTCGGCGAGGACGACCGTCGCAAGCAGCAGGTTGAGCTGCACCGCCGGCCCCGCGTTCCAGAACAGGGCGAAGATGCTGACCCACACGCCGACGACGAGCGGATAATAGGCATAATGGGTGCCGCGATAATGGATCGAACGGTCGCGCTCGTCTTCCTTGAGGTTGGCCTCGGCCGGGGTGCGGATCGCCATCCAGGCCGATGCGATCGTCATCGCGATGATGATCGCGACGGTGACCGGCAGCAGCATCCCCGCACTCGCCCAAAGGCCCGCCGGGCTCGCTGCGATCCCCCACGGATAGGCAAGAAAATACCAGCCGAAGGCGGCGATCATCGTGACCAGCGTCACCCAGTGAATTTTTTCGCGGAACGACATTTGGCGTCTCCATGTTCATAATATGCGACTCTATGTAAATAATTTTTGACATGGCGTCAATCTTTGCGGACATCGCTCCGCTTTGCGGCCTTTCGCAGCGCAGCATAAGCCGCTAAACCCGCGCCCCATGTCCACGCTCCCAAAAACGCTCACCCTCGACACCTCCACCAGCCGCGCCAATCCGACGCCGCAGCCGATGAAGCGCCTGACGGTGCCGCGCATTCGCCAGCGCAAGGGCGGCGGCGAGCCTTTGGTGATGCTGACCGCCTATACGGTGCGGCAGGCGCAGCTGCTCGACCCGCATTGCGACATGCTGCTTGTCGGCGATTCGCTGGCGCAGGTGATCTATGGCCTCCCGCATACTGTCGCGGTGACGATGGAGATGATGGCGTTGCACGGCGCCGCGGTGGTGCGCGGCAGCTATCATGCCGCGGTGATCGTCGACATGCCCTTCGGCAGCTATGAGGCGAGCCCCGAACAGGCCTTCGCCAATGCCTCACGCCTGCTCAAGGAAACCGGCGCGGCGGCGGTGAAGGTCGAGGGCGGCAAGGTGCTCGCCCCGACGATCGAATTTCTGACCCAGCGCGGAATTCCGGTGATGGGGCATGTCGGGCTGACGCCGCAGGCAGTAAACATCCTCGGCGGCTATGGCGTGCGCGGCAAAAGCGACGAGGAAGCGCGCACGATCGTCGAGGATGCGGTCGCTGTCGCGCAGGCCGGTGCCTTTTCGATCGTTATCGAAGGCGTGCTCGAATCGATCGCGATCGAGATTACCGGCAAGGTTGCCTGTCCGACGATCGGTATCGGTGCCTCGGCGCAATGCGACGGGCAGGTGCTCGTCACCGACGACATGCTCGGCATGTTCGAACGCGTCCCCAAATTCGTGAAGCGGTACCAGGATATGGCGGGTGTGATCGACGGCGCAGTGAAGGAATATGCCCAGCAGGTCAGGTCCCGTTCATTCCCGACCGACGATCAAATCTACAAGGGTTGATGGCGCCCCGGACGGGTGCCTGCAGGGGTCAAGTGAATCGCTTGGCCTTTTTCGGCATGACCGCTAAGGAACGGCCGGCGAACCCGAAGCGGGCATCGCTCGCGAACGAGTTATGGAGGATTGATTGGCCCTGAGCCCGACGAACAATGCGGCCTTCCTGCAGGAAGTCGACGAGGCCGTCCGCAAGGATCAGCTCAGCTCCATCATGCAGCGCTACGGCCGCTGGATCGTCGGCGCGGCGATCGCGGCGCTGCTGGCGTTCGGCGGCTATCTCTATTGGGAGCACCGTCAGACGGTGGCGCGCGGCGAAAAGGCCGAACAGCTGCTGGCTGCTTTCGACAAGGCTGCGGCGCAGCCGACGGCGGCGACCGCCGATCTCAAGACGCTGGCAGGCGAAGGCAATGCCGCCTATCGCGCCGCCGCGCTGATCGAACAGTCGAACATGAAGGCGAAGGACGGAGACCTGAAAGCCGCCGCCGCGCTGCTCGCGCAGGTCGCGGGCGACGCCAAGCTCGACCAGTCGATGCGCGATATGGCGCTGGTTCGCCAGACCGCGCTCGAATTCGATACGATGAAGCCTGAGGCGGTAATCGCGCGGATGAAGCCGCTCGTCGATGCGACCGACCCGGTATCGAGCTGGTTCGGCAGCGCGGCCGAGCTGACGGCCGCGGCTTATTATCACCTCGGCCAATATGACAAGGCCGGCGCGCTCTATGCGCGTATCGCCAAGGCGCCCGCCACCTTCAAATCGCTGCAGTCGCGGACGGTGCAGATGGCGGGGATGCTCGGCGTCGATGCGGTCGAGGATCGCGCGGCGGAAAGCGCCGCCAAGGACACGACAAAGGACCAGCAAGGCGGTGCCGCCCCGGGCGCAGCGGCCGCCGCCAAGAGTGAGGAAGCCAAATAAGATGCGGAAACGCCAATATGTGATTTGCGCCATGATGCTCGCGCTGCCGCTTGCGGGCTGCGGCGCGTTCAAGGGCAAGGGCGGCCCGCGCACCCCGACGGTCGGCGAGCGCGTTTCGATTCTGTCGAACGACAACAGCATCAAGGTCGATCCGACAACCGCCGAGATTGCGGTGGTGTTGCCCGATCCGGTGCTCAACGCCGATTGGGCACAATCGGGCGGCAATGCGTCCAAGTCGATGGGGCATCCAGCGCTCGGCGCCGCGCGTACCAAGGCGTGGGAAGCGTCGATCGCGGGCAGCACCAAGAAACAGCGGCTCGCCGCGGCCCCGGTAATTTCGAACAACCGGCTGTTCGCCGTCGATACCGATGCCGTCGTGTCGGCCTTCGCCGCCGATACCGGCGCGAAGCTGTGGAGCGTGTCGATCGGCAGCACGGGCAAGGATTTCGAAAACTCGCTGTTCGGCGGCGGCGCGTCGGTCGACGGCAATGTCGTCTATGCGACGAGCGGCGTCGGCGACGTCGCCGCGCTGAACGCCGAGGATGGCAAGCTGTTGTGGAAGGTCAAACCCGCGGGGCCGCTGCGCGGCGCGCCGACGGTTGCCTTCGGCGGCGTCTATGTGATCACGCAGGACAACCAGATTTTCGCGCTCAATGCCGGCGACGGCGCGGTGCAGTGGCAGGCCACCGCGTCGCTCGAGCCCGGCAGCGTGTTCGGCGCGGCATCGCCCGCGGCCGGGCAGGGAACGATCGTCGCCGGCTTTTCGTCGGGTGAGGTTCAGGCCTATCGTTACGAAAACGGCCGCGACCTGTGGGAAGACGCGCTCGCGCGCACCTCGATGGCGCTGTCGGTTTCGACGCTGACCGACGTCGATGCCGACCCGGTGATCGACCGCGGCCGCGTTTTCGCGCTCGGCCAGGGCGGCCGTATGGCGAGCTATGACCTGCTCACCGGGCAGCGCATCTGGGAAATCTCGATCGCCGGTATCTCGACGCCCTATGTCGTCGGCGAGTGGGTCTATGCGATGACCGACGACGGCAAGCTGCTGTGCGTCGCGCGCGGTTCGGGCAAGGTCCGCTGGATCCAGCAGCTCGCGCGCTATCGCGTCGAAACCGAAAAGAAGAAAAAAGATCCGATCCGCTGGACCGGCCCGATTCTGGCCGGCGGACGCCTGATCGCGGTGAACAGCGAGGGACAGCTCGTCGAATTTTCGCCGACCGACGGTTCGACGCTCGCGACCACCGAGTTCAAGTCGCCCTTGTCGCAGCCACCCGTGGTTGCGAACAACCGGCTCTATATCCTGGCGGACGACGGCACGATCACCGCCTGGCAATAACAGGGCGCGGCCGGGTTGGCCCGCCGCGAAGATAGGATAGACGCATGGCGCGATCCGCGACGATCGCCATTGTCGGCCGACCCAATGTCGGCAAATCGACGCTGTTCAACCGGCTGGTCGGCAAGCGCTTGGCGCTGGTCGACGACCAGCCAGGCGTGACGCGCGACCGGCGCGAGGGCGATGGCAAGCTGCTCGGCCTGGAATTTCTGATCGTCGATACCGCGGGGTTCGAGGATCAAGACGCGGCCACGCTGCCTGGCCGGATGCGCGTGCAAACCGAAAAGGCGGTGCGCGAAGCCGATGCGGCGCTGTTCATGATCGACGCGCGCGCGGGCGTGACCCCGCTTGACGAAGAAATTGCGCGCTGGCTGCGCAGCGAAGACACGCCGATCATCCTGTGCGCCAACAAGGCCGAAGGCAAGCAGGGCGAGGCGGGGCTGATGGAGGCCTATTCGCTCGGCTTCGAATCGCCGATTGCGCTCAGTGCCGAACATGGCGAGGGACTGGTCGATCTGTTCGACGCGCTGCGCCCGATCGTCGAACCCTTCATGGACGCCGACGAAGAGGCGGTCGGCGAAGATGCGGACGAGGATGCGCCGCTCGGCCCGCTCAAGCTCGCGATCGTCGGGCGGCCCAATGCGGGCAAATCGACGCTCATCAACCGGATGATCGGTGAAGACCGACTGATTACCGGACCCGAGGCCGGGATCACGCGCGATTCTATCCGCGTCGACTGGCAATGGGAAAAGGATGGCGAGGTCCATCCGATCCAGCTTTTCGACACCGCGGGGATGCGCAAGCGGGCGAAGGTTCAGGACAAGCTGGAAAAGCTGTCGGTAGCCGACGCGCTGCACGCGGTCGATTTCGCCGAGGTCGTCGTGCTGCTTCTTGACGCCACAAAGGGGCTGGAGGCGCAGGATCTGCGCATCGCCGACCGCGTGCTGGAGGAAGGGCGTGCGCTGATCATCGCGCTCAACAAATGGGACGTCGCCGAAGACCCGTCGTCGCTGTTCAACGGCGTCCGTGCGGCGCTCGACGACGGGCTCAGCCAGATCAAGGGCGTGCCGCTGCTCAGCATTTCGGGCGCAACGGGGAAGGGGATCGACACGCTGGTCCGCGTCGCCTTTGAACAGCGCGCGATCTGGACCAACCGTGTCTCGACCGCGAAGCTCAACCGCTGGTTCGAACGCGCGGTAGACGCCAATCCGCCGCCGGCGCCGGGCGGCAAGCGGATCAAGCTGCGCTACATGACGCAGGCGCGTACGCGTCCGCCGACCTTCATCATCTTCGGAAGCCGGACCGATTCCCTGCCCGCAAGCTACCAGCGCTATCTGGTCAACGGGATGCGCAAGGAACTGGGGTTCCAAGGCGTGCCGATCCGCATCAATTTCCGCAACACGCGCAACCCCTATGACGAATGACGCTGCGGGCACTTCGGCGGCGCTGACCGTCGATGCGCGCGGCATGCGCTGCCCCTGGCCGGCGTTGCGGCTCGCCCGCGCGATGCGCGCCGCCCAGGATGTCGTGCTGATCGCCGACGACCCCAACGCCGCGCGCGAAGTTGCGGCACTTGCCGCCGAACAGGGCTGGCGGATCGATGACGCCGGGTCGATGAGCGACGCCGCGCGTTGGCGCGTCCGGCGCGACTGACCCGTTTCGGGGCGATTCGGCGGTGTCCGCTTTGCGCGCGTAACCTCTTTTTTACCGACTTCGGTGCATGTGCAGGACGGGACCACGGACCAGACTGAACACCGAGGGACGGAAAATTGGACGAGATCCTGGTCGATTGGAGTGAATTTCGCGCGACTCGCACCCAGTTGGGGGCGGCATTCGTGCGGATTCTGGGCTATTTTCGCGAGGACGGCATCAAGTCGGTCGCCGCGATCGAAGAGGCGATGCGCGCGCGCAGCGCCGGCGGCCTCGTCATGCCTGCCCATACGCTCAAGAGCGAGGCGCGCCAGTTCGGCGCCGAACGGCTCGGCGCGCTGGCCGAAGATATCGAAATGTTCGCGCGCCACTGCGTCGAGGCGCAGGTCAGCCCGGAAGAATATCTGCCGCGCGTCGTCGAACTGCGCCCGCTGTTCGAGGAAACGCTGACCGCGCTCGAACGCGAAGCGAACCCGCTCGTCCAGCGCCGCCCGACTTTCGGCCGCGCCGTCAGCTAAGCGCTGGACCTTCGGCCAGCGCACGCCGCATCGGTTGTCGCTGCCAGCGCGACAGGCTGCGCCAAAGCCATTCGAGCGGGCCATATTCGAAACGCTCAAGCCAGGGCTTCGACCACAGCAGCATCGCCGCCCACATGGCGAAGCAGAAGAGGTAGAGCGCCGCGCGCGGCACGCTGTCGAACAGCGCCAGCCCATAGCCGTAGAAGATCGTCGTCATCACCACCGACGTCGCGAGATAGTTGGTGAAGGCCATGCGTCCGGTGGCCGCAAGCCGGGCGCGCAGCGCAGGCGATGCCGCGGTCCTGATGAGCAGCACGATGAGCGCGGCCCAGCCGACCGTCATCACGAAATCGAACGGGGTCGACCAGACGAGTGCCGCACCGAACACCGTGACGGTACCGAAACCCGTGGCTGCGCTATGCCAGGCCAGCAGCGCGAGCGGCGGCGCGGATAACAGGAAGGCCGCGATCGCCCATTTGCGATAGCGCGCGGCGACCCATTCGCCCGTCAGCATCCGCGCCCTGAACAGCGCCATGCCGATCAGCATCAGCGCCATGCTTTCCCAAAGGAACAGCATCACCTGTGTCAGCGGTTCGAGCGCACCCGCGCCGAACCGCATCCCCGCGATCGCGCCGTAGCTTCCCAGATAATGGGCGACATCCCTGGCATAGTCGGGCGAGTCCGGACCCATCATCGCGTTGAATTGCGCCATCTGTTCCCGCGCCTCGGCGGCCGCAGTGCCGGGCAATTGCCCCGCTTCGAGCAGCGTCATCGACAGCCACATCGATCCCATCAGCGCCATCGCGACCAGCAGGAAGCCCGCCGCCCACCAAAGCAGCGCGCGCACCGACAGACCGCGGAACAGGAAGAGCAGCAGGCCGCAGACGGCATAAAGCGACAATATGTCGCCGAACCAGATGAAATAGAAATGCGCGAGGCCAAAGAGGCCGAGCCACAGCATCCGCGCATAATGCGTCGCCGCCGCGCTGCGGCCCGCCGCCTCGGCGCGCTCGATCACCAGCAGCGTGCTCGCCCCGAAGAGCATCGAGAACAGGCCGCGCATCTTCGAATCGACGAAGACGAAATTGAACGCCCATGCGGCAAGGTCCGCCCCGCCCGGCGCGCCGCCCGCGGCGGGGTTGAAATAGGCGCTCATCGGCATCGCAAAGGCGACGATGTTCATTGCCAATATGCCCATCACCGCAACGCCGCGAATCGCGTCGAGGCTTTCGTACCGGTCGGTCATGCTTCGTCCCCCAACACGTCTATCGCCGAGGCCGACGGCCGCGTCCAGCGGCTTGTCCGGCCCGCACATACCGGCCATTCACGATATATTGACATTTGTGTCAGTAGTGACTAGATCGAGACTTCACGGCCCCAACCGCAAGAGATACGCTATGACCGCTATCCCGCTGATCCACCCCGACCGCACCGACACCGGCTTTCGCCCGCTGAAGGCGCTGCACCATTTCCGCAAGCTGATCGCCGACAAGGAGGACACCGAACAGGTGTTTCACATTCTCGACGCGCTGCGCGACAATCGGTTCAAACGGTCGGTCGCGCGTTTCTTTGCGACCGCGGAAGGTCAGAAGGTCCTAGCCGATCGCCCCTATCTGCCGGCGATGCTCGACGATCATGACGCGCTGCGCAAATTGCCCGAAGGCAGCGTCGGTCGCGTCTATGTCGATTTCATGGAACGCGAAGGGCTGACCGCGCAGGGACTTGTCGATGAATCGATGAAGTTCCGCCGCACCAAGCCGCGCTTCGACGATATGGTGGAGCTTTATGGCGACCGGCTGCGCGACACGCACGACCTCTTCCACATCCTGACCGGCTATGGCCGCGACGCGCTGGGCGAACAATGCGTGCTTGCCTTCTCGTACAGCCAGACGCCAAGCTGGGGAACACTGTTCATCGCCTGGGCGGGCGCGCGCGAGATCCGCAAGGGTTTCGGCAGCCGCTACCCGATCTACGGTGCGGTCCGCGAAGGCCAGCGTATCGGCCGCGTCGCACAGCAGATCGCCTTTCAGAATATCGAGGCGCTGCTGGCCGAACCGATCGACGCGGCGCGCCAGCGTCTGGGGATCGCCGAGCCGAAAATCTACAAGCAGGTCCACGCGATGATGCGCGCCGATGGGGTCGATCCCTATGACCTGCTCGGTACCAAAGAGGCCGCCGAAGCGGCGACGCAGCCCGAACTCGCGCAGGCGGCCTGAACGCCGCTTGCTCTTGCTCAGCCGCCCAATCGGGCGATCAGGGCCTGCGCCGCTGCAGGATTGCGCACCTTGGCGCCCGCGATAAAGAAGACATAAGCGTCGCGCTCGCCGGTCGCCCAAGCCTTCGCGCGCGCCTCCCAATGGTCGAGCGCCGCTTCGTCGTAGCCCGTCGCGACATCGTCGCGGCTGCGCTGCAGCCGCGCATAGCTGAAGTCCGCCGTCGCCTCGTCGATGCACGGGAATTCGTCGCTGTCGGCGAAGACGATCGCCATGTTGCGCTCGCGCGCCAGGTCGACGAAGGCGGCGTCGCGAAAGCTCTCGTGCCGCACCTCGAGTGCGTGGCGCAGCGGTAGCCCGTCCTGGCTTTCGGGCAGCAGGTCGAGGAAGCGCGCGAAATCATCGCGATCGAAGGTCTTGGTCGCCATGAACTGCCACAATATCGGCCCGAGCCTGTCGCCAAGGCGCGTCAGTCCCTGCGTCAGAAATTTCTCGACCGACGCCGCGCCATCGGCGAGCTGCTTGCGATTGGTGCAGAAGCGTGACGCCTTGACGCTGAATTTGAACCCGTCGGGGACCGCGGCCGCCCAATTGGCGAAGCTTTCGGGCTTCTGGCTGCCATAATAGGTGCCGTTGATTTCGATCGCGGTCAGATGCTGCCCGGCATAGTCGAGCTCGCGCTTTTGCGGATGTTTCGGCGGATAGAAGGTGCCCCGCCACGGTTCGTAGGTCCAGCCGCCGATGCCGATGTGGATGGTCATGAGTCGGTCACCTCCGCGCAAAATGGAGCGTCGTCATTGCGAGGAGCGAAGCGACGCGGCAATCCCCAGCCATCGTCTCGCACGACCGGTCGCCGGAGATTGCTTCGCTACGCTCGCAATGACGACCTAGGCAAGCGCTGCGTCAGCCCCCATCAGCGCCGGGAAAAAGCCCTCATGCGCCTCGCGTAGCTCGGCGAGCGTCACCGAAAAATCGCTCTCGGGCAGTTCGAAGACGATGCGGTCCTTGATCGTCCGACCAAGCGGATCGACCGGCACGTCGGCGCGGTTCGCAGCGTCGAGGAAGTCGGCGAGGCAGGTGTCGCAGACGGTGACGAGATAGAGGCCCTGATCCTCGCCGAAAAAGCTTTCGGCAATACCGAAGGGCTGTTCCTCGCTGACGAGCACGCCAATGCCTGATTTCAGGGCCATTTCGGCGAGTGCAACCGCGACGCCGCCGTCCGACACATCGTGGCAGGCGGTGATCCAGCCGGCGTTGATTGCGTGGCGGATGAAATCGCCGGTGCGCTTTTCGGCGCGCAGGTCGACCGGCGGCGGCGGGCCTTCCTCGCGACCGAGGATTTCGCGTAGCCAGACCGACTGGCCGAGGTGGCCGGCGCGCTCGCCGACCGCGAGCACGATATCGCCGGTGCGCTTGAAGCCGATGCCGACGGCCTTCGACAGATCGTCGATCACGCCGACGCCGCCGATCGCGGGGGTGGGCAGGATCGCGCTGCCGCCGCCGGTCGCCTTGCTCTCGTTATAGAGGCTGACATTGCCCGAGACGATCGGATAGTCGAGCGCGCGGCACGCCTGGCCCATGCCGTCGAGGCACCCGGTGATTTGCCCCATGATCTCGGGGCGCTGCGGATTGGCGAAGTTGAGGCAGTTGGTGATCGCGAGCGGGGTCGCGCCGACCGCGCTGATGTTGCGCCAGGTTTCGGCGACCGCCTGCTTGCCGCCCTCGACCGGGTCGGCATAGCAATAGCGCGGGGTGCAGTCGGTGCTCATCGCGAGCGCGCGGCCCGTGCCGTGGATGCGGACGAGCGCTGCGTCGCCGCCGATCTGCACCGTGTCGCCGCCGACCTGGCTGTCATATTGTTCGTAGATCCAGCGGCGGCTTGCGATGTCGGGCGATCCCATGAGCGTCTTGAGGTCGGCCGCGACATCGGCGGTTTCGGGGACGTCGGTCAGGTCGGGCTGCTTCGGCGTCGGAACGTGCGGCCGGTCATAGAGCGGCGCATCGTCGGCGAGCGGGGCGAGCGGGATGTCGCAGACGATCTCGCCATGATGTTCCAGCACCATGCGCCCCGTATCGGTGACGGTGCCGATAACCGCGAAGTCGAGTTCCCATTTCTCGAAGATCGCCTTCGCAAACTCTTCCTTGCCGGGCTTCAGGACCATCAGCATGCGTTCCTGGCTCTCGGACAGCATCATTTCATAGGCGGTCATGCCGGTTTCGCGCTGCGGCACATCGTCCATCTTGAGGTGGAGGCCGACGCCGCCCTTCGACGCCATTTCGACCGACGAGGAGGTGAGTCCCGCAGCGCCCATGTCCTGGATCGCGACGATCGCGTCCGACGCCATCAGCTCGAGGCATGCCTCGATCAGCAGCTTCTCCGTAAAGGGATCGCCGACCTGCACCGTGGGGCGCTTCTCCTCGGCATCCTCGCCGAAGTCGGCCGACGCCATCGTTGCGCCGTGGATGCCGTCGCGGCCGGTTTTCGATCCGACATAGACGATCGGATTGCCCACGCCGCTGGCGGCCGAATAGAAGATCTTGTCCTGCTCTGCGACGCCGACGGTCATCGCGTTGACCAGGATGTTGCCGTCATAGGCTTTGTGGAAATTGACCTCGCCGCCGACGGTCGGAACGCCAACGCAATTGCCGTAGCCGCCGATGCCGTGGACGACGCCCGAGATGAGATGCTTCATCTTCGGATGGTCGGGGCGGCCGAAGCGCAGCGCGTTGAGGTTCGCGACCGGACGCGCACCCATCGTGAAGACGTCGCGCAGGATGCCGCCGACCCCGGTCGCCGCGCCCTGATAGGGTTCGATGTACGAGGGGTGGTTGTGGCTCTCCATCTTGAAGATCGCCGCGAGCTTCGTGCCGTCGGGACCTTCGCCGATGTCGATGACGCCGGCATTTTCGCCGGGGCCGCAGATCACCCACGGCGCCTCGGTCGGCAGTTTCTTGAGGTGGAGGCGCGAGCTTTTGTAGCTGCAATGCTCGGACCACATGACCGAAAAGATGCCGAGTTCGACAAGGTTCGGTTCGCGCCCCAGCGCGGCGAGGACGCGCTCATATTCTTCCGGAGACAGGCCATGGTCGGCGACGATCTCGGGGGTGATGACGGAGGCGGGCGCGCTTGCTGTCTGAGTCATGGCGCGCCTTTAGCGATGTACGCGCGAAACGAACAGACCCCACGATGCTTTTCGCACCATGGGGTCCGGGTCGGAGAGGTGTCTCAGCGCGCGGCGAGCGTCACTGCCGCTTTCCCGAGCGGTTCGACGTCGCGCAGCGAGAAATTGACCTGCTGGGTGCCGACGGTGCCGCGCACGCGGTGAGTGCCGACGCGCAGCTTGAACGGCTTGCCGCTCTTCTCCTCGATCCCGCTGATGATGCGATAGCCGTCGGTTTCGGTCACCGAATAGGCATATACATGGCCGGCATGTTCGAAACGCTGCTGCGCCGGTTCGGCAGCCGCGACAAAGGCGGGCGCCAGCACGGCGGCGGCGAACGCGGGAAATAGGATAATTTTCATCGTGCAAGTCCTTGTCTTGATGAACAAAACTTGCCTTTAAGCCCCTCTTTATTGTGCGCCGCAGCATGACGGCGCGCGCACGGCGCAGCAATTGCAAAAAACTTTATCGGGATTGCAAAAGGAGGCTGCGTTTCAGGTGGTGCGCGGCGCGACGGTCAGCACGATCCAGGCCGCCGCGCCGGCGGCGAGGCCGGTCGCGACGCTGCCCCAGGCGATGTCGAGCAGCGTCACCTTGGTCGACCAGATCTTCATCGTGGCATGATTGGTGAGGTCGTAGGTCATGTAGCAGAAGAAGCCGAACAGCGCCCCCCATTGCGCCGCGACCTGCCAACGCCCGGCCTCGATCGCGGGGGCGACCGCGAAAATCTGGATGCCCAGCATATAGAGGGCGTAGAAGATCAGCGCGGGCGCGGGCCGCCATCCGTCCATAAGCAACGTACCGATTTCGGGGCGGTAGACCGCGGGCACCATCGTGCGGAGCCACAAGGCGTCGAGCAGGCCGAAAAGGATCGCGGTGGCGACATAGCCGATCGCGTAATGGATCATGTCGAGGCCTCCTCCTGCGCCATCACGACAGCGCGGTTCGCGCCCGCCCACGCCGCGACGAGCGCAAGGACGATATAGGCGGCGAGCATCGTCAGCGGGATTTCGATCGAATAGTCGGGCGCCTTGGCGCCGAACCAGTCGACCGCCTGGACCGCCGCGAGCAAGCCGCCGAGGATCCACAATCGCCGGTTGCCGGTCGGCGCGCTGGTCCGGCGTGCATAATAGATCATCGCTGCGGCGGTCAGTCCGATCTCGAGCGGCATTTCGGCGAGCGGATAATTCCACAGCCCGAACCCGAGTTTCGGCGGCGCGCCATAGAGGGTGAGGTCGGGGATATGGACGATCAGGTCGGCGAACCAGTGCGAAACGACGACCAGTGCCGTCAGCAACGCCGCCTCCCGCCGCCGGGTAATCGCCCCGACCAGCGCGCCGAACGCCGCACCCCACAGCAGCGCGCCGAGCAGGCTGTGCGTGTAGGGCATGTGATAGAGGTCCATCGGGTTCATCGCCGTGATGCCGGGAACGACGCGCATCGCCTCGCCCCCCGGGATCAGCAGCGCGGCGAAGCCGATATCGACGAGTTGCGCCGCCACGAACAGCGTTCCGAGCCCCGGGGCCCTGGGCCGGGTGGCGGCGACGAGCGCCGGGGCGAAATGGCCGACGAACATGACGGCGATGCTATCGACGAAAAGGGCGACGTCAAGCTTGACCGCAGCGCCCTTCGCGGGCCAAAGCTGGGGGATGACGGATACCCCCGATACCGCCGCTGCCGCCGATATTGCGGCGCTGTCCTTCGAAGCCGCGATGGGCGAACTCGAAACCATCGTCCGCCGCCTCGAAAGCGGTGATGTCAGCCTCGAGGAATCGGTGGCGCTGTACGAACGCGGCCATGCCCTGCGCGCGCACTGCGAAGCGCGGCTTGCCGCGGCGCAGGCGCGCATCGAGCAGGTCGGGCTCGGCGCCGACGGACAGCCCGCCGGAACCAAGCCTTTCGGCGAAGGCTGAGGCGCGGTGGCACTGGCCGAGGGGGCAATGCAGAATTCTTCCGATCTTCTCCGCAATGCGCTGGTCGAAGTGGCGGCGGGCATCGACGCGCTGTTCGATCGCCTGCTGGCGGTCCCGCAAGACCCGCGCGCGCGCCTCTATGAAGCGATGCGCCATGCTGCGATCGGCGGCGGCAAGCGGCTGCGCCCGCTGCTGGTCTGCGCGGCGGCGGACCTGTTCCATGTCGACCGTCAGCTCAGCCTGCGCGTCGGCGCCGCGGTCGAGGCGATGCATGTCTATTCGCTGATCCACGATGACCTGCCGTGCATGGACGATGACGATCTGCGGCGCGGCAAGCCGACCGTGCACAAGGCGTTCGACGATGCGACCGCGGTGCTGGCGGGCGATTCGCTGCATGCGCTCGCCTTCGAATGGCTGATCGATCCGGCGACGCATGCCGATCCTTTCGTGCGCAGCGAGCTTGTTCGCGAACTCGCACTGGCCGCCGGACCGGCGGGCATGGCGGGCGGGCAGATGATGGACCTGATGGCCGAAACGTCGAATTTCGACCTGCCGACGGTGACACGGCTGCAACAGCTCAAAACCGGCGCCCTCATCGGCTTTTCGGTCGAGGCGGGGGCTATCCTCGCGCGTATTCCGGCCGAAGGGCGGCGCCCGCTGCGCGGCTATGCGCGCGACATCGGCCTCGCGTTCCAGATCGCCGACGACATCATGGACGTCGAGGGCGACGAGGCGCTGGCCGGCAAGGCGCTGCACAAGGACGCGGATGCGGGCAAGGCGACCTTCGTCACGCTGATGGGGATCGACCGCGCGCGCGAACAGGCCGGGCTGCTCGTCGATCAGGCAATTGCGCATCTGGCCGGTTTCGGCGAAGAGGCGGCGCTGCTGCGCGCGATCGCGCGCTTTGTGGTGGAAAGGGACCGTTGATGCGCATTGGGGTTTATCCCGGAACCTTCGACCCGATCACGCTCGGCCATATGGACATCATCCGCCGCGGCGCCAAGCTGGTCGATCGGCTGGTAATCGGGGTGACGACCAATATCACCAAATCGCCGATGTTCGACGACGAGGAACGGCTGGCAATGGTCCGCCGCGAGGTAGAAGGGATCGATGGCGACATTCGCGTCGTCGGCTTCAATTCGCTGCTGATGGACTTTGCCGAGCGCGAGGGGGCGACGGTGATCGTCCGCGGGCTGCGCGCCGTCGCCGATTTCGAATATGAATATCAGATGGCGGGGATGAACCAGCAGCTCAACAACCGCGTCGAAACCGTGTTTTTGATGGCCGACGTCAGCCTGCAGCCGATCGCGTCGCGGCTGGTCAAGGAAATCGCGATCTTCGGCGGCGACATCCACAAATTCGTTACCCCCGCCGTTCGCGATGCCGTCGTCGCGCGGATATCCGAACGCGGACTTCGCCAGGGCGAGGGCTGATCCCGTCGCCGGCAATCCGATCATTGAGCGTTCAGCTTTTTCCCGCTAGGTCGCGCCAACGGGGCGCGAAGCAGTTTTTGATAGAGGCCTGACCCAGCATGAAGATGATTATCCGACCCATGGTCCTGACGGCGCTTGCGTTCGGGCTCGCGCTTCCCGCCATGGCGCAGGAGGCCCCGGCGACGACGGACCCCGTGGCGGCCGCCGCACCCGCAACCGAAGCGGCGCCGGCAACCGATACCGCGACCGAAGCCGCGCCGACGATCAAGCCCGAGCAATATCTGGGCAATCCCGAATATATGCTCAACCTCGACCTTTCGACCGGCGGCCGCGTCGTGGTGCAGCTTTATCCCGATGTCGCGCCGCATCACGTCGAACGCGTCAAGCAGCTTGCGCGGGCCGGCTTTTACGACGGGGTGAAGTTTCACCGCGTGATCGACGGCTTTATGGCGCAGACGGGCGATCCGACCGCGACCGGGCAGGGTGGATCGGAGCTTCCCGACCTCAAGGCCGAGTTCAACGATACGCCGCATCTGCGCGGTACCGTGTCGATGGCGCGTGCGCAGAGCCCCGACAGCGCGAACAGCCAGTTCTTCATCATGCTGCAGCCGCGCTTCAGCCTCGACCATAATTACACCGCCTTCGGCCGCGTCGTGTCGGGCATGCAATTCGTCGATGCCGTGCACAAGGGCGAGCCGCCGGCGGTGATGTCCCGCATGGTCCAGGTGTCGGTGGCCGCCGACAACAAGCCGATGCCGCCGGCATCGATGCTGACCGAGGATCAGCCGGCAAAGCCCGCCACGGATATCACGGCCGATCAGCTCAACGCGCCGATCCAGCGCTGACCTTGCCGCACGCGCGATCCTGATAATGCGCGTCGACGCCTTCGATTTCGATCTGCCCCCCGAGCGCATCGCGCTCCGTCCGGCGCGTCCGCGCGATGCGGCACGCATGCTCGTCGTGGCGGGCGGTGCGATGACCGATGCCGGGGTGCGCGACCTGCCGCTATGGCTGCGGCCGGGCGACTGTCTGGTCTTCAACGATACCCGCGTCATTCCCGCCCAGCTCGAAGGGCGTCGCGGCGATGCGCGCATCGGCGCCACGCTCCACAAGCGGATCGACCTGCGCCGCTGGCAGGCGTTCGTCCGCAACGCCAAGCGGCTGCGCATCGGCGAGACGGTCGATTTCGGCGCAGGCGTCGGCGCACTCGCCGAGGACCGGCTGGCCGACGGCAGCTTCATCCTCTTCTTCCCGGGCGAAGAGCCGGTCGAGCTGCTGCTCGAACGCGCGGGCACGATGCCGCTGCCGCCCTATATTGCGGGCAAGCGCGCCACGGACGATGCCGACCGCAGCGATTATCAGACGATGTTCGCGCAAAAGGACGGCGCCGTCGCCGCGCCGACCGCGGCCTTGCACTTCACGCCCGATCTGCTCGCGGCGCTCGGCGCGGCGGGGATCGAGAGCGAGACGCTGACGCTGCACGTCGGCGCGGGCACCTTTCTGCCGGTCAAGGCCGACGATACCGAAGATCATGTCATGCACGCCGAATGGGGGGTGATCGATTCCGCGACCGCCGAGCGGCTGAACGCGGTGCGCGCCCGCGGCAACCGGGTCATAGCGGTCGGCACCACCAGCCTGCGCCTGCTCGAAAGCGCGGCGGGCGAGGAGGGGGTAATCCGGCCCTTCGAAGGCGATACGGCGATCTTCATCACCCCCGGCTACCGCTTCCGCGCCATCGACGGACTGATGACGAACTTCCACCTGCCGCGATCGACCTTGTTCATGTTGGTCAGTGCGCTGATGGGATTGGAGACGATGCAGGCGGCCTATGCGCATGCGATTGCCGGTGGATACCGGTTCTACAGCTACGGCGATTCGAGCTTGCTCCTACCCTGAACGGGACAATTTTCCGCGGCCGGGAAGCGGATATTTACATTATGGCAAGGCATTGGCCCCAAATATCTCCGCTAGTGGGGACCAGCACGAGTGTCGTTGTAATCATGCCATTTCGCGGGGACGGGGAACATGTCGATGGGGGCGCTGCGACGGGTAGTCGCGGCTTGCTCGGCAAGTTCGGCGCGCGCGCCGCGCGTTCGGGCGCTGAAGCGATCCCCAATCTGCACACCCGCGAAGCGCTGCTGCTGCTCCAGAATTACGAGGAAAGCGGCCGCGGCTGGTTCTGGTCGACCGATACCCAGGGCCGGCTGACCTATATCACCGATGCCGTCGCACGCCTGATGGGCCGGTCGAGCGGCGAACTGCTCGGCACGCCGCTCACCGATCTGTTCCTGCCGCCCGAAAGCCATGGCGAGCGGCAGCGCACGCTGCCGTTCCTGCTGACGCGCCAGTCCAAATTCGACGATCTGCCCCTGCGCAGCGCCTTTGAGGGCGATGATCGCTGGTGGGCGATTTCGGGGCGGCCGCACCATGACGATCGGGGCAATTTCTGCGGCTATCGCGGCAGCGGCACCGACATCACCGCGCAGCGCCGATCGGCCGAGGATGCTTCGCGGCTCGCGCTCTATGATTCGCTGACCGGACTCGCCAACCGTTTCCACATCTCCAAAAAGCTCGACACGACGCTCGCGGCCTTTTCGCAGCAGCAGCGGAGCTGCGCGATCATGCTGCTCGACCTCGACCGCTTCAAGCAGGTCAACGACACGCTCGGTCACCCGGCGGGCGATGCGCTGCTCAAGCAGGTTGCCGAGCGATTGCTCAAGATCGTCGGCGACAAGGAGATGGTCAGCCGGTTGGGCGGCGACGAATTCCAGATCATCCTGCCCGATATCGAGGATCGCGGGCGCCTCGGCGATATGGCCGCCGACATTATCGGCAGCCTGTCGCAGCCCTATTCGGTCGAAGGCAGCCGCTGCATCATCGGCGCGTCGGTCGGGGTCGCGATCGCGCCCTTCGATGGACAGTCGAGCGAGGATCTGGTGCGCAACGCCGATCTTGCGCTTTATGCCGCAAAGGGCAACGGGCGCGGCCGGTTCCGCTTCTATTCGAGCGACCTGCATCAATCGGCCGAGGATCGCCGCGCGCTGGAGGAGGACCTGCGCGACGCGCTGGCGCGCGGGCAGATGGAGTTGACCTATCAGCCAGTCGTCAATGCCAAGAGCAATATGGTGACCGGCGTCGAGGCGCTGCTGCGCTGGAACCATCCCGACCGCGGCCCGATCTCGCCCGCACTGTTCATCCCGATCGCCGAAGAGGCCAATCTGATCTGGCCGCTCGGCGAATGGGTGCTGCGCAAGGCGTGCGAGGATGCTGCGCGCTGGCCGGGCGACTTGCGTGTCGCGGTCAATGTGTCGGCGATCCAGTTCGCCAATGGAGACCTGCCCAAGATTATCACCAGCGCGCTGTCCAACGCCGGACTGCCCGCCGACCGGCTCGAACTCGAAATCACCGAAAGCGTATTCCTGGCCGATTCCAGCGAGACGGCGCGGATGTTCACGGCGCTGAAGGCGCTTGGCGTGCGGCTGGCGCTCGACGATTTCGGAACCGGCTATTCGTCGCTCGGCTATCTGCAATCGGCGCCGTTCGACAAGATCAAGATCGACCAGAGCTTCGTGCGCGGTGCGACCGTAAAGGGATCGCGCAATGCGGCGATCATTGCGGCAATCGTCGCGCTCGCCGAAGCGCTCGACATGGAAACGACGGCAGAAGGCATCGAATCGCTCGATCAGCTCGACCTGATCCGCAAACTCAACGTCAGTCACGTCCAGGGTTATGTCTACAGCAAACCGGTCGCCAATGCCGAACTGGTGGAGCGTACCGAGGGCGGCGCGTGGACGATCAAGCCGTCGGGCCCGGCGCGTCAGCGCAACGACCGCTTCCAGATGTTCCGCAAGGTGCATGCGATTCACGACAATCATCGCTACGCGGTGGTGATCCGCAACCTGTCGCGCACCGGCGCCTTCATCGAGGGAATTCTGGATGTTCCGGTCGGGACGCAATTTGTGATCGACTTCGGCGAAGGCCAGCTCGCGACGGCGACGGTGCGGCGCTCGATCAATCATCAGCAGGGCATCGAATTCGAACAATCGATGGTCAGCGACGGCAATGGCGGGCTCTGCACCCGCCACCGCGTCTCCCCCTATCTGATCGCGGCGGCGAGCCAGCAGGCTGCGAATACGCTCGTCCTGCCGGCGTTCAGCACCTCGAGCGACTGGAAGGCCGCCTGAACCGGGAACCGCGCCGCGCGTCGGTCGTTCTACCTCCGATCCCATTCACGGAACGGAGACCATCATGGCTGAGACGAAGATTTTCGCGCGGCTGAAGGCCGACCACGACCGCCACCGCGACCTGCTGGCGCGCATCGACGAGACCCACGGCGACAGCGACGAGCGCCGCACCTTGTTCGAGGCGTTCCGCGTCGAAGTGACCGCGCACGCCGCGTCGGAGGAAATGTCGCTCTATGCGACGATGCTCGCCAAGCCTGAACTGCGCGACGATGCGCAGCACAGCGTGTCGGAGCATAAGGAGATCGAGGATTTCCTGACCGAGCTTTACGAAATGGATTTTGCCTCGACCGGCTGGCTCACCCGCTTTCGCACGATGAAGGACCGCTATCTTCATCATATCGACGAGGAAGAGGAAGAGATGTTCCCGGAGGCCGAGAAGGATCTTTCGGAGGCGAAGAAGCAGGAATTGCTCGCCATCTTCGAAAAGGAAAAGCCGAAGGAAAAGGCCAAGGCGGCCGAGGAAGAACCGTCGAGCGAGCACGAGCGCGCCTAGGCGGAGGTCTCTGTTTGCCGGACAGCGTTGCGGCGTCCTTGGCGCTCTGACCTCGACTTTCGGCGCCGTCCCCGTCATAGGCGCGCGCCATGACCGACAGATTCGCTTTTCAGGTCGCCGCGACCGACGGCGCCGCGCGTACCGGCGTGATCCGGATGCAGCGCGGCGATATTCGCACCCCCGCCTTCATGCCGGTGGGTACCGCCGCGACGGTGAAGGCGATGCGCCCGGCCGAAGTACGCGCGACGGGCGCCGACATCATTCTTGGCAACACCTATCATCTGATGCTGCGTCCCGGCGCTGAGCGCATGGCCCGCCTCGGCGGGCTGCACGATTTCATGGGCTGGGACCGGCCGATCCTGACCGACAGCGGAGGCTATCAGGTGATGAGCCTCTCGGCGCTGACCAAGCAGAGCGAAGAGGGCGTGGCGTTCAAGAGCCATCTGGACGGATCGCGGCACATGCTGACCCCCGAACGATCGATGGAAATCCAGCGACTGCTCGGCAGCGATATCGTCATGGCATTCGACGAATGCCCGCCGAACGGCGTCGATGCCAAGCGCGCCGAGGCGAGTATGGAGCGGTCGATGCGCTGGGCAGCGCGCAGCCGCGTGGGCTTCGACGCGGGCGAGGCGCACGCCGCGCGGTCGGCGCTTTTCGGGATCCAGCAGGGATCACTCGACGAAAAGCTGCGCGCGCGATCGGCCGAGGCGCTAATCGACATCGGTTTCGACGGCTATGCGATCGGCGGGCTGGCGGTCGGTGAGGGACAGGAGGCGATGTTCGGGGTGCTTGATTTTGCGCCCGGCCAGCTTCCCGCCGACAAGCCGCGCTATCTGATGGGGGTGGGCAAGCCTGACGATCTGGTGGGAGCGGTCGCGCGCGGGATCGACATGTTCGATTGCGTGCTGCCGACGCGCTCGGGCCGCAACGGGCAGGCCTTCACCTGGGACGGGCCGCTCAACATCCGCAACGCCAAATATGCCGAGGATCTGGGGCCGCTCGATGCGTCGTGCGACTGCCCCGTCTGCACGACCTGGTCGCGCGCCTATCTCCACCATCTCGTCCGGTCGGGCGAGATGCTGGGCGCCATGCTGATGACGCAGCATAATCTGCATTTCTATCAGGCGTTGATGCAGGCGATGCGCGACGCCATTGCCGAAGGCTGTTTCGCCGCCTTCCAGAGCGATTTCGCGGCGCGATACCACCGCTGAAAAATCAGTCGAGCTTGTTCAGAAGGTCGAGCATGGATTGCGGGATCGTTTCGTCGATCGCCGACTCATAGGCGCGCCGAAGCGCAAGATTGACATCCTGCGCCTTTCTGGGGAGCTTTTTCTCGGCGTCTTTCCCGGCGGCCTTTTCGGGCGACGAGCCGGCCTTAGACGTCATTATCGTTGCTTCCTTGCGACATGGGCCCCGTTGCTAACCGCGCCTTCACCAAACTGCAATGGCGCGTTTGTTCCTTCCCTATGAAACCAAATTGCGGCTAAATCGTTCCCATCAAGTGAAATTATGTCGGGGGCGCACGCATTTCCTTGCCGGACCCTCGATATTCTGCGGGTTTTCAAGCGGGTTCATCGTCCGCATGTGGAGGTAATATATGTCCTTGGGTCAGGCGATCGCGCCGCATCTTCCCTATCTGCGGCGCTATGGCCGCGCGATTTCCGGAAGCCAGCCGGCGGGCGATGCGCTGGTGGCACGCTTGCTCGAAACGCTGGTGGCCAACCCGGCCACAGTCGATCTCGATCATGATTTGCGCGTCCAGCTCTATCGCATGGTCCATGATAATTTCGGCCTCGTCGCCGAACAGGCGGCCGCGAACGACGATGGCGCCTCGCCCGAAATCGCGATCGCCGACGCGCGGCTCCGCCGTATCCCCTCGCTCGCACGCCAGGCGCTGCTGCTCACCGCGGTCGAAGGCTTTGATGCCGAGGATACAGGGAGGATCATCGGCCGCGACACCGATGCCGTGAACGCCCTGATTGCAGAGGCGACCGAGGAAATCGAACGCCAGACGCGCGCGCGCATCCTGATCATCGAGGATGAACCGATCATCGCGATGGACATCGAAATGATCGTCCGCGATCTGGGGCACGACGTCGTCGCGGTGGCGACCACCCACGCCGAGGCGGTGGCCGAAGCGCAGACGCACAAGCCGGGCCTGGTCCTCGCCGACATTCAGCTCGCCGACAATAGTTCGGGCATCGAGGCGGTGCAGGAAATCCTGACCGGCATGAACGTGCCGGTGATCTTCATCACCGCTTTCCCCGAACGACTGCTCACAGGCGACCGTCCCGAACCGGCTTTCCTGCTGACCAAACCCTATCAGCCGGCCACGCTCCGCGCCGCGATTTCGCAGGTACTGTTCTTTGACGAAAGCACCGTTCCGGCCTGACCTTTTGTCAGTGAGGGTTGCGAGCGCCGGTTGAGCAGGCGATAGCGGCGGGCGATGACAGCCGCCCGCCAGTCCGCGCTCGACCGCCTGACCGCCAACGCCCCGTTTCTCGCGCGGCTCGCGGAGCTTTATCCCGACGACGTGGCGCGCTTTCTGGCCGATGGGGCCGATGCGGCGCTGCCGCCGGTGGCGCTGCCAGCGGCGGACGACGACATCATGCCAGCGCTGCGCCGGTGGCGCGGGCGCACGGCGCTGCTGCTCGCGCTCGGCGATCTGTCGGGCGAGCATGATGTGGCGGCAACGACGCGCCACCTCTCCGCCTTTGCCGATGCCGCCTGCGACGCGGCGCTGGCCGCAGCCTTTGCCGAGCGCGTCCCCGGAGAGGCGCCGCGCGGGATTGCCGTCATTGCGCTCGGCAAGCTCGGCAGCCACGAACTCAACTATTCGTCGGACATCGACCCGATCCTGATCTTCGACCCCGACACCATGCCGCGCCGCTCGCGCGACGACCCCGATGAGGCGGCGGTGCGGATCGCGCGGCGGATGGTCGAAATCCTGTCGGCGCGTACTGCCGATGGCCATGTGTTGCGCGTCGATTTGCGCCTGCGCCCGCACCCCGAAGTGACGCCGATCGTCCTGCCCGAAAGCGCCGCCATATCCTATTATGAGTCGGAGGCGCTGGCATGGGAGCAGGCGGCCTTCATCCGTTCGCGTGCGTCGGCGGGCGACCGCGCGCTCGGGGAGCATTTCCTCGACGCGATCCAGCCCTTCATCTGGCGGCGCAGCCTCGATTTCCGCCAGCTCAAGGAAATCGGCGCGATGAGCGACCGCATCCGCGACCATTTCGCGCAAGGGCAGGCATTCGGCCCGGGTTTCGATCTCAAGCGCGGCCGCGGCGGCATTCGCGAGATCGAATTTTTCGCGCAGGTTCACCAGCTCATCTACGGCGGGCGCGATCCGTCGCTGCGCGTGCCGGCGACGGTGGACGCGCTCGCTGCGCTCGCCGGAGCAGGACGGATCGATGCCGATATCGCGACGCGGCTTGCCGATCATTATGCGGTGCTGCGGCGGATCGAACACCGGTTGCAGATGATCGAGGATCAGCAAACGCACAGCCTGCCGGTCCAGCCCGTCGCGCTCGACGCTGTGGCGCGGCTCGACGGAGCGCCCAACGGCGCCGCGCTGCTCGCCGCGCTCGAACCTGTGGTTACCGATGTCGGCGCCGTCTACGACCGGCTGGTGGCCGAACGCGCGGTGGCGCGCGGGCTGCCGATGGGCGAGGGGGAGCTGGCGGGGGCGCTCGCCGCGGCGGGGTTCGATCCGCCCGACGCCGCGCTGCGCACCATCACCGAATGGCGCGGCGGCAAGGCGCGCGCGCTGCGCAGCCCGGCAGCACTCGAGGCGCTGGAGACGGTGCTCCCCGAACTCGTTCGGGCGCTCGGCGCGGCACCCGATCCCGACGCGGCGCTCGTCCGCTTCGACAAGCTGGTGGGGGGGCTGCCCAGTGCGGTGGGCTTCTTTCATCTGCTCGCGGCGCAGCCCGCGCTGGCGAAAATCGCGACGCGCATCCTCGCGCTCGCGCCCGCGCTCTCCGATGCGCTCGCGGCGCGCGTCGAGCTGATCGAGGGGCTGATCGACGCGCGCGCGTTCGAGGCACCGGCCAGCAAGACCGAACTGCTCGCCGAATGGGCGCCGACGCTTGCCGGTCTCGATTATGAGCGGTTGCTCGACCGCGTGCGCGACCGGGTGGGCGAGCGGCGTTTTGCCTATGGCGTACAACTGATCGCGGGATCGACCGACCCGCTGATCGTCGCGCGCGGTTATGCCGATCTGGCCGAAGCGGCGTTGCAGGTGCTCGCCGACGCCACGGTTGCCGAATTCGTCGTCGCGCACGGCCGCGTTCCGAACAGCGAACTGGTCGTGCTCGCGCTCGGGCGGCTTGGCGGCAGCGCGCTGACCCATGCCTCCGACCTCGATCTCATCTATCTGTTCACCGGCGACCATCTCGCGGAATCGGACGGGCTGCGGCCGCTCGGCGCCACCACCTATTACAACCGGCTTGCGCAGCGGGTGACGGCGGCGATGTCGGTACCGACCGCGGCGGGCAAGCTCTACGACGTCGATGTCCGGCTCCGCCCGTCGGGCGCGCAAGGGCCGCTGGTGGTCACGGTCGACAGCTTCGACCGCTATCAGCGGGAGGAGGCGTGGACGTGGGAGCATATGGCGCTGCTGCGCGCGCGCGCTGTCTATGGCTCCGACGCGGCGCGCGCCGAGGTGGGCCGCGTGATCGAAAAGGTCCTGACGGCGCCGCGCGACCGGGCCGCGGTCGTCGCTGACGCCGCGACGATGCGCGATAAGATCGCCGCGCATAAGCCGCCGCAGGGCGCGCTCGACATCAAGGGCGGCCCCGGTGGGCTCGTCGATCTGGAATTTGCCATGCAGACCGAGCAACTGGCGAGCGGGCGCTGTCGCGATCCGCATATCCCGACCGCGCTCGCCTGCCTGGAAGCAGCGGCATTGGCGCCGACCGGAATGGGGACGGCGCATGCGCTGCTTGCGCGGATGCTCGTCATGCTGCGACTGACCGCGCCCGAAGGCGCCCCCGCCAACGCGGCGGCGCGCAAACTGGTCGCCAGCGCCTGCGGCGAACCGGGCTGGCCGCAACTGCTTGCCGCGCACGATGCGGCGCGGCAGGAGGTCGGCGACTGGTGGGCCGCGATTCGGTCCGCCGCGCCCCAGAAGGAGAAGGACGAATGAGCGCACTCGCGATCGGAGACGATATTCCGGCCGGCACGCTTGCCGATGCCGACGGCGCAGAGATCGACCTCAAGGCGCTGAAGGGGGCGCCGCTGGTCGTCTATTTCTATCCCAAGGCGGATACGCCGGGCTGCACCACCGAGGCGCAGGATTTCACCCGGCTCGCACCCGATTTCGCGCATCTGAATGCGCAGGTGATCGCGGTGTCGCGCGACGCGCCGGCGAAGCTGTGCAAGTTTCGCGACAAATATGGTCTGACCGTGCGGCTCGCCTCCGACGAGGACGGCAGCGTGTGCGAAGCCTTTGGCACCTGGGTCGAAAAGCAGAATTATGGCCGCACCTATATGGGAATCGAACGCTCGACCTTCCTGTTCGGGGCCGATGGCAAGCTCGCCCGCGAATGGCGCCAGGTGCGCGTGAAGGGCCATGCCGATGCGGTGCTGGAGGCGGCAAAGACGCTCTGATGCAAAGCCTGGGCGAAGCGGCGCGCGCGGTCCTGCTGACGGCGGACCCGCACGACAAGCGCCGCGCGGCGCGGGCGTTGGCGCGGGCGTGGCGCCGCGGCGCGCTTGCCCAGCGCTGCGACGTGGCGATGCCGGATCAGCCCGCCTGGCCGGCCGAGCCCGCGCTGCTGCCGCCGAACCAGATGCCGCGCCGCCGCAAGGGCGGCTCCGAGCGGGGTCGCATCGCGATGCTCCATGCGCTGGCGCATATCGAATTCGTCGCGATCGATCTGGCGGTCGATCTGTTGGGGCGCTTCGGCGACCGCTTCCCGCGCGGCTTCGTCGATGACTGGATCGCCGTCGCGGCCGACGAGGCGATGCATTTCGCGCTGCTCGAGCGGCGCCTGCGCACGCTTGGCAGTCACTATGGCGCGCTGCCCGCCCATGCAGGCCTGTGGGAAGCGGCGGCGGCGACCGCCGACGATCCGCTCGCGCGGCTGGCGATTGTGCCAATGGTGCTGGAGGCGCGCGGCCTCGACGTGACGCCCGCCACCGTCACGCGCTTCCGCGCCCAAGGCGACGAGGCTTCGGCAAAGATATTGGAGCGCATTTATACCGACGAGATCCGGCATGTGAGCGCCGGCACTGTCTGGTTCAACTGGATGTGCGACGAATTGGGATTCGCCCCGGCGCCGACATGGCAAACCCTCGTGAAATCGCGATTTCGCGGGGTGCTGAAGCCGCCGTTCAACGACTCGGCGCGCCGGGATGCCGGTTTAACGCAAGAATACTACGCTGTTATTGCTTCGTAAGGATCGCCCACGCAGTAACCATCGCGGGCAAGGGAATAATCCCATCCACGAGAAACAACCGGCGCCGACACCGCCGTAAAACGGGTCGGCGACAAGGCGATAGCGGGGTCGATACGTGCGAAACGCTTCTCTGGGGCAAAAGTTCCGATTTGGTCTTGTTTTCGGTGCCTTGGCACTGACAGGCATGACTGTTCCGGCTGCACATGCGGTCGAAGGCAGCAGCGACGCGGGCATCGTCGTCCCCGACGAACCCGATGAGGACAGCGTCCCGGGGGCACCGACGCAGCGCGACGACAGCGAAGCCTATGCGATTTTTCAGGCGTGGAAGCGTCTCGACACGGGGCTGACGGCCAATATTGGCATCGCGATCCCGTCGCGCCGTCCGATCGAGCAGATGTCGCTCTCGTCTTCGTATGGCATGCGCGTCCACCCGATTACCGGCAAGCTCGCGCGTCACAATGGCGTCGACATTCCGGCGCCTTATGGCACCCCCATCTACGCCACCGCCGACGGCATTGTCGGCCGCGCCCAGCGCCTCGGCGGCTACGGCAATTATGTCGAAATCGAACATGGCAACGCGATCGAGACGCGCTACGGCCATATGTCGTCCTTCGTCGTGCAGCCCGGGCAGCAGGTGAAGAAGGGCGATGTCATCGGCTATGTCGGTTCGACCGGCCGCTCGACCGGCAACCATCTCCATTACGAAGTCCGCATCGACGGCGAACCGGTCAACCCGATGCCGTTCGTGCGGTCGGATTCGATGACGATCGCGGCGCTCACCGGCGACAAGCTGGCCATGGGCGGTCCCGAGTAACAGTTTCTCTGGGTCGGAGAGGAGGGGCGTCCCCAGGCCAGCGGCCGGGGCGCCCTTTTCTTTTGGGGCTAGCAATCCTATCTTCACAGGATGGCCACGCAGATCGACGATATCACCCTGTCTCCCGCCGCTGCGGCGCGCGTCCGCTGGATCGCCGAACGCAAGGGCGGCGTGGAACCTGCACTGCGCCTTGCAGTCGACGGCGGCGGCTGTTCGGGCTTCACCTATCGCTTCGGTCTGGCTGAAAGCATCGACGCCGATGACCGCGTCACCGAAACCGACGGGGTCAAGCTGGTGGTCGATTCGATCAGCCTCGATCTGTTGCGCGGCTGCATCGTCGATTTTGTCGATTCGCTCGGCGGATCTTCGTTCAAGGTCGAAAATCCCAACGCCGCCTCGGGCTGCGGTTGCGGCTCCAGCTTCTCGATCTGACGCCTTTCTAAGCGGCGCGCTTCCTGCCATAGCGGGGCGATGAAAGTCGCCACCTTCAACATCAACGGGATCAAGGCGCGGATGCCGCGTCTTGTCGAATGGCTCGATGAAACGCAGCCCGATGTCGTCTGCCTGCAGGAACTGAAATCGAGCGACGAAACGATGCCGACCAAGGAGATCGAGGCGGCGGGCTACGGCTTCCTCTATCACGGGCAAAAAGGCTTCAACGGCGTCGCAATCCTCGCCAAGGGGACCGATCCGGTCGAAGTGCAGCGCGGACTCGCCGGCGAGGCCGAGGACGAACAGTCACGTTATCTGGAGGCGGATGTTTTCGGCGTCCGCATCGGGGCGATCTATCTTCCCAACGGCAATCCGCATCCCGGCCCCAAATTCGATTACAAGCTGCGCTGGATGGCCCGGCTGCGCGAACGCGCGAAGGCGCTGCTCGCAAGCGAAATTCCCGCGATCCTGGCAGGCGACTATAATGTCATCCCACACGATGACGATGTGTGGGACGTGCGCGGCATGGCGGACGATGCGCTCATGCAGCCCGAATCGCGCGACGCGTGGTTCCGAATTCTCGGCGATGGCTGGACCGATGCGATCCGCAGCCGCCATCCGGCCGGGCATGTCTGGACCTTCTGGGATTATCAGGCCGGCGGGTGGCAGCGCGACCATGGTTTCCGCATCGACCATCTGCTGCTAAGCCCCGCGATGGCCGACCGCCTGATCGATGCGCAGGTCGACAAGGCGTATCGCGGCCGCGAAAAGGCGAGCGACCACGCGCCAACCTGGGCCACCTTTGCATGACGCCGCTGTCCGCCGATCAACTGGCGGACGTCCCGCTCTTCGCCGGACTGGGTGACGCCGAACGGGACGAACTTGCGACCGCCTTTGCGCCGCGCCACTTCGCCGACGGCGAGGCGATCCTGATCCAGAACGAGCGCGCCGACGGTCTCTATCTGATCGCGGACGGCCGCGTCGAAATCGGCAAACGGCTGCCCGGTGGCGGGCTCGCCACGCTGGCCCAGGCCGGGCCGGGCGAGGTGATCGGCGACATGGCGCTGATCGGCCGCGATCTTCGGCGGTCGGCGATGGGCATCGCGCGCGGGCCGGTGGCGACCTGGCACCTGCCGGCCGAACAATTTCGCGCCGCGCTGGCGCAGCTTCGGCCGGCATCGCTGCAATTGCAGGCGGCCCTCGGCCGTGCGATCGCGCAGCGCATCCAAGGGAAGACCGGCGACATTGCCGCGCTCCTCGCGCGCTGGCCGGACAGTTTTGCCGCCCGCCCGCAGCGCGCGCTGCCGCCTGTCGCCGAAGATGATTTCGCCGCCGAAGCCTTTCTGGCGCGGCTGCCCTGCTGCGCGGCGATGAGCGCGGCCCAGCGGCTCGCTTTCTGGAATGCCGGTCGCCGTGTCGATGTGGCCGCCGATCGCGATCTGGCCGCGCCGGGCGGCGATCCCGCGTGCATCTGGCTTGTCGTGCGCGGCGCGGTGCGCAGCGCGCTGCCGCATCGCGCGGGCATTTACCAGCTCACCGTGACCGGACCGGGGCAGCTCGTCGGGCTGGCCCCCGCGCTGTTGGACAGCCCGCACGACCGGGTGCTGCGTAGCAGCGAGCAGACCACGCTGCTGGCTTTCGATCACGCGATCTTTTCCGAACTGCTGGCGACCGGCGACAGCCTGGCGCGCGAGCTCGGTATGTCGGTCAACGCCGATCTCGTGACCGCGCTCGATACGCTCGATCAGGTCGAGGCCCGGATCGTGGCGATGCGCCGCGGACATTCCGTCGCCGCTTAGGCGCTAGCGCTCCAGCGGGATCACCCGGAAATCGGGCCGCTTTCCGTCCATAACCGCGTGGACCATCGCATATTCGGGCACCGGCATCCATGTCGCGCTGTTCGACGAAAGCGGTTCGGACGCGATGATGATCGCGCGCGGTTCCTCTTCGCCGCCGACCATTTGCCACTCGCCATCGTGCAAACCGTAGTCGCGCCCGGTGGTGAACCACATCGACAGGAAGTTCATATTGGCTTCGTGGAGCTGGTCGGGCGATCCGGTGCGGTAATGGCCGAAATCGAAACAGTGGCGCAGCCCCAATATCTGGCGGCCGGTGGTCAGAAAGAGATTGCAGCTCGATGAAATGGCGATGCCGTGCCGGCGCCGCGCCGCCTCGACCAGATCCACCGTCCGCTGGACCGCGGCCACCAGTTCATCGGGCGCGGGCTCGGCGCGCCAGTCGGCCAGCTGCGATAGCAGCAGCGCATAGACCCATTCGCTGTCGGTCGATCCCGAGATCTGCGCGAGCAAGTCGGGCGCGATTGCCTCCGCCAGCGTGCGCTTGAGATCGCCGATGCGATAGATGTCGCCATTATGCGCCATCGCCACCGCGGCGCCGGGAAAATGAAAGGGGTGGGTATTCTGTTCGCTCACCTTGACGCTGGTCGAATAGGCCACCCCGCGGACATGTGCGATCACACATTCGGCGCGCGTCTTGATCGCCAGCGATTTCAGATTGCCGTCGAAAATTGGCAGCGAGGGGGATCGGTAACGGTGCGGCACATCGGGCACGAAACTGGTCGAATCCCACGCCATCATCCCGAACCCGGCGAGATTCAGCATGTGCAACATGCGCGGCATATAGGCCTGATTGACGAGGCTGGAGTCGGGCTTGAACAACAGATCGTCGAGCTGCACCGGTTCGCCCAGATACATCATCGCACGGCACATGATCGGTCCCCGCCCGCTGCTTCGCGTTCAGCCTACACCATTCGGTCCGTTATGAAAGGCCGTCAGCCGGGTCCGTCGCGATGGCACCATAGTCTCAGGCGTCGGGATAGAGCGTCCGCATCACCCGCGCGGGATCAAGCGCATAGTGATGCGCGATCGCGGCGCCGATCACGCTTTCGAGGCTGCGCGTCGGTTTGAGGTCGCGGCCGTCGAGGCGGTTCGCGACGCTCAGCCCCGGCCAGTCGGCCGAGACCATTCCGCCCGCGACCGGCCCCCCGCCCGCCAGCGCACCGCCGAAGAACATCGCCGCCGATCCGGTGCCATGGTCGGTGCCGCCGGTGCCGTTGACCGCAACCGTGCGCCCGAATTCGGTCGCGACCACGACCAGCGTGTCGTTCCACGCCGGGCCAAGCCCGACCTGCAGCGCGCCGACCAGCTGGTCGAGCCCGCGAAGCTGGGCCGTCAGCCGCCCGCGCTGACCGCTGTGCGTGTCCCAGCCGCCGGTTTCGATCATCATCGCCCGCGCCCCGTCGGCAGGAAGCATCAATGATGCCGCGAGCTTGCCGAGATCGGCACCATTGCGGCCATTGTTGCCGCCGATGTCGCCCGCCAGCTCCTGTGTCTTGACCGCGCTGTCCCACAGCGGGTGCAACAGTGCGTCGCCGGCATAGAGCGCCGACAGCCGCGCGATCAGATCGGCGTCGGCCTGCGGCAGGCGGCTAGGGGCGTAGGTGGCGACGGGGGCGCTGCCGCGCAGCGCCAGTGGCACCGCCGGCGCGATAGCGAGCGCCTCGCGCTCGGCGGCGGGCAGCAGCGTCAGCAGTCGCCCGACCCAGCCGTCGCTCTTTTCATACGGGCGCGAGCCGCCGCCTTCGAGCACATTCTGACCATCGAAATGCGACCGGTCGCGATAGGCGGTGGCGACGGCGTGCGCGAAATGCGCCTGCTTGGCGCGATAGAGATCGGCGCCGGCGGCAAGCGCCGGGTGCAGCGTGAACAGGCCGTTGAGGCTCGCGCCGCCGGCCTCTTCGGCGAGCGCGCCGCGCGCCGCGGCATAGGCGGGATCACCCGTCGGTGCGACGATCGCAAGGCCGTCGGCGGCGCCGCGCTGGATCACGAACACCAGCCGGCGCGGCGTCGCCGCGGCGGCATAGGCAAAGCGCGGGACCGCTCCGGCGGCGGCAATGGTCAGTCCGCTAATGAGCATATGGCGGCGCGAGAGGGTCATCGTCTATCTCCGCAGAAAGGCCGGGCTGGCATAGAGCAGCGCGAGCGCCTGGCCGGGGCTGTCGGCGCGGGCGACCGCCTGCGCGGTTTGCGTCGTCAAGGCGTCGGCAAGGATCAGCGGCGCGAGCTGGCGGGCATCGACGCGGTCGCCGATGCGACCGGCGATCCGGCTGGCGAGCTCGACGCGCTGCATCATCGCCGCCGATCCGGCCCAGGTCGCGACCAGATCGTCATAGCCGGCGGGCGATCCGGGGCGCCAGATCGGCTGGCCGAGCTGGGTGAACAGCGCCGGGACATTCTGCCGGTCGCCAAGCGCCGGCAGTTTCAGGCTTCGCATCACCGATACGGTCCAGTCCCACGGCGATTTGAACATCGCGGGTTCGGCCGCCCATGCCTCGGGCGCGGCGACGAGCGTGCCGTAGAGCGAGGTCAGGTCGCCGCCGGTCCGAAGGAAATCGGCCTCGAGCCGCGCGACGAGCGCGGGGGCCGGTGTGTCGCCGGAAAAATGCCGGGCCAGTTTGGTGGCGATGTGCCGCGCGGTCGCCGGATGCCGCGCAAGGTCGAGCAGCACCGCCTCGGCCTGGTCCGCGCCACCCTGCGCGTAGCGTTTGCCCATGATCGACTGCGCGCCGGGTTCGTGCAGCGGTGCGATAAAGACGGTGTCGCCGTCGGCCGCGCCCGCAGGCATCATCCGCTGCCCGGCGCCGCGGCCAAGCCCGGCGACGGTCAGCCCGGTCAGCACCTTCGCAAAGGCAGTGACGTCGGCCTGCGTATAGCCGGTACGCACCCCCAGCGTGTGCAATTCCATGATCTCGCGCGCCAGATTTTCGTTGAGCCCCAGCGCCTGCCGCCGGCCTCGCGCGCGGATGCGATCGGAAACCGGACTGTCGGGCCCGAAACTTTGCGCCTGATCGAGATAGAGCAGCATGGCGGGGTGCCGCACCGCCGCGATCAGCAGGTCCGAAAATTTGCCCATTATGTGCGGGCGGATCGCCTCGAACTCGTAATTGCCGGCAAAACCGATCACCGGCAGCTTGTCGGCCGACACGGCGAAATGGTTGGACCAGAAGTGGACGAGCCGTTCGGGGAAGGGCGTTGGCGTCGCGACCGCATTGGCAAGCCGCGCGGCGGCCGCATCGACATAATGGGTGCGGATTGCGGAGCGCGACAGGCGTTGCAGTTCGGGGTCCATCGCCGCGCCTGTGCCGTCCTTCCGGGCGACATCATCCGGCGCATTGCGGCGCATCGCTCGCCGGTCGTCCTGATATTCTACATAGGCGGCGGCGATGGCGGCGCGGCCGGGCAAGGCGGCGATCGGTGCGGGAACCGGGTCATAGTCGTCAAGTTGTCGCAGCAGCCAGGCCTGCGGATCGTCGGTCGCGGGATCGTCGAAGCGGCGGCCGAGGCCGAAGCGGTTGGCGGCAAGATAAAGGCTGGGCATTGCGCATCCTTCGGGTTCAGACCCCGAAGCTGCCCGCCCTTTGTCGCAAAATCATGCCAGCAGAATGGCGGCCCGCCGCGTCAGGACAGCGGCTTGTCGTAAAGCTGATACACGCGGTTGACCGTCGCGTTGATGGCGTCGGCGACCGCGTTCATCCCCTGATTGTCGTCGAGGACCCAACCGATATCGCCCTGCTCGGCGCCATATTTGGCGACGCCGTCGCGGCGGATATATTCGATCATCATGAAGGCGAGGGTGCTCGCCATGCGGCTGTTCTGCAACTTCTTGACCACGCCCATCAATGGCACGCGCAGCCGCTTGCTCTTGGGCTTGCGCAGCCACCAAAGCAGCCGCGCCCAGTTGAAGGGGAACAGCGATCCGTCCATCCCGATCAGGAGTTCGTTGATGTCGGGCAGCACGATCATGAACGCGACCGCCTCGCCGTCGACTTCGGCGACGCGGATCAGATCCTCGAAAACAATGTCCTTCAGCTTCTTGCCGACATAGGCGATTTCGCTGTCGGTCAGCGGAACGAAACCCCAATTGTCCGACCAGGCGTCGTTCAAAATGCCCATGATCAGCTGCGCCTCGGCATCGAACTTGCGCTTGTCGACGCGGCGGATGCGGATGCGCTCGTTCTTCTCGCCCGCCGCGACGATGCGGTTTACCAGCGGCGGAAAGCCGTCGACGATGTCGACCGCATAGTTGAACAGCTTCTTGACCGGGCGATAGCCCTCGGCCTCGATCCACCCCTGATAGAGCGGGCTGTTGTGGCCGAGCATGATCGTCGGCGGCGTGTCGAAGCCTTCGACCAGCAGCCCGGGTTCGTCCCAGATCGAAATCGACAGCGGGCCGAGCGCGCGGTTCATTCCCTGGCCGCGCAGCCAGTCTTCGGCGCTGACGATCAATGCGTGCGCGACCTCGGCATCCTCGGCCTCCAGCAGCCCCCAATTGCCCGTCCCCGGACCCATGCCCTGGCTCGCCGGCTGTTCGAGCGCGAGGAAGTCGACATGCGCCGAAATGCGTCCCACCGTGCGGCCGTCGCGGCGTGCGAGGAACAGCTGCGCCTTGCCATGTTCGAACCAGGGGTTCTTGCCTGGCGTCAACAGGTCGAACGCTTCGTTTTTCAGCGGCGGCACCCAGGCGGGATCGCCGCGGTTGAGCCGAAAGGCCAGTTCGACGAATTCGCGCTTGTCCGCCTTGTCCTTGACGGGATGGATGGAGACGGGACCTTGCGAATGTGCGGCCATGGCTGGTTTCCTGAATGACGATGCCTATATTTGTGGCGACGCATTAGGGCATAGCTGTGGCGCTGGCGACCCGTATTCGGCCATCATGCTGCCACGAAATCATGGTGAAGACGCCGGCATGATCACGACCAATCCCGCTGCCGAACGGATCGCGACTCCCCCCGCGGCCCCGGCCACCAAGCCCCCCAAATCGGCGATTGCCGACGATATGGCGATGATCCGCGCGGCCTCGGAGCTGACGCGCGATCTCGTCAATCCGAACGCGCGCATCTATTGGGTCGATTTCCTCGGTTCGGCGTTCATCGGCTATGCCGGTGTCGCGGCTGCGATCCTGGCACCATCGACCGCATGGATGCTCGCCGCGGCGCTCATCGCCGTCGTAGCACTCTACCGCGCGGGCAGCTTCATCCATGAACTGACGCATATCCGCAAAAATGCGCTCCCCGGTTTCCGGCTGGTGTGGAACCTGCTCGTCGGCATCCCGCTGCTTATCCCTTCCTTCCTTTACGAAGGCATCCACAGCCTCCACCATAACCGTACCAAATATGGCACGGTCGAAGATCCCGAATATCTGCCGCTGGCGCTGATGAAGCCGTGGACGGTGCCGCTGTTCGTCGTCGCGGCCGCCTTTGCGCCGCTGGCGCTGCTTTTCCGCTTTGCGGTGCTGACCCCGCTGTCGTTCGTCATCCCGCCGCTTCGCCGCGTGGTGATGGAGCGCTATTCGGGGATGATCATCAACCCGATGTTCCGTCGCCGCCGGCCCGAAGGCGATTTCCGCCGCCAGTGGGCATGGCAGGAAGGCGGGGCCTGGGCCTGGTCGACGCTGCTGATTGCGGGGGGCGTGTTCGGCTGGGTGCCGCTACGCGCGCTACTGATCTTCGGCGCCATCGCGGCGGCCAGCCTCGTGCTCAACCAGATCCGCACGCTCGTTGCGCATCTGTGGGAAAATGACGGCGAGGTGCTGACCGTAACCGCGCAGTTCCTCGACAGCGTCAACGTCCCGCCGCCCGGCCTGCTTCCCGAGCTGTGGGCGCCGGTGGGACTGCGCTATCACGCGCTGCATCATCTGCTGCCCGGCGTTCCCTATCACGCGTTGCCCGAGGCGCACCGCCGCCTGCAGGCGGCACTGCCGGGCGATTCGCAATATCATGCCGCCAATTACCGCAGCCTGCCGAAGCTGGTGATGAATCTGGTCGCAGGCTCGGCCAAGGGAACAGCCGGCTGACCTTCGGCCGCGTCGGCCCTTGAAAGAAGGCCGGCGGCGACCGCTTCTACTGCGTTTCGACAGCCTGCTTGAACCGCGCAAGCCGCGCGGCCGCCGCTGCGGCATGCGGGCCGATCCAGCGGTCGTGAATGTCCTGGATCGGCATCGCGTTCAGATGGTTCCAGCGTTCGCGGCCGCGACGTTCGGCGATGACCAGCCCCGCCTCCTCCAGCACCTTCAGATGCTGCATCACCGTGCAGCGGTCGAGATCGGCGAAATGGTCGCACAGCGCCCCTGTCGTGAGCGGCTGATCCTTCAGATCGTCCAGAATCTGCCGCCGCACGCCGTGCGCGAGCGCCTTGAAGATGCGGTCGAAATCGTCGTGGATTGACATGTTATAAATTTATAACATAATTAAATGCGACTCAAGCGGAGAATGAGGATGGAACTGAAATTCAGGGTCGCGGCGCGCATCGCCAAGTCGGTGCATGAGGTGTTCGAGGCGGTTGCCGATCCCGCGCAGCTTTCGCGCTATTTCACCACCGGCGGCGCGCAGGGGCGGCTCGAGACGGGCGCGGTGGTGACGTGGGATTTCCACGATTATCCCGGTGCCTTTCCGGTCCATGTAATCGAGGTGGTGCAGGATGAGAAGATCGTGCTGGAATGGGCAGCCTATGAAGGCCAGGCGCCGGGGGTAGAGGGCGGGACGATGGAAGATGCCGCTTACCGCACCCGCGTGACGATGACCTTCAAGCCGCTCGACGACGGCCGCACGCTGGTCGAAATCGCCGAAGGCGGCTGGCGCGAAACGCAGGCGGCGCTCGACGGCAGCTACGGCAATTGCCATGGCTGGACGCAGATGCTCTGCGCGCTCAAACTCTGGGTCGAACGCGGCGTAAACCTGCGCGCCGATTTCTATGTCTGATACCGTCTACGCGTTGCGCGCCATCAGCCCGCCATCGACCGGGATCACCGCGCCGGTGATATAGCTCGCCGCGGGCAGGACGAGGCTCAGCGTCACATGCGCGACCTCCTCGGGCTCGCCATAGCGGCGCAGCGCGGTGCGCCGCCGTGCGAAGATCGCCTTGTCCGCGTCGGGCACCTTGTCGGTCATCGCGGTGCGGATCGGGCCGGGGCAGATGCAGTTGACGGTGATGCCATCCTTGCCCAGATCGACCGCCAGCCCACGCGTCAGCCCGGTCACGCCCGTCTTTGCCGCGACATAGGGCGTGTCGCCGGGTGTCGCGCCCAGTCCCTCGGTCGAGGCAATGTTGACGATGCGCGGCGCGTCGCTCTGCTGCAGCCATGGGAGTGCCGCGCGCACCATGCGCTGGTGCGCGGTCAGCATCACCGTGATCGCGCGGTGCCAGATTGCGTCATAATCGTCGCCTGCATCGAGCGGGCAGAAGCTCGACACGCCGGCGTTGTTGATAAGGATGTCGATCCCGCCAAAATGCGCCGCGACGTCGGCGACGACACGCTTGATCGCCTCGCCGTCAGATACGTCGAGCGCGAAAGCGCGCGCGCCGTCGCCGGCTTCCGCGGCAACCGCCTCGCATGCGGCAGGGTCAAGGTCGGTGACCGCCACCTTCGCGCCCTCGCGCGCCAGCAGCAGTGCGGTCGCCCGCCCCATGCCGCTCGCCGCGCCGGTCACGATTGCGACGCGGCCCGCGACGGAGCGCGAGAGGGCGGCTGCCTGTGTCACCGGAACGGCGGCTCGTTGAACGCGCGCAGCTTGCGGCTGTGCAGCTTGGCGCCCTCGTCGTGCATCAATTCGCAGGTGCGGATGCCGATCTGGAGATGCGCGGCGATCGCTTCTTCATAGAAACGGTTGGCCTGTCCGGGCAGCTTGAGTTCGCCGTGGAGCGGCTTGTCGGACACGCACAGCAAGGTGCCGTAAGGCACGCGGAAGCGGTAGCCCTGCGCCGCAATGGTCGCCGACTCCATGTCGATGCCGATCGCGCGCGACTGCGAGAAACGCAGCGCGGAATCGGTGAAACGCAATTCCCAGTTGCGATCGTCGGTGGTGACGACGGTGCCAGTGCGCATCCGTTTCTTGAGGTCGGCGCCGCTGGTTCCCGACACCGCTTCGGCGGCGCTCGCCAGCGCCTGCTGGACCTCGGCGATCGGCGGGATCGGAATCTCGGGCGGCAGCACGCTGTCGAGGATATGGTCGTCGCGCAGATAAGCGTGGGCGAGCACATAGTCGCCGATCCGCTGGCTGGGACGCAGCCCGCCGCAGTGGCCGATCATCATCCACGCCTCGGGCCGCAGCACCGCGAGGTGATCGCAGATCGTCTTCGCGTTCGAGGGGCCAACACCGATGTTGACGAGCGTGATGCCGCTGCCGCCCTCGGCAATCAGGTGATAGGCGGGCATCTGGTGCCGCCGCCACGCGCTGTCGCTCGCGAGCGCGCTGGCATTGATATCCGGCTCGTCGACATAGAGGCCGCCCGCGCCGGCGAGCGCGGTGTAGCGCCCCTTGCCGACCTGCGCTCCCGCCCAGGCGACGAATTCGTCGACATAGCGGTGATAGTTGGTGAAAAGGATATAGCGCTGGAAATGCTCGGGCGCGGTGCCGGTATAGTGGCGCAGGCGCGCGAGGCTGAAATCGGTGCGCAGCGCGTCGAACAGCGCGAGCGGCTGCGCCGCCGCGGGGTCGAAGCCGAACAGGCCGTCGGCCAGCTCGTCGCCGATATCGGCGAGCTCAGTGGTGGGAAAATGGCGCGCGAGTTCGAGCGGAGTGACGCGGCCCATGTCCGACCCGTCGCTGGCATCGAGCACATAGGGGAAGGGGATCTGCTGCCCGGTGCGCGTCACCTCCAGCGTCACCTCATAGTGGCGGACGAGCAGGGTCAGCTGTTCGCGCAGATAAGCCTCGAACAGATCGGGGCGCGTTACCGTCGTGACGAACTCGCCCGCCCGCTCGAAATGACCGAAGGCGAGGTTGTGGCCGCCCTGGCCTTCGCGAAACTCGCCATTGGTGACGAGGCGCAGCGCCGGATAGTCAAACAGGCCGGTCGCGGCGGCGTCGGCGGGCGGCAAGGTGCCGTCACGGACGAAGGCGGCGATGGCGGATTTGAGATTGCCGACCGACGTTCGGAAACGCGACTGAAGTTCGGCGATGACCCCTTCGACAAGGGTGGTGGGGTCGGCGATATTTTCGTTCGATGATTCTGATGTCATCGCGACGCTGTTGCACGAAAATATGACAAAAGGAAAGGGGGGCGGCGCCGCGCCGCGCCGCCCCTCATTTCAATCCGCAAACCGCTCAAAGCTGTTCGAGCATATGGTCGGCGCTCGACACCTTGAATTCGCCCGGGGCTTCGACATTGAGCTGCTCGACGACGCCATCGTTGACGACCATCGAGAAACGCTGGCCGCGCTTGCCCATGCCGAACGCCTTGCCATCCATGGTCAGCCCCACCGCTTCGGCGAAATCGCCATTGCCATCGGCAAGCATCGTCACGCTGTCGGTCGCGCCGGCATTCTTCGCCCAGGCGCCCATGACGAAGGCGTCATTGACCGCGGTGCAAACGATTTCGTCGATGCCCTTGGCCTTGAGTTCGGCTGCCTTCTCGACGAAGCCGGGCAGGTGCTTGGCCGAACAGGTCGGCGTAAAAGCGCCTGGAACCGAAAAGAGCGCAACCTTGCGGCCCTTGAAATAATCGGCGGCCGAAACCTGTTCGGGGCCTCCTTCGGTGACCTTCACCAGCTTGGTGTCGGGCAGCGAGTCTCCGGTAGTGATGGTCATGCTGGCATCCTTTCGTTGGGGGGTCTTGTGCGGGCGAGACATTGGGTGTGCGCCGCCGCGAGTCAAGCGGCGCAGCGTTCGCATTGCACAATGGACCCCGCCGTTCGTCGATATGGCCGCAAAGACGCTGGACCGTGCGCGCCCGGCAGTCCATGATGGGGCGATGGAAAAGGCGCCGACCTGGTTCACCGGCCAATTGCTGCTCGCCCTGCCCGGCATCGGCGATCCGCGTTTCGATCACTCCGTCATCGCGATGATCAGCCACGACGAGGATGGTGCGATGGGGATCGGCATCGACGATCCGATCGACGGCATGACCGTCGGTGCGGTGCTCGATCAGCTCGATATCGCGCACGACGCTCCGCTCGATCAACCGGTCTTTCTGGGCGGACCGGTCGAACCGTCGCGCGGTTTCGTGCTCCACAGTCGCGACTGGGCGGGCGAGGGCGCGGTGCAGGTGTCGGGGCGCTGGATGATATCGAGCTCGCACGACATATTGCGCGCCATCGGCGAGGGGCGCGGGCCGTCGCAATGGCTCGTCGCGCTCGGCTATGCCGGATGGTCACCGGGGCAGCTCGAAGAGGAAATGGTACGCCACGCCTGGCATCTGACGCCCGGCAGCGACGCGTTGCTGTTCGACACGCCGCCGGCGCAGCGGTGGCAGGCGGCCTTTGCCGAAGCCGGCATCGATGCGCGCCTGCTGACGGTGGAGGGCGGCGAAGCGTAGGATCGCCGCCCGTCGATCCGCTGCGTCAGTGCGCCAGGGCGAGGAGCGGGCGCCCCTGGCCAAGCCGCGCGAGCGCGGTGCGGGCGGCCCAGCGCGAATCCATGAAATCGCCGTTCGCAAGCTCGAGGTCGTAGCGGATCGGGCTGTCGATCGCCGACCGATAGGCGGTCGCGGCGTCGGCGGTGCGGCCAAGCCGGGCATAGGCGGTGCCCAAATTGATCAGCCGCGACGGATCGCGGGCATCGACCCGGCCGTCGGTCAGCTTCGCCACTGCCGCCTTGTTTTCACCCGCCTGCAATTCTTCAAAGGCAACCGACAGCGGCGTCGAGGCGCTGTCCTCGGTGCCCGTGACGATGATCGACTGAGCCATCGCCGGCGACGCGACGGCCAGGGCTGCCAGGCTGAGCAGAATTTTTTTCATCTAGGTATCTCCCCGAAAACTTTGACCTATTTTCTCGTTTGTCGGGATGAAAGTCAATGAATCGCCGGCTATGTAACATTGGTGTCACATGGCCGGACTATGCTGAGCGCAAGGCGCATTATAAGGCAAATTTCTTAGGAAGTTGGCTGTTGCAAGACCGTGTCACAATTGCGCCCCGCGGGTTGTAACATTGGCGCGCGCCCGAATTTTATTTTGCGCTGCCTCGCGATTGGCGGCGGACGAATCGTGCCTGCGCCGCGTCCGACTGCGACCCGCGCCTTGCAGATATAAAGAAAAGTTTATATTTGAATGGCGACGCGCTTTCGGTTAGGGCGCGCAACATAATTGCTCGACAATTCGGGGCCGCTCGCCTGCGGCCGTACTCGCCAATATGGAGACTCCCCCGTGGCCACCACCGCAGCCAATGCCACCATTACCGCCGCCAATGCCGCAATCGCGGCGGCGAAGACCAAGGACGGCGCCGCCGACTATGTGATTGCCGACATCGGCCTCGCCGACTTCGGCCGCAAGGAAATCGCGATCGCCGAAACCGAAATGCCCGGCCTGATGGCGCTGCGCGCCGAATATGGCGCGGCGCAGCCGCTGAAGGGCGCGCGCATCACCGGATCGCTGCACATGACGATCCAGACCGCGGTGCTGATCGAAACGCTGATCGCGCTGGGCGCCGACGTGCGCTGGGCGACTTGCAACATCTTTTCGACCCAGGATCATGCCGCTGCCGCGATTGCTGCCGGCGGCACGCCGGTGTTCGCGGTGAAGGGCGAAAGCCTTGCTGAATATTGGGATTATGTCGGCCGGATCTTCGACTGGGGCGACGATCAGACCGCGAACATGATCCTCGATGACGGCGGCGACGCCACGATGTTTGCGCTGTGGGGCGCGCGCGTCGAAGCGGGCGAGCCGCTGTTCGAACCGACCAACGCCGAAGAAGTCGAATTCGTCCGTGCGCTCAAGGAATTCCTTGCCGCCAAGCCGGGCTATCTCACCAAGAGCGTGCGCGCGATCAAGGGCGTGTCGGAAGAAACGACGACCGGCGTCCACCGCCTTTACCAGCTGGCCAAGGAAGGCAAGCTGCCCTTCCCGGCGATCAACGTGAACGACAGCGTCACCAAGTCGAAGTTCGACAACCTGTATGGCTGCAAGGAAAGCCTGGTCGATGCAATCCGCCGCGCGACCGACGTCATGCTGGCCGGCAAGGTTGCGTGCGTTGCGGGCTTTGGCGACGTCGGCAAGGGCTCGGCCGCCTCGCTCCGCAACGGCGGCGCGCGCGTGCTGGTTACCGAAATCGACCCGATCTGCGCGCTGCAGGCGGCGATGGAAGGCTATGAAGTCGTCACGATGGACGAAGCGGTCGCCCGCGCCGACATCTTCTGCACCGCGACCGGCAACGCCGACGTCATCACCGCCGACCATATGGCGGCGATGAAGCCGATGGCGATTGTCTGCAACATCGGCCACTTCGACAGCGAAATCCAGATCGCGGGGCTCGCCAATTACAAGTGGACCGAAGTGAAGCCGGGCACCGACCTCGTCGAATTCCCCGATGGCAAGCAGATCATCGTGCTGGCGAAGGGCCGCCTCGTGAACCTCGGCTGTGCGACCGGGCACCCGTCGTTCGTGATGTCGTCGAGCTTCACCAACCAGACGCTCGCGCAGATCGAGCTGTTTACCAAGGCCGACGATTACAAGAACGACGTCTATGTCCTGCCCAAGCATCTCGACGAAAAGGTCGCAGCGCTGCACCTCGAAAAGCTGGGGGTGAAGCTGTCGACGCTGACGCAGAAGCAGGCCGATTATATCGGCGTGCCGGTCGATGGACCGTTCAAGCCCGATCATTATCGTTACTGATCGTTACTAATTTTTCATAAGCAGACTGTAGGGTCGCGCTGCCGTCCGGAGACCGGATGGGGGCGTGGCCCTTTGCTTTTGGGGGTTCGGGGCAACGCTCGCTCGATTCAGATTTTGGTGCAGCCGGGGGGCATCGCTTAAACGAGGGAGTTCCCGGAATGATTACCGTGCGCGCGATGCGAGCAGGGCTTTATGGCGGCCTGTCCGCGCTGGCTATTCTGGCGGCCGCCGCGCCGGCTGCGGCGCAGGATGTTGCGCCGGATGCGTCGGCGGACGCCGACAGCAGTACACAGATCATCGTCACCGGGTCGCGCATTGCGCGCACCGATGCGGACACGATCCAGCCGACGCTTGTCACCACCTCCGACCAGATCGACCGCCGCGGCTATACCAATGTCGCGCAGGCGCTGTCGGAAATTGCCGCCTTCGGCGTTCCCGGCAACAGCAATGTCGGTGCGCAGGAGGGGCCGTTCGGTTCGGGGCAGACCTTTGTCGATTTCTTTTCGCTGGGCAGCCAGCGCACGTTGACGCTGGTGAACGGTCGGCGCTTCGTGTCGTCCAATACTGCCTCGGTATTCGGGCCGGCGGGGCCGGGCAGTCAGGTTGACCTTAACGTCATCCCCGAAACGCTGGTCGATCGCATCGAAACGGTCGCGGTCGGCGGCGCACCCATCTATGGCTCCGATGCGATTGCGGGCACCGTCAACATCATCCTCAAGCGGGATTTCGACGGGCTTGAAATAAAAGGCCAGGCGGGCGTGTCGCAGCGCGGCGACGCGCCGGATTATCGCATCAGCGTCATCTGGGGCGCCGATTTTGCTGACGGGCGGGGCCATATCACGCTGAGCGGCGAATGGAATCGCGCACGCGGCCTCGCCACGGGCGATCGCTTTCTGACGAGCGCCGCCGGCCCCTTCTTCACGACCGCCGCCGATCCGGCCTCACCCTTTCAGCAACAGCTCTATTATGATCAGCGGCTCAACGTTTTTACAAATAGCGGGGTACCGCTTGCCTTCGACAGCATCCCCGAATTCGGCGGAATTTTCGATGCATCGGGCAATGTCCTGACGTTCAACGACGCGGGCCGGCTCGTCCCGCTCGACTTCGGGACGCGCACGGGCAGCCTGTTCGAAAGCTCGGGGGGCAACGGCTTCGCGACGAAAGATTATGGCAATCTCTCGACGAACAATGACCGCTATCTCGCAACCGCGCTCGGCAGTTTCGACCTGAGCGACACGGTCCGCTGGTTCGGCGAGGGCTGGTATGCGCACAGCAAAGGGACGAACATCGCGGCCCAGCCGCTGTATAACACGGCGCTGGCCGGACCGGGAACGTCGCCGAACGGCAATCTGGTGCTCAGCCTCGACAATCCCTATCTGATCGACGCCGACCGGGCGACAATCCGTGACAATCTGGCCGCCTATGGTCTGCTCGGCGGGATTCCGATCGATGCCGACGGCGACGGCAATCCCGATTTTGCGACGGCTCCCGACAGCTTTCTGATGGCCCGTGCCAATACCGACCTGACGACGGGCCGCGCCGACACGACGGTCGAACTCTATCGCTTCGTCACCGGGCTCGACGGCGAACTCGGCGGCGGCGACCGGATCTACAAATGGGATGTCTCGGCCAACTACGGCCATTCCAAAACGCGTGGGCGTGAACGCGTGCTGGTGCAGCAGAATTTCCTCAACGCGGTCGATGCCGTCGATGAGGGCGTGTTCGGCGGCGGTGCCGCCAACGGCAATATCATCTGCCGCCCCGGATACAGCAACGCGAACATCGCGACGCTAAATGCCACCTGCGCGCCGCTCGACCTGTTCGGTGTCGGCCGCTTCAGCCAGGCTGCGCTCGATTATGTGACGACGATCGCCGATCCGACCGCGACCAATTCGCAGTTCGTGCTGAGCGCGTCGGTCAACGGGCCGCTGTTCCAGCTGCCCGGCGGCGATGTCATCGCCTCGCTCGGCTATGAACATCGGCACGAGAAGACCGCTTTCGACCCCGGCGCCTATTATTATGGCGAGGATGTCGGGGGCGGATTCCGGATGCCGTTTGGCCGCAGCATCCCGATCGATCCGGTGCGGGGCAGCTTCACGACGAATGAATTTTCCGGCGAGCTCAAGATTCCGGTCGTTACGCCGGGGATGGACAGCTTCGTCAATGCGTTCGAACTCGACGGCGCGGCGCGCTATATCGATCATTCGGCAGCGGGGGGCGACTGGACGTGGACCGCGGGCGGACGATTGTCGCCGGTCGCCGATGTGACGATCCGCGGCAATTTCACCCGCTCGGTGCGCGCGCCCGCGATCACCGAAAGCTTCAGCCCGACGTCGCTGGCCTTTGCAACGGCCAATGATCCGTGCGATCGCCGCTTCGTCAATTCGGGACCGAACCCGGCGCAGCGGCGCGCAAACTGCATTGCCGGGGGGATAGCGAACCCCGATGCCTTCACGTCGAACATCGTCGGATTCACGGCGCCGATCTCGGTTTCGGGCAATGCCGCACTCAAGAACGAGCGCGCCGATAGCTGGACCGTCGGCGCGATTGTCCGCCCGCGCTTCGTGCCTGGTCTGACGATCACCGCCGACTGGGTCGATATCCGGCTGCGCGATGCGATAATATTGCTCGGTGCCGGCCAGACGCTCGACGCTTGCTATGATGCGGTCGCCTATCCGGCGACGGTTTGTGGCCAGATCGACCGCGATCCGGGCGGGCAAGTGACTTTCGTGCGCACCGGCTATGCCAATGCGGCGTCGATGGACTTCCGCGGCCTGACCGCCGAAATCGCCTATCGGCGCGAGATTGCGGCGGACACGGCGCTCGGCCTGTCGCTCAATTACTTCTATCTCGACAAGCTCCAAACGCGCGTCGGAACCGGCGATATCGACACCGCGCGCGGCGAAATCGGCAATCCCAAACATTCGTTCACCGCGAATGTCACGGTCGATCGCGGCCCGGTAAATCTGCTCTGGCAAACGCAATATTATGGCAAGAGTGTGTGGAACGCCGACGCGGCGCCCAACGCGCTGGAATATAGCGGTGTCGGCTCGTGGTGGCTGTTCAACGCCTCGCTCGGCGTCGACGTGTCGAAGCAGTTTTCGTTGCGCCTGATCGTCGACAATGTCTTCGACGCAAAACCGCCGTTCCCGGCGCCGGCGGCCAATGGCACGATCACCTATTATTCGGGCATTTTAGGACGCTATTTCCGCGCATCGGCGACGGCAAAATTCTGACCGCGTACCGGCGCGCAATCCGCGCGGGGTGCGGGGGATATTCGACCGGACGAGGCCTTCCGGCGTCCTGTTCCGCCGTGCCTGTGCGGCGGACGATTGAATAGAGGCTGCGCAGTCGATAGGGGCAGACGGATGATATCCGGCGTCCCTGTCGTCCTCTTGCTTCGATCGGCGCGATGCCCGTGCCGATGAGCGCGGGCTTGCTCTTCGCGCTCGGCCTGTTCGCCGCGCTCTGGCTGGTCGCTGGGCTGTGGGCGGTCGGGCGCGGGGTTGCGATGCAGCGGCGCTCGGCGTTCGTCGCCGGGCAGACCGAACGCCTCGCCAGCCTGCTCGAAGCGTCGCCCTATCTGCCCGTCGTGGTGCGCGGCGACTGGCGCATCGAGGCGAGCGAGCGGCTCGGCCGCTGGCTCGGGCTCGATGCCGGACCGCGCAGTTTCGACGAGCTTCGCGGACTCGGCGCCGGGCTCGACGCGCAGGCGCACGAAGCGTTGCGCCAGGCGATCCTCGGCGCCCAGCGCGGTGCCAAACCCTTCACGCTCAGCCTGCGTCCGCAGGGCAGCAACCGTACGATCGTCTGTCAGGGCGTGGCGGCGCCGCAGTCGGTCGGCGGACCGGGCAGCGTTCTGCTGTGGCTCAGCGATGCGACCGACGGCCAGCAATCGCTCGCCAAGGCGCGGATCGAGCGCGACGAGGCGATGGCGGCGTTCGAGGCGCTGTCGGGACTGATCGAGGCGGCGCCGTTTCCGATGTGGTTCCGCGAACCCGATCTTCGCCTCGCGCTCGTCAACACCGCCTATGTCCGGGCGGTCGAGGCGAAAAGTGCGGCGCGGGTGATCGAGGATGGCACCGAATTGTGCGAGCCAATCGCCGGGGTCAGCGCGACCGACGCGGCCGAAGCGGCGCGTGCCGCGGGCTCGGCGCATATGCGCACCGTCCCGGTGACGATCGAGGGCGAGCGCCGGATCATGCGGGTCGTCGACGTGCCGCTGGCGCCCGAGGGCGGCCGCGTCATCGGCATCGCGGGCTATGCGATCGATATTCAGGAGCTGGAGAGCGAGCGCGGCGCGCACCGCCGCTTCGTCGATACGCAGCGCGAATTGCTCGACCGGCTGTCGGCGGCGGTGGCACAGTTCGGCCCCGATCATGGCCTTGTCTTTGCGAACCAGCCCTTTCGCCGGCTGTTCGACGTGACGGCCGAGGATGTGTCCGAAGGCCGGGCGCTCGCGCGGTTGCTCGATGCATGGCGTGAGGGCGGCCGGACGCCCGAGGTGCGCGACTATCCCGAATGGCGGCAGGCGCATGTCGACTGGTTCGCGCTGCCGCACGCGAGCGAGGAGGAATGGCGCCTGCGCGACGGCACCCATCTGCACGTCGTCGCCCAGCCGACCCCCGACGGCGGCCTGCTGCTGATCGCCGAGGATCGCACCGAGCAGGTGCAACTGGCCTCGACGCGCGACACGTTGCTGCGCGTGCGCACCGCAACCTTCGACAATCTGTTCGAGGCGATCGCGGTCTTCGCTCCCGATGGCCGCCTGCATCTGTGGAACCAGCGCTTCCGCCGCCTGTGGGGCGTCGATGAATCGACCCTTGCGGCGCATCCGCGCGTCGATGTGCTGATGAACGGCCTCGCCGACCGGCTCGCCAAGCCCAACCAGATCAGCATCGTCCAGGAAGTGATCCGCGCCGCGACGCTCGAGCGGACGCAGCGCGCGGGCGAAATCCGGTTCAAGGACGGGCGCCATTTCGATTTCGCCTCGATCCCGCTGCCCGACGGCAATGCGCTGCTCATCATGCTCGACATCACCGCCAGCCGGAAGATGGAGGGCGCGCTGCGCGAACGCAACGAGGCGCTCGAAGCGGCGGACAAGGTCAAGACCGCCTTTCTGTCGCGGATGAGTTACGAACTGCGCACGCCGCTGACCTCGATCGGCGGCTTCGGCGAGATGCTGCAGGCGGGTTATGCGGGCGAACTTCCGCCTGCCGCGCGCTCCTATGTCGACGCGATCATGGATTCGGTCGCGGTGCTCGGCCGCCAGATCGACAATGTGCTCGACCTCGCGCAGGGCGAGGCGGGGACGCTGGCGGTCGAACGCGCGCCGGTCGACGTCCGCGCGCTGCTCGGCAAGGCGCTCGCCGACGCGGCTCCGTTCGCCGAGACCGAAAACATCGAACTCGTCGGCAATCTGTCCGACAATCTTGGCAGTATCGAAGGCGATGCGCCGCGCCTGTCGCGGGTCGTGGGCGGGCTGCTCGACAATGCGATCCGCTTTACTGCCCCGGCCAAGCGCAGCGGCGGGCGCGTGCTGCTCCATGCCGACGGCGACGCGCGCGGAGTGGAGATCGTCGTGTCGGACAACGGCCCCGGCATGCCCGATGCGGTCGCCGCGGTGACGAAGGGGCAGCAGGCGGGTACGCAGACCGGCGGCATCGGCCTCGCGCTCGCGCGCCAGCTCGTTGCCGCGCACGGCGGCACGATGGAGGTGCTCAGCGAAAAGGGACAGGGCACGCTGGTCCGCGTCACCCTGCCACGCGGATGAGCTTCAGCTGCGCCTATGATCTCGAAGACGCCGATCGCATCGGTGCCGCCATCGGCGCCGCGCTGAGGCCCGGCGATGTCGTGCTGTTGTCGGGCGACCTCGGCGCGGGCAAGACGACGCTGGCGCGCGCGATGCTCAAAGCGCGCGGTCTGGCGGGCGAGGCGCCGAGCCCGACCTTCGCGATCGTCCAGCCCTACGCCCCGCCCGAAGTCGATCTGCCGATCGCGCATGTCGATCTCTATCGCATCGACGGAGAGGATGAACTGATCGAACTCGGCCTCGACGATTATCTCTACGACGGCGCGCTGCTGATCGAATGGCCCGAACGATTGGGCGCCCAGGCATGGCCCGACGCGCTGGCGCTGACGATTTCGGGAGGGGGCGATGCGCGCGTCTTGACAGCGGCGGTGCCGCCCGCTTGGGAAGCGCGATGGCCGCTCAGATGATTCCGCCCGACCATGCGCCCGCCTTTCTTGCCGCGCATGGCTGGGGCGATGCCCGCATTCTGCCGCTCGCGGGCGATGCCTCGTTCCGCCGCTATTTCCGCGTTGTCGGTGAGGGGCGGCAGGCGGTGCTGATGGATGCGCCGCCGCCGCACGAAGACCCGCGCCCCTTCATCGCGGTCGCCGAATGGCTGTGCGAACAGGGGATGACCGCGCCCGCGATCCTCGCCCGCGATCTGGCGCGGGGCCTGCTGCTGATCGAGGATTTCGGCGACGTGCGGCTGCGCGAAACGCTCGACGCGCGCCCGGCGGCGGAGGCCGAATTCTACGCCGGGCTCACCGACCTGCTCGTCCATCTGCACGCGCGCCCCGCGATGCCGGGGCTGCCCGTCCACGGCATCGAACAATGGCTGGACGAGGTGATGCTGTTCACCGACTGGTACTGCCCCGCGCTGGACCTTGCCGTCGATCGCGACGGATTTCGCGCGGCGTGGCAGGCGGCGCTGGCGCCCGTCGAGCAGGACGGCTTGCCGCGTGTCACCGTACTGCGCGACTTTCATGCTGAAAATATCATGCTCGTCGATGGACGCAGCGGCATTGCACATTTCGGCCTGCTCGATTTTCAGGACGCGCTGGTCGGCCATCCCGCCTATGACCTTGCCTCGGTGCTCGAGGACGCGCGCCGCGACGTGACCCCGATGGTCGAGGCGGCAATGCTCGATCGCTATGTCGCTGCGACGGGACAGGGCACGGCGTTCCGCGCTGCCTATTGGGCGCTCGCGGCGCAGCGCAACACGCGCATCCTGGGCGTTTTCGTGCGCTTGTGGAAGCGCGACGGCAAGCCCGGATACCGCCAGTTCCAGCCGCGCATGTGGGGTCTGCTCGAACGCGACCTTGCGCATCCGGTGCTCGCACCGGTCAAAAAATGGTTCGACGACAATGTGCCCGCCGCCAAGCGCGCGGCGGCGTGGAGCGAGTGACGGCATGAGCGCGACGATCGAAAGCGCGATGGTGATGGCTGCGGGGATCGGCAAGCGGATGCGCCCGCTCACCGCGACGCGGCCCAAGCCGCTGGTGCGCGTGGCCGGCAAGCCGCTGATCGACCATAGCCTCGACCGGATCGAGGCGGCGGGGATCGGCCATGTCGTCGTCAACGTCCATTATCTCGCCGACGCGCTCGAGGCGCATCTCGCAAAGCAGAAGCGATCCTTTACCCTGGCGGTTTCGGACGAGCGCGGCGAACTGCTCGAAACCGGTGGCGGCATGGTCAAGGCGCTGCCGCTGCTCAAGGGCGATCCGATCCTGGTCGTCAACAGCGACAATATCTGGACCGACGGGCCGCAGGACAGCATCCGTAATCTGGCGCGCCACTGGGACGGCGATCGGATGGAAGCGCTGCTCCTCGTAATCCGTCAGGCGAGTGCGACGGGACACGGTGGCAAGGGCGATTTTCACATGGACCCGGGCGGCAAGCTGTCGCGGCGCAAGCCCGGCCGTGTCGCGCCTTTCGTCTATACCGGAATCCAGCTCATTTCGCCGCGCCTGCTCGTTGGCGCGCCCGAAGGGCCCTTTTCGACGAACCTGTTGTGGGACCGCGCGATCGCGGCGGGGCGGCTTTATGGCCTGTCGCACATGGGGCAATGGTTCGACGTCGGCACCCCCGCCAGCATTGCACCGACCGAAGCGGCGCTGAGCGAGGTTTGATTCCTTTCCGCAGCCATTTCGAGCCCTTCGACTGCTTTGCAGGCGCTCGGGACGAACTGCGCGAAGCAATCCAGAGCTTGCGTAAGCCGCCTTGGATTGCTTCGCTGCGCTCGCAATGACGGAGATGTCCAAACCCACCCTCTATTCCATCCCGATTCATCGGGCCTTCGCCGACGCGCTCGCCGCCGGGGTAATCGCGCGCTTCGACGACGGCGCGCTGGGATTGGCGCACGGCCTGATCCTGCTGCCGAGCAATCGGGCGCGCAGCGCGGTGCAGGCGGCGTTCGTCCGCGCGGGCGGGCAGGGGCTTCTCATGCCGCGGCTGGCGGTGATCGGCGATACCGATCTCGACGAATCGGTCGCGCTGTCGCTCGATGCGATCGACGACGATCCGCTGCCGCCTGCTATCGATCCGCTGCACCGGCGCCTGCTGCTCACCGAACTCATCGAGCGGCATACGCCGCCGGGCGAACCGGCAATCACCGGCGCAGCGGCGTTCCAGCTTGCCGACGGACTCGGCCGCGTGATCGACCAGCTTCATTATGAAGAGGTGCCGGTTTCGGCGCTCGTCGACCTCGATCTCGGCGCCTTTGCCGACCATTGGCGGGCGTCGCTATCGCGACTGCGGCTGCTGGTCGATGAATGGCCGGCCACGCTTGCCAGGACCGGCGCGATCGACCGCGCGGCGCGCCGCAACTTGCTTCTCGATCGCGTTGCCGCGGGATGGCGTGCGGCGCCGCCGGCGCGCTTCGTCGTCGCGGCGGGCGTTACCACCGCTGCTCCTGCCATCGCGCGGTTGCTCCGCACCGTGGCCGATATGACGCGCGGCATGGTCGTGCTGCCCGGGCTCGATCAGGTGATGGCGGCGGATGAATGGGATGCGCTCGGCCCGACGCGGCCCGATGCGGATGACGATCGGCGCCCGCTCGAAACGCATCCGCAATATCATCTGAAGCTGCTGCTCGATCGCATGGGCGTTGCTCGTGATGAAGTGCAGCCATGGGATGCCGCATCGCCGCACGATGGCCCCGAAGCGCGGACGCCCTTCGCGTCGCTGCTCTTCGCGCCCGCGGACTACAGCACCCAGTGGCAGGCGGCGGGCGATCTGTCGGCGGCGGTTGCCGGCCTGTCGGGCGCCGTCTTCGCCGACGACGGGCAGGAGGCGCAGGGAATCGCCCTGCTGATGCGCGAGGCGATCGAGACGCCGGGGCGCACGGCCGCCCTCCTAACCCCCGACCGCGCGCTCGCCGAGCGCGTCGCCGCCGCGCTGACGCGCTGGGGCATCAGTGTCGATGACAGCGCCGGCCAACCGCTGTCGCGCACCGCGCCGGGCGCGCTGTTGCTGCTGCTTGCCGACCTGGCTGCCGCCTTCGATCCGGTCGCGTTGGTGGCGCTGCTCGGCCATCCGCTCGTGCGTGCGGGAGGGGAGCGCACCATGTGGCTCGACGAGGTGCGGCGGCTCGACCTGACGCTGCGTGAGCCCGGACTGCTTCCGGGATGGGACGGGGTGAGCGCGCGCATTGCGGCGCGCGCTGCCGATCCCAAGGCGCGCGGTCATGCCATTGTGGTCCAGATGGCGCCCTGGTGGACGCGTGTTTCGACCGAACTCGCCGCCGCGCTCGTGCCCTTTGGTGCCGGGCCGGCGCCGCCCGCCGACTTGCTCGCGGCGTTGCAGCGCGCTGCCGAATGGCTGGCGGGCGACGCGGTGTGGGCGGGGCCGGCGGGCCGGATGCTCGCCGAACTGTTCGACCAGTGGGCGCTGGCGCGCGGCGCCGGGCCGGCGCTTGTCGATCCTGCCGATTTTCCCGCGATGCTCGGGCAATTGCTTGGGCAAGCGAGCGTGCGTCCGCCCTATGGCGGGCATCCGCGCCTGTTCATCTGGGGCTTGCTTGAGGCGCGGTTGCAGCGCGCCGACCTGATGATTCTCGGCGGTCTCGACGAAGGGCGCTGGCCCGCCGCGACGCAACCCGACCCGTGGCTCGCGCCCGGTATCCGCCGTCTGCTCGGTCTTGCCGCGCCCGAACGGCAGCAGGGGATGGCGGCGCATGATTTCGCGGGCGCGCTCGGAGGCGGAAAGATCGTCGTCACGCGCGCGCAGCGCAGCGGCGGCGATCCCGCCGTCGCCTCGCGCTTCTGGCTGCGGCTCGCGGCGCTTGCGGGCGAGCTTCCCGAACCCGCACCGGGCGGGGTGCCGCTCACGCGCCTTGCCGCCGAAATCGACCTGCCGCCGGGCGGCGCGCAGCCCGCCGGTCGTCCGGCGCCGCAGCCGCCCGCTGCCGACCGTCCGCGCCGGATCAGCGTCACCGGCGTCGACAAGCTCGCGCGCGATCCCTTTGCCTTTTATGCCGACCGGATGCTCGGCCTTTCGGCGCTCGATCCATTGAGCGCCGCTCCCGATCCGCGCTGGCGCGGCACGCGGGTGCATAAATTGTTCGAGGATTGGGTGCGCGGCGGCGCCACGCGCGACGCGTTCGAGGCAGAACTGGCCGCGCTCGCCGCCGATCCGGCGCTCGACGGGATTGCGCGCGCCTTCTGGCTGCCGCGTATCGCACCCGCGCTGCGCTGGGCTGCGGAGCAGGTTTGGGAGGCCGAGCGCAAGCCGGTCGCAGTCGAGGCGCGGGGCGAACGGACCGACGACGGCATCACGCTGCATGGCAAGGCCGACCGCATCGACCGCGGCCCCGATGGCCTTGCCATCATCGATTATAAATCGGGCGGCGCGCCGAGCGCGCAGGCCGCCGCCGACGGGCTCGACAATCAGCTCGGGCTGCTCGGCCTGCTTGCGCGCGAAGGGGCGATGGAGGGTATCGATGCCGCCCCCGTCGTGGCGCTCGAATATTGGAGCTTGCGTCCCGATCGCCGCGCCGACGGTGCGGGGCGGATTTCGAACAGCTATGGCCCGCGCAGCACGCTCAAGACCGCCGAGGCGGCGATCGACCATGCCGCCGGCACGCTGACCCGGCTGGCGCGCGATTATTTGCTCGGCGACGCGCCCTTCTTGCCCGGCGAGGGCCGCGGCTATGGCGATTTTGACCAGCTCATGCGCCGCGACGAATGGTTCGGGCGCGGGGAGGACGGGCTGTGAGCAAGAGCGCCGGCCTCGCCATCCTCGACCCGCGGCAGGGCGCCGCCGCCGATCCCGAAAGCCATGTCTGGCTCGGCGCATCGGCGGGGACCGGCAAGACGCAGGTGCTGTCGGCGCGCGTGCTGCGGCTGATGCTGGACGGCGTTTCGCCGCAGGCGATCCTGTGCATCACCTTCACCAAGGCGGGCGCTGCCGAAATGGCGCACCGCATCCACGAACGGCTCGCGACCTGGGTGCGGATGAGCGACGGCGATCTGCGGCTCGATCTCCACGCGCTGGGGCTCGACTGGGAGCGGCCGGGGCTGATGACGCGTGCGCGCTCGCTGTTCGCGACAGTGATCGACAGCCCCGGCGGCGCGATCCGCGTCCAGACGATCCACAGCTTCTGCCAGACCCTGCTCGCCAGCTTTCCGCTCGAGGCAAAGCTGCTTCCCGGCTTTCGCGCTATCGAGGAAGATGAAGCAGCGGCGCTGAAGCGGCAGATACTCGGCGATCTGCTCGAGCATGATCCCGACCGCGAGGCGCTGCGGGCGGTTGCGGCGATACTGTCGCGGCGGCTGGGGCAGGAATCCGCGCTTGCCTTCCTGTCGAGCTGCGCCGCGGTCTTCGGTGGCCCGCGCGCCGCGTTGCCGCCCGCGGCGCAGGATCTGCGCGCGGCGTTCGACCTGCCGGGCGGCGATCCCGATGCGTGGCTCGCTGCCGAAATTGCAGGCGGGGCGATTTCCGACGCCGATATCAAGGCGGTCGCGACCAGCGGGGCGGCGTGGGGTACCAAGACCGGCGAGGCTTGTTCGGACAAGATGGTCGGCTGGCTCATCGCCGAGGCCTCGGCGCGCGCCGCGATGCTCGATGAACTGCTCGGCTGTTTCCTGACCGGCAAGGGCGAGCTGCGCGCCGATTTTGCGGGCGATAAGGGCCGGATGACCGATTGTGCCGATAGCGCGGTGCGCATCGTCGATGCCGCCGGGCGGCTGCGCGCGACGGCGACCGCGATGCGCGTCGCCGACGATCTTGCGGCGGGGTGGAAGCTTGGCGCGCGCTTTGCCGAAGCCTATGCGCTCGCCAAGCGCGATGCGGGTCTTGCCGATTTCGACGATCTCATCACGCTCGCCGGGACGCTGCTGCGTGTCAGCAGCTTCGGCGAATGGGTGCGCTTCAAGCTCGATCAGCGCACCGACCATATCCTCGTCGATGAGGCGCAGGATACGAACATGCGCCAGTGGGGCATTGTCCTGTCGCTCGCCGAAGAGTTTTTCGCGGGCGTCAGCGCGAAGGACGACCGGCTGCGGACGCTGTTCACGGTCGGCGACCGCAAGCAGGCGATCTTCGGCTTTCAGGGCACCGACCCCAGGGCGTTCGCGAACGCGCGCGACATGTTCCACGCGATGGGCGAGATGGGCGGCCAGCCCTTCCGCCAGGTCGATCTCGTTTCCAACTATCGCTCGACGCCCGCGGTGCTCGACGTCGTCGACCGCTGGCTCGGCGACGGCGGGACGATAGCGATGGGACTCGACGGCGAAGAGCCGCCACACCGTCCGTTTCGAAGCGCGCAGGCCGGCCAGGTCGAACTCTGGGCGCCGCTGCCCGTCGGCAAGGCGATCGATGCCGCAGCCGCGGAGGACGGCGGGGACGAGGGGGACGGCAGCGCCCCCGCCTCCGATCCTGCCTCGATGCGGTTGGCCAAGGCGATCGCGGGCGAGGTGCAGGACTGGATCGCGAACGGCAAGGATGGCCGCCCCGTGGCGCCCGGCGATATCATGATCCTCGTACGCCGGCGCCGCGATCTGGCGGCGCGGATCGTCGCGCGGCTTCAGACGCTGCACGTCCCCGTCGCGGGCGTCGACCGCTTCGCGCTGACCCAGCCGCTAGCGGTTCAGGATCTGATCGCCGCTATGCGCTTCGCGGTGCAGCCGCTCGACGATCTCAACCTCGCCGCGCTGCTCGTGTCGCCGCTGCTCGGCTGGACGCAGGACGAGCTTTACGCGCGTACGGCAAAGCGCGGCCGCGCCGCCATCTGGGAACATCTGCGCTCCCATGAGGAGACTATGCCGCCCGCAACGATGGCGGCGCTGCGCGCACTGCTCGGCATGGCCGATTTCACGACCCCTTTCCGCTTTCTCGAAACGATCCTCTCAGGGCCGATCGACGGACGGCGCAAGCTTTACGCGCGGCTGGGGCGCGAGGCGCGCGACCCGATCGACGAACTGCTGAGCCAGGCGCTGGCGTTCGAGGCGCGCGAAACCGTGTCGCTACTCGGCTTTCTGACCCGGATCGCGGGCAGCAGCGCCGATATCAAGCGGCAGACCGAAGCGCGCAGCGACGTCGTGCGCGTGATGACGGTGCACGGATCGAAGGGCTTGCAGGCGCCGATCGTCATTCTCGCCGATGCGACCGACGATGCCGCGATCGGTCATCGTCCCTTCACCGTCGATGTCGCCGCCTGGGAAAAGCTGCCCGTCTTCGCGATGCCCGCCGACGAGCGGCAGGGTGCGCTGGCGCAGGCCTATCAGGACGCGGCCGATGCCGCGGCGCAGGAGCATTGGCGGCTGTTCTACGTCGCGATGACCCGCGCCGAAGAGATGCTGATCGTCGCGGGCGTTACCAAAAAGCCCGACCTGTCGGTGCCCGAGACAAGCTGGCACAGCGCGGCCGCGATGGCGCTGGAGGGGCTTGGTTGCGATTGGGAGGATGCGGGGCCGCTGTGGGGCCGCCGCCGTGTCCACCGCATCAATGACGGCAAATGGGCGCGCAGGGATGCGGCTGTGCGCGCCGCACCGCCGCCGCTCGCGCTGCCCGCCTGGACCCACGCCCCGGCGCCCGAGGAGGCGCGCCCGCCGCGTCCGCTCGCGCCCTCGGCGCTGGGCGAAGACGATGTCGCGGTGCCGCCGCAGGGGGCGGCGCGCGTCGCGGCGGTGACGCGCGGCCTGCTGCTCCACGCGCTGTTCGAACGCCTGCCGCCGGTCGCGACCGATAGGCGGCGCGCGGCGGCGCTGCGCTGGCTCGCGGTGCAGGCACCGACGCTCGACGATGCGGCGCGTATGGCGATGGCGGACGAGGTGCTCGCCATCCTCGATGATCCGGCGCACGCCGCACTCTTCGGCCCCGACAGTCTGGCCGAAGTGCCGCTCTCGGCGGTGGTCGACGGCATGGTCGTGGCGGGGATCGTCGACCGGCTGCGCGTGACAGACGACGCGGTGACAGTGATCGATTACAAGACCGGGCGGCGGATACCCGGGAGCGCGGCCGATGTCGCGCCCGCCTATCTGCGCCAGATGGCGGCCTATCGCGATGCGCTGGCGGTCATCTTTCCGGGCCGGCGCGTCGAAACGGCGCTGCTCTATACGGCGGAGCCGCGCCTCATCGCGCTCGACGATGCCGTGCTGGCACCGCACAAGCCCGGCTTGCTTGCCGCCAAGGCGAATTTGCCGCCGCCGCCTCTTGAGCCGGGCGCCCCGACGTCCTAGCTTGGCATCAACGATTTTTCAGAATTTCAGGAGTTCAGACGATGGCAACCAAGGCAATCACCGACGCCAGCTTTCAGGCCGATGTCCTCGACAGCGACACCCCCGTGCTCGTCGATTTCTGGGCCGAATGGTGCGGTCCGTGCAAGATGATCGGCCCGTCGCTCGAAGAAATTTCGAACGAACTCGCCGGCAAGGTGGTGATCGCCAAGCTGAACATCGACGACCATCCCGACGCGCCGAGCAAATATGGCGTGCGCGGCATCCCGACGATGATCCTGTTCAAGAATGGCCAGATCGCCGACACCAAGGTCGGCGCCGCACCGAAGAGCGCGCTTAAGGGCTGGCTCGAAGGCGCGCTTTGATTTTAGCTAGCCCCCGACGCCGAGTGATCGGTGTCGGGGGGAGCCTTCTATCGGTCAGTCACGCCAATAGTCGTGCCGTTCGGAGCCATCGAAACCGGCCCGAAGCGAGGCGGAAATTGCGGAAACCTCTGGCCTGATCCGCATGGGCACGGGTCTTTTCGGCCGAGTTTTTCGATAAGTTCGATATCGCCGCGGACGAAGCGATGACCACGCTTGACCTGCGTTTCGGACGGGTACCCCTTAGGCCGCTTCGAGGTGTCTCGAAAGCAAGGCAGGTCGGCGAAGTCTTTTTGCCGTACCATGACGGCCTCCTGTGGTCGGCGCACCTGATTGCGCGCAGGGGGCGGATCTAAAAGATCGCGGTCAACTCCGGTAGTCGGCGTTGATGCTGATATAGCCGTGGGTCAGGTCGCAGGTCCAAACGGTCGCGCGCCCGTCGCCGAGGCCGAGGTCGGCGCCGACGCGAATGTCCTGGCCCTTCAGATGCGCCGCAACGGGGCCCTCGTCATAGCCGTCGACGGGTAGCCCGTCCTTCGCGACCCAATGGTCGCCGAAGCGGATTGCCAGCCGGTCGCGGTCGGCAGGTTCGCCTGCCTTGCCCACCGCCATCACGACGCGGCCCCAATTGGCATCCTCGCCCGCGATCGCGGTCTTGACCAGTGGCGAATTGGCGATCGACAGCGCGACGCGCTTGGCGCTGGCATCGCTGACCGCGCCGGTCACCGTAATTTCGATGAATTTCGACGCACCTTCGCCGTCGCGCACGACAAGCTGCGCAAGGTCGAGCGCAACGCTTTGGATTGCCGCATAAAGCGCGTCGGCGCCCGGATCGTCGCGCGTCGTCAGCACCGGATTGCCCGCCCGTCCGGTCGCGAACAACAGCACCGTGTCGCTGGTCGACGTGTCGCTGTCGACCGTGATCGCGTTGAAACTCCCCGCCGTCGCGTCGCTCAGCATCGCTTGCAACAGATCGGGCGCCACCGCGGCATCGGTGAAAATATAGCCGAGCATCGTCGCCATGTCGGGCGCGATCATCCCCGATCCCTTGACGATCCCCGCGACTTGCACCGTGGCGCCGCCGACGACCGCGCTTGCCGCCGCGCCCTTCGGGAAGGTGTCGGTGGTGGTGATCGTCTGCGCCGCTTCTTCCCAGCTTGCGCTCGGCGTGTCGAAGCCGATGACCTTGGCGACGCCGGCGTGCGCCTTGTCCTTGGGCAGCGGCACGCCGATCACGCCCGTCGAACAGACGAAGACTTCCCTCGGATCGCACGCCAGATGCGCAGCGACCTGATCGACGATCTGCTCGACCGCCTCGCGTCCGCGATAGCCGGTGAAGGCGTTCGAATTGCCCGCATTGACGATCAGCGCGCGGGCGCGGCCGTGCGCGATGCCCTCGCGGCACATTTCGACCTCGGTCGAACAGCAGACATTCTGCGTCGTCACGCCCGCGACGACGGTACCCGGCGCCAGTTCGACATAGGTGAGGTCGCAGCGGTCCCAATTTTTGTAGTGCGCGCGCGCGATACGGCGCGTCACCCCGGCGATTTCGGGCAGGGCGGGGAAGGCAGCGGGCGCGAGCGGCGAGCGATCAGTCATGGCGCGCGCATAGCCGTTGGGGGGGCAAAGAAAAACCCCTCCCGCGAACGGAAGGGGCTTTGCTGCCGGAGTTCAGCGACGAGCGCTTCCCGGCGGTCGTCCTCCCCGCGGCGTCGCCACAAGGAGGATCGTCCGGCTTACGCCGGGATGCCGCTGATCGCCTTGACTTCCATGAAGTCCTTGAGGCCGAACAGACCGCCTTCGCGGCCATTGCCCGACGCCTTGTAACCGCCGAAGGGCGCGCCCGGTCCGGGGCCCCAGGCGTTGACAGCGACCATGCCGGCGCGCAGCTTCGGTGCCACCTCGGCGGCCTTGGACGGATCGCCCGATACCACGGCCGACAAGCCATATTCGGTGTCGTTAGCGATATCGACCGCTTCGTCGAGGCTGGAATATTCCATGATCGTCGCAACGGGGCCGAACACTTCTTCCTTGGCGATCCGCATGTCGGGCGTGACGCCCGAGAAGACGGTCGGCTTGATGAAATAGCCGCGGTTGACGTTCGCGGGCAGGCCGGTGCCGCCGGTTTCGAGCGTTGCGCCCTCGTCGATCGCCGACTGGATCAGGCCCTGGATCTTTTCGAACTGCGCCTTGTTGACGACGGGGCCGATATGCCCCCCTTCCTGCGCCGGATCGCCAACCTGCGTTCCGTCGAACATCGCCTTGATGACGCCGACGGCCTCTTCCTTGCGGTCCTTGTGGACCAGAATACGCGTCGGGGCGATACAGCTCTGACCAGTGTTGACGAGCACGCCCTGCACCGTCGGGGGCAGGACCTGGGCCAGATCGGCGTCGGGCAGGACGATGTTCGGCGACTTGCCGCCCAGTTCCTGATGGACGCGCTTGACCGTGTCGGCCGCCGCCTTGGCGACGAGGATGCCAGCGCGGGTCGATCCGGTGAAGCTCACCATTTCGATCCCCGGATGCGCGCTGATCGCATTGCCGACGGTCGGGCCGTCACCCTGAACCAGGTTGAACACGCCCGGCGGAACGCCTGCCGCATCGAGGATTTCGGCGAAAATAACGGCATTGCCGGGGCATTCTTCCGACGGCTTCAGCACCATCGTGTTGCCGGCGGCGAGCGCGGGCGCGACCTTGAGCGCAATCTGGTTGAGCGGCCAGTTCCAGGGGGTGATCATCCCGACGACGCCGATCGGTTCATAGACGACCTTGTTTGCGCCATGCTGTTCGCTGAACTCGAAATTCTTCAGCGCTTCGATCGTGCCGAGGAAGCCGCCGATGCCGGCGCCGACTTGCGCGGTGCCCGCGAAGCTGACCGGTGCGCCCATTTCGGCCGCCATCGACTTGGCGAGATCGGCGCCGCGCTTCTTATATTCCTCGACGATACGGCCGAGCAGCGCCAAGCGCTCCTCCCGCGTCGTCTGCGAATAGGTCTTATAGGCTTCCTTGGCGGCGGCAACGGCATCGTCGACGTCGGCCGCGGTGCCGAGCACGACGGTCGATGCCGCTTCCTCGGTCGCCGGGTTGATGACGTCGTGCAGCTTGCCGCCCTTGCTGTCGACCCATTTGCCGCCGATGTAATTCTGTTTCAGGTGCGTTTCGGTATCGCTCATCATCTTTCTCCCATCGGCGGAAACTTCCGTCTCGGATTGCTACCTAATCACTGTGCCGCGCGAATCAAGCGCGGTCGGCTGCGATTTCTTCCAGCTCAGCGCTTTTCAGCGGCTATGCGTGACATGAGTATCGCAGCGCGCGTCGCCTGGCGTGCGATGCTGGACAATTCGACCCTTTCGCCGGGCGCATGATCGCCGGTCGAATAGGTGCCGAGCCCGGCAAGGCCATCGACATCGGCGGCGACGAAGCTGATGTCGCCGGCGCCGCGTTTAAGCGGATCGAGCGCGGCCATTTCGGGGAGCCCCATGTCGCGGTTCACGCCGTTGAGCCGGTCGAGCAGCGCCTTGTTGCCCGCCGTCGGCGCCATCGGCGGATAGGCGCCGGGGTCGAAGGCAAGCTTCGCATCGGTGCCGGGCAGATGGCGCGCAACGATCGCCGCCATCTTGTCCTTCACCCGCGCCGACTGTTCGGGCGACAGGGTGCGCAGGTCGCCGCGCGCCACCGCAATCGGGGCGACGATGTTGGTCTTGCCGTTTGCGGTCGCGCGGATACCGCCGGTGTCGAGCGTCGCTTCCTGTCCGCCGGCGATTAGCCCGACGTTGAAGGTCAGATTGGGTTCGGGCAGTTGGGTGCGGAAATCGCGGATGATGCGTGCCAGCTCGTTGATCGCGCCGTCGCCGACCTCGGCGCTGAAGATGCCCGAACTGTGGGCGCTCATGCCCGTCGCGGTGACGGTCCAGCTTTCCGAACTGCGGCGGGCGATCGATCCCATATCGGCGCCATTGTCGCGGACAAGTCCTTCGAAATCGAGCGCGATGTCGCTGCGCTTGCCCGCGGTGATCAGGTCGGCGCGCGATTTTTCGATCGGATCGCCCGCGTCTTCCTCGTCGCCGGTCATATGGATTTCGATATTGGCGTCTTTCAGCGTGCCCGCAGCCTTCATCGCGCGCAGCGCCGCGACGATCACCACCATGCCGCCCTTGTCGTCGCCCGCGCCGGGGCCTTCGCCCCAGCCGCCCTTGCGCGTGAAGGTCTGGAAGGGCGAGTCGGGTTCGAACACCGTGTCGAGATGCGCGATCAGCAGCATCTTCTTGCCGTCGGCACGCCCCTTGTGCACCGCGATCAGATGGCCGGCGCGCTTCGTCTCGGGCGTGGGTTTCCAGGTGACCGTAAAGCCCAGCGGCTCGAGCTCGGAGCGCATCATCTCGGCTACCTTTTCGACCCCGGCGAGGTTCAACGTACCACTGTTCTGATTCACCAGCCTTTCGAGCAGCGCGATCGACCGTTCCTGCTCGGCCTTTACCGTTTCGGCCATCCGGCTTTCGGTCGGGCTCAGCTTGGCATGCGCGGCCGGGGCGAGCGCGAGCGCGGCAAGGGCGGCGAACGCGGCGAAGCGGGCTGATTTCATCTGCACAATCTCCTTTGTCGGCGCCCTTGTGCCGCTTGAAGGCCGCCGCCGCAAGCCATCGCGCCCGGCAATATTCGCTCGCTTGCCGATCCCCATCTCGAGCACGACCTGTAAAGAGTGTTTGACAGCATATGTTTCGCGTCTGTAAAGAGTGTCTGACAGGCTGAAAGGATGGTCATTGCAAAATCGCGTTCGGGATTGCCGCGAGCAGGCGGGGTGGAGCCAGGGCGAACTGGCCCGCCGGCTCGGCGTCTCGCGGCAGACGATCAATGCCGTCGAAACCGACAAATATGATCCCAGCCTGCCGCTCGCGCTGCGCATGGCCCGGCTGTTCGGGCTGGAGGTGCGCGAGCTGTTTATCGATCATTGGATGCCGGAGGACGAGTGATGGACAAGATGGTGGCCGGACATAGCGCTGCGGCGTGGAAGAAGAGCGGGATCGGGGCGCTGGTCGGCGCGATCGTCGGTGCGGGCACGGTCGCCGGGCTGATGCATGTCGCCGGGACCGATTTCATCGATGCGATGGGCGGATCGCGCGTTGCGCTGGCCGGGGTCGCCATCCTCTATCTCCTGATGGCGGCCTTTGTCGGCTTCGGGCTGGCGGTGCCGCGCACCGGCGCCAGGCTGCTCAACGTCGCCGATGCCGACGAACTGCGCGAGGAGCGCGCGGGCATGGGGCGATCGGTCATCGTCATGGGCGCAATCGGGGCCGCACTGCTTGCGCTCGCGCTCGCACGCACGCCCTCCTTTCCGACCGGACCCGTTCCGGCGCAGGCGGCCGCGGCGGTGCTGGCCCTCGTGATTGCGGGCGGTGTCGCGGCGAGCTGGGCGTGGCGGTGGCAATATGACGAGCTTAACCGCCAATTGGGCATCGAAGGCGGCTATTGGGCCTTCGGCCTGAGCTGGATCGGGCTCACCCTCTGGGGCGCCGCCGATTTTCTAGGGCTCGGACCGGCGCTCACCGCGATCGACGTGGTGACGACGCTGGCGGCGATGATGCTTGTCGGGGCCTTTGTGGCGATCGGTCGCCGCGGCCTGATGATGCGCTGAGCGCAGGTAGCAGATAAGGGAAGGGCGTCCGAGCTCCCCCAAGTCGGACGCCCTTCGAGCGTGACTGATCGCTGCAGATCAGGCGCTGTAATACATGTCGAATTCGACCGGGCTCGGGGTCTGTTCGAAGTTGTAAACTTCGGCCCATTTGAGTTCGATATAGGCTTCGATCTGATCCTTCGAGAAGACGTCGCCCTTCAAGAGGAAGTCGTGATCGGCCGCGAGGCTGTCGAGCGCTTCGCGCAGGCTGCCACAGACGGTCGGGACTTCGGCGAGTTCTTCGGGCGGCAGATCATAGAGATTCTTGTCCATCGCGTCGCCGGGGTGGATCTTGTTCTGGATGCCGTCGAGCCCCGCCATCAGCAGCGCCGAATAGCAGAGATAGGGGTTCGCCATCGCGTCGGGGAAACGGAATTCGACGCGCTTCGCCTTGGCGCCCGCGCCATAGGGGATGCGGCACGAAGCCGAACGGTTGCGGCTCGAATAGGCGAGCAGCACCGGCGCCTCGAAGCCCGGGACGAGGCGCTTGTAGCTGTTCGTCGTCGGGTTGGTGAAGGCATTGAGTGCCTTCGCATGCTTGATGACGCCGCCGATGAAATAGAGGCACATGTCCGAAAGGCCGGCATAGCCGTTGCCCGCAAAGAGCGGCTTGCCCTTTTCCCAGATCGAGATGTGGGTGTGCATGCCCGATCCGTTATCGTCCTTGATCGGCTTGGGCATGAAGGTCGCAGTCTTGCCATAGGCATGGGCGACCTGATGCACGACATATTTGTAGATCTGCATGCGGTCGGCGGTCTGCGTCAGCGTGCCGAAGGTCAGGCCCAGCTCGTGCTGCGCGGCGGCGACTTCATGGTGATGCTTGTCGCAGGGCAGGCCCATTTCGAGCATGGTCGAGACCATTTCGGCGCGGATGTCGACGGCGCTGTCGACCGGCGCGACAGGGAAATAGCCGCCCTTGGCGCGCGGACGATGTCCAAGGTTGCCGCCTTCATAGGCGCGGCCGGTGTTGGTCGGCAGTTCGATATCGTCGATTTCGAAACCCGACTTGTTATAGCCGGTTTCGAAGCGGACGTCGTCGAACATGAAGAATTCGGCTTCGGGGCCGACATAGACGGTGTCGCCGATGCCGGTCGAGGCGACATAGGCTTCGGCGCGCTTCGCGGTGGTGCGCGGGTCGCGGGCATAGCCTTCGCCGGTCGAAGGTTCGACGATGTCGCAGAACATCACCAGCATCGGGGTTGCCGAGAAGGGATCGTCATAGACCGCTTCGAGATCGGGCTTCAGGATCATGTCGCTTTCGTTGATCGCCTTCCAGCCTTCGATCGACGAACCGTCGAACATCAGGCCGTCTTCGAGGGCGTCTTCGTCGATCACGCCGGCGCACATGGTCAGATGCTGCCATTTGCCCTTGGGATCGGTGAAACGCAGATCGACCCACTCGATGTCATTATCCTTGATCCGGGCGATGATATCCTTCGGCTTGGTGGCCATGGTCACTTCTTCCTTTTTGCGAATAGTACCGGCTGGACCGGCGTCTGTTGAACGGGATGGAGCGATGGAAGCTTAGAGCGCGTCCTCATTGCGCTCGCCGGTGCGGATGCGCAGCGCGGTTTCCACGGGGATCACGAAAATCTTGCCGTCGCCGATGCGGCCCGTCTGCGCCGCCGCGGCAATCGCCTCGACCACGCGTTCGGCCATATTGTCATCGACGATAACCTCCAGCTTCACCTTCGGCAGGAAGTCGACGACATATTCAGCGCCGCGATACAGTTCGGTGTGACCCTTCTGGCGACCGAAGCCCTTCGCCTCGGTGACGGTGATGCCGCTGACACCCACTTCGTGCAGCGCCTCCTTCACCTCGTCGAGCTTGAACGGTTTGATGATCGCCTCAATCTTCTTCACGCTTCATGTCCCCCTTTGGGCCTTCCACCTTTGCCTGTGGACGAAGCCGGGTCAGGTACGCCTGAACCGGTTTCCCCCGTGAGTCGGTGCGGTGTGCGGCCATCTTGCACCAATCAAGACCCGTGCCAATTGGCGAATCGCAAGCTTTCGGTAAGAAATTTGGCACGAAATTACGCCGCTGCCTGTCCTTTGGGCAGCGGCGTGATTTAGGTGATTAAATTTTGTGCAATCAGCGCCCGACGGGCGCCGACGCGTCGGGCAGGTTAGCCTTGGTCCAGTTCGACCGGTCGATGACATAGGCGCGAATCGCCTCGACATCGGCGGGGGAGAGCACCTTGGCAAAGCTCACCATGCCGCGGTCCTTCAGCGCGCCGTCGAGGATCACGCCCTTCCATGCATCGGCACTGGTCAGCGCACCCGAAACGCGCAGGTCGGGGGTGAAGCCGTTGCCGATCGCGCTGTCGCCGTGACAGACTTGGCAATAGCGCCCGAAATGCGCCTTGCCCGATGCGATCTGCTGCGGCGTGCCGAACTGCGCGGGCGGATTCCACGCCAGCGTCGTGGTCGCGGGCGGGGCGGGGAGCTGCACCGTACCGCCGAGCTTGAGCACCACGAGGCGCGGAATATTGGGCACCTTGCGCGTCACTCCGCCCGCGACCCCGGCGACAAGTGGAAAGGCGCCGCCCTTGCTGGTCTGGAAAGCGACATATTGCACTCCGCCCACGCGGAAGGTCGATGGCGCGCTGACGATCCCCGACTGCATGTCGAGGTCGAGCAGCTGCTTGCCGGTGTCGGCGGCATAGGCGCGGAAGCGCCCGGTGCTCGTTCCCTGGAAAACCAGATTGCCGGCGGTCGTCATCGTGCCGCCGTTCCATGCGGCGGGATAGTCGACGCCCCAAGCGACCTTGCCGGTGCGCGGGTCGAAGGCAACGAGACGGCCGGTGGTCGCGGCGACGGCCGCGCGGAAGGCAGCCTTGTCGTCGGGGAGCATCGCTGCGGTCAGCGAGGCGCCGATGTTGAAGCCGAGTACCTTGCGCCGGTCCAGCTCATCCATATCCTGGATATAGCCCTGCGGAATCTGCTGCGCCGGAATATAGACGAGGCCGGTAGCAGGGTTGTAGCTCATCGGATGCCAGTTGTGCGCGCCAAGCGCGCCCGGGATCGCGATGAAGGGCTTGCCGGTCTTGTAGAAGCGCGCGTCGGGATTTTCGATCGGCCGGCCAGTGGCCATGTCATAGCCGGTCGCCCAGTTGATCCCGTCGACGAAAGGCTTGGCGTCGATCAGCTTGCCGGTGGTCCGGTCGATCGTGAAGAAAAAGCCGTTCTTCGGTGCATGATACAGCACTTTGGTCGGCGTGCCGTTCACCGCCTGCTCGGCAAGGATGATCGGCTGCGTCGCGGTATAGTCCCAGCTCTCGCCGGGCGTTTCCTGATAATGCCATTTATATTTGCCGGTCGACGCATCGAGCGCCACCACGGACGAGAGGAACCAGTTGTCGCCTTCGCCGTTCGAACGCGTGCCATGGTTCCACGGATTGCCGTTGCCGACGCCGAGATAGATCTGGTCGAGATCCTTGTCATAGACGATCGCGTCCCACACCGTGCCGCCGCCGCCCGACGTCTTCCATTCCCCTTGGTCTGACCAGGTTGCATTGCCTTTCGACGCGAAGATGTCGTCGCTTGCGGCGCCGTCCTTCTTCTTTTCGGGGTTCGGCGCGGTGTAGAAGCGCCAGCGTTCCTTGCCGGTATCGGCATCATAGGCGGTGACATAGCCGCGCACCCCGAATTCGGCGCCGCCGCTGCCGATGAGCACCATGTCCTTCACGACGCGCGGCGCGCCGGTGATCGTGTAGGGCTTTTGGGGATCGAAGGTCTGCGTCGACCACAATTCCTTGCCGGTCTTGCGATCGAGCGCGATCAGCCGCCCGTCGAGTGCGCCGACGAAGAGCTTGTCGCCCCATACCGCGACGCCGCGGTTGACGACGTCGCAGCAGGCGTTGACCGCGCGGTCGCCCGACACCTTGGGATCGAAGGACCAGAGCTTCTTGCCGGTCCCGGCGTCCCACGCGTCGACCTTCGACCAGGCGTGGCTGACATAAAGGGTGCCATCGACGACGACCGGGGTGGCTTCCTGTCCGCGCGCGTCCTCAAGATCGGCGAACCAGGCAATGCCAAGCTCGCCCACATTCTTGTCGTTTATGTCGGTGAGCGGGCTGAAGCGCTGCTCGTCATAGCCATAGCCGATGCCGGCCCAGTTGTCGCCGTTGCCGCCGGTCTTGAGCAGTGCTTCGCTCGCCCTCTCGGCATCGTCGAGCGACCTGCCCGTGCCGCCCGACTTCGACGCGTTGCAACCCGCCAGAACCAAGGCCGCACCACAAAGCAGCGCGGTCGCCATGACCCGTTTCGCCATATTCGCTCTCCCTCGACGTCCTATGCTTGACGTTCACGTCAAGACTGCGCCGGGCGAAGCGGATTCGCAAGCGGGAATTTAGGGTGTTCTACCTAAAGTCTGGCAGGTTTCAGGCCCAGGGCGGGGTGTTGAGTCCCTTGGGGCTTGCGGTAAAGATTTCGCAGCCGTCCTCGGTGATGCCGATGCTGTGTTCGAACTGCGCCGAAAGCGACCGGTCGCGCGTCACCGCGGTCCAGCCGTCGGCAAGCATCTTCACGGCATATTTGCCGGTGTTTATCATCGGTTCGATGGTGAAGAACATGCCGGGCCTCAGCTCGGGGCCGGTGCCGGGGCGCCCGGCGTGGACCACTTCGGGCGCATCGTGGAACATCTGGCCGAGCCCGTGACCGCAAAAATCGCGCACCACCGAATAACGGTGGCGTTCGGCGTGGCTCTGGATCGCGTGCGCGACGTCGCCCATCGTATTGCCGGGCTTCGCCTGTTCGATGCCCAGCATCAGGCATTCATAGGTCACGTCCACCAGCCGCCGCGCCTTGATCGGAACTTCGCCGACCAGATACATGCGGCTGGTGTCGCCATGCCAGCCGTCGATGATGCTGGTGACGTCGACATTGACGATATCGCCTTCGCGCAGCGGCTTGTCGTCGGGAATCCCGTGGCACACGACATGGTTGATGCTGGTACAGCAGCTATGCGTGAAGCCGCGATAGCCCAGCGTCGCGGGAATGCCGCCGCCCGCAAGCATCATCTCGCGCACCAGATCGTCGATCGCCCCGGTGGTCACGCCGGGCTGGATGAAAGGAACGAGCGCGTCGAGAATCTCGGCCGACAGCCGGCCGGCCTTGCGCATTCCGGCAAAGCCGGATTCGTCGTGAAGCTTGATCGTGCCGTCGCGGACGGGGGCGGGGGTGGCCGCTTCGTCGGCGGTTACGGAGATGTAGTTGTACATGCCGGTGATATAGGCGCCGCAGCCCCAAAAAGCGAGGGGGTCAAACAAAACCCCTCCCGCAAGCGGGAGGGGTTGAAGCGGTTTCTACTCTGCCGCCTTCTCAGCTTTGGCCTTGCCCTTGCCCTTGCTCGCCTTGGGCGCCGCCGGGGTGATTTCGAAGCTCAGCGGATTGCCGACCTTGGCATCCTCGCCGGTTTTCAGCTTCACCTTGACCTCGCCGCCGTGGACGAGCTTGCCGAAGAGCAGTTCTTCGGCGAGCGGCTGCTTGATCTTTTCCTGGATCAGGCGGCCCATCGGGCGTGCGCCATAGAGCTTGTCATAGCCCTTGGCGGTCAACCATTCGCGCGCCTTGTCGTCGAGCTGGATGTGGACGTTGCGGTCGGCAAGCTGCAGTTCGAGTTGCAGGATGAACTTGTCGACAACGCGCGCCACGACTTCCGGCGGCAGATAGCCGAAGGGGACGATCGCATCGAGGCGGTTGCGGAATTCGGGGGTGAACATGCGCTTCACCGCCTCTTCCTGCGCATCCTCGCGCGTCTGGGTGCCGAAACCGATCGACTCGCGCGTCATGTCGCTCGCGCCCGCATTGGTCGTCATGATCAGGATCACGTTGCGGAAGTCGACCGTCTTGCCGTGGTGGTCGGTCAGCCGGCCATTGTCCATCACCTGGAGCAGGATGTTGAACAGGTCGGGATGCGCCTTCTCGATCTCGTCGAGCAGCAGCACGCAGTGCGGGTTCTGGTCGATCGCGTCGGTCAGCAGGCCGCCCTGGTCATAGCCGACATAGCCCGGCGGCGCGCCGATCAGGCGGCTCACCGAGTGGCGTTCCATATATTCGGACATGTCGAACCGCTGGAGCGGAATGCCGAGCAGATGCGCGAGCTGTTTCGCGACCTCGGTCTTGCCGACGCCGGTGGGGCCGCTGAACAGATAATTGCCGATCGGCTTTTCGGGATCGCGCAGCCCGGCGCGGCTGAGCTTGATCGCCGACGACAGCACCTCGATCGCGGTATTCTGACCGAAGACGACGCGCTTGAGGTCGGTCTCGAGCGTTTCGAGAACCTTCTTGTCGTCGCTCGACACCGATTTCGGCGGGATACGCGCCATCGTCGCGATCACCGCCTCGATCTCCTTCGCGGTGATCGTCTTGCGGCGCTTCGACGGCGGCACCAGCATCTGCATCGCGCCGACTTCGTCGATCACGTCGATCGCCTTGTCGGGCAGCTTGCGGTCGTTGATGTAACGCGATGACAGCTCGACCGCCGCGTTGATCGCGTCGGCGGTGTATTTCACATTATGATGGCTCTCGAACGCGTCGCGCAGGCCGGCGAGGATCTTCTTCGTGTCCTCGATGCTCGGTTCGATCACGTCGATCTTCTGGAACCGGCGCAGCAGCGCGCGGTCCTTCTCGAAATGATTGCGGAACTCCTTGTAGGTGGTCGAACCGATGCAGCGGATCACACCGCCCGACAATGCGGGCTTCAGGAGGTTCGACGCATCCATCGCGCCGCCGCTCGTCGCGCCGGCGCCGATCACCGTGTGGATCTCGTCGATGAACAGGATCGCGTGCGGCATGCCTTCGAGTTCGGAGACGACCTGTTTCAGCCGCTCCTCGAAATCGCCGCGATAGCGCGTGCCGGCGAGCAGCGCGCCCATATCAAGCGAATAGATCACCGCTTCCTTCAGCACCTCGGGCACGTCGCCCTCGATGATCTTGCGCGCGAGGCCCTCGGCGATCGCGGTCTTGCCGACGCCGGGGTCGCCCACATAGAGCGGGTTGTTCTTGCTGCGGCGGCAAAGGATCTGGATCGTGCGGTCGACCTCGGCGCTGCGGCCGATCAGCGGGTCGACCTTGCCGCCCTTCGCCTTTTCGTTGAGGTTGACCGTGAACTGGTCGAGCGCGGTTTCCTTCTTGTTCTTGCCTTCGCTCTTGTCCTTCGCTTCTTCCTTTTCCTCGGGCTCGGCGGTGGGCGACGGCTTGCCGCCCTTGCCGACCCCGTGGCTGAGGTAGGAAACGGCGTCGAGCCGCGTCAGATCCTGCTGCTGCAAGAAGTAGACCGCATAGCTCTCGCGCTCCGAAAACAGCGCGACGAGGACATTCGCGCCCGTCACCTCATCCTTGCCCGACGACTGGACGTGCAGGATCGCGCGCTGGACGACGCGCTGGAAACCGCTGGTTGGGGAGGGGTCGCTGTGCCCCTCGACCTTCAGGCTGTCGAGTTCGGTGTCGAGATAATGGACCACCGCCGACTGCAACTCGCCCAGCGCGACGCCGCACGCGCGCATCACTTCGGCAGCATGTTCGTCGTCGATCAGCGCGTAGAGCAGATGCTCCAGCGTCGCATATTCGTGGTGGCGCTCCGACGCGGCCTTCAGCGCGTTGTGCAGGGTCTTTTCGAGGGACTCCGAAAAGGACGGCATGGTCTTCATCTCCTTGCGGGGACGTGCCGGGGAGAGGCCGCCCCTAGGAACACAACGTGGCGATGCTCCCGTCTCTCCGCAAGGGAAAAGCGGAAGCTCGTGTGAAATTACGATGACAGGCTTGTCTTATGGTTAACGCAGCGTTGCGATTTGGCGGGCGCGACGCCGCTCAATCACAGGGCCTGCGCTAGGTCGCGTCGTCGGAGTCGGGTTTGTCATCGTCGTCCTGCGCCGTTCCCATCTGGAAACGGACCCGCTCGACGCAGCCCGTCCATCCTTGCGGCGAAGCCGCGGCCCGCGCGGACAGGAGCATTCGCTGCGCCTGGGTGCCGAAGTCGGCAGCAGGCTGCGCCGCGGCAACCTTGACATTGCCGATTTCACCCCAAGGGGCGATGTCATACGTCAGCACCGCCCAGCCTTCGACTGCGCGCCGGCGATAAGCGGCGGGGTAGATCAGGGCCGGCTTGCGGTCCCACGCGCGATCGTCGCCGCAGGTCGCGCCCTGCGGCCTGAATGCGTCGGCATCGGGAATCGGCGGCGGTGATACCGTCTCTGGCGCCCGCCGATAAGGGTAGAGGCATTGCGTGCGAACGCCTCCGGTGAAGCGCGATCGTGCCACGGCGTCGCGCGCCGCCGCATCGAGCTCCCGATTGCCCGACGTCGCAAATGTCTTCAGGTTGACGGGGCGCCCTTTCGCATCGGTGTCGTAAAGGACAAAGGACCAGTCTTTTCGTCCCCGCGTCGCCGGGATTTTCGAAAAGTCCGGAAAGGCGCGAAGGAGCGGCCGGGGGCGCGGCGGTGCGGCGCAAGTGCCGATGTCGCGGATGCGCGCCCATCCCTCTTTGGGCAACGGTCCCGAAATCGGCGTCATCGTATAAGCGAGCAGATCCGGGGGTGCAGCGGCGCCGACCGCCTGCGCGCTGATGCGATAGCGTATCGTGCATCGGGTGCGGGCTTGCCCGACCGGGAAACGGCTTGCCGCCAGCGATGCCGGTAGATCCTGACCAAGAGCGCCAGGCGACCCGTCGCTCTCGATCGAAATCGGCCGTCCGTCGGCGTCGATGTCGAAACGATAAATTATCTGGGCGGCGGTGCGCATCGGCCGGTTCGACATCGCGCGCAGGACGGCCTTTACGCCCGCAGTGTCGAGGGCGCCGTCGCTGCAGCGCGCATCGGCGATATCCCAGGAAAGCAGCGCCGGCCAACCGTCGGCAGACTCAAGCAGCGGAAGGGGCGACTTGTCGACAGGAGCCGGAATGACAATGGGCGGAGGGGGTGGCGGCGTGCTGGCCAGGGCGGCAATCGAAAGCGCGACAATAAGGGGCATGGGCTCGTTCCGTTCCTGATTTCGGGGGAAAATTTCGGCTACAGGCTAGGCAGAGCCCATGCGGCGGGCAAGAGTCGACCCCGCCAAATCGGCCGCTTTTGCCTGCAGATTCATGGCGCTGCAGCGACGGCCGCCCCGTCATCCTTTGCGGAACAGTGCCTCCGCATTTGCCTTGAAGCTGCCCGCTGCCGCCTTGTGCGCCTTTGTGCGTGCTATCTCGGCTTCCAGCACCGCAAGCCGATCGTCGAGTTCGGCGACCGACAAGGGGTCGAGCGACTGTTTGGCGAGCGCCGTCAGCACATCGTCGCGGCGGCGGGGAAGGTCGTCGTCGTCCATGGCCATCCTCCCTGTCGAATTGCGGCCTTGTGGGGCGCGAACTGTTGACCCCCGCGCCGCGGCTGTCAATAAGGCGGGACGAGTGGGAAATCGAACAAAGTGGGGGATTTAGCGTGACCAGCCTGCCCGAGAGCATGACCGCCGTCGCGATCCGCGAACCCGGCGGCCCCGAAGTGCTCGTTGCCGAGCAGCGACCCGTGCCGCGGCCGGGGCCGGGCGAGTTGCTGATCCGCGTCGCCGCGGCGGGGGTGAACCGTCCCGACGTGCTCCAGCGCATGGGCTTCTATCCGCCGCCGCCCGGCGCGTCGGACCTTCCCGGCCTCGAAATCGCCGGGACAGTGGTCGCGACCGGACCGGGCGGCGATCCCGAAATGCTGGGGCAGGCGGTGTGCGCGCTGGTCGGGGGCGGGGGCTATGCCGAATATTGCGTCGCGCCCGTGGGCAGCGTGCTGCCCGTTCCCGCAGGATTCACCATGGCCGAAGCGGCGGCACTGCCCGAAACGGTGTTCACGGTATGGCATAATCTGTTCGAGCGCGGCTGGATCAAGGAAGGGGAGACAGCGCTCGTCCACGGGGGGACCAGCGGTATCGGAACGACGGCGATCGGCCTGTGCAAGCTATTCGATATCCGCATCATCGTCACCTGCGGCAGCGCCGACAAATGCGACGCGGCGCGGGCGCTCGGCGCCGACCTCGCGATCGATTATTCGGCCGAGGATTATGTGGAGGCGGTAAAGGGCTTTACCGGCGGGGCGGGGGTCGATGTCGTGCTGGATATGGTCGGCGGCGATTATGTGCCGCGCAATCTTGCGTGTCTGGCCGACGACGGGCGGCACGTCACCATCGCCTTCCAGCGGGGCGCGAAAGCCGAAATCGACATGTCGCAGCTCATGCGCCGCCGCCTGACGATGACCGGATCGACGCTGCGGGCGCGCAGCGCCGACTTCAAGGCCGCGCTGGCCGACGAGATTCACAAGACGTTGTGGCCGCGCCTTTCCAGCGGGGCCTGGAAGCCCGCGATGGATCAATCCTTTCCGCTTGCCGATGCCGCCGCTGCGCACGCGCGGATGCAGGCGGGCGCGCACGTCGGAAAGATCGTCCTCAAGATCGGATAATCGCTTGCTGCGCGCTGGTCCCCGGCGGCTGGCCAAGAAAAAGGGCGGTCGTCCGGTTGGACGCCGCCCTTGACCTTGTGTCGATGGAAAGTTCGGCTCAGGCCGCGTCTTCCAGTTCCTCGTCGGTCAGCACCGGGCCCGAATCCTGGCCCTTGGCATCGACGTCGCGGTCGACGAATTCGATGATCGCGATCGGCGCGGCGTCCGAAGCGCGGATGCCGGCCTTGATGATGCGGGTGTAGCCGCCGTTGCGGTCCTTGTAGCGTTCGGCGAGGACGTCGAACAGCTTCTGAAGCTGCGCTTCGTCCATCAGACGGCTCATCGCCAGACGGCGATTGGCAAGGCCGCCACGCTTCGCGAGCGTGATCAGCTTTTCGACATAGGGACGCAGTTCCTTCGCCTTGGCGACGGTCGTCGTGATCTGCTCATGCTTGATGAGCGAAGCCGACATGTTGCGGAACATCGCGATGCGATGCGCGCCGGTGCGCTGAAGCTTCCGGCCACCCGATTTATGACGCATAATCCATTCCTTCGTTTGTCAGAGGGGCCGTTTTACGGAACCCCAAGCCAGGCCCGCTTGCGGGGGAGCCCTTTTCCCTTTGTGTTCCCCGGCGAAGGCCGGGGTCCAGATTCAGCGTTGCACCTGTGCCCCGGCTTTCGCCGGGGAACAGTTCGGGACTTAACCCAGTAGCTCCTGTTCGAGCTTCTTGGCCATTTCCTCGATGTTTTCCGGCGGCCAGCCGGGGATGTCCATGCCGAGGCGCAGACCCATCGACGAGAGCACTTCCTTGATCTCGTTGAGCGACTTGCGGCCGAAGTTCGGCGTGCGGAGCATCTCGGCCTCGGTCTTCTGGACCAGGTCGCCGATGTAGATGATGTTGTCGTTCTTGAGGCAGTTGGCCGAACGAACCGACAGTTCGAGCTCGTCGACCTTCTTGAGAAGGAAGCGGTTGAGCTGGTTGACGTCCGATTCCTCGGTCGAAGCCGACGGAGCCGCCATGCCGATGAGGCCGCTGTCGTTCATCGCTTCTTCGAAGTGGACGAAGACCTGAAGCTGGTCCTGGAGGATGCGCGCAGCATAGGCGACGGCATCTTCCGGGGTCACGGTGCCGTCGGTATCGACGGTCAGCGACAGCTTGTCATAGTCCAGTTCCTGACCGATGCGAGCATTGTCGACCTTGTAGGCGACCTGACGCACCGGCGAGTAGAGCGAATCGACCGGGATCAGGCCGATCGGCGCGTCGGCCGGACGGTTGGCCGTCGCGGGAACATAGCCCTTACCGGTGTCGGCAACGAGTTCCATGTTCAGCGTCGCCCCGTCGTCGAGGTGGCAGATCACGTGATCGGGGTTCATCACCTTGATGTCACCCGACACCATGATGTCGCCGGCCTTGACGGTCGCGGGACCGGTCGCCGAAAGCTGCAGCCGCTTCGGGCCTTCGCCTTCCATCTTGAGCGCGATCTGCTTCACGTTGAGAACTATGTCGGTCACGTCCTCGCGCACGCCGGCCAGGCTCGAGAATTCGTGCAGGACGTTCTCGATCTTGATCGACGTGATGGCCGCACCCTGGAGCGACGACAGGAGCACGCGGCGCAGCGCGTTGCCAAGCGTCAGGCCAAAGCCGCGTTCGAGCGGTTCGGCGACGAAGGTGGCCTTGCGCTTGCTGTCGCTGCCAGCCTTGATTTCCAGGTTGCTGGGCTTCTTCAATTCCTGCCAGTTCCGGATATTGACAGTCATGGACTTCCCTTTGCTTTGGGCGGGACGGGCGGGGCGGGTCGAGCCTGTCCTGCGTTAGATATGGTGACGGCAGAGCGGCCCGAAGACCGCCAGTCCGGAAACGTCAGACGCGGCGGCGCTTGGCCGGACGTACGCCGTTGTGCGGGATCGGCGTCACGTCGCGGATCGACGTGATGTGGAAACCGACCGCCTGCAACGCGCGCAGGGCCGATTCACGACCGGCGCCGGGGCCTTTCACTTCGACTTCCAGCGTGCGGACGCCATGTTCGGCGGCCTTCTTGCCGGCGTCCTCGGCGCAAACCTGCGCTGCATAGGGCGTCGACTTGCGGCTGCCCTTGAAGCCCATCATGCCGGCACTCGACCAGGCAATCGCATTGCCCTGCGCGTCGGTGATGGTGATCATCGTGTTGTTGAAGGTCGCGTTGACGTGGGCGACGCCCGACGAGATATTCTTGCGTTCGCGCCGACGAAGGCGCTGCGGTTCACGAGCCATTTTGAATTCCTAAACCCTAAATCCTGAAAACGACCGGTGGTGCCAGTGCGATGGCGACCTCCGGCGGAGAAATAAGGAAATCCGTCCCCCGGACGAATCTCTGCTCTTACTTCTTCTTACCGGCGATCGGCTTGGCCTTGCCCTTGCGGGTGCGCGCATTGGTGTGCGTGCGCTGGCCGCGGACCGGAAGGCCCTTGCGATGACGCAGGCCGCGATAGCAGGCGAGGTCCATGAGGCGCTTGATGTTCATCGCCGTGTTGCGGCGAAGATCACCCTCGACCGTGAGGTCGGCGTCGATCGTTTCGCGGATCTGCAGGACTTCGGCGTCCGACAGGTCCTGGATGCGGCGGGTGTGGTCGATGCCGAGCTTGTCGGCGATGTCGACGGCGGTCTTGCGGCCGATGCCGTGGATGTAGGTGAGCGCGATGATTACGCGCTTGTTGGTGGGCAGGTTTACGCCCGCGATACGTGCCATCTGTTCTTTCTCCTGCTCCACAGGGTTCGCTGGCAAACGAGCCCTATCTCAAAGCGTCTGTTTTCCAACGCAAAAAACGGACCACGAAGACGCGCTGAGCGTTTCGCCGTCCGGTCAGGGTGTTGGAATGGATGCGCAATTAAGGTGAGTCGGGCGAATTGTCAAGCGAAGCGGCGGCTTTTGCAGCCTGCCGGGGCGCGCCTCAATCATCGGCGGTCAGCGCCACCGCCCGGTCGTGCAGCCGGTTGACGACCGCGCCATGAATGCCCGGCGCGCTCGCGATGACACCGAAGGCCTGCGCGCGCGGCGTGTTGAAGACGAGCGGCTCACCAAAGGCGTCGGTGACGGTCGCGCCGGCCTCGGTCGCGATCAGCGCCGCGGCGGCGACGTCCCATTCGAAACCCCAGCGCAGCGTCGCGACCAGATCGGCGCGATCGTCGGCGACCAGCGCCATGCGCAGCGCGATGCTGTTGGGCTTTGTCACCATGATGAGGTCGCGGTCGATCTTGGGCAGGCTGTCGGCGGGAACGCGCGATCCGTTGAAGATCATCCGGCGGCTGGCGCGCAGCGTTTCGCCGTTGAGCGTCGCACCCTGACCCTTGCGGGCGACCCACAGTTCGTCGAGCGCGGGCGCGTAGAGCACGCCGATTTCGGGGGCGCCGTCGACGACCAGCGCGACCGACACCGCCCAGCCCGGACGGCCGCGGATGAAGTCGCGGGTGCCGTCGATGGGGTCGACGCACCACATGAAACGGCGCGACAGCCGGTCGCTGTTGTCCGCGGTTTCCTCCGAAAGCCATCCGGCCTCCGGCACCATCGCGCCGAGAACCGCCTTCAACCGGGCATCGACCGCCAGATCGACGTCGCTGACCGGATTATTTTCCGACTTGTGCCAGACATTGACTGCCTTGCCCTCGCCGCGCCAGCGCGCCATCGCCATGTCGCCGACCTCGCGCGTCGCGGCGATCACGGCTTCCAGGTTGCGCGCGGGCATCGGGCGGCCGGCCTAGCTGCTGGCGACGGTCATGCCGTCGATGCGCAGCGTCGGCACGTTGGTGCCGTGGCGGAAGACCAGATCGTCGGCGGGGACCAGCGCGGCGAACATGTCGATCAGATTGCCCGCGATCGTGAATTCGGCGATCGGGCCGGCGATCCGCCCGCCCTCGATCAGGAAACCCGATGCGCCGCGGCTATAATCGCCGGTCACGGGGTTGACGCCTTGGCCGATCAGTTCGGTGATATAGACGCCGCGGTCGATGTCGGCGATCAGCGCGTCGGGCGCAATCGACCCGGCCGCGAGATGCAGATTGCTGGCAGAGACCCCCGACGCTCCGCCGCCGCGGCTCGCATGGCCGGTCGGTTCGAGCCCGAGCTGCTTCGCCGACGCGGTGTCGAGCAGCCACCCCGTAATGCGGCCATCGGCGACGATATCGCGCGCGGCGGTCGGCAGGCCCTCTCCGTCGAAGGCCCGGCTGCGCAGCCCGCGCGGACGATGCGGTTCGTCGCGCACGACGATTGCGCTGTCGAACAGCGCCCGCTCTTCCTTGCCGAGCAGGAAGCTGGTGCCGCGGGCGATCGCGGGGCCGGCGATCGCGCCGAGCAGATGGCCGACGATACTGCTGCCGATGCGCGGATCGAGGACGACCGGCACCTTGCCGACGGGCGCCTTGCCGGGGTTCAGCCGCGCGACGGCGCGGGTTCCGGCGCGCGCGCCGATTTCGGCGGCGCTTTCGAGGTCGGACAGATGATGCGCGCTGTGCCAGCCATAATCGCGCTGCATCGCCGCGCCTTCGCCGGCGATGACGCTCGCCGACAGGCTGTGCCCGCTCGACCCATAGCCGCCGGCGAAGCCATGGCTCGTCGCGAGCGCGAAGCGCGTGCGGCTGTGGCTCGCGCTGCCGCCTTCGCTGTTGGTGACGCCGGCGACGGCGCGCGCAGCCTCCTCGACCGCCAGCGCGGCCTCGCGCAGCGCCTGGGGATCGGCTTCGCTGCCGTCGTCGAGATCGAAATCGGGGACCGGGCCGGTGAACAGGCGGTCGGCGGGGGCGAGGCCCGCATAGGGATCTTCGGGCGCCTCGCGTGCCATGGCAACGCAGCGCTCGACGAGCTTCGCCAGTTCGGCGGCATCCATGTCGGCGGTCGAGACGCTGGCGCTGCGCTGCCCGACGAAAACGCGCAGGCTGATATCCTGCCCCTCGGACCGCTCGACATCCTCGAGCGCGCCCAGCCGCATCGAGACCGAGGTCGCGGCATTGCAATAGTAAAGCGCGTCGGCGGCGTCGGCGCCCGCCTTGGTCGCGGCGGCGCAAAGCATTTGCGCGCGGTCGAGGGCTTCGGAAACACTCAGCATGGCCGCGCCCTATACGGCGCGCGGCGGGGCGTCAAAATCAAAGTCGGATGACGTGCGCTTCAGCGCGCGATGGCGGCGATGGCATCGGTGGCCGCCATCGCACCGCTGACCCACAGGAAGGGCAGGGTGATCGCGGCAACCCACAGGCGGCGCACATCGCGGCGGAAGCGGGCGTGCAGCCCCCAACTTGCCAGCGCCTGGCGGCTCAGATGATACCAGCGCCGCTCGGTCGAGCGCGCGACGGGAAGCGCGAGCGCAAGGACGACGATCAGCGACACGACCGCCAGCATCGACGGGGCGCCGGCGGAAACCGCGCTCATGACCAGCCAGACCTGGAGGGCCGCAAAAACGATCAGCGCGGCGGCGGCGTGCCAGGTCATGCGACGACCTAGACTGCGTGCCGGTGGAACGCTGGCGGTAGCGCGGCGCCAAAGGCGCGGTTCGAAGGTCGATGCCATGTTGTTTTTCAGCCTCCCCGGCTGGCGATTCCCATAAATGCGAAGTTTTCAGCCGAAAATTCCCAAGTCAAGACAGGTTGCCAGCGATTCGTTAATTTTCGGGTTCGATTCACCGCAGAATCGCAACAAAATCGGGTCCGACGGCTGATATTGCGGCAGATTCGGTTGTTTCACCGGGAGCCGGGCGCGAAGGCGCGCGCCATCAGCCCCGGTCGCGAGGCCGAACTCTGCCCGAGTCGAAAATAGCGGTAGAGAGGGGCGCGCGCCGCGCGCCGTGCCGCAAATCAGCGCGGCGGGGGGACCGGCAGCGGTTCGGCGTCGGGATTGTCGGTTGCCGGTGCGTCGGTTGCGGGCGCGGTCTCTTCGGCCTGCTTCTGCCGGTCGGCCAGCGCCTTTTCCTCGGCGACGACGGCTGCTTCGACCGTGTCGGCGGCCGCATCGATCCCGGCGAGGCGCTTGGCGCGCTCGTCAGCAATCATCGCCTGCCAGTCGGTCTTGTCGGCGGCCTGCCGTTCGGCCTTGGCGCCGGCGAGCAATTGCTGGGTGCAGCCCGTGAAGCCGCCGAGTCCGACCGGCGAACAGCTGTCGGTGCCGAAGCGGCCGACGCGCTGGAGCGATACGACCCGGTTCACCCAGGCTTCGTTGCGCGGGTCGAGCGGGTCGCCGCCACGGAAAATCTGCGGGACGCGGTAACGGTCGCCTTCGGGCAACACGGCGCAGACCAGAATTTCATCGCCATTCGCCTCGGGGCATTTGTCGTTGCCATAGACGATGACCTGATTGATCTTCTCATTCGCGGGGCCCACCGGCCCCGTATCTTGCGCGGCGGCGGGCTGGGCGATCGCTGCCCCGGCGAGGATCAGCATGGCAAGCGGCAGGCGGGTCATCGTCATTTCCTTTTCGTTTCGGGCGGCTTGCCACCCGCTGCCTGCATCCGCGCTGAACGGTCAGGCTTTCCCTGTGGAACCCTATCAGATACGCTTCGACAGCGCGATGGCTGCGCGGCAGCCCGCGCGGATCGCGAGGCTGAGCAACGGATAGGCGGGTGCGCTTTCGGCCCCCGCGGCAATCGCCGCTTCCTTATGCTCCAGCTCTTCGGCGCGGAAATCGGCAACCGCTGCGCTCAGTTCGGGGTCGCTGTCGCCCAGCGTATCAAGCTGTTCGCGATAGTGGCGATCGATCTCGGTCTCGACGGCGGCGGTGCAGGCCATGGCGGCGCGCGGCCCCATCGCGGCGGTGACGGCGCCGAGCGCGAAGCCTGCGACGTTCCAGAAAGGCTGAAGCGCGGTGGGGCGCACGCCGCGGCGCGCGACCATCGCGTCGAAAAATTTGCGGTGTCGCTCTTCCTGTTCGGCCATATGCGCGATCTCGCGCGCCATCGGATGGCGGTCGCCCATCACCGCGAGCTGACCCGCATAAATGCGCGTCGCGCCATATTCGCCCGCCTGATCGACGCGGATCATCGAGGCCGTTTTGCGGTCAGCTGTCATCATGCCGCCGATGTGGGACGGCGGCGCAGCAAGGTCAAGACGAGCGCCGCGCCGGCGAGCGAGAAGATCGCGTTGAAACCGGCGAGCGAAACACCGAGCAGCGTCCATTGCGGGACGTCGCAGCGGGTGATGGGCGCCGCCATGATGTCGCTGAGCGATACCGGTCCGCTGACGCCGGTGCTGCACGTCGTCAGCCCTTCCCAGAAGCCATATTCGACCCCGGCGTGAAAGACGCCGATGACGCCGCTGATCGCGATGGCGATTGCGGCGAGCAGAGTCAGCCCGCGCATCGCCGCCGTATTGCGGGAGAGCAGCAGTGCCAGCGCCGCCAGCACGATCGCCGCCTGATGCGGCCAGCGCTGCCAGTAGCACATCTCGCACGGGTGGAGTCCGAAGCCGAATTGCGACACCAGCGCACCGCCATAGAGCGCCAGCGGGATGGCAAGCGCGGCAAGCGGCGCGGCGTAACGCGAAGTTCGCATCGTCGGTCAGCCCCTCTTAGTTGCGCGTCGTCGGCTTGGCGGCGGGCTTGGTCGCCTGCGCCATACGCGAAGTCGACGGGCCGATGCGACCGATCGTCTGCAGCGCATAATAGAGCTGATAATCCTCGATGCCCTTGGCCTTCAGCTCCTCGGCGGTGGCGGTGAAGCGCGGATCGTCCTTCTCGTCCTTTTCGAGCAGGCTGTTGTCGACCTTTTTCTCGTTGATCAGATGGCGGCGCAGGTCGCTTTCGCGAAAGCGCGGACGGTCCTTATAGTCGGGGTCGGACAGCTGCGGCACGCGGATATCGGGCTCGATCCCGCCTTCCTGCACGCTGCGACCCGACGGGGTGTAATAGCGCGCCGTCGTCAGCCGCAGCGCCGTGGTATCGGTCAGCGGCAGCACGGTCTGCACCGATCCCTTGCCGAAACTGCGTTCGCCCATGATCAGCGCCCGGTGCTGGTCCTGCAGCGCGCCGGCGACGATTTCGGACGCCGAAGCCGATCCGGCGTCGATCAGCACGATCAGCGGCGCGCCTTGCGCAAGGTCGCCGGGTTCGGCGAAGAAGCGTTCGATATCATTCTTGCGGCGCCCGCGCTGCGAGACGATTTCGCCGCGGTCGAGGAAGACGTCGCTGACGCTCACTGCCTCATCGAGCAGGCCGCCGGGGTTCGAGCGCAGGTCGACGATCCAGCCGCGCGGCTTGTGGCCGAGCGACTTTTCGACCGCGACCATCGCGGCGCGCAGGTCGCGGCCCGCGTCGGCGGAGAAGCTGGCGATGGTCAGCACGCCGACATCGTCCTTGACCTCCCACTTCACTGGCTTCACGTCGATGATCTCGCGCTTCAGGGTCAGCTCCATCGGCTTGTCCTGGCCCTCGCGCACGACCGTAATCTCGACCTCGGTGCCGGGGCGGCCCCGCATCTGTTCGACCGCTTCGTCGAGCGTCATGCCGAAGATGAGCTGCTTGTTGATATGGGTGATATAGTCGCCGGCCTTGATGCCCGCGCGGTCGGCCGGTGTGTCGGCGGTCGGCGCGATCACCTTGACCACGCCGTCCTCCATCGTCACCGACAGGCCCAAGCCGCCATATTCGCCATCGGTCTGCGTCCGCAGCGTCGAATAGTCGCGCGCGTCGAGATAGCCCGAATGGGGATCGAGGCTGGCGAGCATGCCGTTGATCGCGCCTTCGATCAGCTTGTCGTCGCTGACCGGTTCGACATAATTGGCCTTCACTTCCAGGAACACGTCCATGAAGCGCTGGATTTCCTCGGTGGTCTTCGAATCGACCGTCGCCATCGCGCCGGTTGCGAGCGGCACGAGCGCGAGCGTGCTGAGCGCGGCAGCCCCCTGCCAGAAGGCGAAGCGGCGCTTCGGGGAGGCGGGAGTCTTGGTCGATTCGGTCATGGATGTCTTTCAGTCACGCGGAACAGGCCGCACTATAATCCCCGGCAAGCCATCGTCCAATGCCTTTGCATCGGCGTCAAGCGCGCGATTGCCCTAGCAAAGGTCGCCCGAACGGCGCGTTAACGGCGGCGGCGTCAGCCAAGCATCGCGACCAGATCGACGGGGCGCCCGGCGCGGCGCAGTTCGACCGTGATGCGGCTGTCGTCCGACCCCGCGCGGCCCACCGGCGCCCCGGCGTCCAGCGTGTCGCCGACCGAAACCGACAGCGCGATCATTCCCGTGATCAGCGATGTCCAGCCGCCGCCATGGTCTATGATGACGATCTTGCCATAGCCGCGATAATCGCCGGCAAAGCTCACGCGGCCCGCGGCGGGGGCGACCACCTGACCGCCGGGCTGCGTCGCGACGGTGATGCCGCGCGAGCGGACGCCGCTGTCATTCACTTCGCCGAGCCCCGCAACGATGCGCCCGACGACCGGCAGGCGATAGGCGCCCGCGCCGAGGTCCGCGCCGCGGCTTGCGGCCGGCGCGACGGGCGCGGCCTGCGGGGCCGCGCTGGCGGGGTCGGCGGGGCGCGGAAGCGGCCCGGACAGATCGGCGAGTTCGCCGCGCACCGCTGCGTCGGCCTCCAGCGCGTCCATCAGATCGACGATGTCGCGCGCCTTTTCGCCGAGACCAAGCGCGCGGTCGGCCTCGAGCTGCGCGCTGCTCATCAGGTCGCGCGAGCGCAGCCGGCCTTCATTCTCGAGCCGCGTCAGCGCGTCGCGCCGCTCGGCAAGCTGTGCCTTGCTTGCCGAAAGCGCCTGCAGCGCGACGCGTTGCTGCTGCTGCGTAGTGCGCAGCCGCGCGAGTTCCTGCCGGACTCCCGCGGTGCGCTCTTGAATCACCGGCATCACCGCGTCGAGTACGGCGCGCGCGTGGACCATGTCGCGCAGCGAGCCCGGCTGCGCGAGCACGCTCACCGGCGGGCGGCGGCTCAATTGCTGGAGCGATGCGGTGAGCGCGAGCAGGGGCTGCTGTTGTTCGGCGAGCCGCGTCTGTTGATCGGCAAGGCGGCGGCTGACCAGTGCGACGCGCGCCTCCGCCGCGTCGATGTCGGCCTCGGCCGACTGGATCCGCGCGGCGAGGGCGGCGCTGCGTTTCTTCAGCCTGTCGGCCTCGTCGCGCGCGGCACCTGCCTGCGCTTCAAGCACCGCGCTGCGCCGCATTGCCGCGGCCGACTGGGCCTTGGCGGTGAGCAGCTGCTGGCGCTCGCGCGCCGCAATCGCGGCGGGATCGAAAACGTCGCTCTGCGCCAACGCCAGCGCGCCGCCGGCGATCGCCGCAAAGGCGGCGACGACAAGCAAGGCGGCCCTCATTGGCGGCCTTCGCGGTGATAGGGGTGGCCCGCAACGATGCTGGTGGCGCGCCACAATTGCTCGGCGAGCATCGCGCGCGCCATCAGATGCGGCCAGGTCGCGCGGCCGAAGGCGATGACCTTGTCGGCCCCTTCGCGCTCGTCGGGGGTGAAGCCGTCGGCGGCACCAAGACAGAATCGTGCCTCGCGTACGCCGCCGTCGCGCCATTTTTCCAGCAGTTTGGCGAATTCGAGCGACGACATCTGTTCGCCGCCTTCGTCGAGCAGCACGGTGCGACTGCCGACGGGTGCGGCGGGCACGCGGCCGCCGGTGTCGGGAAGCTCCGAAATCTTCTGCGCCCAGGTCACGCGCTTCATATAGCGCTCGACCAGTTCGGCCTCGGGCCCGCGCCCGATGCGCCCGCGCGCGATGATGTGCAGCAACATGACGCCTCGCCTACGTTAGCGAGGCAAAGGCGTCAATTTACCGCGGCAACCGGCGGTGCATCGCCGAACGACCACATGCGTTCGAGATTATAGAAGCTGCGAACTTCCGGACGGAACAAGTGGACGATCACGTCGCCGGCGTCGATCAGCACCCAATCAGCATTGGGCAGCCCCTCGACGCGGACCGGCCGGCCCGTTTCCTGCTTGATCCGCTGCGCCAGCTTGTCGGCGATTGCCGACACATGGCGCGTCGACCGACCGCTCGCGATCACCATATGGTCGGCGATGCTGCTCTTGCCGACAAGCGGGATGGAAATGGTTTCCTGGGCCTGATCCTCGTCCAGCTGGTGAAGGATCAGCGCGTGGAGGCTTTCCACGCTGTCGTCCGAAGACTTGGGTGCGGACGCGGCGCCGGGCGCGGCATCCTTACTGGCGGCTATCAAGCGGTTTCATTCCTTTCATCCATGGCCAGCCGCGAATGCGTGACAGGGTCGCGCAGCGCGCGGCCTGCATAGCTTTCGAACCAGCGGGGGTTGGCCTGCCGTATTGCAGTTGCGGATCGCACATCGGGCGAAAAACGCAGGAACACGAGGGCAGGCGGTCTCCAGTCTGTCCAAAGACGTTTCTGGTCCGCGGGCCGGACAAAGCGCCGCAGCCAACCCATCGCCTCTGCAGCATGGGTGCGGCCATTATAGCCCGGACGCGCGATAACCGCAATCGGCATCAATCGCGCAATCTCCCGCCAGTCGCGCCAGCGAGGCAATTGAACCAGATTGTCGGCGCCCATGATCCAGATGAAGCGCCGATTCGGATAGCGATGGATGAGCGCGCGCAGCGTGTCGACCGTATAGCGCGTACCCAGCTCGGCCTCGATCGCGGTGGCGCGGATCGGCGAGCGCCGCGCCATGCGCTGTGCCGAGGCCAACCGGGCGGCAAGCGGCGCCATGCCCGCCTGCGCCTTGAGCGGATTGCCGGGCGAAACGAGCCACCACAGCTCGTCGAGCCTCAGCGCATCGATCGCGTCAAGACTGATCGCGCGGTGCCCGCTATGCGCGGGATTAAAGCTGCCGCCGAGGAGGCCGGTGGTAAGCGGACGGGTCAGGGTCGAACCTGCCCGCTCCCGCGCACCAGCCATTTATAGGTGGTGAGCCCTTCGAGTGCGACGGGGCCGCGTGCGTGGAGGCGTCCCGTCGCGATTCCGATCTCGGCGCCAAGGCCGAACTCGCCGCCGTCGGCGAATTGCGTCGAGGCGTTGTGCATGACGATCGCACTGTCGACTTCGGACAGGAACCGCTCGGCGGTCGCGACATCCTCGGTGACGATCGCGTCGGTGTGGTGGCTGGAGTGGGCGTCGATATGCGACAGCGCGCCCTCGATCCCGTCGACCGCGGCGATCGAGACGATCGCGTCGAGATATTCGCAGTCCCAATCAGTCGCGCTCGCGCGCGTGACATGGGAGCTGAGCGCCGCGATGGCGGCATCGCCGCGCACTTCGCAGCTCGCGGCGATCAGCGCGTCGACGATGGCAAGCGGCGCGGGATAGGCCCGGTCGATCAGGATCGTTTCGGTCGCGCCGCAGACGCCGGTGCGGCGCATCTTGGCGTTGACCGCAAGATCCACCGCCTTGGCGGGATCGGCGGCGCCGTCGATATAGAGATGATTGATCCCGTCGAGATGGGCGAGCACGGGTACGCGCGCCTCGTCTTGCACGCGGGCGACCAGCCCCTTGCCGCCGCGCGGGATGATGATGTCGATCAGGCCCTGCGCGCGGAGCAGCGCTCCCACCGCGGCGCGGTCCTGCGTCGGCACCAGTTGCACGGCATCGGTGGGGAGGCCGGTCTGGGCGAGACCCGCGGCGAGTGCGGCGTGGATCGCTCGGTTCGAGTGAACCGCCTCGCTGCCGCCGCGCAGGATTACCGCATTGCCCGACATCAGCCCCAGCGCCGCAGCATCGGCGGTGACGTTCGGGCGGCTTTCATAGATGATGCCGACGACGCCCAGCGGAACGCGCACGCGGGCCAGCGTCATGCCGTTGGGGCGCTCGGTCCGGTCGATTTCGGCGCCGACCGGGTCGGGCAGGCCGGCAATACCCTCGACCGCGTCGGCAATCGCGGCGAGCCGATTCTCGTCGAGGCGCAGCCGGTCGATCATCGCCGACGACAGGCCGCCTTCGCGCCCCGCCTCCATATCGCGCGCATTGGCATCCAGGATCGTCGCGGCGCGCGCGCGCAGCTCGGCCGCAGCCGTGCGCAGCGCCTTGGCCTTTTCGGCTGTCGTCGCCACCGCGAGCGCCTTCGCTGCCAAGCGTGCGCGTGCGCCCATGTCGGCGATCAGCGTATCCGCGTCGTTATGGTGCAGCGCGGCGCCGAGGGCTGTGGAGGTTTCAGCGTTCATGCGACGGGCCAATATCACTTTTGGCGTGATTCCCGAAAGCCCCGTTGCACGAGGTCATTCGGCCCACTAGTCAGGGCGCATGAGCGGGGACATCGAAGCATTCGGGGCGGCGATCACGGCAGGGCTTGCAGGCCGCGCGATCGAGCCGGGGCATGGCGAAGGCAGCGCGCACGCGGGCGCCCGCTGCCTCAATTGCGGGACGGTGTTGCGCGGGTCGCACTGCCACCGCTGCGGGCAGAAGGCCGATGTCCATCGCAGCTTCGGCGCGATCGGACATGATCTGGTTCACGCCATCTTTCATTTCGAGGGCAAGCTGTGGAACACGCTGCCGCTCCTGACATGGCGGCCTGGCGATCTGACGCGCCGCTACATTCACGGCGAGCGGGCGAGCTTCATTTCGCCGCTGGCGCTGTTCCTGTTTGCGGTGTTCCTGACGTATGCGGTGCTGGCGATGGTCGGCGCGGGCGGCGGTGTCGGGGAGGAACTGAACAAGGCCGCGGCCGAACAGACGCGATCGGCCGCGATCAAGGACAGCATGCAGGTCGAGGTCGACCGTATCGATACCGAACTTGCGAAAAAGGATCTCCCCGCGGCGCAGCGCCAGGAATTGCAGGACGAGCGCGCCACTCTTCAGAAAAGTGCCGACTATCTAGGCATTTCGCGGAGCCGCAGCAAGGATGAGCGCACGGCCGACCGCGCCGCGGGGCCGCCGGTTCTCGACAACCCCGTCGATCAGGTGAAGACCAGCGCCGATTTCGTCACGCGCAACAAGGTCGATACGGGGGTGCCCTTCATCGACCATGGTCTGCAAAAGGCGTTCGCGAACCCGGCGCTGATTCTCTACAAATTGCAGGCCAACGCCTATAAATTCGCCTGGGCGCTGATCCCGTTGTCGCTGCCCTTCATGTGGCTGCTCTATCCGTTCAGCCGGCGTTTCCACACCTATGACCATTTCGTCTTCGTCACCTATTCGATCAGCTTCATGCTGCTACTCTTCGTCGTGGTGCGGCTGCTCAATCTGACGTTGCTGGGCGATCTCGCGACCTTCTTCGCGATGCTCTATGTTCCGTTCCACATGTATCGCCAGCTTCGCGGCGCCTATCGCTCGTCGCGCGTCGGTGCGCTTGCACGGACGACCCTGCTGCTTTTCTTCAGCTTGTTCGCGGTCATCGCTTTCATGCTGCTGTTGCTCGCGCTCGGTATGAGCGGGTGAGCGCATAATTGTCATGAAAGCCGGGCACAGACCCGGCGAGACGGGAGGAAAATCGATGCACCAGCTTTGGGCCGAAATGGATCGCCGCCTGCTGATGAAGCTCGGCACGGCAGGGCTTGCCGCCATGGCCTTGCCTGGCGCGGCGCAGGCGATGGCGGCACAGGGCTTCACCCACGGGGTCGCGAGTGGCGAGCCCGGTCCGCGGTCGGTGCTGCTATGGACGCGCTATGCCGCTGCGGCCGACACCGCGCTGACGGCCGAGGTGTCGGACACGGCCGACTTCGTGCGCATCGTCGGTGGCGGCAGCGTCACCGCCGCCGGCGACGCGGATCACACCGCCAAGCTGCGCGTCGACGGTCTCGAGCCCGGCCGCTGGTATTTCTATCGCTTTGTCGCGCCCGACGGCACGATGTCGGTGACGGGGCGTACGCGCACCTTGCCGGAAGGGGCAGCGGGCGCCTTCACCCTGGCGCTGTTCTCCTGCGCGAATCTGCCCTTCGGCTGGTTCAACGCCTATGGCCATGCGGCCGCCCGTTCGGACATCGATCTGGTCGTTCACGTCGGCGATTATCTCTACGAATATAAGGTCGGCACCTATCCGTCGGCGAAAGAGGCGGTGCCCGGCCGCCTGATCCAGCCTTCGAACGAGCTGATCGCGCTCGCCGATTACCGGCTGCGCTATGCCGCCTATCGCAGCGACGCCGATTTGCAGCGCCTTCACCAGCTGTTCCCGATCGTCGCGCAGTGGGACGATCATGAATTTGCCAATGACACCTGGAAGGGCGGGGCCGAAAACCACCAACCCGACGAGGGCGACTGGAGCGCGCGCGAAGCCGCCGCCATGCGCGCCTATGACGAATGGATGCCGGTCGGCGGCGCGCGCTGGCGCAGCTATCAGGTCGGCGATCTGGCGACGATCTTCCTGCCCGAAACGCGCATCACCGCGCGCGACAAGCAGTTCGAGATCGGCGACATCCTTGCCGACAAGGGCGACGCGGCCGCCGCGCTCAAGCAATTTGCCGAAACCGGTTATCGCGACCCAGCGCGGCAGTTGCTGGGCAGTGAGCAGGAAAAATGGCTGTTCGACGGCTTCGCGGCATCGGCGAAATCTGGCACGCGTTGGCAGGTCTGCGCGCAGCAGATTGTCATGGGCAGCCTGTTCACGCCGCCCGAATCGAAAAACTGGTTCGGCGCCAACCTGCCCGACTATGTGCAGCGCCGGGTCGAGATCGGTCAGCTCGCCGCCAAGGCCGGGCTGCCGCTCAATATGGACAGTTGGGACGGCTATCCCGCCGCGCGCGACCGCCTGCTCGCCGCGGCGCAGCGCGCCGGCGCCAATCTCGTCACCCTGTCGGGCGACAGCCACAATGCCTGGGCCTTCGACCTGACGCATGGCGGCCGACCGGCGGGGATCGAGGTCGGCGGACACAGCGTCACCTCGCCGGGGTTCGAAAGCTACACGCCGGCCATCCCCGACGACATACGGGTCGCCGCCCTGCGCGCCACGTCGCCGCAGCTGCGCTGGGCGAACACGCGCGATCGCGGCTATGCGACGGTGGCGCTGACGCCCGAGCGTGTCACTGCCGACTGGCATTTCGTCAGCTCGGTGCGCAGCCACGACCGCGCGCTCGCCTCGTCGCACCGGATGACCGCGACGCGCGGCCGCAATGCCTATGACAAGGGCTGACGCGCCGGGCGAGGGAGCCTCCGGCAGATCGGGTCACTAAATTAGCGGCTAGCCAAGCGCGCTGCGTTCGTCCTATGTTCCGCAGATGACCTTGCCCCTGCTCCTAGCCGTCGTTGCCGCCCTTGTCGTCGGTGCCGTGATCGGCTGGCTGTTCGCTGGACGGCAGGCGGGCGGGCTCAAGGCCGAACGCGACGGGCTCGCCGAACGGTTCAGGGTCGCCGTCACCGATCTCGCCGCCGAAGCGGAGGCACGCAAGGCCGCCGATATCCAGCTCGCGTCGCTGCTCGCCGAACAAAAGGCGCGCGACGCGGCCCACGACGCGCAGATCGCGCAGCTCAAGGAGGCACAGGCGGCGCTCACCGCGCAATTCCGCGAGGTCGGACAGGCGATGCTGGGCGAGGCGCAGAAAAACTTCCTCGAACGTGCCGATCAGCGGTTCCGCCAGAGTGAGGAAAGCGCGGGGCAGAATCTGAAGGCGCTGCTCCAGCCGGTTCACGAACGGCTGGCCAAATATGAAGAGGCGGTCGGCAAGGTCGAGGCCGAACGTCGCGACGCCTTCGGGCTGCTGCACGGCCAGATCGCCGCCATGCGCGAAGGGACCGAGCGCGTGTCGAGCGAGGCGGCGAAGCTGGTCAACGCGCTGCGCAACGCGCCCAAGGCGCGCGGCCGCTGGGGCGAGCAACAGCTGCGCAATGTGCTCGAAAGCTGCGGCCTGTCCGAACATGCCGATTTCCAGACCGAAGTAAGCGTCGCCGATGGCGAAGGCGGGCGGCTGCGTCCCGACGTCGTGGTCAAGGTGCCGGGCGGGCAAAGCCTGGTCATCGACGCCAAAGTGTCGCTCAACGCCTATCAGGACGCGTTCGGCGCGGTCGACGAAGCCGAAAAGACCGCGCATCTCGCCGCACATGCCGCGGCGATGAAGGCGCACGTCAACACGCTGAGCGCCAAAGCCTATTGGAACCAGTTCGACGACACGCCCGACTATGTGGTGATGTTCGTTCCCGGCGAACATTTCCTCGCCGCCGCGCTCGATCATGACGCCGAGCTTTGGGATTATGCCTTCGACCGCAAGGTGCTGCTCGCCACGCCGACCAACCTGATCGCGATTGCGCGCACCGTCGCGGCGGTCTGGCGGCAGGAAAAGCTGGCGGGGCAGGCGCGCGAGATCGCCGCGCTCGGCAAGGAGCTTTATGCGCGCATGGCGACGATGGGCGGGCATATCGCCCGCGTCGGCAAGAATCTGGATCAGGCGACCGGCGCCTACAACGCCTTTGTGGGCAGCTTCGAAAGCCAGGTGCTGACGCAGGCGAAGCGTTTCGAGGCGCTCGACGTCGAGACGGGCGGCAAGGAAATTCCCGTGCTGCCCGTTGCCGAACAGGCGGCGCGGCCGCTGGCGAAGCTTGCGGCGGCACCGGCTGCGGTAAACGACGCGAGCGAATGACCTGTCGCCCCCGCGCGGGCGGAAGCGATATGGCGCGTCAGATTACGCGCTTCAGCACCGCCGTCTGGCCGCTTTCGCCGGTCAGCACCATCGTGCCGTCGGACGGGAAGCTCAGCCGCACCGGCGTTTTCATCAGGTCGAAGAAGGCGCGTTCCTGCGCCATGCCGGCGCCGGGGCAGGCCATCAGCGTCGCCGCAAGCTGTCCTGCGGTCAGCATGCCGTCCTTGACGGCATAGCTGCCCCCGAAGCGATTGCAGCCCGCGCTGCCGCTCATCCGTCCTCCCTCAAAGAACAGCTCGGTGGGGCGATCGGCGGCGACCGGCGTGCCACCAATCGACACGAAGGTCCAGCTGGTGCCGGTAAGGTCGGCGGGCGGCAAGATCGCGCCGCCGCAGCCATTCACCGTCTTGCCGTCGGCGGTGACGGTCACCGTGTCGCGATACCGGCGGTCGCTCATCCCGTCGCTGCACGCGCTGTGCGTCACATCGACGGTCAGCCGGCCGGTCACATAGCGCTCGCCGTTGAAACTCGGCCGCGCGCCGGGGTTGGCGACCGCGATGCGCGTCGCGCCATAATCGCCATTATAGGCAAGGCGCGCGGGCGTGATTTCCAGCGTCCAGCCCGGCTCGGTCCCTAGTGCCATATAGGCCTCGGCCGGCGGAGCGGGCGTCGCGGGTCCGGTGCCGGTGGCAGCGCAGCCGGCAAGCGTCGCTGCGGCGGCGAGGGCGGGGACAAGCAGCATCTTCATGACAAATCCTTTCGCGGCGGCGGTTACCTCGGGTCCAATGGCCGGCCGCTGAACAGGTTGCATGGCCGGCGTTCAGCTTCGCTGCTGGTTCAGCACTTCATAGGCCATGACCGCGGCCGCAACGGCCGCGTTCAGGCTGTCGGCCTTGCCCATCATCGGCATTTTTACGCGCACGTCGGCGGCTTCGGCATAGGCTTGCGGCAGGCCCTGCGATTCATTGCCGATCAGGATGAAGGTGGGGGCGGCATAACGCACCGCCTGATAATCCTTGGTGTCGTCGCCGAGCCAGGTTGCGACCAGTTCGCCGCGCCCGCTGCGCAGCCAGGGCAGAAACTCGTCCCATTCGGCCTGCACCAGCCGCTGGGTGAAGATCGCCCCCATGCTCGCGCGCACGGCTTCGACACCATAGGGATCGGTCGATTCGCCGAGCAGGATCAACCCGCCGGCGCCGACCGCGTCGCCGGTGCGCAGCATGGTGCCCAGATTGCCGGGATCGCGCAGCCGTTCGGCAACCAGCCAGATCGGCGCCGCGTCGCGGTCGAGGTCGGATAGCGCGGTCCGCGGCTCGGCATAGATGCCGACGATCGTCTGCGGATTGTCCTTGCCCGACAATTTGGAGAGGATTGCCGGCGTCGTGTCGATCACCTCTCCGCCGCTCGCCAGCGTCGCGTCGATCAGCGTCCGCGCGAGCGGATGCGCGGCGCCCTCGTCGGCCAGAAACAGCCAGCGCGGCAATATGCCCGCCTCGCGCGCTTCGGTCGCGATGCGCAGCCCTTCGGCCAGGAACAGCCCTTCGGCGCGGCGATGCCGCTTTTCGCGCAACAGCCGCATCCGCTTTACGAGCGGGTTCGACAGGCTTTCGATTCGGGAACGGCGGGCGTTTTGCTGGCCGGTCGGGGCCATCGGATCAATCCTCGCCGAAGCTGTCCTTGACCAGCCCGACGAGCTTGAGCATCGCGGCTTCGGCGCCGTCGCCGCTGGTGTGGATGGTGATGCTGTCGCCCTTCGCCGCGCCGAGCATCATCAATCCCATGATCGACGATCCCGAAACGCGCGACCCGCCCTTTTCGACCTCGACCGACACGGTTTCGGGCAGGCGGCTGACGAAGGTAACGAACTTGGCGCTGGCGCGGGCGTGCAGGCCGCGCTGGTTGGTGATTTCTACGGTTTCGCTGATCTGGTTCATGGCCCCACCCCCAACATTTCCGATGCGACGGAAATATATTTCTGGCCCGCTTCCTTGGCCGCGATCACCGCGGCACGCAGGTCCATCGTCTTGCGCGCGCTTTCCAGCCGGATGAGCATCGGCAGGTTGACGCCGGCAATGACTTCGGTTCGTCCGCTTTCCAGCAGGCTGATGGCAAGGTTCGACGGCGTGCCGCCGAACAGGTCGGTCAGCATGACGACCCCGCGCCCTTCGTCGACGCGCTGGATCGCCTCGGCAATTTCGCCGCGGCGCACTTCCATATTGTCATTGGGGCCGATGCACACAGTCGCCACCGCGCGCTGCGGTCCCACCACATGTTCCATCGCCGTCACCATTTCCTCGGCGAGGCGGCCGTGCGTGACGAGAACCATTCCGAGCAGCGGCAGGGCTTTATCGGTGGGCATGAAAAGCGAGACCCTTATGTTTGTCCGCCGGGTGCGGGAGATGCGGGCGGGGGCTTGCCCTCAAGCCCATCTTGCGGGGCCGAGTCAAGGTTGCGGTGGGTCACCGTGGGCTCATGGCCCGCGGCGCGTAGCGTTCGGGCAACCCGATCGGCGACATGGACCGAACGGTGGCGTCCGCCGGTGCAGCCGAAGGCGATGGTGACATAGCTTTTCCCTTCGGCGCGGTAGCGCGGCAGCAGGGTGAGGAGCAGGGTTTCGATCTGCGTCACCGTCGCTTCATAAGCGGGATCGGTGCGAATATAGGCGGCGACGTCGGGGTCGAGCCCGGTGTGCGGGCGCAGCGCCGCGTCCCAGTGCGGATTGCGCAGATAGCGCATGTCGAACACCAGATCGGCGTGGCGCGGCAACCCGCGCGCGAAGCCGAAGCTCAATATGTTGAGCACCGGTGCATCGTCGCCGCCGCCGCCGAAGCGCTGGCGCACCTCCTGCTGCAGATCGTTGCTCGTATAGTTGGTCGTGTCGATGACATGCTCGGCCCAGCGGCGGAGCGGCTCCATCATCTCGCGTTCGCGCGCGATGCCGTCCGCGGCGGGGCGGTCCTCCGCCATCGGGTGGCGGCGGCGCGTCTCCGAAAAGCGCCGTTCGAGTTCGGCGCCTGCGCAATCGAGAAACAGCGTCTGCATGTCGCGCCCGCCCGCTTCGCGCAGTTCCTTCATGCGTTTGACGAGCAGCGCCGGCTTGAAACCACGGCTGCGACTGTCGATGCCCACCGCGATCGGCCGGTTCGCCGCGCTGCGCTGCACCGGCGCGTCGATCAGTGCGTCGAGCAGCGCGAGCGGCAGATTGTCGACAACCTCCCACCCCAGATCTTCCAGCACCTTGAGCACGGTCGACTTGCCGGCGCCCGAAAGGCCGGTGACGAGCAGCAGACGCGGCGCGGCGGGATCGCTCATGCAGCCGGCGCCAGTCGTTCGAGCGCGAGCAATATCTTGATCGGGGCCGATACTTCGAAGGCCGAAAGCAGCAGCGCGGGCAGGGGATGGCCGACGACCATTTCGACCTGATTCACCGCGGGCATGCGATCATAATGGTCTGTAAGCCGGACCGCGAGAGCCAGCGGCACCGGAGCGGTCCACGGTCGCTCGATGATGCCGATGCCGCGCACTTCCAGCTTTCCAGCCAGATTTTCGGGCGGGCGGCACCACAGGCGTCCGCGCTCGTACCAGATGTCGCAGCGGTCGTCGGCGACAAGCCGCGCGCCCCGGTCGAGCAGGCGGAGTGCAAGGTCCGACTTGCCTTGGCCCGAATTGCCGAGAATCAGGACGCCGCCATTGCCTGCTGCCACGCAGCTCGCATGGATATTGTGGATCTCGGCCCTGGTCCTGCTCGGGAACATGGGTGCAGGCTTACCGGCGACGAAGCGGGGCTGCAAGGCGATAGGCGCCCGCGGCAAATTCAGCCCGTGGGATCGGAGCCTTCGCGCGCGGGCAGGGTGATCAGCAGGCTGGCGCCGGGCCGGCCGTCGTCGCGGTCGCGCGCCGAGATGGTGCCGCCATGCCCCTCGATGATCGTTCGCGCGATGGCGAGGCCCAGCCCGCTATGCTTGCCGAACGCTTCCCCCGACGGCCGTTCGCTGTGGAAACGGCGGAAAATTGCTTCACGCTGCGACGGTTCGATCCCCGGCCCGTCGTCATCGACCCGCACATGGACCTCGTCGCCCAGGCGGGTGGCGGCGATACAGACGAGGCCGCCAGCGGGCGAGAAGCTGATCGCATTGTCGATGACATTGTCGATCGCCCGCTCGATCCGATGGCCGTCGCCCATCACCGCAGTCGTCCCCTTGCGCGGCCGCGCAAAGGCGATGCGAGGTCGATCTTCGCTTTGGCTGTTGCGGGCGCAGCGCGCGGCGAGCATCGATTCGATCATCAGCCCGACATCGACGGGTTCAAAAGACGCGCGCGACAATTGCGCGTCGATCCGGCTTGCGTCGCTGATGTCGGTGACGAGGCGGTCGAGCCGGCGGACATCCTCGTCCGCGATGGCGAGCAACTGAGTGCGCTGCGCGTCGGACGTGACGCGCCCCAGCCCTTCGATCGCTGATCGCACCGATGCGATGGGATTTTTGAGCTCGTGCGTCACATCGGCGGCGAAATGTTCCCCCGCGTCGATGCGCTCGCGCAGCGCCTGCGTCATGTCGCTCAGCGCGCGCGCCAGCGTGCCGATCTCGTCGCGGCGGCTCGGAAGGCGGGGGACGACCACCTCGCGCGCGCGGCCCAGCCGGACGCGAACGGCCGCGCGTGCCAGCCGGCGCAGCGGGCGGACGATCGTGCGCGCCAGAAACAGCGACAGTAGGACCGATGCGATCACGACCATCGCGATGACGATCGCGAGGCGGAAGCGCTCGGCTCGCACCGTGCGTGTGATGTCGCGCGCGTTGAGCGTCATCAGCATCACCTCGGGCGTCTCCAGATCGACGACGCGGGTGGCACTGAGCAGCGGGGTGCGTTCGGGGGCATAGCGGAATCGCGCCTGCGCTTCGCCGCTGCGCAATGTCGCTTCGGCCTCGGGCCAGGCAGCGAGCGTGTCGTGCGCCGGTTCGGTATATTCGGGGTAGCTCGGCGCGCCGACGATCCAGTCGATGCCGCGGTCCATCGCGCGCGCCGCATCGCGCTGCCACGCCTGCAAATCGGGATCGCGCAGCGTATAGGTCGGCGGCCCATGATCGAAACTGTCGGACAGCTTGCGGCCATCGGCAGCATAGAAGCGCAGCCGCGATTCGGTTGTGCGCGTAAATTCGCCGATCAGCCGCGCACGCTGGTCGGGGCGCGCCGCCTCGAGCGCGCTGTCGAGCAGGCCGAGCTGGTCCTGCATTTCGGAAATGCGCGTATCGACGAGACGGGTGCGATAGGTATCGAGATAGAAGAATCCGCCCGCCAGCAGCGCGATCGCTAGGATGTTGACGGCCAGGATGCGCGTCGTGAGCGACCAGCGCGCCGACCAGACGAGCGGCGCTTCTTCCTGTTCGGCAATCGACGCGTCAGCCATCATCGGAGAAGCGATACCCCGCGCCATAGAGCGTCTCGATCGCGTCGAAGTCCGAATCGACCTCGCGGAACTTGCGGCGCAGGCGCTTGATGTGGCTGTCGATGGTGCGATCGTCGATATAGACATCATCCTGATAGGCCGCGTCGAGAAGCTGGTTGCGGCTGCGCACGATGCCCGGGCGGCTGGCGAGCGTCTCCAGAATCAGGAATTCGGTGACGGTCAGCGTCACATCCTTGCCGCCCCAGCTCACCTTGTGCCGGGCCGGGTCCATCGCGAGCCGGCCCCGCACGATCGGTTCGGCCGCAGGCTCGTCGTCCGCCGCCGCCGCATTGCGGTTGAGGTCGACGCGGCGCAGGATCGCGCGGATGCGGGCGATCAGCAGCCGCTGCGAAAAGGGTTTGGAGATATAGTCGTCGGCACCCATCGCGAGCCCCAGCGCCTCGTCGATCTCGTCGTCCTTGCTGGTCAGGAAGATCACCGGAAGCTGGCTTTTCTCGCGCAGGCGGCGCAGGAGCTCGAGCCCGTCCATGCGCGGCATCTTGACGTCGAAGACGGCCAGATCGGGCGGATTGTCGATGAGCGGCTTCAGCGCGGCTTCGCCGTCCGAATAGACGCGCGTGACGAAGCCTTCGGCCTGAAGCGCGATCGACAAGGATTGCAGGATGTTGCGGTCGTCGTCGACCAGCGCGATGGTTGCCGTCATGCTCTTTCCATTGGGCGGACCCGGCGCCGGACTAGCCGATCTGCCGGCCAGCGACAACTGCGCACGTCCCGCCCACGATTCACCTTTTAATCTTTTGACCTCGGCCTCGGCTATCGCTAACGCGGCCGGGATTTCGGAATCGGCGTGACGTCGGCACCCCATGTTCATGCGGGCCCATCGCTTTCGCATGGCATGTCCTGCATACCTATGCAAAGGTGCGCGCGGCGCAGAGGAAAGGCGAAGCAAATGACCAAGGTTGTGATCGGCACCGACACCGTCGAAACCAAAGCGAATGTGGCCGAAAACTGGGGCACCGCGCAGCTCGTCGAGGATGCCGTACGCAATGGCGAGGGCCTGCTCGCCAAGGACGGCCCGCTCGTCGTCGCAACCGGCAAGCACACCGGGCGCAGCGCCAAGGACAAGTTCATCGTCCAGGACGCCGAAACGGCAGACACCATTTGGTGGGGCAAGACCAATGTGCCGATGACGCCCGATCATTTCGCTGCCCTCAAGGCCGATTTCTTTGCCCATCTCGCGTCGCGCGACCGCGTCTATCGCCAGCAGCTGTTCGGCGGCTCGCAGCCCGAATATCGCGTCGGGGTGCAGGTCATCACCGAATTCGCCTGGCACAGCCAGTTTATCCGCACGCTGCTCTGCCGTCCGACGGCCGAGGAGTTGGCGTCCTTCGCGACCGAATACACTATCATCGACCTGCCGAGCTTCCGCGCCGATCCGGCGAAGCATGGTTCGCGCACTGAAACGGTGATCGCGGTCAATTTCTCCGAAAAGCTGATCCTGATCGGCGGCACGCAATATGCCGGCGAGATGAAGAAGTCGGTGTTCGGCATCCTCAACTATCTCCTCCCGGTGCAGGGTGTGATGCCGATGCATTGCTCGGCGAACATCGGCGCCGACGGCGATACGGCGGTTTTCTTCGGCCTGTCGGGCACCGGCAAGACGACGCTGTCGGCCGACGCCTCGCGCACGCTGATCGGCGACGATGAACATGGCTGGTCGGACACCGCGGTCTTCAACTTCGAAGGCGGCTGCTACGCCAAGATGATCCGCCTGTCGGCGGAGGCCGAACCCGAAATCTACGCGACGACGAAGCGTTTCGGCACGGTGCTCGAAAATGTGGTGATCGACCCCGCGACGCGCGAACTCGACCTCGACGACAACAGCCTCGCCGAAAACAGCCGCGGCTCCTATCCGATCGACTTCATCCCGAATGCGTCGGAAAAGAATATGGGCCCGGTGCCCAAGAATATCATCATGCTCACCGCAGATGCCTATGGCGTGCTGCCGCCGATCGCGAAGCTTACCCCCGATCAGGCGATGTATCACTTCCTGTCGGGCTATACCGCGCGCGTTGCGGGCACCGAAATCGGCGTGACCGAGCCCGAGGCGACCTTCTCGACCTGCTTCGGCGCGCCCTTCATGCCGCGTCATCCGTCGGTCTACGGCAATCTCCTCAAGGAGCGCATCGCCAAGGGCGGCGTCGAATGCTGGCTCGTCAACACCGGCTGGACCGGCGGCATGGCGACGATGGACGGGATCAGCCGCATGCCGATTAAGGCGACCCGCGCACTGCTCAACGCGGCGCTCGACGGCAGCCTGAACAATGCGGAATTCCGCAAGGATCCGAATTTCGGCTTCATGGTTCCGGTTGCGGTGCCCGGCGTCGATTCGGGCCTGCTCGATCCGCGCGAAGCCTGGGCCGACAAGGCGGCTTATGACCGCACGGCGCAAACGCTGGTGCAGCAATTCATCGACAATTTCGCGCAATTTGCGGACCATGTCGACGAGGGCGTCCGTAACGCCGCACCGCAGGCCGCCGTCGCGGCCTGATTGACCCGGAAACTTCCGGGTGCTCATTCACCCGGAAGGACTGGACCCATGGCCACCGACTTTACCCCGCGCCTGTTCGAGCGCGATGCCGATATTCGCGCGATCGGTGCAGGCCTGCTCGCCTGCACCCTGCCGCGCGAGGCGTGGACGCACGAGGCGCATCTGGCGGCGTGCCTCTGGTTGCTGAGCGAGCGCCCCGACATCGACGTCGATGCCGAAATTGCGCCGATCATCCGCCGCTTCAACGAAAGCGTGGGCGGCGTGAACGACGACACGCAGGGCTATCACGACAGCATCACCCGCGCCTATGTCGCGGGGGTGCGGCTGTTCCTCGCTGAAACGGCGGAGACGGGCCTGACCAGCCGCGTCAATGCGTTGCTGCGATCGCCGATGGGCGCGCGCGACTGGCCGCTGCGCTTCTACAGCCGCGACCTGCTCTTTTCGGTGCCGGCGCGGCGCGGGTTCGTCCCGCCGGACCTCGCGCCGCTGCCTGCGCCGTGATAGCGTCGGTTCCGACTCGAAGCGAAGGAGCGCAGCCATGAGCATCTTGGACAATATTCTCGGACAGATTTCCGGAAACGACACGGTGGCCAACCTTGCCGCCAAGGTCGGTCTGTCGCCCGAGCATGTCGAATCGGCGATTGCCGCGCTCGCCAAGCATCACCCGATGCAGGGTGACACCGCCGAAGGCGCTGCCGCGACCACCGGCCTGCCGCTCGACAAGTTGCAGGAGATCATCGGCCAGATTGGCGGAGAAGGCTCGCTCGGTCGCTTTGCGCAGATGGTCCAGCAGGACGGCGGCGCCGGCATTCTCGGTGCGCTCGACCGCGATCGCGACGGCAACCCGCTCAACGACCTGGGCGGCATCGCAGGCTCGCTGTTCGGGAAGAAATAGGCGAACCCGTCAGGTCCGCCTACCGTCGGCGATAGCGTCAGCGAAGGATCGCCTTGCCTTTTTCCGGGCACTATCCCTTCGTTTCCGCGATATATTCGTCGACATTTTTCGCGAGAACGTCGAGCGGCACATTACCGCCGAGCACGACGGTGTCGTCGAAATCGCGCAGGTCATACTTCGCACCGAGCGCGGTCTGTGCGCGGCCGCGCTGGCGGACGATTTCGCTGTGGCCGACTTTGTAGCCGCAGGCCTGCCCGACCCAGCTGCAATAGCGATCGACTTCGCTCGCGACCTCCAGCGGGTTCGATCCATTGCGTTCGACGAAGAAGCGCACGCCCTCCTCGCGCGTCCAGCGCTTCGCGTGGATCCCCGTATCGACGACGAGGCGGCAGGCGCGAAAGGCGATCGACTGAAGATAGCCGAGCCGTCCGACCTCGAAATCGTCGTAAAGCCCCAGCTCGTCGGCAAGCTGCTCGGCATAGAGCGCCCAGCCCTCGGAATAGGCGTTGAAGGCGAGCATCGAGCGGATCAGCGGCATCTTGTTGGCATATTCGCCCTGCCAGGCATGGCCCGGGATCGCCTCGTGCATCGCGAGGTCGGGGAGCGAATATTTGCTGTGCAGATCGGTCGTGCGCAGGTTGATCCAGAAGCGGCCGGGGATCGATCCGTCGATCGATCCGGCACCGCCATAGGCCGCGGGCGCGCCAGGTTCTTCGGCGAGCGGCAGGCGCTTCACCTCGACATTGCCCTTCATCATCGTGCGGAAGGCGCGCGGCAGCTGGGCGCGAATCTTGTTCAGCCAGCTCTGGATATAGGCGACGATCTCGGCCCGGCCCTGGTCATTGTCGGGGAATTTGAAGCGCGGGTCTTTCGCCAGAGCGTTCATCCGGTCGCCGACGGACCCTTGCGTATAACCGAGCTTCTGAAGGATCGGGTCCATCCGCCCGTGCAGCTCTTCGAGCTGCTCCAGACCCATTTTGTGAACCTCATCGGGGGTCATCCGCGTCGTGGTCGATGCGCGCAGCGCCCAGGCATAGAATTCGTCGCCGTGCGGACGCGCCCACATGCCCGCGTCCATCGTCGCCTTTGGCTGCTGCGCCTTGAGTTCGGCAAGCTGGCGTTCGAGCGCCGGTACCACCGTCTCGCGCGTGATCGTCTCGGCGCGCGGACCCCAGTTCCCCGCAATATTCTGTTCGCGCGTCCGGGACGCGAGGCTCTCGACCAGCCCGCCGCCTTCGCGGGCGTCGGCAAGGCTCGCCTCCAACTGCTTGACCGCCTTGTCGATCAGAAAGGCCGGGGCGATGAGGCCTTGGGCGGCGGCAGCCTTGAGCCGTTCGGTTTCGCCGTCGAGCGCGGCGGGATAGGCGGCGAGGCGGGCAAGATAGGCCTCGGCGTCGGCGCTGGCCTTGACCGGATGGTCGCTGTCGAGAAATTTCGGCACGTCGAGATAGGCGCCGACATTCTGGATGACGACATAGGGCGTGTTGCGCCAACCGCCCACCGCGACATCGCCATAGGGCTGCGCGAAGCCGGCGAGCGCGACGTCATAGGCGCTGTCGACGACCGCAAGGCTGGTCCGTGTCGCATGGTCGAGCCCTGCCGTGTCGAAGGCGCGAACGCGCGCCAGATCGGCCTTCAGCGTCGCCGCCAGAGCCTGCTGCCCCGCCGCCGATCGATCGCCGAGCTGCGCCCGCATCGCGGCGCGCGCGCCGGTATCGATGCCGAGCGAGGTAGCACCTTCGGGCGAATGGGCGAGGAGATTGTCGGCGATCGAGGTCAGCAGTGCGTCGGCGCCCGCCGCGCCATCGCCGCTGACCGCGGACGCGAAGGCGCGGGCCGGAGCAGCCAAGGCCAGCCCCGCGGCCCCGGCGCCTAGGGTAGCAATCGTCTGACGGCGGCTGACGGGCGTGGCAAAGGCTTCGGGCATTCGGCGGCTCCCCTGGATATTCTCGTTTCTGAAGAAATCATTTGGAGCCGCTGCGGCCCCGGGTCAATCGAAAGGGGCCGGAAACGCACCCCGTGCGCCCGGCCCCGGTCGAAAATTATCGGCGCTTTGTCAGTCGGTCAGGTCGGCTGGAACCTTGCCGCCGTTCGCCGCAAGTTCGCGCATCACGGCCTTGTGCAACCAGATATTCATTTCGGCGCTGCCGTTGAGTTCGCCGGTATAGCCCAGTTCCTGCGCCAGCTCCTTGCGATTGGCGAGGCTCGAATCGATGTCGAGCAGCTTCATCAGGTCGACGATCGAAGTGCGCCAGCTGAGCGGCTGTGCCACTTTGGCGGCTTCGGTGGCGAGGATCGCCTCGACATCGACTTCGCTGATCGGGGCAGTGGGCGCCGCGGCCGCGGCCGGGCCAGCGGGTACCTCGGCGGGGGCTGCCGGTGTCGCTGGAGCGGGGGTAGCGACTTCGGCCTTCTTTCCGAAGATCGCGTCTTTTATCTTGCTGAAAATGCTCATGTTCATGCTCCCACTTTGGCCCGGTGCTTCGCTCGAAGCGCGCCAGACTCATTTATGCGGCGGGTGGATGACAGGAGAATGAACCGCTCCCCCTCGGTGCCCGCGCTGCTATACCAACCCCCATCGGCTGAGTTCGATCCCGCGCCGCGGTGGGAGAATTTGCATGAATCTCACCGACATTCTGCAGCCGGTCGGCGGCATCAAATGGCGATGGTACGCGTGCTGGGGCTAGCGCCGGAACGCCGGGGTCAGAGCCCGAACGGCCCTGACACGACGTGCCTGTCGCCTCAGCTATAGGGCGGTGCGTCCTCGAACTCCCCGAACGCTGGATAGTCATTGGAGACGCTGGCGGTGAAGTTGGGCGCGCGCTTTTCGAGGAAGCTGGTCACGCCTTCCGCTGCATCGGGGCTGCGGCCGCGGGCGAAGATCACGCGGCTGTCCCAGCGGTGGGCGCTCATCGGGTGCGGGGCGCCGAGCATCCGCCACATCATGTGCCGCGTCAGCGCGACCGATACCGGAGCGCTGTCGCCGGTCAGCTCGCGCGCCTTGGCGATCGCAGCGTCGACCAGCTCGCCTTGCGTATGGACCGACTGGACCAGCCCCTTTTCATGCGCTTCGGCGGCGGGGATCAGCCGGCCCGAATAGCACCAGTCGAGCGCGGTCTGGATGCCGACGAGGCGCGGCAGGAACCAGCTCGATGCCGCTTCGGGGACGATGCCGCGGCGCGCGAAGACGAAGCCGTAGCGGGCATTGTCGCTCGCCAGCCGGGCATCCATCGACAGCGTCATCGTCGCGCCGATGCCGACTGCGGCGCCATTGATGGCGCCGAGGACGGGCTTTTTCGCTTCGAATATGCGCATCGACACGCGGCCGCCGCCATCTCGGATCAGCGGGTGCGACCAGTTGATCGTGCCGTCTTCGCCGATCGGGCTGGCCGGGGTGCCGTCGGGCAGCAGCGCCTGCTTGTCGGCGCGCTTGTCATAATCGAAGGTCGCGGCGCCCGCGCCCAGATCGGCGCCTGCGCAATAGGCCTTTTCGCCGTGACCGGTGAAGATCACCGCGCGGACGCCATCATCGGCATCGCATTCGTCGAGCGCGGTAATGATTTCCTGCATCATCTCGCCGGTGAAGGCGTTCATGCGGTCGGGGCGATAGAGGGTCAGCAGCGCGATACCCTCATGCTTGTCGAGACGAATCTGTTCGAAACCCATGGCTCTCTCCCTTGCTTCGCCCCAGCGTCGCAAGCGCGGCGTGCGAGTGCAAGCATAAGTTTACGTGGACGTAAGCGTAAAGATGCGGTTTTAGGCTTGGCCGGCCCGCGACACGGACGGGTGACGCGCCGTCACTTTGCCGCTATAGGGCCGCCATCGCCCCGGCGCCGCGGCTCTGTCTGAGTCGCTTTCGCCGGGGTCATTCTTTTGGTTCCGGCAGAAAGTGTTTGCGCCATGGCCCGTCGCCGCCAGATCTACGAAGGCAAAGCGAAAATCCTTTACGAAGGCCCCGAACCGGGCACGCTGATCCAGTATTTCAAGGATGATGCGACCGCGTTCAACGCGCAAAAGCGCGGCACGATCAACGGCAAGGGCGTGCTCAACAACCGGATTTCGGAGCATGTCTTCACGCTGCTCGGCAATATCGGCGTGCCGACGCACTTCATCCGCCGCCTCAACATGCGCGAACAGCTGATCCGTCAAGTCGAGATCGTCCCGATCGAGGTGATCGTGCGCAATGTCGCGGCGGGCACGCTGTCGAAGCGCCTCGGGCTGGAGGAAGGAACACCGCTGCCGCGCACGCTGATCGAATATTGCTACAAGGACGATGCGCTTGGCGATCCGCTGGTCGCCGAAGAACATATCGCCTGCTTCAACTGGTGCAGCCAGGACGAACTGCACGACATTCAGGACATGGCGATCCGCATCAATGATTTCATGAGCGGCATGTTCGCGGCGGTCGGCATCCGCCTCGTCGACTTCAAGCTCGAATTCGGACGGCTCTACGACGGCGATTACAGCCGCATCATCCTGGCCGACGAAATCAGCCCCGACGGCTGCCGCCTGTGGGACATGAACACCAATGAAAAGCTCGACAAGGATCGCTTCCGCCGCGACCTCGGCGGCGAAGTCGAAGCCTATCAGGAAGTTGCGCGGCGCCTTGGCCTGATGCCCGAAGGCGGCGACAATGCGGTGCTCGACCTCGAAACGCACCGCAAGAAGAAGGGCAGCTAAGGCCGCCCCGACTCCGCGCGCGCCTGAGCGTTTACAGCGGCACCATAGCGAAAAGCCGAGGGCGACGCGGCAATCCAGAGCGCGCGTAAACCGCTCTGGATTGCTTCACCCGGCCTTGCCGGGCTCGCCATGACGAAGTTTTGTCGTTGACGCTGCCTCAGATATTGATGCTCGTCGGAATTAGGCTGGGTTGCAGATAGGGATAGGGCTGCCGCCGCTGCGCGTTCCGCGCGGCGATCGCGGTTTCGACATTGGCCAGCGCCCCCTTGAACCACGCGAGCGGCCCCTCGGGCGCGGTGACGCGCGGGTCCTGGAACCAGGGCGGGTAGGGGAAGCTGTTGCTGCGATAGTCGCCGAGCGGGCGGTAATGCACCGAACCCAGGAGTTCGAGCACGTTGAGCTGTTCGAGCGCCAGCGCCATCGGTGGCATCATCGCGAGCCAGCCCGGCTTGTCCAGTCCGCGCTCGCGGTCGGGTGCCGCCTGCCACGCCGCACCGGTGACGGCGGGCGCAAAGGCCATGATGTCCTTTTGCGGGAAATTCACCGCGGCATGCTGCGCGCTCGCGGTGAACATCACCATCGTGCAGACATCGGCAAGCTGGTCGCGCGTTGCGATCGGGCCGAAGCCGCTGATCCGCGCTTCGCCGGCCAGGCTGTCGGCCCAGGCGGCGAGTTCGGTGTCGCCGACAACCGCGTTATCGTCGGTATAATAGAGCCAGACATATTGGCGCGCCCATTCGCGGATCGCATTCCACACCAGCAGCGCGTCGTCGCGATAAGGATAGTCGGCGAGCGTCGATCCGGTCCCGACGCCGCGTGCGGCCAGATCGGCTGGCAGCATCTTGCCGTAAAAGTCGAAGGCCAGTCGGTCGTCGGCCGCCGCGGCCTGGCTCGATGCGATGGTGCCTGCGAAAATATGGTCGATCGGCCCGTTCGCGGCGATCAGCGAGGTCGCGGCCTGATCGTTGATGAACAGCGTCCCTTCGAAATGCGGAACGAGCAGCGCCCATAGCGGATGCGCCTGGGCCAGATGGCGGTGCGTGGCGACCGCGAAAGCCTCGATCACCAGATGAGTGCGCGCCAGATGCGTGAAGAGTTCGTGATAATTGCCGTCGGCGACCTGAACGACCAGCTTCGCCATCTCCCAGCCCCATTGCGCATCGGCGGCGGCCGAGGGCGTGAAGATCGGATGCAGCGCGGGATCCTGCCCGCACTGGATCGCGACCGGAACGAGTGCCGATCCGCCCGGCGGCACCGCGAACAGCGCAATCGGCTGCCAGACATATTTGGCAAGGCTGCCGTAGGTGCCCGGCGTCAGCACTGCGAGTTCGGCATAGTCGAGCAGGAACAGCCGGCGCTCGGCAAGCGCGGCGTCCAGCGTGTCGCCATTGACCACCGCGGCATAGCGCGCGGGGCTGAGCGGGAAATTGGTCGGGAGCGCGTCGCCCGCCGCGGCGATCAGCATATTGTTCGGTCCCTGAACGCGCAGCCGCGCGAAACAGGCATCGTCCTGAAAATCATAGGCGACACCGGGAACGGGCAGCGTCCGGAACAGGGCGCGATAAGCGTCGAGACTGCGCGGCGCGCTTCCCCCGAGGCCCGCCACTTCGGCCGCGCTGACCTTGATCAGCGCTTCGATCCGCTGGCGATGCGCCTCCAGCTTCGCAAGCTGCGTGTCGGCTTCGACCGCGGCCACGACATGTTCGACCTCATCGACGAAATGGCCGAGGAGCGACGTGCCATCCTTCATCGCATGGCCCGCCGCGATGCGCGCGGTCGACAGCTCGATCGCGTCGCATTCGGCCAGCGCGGCTTCATAGGTGCTGCGCGGGGTATCGAGTTCGCCCTTGTCGACGCCGTCCAGCTTCACCGCGAGTGCATTGCGCACGATCGCCAGCCCGACGCCGATCAGGATCGCGAACCAGGCGATCGTCGGCATATCCTGTTTGGGCACATCGGTCGCGAGCGGAACGCCGGGAAGCGACGGCTCGTCGGTCGTCCACATATAGACCTGCCGCGTCGCAGCGAGTTGCGCGGCACGCGCGGCCTGCTCCGCCGGCGTGTCCTGCTGCGGCAGACTGGGTGCGGCGGGCGGAAGGATTGCGCCGTCGATCTGGCTGGGGGCGGTGAAATCGGGCGAAGGGAAGGACATGCGAAAGCTCCTGCGACATGAACGCGGCGCGAGGGATCGCAGAACATGGTTAATTTTTGGCATGCCGCAGGGAGGGGGCGGCCCGGTTAGGGCGATGAAAAACAATCCTTCCTTTGTTTAACGCATGCTTTACTCCCGCTTGATACCCAGCCGGAATGACGGGGGTTATAGCATGGATGCGGCGGCGCTTTTTTCCGCCATTGCCGGACGCGATCCGGGACGATGTCGCGATTCTGCGCGCCAATCGTATCGAGACGCTGACCCCGATGCTTTTTCTGATGCTCGCGGCGACGACGCCGACCGCCATCTATGGCGGCATGCCGAGCGTCCATCCGATCATCCGGATCGGCTTTCCGGTCGTTCTGGCGGCGGTGTGCCTGCTCGGCTTCGCTGCGCAGATGCATTATCGTGGCCGGCGCATGAGCCCGCGGCGCGCGCGGCGGGTGATCGTCGAGGCAGCGTGGGTGTCGGGCACGATGGGCGCGATGTGCAGCAGCTGGACGGTGGTCAACTGGCTCGCCGCGCCGCCCGAAAATCACAGCTATTATGCGATGATCATGGCGATGGGGTCGCTGGCGACCGCCTATTGCCTGTCATCGACGCGCTTTGCAGCGCTGCTCAATCTGGGCATCGGGATGGTGCCGATCGCCTATCTGATGCTGACCTCCGGCCACGCGCCCGAGATTGCGGCGGGCACCAGCCTGGTCGTCGCGACGATGTTCCTGGTGCGCATGATCCTTCAGCAGCATGGCCAGCTTGTCGACCTGCTGGAATTGCAGCGGCAGATGCGCGATCTGGCGCATAGCGACGCGCTGACCGGGCTGCCCAACCGGCGTGCGTTCGACCTGAGGCTGGAGGAAGAAATCGCGCGCGCGGCGGATGGCGAGATATTCGCGATCGCGCTGCTCGATCTCGACGGCTTCAAGCCGGTGAACGACCGGCACGGCCATGCCGCCGGCGATCAATTGCTGTGCGAAGTCGCGGCGCGGCTGCGCCGGGCGTGCGGCGATCATGCGCTGGTCGCGCGGCAGGGGGGTGACGAATTCGCCATTCTGGTGCCGCGCCGTTCACCGCTGCTTGCCACCGCGCTTGCCGATCATCTGCTCGCCGCGCTCGTCGCGCCCTACCGCATCGGCGGCCAGCCATTGCGCGTCGGCGCGAGCGTCGGCGTCGCCAACTGGCCCGGCGACGGTGGCAGCGCGCGCCGGCTTTTCGACACCGCCGACCGCGCCCTCTATGCAGCAAAGGCGGCTGGTCGACCCGACATGTCGCCGGTCGAAAGCATCGGCATCGCAAGCTGATGCGGGCTTGACCGCCCCATATGGGGCGGTCAGACCGGTCGCCATGAAGCGGACCATTTTCTGGCGCATCTCGACCGCGCTCTCGCCCCTTGCCCTTATCGCCGTCAGCATATCGCCGGTTCTCGCGAAACCCGCCGCCGCCCCCGCCGCAGCGCAGGTCGTTCCGGTCAATCCGCAGACCGCCGCGGCCAAGGCCTGGAATTTCGCGGCCAGCGATGTGCCCGTCGATTCAAATATCGTCTTCGGCGTTCTTCCCAACGGGATGAAATATGCGCTGTTGAAGAACAGCACCCCGAAGGACAGCGTCGTCCTGCGCATGCGTTTCGACGTCGGCAGCTTTGCCGAAGCCGAGGATCAGCGCGGGCTGGCGCATTTCATCGAGCATATGGCGTTCAACGGCTCGACCCATGTGCCCGAGGGTGAGATGATCAAGCTGCTCGAAAGGAAGGGGCTGGCCTTTGGGGCCGATACCAACGCCTCGACCGGCTTCGATCAGACGGTCTACCAGCTCGATCTGCCCAACGCGTCGGACGATCTGATCGACACCGGGCTGATGCTGATGCGGGAAACCGCGAGCGAACTGACGATCGACCCCGCCGCGGTCGACCGCGAACGCGGTGTCATCCTGTCGGAGCGCCGCGCGCGGGATACCTATCAGCTGCGCAACATCGTCGATCAGCTCGGTTTCCAGATGAAGGGGATGACGGTCGCGAACCGGATGCCGATCGGTACCGAAGAGGTGATCCGTACCGCCCCCGCATCGCGCCTGCGCGACCTTTACGATCGCTATTACCGGCCCGAACGGGCGACGCTGGTGATGGTCGGCGATTTCGATCCCGCCGCGGTCGAGGCGAAGATCAAGGCGCGCTTCGCCGACTGGCAGGGCCGCGGACCGGCTGGTGCTGATCCCGACATCGGGACGCTCGATTTCAAGCGCCCTGTCGCCGCCGAATCCTTCGTCGATCCGGCGATCCAGGATTCGGTGACGATCGCCAGCTTCAAACCCTGGGTGCAGCAAGCCGACACCAAGGCGAAGCGCGCGCGCAAGCTAGCCGAAGATATCGGCGAAGCGATCCTGAGCCGCCGGCTAGCCAAGATTGCGCTCGACGAGAATTCTCCGATCCTCGCGGGCTATTTCAGTGAAGCCGACGGGTGGAAGGTCTTCGATCAGGTTACGGTCGGGGCGATCGCCAAGGAAGGGGCGTGGACGGAGGCACTCGGCCTGATCGAGCGCGAGCTGCGCCGCGCCGTCCAGTTCGGCTTCACCCAGGCCGAGGTCAACGAACAGATCGCCAATCGGCGCACCGCGCTCAAGAATGCCGTCGCCGGCGTGACGACCCGGCGGAGCGACGCGCTCGCCGATGTGCTGGTCGACGCGTCCGACGGCGATTATGTCGTCGTGCGTCCCGAAACCTCGCAGGCGCTGTTCGATGCCGTCGCGCCGCAGCTGTCGGCCGATGCGGTGAGTGCGGCCTTCCGCAATCGGATGGAGGGCTTCAGCCCGCCGCTCGCGCGCGTCACTGCCAAGACGCCCGTCGAGGGCGGCGACAAGGCGATCCTTGCCGCGCTCGACACGGCGCGCGCGGTCGCGGTGACGCCCCCGGCGCAGGCACGGAGCGCGGCCTTTGCCTATGACAATTTCGGCACGCCCGGCACGGTCGTCAGCGATGATCGCATCGACGACCTCGGCATCCGGCGCATCCGCTTCGCCAACAATGTGATGCTCAACATCAAGAAGACCGATTTCCAGAAGGACAAGGTCTATCTGTCGGTGCGCGTCGACGGGGGGACGCTGCTCGCGACGCGCGACGACCCGACCAAGGTCGCGCTTGCGGGATCGATCAGCCTCGGCGGGCTCGAGGCGCATAGCCTCGACGATCTGCGCACCATTTTTGCGGGCAAGACGGTCAGCCCCAGCTTCGGCGTCGATACCGATGCCTTTGGGGGCAAAGCGGTCACCTCGCCCGACGATTTCGCGGCGCAGGCCGAACTGATGGCGGCTTATCTGACGCACCCCGGCTACCGCGCCGACGGGCTCGCGCTGATCCGTCGCTATCTGCCGCAGCAATATGCCGCCAATGATGCGACGCCGGGCGCGGTGATGGCGCGCGACAGCGCCGGCATCCTTGCCAATGGCGACCCGCGCGAGGAGACGCCGCCGCTTGCGACGATGATGGCACTCGACTGGAGCAAATTGAAAGCGGCGGTCGCCGACAGCTTTGATCATGGCGCGATCGAGATCGGCGTCGTCGGCGATATCGACGAACAGGCGGCGATCGACGCGATTGCGGCGACCTTCGGCGCGCTGCCCGAACGCCGCGCGGCGTTCGATCCGCACAGCGACGCGCGCAAGCGCGACTATCCGGTCGATCACAGCGAGCGCACGCTGATCCACAAGGGGCCGGCCGACCAGGCCGAACTGCGCGTCTATTGGCCGGCGCGCGACGACAGCGACCTGACCGAGGCGATGCGCCTCAACCTGCTGTCGCGCGTGATGCAGCTCATGCTCACCGACGAACTGCGCGAAAAGCTGGGCGAAACCTACAGCCCGTCGGCGGGAGCCAGCCTGTCGGACGAATATCCGGGCTATGGCTGGCTCGTCGCCGCAAGCAATGTCGACTACAAGGATTTGGCGACGACGCGCGCCGCGATCTTCGCGATCGCCAAGGAATTGCGCGACAAACCCGTCGATGCCGACACGCTCGACCGCGCGCGCAAGCCGCTGGTCGAGGCGATGACCAAGGCGCGGCGCGAAAATGCCTATTGGCTGGCCTATGTCGCCGAGGCGACGAGCCGCGCCGACCGGCTCGACCGCAGCCGCAACGGCATCGCGGCAGTCGAGGCTGCGACGCCGGCCGAGCTTGAAGCGCTCGCCAAGCGCTATCTTGTCGACGACAAGGCGCTAGTGATCCGGGCGATCAGCGACAAGGCCGGAAAATAGCGAGACGCGCGGCCGGCCCCACGGGGCGGCCGCGGCCCGGTTCTATTTCTTCAGCCCGATTTCGCGGAGCCGTTCCTGCAGATATTCGTCGGCGGTGATCGGCGTCGGATACAGGTTCGGATGCTCGGCATCGATGCAATTATCCAGCGTCACGATCGGATAGTCCGAACGGAAGTGCAGGAAGAAGGGCATCGAATAGCGCGCAACGCTGGCGCGGCCGGCGTCGGGATTGCGCACGCGGTGCGTGGTCGAGGGCAGGCGGTTGTTGGTCAGCCGTTGCAACATGTCGCCGACATTGACCGCCATGGCGCCCGCGGGCGGCGATACCGGAAGCCAGCTCCCATCCTTGTCGAGGATTTCGAGGCCCGCTTCCTCGGCACCGAGCAGCAGGGTGATCGTGTTGATATCCTCATGCGCCTCGGCGCGGATGCCCTTCGCCGGGCCTTCGACGGGCGGGTAATGCAGCAGGCGCATCACACTGTTGCCGTCCTTCACCGTGTCGTCGAAGAAATCGGGGGCGAGGCCAAGGTAGCGCGCGATCCCGGAGAGCAGCTTGCCGCCGACGCGGTCGAATTCGGCGAACAGTCGGTCATAGATCTCGCGAAAACCCGCGACTTCGGCCGGCCAGACATTGTTCGGCTGTTGCGCGGCGAGCGGGTGGCCGGCGGGCAGGTCGCGGCCCACATGCCAGAATTCCTTGAGGTCGACTTCCTTCGCGCCCTTCGCGATTTCGGTGCCGAAAGGGGTGTAGCCGCGCGCGCCGCCGCCGCCCGCGATATGATAGGCCCGCTTCGCCGCTTCGGGGAGCGCGAAAAATTCCTTCGCTTTTGTCCAGGCATCGTCGATCAGCGCCGGATCGATGCCGTGATCGGTAATCATCGCGAACCCGAAGCGTTCGAACGATCCGCCGAAATCCTGGGCGAAGCGATCGTCGGACAGCGACATGGAAATAACGGGAACGGCAGCGGTCATAAGGGGGTGTCCATTTGTTGGTGCTGTGGCGCGCCATGCCGGTCCCGCCGGGGCGCGTCTTTGACATGAATCAGGATTTAGGCGGGTCGGGGCGGTTGCGAAAGAGGAAAAGGATGCTTTCGCGTCGGCGCGCGCTGGGCTAGGCCCCCGCCATGGGCAAGCAATATTGGCTGATGAAATCCGAACCCGACGTCTATGGCTGGGACGACCTGGTCAAGGACGGCACGGGGATGTGGGACGGCGTGCGCAACCACAGCGCCAAGCTGAACATGATGGCGATGAAGGTCGGCGACGAGGCGCTGTTCTATCACAGCAATATCGGCAAGGAATGCGTGGGGATCATGCGCATTACCGAGGAAAGCGCGCCCGACCCAACCGCCGAGGAAGGATCGCCGTGGGTCATCGTGCGCGTCGCGCCCGTGCGCCCGCTCGCGCATCCGGTGACGCTGGCGGCGATCAAGGCCGACCCCAAGCTTGCCGACATGGACCTTATCCGCCTGTCGCGCCTGTCGGTCGGGCGCGTGACGCCCGACGAGTGGAAGCATATATTGGAAAAGTCGGAGAAGCCGGAAGCTTAGCGCAGTTTCGACTGCATGTGCGCCGCCACCGAGGGGTGGAGCGGGTAGACGAATTCGCAGCCGAAGCTGTTGCCGTCGGCGCGCCGGATCACCGCTTCGAGCGGCTGCAGGCCCGGCAGGTTGACCCATATCTGCTTGCCGATCTGCGGCCGCGAAAAGGTGATCATGCGAAAGCCCGTCGACGACAGGTCGAACAGTTCGACGTCGAATGGGTTGAAGCCCGCTTCGCGATAGCGCGCGCGCCCGCGGACGGTGGCGCGTTCGGCGCGGCGCGCTTGCGGCGAAAGCTCTTCGGTGTCGGTCGTGCAGGCGTTGGCCACTGTATTCAATCCCACTGGTCGGATTATCGATTCGCATTTTTAGCGCCGCGCTGGTGAACGCAAAGTCGACGGAATTGGTGAAAGTCGCCTATACCATGGGGTCTTCGGCCAGCGTCATCTCCTGCCCCGGAAAGGGACGGACGAGGCTGGCCGCGTCGCGCCAGTCGGCGGTCAGCCAGCGCGCATAATCGCCGGGGCGGAGGATGACCGGCATCGCTTGCGCGCCGTGATGGCTAAGCAGGCGGTTCGGTTCGACGGTCAGGATCGCGAAGCTCGGCCAATCCTCGCCCTGGCGATGGATGCCGGCAAAGGCGAAGACCGGCTGGTCGGCGGGCGCGGCCCACAGCTGTTGCCGCGCGCCGGCCGTCCCCGACCACAGGGCGAAACGGGTCGCGGGGATCAGGCAGCGCAGTTCGGGATGACGCAGCGTGCCGATCCAGAAGGGGCTCGAAAGGTTGCGCACCGTCGTCACCGGCTGGTCGCCGCGCGGCGGCGGCGGGACGCCCCACAGCTTGGGGCGCAGCCACGGGCGGCTCTGCGCGCTTCCGTCGCCGACGACCACCGGCGCCGGGCGTCCGGGGGTGACATAGCCGCGGGCCCAGGGATCGCGCCCTGAATCGGCACCGATCGCCTGCGCGGCGATTTCGGCGGTCACGTCGAGGCGATAGAGGTGCATGCGCGCCCGGCCCTAGTCGGTCGATCGCACGCGTCCGCGCATCGATTTGACCGCGCTGCGCGCCTTTTTGCCGTCGACGCGGCGCGCCCTGGCCGCCTTGCTCGGCTTTGTCTTGATCCGCTTTTCAGGCCGAACCAGCGCCGCATCGACGAGCTCGTTCAGCCGCGCGCGCGCATCGGCGCGGTTGGCTTCCTGGGTGCGATAGCTGCGCGCGAGAATCACGAGTTCTCCCGCCGCCGTCATCCGGCTTCCCGCGAGCGTCTTGAGCCGGCGGTAGGCGTCGGGCGGGAGGCCGAGAGCGAACACATCGACGCGAAGCTGGCACGCGGTCGCGACCTTGTTGACATTCTGGCCGCCCGGCCCGGTGCCGGCTAGGAATTTTTCCGAAATCGCGGCTTCGGGAATGTCAGCCACGGGTCGGGGCGGCGCCTTCGGGTGGCGAAAAGCCGAGCGCGGCGAAGCGCGCGGGGAAGGGGGCTTCGGCAATTATTGACGGCTTGACGTCACGTTTTACCACCAACCGCTCGGCGTGGAGCAGGGTGCGGTCCTTGCCGCGGCCGTTGCCGTACACGGGATCGCCGGCGATCGGCAGACCCAGCCCCTCGAGCGCATGGACGCGAAGCTGATGGGTGCGGCCGGTTTCGGGACGGAAACGCAGCAGCGCCCGCCCGTCGACGACGGCAAGCTTTTCCCAGTGCGATACCGATGGCTTGCCATTCGGATCGACAACCATGCGCCAGCCGGTCTCCGCGGTCGACGTCTTCGCGAGGGGCAGGTCGATGGTGCCGCCATCGCCATCAGGCACGCCGTCGATGATCGCGAGATATTGTTTTTCGACCTCGCGCCCCTCGAAAGCGCGGGTGAAACGGCCGTGCGCCTTGGGATTGCGCGCGAGCAGCAGGCAACCCGAGGTGTCACGGTCGAGCCGGTGAACGGCGAGCGGCCAGCGCTTGAAGCCAAAGCGCAGGCCGTCGAGATGGTTTTCGAGGCTGAGGCTGCCGTCGCGCGGCGGATCGACGGGCAGGCCTTCGGGCTTGTCGACGACAAGCGCCTCGCCATCGAGGAAGAGAATATGGTCGGAAAGAAGCATCTCTCGCCTATAGGCGGGCCGCCCCTTCGCCGAAAGCGTAAACGTCCATCGCCAGCAGGCCATAGGTCGTGCTGGCATGGAGCCGTGCGGCGTGCAGGCCGTCCGCTGCCGTACCCGCACCCATCGCGACGAACAAGGGCAGGATATGATCCATCGTCGGATGGTTGTCGCGGCCATGCGGCGCGCGTTCTACAGCGTGCAGCACCTCGTCGACGGCGTCCGCCGCCATATGTCCGGCCACCCAGTCGGTGAAGCCGGTGACCCATGCGGGCGCGGGTGCGTCGATCGGCAGGCGCGCCGAAAAAAGTGCGCGAAGATTGTGCGTGATGCTGCCCGAACCGATCAGCAATACGCCCTCATCGCGAAGCGGCGCGAGTGCACGGCCCAGCGCATAATGCCATTCGGGCGGCGCATGCGAGGCGATCGAAAGCTGGACCACCGGAATATCGGCCTTGGGATAGACCAGCGACAGGGGCACCCAGGCCCCATGATCGAGCCCGCGGTCGGGATCGGCGGCGACGGCGAGGCGATGAGCGGCGAGCAGGTCCACGACCCGCTGCGCAAGCGCCGGATCGCCCGGTGCGGGATAGCGCATGTCGAACAGCGCTTGGGGGAAATTGCCGAAATCATGGATCGTCGGCGGCGCGGGCGAGGCGGTGACCGTCGCCTGGCCGCCCTCGAACCGTGCATCGTGATGCGCCGAGACGACCAGGATCGCGCGCGGACGCGGCAAGCGGGCGCCCAGCCCGGCGAGGAAGTCCCGCGCCGGGCTGGGCTCGAGCGCCATCATCGGCGAGCCGTGGGAGAGGAAGAGGCTCGGCAGACGGCGCATCGGGGTCAGGCCGCGAGCTTCGCCGCGGTTTTCGCGACGCGTTCGCCCAGATAGCGGGCACCGCCGAGATCGGCTTCGCTCGGCTGGCGCGATCCGTCGCCATCGGCGAGCGTCGTCGCACCATAGGGGGCACCGCCCTTGACTTCATCGACGCCCATCTGCCCGGCATAACCATAGTCCAGTCCGACGATCGTCATGCCGAAGTGGAGGAGGTTGGTCAGGATGCTGAACAGCGTGGTTTCCTGTCCGCCATGCTGCGACGCGGTCGAGGTGAAGGCCGCGCCGACCTTGCCGGTAAGCAGACCCTGCGCCCAGACGCCGCCGGCGGTGTCCCAGAAGCTCGCCATCTGGCTGGCCATGCGGCCGAAGCGGGTCGGCGAACCGACGACGATCGCGTCATAGTCGGCAAGCTGCTTGGGATCACCGAGCAGCGGATGCGCGGTGTCGGTCTTGAAGCCGGCGGCCTTCACCACCGCCTCGGGCGCGGTTTCGGCGACGCGGCGAATATCGACCTCGGCGCCCGCGGAGCGCGCGCCTTCGGCGACGGCGTCGGCCATCTGCTCGATATGTCCATAGCTCGAATAATAGAGCACCAAAATCTTTGCCATCTTCGGTTTCCTTTCAGTCGGGAGGGGAAGGGGTGGGCCGCCGCCGCAAGGGAGGGGGATGGCAGGCGGCGGCCCGAGGGGGTGGGATCAGAGGCTGTCGACCAGCACCAGTTCGGCATCGTCGAGCGCTTCGACCTCGATCGTTCCGACATCGCGGATCGCGATGCCGTCGCGCGGATCGGCATCCTGTCCGTTGATGCGGATTCGGCCCTTGGCGGCGACCAGATAGGCGTTGCGGCCAGCGCCCAGATCATAGGCGACGCGGCTACCCGCGGTCACGGTCGCGGCCGCGACCCGGGCATCGGCGCGGATCGGCAGCGCGTCGTCGTCACCCTCGATCCCGCTGGCCAACGTCACGAAGCGTCCCGAACGGTCGGCCTGCGGAAATTCGCGCTGGCCCCAGCCGGGATTGCCGCCATCGCGATCGGGGATGATCCAGATCTGGAACAGCGTGGTTTCCTCGTCCTCGAGGTTGAATTCGCTGTGCGTCACCCCGGTGCCGGCGCTCATCACCTGGACATCGCCGGCCGCGGTGCGGCCGCTGTTGCCCATGCTGTCGCGGTGGCTGATCGCACCGGTGCGGACATAGGTGATGATTTCCATATCGCGGTGCGGGTGCGGCGGGAAGCCGGCCTGCGCCGCGATGGCATCGTCGTTCCAGACGCGCAGCGCACCCCAGCCCATGCGGTCGGGATCGTGATAGCCGGCGAAGGAAAAATGGTGGCGGGCGTCGAGCCAGCCGTGATTGGCGTGGCCCAGCGTGTCGAACTTGCGAATGTCGATCATCGGGCATCTCCTTTCTGGCCGCCATCCCGGACATCGGGGGCGGCGTGTTGAGGCCAAGATAGGCGATGCATTTGTTTCTGAAATAGCGTAGATCGAAACCTATCGTTTCCAATTGGAGGATGTTGTGGCGCTTCCCGATTATGAAGGCTGGGCCTGCTTCGTGGCGGTGGCCGACAGCGGCGGATTCACCGCCGCGGCGAGCGCGCTCGGCCTGTCGAAGGCCAGCGTGTCGAAGGCGGTCAGCCGGCTCGAAGCATCGCTCGGGATCACCTTGCTCCATCGCAGTTCGCGGTCGGTGACCGTGTCGACGGCGGGCGCCGGGCTGCTCGAAGAGGCGCGGGCAATGGTCGCCGCCGCGACCGCCGCGACCGAGGCGGCGCATGGCGACCGCTTCGACCTCGCAGGGCCGATCCGACTCGCGGCGCCGATGAGTTTCGGGATCAAGGTGCTCGGCGCGCCGCTCGCGGCCTTCATGGCCGAGCATCCGGCGGTCGAGATCGAACTGACGCTCAGCGATGCGCGCCACGATCTGATCGCCGAAGGTTTCGATCTCGCGCTGCGCGTCGCCAGCCTCGACGACAGCAGCCTGCTCGCGCGCACCATCGTGCCGATCCCGACGTCGGTGATCGCCAGCCCGGCCTATCTCGAGCGCCACGGCACGCCGCGCCACCCGCTCGAACTCGCGGGGCATCGGCTCGCTGGGTACGGCCACCGCGAAAAGGCGCGGCCGCTGCGCTTCCACCGCGAAGGCGAGGAAGCGACGATCGTTCCGGCAGGCCCGCTGTTCACGAACAATGGCGATGTGATCGTGCCGATGCTGGTCGCGGGGGGCGGCATCGCGGTGCTGCCGCACTTCATCATCGACGCCGAACTGCGCGCCGGCAGGCTCGTTCCGATCCTGACCGACTGGTCGCTGCCGCAGGCCTATCTGCACCTGTTGTCGCCACCGTCGCGCCTCCGCCCGGCGCGGGTACGGGCCTTGTCCGACTATCTCGCCGATACGCTGAAACGCAGCTGCGCGGGTCGCGACTCGTGGATTTCTGCGGGTTAAATCAAAATTAACCTTTTCCCTTCACAAGTTTCATGGTTAATGTTCCGCCAGCCCTGCAACGGGGGCGTTGGTGGCACTGCGAGGGAGCCGCGGACGGGTTGCGGGTCCATCGTGGGAAACAGTCAAGGGGTGCCTAATGCGCGTACTGCTGATCGAGGACGAGCCGACGACCGCGAAGGCGATCGACACGATGCTCACGACCGAAGGCTTCAACGTCTATACCACCGATCTGGGTGAGGAGGGCTTGGACCTTGGCAAACTCTATGATTACGACATCATTCTGCTCGACCTGAATCTGCCCGACATGCACGGCTATGACGTGCTGAAAAAGCTCCGTACCGCAAAGGTGCAGACGCCGGTGCTGATCCTTTCGGGCATTTCGGAAATGGATTCCAAGGTGCGCTCGTTCGGCTTCGGCGCCGACGATTATGTCACCAAGCCCTTTCATCGCGACGAGCTGGTCGCGCGCATCCACGCCGTCGTCCGCCGCTCGAAGGGCCATAGCCAGAGCGTCATCAAGACGGGCAAGCTGGCGGTCAATCTCGACACCAAGACGGTCGAAGTCGATGGCGTCCGCGTCCATCTGACCGGCAAGGAATATCAGATGCTGGAGCTGCTTTCGCTCCGCAAAGGCACGACGCTGACCAAGGAAATGTTCCTGAACCACCTTTATGGCGGCATGGACGAGCCCGAATTGAAGATTATCGACGTCTTCATCTGCAAGCTGCGCAAGAAGCTCGCGCTCGCGTGCGGCGGCGAAAATTATATCGAGACGGTCTGGGGTCGCGGCTATGTGCTGCGCGATATCGACGAAGAAGGGAATGAAGTGCGCCGGGTCGCCTGACGCGCTTTACCGACGAAAATCAATCAACGGGGGACCCGGCGCGGAGCGATCCGCGCCGGTTTTCCTTTGTGGCGCGGCGATGCGCGGGTCAGATCTTCGGTTTGCCGTAATGACCCGGCAGCGACGAAACCTGCCGCAGTCCCGGGCGCCAGGTCGACATCTGCGTCGGCGCCATGATCTGGAATTCGGCCTTGCTGTCGGCGGCGACGAGCTGATCGGCGTGCGCCGCGCGCAGCCGTGCCGGCTCGATCGTCCGTTCGGTCTGCAGGCCGAAGCGTTTGTCGCTGACCCAGCGGACCACGCCCTCCATCGGCTGATGACCCGGAAGATAGACGGTCAGCCGCTCGCCAACCTGCAGCACATGCGGCGACTGCCCGCCAACGCCGGTTTCGGAAATATTGCGCAGGGTCACATCGAAGCGCCCGAGGCGGTCGCACGCAAGCGACGCCTTCACCAGTCGCGACTGGCGCGGTTGGCGCTTTTCGGCTGAAGCCGTTGAGGCGGTATCGGCCTCGAAATTCGGCATGGGCGACCCAATAAGCTTCTGCCGCCTGTCACCCACGTCAGGCGGTTATTGTGGTCCCATCTCCGCGCATAACGAAAGAAGGTAAATTTTCGTATAGCGTCTTTTCGGATTTCGCGACTTTTGCGACGGACCGAGTGCGGGCGCCACCGATATGCTTCGGACACGAAGCATCTGAATTGACGCGGGAATATTCTGGCGACCTGCCGAGCGTGGGCCGGGCCGCTCGCCTCCGGCCCACCGCCGCGTTAACCGCGCCCGGCAACGCTCTTGTGCAAGGCGGCCCGCCGCACGCCGAGGCGCGGGCGGGCCGGGAGAAGGGGCTCCGCGTTACCGCAGACCCGAATAATCGACGTCGACGACGCGGCCATACCGCACGTCGCAGCTGAACTTGCCGCGATCATAGGAACCGCCGCGGCCCCAGCGTCCGCGCCAGCCTTCGTTGACGACGACGCGGCCCTTGACGCGATAGCCGTCGCGCTTGCGATCGATGCTCGTGACCTGCGTCACGTCGGTGCGGCCATACCGGCTGGTGCCGCGCTCGACGGCACGGACGCACTGGCCGACCGCTGCGCGACTGTTGCCATAGCGGCCATAATCATAACCATAGCCGTATCGCGGATCATTGTACCGGTCGCGATAGCGACGATCGTTGCGGTCATAGCGGTCGTAACGATCGTTATCGGCCGACAGGATGGCGGCGAGGCCGCCGAGGACGACGGCGCCGGCGATGATTTCGCCCGCACCGATCCCGTCGCGGTCGCGGTGATCGTACCGGTCGCGCGCGAGCGCGGGGGTGGCGCTCAACATCGCGCCGGCGGTGGCCGCCCCGATTGCGGCCTTGGTCCAGTTCATGGGCTTCTTCGCCATGGTTCGGTCTCCTATTCTGCAGGCGGCACCCGTGCGGCCTGCGATGCCCCTTGATAGCGAAGGCGCCGTGACGCGGTGCTGAACCCGGCGCTTATCTGCGGTTCAGCCTTGGTTCGGCGTGGGTTCAGCTTGACGGAGGCGGGCAGAGAAAAGCCCTCCGCCATCGCTGGCGAAGGGCCGAAAATCCAATGGCAATGGGGTCAGTTGATGCTGACGTCGACCACGCGCCCGCCGCGATAGCTGCACCCGAAACTGTGCAGCTCGCCGCCCGGGCGCGATATGTTTCCGGTGACGTACCAGCCGTCGCCACCGTTCGCGGGCCGCGTGTCGGTGATGCTTTCGACGCGGGCATCGTCGCCCATTTCGCCCTCGGCCGCCCAGCCGCAGGCATCGGCCGCGCGCTGCTCGATCTCTCCGCCGCGATAGGCGTCGCCGGTGCCATATCCGTCCGGACCGCGATCGTCGCGGCGCTGATAATCGGGGGCGTCCTGCGCGCGATCGTCGCGATAGGGCGGGTCGTAACGAAAGTCGCGGTTGCGCGTCTCGCGACTTTGCTTGCTCGCCGCGCTGGCAACCGCCGCGATCGTGCCCAGGATCAGGATACCGCCGATGATCTCGCCGGCGCCGATCCCGTCGTCGTGGCGATTGTGCCAGCCGCCGTGGCGTCCGCGTGCTTCGGCGGGGGTCGCGCTGAGCCCGACCGTCGTAACCAGAACCGCCGCCGCTGCGGTGAAGCCGGTCATCTTGCGCATTTCAGTCACTCCAGAACGCGGACAGGGGCGTCCGCCGTCGCCCGATGATCTAGGCGCACCATGCTTTCACGCCGCTGAACCGTGGCGAAAGGGCGGCGAAAGGAAAGGCCCGCCGTTCCTCGACGGATCGGCGGGCCTCACTAAGCCAAGTCTGGCGACCAGACCAGTTCAGGGCACGTCAGCAGACGCAGCGCGGCTTGGCTTTGGGTTTCGGTTTCCGCTTGGCCACATAGCGTTTCCGCACCGGCACATTTTCATAATAGGTCTTGGTCGTGGTCACGACGCGTTCGGTGACGACCGGCGGGCCGTTGATGATCGTCGTGACGACGACGCCCGGCGTGTAATAGCCATAACCATAGCCGTAACTATAGGCATAGCCGCCCGGATAGCCGGGATGGCCGGGATAATAGCCGCCATGGGCACCGCCGCGCCGCGCCCACCATTCGTCGCACTTTTTCTTGTCCGCCTCGCTGCCGACCGCTGCGCCGGCGAGCGCCCCGACGCCGCCGCCGATCAGCGTGCCGGCGGTACGGTCGCCATGACCGGCAACGCGATTGCCGACGACACCGCCGACGATCCCGCCCACGACCGCACCGGTCGCCGCGCCGCCATGGCCGCAACGACGGCCCATTTCCATGTCCTCGCGCGGATCGAAACCGCCTTGATAATAGGGCGGCGGCGGATAGTCGGCGCCGGTGCGCCCCTCGACGCTGCCTTCATAGCTGCCCTCGTAACGGCGGCCGTCGCGATCTTCGTAGGTGCCGTTCCACGTACCCGTCCAGCGGCCTTCGGACTGGTAGCCGTCGATGTGGCGATATTCGACTTCGCTCGGCATCCGGTCGGGATAGCCGGTGTAGACGCGCACATCGGGCGCGGAAGGCGCCTCATAGTCGAGCCGCGGGGCCGCTTCGTCGGTGGTCGTGACGACGGTGGTCTGGGTCTTGGTGACCTCGGCGCTGGTCGCATGGCCGGCCAGCAGCAACGATGCGGCGGCAGCCCCCAACAACAAAACGGTGCGCATGCTAAACTCCCTGTTCCAGCGGAATCGCCCGTGGGGGCAATGGCTTGGTTAACAGTCTGTTAGCAAAATCGGCGCTTTTCCGCGAATCCGTTAACCGTGCGGATCGCGTCCCATTTTGACGCAGCTTTAACCCGCGAGCGCGGCGGCGATGCGAGCGATCAGCGCTTCGGCGCCCGCCTGATCGTCGGCCGTGAAGCGCGCGGGCGAGGGGCTGTCGAGGTCGAGCACGCCGATCAGGCGGCCTTCGGCGACGATCGGCACCACCAGCTCGCTGCGGCTGGCCGCATCGCAGGCGATATGCCCGGGAAAGGCGTGGACATCCTCGACCCGCTGCGTCTTGCGCAGCCGCGCCGCGGCGCCGCACACCCCCTTGTCGAGCGGGATGCGGATGCACGCCGCCTTGCCCTGGAACGGGCCGAGCACCAGTTCGGTGCCGTCGAAGCGGTAGAAGCCCGCCCAATTGAGATCGGGAACAGCCTGCCAGATCAGCGCCGCGACATTGGCCATATTGGCGATCGCATCGGGCTCACCCGCGACGAGACCGGCGGCGGCGTCGGCCGCCTCCGCCCACAGCGCGGCAGGATCGGTGGCGGTGAAGGAGAGGGCGTAGGACAAGGCGATGGCTTTCGGCTGGTGGGCGGCGGCGAACGCTATCGTCCGCCGCCGCCGCGCGATCATTCAACGTCGAGGCCGGTCCATTTGGCAGCGAAGGCATATTTGTCCGCCGCCTCGGCGATGATCTTGTCTGTCGGCTTGCCCGAGCCATGGCCGGCGCGCGTCTCGATGCGGATCAGGTGCGGCTTGGAGCCGATATCCTCGTGCTGCAGCTCGGCGGTATATTTGAAGCTGTGACCCGGTACGACGCGATCGTCGGTGTCGGCGGTCGTCACCAGGATCGCCGGATAGGTGCGGCCGCCCTTGATATTATGATAGGGCGAATAGCTCAGCAGATTGCGGAAATCGGCCTCTTTCGACGGATAGCCATAATCGTCGGTCCAGTAGCGGCCCGCGGTGAAGCGATCGAAGCGCAGCATGTCCATCACACCCACAGCGGGCAGCGCGGCCGCGAACAGGTCGGGGCGCTGGTTGGTGACGGCGCCGACCAGCAGGCCGCCGTTCGACCCGCCCTCGATCGCCAGTTCGCCCTGGCCGGTGATTTCTTCAGCAATCAGATATTCGCCGGCCGCGATGAAATCGTCGAAGACATTCTGCTTGTTGGCGAGCCGACCGGCGTCGTGCCACGCCTTGCCATATTCGCCGCCGCCGCGCAGGTTCGCGATCGCGACGACCCCGCCCTTGTCGGCCCAGGCGAGCCGCGTGGGCGAAAAGCCGGGGGTCAGCGACACGTTGAAACCGCCATAGCCATAGAGCAAAGTCGGCGATCCCTTCGACCGGTCGAGCCCCTTTTTCATCACCAGAAACATCGGCACCTTGGTGCCGTCCTTCGACGTGTAGAAACGCTGTTCGACCGTGAAATCCTTGGGATCGAAGGTCAGTTTCGGCGCCTCGAAAATCTCACTCTTCCCGCTTACCGTATCAAGGCGATAGATGGTCGTGGGCTGCGCAAAGCTGGAGAAGGCGTAGAAGGTTTCAGGATCACCGGGCTTGCCGCCGAAACCGCTCGCGGTGCCGATCTCGCCGAGATTGATGTTCGCCACCGGCTTGCCGTCGAGCGCGACCATCCGGGCCTCCGACTTGGCATCGCCGAGGTAGGACAGGATGATGCGGTCGCCGACGCGCGACGCGCCGACCAGCGTCCCCTCCTGTTCGCCGACGATCTGGGTGAGCGCCGCGGGCTTGCGAATGTCGAGCGAAACAAGGCGCTGACGCGGCGCATCCTTGTTGGTGAGGAAGGTGAAGCGCGTGCCCTGGTTGGTCACATATTCCCAATTGTTCGCATAATCGTCGACCAGCGTGATCGCCTTGCCGCCCTTCACCGGATGCAGTGTCAGGCCGAAGCGTTCGTCGGTCCCTTTGGACGAAACGACGAGGACATATTGGCCATCATCGGTGACGAGCGCGCCGTGATTGAGTTCGGGCTGGTCGGGCGTCGCATGGATCAGCACGTCGGCGCTCTGCGGCGTGCCGAGCTTGTGGAAATAGACCGCGTGATTTTCGTTGAGCGACTGAAAGGCCTCGCCTTCCTTGGGTTCGGGGAAGCGCGAATAGTAAAAGCCGCTGCCGTCCTTCGCCCAATCGAGCGACGAGAATTTGACCCAGCGGATCTCGTCGGCGGTATCCTTGCCCGTCGCGACGTCCATCACGCGCACGATACGCCAGTCGGTGCCGCCATCCTGCACGGAATAGAGCAGATATTTGCCGTCTTCCGACGGCGTCCATTCGGCGAGCGCGGTCGCGCCGTCCTTGGCCCATGTGTTGGGATCGATCAGCACGCGGCCTTCGCCGGTCAGCCCTTCGCGCACCGTCAGCACCGATTGCGGCTGCAACCCGTCGTTGCGCGTGTAGAAATAACGCGACCCCGCCTTGCGCGGCAGGCCGAAGCGTTCGTAATTGTAAAGCTCGGTCATCCGCGCCTTGAACGCATCGCGGCCGGGCAGCGTCGCCAGATAGGCGTCGGTCACCTTGTTCTGCTCGGCGACCCAGGTTGCGACCTTCGGATTGACGCGAACATCGTCTTCCAGCCAGCGATAGGGGTCGGCGACATTGACGCCGAACTGCGGATCGACGGTGTCGCCGCGTTCGGTGGCCGGATAGGGCAGCGCGGGCGCAGGCGCCGCCGCCGCGGCGTCTTCGGCCGCCTGCGCCGCCGCGGGCGTCATGAACAGGGCGACCAGCGCGAGCGGCGCGCGAAATTTGCTACGGGGCATGGCAAGGCGATCCTCATTGTTCGGGTAATAATCGTGCGCGACACTGTAAGCATCGCTTTTTGACGGGCAAGGGGATTTGCAAGGAAGATCGCGGCGCGGCCATGCCACCAGCGTTCGGGGCGTAAAGGCGCCCGCGCGTCTCTTCTGCTGCCCGTTCGACCCTAGGCCGGGCGGCCGAGCCACCGCTCGAGAACGTCGGCACTGTCCTGACCAACAGTGAGCGGGGCGGGGCGCCGCACGCTGCCCGGCGTGTCCGACAATTTGGGGAAGACACCCTGCATCGTCACCTCGCCCAATTCGGCGTCGGAAACGGTGACGAGCGCCTCGCGCGCCGCGAAATGGGGGTCGGCGAGCATATCCTCGGCATCATAGACGCGGCCGGCGGGGACGCTCGCCTTGATCATCTTCGCCTCCAGTTCGGCGATCGTCATCGTGCGCGTCCATTCGCCGATCAGCGCGTCGAGTTCCTCCTGCCGCGCACCGCGCGCGCGGTGGGTCGCATAGCGCTCGTCGCTCGCAAGTTCGGGGCGGCCCATCGCCGCGGCAAGCCGCGCGAAAACGGCGTCCTGATTGGCGCCGATCAGATATTCGCCGTCCTTGCAGGGATATACGTTCGACGGCGCGATGCCGGGCAGGGTCGACCCGGTGCGCCGCCGCTTGGTGCCGCTCGCCGAATAATCGGCGACGGTCGATTCCATCACCTGCAACACCGCCTCGTAAAGCGCCGAGTCGACGATCTGGCCCTCGCCGGTCTTGTTGCGGTGATGCAGCGCCGCGAGCGCGCCGAGGCAGCCATAGGTCGCGGCCAGGGTGTCGCCGATCGACACGCCCATGCGCGCGGGCGGCAGGTCGGGATAGCCGACGATACCACGCCAGCCGCCCATCGCTTCGCCGATGCCGCCGAATCCGGCGCGCGCCGAATAGGGGCCGGTCTGGCCATAGCCCGATACGCGCACGACGATCAGGCCCGGATTGGTCTTGCGCAGCTCTGCGGGGTCGAGGTTCCATTTTTCGAGCGTGCCGGGGCGAAAATTCTCGATCAATATGTCGGCTTTGGCGATGAGGTCGCGGGCGAGCTGCTGGCCTTCCGCACTGCGTAGGTCGACGGCGACCGAATATTTGTTGCGCGCGATGACGCGCCACCAGCTCGGCCGGTCGCCCTGGCCCCAATGGCGCATCTGGTCGCCCGTTTCGGGCGGCTCCAGCTTGACGATTTCGGCGCCCATGTCGCCGAGAAGCTGGCCGCAGAACGGGCCCGCGATCAATTGGCCCATTTCGACCACCCGAAGGCCGTCCAGCGCTCCCCCGCCGCTGTTGCTGTCTGTCATGTCGTTCCTTTCGCGGCTCCGATCCTCTAAGTCGCCCTAGCCGGCGACCCGTCGAACGCAGCCCATGGACTCTTTATACTTAGAATACTATGTAATTTTCAACCCCGCTTTAACAGCATTTGAACCGAGGCGCGAAAATGGCCAGCAAAACCCGCATCGAAATGGTCGAAGTCGGACCGCGCGACGGGCTGCAGAATGAAAAGACCGTCGTTTCGACGGCCGACAAGGCCGAGCTGGTCCGCCGCGCCATCGCCTATGGCGCGCGGCGGATAGAGGTGACGAGCTTCGTCAATCCCAGCCGCGTTCCGCAGCTGGCCGATGCCGAGCAGCTGGTCGCGATGCTGCCCGATCGCGACGATGTTATCTATATCGGGCTGGTGCTGAACCGTCGCGGCGCCAAGCGTGCGCTGGCGACGGGGCGGATCGACGAGCTGGGCGCGGTCTGCGTCACCAGCGACGCCTTCGGCATCCGCAACCAGGGGCAAAGCTCCGACGAATCGCTCGCGGCGGCGATCGAAATAGTCGAGCTCGCCCATGCCGCGGGACGGAGCGCACAGATCACCATCGCCACCGCCTTCGGCTGTCCTTTTGCGGGCGAGATTCCGATGGGGCGCGTCATCGACATGGCAAAGCGCGTCGCCGATGCGCAGCCGCGCGAGATTGCGCTCGCCGACACCATCGGCGTCGCGGTGCCTGCACAGGTCGCCGAAACGGTCGCGCGCGTGCGCGAAGCGGTTGGGCCGCTGCCGGTGCGCGTGCATTTTCACAACACGCGCGGGTCGGGGCTTGCCAATGTCTGGGCGGCGGTCGCCGCAGGGGCGACGATCGTCGATGCCTCGCTCGGTGGGCTCGGCGGCTGTCCCTTCGCGCCGGGCGCGGCGGGCAATGTGGCGACCGAGGATGTCGTCTATATGCTCGAACGCAGCGGCATCGCGACCGGTCTCGCGCTCTTGGACCTCGTCGAGGCGGCGGCATGGTTCACCGGGGTGATGGGGCGTCCGCTGCCCGCGATGGTCAGCAAGGCGCCGGCCTTTCCGGCGTCCTGAGCGCTCAGCGGGGATGGTCGGCGTCGAAATGGCGTTCGAGCAATTTCATGCGATCGACGATCGAGAAGAAGAAGGCGGTCGACCAGCCGATCAGGATGATGCCGCTCGCCCCCTCGATCGCGCCCAGGATGCGGAGACCGGGCGGCAGGACGATATCGCCATATCCGATCGTCACATAGGTCGAGGTTGAAAAGTAGAGCGCATGCTCGAAATCGGCGAAGGCGCCGAGCCACTGGAACACCCCCGCCCATATCCATATCTCGACCGAATGCAGCGCAAACAGCCCGAAAGCGGCGACCAGGATCGCGGCACCGTTCAGCAGAACGATCAGGACGCGGCGCTCGGCGCGGCGATAGCGGCGCAGGACCGCGAGCAGGATCGCCAGCCCCACAAGGTGCACGATGACCGTCGTCCCGACGACGAGCGTGGCGAGCATGAGCTGATGGATAAGCGTCATGCGCCTATTCACCCAGATTGCCTTCCGCGCGCAAGCGGCTTTGACCCTAGCGCGCGGCCCGCGCGAGCAACCCCGTAATCGAAGGGGTGATTGCGACGCGCGCGATCGTGATGCGATTGTGCGCGAAGCCCGCGCCCATGAAGATGCGCTCCAGCGCCGCCTCGTCATAAAGCCGGTGCAAGCCGACGCGTGTGAAAGACCAGTCGCGCATCGTGTCGCGGTGCGTGACATAGGCGACCGCGCGGCCACCGGGCCGCAATATCCGGTGGAGAGGCGCAAGGTCGCGGCCGTCGGGATCGCAGAAATAAAGCATGTTAAGCAGCAGCGCGGCGTCGAACGAGGTCGGCGGAAAGGGCATCGCGGCAAGCTCGGCGCAGCGTATATCGGCGCCCTCTCCCAGCCGGGTCGCGGCCATCGCGGCCATGACGGGCGACGGGTCTATCCCCGCAGCGTCCACGTCGGCGCGGCGCCGCACCGCCGCAAGCGCGGCGCCGGTCCCGCACCCGATGTCGATGACGCGTTCGCCCGCGCGCGGCGCCAGCAGGTCGATCGCGAGCCGCGTCGGCCGGCGGTTCGCCAGATCCATTGCCCGGCCGAGCAGCCGCCCTGCGATACCGCGCGGGCGCGCGAGCTGTCCCGCGAAGGCGGCGGCCATGCGGGCTGCCATGTCAGCGCGTCTTGGCGAGCAGCGCCTGCACCTCGCGGCGGCGTCCGGCATCCCACACGGGCCGCGTGCCATCGTGCGGCGCGCGCAAAGCCTTTTGCAGAAAGGCGCGGGCGCCAGCCTTGTCGCCCTGATCGAGCAGGAAGTCGCCGTAGAAATAATTGGCGTCGAGCCCGCCCGGATCCTGCGCGAGCGCTTCCTTCAGCAGCTTGCGCGCCTTGTCGGTGTCGCCGAAGCCGATCGGCGATCCCGGCACCTTGTAATAGAGGACGCCCAGGCTCATCGCCGCGCCGCCCTTGGCGGCATGCGGATCGAGCGCATAGGCGCGGGCGATGATGTCGCGCGCGCGCGTCGCAAGGCCCAGCTTGTGAAAGATGTTGGCGCGGTTCGCCTGCTCGCTGGTGACGATGCCCTGCCACAGTAAAGGTTCGGCGCGGCCGGGATAGCGGGCGACCAGCACGGCGGCCTGCTTGGCGAGCGCGTCGAGTGCCTTGGTCTGGGTGCTCGATCCGTGCACCTCGTATACGATGTGCGCCCAGCCGTCGTTGATCGACTTCACATCTTCGGCGGCACCGGCCATCACCACGGCCGGCACGGCCGCGAGCACCATCGCCGCGACCGCCGCGGCGCGCGTCATCTGCAGTTTCATCGGGCTACTCCTTTGTCGTGCTTCACGAAAATTCTGCGCGGGCGCGCCGGATCTGCGGCGCGAGGCCGGTGTCGATCAGCCGCGGCGAAATGGCATTGAGCGCGGCATAGACGCGCTCCATCGCGCCGATGCTGAGCGTGGGGTGCCGGGCAAGGATCGCGGCGACGATCCGCTGCGCGACCCATTCGGGGGCATCGGCCTTCATGCCGGTAATTTCGAGGAAGCGGTTGACCTCGGCATTGTTGAAGGCGGTGCGCGCGGCGCGCGGATTGACGTGCGTCACGCTGACGCCGCTGCCGCCCAATTCGCGCCGCAATCCCTGGCTGAACGCGGCGAGCCCGGCCTTGCTGCTCGAATAGGCGGCGAACCAGGGGTAGGGGATAGCGCCAAGCACGGATCCGATATTGACAATCTGCCCGCTCCCGCGCTGCCGCATGGGCGCCGCGACCGCCCGGGCGAGCACCGCGGGAACGAGCAGATTGATCCGGTAACACAGCGCCAGCGCCTCGACGGGCTGGCTTTCGTGCAGGCCGAATCGCATGACCCCGGCGATGTTGATCAATATATCGGGGGTGTCGCCCGCCAGCCGTTCGGCCAGCGCGGCGAGCGCATCGTCGTCGGAAAGATCGGTGACGATGCTGTCGTGGCACGCGGTGCTTTCGCTGCGGTCGATACCGATCGTATGGGCACCAGCCTGCGCAAGCAGAATGGCGACGGGGGCGCCGAGGCCGCCAGCGGCGCCGGTGATGGCGACTCGCTGTCCGTCAAGCCGCCGCACGCGCCGGTTCCATTTCGATGCCCGCGAAAACCCCGCCGAAAAGCGCGAACATCTCGCGCGCCATCCCCAGGATCGCCGCGCGGTCGGCGGGATCGTCGAGCCCGTTCACGAGCTCTGCGAAAAAGGCCATATGATCCTGATCGAGCGCCCCGTGCGAGGTCAGATAGGTGAAGGCCTGCGGCGGCAGTCCCAGATTCTTCGCGACCGCCGAGGCGCCGCGCGTCGCCAGCGCTACGCTGACGCTTTCAAGGACATAGACCATGCCGAAAAAGGCCATGGCATTGCCCGTCGCAATCCGGCGATAGGCGTGATCGACCATTGCGGCCGTTGCGGGCGCAGGTGCGCTGGCGCGCACCGCCGCGGCGTCGCCGCCGGCAACCGCGATGTCGGACAATATCCATTCCTCGTGGCCGGTTTCCTCGGCGATATAATCGTCGAGCGCGGCCACGATCGCAGGGCGTCCGCCGAGCCGCGCGCGCGCCGCCTGCATCAGCGGGACGGTGTGGCTGACATGGTGATAGGCTTGCGCCAGATAGGCGAGGTACACGTCGCGCGTGATCGTGCCCGTCAGTCCCGCCTGCAATTGCGGAATGGTCAGGAAGCGCAGGCGCTCGCGCACCGTTTGCGCCTCGAGTTCGGTGAAAAAGTCGGCCGTGCCGTCCAGATAGGCGGCGGCAATCGCGGCGCGGCGCAGGCGGCCGTTGCCGGTGAGCTGCCCGTTCATCGGTGTGAAGTGCGCGGCTTCGCGCCAGCTGCGGACGCGGGCATAGGCCGGCAGCAGGGCATTGGCGGCGGCGACCGCGGCATCCAGATCGGCGTCGGCATGGGCCGGCACGATCAGCGCTTCGGGCGCCGGTCGGCCGTCGCCCCACACCATTGCCTGCGCGATCGCCGGTTGCCGAGTGAGCGCAGCCTCGACCCATTCGGGCGAGATATTGCGGCCGAAACTGGTGATGATCAGGCTCGATTTCCGCCCGTCGATGTGCAGCCGTCCCGCGGCGTCGATCGTGCCGATGTCGCCGGTGTGGAGCGGCGCGTGCGGCGCAGCGCCGCCGACCGCGCCGAGGCAGATCGGACCCTCGAGCACGATCTCGCCATCGTCGGCTACACGCGCCTGCATATGGGAAAGCGGTCGGCCGACCGACGTCGGATCGTCATCGGCTGCGTCCTGCAGGGACACGACCGATGCGCATTCGGTCAGGCCATAGCCTTGCCGGATGGGCAGGCCGAGTCGGCGGGCGCGCTCCACCAAGGGGACAGGGGTGCGCGCACCGCCGACCGCGACCAGCGTCAAAAGCGGCAGGCGGATATCCGCCGCCTCCATGACGCGAACGATGCCGTCGAGATATTCGGGAACCAGGATCAGCGAGGTGATGCGCTGTTCGGCGATCAGGCGGACCGCCCTGGCGAAATCGGGCCGAAAGGGGTCGGCCATCCCGATCTCGGCCTGCGGCGGACAGACATAGGTGCCGCCCGCGATCAGCGTCGGGAAAAAGCCCGCCACCGTTTCCAGCAGGATGCCCGGCGGCAACAGTGCGAGGTGCCGTCCGGCGTGCTCGGTCCCGACCGCGGCGACGATCGCGCGGGCGACGGTGAGCATATGGTCGGCCGAAAGGCAGATGCCCTTGGGCGTGCCAGTCGACCCCGAGGTGAAGCTGATCCGCGCCGTCCCACCGGGGAGGGGGACGGGCGCGGACTGGCGGGGCTTGCCCGACCCGACGGAACGGATCGTCGGATCGGGTACGGCCCCGCACAGGCCGGTGGCGTGGCGCGACTGGTCGGCGGTGAAGAAGCCGGGAAGCGACAGCACCGGAATGGCGGCCGCGAGGAGCGCGAGTTCCAGTTCGGCGCTTTCGCGGCCATGGTCGCGCTGCAACGCGACCGGGACGCCCAGTTGCAGTCGCGGCGCGAGGTCGGCGATACGCGCCGTGACGCGATCGCGCAGTGCGCCATAGGGCAGCGGCTGGCCGTCGAGCGCATCGATGGCGACGGCATCGGGGCGCGCGGCCGCCTGGGCGGTCAGAATGTCGAATATGGTCATGTCAGGCCGCCTGCCGCGCGGCGCGGCGTTCGAGGAAGCTGTTGATGGCGGCTTGCCCGTCGGCGATGCTGCCGGCGCAGACCCACGGATCCTGATCGTAATAGCGTCCCCACGCCGATGCCGCCGATCCCAGCCGCTCACCGCGGGCAGGGGTGATGGCGGCGATCGGGATGCCGATGCGGCGAAACATGGCGCGCAGCGGGGCGGTCAGCGTCGCGACCGCGACATCGCCAAGCGCGGCAAGATCGTTCGCCGCCGCGCCCCAAAGCGCGATCATCGCCAGCGGATTGACGGCTGCCAGATTGCCGATCTCGACGATCTGGCGGCGCGCAACGGGCCGGTCCAGCGCGATCGACGCCAGCTCTTCGACGGGCGCATCGAGATAGGCTTCCAGAAATAGTGGCGCATCGGCGGCGCGCGCATAGCCCAGCGCGGCGGTCGATCCGTCGCTACCAGGACGATGAATATAGTCGGAAAAGCCGGGGGACAGTTCGGCAGCGAAGCAATCGCGATACCGTTGGCGGATCATTCCGAAGTCGTCGCCTGGCGTCATGCCAATCTCCCTATGTTACAGGGATGAGACGCCGCGATGACACGCACCCCGCAAAGGAATGCGAAAATTTTCCGGTGGGGCGCCCCGAAACGGCGGCAAACCGGCGGTGCCCGCGTTCAGCGAACCTGCCGCTTTTCCAGCTTTCGCGCCAGCGTGCGGCGGTGCATGCCGAGGCGGCGGGCGGCTTCGGAAATATTGAACCCGGTTTCGACGAGCGTCTGGTGGATATGCTCCCATTCGACGGTCTTGATCGAGGACTGGCGCCCGTCGAGGGGCGCGTCGACATTGCCCTCGGCGCGGCCGAAGGCGGCTTCGATATCGTCGGTGTTCGACGGCTTGGCGAGATAATAGGAGGCGCCGAGCTTGATCGCCTCGACCGCGGTGGCGATGCTGGCGAATCCCGTCAGGACGACGATGCGCATCGCAGGGTCGAAGGCGCTCAGCGTCTGGACGCAGCCCAAACCCGATGCGGCGCCGAGCTTCAGGTCGACCACCGCGAAATCTGGATGGAATCCGGCGAGCAGCTCATCCAGCCCCTCGGGCCCATGCGCCACCCGCACATCATAGTCGCGCCGTTCGAACGACCGCTTCAGCGTCCGCGCAAAGGCTTCGTCGTCTTCGACGATTAGCAGGCGCCGTTCGGTCATCCCCTTCTCCCTTCGCCCCGCGCGATCGCCGCGATCGGCAGCGTGATCCGCACCACCGCACCCCCCGCATCGCGGTTGTCGGCGCTGACCAGACCGCCCAGCTTGCGCACGACATTGACCAGTAGGAACAGGCCGAGCCCGCCGCCGGGGCGGCCCTTGGTCGACCGATAGGGCTGACCGATCGTCTCGAGCATAGTGGGATCGAATCCGGGGCCGCGGTCGGCGATCTCGATCACCAGCATCTCGCCGTCGCGCAGTGCGCTGAGTCCGATCCAGTCGGGCGAGACTTCGGCCGCATTGTCGATGACATTGTCGATCACCTGACGCAGCGCGGGGTCGGAGACGATATCGACATCGGGACCGATCCGGTCGCTGAAATCGAGCGTGCCAGGCAGGCGCCCGGCGCGCCAGTCGTCGACGATGTCGGTGACGAAACGGCGCGCAGTCGTTAGCTGCGGTGCGATTCCGCGCGCTTCACCCGCCGACATCAGAATGCCGCTGACGATCGATTTGCAGCGGCCGACCGCCGCATCCATGTCCGCCAGATCCTCCTGCAATTCGGTGTCGTCCGCCAACCGCGGCGCCGCGCGCCAGTCGCCGATCAGCACCGAAAGCGTCGACAGCGGCGTCCCGAGTTCGTGTGCGGCGCCCGAGGCGAGCAGGCCCATGCGAACGATATGATCCTCCTCCGCCGCGCGCTGGCTGGCGGTGGCCAGCGCCGCATCGCGTTCGCGCAGGTTGCGGCTCATCCGCGTGACGAAGGCGACGAGCAGCACCGCGATCAACAGGAAGCAGACGAGGCTGCCCTTGAGATAGAGCGCCAGCGGATCGGCGGCATAGGGTTGCGGCAGGACGAGCGGCGTCGGATCGATGCGCAGCGCGACCATCGCAACGATCGCGCCCGCCACCACGGCCCAGGACGAACGCGGCGTGAGCAGGATCGCGCCCATCACCACCTGAAGCAGAAACAGCGAGGCGAAGGGGTTGGTGAGGCCGCCGCTATGGTGAAGCTGCCACCCCAGCGCCGCGACATCGAACAGCAGCACCGCCGTCAGCTCGCGGTTGGCGACCGAATGGCCGCCGCGTAGCCGCGCGAGGCTGGCGAGATTGATCGCGATGAGGACGATGATCGCGCCGAGCAGCGGCGCAAGCGGCAGTTTGATGCCCATCAGCCCGTTGACGACCTCGATCGTCGCGAGCTGGCCGCCGACCGCGATCCAGCGCAGCTGGATCAGCAGCGACATGTTCCGCTGGCCGGCGTCGGCCGCCGGAAGCGCGATCGGTGGGGCCGTGGCTTCGCTCATTCGTCCGGCATATTGGACGCATCGGCGCCCGGACGCCACAGCCGCCAGGTAAAAAACAGCGCGAGCAGCATCAGCGCGAACCAGGTCAGCGCATAGACCAGATGATTGTCGGGGAATTTGACGACGGTCAGCCCGCCCACGGGCAGGCCGCCGGGGTTCGGCGCAGCGTCGGCATCGACGAAATAGGGCGCGGTGCGGCCGAGACCGCGCGCCGCTGCGATCGCGGCGACGTCGCGCGAATACCAGCGGTTCGCGTGGGGATCATTGGCGCGCAGGAAGCCGCCGCCGTGCTCGGTCACCCGCAGCAGTCCGGTTACCGTCGTAGGTCCGGCGGTATTGCCCGCGGCGCGCGTTGCCGGATCGCGGCGCTCGCGCGGCACGAAGCCGCGATTGACGAGCAGCGTGAAGCCGGGCGTTTCGAGCGGCGTCATCACCCAATAGCCGGCACCGCGATCGGTGACCGCCTGAACCAGCGTCTCGCGGTCGTGGCGAAAGCGGCCCGTCGCGGTGACGCGGCGATAGGCGTCGTGGGCCGCGTCGATGCCGCGCCATGCGGCCGGTGGTGGCGCGGGAACGGGGGCGGCGTGGATGCGCACATCGACCGCCGCGACCAGCGCATGTTTCCACTCGCGCCGTTCGAGCTGCCAGACGCCCAGCGCCGCGAGCAGCGCCGCCACGACCAGCGCCGCCGCGGCAAAGGCCGCGCGGCGCGGCCGGGTCACGGCAACTGGCTCATGTCGTGCGGCATCGGCATCATATTGGTGTTGAGGTGGTGCATCACCCATAGCGACCCCGCCAGCATGATCACGACGACGATGATCGTGAACAGCAGCGAGGTCATCGACCAGCCGCCCTCCGCCTTCGGCGTCATGTGCAGGAAATACACCATGTGGACGACGATCTGAACCACCGCGAAGCCCATGATGATCGCCGCGGTCACACCGGTCGACAGCGGCATCGTCATCACCATCCAGAAGGGGATGGCGGTCAGGATCACCGACAGGACGAAACCGATCGCATAATCGCGCATCGACGCGTGCGGCATCTCGATCTCGTGATGCGCGTGGTCGGCGGCGTGGTGGTCGTGGTTCGCGCTCATCGCAGCATTCCCATCAGATAGACGATCGTGAAGACGCCGATCCACACGACGTCGAGGAAGTGCCAGAACATCGACAGGCACATGACGCGACGCTTGTTCGCGGCGATCAGCCCATGCTTGCCGAGCTGGATCATCAGGGTCACCAGCCAGATGATCCCGAAGGTCACGTGCAGCCCGTGGGTCCCGACCAGCGTGAAGAAGGCCGACAGAAAGGCGCTGCGCTGCGGCGTCGCGCCAAGTTCGATCAGATGGTGGAATTCGTATAGCTCGATACTCAGGAAGGCGAGGCCGAACAGACCGGTGATCGCCAGCCAGAACTGAGTCCCCTTCACCTTGCCCTGCTGCATCTGGAGCACGGCGAAGCCATAGGTGATCGACGAAAGGAGCAGCATCGCGGTGTTGAGCGCGATCAGCTTCAGATCGAACAGATCCTTGGGTGCCGGCCCCGCGGCATAATTGCCGCCGAGCACCGCATAGCAGGCGAACAGGATCGCGAAGATGAGGCAGTCGCTCATCAGATAGATCCAGAAGCCCAGCATCGTGCTGTGCCCTTCGGGATGGGGATGCTCGTCGAGTTCGTAGAAGGCGGGCGCTTCGCCCACGGCGGGGAGGGTGGTGCTGCTCATCGATCAGGCTCCGGCCGCCGCAAGCTGGCGGGTGCGCGCATCCTCGACCTCGGCCACTGTCGCGGCGGGGATATGGAAGTCGCGCTTGTAGTTGAAGGTGTGGGTGATCGCACCGCCGACCAGGCCGACGAAGCCTAGCGCGGCGAGCCACCAGATATGCCAGACAAGCGCGAAACCCATCACCAGGCTGATCCCCGCAAGGATGATCCCGGCGCCGGTGTTGCTCGGCATATGGATGTCGCGGAAGCCGCCGACCGGTCGCTCGGCACCGCGCGTCTTCATGTCGTGCCATGCGTCGAGCGAGTGGATCACCGGCGTGAAAGCGAAATTATAGTCGGGCGGCGGCGAACTGGTGGCCCATTCGAGCGTCCGGCCACCCCACGGATCGCCGCTTTCGTCACGCAGTTCGTCGCGCTTCCAGATGCTGACCGCAAACTGGACGAGCATGGCGGCGATCCCCGCCGCGATGACGGCGGCGCCGATGGCGGCGATGACGAACCAGATTTGCAGGCTGGGATCGTCGAACACGCGCATCCGGCGGGTCACCCCCATCAGGCCGAGTATATAGAGCGGCATGAAGGCAAGCCAGAAGCCGACGACCCAGCACCAGAAGCTGATCTTGCCCCAGAAGACGTTAAGCTTGAAGCCGAAGGCCTTGGGCCACCAATAGTTGATCGCCGCGAACAGGCCGAACAGGACGCCGCCGATGATGACATTGTGGAAATGCGCGATCAGGAACAGCGAGTTGTGCAGCACGAAGTCGGCGGGCGGAACCGCGAGCAGCACGCCGGTCATCCCGCCGACCACGAAGGTCAGCATGAAGGCCACCGTCCACATCATCGGCAGGTCGAAACGGATGCGGCCGCGGTACATGGTGAACAGCCAGTTGAAGAGCTTGGCGCCCGTCGGGATGGAGATCACCATCGTCGTGATCCCGAAGAAGCTGTTGACGCTCGCGCCCGATCCCATGGTGAAGAAATGGTGCAGCCAGACGAGGTAGCTCAGGATCGTGATGACGATCGTCGCATAGACCATCGAGGTATAGCCGAAGAGCTTCTTGCCCGAAAAGGTCGAGGTCACTTCGCTGAACACGCCGAATAGCGGCAGGATCAGGATATAGACTTCGGGGTGCCCCCAGATCCAGATCAGGTTCACATACATCATCGGCGATCCGCCGAAGTCGTTGGTGAAGAAGTTGGTGCCGAGATAGCGGTCGAGCGTCAGCAGCGCGAGCACCGCGGTCAGCACGGGAAAGGACGCGACGATCAGGATGTTCGCGCACAGGCTGGTCCAGGTGAAGACCGGCATCTTCATCAGGCCCATGCCGGGCGCACGCAGCTTCAGGATGGTGACGATCAGGTTGATCCCCGACAACGTGGTGCCGACCCCCGCGATCTGCAGCGCCCAGATATAATAATCGACCCCGACATTGGGGCTGTAGGCGATGCCCGACAGCGGCGGATAGGCCAGCCAGCCCGTCTGCGCGAACTCGCCGACGAACAGCGAGATCATGACGAGCACGGCGCCCGCGGTCGTCATCCAGAAGCTGAAATTGTTGAGGAAGGGAAAGCTGACGTCGCGCGCGCCGATCTGCAGCGGGACGATATAGTTCATCAGGCCGGTGATGAAGGGCATCGCCACGAAGAAGATCATGATCACCCCGTGCGCGGTGAAGATCTGGTCATAATGGTGCGCGTTCAGATAGCCTTCGGACCCGCCGAACGCCATCGCCTGCTGCAACCGCATCATGATCGCGTCGGCAAAGCCGCGCAGGAACATGATCAGCCCCAGGATCATGTACATGATCCCGATGCGCTTGTGGTCGACGGTGGTGAACCACTCTTTCCACAAATAGCCCCAGAGGCGAAATTTGGTGATCAGGCCGAGCACCGCGATCCCGCCGATCACCACCGCGGCGAAAGTGAAGATCAGGATCGGTTCGTGGATCGGAATCGCGTCGAGCGACAGGCGGCCGAGGAAAGGGCCGGTTTCGGGGGCGGGGTGCGGGGTCATGGCGATCTCGGCGACAAAAATCAGGAAAGCGGGCGGGGCGAGGCGGCGTTGAGCGCGGTCTGCGCGGGTGCGGCGCGCTTGCCGGGGCTGGGCAGGCCGGCGCCCGTCAGCGGCGCCTGGCTCGCCGGCGCGGCGTCGGGGGTGTCGGCCTTCGCCATCAGCGGCGCACTGCACAGCGCGGCGACATAGCGCTTGCCCCAATATCCGGGCTCGGAGCCGCGCGCGGCGAACTTGTCATAGGCCAGGCTGCGAACATTGTGGATGCCCGCAATGCCGGCACCGCCCGCGGCGTCGATCGACATCATGTCGTGCATGCACATCTTGCCGGCTTCGACGCACATGTTGACCACGGCGTCGAATAGCTGCGGTTCGACCGCCGCGAAGCGCTGTACGGGCGCCCTTTCGCTGGGCTTTTCGAGCGCGAGATAGGCGTTGCGGTCGAGCGTCTTGCCCTCGGCCTTTGTGGCGGCGACCCAGGCGGCGAAACCAGCATCGTCGAGGCTCTTCACCGCGAAGCGCATGTTCGAAAAGCCGGCGCCCGAATAATTGGCCGAAAAGCCCGTGAAGTCGCCGGTCTGGTTGAAGACGCCGTGGAGCTTCGTCTCCATGCCCGGCATCGCATAAATCTGGCCGGCAAGCGCGGGGATGTAAAAGCTGTTCATCACCGACGATGCCGAAATGCGGAACCGCACCGGATGATGCGCGGGCAGCGCCAGCTCGTTTACCGTCGCAATGCCCTGTTCGGGGTAGATGAACAGCCATTTCCAGTCGAGCGCGACAACCTGCACGTCGATCGGCTGTGTCGCCGCCGCGACCGGCTGACCCGGCGCGGTGCGCGCCAGCGGGCGATAGGGATCGAGCAAATGGGTCGCGACCCATGTCACCGCCCCCAGACAGATGATGATGAGCAGCGGCGCTGCCCAGATCACCAGCTCAAGCTGCGTCGAATGGTCCCAGTCGGGCTTGTAGGTCGCGGCCTTGTTCGCGGCGCGATAGCGCCAGGCGAAAAAGATCGTCAGCGCCATCACCGGCACGATGATGAGCAGCATCAGCACGGTCGAAACCAGGATCAGATTGCCCTGCTGCTGGGCGACGTCGCCCGCAGGATCGAGCACGACCATGTTGCAACCGGCGAGCAGCGGAAACACCGCGAGCAGCGGCAGCAACCGGAATCGGGTGGACGGACGGGAGAGCTTTTCTGGCATGGCGGCGCGCCTAGGCCCGCTTTGCTGCACCGCACATAGGACATTTTGTCCAATCCCTTGATCGTGATCAATGACGCAGGGGCATTTTCATGAAGGGGCGCCGCGCCCTATAACCCGACTCGCGCCATCCCTCCGTGCATGCCCGTCGCGCATGCCGGCGGCGGCGCCCGATGCAGGACCGCCTATCCATGTCTGCCGATACCGCGCCCACCACCACCCAGGCCGAACGGGACGCCCGCGCGCTTCACGATGACGGCCATCCGATCGCGCCGGGAGAGATCGCCATCGGCGTGGTCATCGGGCGCACGTCGGAATTTTTCGACTTCTTCGTCTATGCGATCGCATCGGTGCTGGTGTTCCCGAAGCTGATCTTTCCGCAGCTCGATCCGCTGCAGGGGACGCTCTGGTCCTTCGCGATCTTCGCGCTCGCCTTCGTCGCGCGCCCCGTCGGCACGGTGATCTTCACCGCGATCGACCGCGCCTATGGCCGCGGCGCAAAGCTGACGACCGCGCTGTTCCTGCTCGGCGGGTCGACGGCAGCGATCGCCTTCCTGCCCGGCTATGAATCCATCGGTATCGGCGCCGCGCTGCTCCTCGCGCTGTTCCGCATGGGCCAGGGCGTGGCGCTCGGCGGGTCGTGGGACGGGCTTGCCTCGCTCCTCGCGATCAACGCGCCGGCGGGCAAGCGCGGCTGGTATGCGATGATTCCGCAGCTCGGCGCCCCGCTCGGCCTGATCGTCGCAAGCCTGCTCTTCATGTTCCTGATCTCGGCGCTGCCCGCGCAGGATTTCCTCGACTGGGGCTGGCGCTATCCCTTCTTCGTCGCCTTCGCGATCAACGTCGTCGCGCTTTTCGCTCGGCTACGCATCGTCGTCACGCCCGAATATGCCGCACTGTTCGAGGACAAGTCGCTCGAACCCGCGCCGCTCACCGAAACGGTACGGTCGGAATGGAAGGTCATCCTGACCGGCGCCTTCGCGCCGCTCGCCAGCTTTGCGCTCTTCCATATGGTTACGGTTTTCCCGCTGTCGTGGGTGTTCCTGTTCACCGAGGAAACACCGGCGCGCTTCCTGATGATCGAGGCGGTGGCCGCGTTCGTCGGCGTGCTCGCGATCATCGCGTCGGGCCGGCTCGCCGACAGCTTCGGCCGCCGCACCGTGCTGGGCGCGACCGCCGCTGCCATCGCCGCGTTCAGCGGCTTCGCGCCGCAACTCCTCGACGCGGGCGAAGCGGGCGAGGCGGTGTTCATGATCCTGGGCTTCGCGCTGCTCGGGCTGTCGTTCGGCCAGTCGTCGGGTGCGCTCTCGTCCGAATTTCTGCCGCGGCACCGCTACACCGGATCGGCCTTCACCTCGGACCTTGCCTGGCTGTTCGGCGCGGGCTTCGCGCCGATGGTCGCGCTCTGGCTGTCGAGCAGCTTCGGCCTGATCGCCGCCGGCGGCTATCTGTTGTCGGGCGCGGTCGGCACGCTCGTCGCCCTGTGGCTCAACCGCGAACTGGCGCGCACCATCGGCTGATCGGCCTGAGACAATTTGTCCGGCCGCCGCGGTACGCGCGGCCGGTGACAAGCGTCGCGCGCCAGCGTAAAGGGGACCAATGACGGGGGTACGCGCCTGGATTGCACGTCATCGCGGGCTGGCCATGTGGCTGGTCGCGCTGGCGTTGCTTTCGAAAGCGCTGGTTCCCGCGGGCTATATGCCCGGCCATGATGCATCGCGGACGATCGACGTCGTCCTGTGTTCCGACCCCGGCGGTCAGGCGCTCGCGCAGCAGATCGTGATTCCCTTCGAAAAGGGCAGCGAAGATGTGCCCGCCAAGCATGGCGGCAAGGGCGAATGCGCCTTTACCGCGCTCGCACATGGCGCCGTCGCCGCCGCCGATCCGGCGTTTTTGCTTGCGGCGATCGCGTTTCTGTTCGCGCTCGGTTTCGCGCCGCTTCCGGTGCCGCCGCTGCGTCGTCTTTCCCGTCTCCGCCCGCCGCTGCGCGGCCCTCCGGCGCACGCCTGACACGCTGAACCCGCTGTGTCGGACAGCCGCGCGCCTTGATCGCGCGGTCCTGCCGGAGATTGTCCATGTACGAAATAATGCGCCGTCCCGAGGGGTGGCATGCGGACGATGAAGCGTCCGCGTTCGATGCGCCCGATGGCATCCGCCTGCGCATGCGCGAGAACCGGTCGCGCCTGACGGAGCACGGGCGCGAGACCTTTACCGTTCTGATCCTGCTGTTCATGGCGATGGCGATCCTGCCAGCGCTGCAGGGGCGCTGGCTCGTGCCGCTGTTCGCGTTGTCGACGATGGCGGCGCTGGTGCTGGCGCTCGAATGGCACCAGCGCAATCCGCCGCCCGAGGAATGGCTCGAACTGTCGGATGGCCGGTTCGTCTGGCGCGGGCGCAGCAGGGCGGCCGTCGACCTGCCGTCCTATTGGCTTCGCTTCGAGCTGGAGCGGCGCGGGCCGACCGACTGCCGACTCGTCTTCCACCACCGAATGCAGCGCTTCGAGGTCGGGCATTGCCTGAACCTCGACGAGCGGCGCGAGATCGCCCCGATCCTCGCCCGTGCGCTCGCGGCAAGCAACCACATGAGGTAGGACATGGCCCCATCTCCGCCTCGCCGCATTGCCGCATTGCGCCGGTTTCGCCGCCGCTGCTGGGCGGCTGTCGGTCTGTGCCTGCTGATGCAGGTCGGATCGGCAGCCGCTCAAAACTGGGCCGCCGCGCATCCCGCGCAGACAATAGTTTTTCAACAGGAGATCGTTCGATGAAACCTTCAATCCGCATCATGTTGGCGGCAACGGCGCTGGTCGCCGCGCCGCCGCTGCTCGCGCACGGCGTCGCCGCCGGCGCGCTCGCCATCGGCCACCCCTGGTCGCGCGAAACCGCGCCGGGGCAAAAGGCCGGCGGCGGCTTTCTGACCATAACGAACAAGGGCAAGACCGAAGACCGGCTCATCTCGGCGACTTCGCCCGCCGCCGCCGACGTCCAGATCCACATGATGAAGGTCGAGGACGGGGTGATGCGGATGCGCCGGGTCAACGGCGGCCTCGCCATCCCGGCGGGTGGCACGCTCGAACTCAAGCCCGGCGGCTATCACATCATGTTCATGGGCCTCAAAAAGCCATTCAAGCAGGGCGACATGATCCCCGCGACGCTGGTCTTCGCGCGGCAGGGGAAGGTCGCCGTGCGCTTCAAGGTGCAACCGATCGCATCGACCGCACCGATGGAGGGCGGTCATGGCGGACATTGAGGGCGGCACCCCGCCGATGGTCGTCGTTCGTCGCATCCTGTGGGTGCTCGTCGCCGTCGCCGCAGTCTTCGGCGTCATATTGGCGGTTGGTGGCGGAGACGGCAGCAAGAGCGCGCCGGCCGCCTCCGCCGGCACCGCGATCGGCGGCCCTTTCACGCTCACCGCGGCCGATGGCTCGACGCTCACCGACCGGACGCTGAAGGGCCGGCCCTTCGCGATCTTCTTCGGTTTCACCCGCTGCCCCGACGTCTGCCCGACCAGCCTCGCGCGCATGGCGCAGCTTCGCGAACAACTCGGTCCCGACGGGATGAAGTTCGACATCGTCTTCGTCTCGGTCGATCCGCAGCACGACCGGCCCGCCGACATCGGCAGCTATGTCGCGCTGTTCAAGACGCCGATCATCGGGGCGACCGGAACCGATGCCCAGCTTGCCCAAATCCAGAAGGAATATGGCGTCTATGTCCGCAAGGTGCCGATTGAGGGCGGCGACTATACGGTCGATCACACCGCCGCCATCTATCTGATGGACAAGGACGGCCACTTCGTCACCACCATCGACTATCACGAGAATGACAAGACGGCGCTCGAAAAGCTGAAGCGCATCATTGCCTGATCCTGGCTTCGGCGGGCCGCGCCCTCGCGGCGCGGCCCGTCAGACCGCGGCGAAGGAATCGCGCTGTTGCGCCACCTCGACCCGGTCGCGGCCCATCGCCTTCGCGCGCAGCAGGGCGGCGTCGGCGGTGCGGACCAGCCGGTCGGGCGGGCAGTGCAGCGGGGTGATCGCAACGCCGATCGACACCGTTACCGGCCCCATATTCCCAGCCTCCGATCCCAGCGCCAGTGCGGCGACGCGGGTACGGATTTCCTCGGCGCGCTCGGTCGCGCCCTCGACCGACAGGCCGGGGAGGAGCAGCATGAACTCCTCGCCGCCATAGCGAAAGGCGAGGCCCGCATCGCGCTTCACGCCCGCCAGCACCTTGCCGACTTCGCGCAGCACCGTGTCGCCCGCGTCGTGTCCGTGGACGTCGTTGAAACGCTTGAAATGATCGACGTCGATCATCAGGCAGCCCAGATCCTGCCCCAGCCGTTCGGCTTGCGCGATCTGGATACCGAGCAGCTGGTCGAGCTGGCGGCGGTTCGACAGGCCGGTCAGCGGGTCGGCGAGTGCCAATTCGCGCAGCGTTTCGCGCAATTGCAGATTGGCGATCGCCAGCCCGATATTCTCCGCCAGCATATCGAGATAGATTTCGGGGCCGGACAGCGCGCCGGGGTTGCCCGCCGGCGCTTCGAAATAAAGGAGGCCCAGCGTCTCGCGCTGCGCGGTGAGCGGCAGGCACAGCGTGTCGATGGGCGCCGCGGCATCGCTGCGGTCGACATGGTCGCACGGCACATCGACATTGTCGCCCGCGGGACGGTGCGGCAGTCCGCGGCGCAGCGCCCAGCAGGCGAGCGCCGAAAATTCTGCGCGCGAATGGCCGGCGTTCTGCCACCCGCACGCCTCGACCACCATGTTGCGCTGGCGGTCGAGCAGATAAAGGCGCCCGGCAAGCCCCGGCGTTATTTCGGGGACAAAGCGTTGCACGACGTCTTTCAGATCGTCCATCGTGTCGCAGCCCTGCAGCCGCTGTGTCATCCGCGACAGCAGGTCACGCATCGCGCGATCGGCGTCGCGTTCGCTTTCCAGTCTTTGCCGTTCCAACCCGTTTTCGCGGAAAATGCGGATCGCCTGCGCCATGTCACCGATCTCGTCGACCTGGTCGAAGGCGGGCGGCTCGGCGGCGAAGTCCTGCGCCGCCAACCGGTTGACGACGTCGCTCAGCTTGACGACCGGGTGCAGCACGCGCTGCTTGAAGACGAAATACAGCACGCACAGCACCAGTAATGCGGTCAGCGCCAGCGTGATCTCCGAAATGCCCTTCCACAGCCGCGCCACCTCGGTCGCGGAATTGACCTGCGACTGGACCCGCGCGTCGAGCCGGTCGCGGAAGCGTTTGAGTTCGAGTTCGGCGCGGTCGAGCTGGCGTTCATATTCGGCACCGAACAGCAATTGCCGCGCTTTCGCTTCGTCGCCGCCCTCGTGCGAGGCGACTGCCGCATGCTGTTCGTCATGGAGCAGATCGGCGAGCCGCACCGCATCGGCCAACGCTTCGATCTCGCCGGTCGATGCCCCGGCATCGCCGATATGAGAAATGCGCTCCTCGACCGATTTGAGCGCCGCCTCTTCGGAACGATAGCCGACCAGATAGGTCGGATCGCCGGTGTTCACATATTGTCGCGCCCGGTCGCTGAGCAGGAAAACATCCTCCTCCAGCGTCGCGGTCGCCTGATCGAGCCGGTATCGCTGCTCGACCGCCGCCCGTTCGCGGTCGGTCGCGTTCGAGGCCAGCAGCATCGTCGTGCTCGACGCGATCGTCAGCACGACCGTCGCGGCATAGGCCCAGTTGGTGATTGTCGCCAAACGCATGCTGCCCCCCTAATAGGATCGCATCGATTGGGAAATGTTAATGCGGCGATCGGCGCAGCCCGCGCTTGCGCAGCCTCGCCGTGCGTGTCACGGGGCGCGCAGCGCAAGCAGCGATCCGGGAGATGGGCGGACCATGAACTTCGACGTGTTGATAGTTGGCGGGGGCCACGGGGGCGCGCAGGCGGCAATCATGCTGCGGACGCAGAAGTTTACCGGGAGCATAGCGATCGTGGGGGAGGAGGCGGAGCTTCCCTATGAGCGGCCGCCCTTGTCGAAGGAATATTTCGCAGGCGAGAAAGAGTTCGAGCGCATCCAGCTGCGCCCCGCTAATTATTGGGACGAGCGCGACGTGACGATGCTGCTCGGCAAGCGCGTCGTGGCGGTCGATCCGGCCGCGCACCGCGTCACCACCGACGGCGGCGAGACCATCGGCTATGGCAAGCTCGTCTGGGCGACCGGCGGCCATCCGCGGATGCTGCCGATCCCCGGCGGCGACCTGCCCGGCGTGCAGGGGGTGCGCACGCGCGCCGATGCCGACGCGATGAAGGCGGCTTCGGAAAGCGCGCAGCAGATCGTGGTGATCGGCGGCGGCTATATCGGGCTGGAGGCGGCGGCGGTGCTGACCAAGGCGGGCAAGAAGGTCGTGCTGCTGGAGGCCCTGGACCGCGTGCTTGCGCGGGTCGCGGGCAAGGATCTGTCGCGCTTCTTCGAGAAGGAGCACCGCGCTCATGGCGTCGACCTGCGGCTCGGCGCCCAGGTCGCGGCGATCGAGGGCGACACGCATGTCACTGGCGTGCGGCTGGCGGATGGCGCGGTGATCCCCGCCGATCTCGTCATCGTCGGCATCGGCATCGTGCCGGCGGTCGAACCGCTGCTCGCGGCGGGGGCCGAGGGCGGCAACGGCGTGCTGGTCGATCCGCTCTGCCGGACGAGCCTGCCCGACATCTATGCGATCGGCGACTGCGCGGCGCATGCGAACGATTTTGCCGAAGGCGCGGTGATCCGCCTCGAATCGGTGCAGAATGCCAATGACCAGGCGAATGTCGTGGCCAAGGGCATCTGCGGCGCCGAAGCGCCCTATCATGCGATCCCCTGGTTCTGGTCGAACCAATATGACCTCAAGCTCCAGACTGTCGGCCTCTCGACGGACCACGACCAGGCGGTGCTGCGCGGCGATCCCGCCAGCCGCAGCTTCTCGGTCGTCTACCTGAAGGCCGGCAAGGTCATCGCGCTCGACTGCGTCAATGCCACCAAAGACTATGTCCAGGGCCGCATGCTCGTCACCGCCGGCACCACCGCAACCCCCGAGCAGCTCGCCGATGGCGAAACGCCCCTCAAGGAATTGCTCACCGCCTGACGCTCAGACGATGGGCGGTGGGGCGTCTGCGGGGTCGCCGAGCGCGCGTTTGAGCCCGCCTCTGACGCTGCGGAGCAATTTTCGCAGCGCAATGATGACGAGGACAGCGGCGATCAGCAGCAATAGGGCAATGACGATGGCGACCGCGGGAAAGGCGATTACCAGCGCGAGAAGTCCCGTCGTCGCGACGTCTTCGCCGGTTGATACCGCGGCATTGCTATAGGGTTCGGGGCTGATGTTGACCACCGCGCGGGTCGTTGCCTTGGCGCTGTGACTGATGAGCGCGCCGCCGCCGCCGAGGATGAAAGCGATCATCTGCCACGCCGGATCGGCGCTGTCGACGAGCGCGAGCGTCAGCAACGCGCCGCCGAGCGGGCGGACAATACCGTGTACGCTGTCCCAGATGCTGTCGACCCACGCGATCTTGTCGGCCAGAAACTCGGCGAGCGTACCGACTGCGGCGACGCCCATGACCCAGGGGTTCGCCAATATCTGCAGCGCCTGCAAATGTTCGGGCAGCGGCAGCCAGCCGAAATGCATCGCGACGCCGGTCGCCAGGATCGTGAGGTAGAGGCGCCAGCCCGACAACAGGCTGATGCTGCCCGCGACCCCCAATATTTCGGCCAATCCCATTGCCTTGCCTCCGGCCGCGCCAAGTTGCGGCATCTTGCACCCTCTTGAATGCCGCGGCAATGGGGCCGTCGTCGCTGGCGGCAATGGCAGATGACAAGCGCGCAAAGCCTAGTTATCGAATTTTCATGACCGATCTCGCGCCACCGCAATCGCCCAAGCTACCCGACGGGGCCATCCCGGCCGCCACGCTCGTCATCATGCGGCCCTCCGGCAACGATGATCCCGACGAGATATTGATGGTCAAACGCGCGAGCAACATGGCGTTCGCGGCGGGGGCGGTGGTCTTTCCCGGCGGTCGCGTCGATCCCGACGATCATCTGGTCGCCGAGCGTTACGGCTTTGGCGAGGATCCGGCCGAAGGCGCGGCGCGGGTCGCTGCGTTGCGCGAAACGCTTGAGGAAACGGGGCTTGGCGTCGGGCTGCCCAACCTTGCCGAACCCGACCTTGCCGATGTTCGCCGCGCGCTTCTGGGCGGCACGTTGCTGTCGGACATATTGGCCGCGCATGGGGCGCCGATCCAGCTCGGCGGGCTGGTGCCCTTTGCGCGCTGGTGCCCCAATTTCAAGGAAGCGCGAACCTTCGACACACGCTTCTATGCCGTTGCGGCGCCGCCGCACGGGCACGAACTGACGGTCGAGGAGGCCGAGCATAGCCACATATTCTGGTCCAGCGCCCGCGATACGCTGACGCTCGCCGATCGCGGCGAGGTGTCGGTCATCTTTCCCACGCGCCGCAACCTCGAACGAATCGCGCAGGCCGACGATTTTGCGGGCTTCGCGCGCCACGCGGAAAATTATCCGGTCGAACTGGTAACGCCGTGGATAGAGGAGCGGGACGGCACCCCGCATCTGTGCATTCCGGGTCATCTGGGCTATCCCGTGACGAGCGAAGCGTTCGAGCAAGTCAGGCGGGGTTAGAATCGCGACCAGCTGCGCAACTTTTGCAATATTTAGCAATTTCCTAACTAGTACCGAAATAGGGAAATGGTGATTGCAATCGACGGCAATTACGCTTAAACCGATCGGGCAGGTCCATGGCGGGGAAGCCATTTCGCGGTGTGGATCGAGACGATATATCCAGTGGACGGAGAATAAGATGAACCTGCTTAAGAAGGCTGCGATCTCCCTCGCGGCGACCTCGATGCTTGCGGCGCCGATCGCCGCTTCGGCTCAGTCGTTCGACTCGGCACGCGCCAATTCGGAACTCAACGGTGAAAGCAAGCTGGAAGGCTCCGGCTGGATCATCGCTGTTGTCGCTCTCGCGGCTATCATCGGCGGTATCATCATCGCTTCGGATAACAACGAAGACAGCCCGACCAGCCCGTAACAGGCTCCGGGTCAAACCGATACCAAAGGGCTCCGGGCTTTGCTCGGAGCCCTTTGTGATTCTGCAGGCTGTCTTCTGCGCGGTGACAGCGCCCGGCCTAGAGCCCCCGGCCTAGAGCCCCCGGCCTAAATCTCTATATTCCGCACCGAGCGCGATCGGGCGAGGGGGATGGCGTCGCGAGCCCGTTTCCGCGCCTGCGCGTCGATTGCCACGAAGCCGATATCATAGCCCGCGGCGCCGTCATCCTTTTGCAAGCTCACGTCCATCAGCACCGTCCCCCAGGGATCGACGGCGAGGCTGTGGCCAAAGGTCGCGCGCCCGTCGGCGTGCGTTCCCGCTTGCGCCGCCGCAATGACGTGGCAGGCGGTTTCGATTGCCCGGGCGCGGAGCAGCGGGTGCCAATGCGCTTCGCCGGTCGGCACGGTAAAGGCGGCCGGGATCGCGATCAGTTCGGCGCCACCGTCCACGAGGGCGCGATAGAGCTCGGGAAAGCGTAGATCATAACAGATCGAAAAGCCCAGCCGGCCAAGCGGCGTATCGACGAGGACAATCGCGTCACCGCCCGCATAGGCGGCCGACTCGGTCCAGTTCTCGCCCGTCGGCAGGGTCACGTCGAACATGTGGATCTTGTCGTAGCGTGCGCGGATCTCGCCCTTGTCGTCGATTACATGGCTGCGGTTGACGCGGCGCTCGCTGCCGTCGGCGAGCAGGGGCATCGATCCGCTGTGGAGCCAGATATGGTGGCGCCGCGCCATGTCCGCGAGCGCTGCGGGCCACGGGCTGTCGGCCTCGCGCTGCATATGCGCAGCCGATCTTTGCCGGTCGCGGTCGAGCAGCAGCGACATCTCCGGGAAAAAGGCCATCGCGGCGCCTTCGGCGGCCGCCGCGGCCAGCGCGCGATCGATCACCCGCAGATTGGCGTCGGGATCGATTCCGCTGGTCATTTGAACGATGGCGGCAACCGGGGCGTGCGGTGGGCGTTGCATCGGTTCTGGCTAGGCGCCTCCTTCGCGAAGGACAAGCTGTGACAGTTCAGTGGCCAGCAAGGTTCGAAAGCGATAAATAGCCGCGATGTCCGTCTCTCCCCCGTCGACCGCGCGTCGATCGCTTTCCCTTTTCCTGCTTCCGGCCTGCGCCAGCGCGCTGGCGCTCCTGATCGCGCCGCTCGCTACGGCGCAATCGACTCCGGCACCGGCGGCCGCATCGACGCTCGCGGGGCAAGCAAGCGACTGGCTTTATGAAGGCAGCGATATTCCGCGCGACGAGGGCTGGCGCTTCGGGGTTCTCCCCAATGGCTTGCGCTACGCCGTTCGCAACAATGGCGTGCCACCGGGTCAGGTGTCGATCCGGGTGCGGATGGATGTCGGGTCGATGTTCGAATCGAACAGCGAACGCGGCTTTGCGCATCTGCTCGAACATCTGACATTTCGCGGCTCGTTGCATATTCCCGACGGAGAGACGAAGCGCATCTGGCAGCGTTTCGGTGTCACCTTCGGGAGCGATTCAAATGCGCAAACGACGCCGACGCAGACCGTCTATCAGCTCGATCTGCCCAGCGTCACGCCGACGACGCTCGACGAAAGCATGAAGTTGCTCTCGGGCATGGTGCGCGAACCGCGGATCACCGATGCCGCGGTGACGGCCGAGCGCGGCGTCGTGCTGTCCGAACTGCGCGAACAGGACGGGCCGCAAAAGCGTATCGCCGACGCGACGAGCGGGCATCTGTTCGCCGGGCAATTGCTCGGCGAACGGTCGCCGATCGGGACGACCGCGGCGCTCGGTGCCGCCAGCGCGAAAAGCGTTCAGGCGTTTCACGATCGCTGGTATCGTCCCGACCGCGCCGTCGTCGTGATGGTCGGCGATGGCGACCCCGCACAGTTCGCCGCGCTGATCGGCAAATATTTCGGGGACTGGAAGGAGCCCGGACCGAACCCGGCGCAGCCCGATTTTGGCAAGCCCGATCCGTCGCAACCGGTCGCGAAGGAAATCGTCGAGGCAAACCAGCCGCTCGCGCTGACGCTCGCGATGATCCGGCCGTGGAAAAAGCGCATCGACACCGTCGAAAACACGCGGCGGCTTTATCTCGAATATCTCGCGCAGGCGCTCGTCAATCGCCGATTGGAAAATCGCGCGCGCAGCGGCGGCAGCTATCTGGTTGCCACCGTCAGCCAGGATTATGTCAGCCGCAGCGCCGATGTCACCTCGGCCGAAATCGTGCCGCTCGGCGACTGGAAGGCCGCGCTTGCCGACGTGCGCGGGGTTATCGCCGATGCCGTCCAGACCCCGCCGTCGCAGGCCGACATCGACCGCGAAGCGAACGAGATCGAGGCTTTTCTGCGCAAGGAACTGGAAAATGCGCCCAACGAGCCAGGATCGCGCCTCGCCGACGACATGGTCCGCGCGGTCGATATCGGCGAAACGGTAACGAGCCCCAAGGGGCAGGTCGATATGTTCGCCGCGATCCGCGCGTCGGCGACGCCGCAGGTGATGCTCGACATCAGCCGGGCGATTTTCGCGGCGCCCGTCACGCGGCTCGTGCTGACGACGCCGACGCCGATCGAAGGCGGCGACAAGGCGTTGCTGGCCGCGCTTGCCGCGCCCGTCACCGCGCGCGACGATCGCGTCGCGGCGGCCAAGGTCGATTTCAGCCAGCTTCCCGCGCTGGGGCATCCCGGCACGATCGAATCCGAAACGCCGCTCCCCGGCCTGCATGTCCAGCGTCTCGAATTCGCCAATGGCGTGACCGCGCTGGTGGCCGACAACAAGGTCGAACCCGGCAAGGTGCGCGTCAACGTCCGCTTCGGCAGCGGCAATCGCAGCGTCGCGGGGAACGCACCCAATCTGCTGTGGACCGGCGATTATGCGTTGATGGCAAGCGGTGTCGGTCCGTGGGGCCAGAACGAGCTCGACCAGGCAACCAACGGTCGCCAGATCCAGATGGGCTTCGATATCGACGACGACGCCTTTGAGATGACCGCAGAGAGCAACCCCGCCGATCTGCGCGATCAGCTGCGCCTCATGGCGACCAAGCTCGCGGCGCCGCGCTGGGATGCCTCGCCGATCGAGCGGCTGCGCGTTGGCCTGCTGACCGGTTTCGACCTCAATGACGCGACGCCCAATGCGGTACTCGACCGCAATCTGCGCGGCTGGCTGGCGGGCGGCGACACGCGCTGGGCGCCGCCGTCGCGCGCCGCGATCGAAGGGCTTACGCCCGCCGCCTTCCGCGCTTTCTGGGAACCGCGCCTCAAGAGCGGCCCGATCGAGGTCCAGATATTCGGCGATCTCGAATCGGTCGATTACAAGCAGTTGCTTGCCGAAAGTTTCGGAGCGCTTGCGCCGCGCCAGCCGCTCGCACCGGCGGGCGGGCAGAGCGTCGCCTTCGCGCAGCATAATGCAAAGCCGTTCGTTGCCTATCATACCGGCGACAAGGGGCAGGCGGCGGCGATGATCGCCTGGCCGACGAGCGGCGGGATCGACAATATGCGCGATGCGCGGGCGATGGATGTGCTCGCTGCGATCTTCAACGACCGCCTGTTCGACCGGCTGCGCGCCGAACAGGGCGCAAGCTATGGCCCGGTCGTCGACAGCCATTGGCCGACGGGTTTCGAAAAGAGCGGCGGCTATCTGCTGGTCGGCAGCCTGCTGGCGCCGAAGGACGTTAACCGGCTCTATAGCATCGCCGACGACATTGCCGCCGATCTCGTCGCGCGGCCCGTCAGCGCCGACGAACTCGCGCGCAATGCCGGGCCGATCCGCGAACAGGTCGCGCGCGCGACGACCGGCAATCTCTACTGGATGTATCTGCTCGAGGGCGCGACGCGCGATCCGCGCTATATCAAGGCGGCGATGGCGATCGAGGACGATGTGACCAATATCAGCGCCGCCGATATTCAGCGTCTGGCGCGGCAATATCTGGTGCCGGGGCGGAAATGGTCGCTGGCGGTGCTGCCGAAGGGAATGACGCTGGCGCAGGCGGCGGCGCTCGATGGCGGGGCGATCGGCGGCGGCAAATAGTCAGGCGCTGCCTTCGGGGCGGCGCAGCTTGCGGATGCGCGGTTCGTCGGCGAGCTCGCCCTTGGTCATGATGTCGTGGCGCATGCGCGCCCGGACATCGTGGATCGAGGCGATGACGGGGCCCATCGCAACGCCCAGATCGACCAGCACCGCTTCGGCGAGTTGCAGCGAGCTTTCGAGCGTTTCGGGCACTGCGTCGGTGGCGCCGGCCCGATAGAGCGCCGCGGCATGATCGGCGTCGCGCGCGCGGCTGATGATCGGCAGCTCGGGATATTTCTGGCGAAGCTGGCGCGTCATGCGCAATTGCTGCACCGGATCGTCCATCGTCAGCACGATCGCGTCGGCATTTTCGATCCCCATCCGGTCGAGGCTGCCCGGGCGCGCCACATCGGCGAAACGGACCGAAAAACCGTCGCGCTTCGCAGCCGCGACGGTGTCGATATCGGCGTCGACCGCGACATAGGGTCGCTGATGTTCGCGCAGCAATTCGGCGACGGTGCGCCCGACGCGGCCGAAGCCGACGACGACGGTACGGCCTTCGGGCGTTTCTTCTTCCTGCGCGTCGCCGCTGCGCATCTCTATCCGGCGCGCGACATCGTGGCCCACGCGGGCGAGGAGCGGCGTGATCGTCAGGCCGATTGCGGTGACGAGCTGCCAGAATTCGGCGGTGGTGCGGCTGATGAGCTGCGCCTGAAGCGCCGTTGCAAGAACGATCAGCGTCGTTTCCGACGGGCTGGCCATCAGCAATCCGACCTCGGCCGCCGTGCCGCGCCGCGCGGCGCCCGAAAAGCGCAGCAGCGCCGCGGTCACGATCGATTTGATCAAGACCACGCCGACTACGGCGGCGATCAGCTCGGGCCATTGCGCCGCGATCGTCTTGAGGTTGAGCCCCATGCCGACGCTGATCAGGAACACGCCGAGCGCGAGGCCTTTGAACGGCGCCGTGATTGCTTCGACTTCGCTATGATATTCGGTCTCGGCGATCATCAGGCCGGCCAGCAGCGCGCCGACGATCGGCGACAGGCCGACCGCGGCGGTCGCCAGCGCCGCGACGATCACGACCAGCAGGCTCGCCGCCAGAAACAGCTCGGGATCCTTTGCGCGCGCGGCCTGCGCGAAGATGCGCGGCAGCAGGAACCAGCCCGCGACCGCGAGGATCGCCACGACCAGCGCGCCCTGCCACAGCGTCGTCAGCATAAGCTCGGTATTGTCGCTCGCCGCGATGGGGGACAGCGCGCCGAGAACGAAGATGATCGGGACGATCGCCAGATCCTCGAACAGCAACATCGCAAAGGAAGCGCGGCCGACGGCCGATTTGGTGCCCGCGATCGGCAGCACCAGCGCCGTCGATGAGAGGGCGAGGGCGATGCCGAGGCCATAGGCCGCGGCGGTCGAATGATCGCCCAGCAGGAACAGCGCCGTGCCCAGTATCGCGCCGCCCAGCAACAGTTCGGCAGCCCCGATGCCGAAGACCAGCTTGCGCAGCTGCCACAGGCGTCGGAACGACAGTTCGAGCCCGATCGAAAAGAGCAGCAGGATGATGCCGAATTCGCCGAACAGCGCGATGTCTTCGCTCGAAGCGATGGTGATGTGCCGCAGCCACGGATAATCGGCGGCGAGCGCCCCGAGCCCCGATGGCCCGACGAGCAGCCCGACGAGAATGAACCCGATCACCGGCGAGATGCGAAAGCGCGCAAAGGCCGGGATGACGATTCCCGCCGCCCCCAGCACCACCAGCGCGTTGCCGATAGCCGATGTGTCCTGTTCACTTACCATAAGGGCCGACCTTATGCAGGCCGGCCCCGATTGGCTAGATGCCTATCCCAACCTTTTCGGTTGTTTAAGCCCGCTGGCTCAGGAGCCCATCTTCTTTTCGAGATTTTCGACGATTGCTTCGAAGAAGCCCTCGGTGGTCAGCCAGTTCTGATCGGGACCGATCAGCAGCGCCAGATCCTTGGTCATCTTGCCGCTTTCGACGGTTTCGATGCACACACGCTCAAGGTCTTCGGCAAACTTCGTCACCTCGGGCGTGCCGTCGAGCTTGCCGCGATGCTTGAGCCCGCCGGTCCAGGCAAAGATCGACGCGATCGGGTTCGTCGAGGTCGCCTTGCCCTGCTGGTGCATGCGGTAATGGCGGGTGACGGTGCCGTGCGCGGCTTCGGATTCCACGGTCTGGCCGTCGGGCGTCATCAGCACGCTGGTCATCAGGCCGAGCGAGCCGAAGCCCTGTGCCACCGTGTCCGACTGGACGTCGCCGTCGTAATTCTTGCAGGCCCAGACGAACTTGCCCGACCATTTGAGGGCCGAGGCGACCATGTCGTCGATCAGGCGATGCTCGTAAATGATGCCGGCTGCTTCGAATTTGGCCTTGAATTCGTTCTGATAGACTTCCTCGAACAGATCCTTGAAGCGGCCGTCATAGGCCTTCAGGATCGTGTTCTTGGTCGACAGATAGACGGGCCAGCCGCGCGCGAGGCCATAGTTCATGCTGGCGCGCGCGAAATCGCGGATCGAATCGTCGAGATTGTACATCGCCATTGCGACGCCCGACGAGGGGAACTGGAACACTTCCTCGTCGATGATCGTGCCGTCCTCGCCTTCGAACACCAGGCGCAGCTTGCCGGGACCGGGGACGCGGTAATCGGTGGCGCGATACTGGTCGCCGAAGGCGTGACGGCCGACGACGATCGGGTCGGTCCAGCCGGGGACAAGCCGCGGGACATTCTTGATGACGATCGGTTCGCGGAACACGACGCCACCCAGGATGTTGCGGATCGTGCCGTTGGGCGACTTCCACATCTTCTTGAGGCCGAATTCCTCGACGCGCGCTTCGTCGGGGGTGATCGTCGCGCACTTCACGCCGACGCCATATTTCTTGATCGCATTGGCGGCTTCGACGGTGATCTTGTCGTCGGTGCGGTCGCGCTCCTCGATGCCGAGGTCGTAATAATGCAGGTCGACGTCGAGATAGGGCAGGATCAGCCGTTCGCGAATCCACTGCCAGATGATCCGCGTCATTTCGTCGCCGTCGAGTTCGACGACCGGGTTGACTACCTTGATCTTGCCCATGCTGCTGCCTTTTCCTTGGGGAGTCGAATTGCAGGGGGCCTTAGGCAAAGCCGGGGCAATGTTCAACCGCCGTGGTGCCGTCCCGCGAGCGGGCGGGGCGGGATAAGCGATTGTCAGTGCTCGATGCGCGCCCTAGAACAATCGGCATGTCCACCACCATCTCTTCCAACCGCCCCGGCGGCGGCATCAAGTGGCGCTGGCCGTCGATTCACCCCGAGGGCCGCAAATTCCTGTTGATCGCGGCGATCGTCACCGTCTGTTTCTGGCTGCTCGGCTGGGAAATCGCCGGCTGGCTGATGGCCGGAATCACCGCGTGGGTCGGCGCCTTTTTCCGTGACCCGGTGCGCGTGACGCCGACCAGTGCCGACCTGGTCATCGCGCCTGCCGACGGGCTCGTCACCCAGATTGCCGAAGTCCCGCCCCCGCCCGAAATCGCTGGGGCCGACGGGCTGGGCGATGCGCCGATGCTGCGCGTATCGATCTTCATGAGCGTGTTCGACGTCCATATCAATCGTACCCCGGTTGCCGGGACGCTGCGCAAGCTCGTTTATATCCCCGGCAAGTTCGTGAACGCCGATCTCGACAAGGCGAGCGAGGAAAACGAGCGCCAGCATTTCGTCGTCGAACGCGCTGACGGGGTGCGCATCGGCTTCACCCAGATTGCGGGGCTGGTGGCGCGGCGCATCATGCCCTTCGTGAGCATGGGAACCGAGCTTGCGACGGGCCAACGCGTCGGCCTGATCCGCTTCGGCAGCCGTGTCGATGTCTATCTGCCGCAAGGCACCGCGCCGCAGGTGTTGCTGGGGCAGCGCACGCTGGCCGGCGAAACGATTGTTGCCCGGCTCGGCAAGGGCGACACGATCGACGGCATCGGGCAATAATGGCGGGCGATCGCGATCCCCGGACGGGTGTCGACCCGCGCCGTATCGGCGGCATCCCGCTGCGTGCCTTTGCGCCCAACGCGATTACCGCGCTCGCCCTGTGCTTCGGCCTGACGGGCGTGCGTTTCGCGATCGGCGAGGAATGGGAAAAGGCGCTGGCGGCGGTGATCTTCGCCGGGGTGCTCGACGGGATGGACGGGCGCATCGCGCGCCTGCTGCGCGCGCAGAGCAAATTCGGCGCCGAACTCGATTCCCTCTCTGATGTCATTGCCTTCGGCGTTGCGCCGGCGATGATCCTGTTTCTGTGGTCGCTGGACGACGCGCCCAAGTTCGGCTGGACTGCGGCGCTGGCGCTCGCGGTCGGCTGCGCGCTGCGGCTGGCGCGGTTCAATTCGCGGATGGACGCCGATGTCCAGCCGCACAAGTCGGCGGGCTTCAACACCGGCATTCCGGCGCCTGCGGGGGCTGGCCTTGCCTTTGTTCCCGTCTATCTCTGGCTTTCGACCGGCAACGACATGTTCCGCGAATGGTATGTCGTCATGCCGTGGGCGCTTGGCGTCGCGATGCTGATGATCTCGGCAATCCCGACATACAGCTGGTCGTCGATCCGCCTGCGCCGGTCGTGGCGGCTGTTCGCGCTGGCGGGGGTGGGGCTGCTCGGCGCAGCGCTCGTCACCGCGCCGTGGCCGACCTTGCTTGCGATCTGCGTCTTCTATGTCGCTCTGCTGCCCTTCGGACTTGCGAGCTACGCGAAAGTCAGGCGGCGCGGCTGATCAGCGGCTGAACGCGAACAGGGGTGCGAACGCCGCGCGGCATGTCGCGGCGGCGCAGCGGCACGACGGTCGCGGCCGGGCCGGTCTGCGGGGACGAGCCGTGCGGGAAGGCGCCTTCGCCGGCAAGCGCCGACAAGATCGCATCGCCATTGGTGCGCAGCATGGCGAGAATCACCAGCACACCCAGTCCGGCGGCACTTGCGAAGAGAAGAGCGGCGGCGACCTGAACCATTTTCTTGTCCTTTCGGCTTCCCTGTGCGAAACCTTCGCCCGGAGCTACGGTTTTGCTGACCTTTTCGTTCCATGTTCTCTATTTGTTCTCAATGCTAATGCGGCGAAGCGTTATGTTTTGTCGATGAGTTGAGTCGGGCGCGGTGCAAGGCGCGCCGAGCCAATAGGGGGGCTAATCGACGCTTGGGCCTTGCTTTTCGCGGGCAAGCCGTCTAACGGCCCGCCCATTCCACATGGAAGGCGCACATACCGGTGCCGGGATGATTCTCTAGCGGATCGCTCGGTTCTTGCCTTTCAGAGGACTAACCGGAAGGAGAAAGACTATGGCGGCTCCTGTCGTCACGATGCAGAATCTTATCGAAGCTGGCGCCCACTTCGGCCACCAGACCCACCGTTGGAACCCGCGCATGAAGCCGTATATCTTCGGCGCGCGCAACGGCATCCACATCCTCGACCTGTCGCAGACCGTGCCGCTCTTCGCGCGTGCGCTCGACTTCATCTCGTCGACCTCGGCCGCCGGCGGCAAGGTGCTGTTCGTCGGTACCAAGCGACAGGCGCAGGGCCCGATCGCCGATGCGGCCCGCGCTTCGGGTCAGCACTTCGTCAACCACCGCTGGTTGGGCGGCATGCTCACCAACTGGAAGACGATCTCTAACTCGATCAAGCGCCTCAAGTCGCTCGAAGAACAGCTTTCGGGCGACACCTCGGGTCTGACCAAGAAGGAAGTGCTCAACAAGACCCGCGAACGCGACAAGCTCGAGCTCAGCCTCGGCGGCATCCGCGACATGGGTGGCATTCCCGACGTGATGTTCGTGATCGACGCGAACAAGGAAGAGCTGGCGATCAAGGAAGCCAACGTCCTTGGGATCCCGGTCGTCGCGATCCTCGATTCGAACGTCTCGCCCGATGGCATCGCTTTCCCCGTTCCGGCGAACGACGATGCGGCGCGCGCGATCCGTCTTTACTGCGAAGCGGTTGCCCAGGCGGCGACCCGCGGCGGCCAGCAGGCCCGCGCCGATCGCGGCGAAGATCTGGGTGCGGCGGTCGAACCCGTTGCCGAGCCCGTGCTGACCGAGGACGAACAGGTCCCGGCCGAAGCGGCTGCCGAAACCGAGCGCCAGGCCGACGCCTGAGCCCGTGCGGCATGACGGGGCGGCGCGCCGACCGGCGGTCGCCCCTGTCATCCCTTTGACTTATCGCCCCGCCATGCGCGCGGGCGTCCCGCGGGTCCAATTGCGCCCGCCCTTTTGAAAGGAACATCCGATGGCTGAAATTACGGCCGCTCTCGTCAAGGAACTGCGCGACCGCACCGGCGCAGGCATGATGGACTGCAAGAAGGCGCTTGCCGAAAACAACGGCGACATCGAAGCGTCGATCGACTGGCTGCGCACCAAGGGCCTCGCCGCCGCGGCCAAGAAGGCCGGCCGCGTCGCTGCCGAAGGTCTGGTCGGCGTTGCCGCGGACGGCACCAAGGGCGCCGTCGTCGAAGTCAACAGCGAAACCGATTTCGTTGCCAAGAACGAACAGTTCCAGGCGTTCGTTCGCGACGTGACGCAGGTTGCGCTCGCCGAAGGCATCACCGACATCGAAACGCTCGCCGCTGCCGGCTACCCGACGGGCGGCACGGTCGCCGAACAGCTCACCAACAATATCGCCACGATCGGCGAGAATCAGTCGCTGCGCCGCGCCGAGATCCTGTCGGTGAACTCGGGCGTCGTGACCGGATATGTCCACAACGCCGCGGCGCCGGGCATGGGCAAGATCGGCGTGCTCGTCGCGCTCGAATCGACCGCTGGCGCCGATGTTCTCGAACCGCTGGCCAAGCAGCTTGCGATGCATGTCGCCGCCGCCAACCCGCTGGCGCTGAACGGCGACGATCTCGACGCCGATCTCGTCGCGCGTGAACGGGCGATCGCGGAAGAAAAGGCGGCCCAGTCGGGCAAACCGGCCGAGATCGTCGCGAAGATGGTCGATGGTTCGATCGCCAAGTTCCGCAAGGAAAATGCGCTGCTGTCGCAGCTCTTCGTGATGGACGGCAAGACGCCGGTCGCCGAAGTCGTCGCCGCTGCGGGCAAGGACGTCGGCGCGACGATCACGCTGACCGGCTTCATCCGCTTCCAGCTCGGTGAAGGCATCGAGAAGGAAGAGAGCGACTTCGCCGCCGAAGTTGCCGCCGCCGCGGGCGTCTAAAAGCAGAACCGGATTGCTGCGCCTGGGGCGCCGCAGTCCGCTTGGCAATGGCGCGCACTCTCTCTAGGGTGCGCGCCATTCGCATATTACGAGTTTGCAAGAGGTTCCCCCCGACATGGCATTGCCCGGCATGAAACGCATCCTGCTCAAATTGTCGGGCGAGGCGCTGATGGGGCCGACGCCCTTCGGGATCGATCCCGAAACGGTCGCGAGCATGGCGGCCGAGGTCAAGGAAGCGAAGGATCGCGGCCTCGAAATCTGCCTCGTCATTGGCGGCGGCAATATCTTTCGCGGCATGGCGGGGGCGGCGAAGGGCATGGACCGCGCGCAGGCCGACTATATGGGCATGCTGGCGACGGTGATGAACGCGCTTGCCATGCAGAATGCGCTCGAGCAGCTCGGCGTCCAGACCCGCGTCCAGTCGGCGATCGAGATGGACAAGGTGTGCGAACCGGTGATCCGCCGCCGCGCCGAACGCCACCTCGAAAAGGGCCGCGTCGTCATCTTTGCCGCGGGCGTCGGTGCACCCTATTTCACGACCGACAGCGGCGCGGCGCTGCGCGCGGCGGAAATGAAATGCGATGCGCTGCTGAAAGGCACCAGCGTCGATGGCGTCTATAACGCCGATCCGAAACAGGATCCGAGCGCGGTGCGCTACGACAGCCTGAGTTATGACCGTGTCCTCGCCGACAATCTGAAGGTGATGGACGCGAGCGCGGTGGCCTTGTGCCGCGACAATAATATTCCGATCGTCGTGTTCAACATTCGCGAAGCCGGAAATCTGGCGCGGGTGCTGGCCGGCGAGGGCGTCGCCACCGTGGTCGGCGGCGCGGCCTGAAACGATCAAGAGAGGAAAGACAGATGGCGAAATATGACAAGGCCGACCTGGAACGCCGCATGCACGGCGCGGTCGAATCGCTGAAGCACGACCTTGCGGGGCTGCGCACCGGTCGCGCCAATTCGGCGCTGCTCGATCCGGTGACGGTCGAGGTCTACGGCAGCCATATGCCGCTCAACCAGGTCGCCTCGGTCAGCGCGCCCGAACCGCGGATGCTGGCGGTGCAGGTGTGGGACAAGTCGAACGTCGGCCCGGTGGACAAGGCGATCCGCTCGGCCGGGCTCGGCCTCAACCCGATCGTCGATGGTCAGCTTCTCCGCCTGCCGATCCCCGAAATGACGCAGGAACGCCGCAAGGAATTGTCGAAGCTTGCCGGGCAATATGCCGAAAAGGCGCGCGTCGCCGCCCGCAATGTCCGCCGCGACGGCATGGACAATCTGAAGCAGGACGAGGCGAAGAAGGAAATCAGCGAGGACGAGCGCAAGCGCGCCGAAACCGAAGTGCAGAAGCTGACCGACGCGACGATCGCCGAAATCGATGCGGCGGCGGCGGCGAAGGAAAAGGAAATTCTGGGCTAGTGCTCCTCCGCGCTGCCCTCTCGGCCGTTTGGGCTGAGCCTGTCGAAGCCCCGTCCTTTTCTTGCCCAGGAAAGAACGGCCCGTCGACAAGCTCAGGGCGAACGGAGTCTTAGGCTTTTCCGGTGTCCGAAACGCATCACGATGCCCGCCATGTCGCCATCATCATGGATGGCAACGGCCGCTGGGCCAAGAAGCGCCACCTGCCGCGCATCGCCGGTCATCGCGCGGGGGTTGAGGCGGTGCGTACGATTGTGCGCGCGGCCGGCGACCTGGGGATCGAAGCGCTGACCCTCTACGCCTTTTCGTCCGAAAACTGGAAGCGGCCGGAGGACGAGGTCAGCGATCTGATGGGCCTGCTCAAGCGCTTCATCGTCAGCGATATCGACGAATTTGCCGCCAATGACGTGCGGCTCAAGATCATCGGCGATTGGCGCGCGCTCGCGCCCGATGTCGTCGCACTGATCGAGGATGCGATCGCGCGCACCGCGCATAACCGGCGCACCACGCTGGCGGTCGCGCTCAATTATGGCGCGCAGGACGAACTGGTGCGGGCAGCGAAGGCCGCCGCGGCGGAAGGCGAGATCAGCGCCGAGACGATCGCGGCGCATCTCGACACCGCCGACATGCCGCCGCTCGACCTGTTGATCCGCACGTCGGGCGAAGTGCGGCTGTCGAATTTCCTGCTGTGGCAGGCGGCTTATGCCGAGCTCTATTTCACCGATCGGCTATGGCCCGATTTCAAACCCGCCGACCTCAAGGCGGCGCTCGATCATTTTGCGGCGCGCGAGCGCCGTTTCGGAGGATTATAAGGCATGGCGGACGCAGCGAAGTCGGATCTGTGGGTGCGCATCGGGTCGGCGATCATCCTGTTCGCGATCGCCGGCACCGCGCTGTGGTTCGGCGGCATCGCCTTCGGCCTGCTGCTGCTCGTCGGCGGCGCGCTGCTGCTGGTCGAATGGTTCCAGCTCGTCCGCGCGATGGGGCTCGGCAGCGGCGGCAAGGCGGCCTTCTCGGCGCTCGGATTGCTGCTCGTCATCGGTGCGATCGGCGGGCTCTGGTATATCCGGCAGAATCTGGGAATGACGGCGGCGCTGTGGGTGTTCGGCATGGTCTGGGCGACCGACATCGGCGCCTATTTTGCCGGACGCGCCTTTGGCGGCGCGCGGCTCGCGCCGACGATCAGCCCTTCGAAAACCTGGTCAGGGCTCGTCGGCGGCATGATCGCGGCGCTGATTGCCAGCGCGACGATCGGTGACCGCGGCCAGATTATCGGTGTCCCGCTGTGGATCGGCCTGTTCATGGGCCTCCTCGCGCAGCTCGGCGACCTTGGCGAAAGCTGGATGAAACGCCGCGCCGGGGTCAAGGATTCGGGCAAGCTGATTCCGGGGCATGGCGGCATTTTCGACCGCGTCGACGGCCTGCTGCCGGTCGCGCTCATTCTCGGTGCGCTCGCCGTCGCGGGCCAGATCGCGGTCCGGGCGGCCGGCTGACATGCGCCGCCTCTCGGTCTTTGGCGCAACGGGTTCGGTCGGGCAATCGGCCCTCGACCTCGTACGCCGCGACCGCGACGCGTGGCAGATCGTCGTGCTCAGCGCCAACAGCGACGTTGCCGAACTGGCGCGTCTGGCGCGCGAGTTCACCCCCGAAGTCGCCGTGATCGGCGATCCCGCGCGTCATGACGAACTCAAGACGGCGCTGGCGGACACGCATATCGGCGTGGCGGCGGGCGCCGACGCATTGGTCGACGCTGCGCGGTTGCCGGCCGATCTCGTACTCGCCGCGATTGTCGGTACCGCCGGGCTCGCGCCTACGATGGCGGCGATCGAAGCCGGGTGCGACGTGGCGCTCGCGAACAAGGAATCGCTGGTGTCGGCGGGCGAGTTGATGATCGCGGCGGCGCAGCGGTCCGGCGCGACGATCCTGCCGGTCGATTCCGAACATAATGCGATTTTTCAGTGCCTGGCGGGCGGGCGCCTTGATCAGGTGCGACGCATCATTCTGACCGCGAGCGGCGGCCCGTTCCGCACCATGTCGGCCGAGGCGATGGCGCGCGTCACCCCGGCGCAGGCGGTCGCGCATCCCAATTGGTCGATGGGCGCCAAGATCAGCGTCGATTCGGCGACGATGATGAACAAGGGCCTCGAACTGATCGAGGCGCATCATCTCTTTCCCGTCGGCCTCGACCGGATCGAAATCCTCGTTCACCCGCAATCGGTGATCCACAGCCTCGTCGAATATGTCGATTGTTCGACGCTGGCGCAGCTTGGATCGCCCGATATGCGCATTCCGATCGCGAGCGCGCTCGCCTGGCCGCAGCGTATGGCGACGCCGTGCGCGCCGCTCGATCTTGCCGCCATCGCGCGGCTCGATTTCGAAGCGCCCGACGAAGCACGCTTCCCGGCAACGGCGCTCTGCCGCGCCGCGATCGCCGAGGGCGGCGCGCGGCCCGCGCAGCTCAACGCCGCCAACGAGGTGGCGGTCGCCGCTTTCCTTGCAGGGCGGATATCCTTTCCGGTAATCATCGACACGGTAAAGCGCGTCCTCGATGCCGATGCGCCCGCCGTGCCGGGCGCGCTTCAGGACATATTCAGCGTCGACGCGACATCCCGCGCGGTCGCGCAGCATTTTGTGGACCAACTCGAACATGCTTGAGTCGCCCGGTTTCCTGTTCACCATTCTTGCGTTTCTGGTCGTGCTCGGCCCGCTCGTGTTCGTGCACGAATATGGCCATTACATCGTCGGCCGCTGGTGCGGCGTGAAAGCCGACACCTTTTCGATCGGTTTCGGGCGCAAGATCCTCGGCTGGACCGACAAGCGCGGCACAGAATGGAAGATCGGCTGGCTGCCGCTCGGCGGCTATGTCCAGTTCGCGGGCGACCGTGATGCGGTGAGCCAGCCCGACGCCAACTGGCAAAACATGCCCGCCGAAGAACGCTCGCACAGCTTTCCCGCGCAGCCGGTCTGGAAACGCGCTCTCATCGTGCTCGCGGGGCCGGTGACCAACTTCCTGTTCGCCATCGCGATCTTTGCCGCCTTCAACATGGCCTATGGCGTCCCGACGACGCCCCCCGTCGTCGGCGCGGTGGAGCCGGGCAGCGCGGCCGAAGCCGCCGATCTGCGGGTCGGCGACCGGATCGTGGCGATCAACGGCGGCGCGATCGAGAAATTCGACGACATTCCGATGGCGGTGGCCTTCGACCTTGGCAAACCCGCCGAGCTTGCGATCCAGCGCGGCGGCGAACGCATCGATGTGCTGCTGCGGCCGCGCGTCATCACCGAAACCGATCGCTTCGGCAACAAGGGCGAACGCGCGGTGATCGGCATCCGGTCGGGCGAGATTGCCTTGGAACCTGTCAATCCGCTCGCGGCCGTTCAGGCTGGCGCGTCCCAGACCTGGGGTATCGTGCGGTTGACCGGGGATATATTGGGGCAATTCCTCACCGGGCAGCGGTCGGTCAAGGAAATGGGCGGCCCGCTCAAGATCGCGAAACAATCGGGCGAGATGGCGACGCTGGGGCTTTCCAGCCTGATCTTCTTCGTCGCTTTCGTTTCCATCAATCTGGGGTTCATAAATCTGTTGCCATTGCCCATGCTCGATGGTGGCCATCTGCTTTTCTACGGCTATGAAGCAATTCGGCGGCGGCCGGCACCGCCGCAGGCGCAGGAGTGGGCGTTCAGATTCGGTTTTGCGGTGATCGTGACGTTGATGCTGGTCGTGACTTTCAACGATTTGGGCTCAATTGGCGTTTGGGACAGGATCGCCCGCTTGATTGGATAGCCAGACTAAGGCAGGGAGAGCGCGCACTTGGGCCGGAGCGGGGCCTGGGCGCAGGGATACGGATTTTTGCGGGATGAACGGTGTGGCTTCACAGAAATTTTCGGCACGGACGCGACTGACCGCGGTGCTTATGACCGGGTCGATGCTGGCGTGGCCGGTTGCGGCGCTGGCGCAAGTCACCCCGCCGCCCGTGACATCGACGCTGCCCGTTCCGCCGACCGAGGCGGCGCCGACCGCGGCGACGATCAAGACGATCACCGTCGTTGGCAACCAGCGGCTCGAGGCGCAGACGATCCTCTCCTATCTGCGCCTGCGCGTGGGGCAGCCCTATGACCGTTCGGTGCTCGACCAGGCGCTCAAGGATCTGGCGTCGACCGAATTGTTCAAGGATTATCAGATCAGCGACGACAATGGCGCGCTGACGATCCAGGTGACGGAAAACCCCGTCATCAACCGCGTCATCCTCGAAGGCAACAAGCGGCTGAAGGAAGACAAGATCCGGCCCGAGATCAAGCTTGCGCCGCGGCAGATTTTCACCCGCTCGAAGGTCCGCGCCGATGTCGCGCGCATCATCGAACTCTACAAGCGGCAGGGCCGCTTCGCCGCGACCGTCGATCCCAAGATGGTCCAGCTCGATCAGAACCGCGTCGATGTGGTGTTCGAGATCGACGAAGGGCCGAAGTCGAAGGTCCGCCAGATCAACATCATCGGCAACGAACAGTTCAGCGACGGCGAACTGCGCGGCGAAATGGCGACGAAGCAGGCCAGCCTCGGCAATCTCCTGTCGTCGAACACGACCTACGATCCCGATCGTCTGGCCTATGACCAGCAGAAGCTGCGCCTCTTCTATCTCCAGCACGGCTATGCCGACTTCCGCGTGATTTCGGCGGTGGCGGAGCTGACCAGCAACAAGCAGGACTTCATCATCACCTATGTGGTGGAAGAAGGCGAGCGCTACAAATTCGGCGACATCGACGTGAAGAGCCAGCTGCGCGACTTCAAGCCGGAGACGCTGAAGCGCCTGCTGCCGATGAAGACGGGCGACTGGTACGACGCCAAGCTTGTGGAAGATACGGTGGAAAGCCTGAGCGAAACCGCCGGCCTCTTCGGCTATGCCTTCGCCGACATCAATCCCGAATTCCGCCGCGATCCCGAAACGCGGACGATGGCGATCACTTTCGACGTCGGCGAAAGTCCGCGCACCTATGTCGAGCGTATCGACGTCAACGGCAACACGCTGACGCATGACAAGGTGGTGCGCCGCGAGTTTCGCCTCAACGAAGGCGACGCCTTCAACAGCTTCGGCGTCAAGCGCACCGAGAACCGCCTGAACAGCCTTGGCTATTTCCAGGACAAGCTGGAGATCGAGCGCAAGGAAGGCTCGACTCCAGATCGCATCATCCTCGAAACGAATGTTGAGGAAAAGCCAACGGGCGAATTGTCGCTTTCCGCTGGTTTCTCGTCGATCGAGAATTTTCTGCTCCAGGCGTCGATCCGCCAGCGCAACTTCCGCGGTCTCGGCCAGCAGCTTCAGGCATCGGTCAATTATTCGAGCTATTCGAAGTCGGTAGAACTTGGTTTCACCGAGCCTTATTTGTTCGACCGCAACATCTCGCTTGGCGGCAGCATCTATCGCCGCGACCTCAACTCGTTCAACTTCATCAACAACAACCGCCAGACGACCTTCCAGCAGATTACGACGGGCTTCCAGGTCAATATGGGTGTTCCGCTTACCGAATTCATGTCGGTGTTCGGCCGCTACAGCCTCAATCTCGACGATGTGACGCTCGACAAGAATCTCTATTATTTCGGGGGCAATTGCGACCCGCTGGTCGCCGGCCGCTATCTTTGCGACGCGATCGGCAAGCGCACGACGTCGCTCGTAGGATACACCATCGCCTATGACGATCGCGACAACCGCCTGCGCCCGACGCGCGGTCAGTCCTTCACGCTCGGACAGGATTTTGCCGGCCTCGGCGGCAGTGTTCGGTATGTCCGGACGACCGCGACGGCGAGCAAGCATTTCAACCTCGGCAGCAAGTTCATCCTGAACATCTCGGCCGAAGGCGGCTATATCTATCCCCTTGGCGATGCTCCGTCGCCGACCAGCGACAAGGTGCGTTTGACCGACCGCTTTTTCCTTGGCGAACCGCAACTGCGCGGCTTCGACATCCGCGGCGTCGGCCCCCGCGTCGTGCGCTACGGCAATGTCGATCTGACCGATCCCATGAACCCGATCCTCGACACGTCGGACAATGCCCGCGTCGACGACGCCCTGGGCGGACGCGCCTATTACAAGGGGCGGTTCGAGGTCGATATTCCGCTCGGCAGCGGCGCCAAGGAGCTCGGCCTTCGCCCGTCGGTATTCCTCGACTTCGGGTCGGTCTGGGGCGTTAAGCGCCCGACGCTGACAACGCTGGCCGATTTCAGAGACCCGGCCGATGGTATCACCAAATATCTTTGCCGTAATGCCTCGACCGGCGCGACGACATTTGCGAGTCAGACCGTCGTCACCGACACAACGACCGGTGTGGTGACGCCGACTGGGCAATATACCACTTGCGACGCCACCAACGGCTTCACGCCGCTGGCACCATTCGAGGAACGCTATCTGGGCGACAGCTGGAAACCGCGCGTCGCGATTGGCGCCGGCGTCAACTGGAACTCTCCGTTTGGTCCTTTCCGGATCGACTTCGCTTACGCCCTTCGCAAAGAAGAGGGTGACGATACGAAACGCTTCTCATTCAATGTAGGAACACAATTCTGATGAAGAAAATTATTGCCGCCTCGGCGCTCGCCATTGCCGCGCTTTCGGTTTCGCCGCTTCTGTCGGCTCCGGCCGTTGCACAGGCAAAATCGGTCGCGCTCGCCGACGTTCGCGTCGCGGCCTCGCGTTCGAACGCCTTCACCGTCGCATCGCAGCAGATCCAGACGACCTACAAGGCGCAGATCGACCAGCAGGAAACCCGCGGTCAGACGCTGCAGGCCGAACTGAACGTGCTGGTGGCCAAATATAATGAGGAAGCGAAGAAGACGCCGCAGAATCAGGCTGCGCTCCAGGCCGCTGCCAAGGCCGTGCAGGACAAGCGCCAGGCGGCTTCCGCCGAGCTTAACAAGATCGGCGAACCCGTCGACCTCGCGATCGCCTATGTCGAGGATCAGATCAGCGTTCGCATGAACGAGGCGATCCGCGCCGCGATGACCGCCAAGAAGGTCGACCTGCTGCTGCAGCCCGACGCCGTGCTGGCGCGTGACCCGAGCACCGACATCACCGATGCGGTCGTTACCGAACTTAACCGCATTCTGCCGAACGTGTCGATCACGCCGCCGGCGGGTTACAAGCCCGGCCAGCTCGTGCAGCAGAAGAACCAGCAGGCGATGGACCAGGCGCGCGCCGCCGCGGCTGCCCAGCCGGCCGCGTCGGGCGGCACGCCGCCGGTCACCCGCTAAGCGCGCATGACCGACAGTGACGACAAGACGATGGGTCCGGCGGATATCCGCCGGATCCTGAGTCTGCTTCCGCATCGTTACCCGATGCTGCTCGTCGACCGCGTCGAATCGATGGTCCGCGACACCAGCATCCATGCGGTGAAGGCGGTCACGATCAACGAGCCCTTTTTCCAGGGTCATTTTCCCGGCCGGCCGATCATGCCCGGTGTCCTCATTATCGAGGCACTGGCGCAGGCGGGCGGGGTGCTCGCCATCGAATCGCTGGGTCTCGCGGGGTCGGGCAAGCTTGTCTATTTCATGGGGATCGACGGGGTTAAGTTCCGCAAACCCGTGGAGCCGGGCCATCTGCTCGACCTGCACGTCACGATCCTGCAGGCCAAGCGGAACATCTGCAAGTTCCAAGGCCGGGCGATGCTGGGCGATCAACTGGCAACCGAATGCCAGTTCACCGCGATGATCGCCGACCCGCCCAGCGATTGAATGATACGCGCCCGCCCGGCAATACGGCGGGTTGCAATTCCTTCCGTTCGTCGTTAGGGGCAGCCGCTTCGCGGCCCCCTGCGGGGATCGTACCGACTCACGCCGCTGGTCGGAAACCAGCGGCACAGGAGCTTAAGACATGAAAAAAGACATCCATCCCGCTTATCACATGATCACGGTCAAGATGACCGACGGCACCGAATATCAGACGCGCTCGACCTGGGGCAGCGAAGGTGACGTGATGACGCTCGAAATCGACCCGACTGCGCACCCGGCGTGGACCGGCGGCAACCAGCGCCTGCTCGATCAGGGCGGTCAGGTCGCCAAGTTCAACAAGCGCTTCGGCGGTCTTACCCTCAAGCGTTGATCGACGTTGCCCCCGCCTTCGCGGGAGCGACGATCACGTCAAAATTTTCGCGAGCGCGCTTTGCCAGCCGGCAAGGCGCGTTTTGCGTTGCGCGTCGTTCAACGCCGGGATGAAGCGTGTCGCACGCCCGCGCATCGTCCCCGCTGCGGTGGCGAGGTCGGGGTAGAGTCCTGCGCCGCAGGCCGCCAGCATCGCGGCGCCGAGGGCGGTGCTTTCGACAAATTCGGGCCGCTCGACGATCAAGGCGAGCATGTCGGCCAGATCCTGCGCCATCCAGTCGTTCGCCGCCATGCCGCCGTCGATCCGCAGATCGGCCCAATCGACGCCATCGGCCGCGAAGGCGGCTTTCAGATCATGCGCCTGATAGGCTTGTGCTTCCAGCGCGGCGCGGGCGACATGCGCCTTGCCACTCGCGAAACTCAGCCCCGATATTGCAGCGAGCGCATCGGGTCGCCAGTGCGGTGCACCCAGTCCTGCAAGCGCGGGGACCAGATAGACACCGCCATTATCCGGAACCGAGCGGGCCAGCGCCTCGCTCTCGCCTGCGTTCGCAAGCAGGCCGAGGCCGTCACGGAGCCACTTTATCAGGCTTCCCGCCACGAATACCGATCCTTCGAGCGCATAGCTGCGGCGCCCGTTTTCCTGAACCAATATTGTCGCGAGCAGCCGGTTGGCCGAATGCGGCCGTTCCGTGCCGCTCGCCGACAGGATGAAGGCGCCGGTGCCGAAGGTTGCCTTGGTCTGGCCCGAAGCCAGACAGGCCTGGCCGATCGTTGCCGCCTGTTGGTCGCCCGCCATCCCCGCAATCGGGATCGCGCCGCCGAACAGCTCCGGGTCGGTGGTGCCGACCGTGGCAGTGCAATCGACGATTTCGGGCAGCAGTCGCATGGGAACGCCGAACAGGTCGCACAGGCCGCCGTCCCAGCCCTCATCGCCGTCGATCGCCATCAACAGCGTGCGTGAGGCATTGGTCGCGTCGGTCACATGCGCGCCGCCGGTCAGGCGATAGACGAGATAGGATTCGATCGTCCCGACGGCAAGCCGATCGCCCGCCTCGGCCAACTGCGGCCAGTTGCGCAGCGCCCAGCCGATCTTGCTGCCGGAAAAATAGGGATCGAGCAGCAAACCGCTCTTGGCCTGTACCGCCGGTTCGTGACCGGCCTCCTTGAGCTTCGCGCAATCGGCGGCGGTCCGCCGATCCTGCCACACGATTGTGGGGGCGAGCGGCCGGCCGGTCGTCCGGTCCCAGAACACGATCGTTTCGCGTTGGTTGGTGATGCCGATCGCGGCAATATTGGCCGCGCCGCCCGCCTTGTCGATCATCGTGCGCGTGCACGCGAGGGTCGCCTGCCATATTTCCTCGGCATCATGTTCGACGAGGCCGGGGCCCGGATAATGCTGGCGAAACTCGCGCTGCGCGCTGCCGAGCGGCGTGCCGCTCGCGTCGAAAAGCATGGCGCGGGTCGATGTCGTGCCTTCGTCGATAACGATAATCTTTTCCGGCATGGCGCTCCGGCTCTCCCCTTTATTCGGTCTTGCAGGATCAAGATCAGCACGAACCGGCGAGGGGGGCAATCCCGGCCCGAGTAATCATCTTGCAATTTCGCGTAATATTCGCCATATGCTTGTGCAGCGCAGCATGGCGGACTTCACCGCCGCAACCACCGGCAGCGTGATTTTCCCGCCCGAGGCGCCGTAAAGGCCGCCAGCGCGGGACGAGCCGGCACCGCGCTTTGTCCCTTGAGGCACCCTTTCACGCGGGTCGTTTCGAACCCGCGGCCGTGCGCCGTCCGTTCGATGCGAACGGGCGCTGTGCGCGTCGCCCATTGAGAGTATGTTATGACGAGTTTCAACGACTTTGGCCTGCACGCCGACATCAATCGCGCGCTTGCCGCCAAGGATTATACAACCCCGACCCCGATCCAGACGCAGGCGATCCCGCCGCTGATGAAGGGCCGCGATCTATGCGGCATCGCGCAGACGGGTACCGGCAAGACGGCCGGTTTCTCGCTGCCGTCGATCCACCATCTGCTGACCTATCCGCATCGCGCCAATCCGCGCGGCTGCCGCATGCTGGTGCTGGCGCCGACGCGCGAGCTCGCGGCGCAGATTGCGCAAAGCTGCCGCGACTATGGTCGTTTCACCAAGCTGCGCGTTTCGACCGTGTTTGGCGGCGTGCCGATCAACAAGCAGATCCGTGACCTCGCGCAGGGCGTCGATATTCTCGTCGCCACCCCGGGCCGCCTGCTCGACCTGATCGATCAGCGTGCGCTGCGCATGGACGATGTCGAAATCTTCGTTCTCGATGAAGCCGACCAGATGATGGACATGGGCTTCATCCATTCGCTGCGCCGCGTTGCCAAGCTGCTGCCGTCGCGGCGCCAGAATCTCTTCTTCTCGGCGACGATGCCGAAGGAGATTGCGGGCCTTGCCGATCAGTTCCTGAACGATCCGGTCACCGTGTCGGTCGCGCCGCAGGCGACGACTGCCGAAAAGATTCGCCAGCGCGTGACCTTCGTCGAGCAGAAGGAAAAGCAGGCGCTGCTCCATCATGTGCTGCGTAGCGAGGACATCGACCGCGCCCTGATCTTTACGCGCACGAAGCACGGCGCCGACCGCGTCGTCCGCCATTTGAAGGGCGCGGGCATCGAAGCCTTTGCGATCCACGGTAACAAGAGCCAGGCGCAGCGCACGACCGCGCTGCAGGCGTTCCGTTCGGGTCAGGTCCGATTGCTCGTCGCGACCGACATTGCAGCGCGCGGCATCGACGTGTCGGGGGTGAGCCATGTGATCAATTTCGAGATCCCGAACGTCCCCGAACAATATGTTCACCGCATCGGCCGCACCGCGCGCGCCGGGGCGGAGGGTGTTGCGATCAGCTTTGTCGCGCCTGACGAGCGCCCCTATCTGCGCGATATCGAACGCGTGACGCGGACCAAGGCCGAGCCGGCGAAGCTGCCCGACAATTTCGGCGAGATGGTTCGCAATCTGCCCAAGCCGGCACAGCCGCCGCGCGACACCGGCAGCAAGGGTCGTGACCCGCAGCGCCAGCGCGACGATGCGCAGCGCCGCAAGGGGCATGGCGAGGGCGGTTCGCGCGACGGCGGCCATCGCGGCCCGCGCCGCGAGGCAGCGGCCGGCGACGGCGCACAGCCGCAGCGCAAGCGTCGCTTTCGTCCGCGCGGCGGGGTCGGGGCGCACAAGGGATCGGTGAAGCGGGTCGGTTGACGCCCGCCCCCGGCACGCTAGGTTTGCGCGCGGGTCGAGGGGACGGACGATGATCGACGACGACGAATATGAACCGCTGCCGCCGCGGCGGCCGCTCTTCCGCCGCAAGCGGGTGCTCATCCCGCTGGCGGTGTTGCTCGTCATCGCAGCGATCTTCCTTGCGCTGCGCACGCCCGACACCGACCGCGATGCCATGATCGCCAAATATGGCGGCCCCGACGCGAGCTTCGCGGCGGGGCCGGCAGGGCAGCGAATCCATTATCGCGATCAGGGCAGGCGCGACGGCCGCACCATCGTGCTGCTCCACGGGTCGAACAGCAGCCTTCAGACGTGGGAGCCGCTCGTCAAAAGGCTCGGCGGCGATTACCGGATCGTGACGCTCGATCTGCCGGGGCATGGCCTGACCGGCGGCACGCCCGACAAGGATTACAGCGCTGCGGGGATGATTGCCGCGGTCGATGTGGTGGCGGCCAAGCTCGGCCTCGATCATTTCATCCTGGGCGGCAATTCGATGGGCGGCTGGGTGGCGTGGCGCTATGCGCTCGCCGAGCCGGGACGCGTCGATGCGCTCCTGTTGCTCGATGCGGCGGGCATGCCGCTGCGAAAAGCCGAAAAGGCGCCCCAATCGAATCTCGGCTTCCGGCTTCTCAAAAATCCGGTCGGACGCTGGCTCGCCGGACAGATCACGCCGCGCTCGCTGGTCGAAAAGTCGCTCCGCCAATCGGTCGCGAAAACCGGCATCGTCGATGATGCGATGGTCGACCGCTATTGGGAGTTGCTCCGCTTTCCGGGCAATCGCGAGGCGACGGCGCTGCGCGCCACGCTCGACCGCGAGCCCGCGATGGCCTACCGGATCGGCGAGATAAAGGTGCCGGTGCTCATCCTTTTCGGCAAGCGGGACCGGCTGATCAACCCGAGCGCCGCGCTGACCTTTCGCGACCGGATTGCGGGATCGGAGGTCCTTCTGCTCGACGATGTCGGCCATCTGCCGATGGAGGAAGCGCCCGACGCCACCGCGATGACGATCGCGGATTTCCTTACGCGGCGGCTTGCTCCGCCGTCGCCTCTGCCGGCTGCTCCAGAAAAGCGCTGATCCGCGCCGCCGTGTTCGCGGCGTGGGTGAAGGGGAAAAGGTGCGACCCCGGCACGACTTCCAGTATCGCGCCGTCGATCAGGTCGGCGATCGCCTGGCCGTGCGCGGCCGGCACGACGCCGTCGCGCCGGCCCATCAGGATCAGCGTCGGCATGTTCTTGAGCTGCGGCAGCATAGGCGCACTGGTCCAGCCGGCCATTGCCATCGCCTGATAAGTGAGGCCAAGCGGCGTTGCGGCGGGAAGCTTCAGTCCGCTCGCCAGCATGTCGTCGTCGAGCAGCGCGGCCCACCCGATTCCCGGTGCCCCCACGCTCGGCGTCGTTGCCATCAGGACCATGCGCCGGATACGTGCCGGAAATTGCACCGCGATCTGCTGCGCCAACGCACCGCCCCAGCTGAAGCCGGCAAGGTCGAGCTGCGGGTGGCCGAAGCGTTCGGCAATCTCCATCACGATCGCGGCCATTGTCGGCGCGGTATAGGGAAGGATTGCGTCGGGCGACCCGCCGACGCCAGGCATGTCGAGCGTCCACACCTCGCGCCCATGTATCTGCGCGAGCAGCGGTGCCGCGGCGGCGATGTCGGCGCCGATCCCGTTGAGGAACAGCAACGGCACCCCGGTGCTGCCTTTACGCCAGCGCGCCGTGCGAAGCGCGAGGCCATAAAGATGTTCGGTGCCGATGACCGGGCGGCCGCTGATCCTGCTCATGCCCATGGCTTTGGCATGTTTTGGCCGTGGACGGAAGCACCTCGCCAGTTTCCTGATCCTAGCCGGCGGGTGGCTCGGCCGCCCGCCTTTCGGCCTGCTCGTAGCGCAGGCAGTCGAAGATTTTGCCGCCAGCAAGAAATACCGAACCGCTGCACGCGACGAGCAGCAACTGGCCGCCGTACCCCGGAAATTCATGCAGATAGGCTGTTCCGCGCGCCATGGCACCCGCCGCCAATGCATAGATGATCAGGCAGGCCTCGAACCTGGTCTTGATGATAAACAGCCGTCCGATTTTCTTCAGCATCGCCACCATCCGAAGCAAGGGATGTGCCAGTGGCGCAAATCAGGGATTCGCCGCCACCGGCTTATGGTAAACTGTAAGTTAATCCGACATGTTAGGGAAGGGCGGCGGTAATTGACCGTCTATGAAGCGGGTTTCGTGGATAGGAACCGGGAGTGGCCATGCCGGAACGAGAATCGGGTTCGAATTAAGCGCCGATCAGATATTTGAAGCCGTTCAGCGCAACCACGCGGTCGTCTTCACAAACCGGTGCGGCGATCAGCCGGACCCAGCGTGGTTTGCGCCGCGACGCTTCGATCGCGACATCAAGGGTGAAGCCGCGACGATGGGTGATCGCGTGCGCGCGCAGTTTTTCCATCGCGGCGCGCGATTCCTCGCGATAGAGCGCGACGGCATCGCTGCGCGCGACTTCGACGCCGCGCGGCAGACCGAAGATGTCATAGACTGTGTCGGACCAGACAAGATGATCGTCGGCAAGGTCGCAGGTCCAACTGCCGACGCCGTGGCGCTCCATGACTGCGGCCGCGTCGTCGGCCATCGCTGGCGTGCGGCCCGGCGGACGGATCGATCGCCGGTCGACCCAGCCCAGATCGAAATGATGTCCCCGCTCGAAAAGCGGCCAGCTGTGATGCAGCGGAAGAGGGTATTGATGACGCACGCGAATCCGATCCTTCGCCCCCAAGTCTAGGCGGCCCATATTAAGGAATTGCTGCGCTCGGTAATCAGGCAGGAGCGCGCGCGGTTCCATATTCGACCCAGCCGAAAGGGCGAGGGGTTTTGGGCATATAATGTGCCGCCTGCCGTTCCACCGCAAAGCCCGCGCCCGCATAGGCGTCGGCGATCGGCCGCGTCAGATGGCAATTGCCGCCGATGCGTTTCCAGACGGGCTCGATCCGCCGTTGCCAGCGCGCAACCCCCGCGTCGGGGGCGCCGCCATGTTCCAGAAACAAGGCGGTTCCGCCCGGTTTGAGCACGCGGCGGATCTCGGCCAGCACCGCCGCCTGATCGTGCACCGAACAGAGGGTGAAGGTAGTGACGACGGTGTCGAATCGGCCGCTCTCGAAGGGCATCGCTTCACCGATGCCACCTTCGATCGTCGCCGCGATGCCGCGCGCCTGCGCCGCCGCGCGGCTCATCGCGAGTAGTTCGGGCGACGGATCGAGCCCGGTGAAGCGCGTCACCCGGTTCCAATCGTAAAATTCCATATTGATGCCGCCGCCGCAGCCAAGCTCCAGCACGTCGCCCGATGCCGCCGGCACCACCTTGCTGCGCGCCTTCATGATCTGCCCCTGCGAGCAGGCGCATTTGATCAGCCGCGGCACCCCATGACGTTCCCACCAACTCGCCATTCCCGTCTCTCCCCTTGGCGTGCAGCCTGTCCCTTGCTAGCGCGATTGGCAACACCCATCTGGGCGTCCTCGCTCATAGCCGCCAACAACGAAAGACCGTCATGCCCGCCACGCACCACACCAAGATGCTGATCCTCGGTTCCGGCCCTGCAGGGCTTTCGGCCGCCATCTACGCGGCGCGCGCCGGGATGCAGCCAATCGTGGTGCAGGGGCTGCAGCCGGGCGGGCAGTTGACGATCACCACCGACGTCGAAAACTATCCCGGATTTGCCGAAGTGATCCAGGGCCCTTGGCTGATGGAGCAGATGACGGCGCAGGCGACGCATGTGGGCGCCAGCATGATCTGGGACACGATCGTCGACGTCGATCTGTCGCAGCGGCCGTTCCGTCTGATCGGCGACGGCGGCGACGTCTATGTCGCCGAAACGCTGGTGATCGCGACCGGCGCGCAGGCGAAATGGCTGGGCGTTCCCGGCGAACAGGAATTGGGCGGCAAGGGCGTTTCGGCCTGCGCGACCTGCGACGGATTTTTCTATCGCGGCAAAAAGGTGGTGGTGATCGGCGGCGGCAATACCGCGGTCGAAGAGGCACTGTATCTGACCAATCATAGCGACGACGTGACGCTGATCCACCGTCGCGACACCCTGCGCGCCGAAAAGATCCTGCAGGACCGGTTGCACGCCAATCCGAAGATCAAGGTGCTCTGGAACAAGAAGGTCGATCGCTTCGTCGCGGGCGAAGGGACGGCGGGGCTGGTTGGAGTCGACCTGATCGACACGGTAACGGGCGAGGCGAGCCACGAGCGCACCGACGGCGGCTTCGTCGCCATCGGCCACAGCCCCTCGACCGGATTGTTCAAGGGCAAGCTGCCGCTCGACGCCGACGGCTATCTTGCGGTGACGCCGGGCACGTCGCTGACCGCGGTGCCGGGCGTCTTCGCGGCGGGTGACGTGACCGACAAGGTGTATCGCCAGGCGATCACCGCGGCGGGTATGGGCTGCATGGCCGCACTCGACGCCGAACGCTTCCTTGCGGAAGCGGAGTATCATGCGATGGTTGATGCTTGAACGCTGAGGGCGGACAGCGACCGATTGTGGAGGTTGGCCGACTTTTCTTCCATCGTCATCCCGGCGCAGGCTCCCACCCCAAAGCCGGTCTCCCGAAATAGCCCGCGCACGAAAAAGGCCCCGGAACCGATGTGGTTCCGGGGCCTTTTTGTTTCGTGCGAGCCGAAGATGCGTTAAGCGTCTTCGTCCTCGTCAGCGGCTGGCGCTTCCGCGGCCGGAGCGTCCGACGGCGGGGTGGCGTCGTCGAATTCGTCTTCGCTGTCGGGTTCGAGAGCAACCGCAGCCGCCGCAGCCTGTTCTTCTTCGAACATGGCGGCAATGACGTCGATGCCCTGCTTCTGCATTTCGGCTTCGTCCGGCGAGCGGGCGACGTTGACGCCCACGGTGACCGCGACTTCGGGATGCAGCTTCACCTTGACGTCGAACAGGCCGAGCGACTTGATCGGACGTTCGAGTTCGAACATCGCCTTGGTCAGGTTCGTCGCACCGTCTTCGATCAGCGCGTCGAGGATGTCGCGCACCGAAACCGAACCGTAAAGCTGGCCAGTGTTCGACGCCTGACGGATCAGGACGACCTGCTTGCCGTCGATGTCCTTCGCGCGGCCTTCTGCCGCGGCGCGGCGGTCGGCGTTGTCCGATTCGATCTTCGCGCGGTTGGCTTCGAAGAGCTTCTTGTTGGCTTCGTTCGCGCGCAGTGCCTTGTTGTTGGGCAGCAGATAGTTGCGGGCAAAGCCGTTCTTGACGGTGACGACGTCGCCGATACCGCCCAGTTTCTCGATGCGTTCGAGCAGGATGATTTCCATCGGTCCGCGCTCCTTACTTCACAATGTAGGGGAGCAGGCCGATGTGACGGGCGCGCTTGATCGCCTTCGCCAGCTCGCGCTGCTTCTTGGTGGACACCGCGGTGATCCGCGACGGGACGATCTTGCCGCGCTCCGACAGGTAACCCTGGAGCAGGCGGACGTCCTTGTAATCGATGACCGGTGCGTCCTTCGCGCTGAAGGGGCAGGTCTTGCGGCGACGGAAAAAGGGTCGTGCCATGGTCGTTTTCCTTATTCTTCGCCGTCGCGGTCACGGCCACGGCCGCCCCGACGTTCCTGCTTGCGCATCATTACCGACGGACCCTTTTCGAGTTCGTCGACCTTGATGGTCATCCAGCGGATGATGTCTTCGTTGATTGCCGCCTGGCGTTCGATTTCGGCGACGGCTTCGCCCGGCGCTTCGACCGACAGCATCGCGTAATGACCCTTGCGGTTCTTCGCGATCTTGTAGGCGAGCTGCTTCAGGCCCCAGGTTTCGGTCTTGTGGACCTGACCCTTAAATTCGGTCACGATGTTCGTGATGCCTTCGGCGAGCGCATCGACCTGAGCCTGGCTCAGATCCTGACGCGCGATAAAAACATGCTCGTAAAACGGCATGGTTTGCGTCCTTCGATTTGGCCGATCGCTGATTTCGCGCCAATCGCGAAACCCCTCCGGCTGTCGTCCGGCTTTGCGTATTGGTGCAAAGCAAACGGGGCGATGGCAACGTGGCCTCGCCCCGAATGAGCGCGCCTATACAGATTCGCGGGGATTAATCAAGCGCGCGATGCAAGCTTTTCCAGCAATTCCCGCCCGAAATCGGTGAGTGTGTCGTCGCGCGCGCCGAGGATCAGGATACGGTCGCCGGGCGCCGCCTCCTGCACCATCGCAGCGCCGCAATCGGCGCGGACCGGCACATGGACAGCGTCGGCACCGCCCGCGACGATGTCGGCGACGAGCGTTTCGCTCCCCATGCTGCGATCGACGGTGCCGCCGAAATAGACGGGATCGCAGACGAAGAGCCGGTCGCCGGGACGCATGCCGCGCGCAAAGCTGGCGGCAAGCTCGCGCCCCATCTGGCGGAGCGGGCCATAGCCGTGCGGCTGGAAGAAGAGCAAAGCGCGGCCGGGAAGCTCGGCAACTGCGGCGAGCGTCGCGGCGACCTTGTCGGGATTATGCGCGAAATCGTCGATCACGGTGACGCCGTTCGCCTGGCCGAGCACCTCGTACCGGCGCGCGAGCCCGGCGAAGTTGGCGAGCGCCTCGACCGAGCGGACGACCGGAATGTTGAGCGCGCGCGCGGCGGCGATTGCGGCGAGCGCATTGGCGGCATTGTGTCGGCCGGGCATCCGCAGCACCGCCGCGTGGGTGTCGCCGGCGAAATGGACCTTGAAGCGGCACCCGTCGGGAAGCGCCTCGAAGTCGCTGCCGCGCATCGCGGCGCTCTCCGAAAATCCAAAGCGCAGGACGTTTCCTCCCGCCAGCAGCGGCGCCGATTCGGGATCGTCGGCATTGACCACGGCAACGCGCGCCTTGGCCGCGAAATCGCCGAACAGGCTGTGCAGTTCGGCAAGGCTCTTGTGGTCGAGACTGATGTTGGTGACGACCGCAACGTCGGGCTGGTAGAGGGCGATCGACCCGTCGCTTTCGTCGACTTCGCTGACATAAGTCGCGGTATCGCCGACGAGTGCGCTAGCGAAGGGGGTTTGATCGTCGGCGAAATTGCGCATTACCGCGCCGTTCATCACGGTGGGATTGGCGCCCGCGCGATCGAGGATCCAGCCGATCATGCCGGTGACGGTCGACTTGCCGCTTGTCCCGCCGACGCCGACCGCGCGGCCCGCTTCGTTGAACAGGGCCGCGTTGAGTTCGGCGCGCGTCAGGCGCGGCAGGCCGAGCCGGTTTGCCGCTGCGACGTCGGGCACGCTGTCCTCGACCGCCGCCGAAGCGACGAGCGTCTGCCCGGCGGCAACGCCGCTGCCATCCTGCGGGAACAGCGCAATGCCGCGGCTTTCGATCCAGTGAAACTTGTCGGCGCTGCGACCCTGATCGCGGCTGCGATCGGACCCCGCGACCGCCGCGCCGCGCGCCGCGACAATCATCGCGAGCGGCAGCATCCCCGATCCGCCGATGCCGCAGAAGAAATAGGATTTGTTTTCGGCCATGCCGGCGCGATATGGCGTTGGCGAAGGGTTTGCAACTGGCGCAAGGCCGAGGGGCATCTCGACTTCGCTCGATGCGAACGGATCGTTGGGTTATTTCAAGTCATGCGCATAGGCATCATTGCCCCCTCCACCCCCATTCTTCCCGACGATGCGGAAGCGGTGCGGGCCATTGCGGCGCTGGGCTATCCCGAGGTCGAACTGGTGTTCGATCCGCAATGCTTTGTCGTTCACGGGCATTTTGCGGGCGCCGATGCGGTGCGGCGCGAAGCGCTGGTGGCGATGGCCAACCGCCCCGACATCGACGCGATTTGGTTCGCGCGCGGCGGCTATGGTGCCTGCCGCATCGCCGAGGATGCCGTCGCCGCCATGGGCGAGGCGGCGCGCCACAAGGCCTATCTCGGCTATTCGGATCAGGGCAATCTGCTCGGCTGCCTGTACCGCGAGGGCTTCGATCATGTCGCGCACGGCCCGATGGTCGCCGACATCCGGCGCGAAGGCGGTGAAGCGGCGGTGACGCGGGCGCTCGACTGGCTCGTCGCGCGCGATCCGGCGGCCTGCGAGCCCGGCCTGCGGCACGGCGCGCGCCATGCCGCGTTCAACCTGATGACGCTGTCGATGCTTCTCGGCACGCCGCTCGAGCCCGATCTGTCGGGGCATCTGCTGATCGTCGAAGAAGTGAGCGAATATCTCTACGCCTTCGACCGCGCCTTTTTCCATGTCGCGACCTGTCTGGCGCCGCGCGGTCTGGCGGGCATCCGGCTGGGACGCGTCAGCGACATTCCCGAAAACGACCGGCCGTTCGGAATGGAGGCCGAGGAAATCGCGCAGGACTGGTGCGCGCGGACCGGCATCACCTGGCTTGGCCGCGCCGACATCGGCCATGACGTGGCCAACAAGGTCGTGCCCTTCGGCTTGCATCGCGCGGGGTGAGCGAATAGGCGCGGCACTTTCCGTCGCCCCCGCGAAGGCGGGGGGCGTCGTCGGCCTGGTCGACGGCAAGGTGTAAAACGACAGCGGCCCCCGCCTTCGCGGGGCCGACGAGAAGGGGCTAGGTCATGCGCGCATTCATCTTTCCGGGTCAGGGCAGCCAGGCCGTGGGCATGGGCAAGACGCTCGCCGAGGCGTCGGCGCATGCGCGCGAGGTGTTTCAGGAGGTCGACGAGGCGCTCGGCCAGCATCTTTTCAAGCTGATGAGCGAAGGGCCGGAAGATCAGCTTACGCTGACCGAAAACGCCCAGCCCGCGATCATGGCGAACGCGATCGCCACGCTGCGCGTGCTCGAACGGGACGGCGGCGTGACGCTGTCGGGCAAGGCCGCTTATGTCGCGGGCCACAGCCTCGGCGAATATAGCGCGCTGTGCGCTGCCGGTGCCTTTGACCTGGCGACGACTGCGCGGCTTCTGAAAACGCGCGGGCAGGCTATGCAGGCGGCGGTCCCCGTCGGGGTCGGCGCAATGGCGGCGCTGCTCGGCGCCGACATCGACACTGCGCAGAAGCTCGCCGACGCCGCGGCCGAGGGCGAGGTCTGCACCGTCGCCAACGACAATGATCCGTCGCAGGTCGTCATCTCGGGCCACAAGGGCGCAGTCGAGCGCGCCGTGGCGATGGTAAAGGATTATGGCATCAAGCGCGGCGTATTGCTGCCGGTGTCCGCACCCTTCCACTGCCCGTTGATGCAGCCCGCCGCGGATGCGATGGCCGAGGCGCTAGGAGCCAACCCGCCGACGGCGCCGCTGGTGCCGGTGATCGCGAACGTCACCGCCAGTCCGGTGAGTGATGCCGATACCATCAGCAACCTGCTCGTCGAACAGGTGACGGGCCGTGTCCGCTGGCGCGAAAGCGTCGGCGCCATGGAAGCAATCGGGGTGACACAGTTCGTCGAATTCGGCGGCAAGGTGCTCGGCCCGATGGTCAAGCGCAGCGCATCGGGTGATGTGGAGACGGTGAGCGTGATATCGATGGACGACATCGAGGCATTGCTCAAGACGCTCTGAAAACGGATTCCAGGAGAATAATATGTTCGATCTCACCGGTATGACCGCGCTTGTTACCGGCGCCAGTGGCGGCATCGGGTCCGCAATCGCGCAGGCGCTTGCGGCGCAGGGCGCGCGGCTTGCGGTGTCGGGGTCCAATGCCGACAAGCTGAATGCCTTTCGCGATAGTCTGGGCGGCGATCATGTCGCGCTCCCGTGCAACCTGGGCGATGCCGCGGCGGTCGACGCACTCGTGCCCTCCGCGGTCGAGGCGCTTGGTCAGCTCGATATCCTCGTCAATAACGCGGGCGTGACGCGCGACAATCTGATCATGCGGATGAAGGACGAAGAGTGGATGGACGTCATCCGCATCAATCTCGAGGCCAATTTCCGCCTCGCGCGCGCTGCCGCCAAGCCGATGATGAAGGCGCGCTTCGGCCGCATCATCTCGATCACCAGCGTCGTCGGAGCCACCGGCAATCCGGGGCAGGCGAACTATGCCGCGTCGAAGGCGGGCGTGACCGGCATGACCAAGGCCTTGGCGCAGGAACTGGCGAGCCGGGGCGTCACTGCCAATTGCGTCGCTCCCGGTTTCATCGCAACTGCGATGACCGACGATTTGCCCGATGCGCAGAAGGAAGCGCTCAACCAGCGCATCCCCGCGGGCCGCATGGGCGAGGGGAGCGATATCGCCGCCGCCGTTGTCTATCTCGCGTCGAGAGAAGCGGGCTATGTCACCGGACAGACCTTGCACGTGAACGGCGGCATGGCCATGCTGTCCTGAGGGGCGCGTTTCAGGGGGTAAAAGCAGAAATGACAAGGATTTGGATAGCGGCGGTTGCACTCGGGTTCGCGGGCGTGCCCGGCGCCGCGCTGGCGCAGGACGGAGCCGCGCTCGATTGCGTCGCCAAGACGGTTTCGCCCGACCTGCGCGCGCAGATCGGCGCGGCGATGGCGGGTAGTGACAGCGACGCCGCGCGGCCGCTGTTCGAACAGTTCGGTGCGCTCTCGACCGACTGTATGACGAAGAACGGGATCGCGGCCGATCGCAAGGATGTCTATTTCGACTATAATCTTGCCCGCGTGTCGCGCGAATGGTTCGCAGGTCAGATCAGGAAGGCCGGCCTGTCGGTCGACCCGGTCGATCGCTCGCTCGACTTCGGGCCGAAGGGGGCCAACCCGGATCTCAGCAGCGAGATGACCGAGGATCAGATCAACACGATCATTAATGCCTATACCGCCGCCGGCGTCGATGTCGAAAGCGTCGATCAATCGGTATGGGAAAAAGTCGGCGCCTATGCCGCGGCCAGTTCAATTTACTGGAACCGCCGCCAGCAGTTTCTGAGCCACTAGAAGCCAAGGGGCAAAAAAGAGGGCCGGGTTTCGCACGGAAACCCGGCCCCTTTTTCGGCACGCGGTCAGAAGCTGGCGCGCGCGGTAATGCGGATGTCGCGGCCGGCAAGCGGCACATAATCCTTGGTGAAGCTCGCATGGCGGCGGGCATCGACGTCGAAGATATTGTCGGCTGCCAGCGTCAGCGACAGATTCTTCGTGTCGGGAAGCGGGCGCCAGGTCAGCGAGGCGTTGACCAGCGTAAAGCCCTTGGTCGCGGTCTCGAACGGCGCGATGCGGGTCTGGTCGTCGGTCCATTCGACCTCGGCGCGTGCATCGACGCGGTCGCTCTGCGCTTCGAGCCCGCCCCGGATGCGCAGCGGCGGGATGCGCGGGACATAGGGACCGTCGACGATCTTGGCGCGCGTCATGTCGGCGGTCGCGTCGGCAACGAAGTTGAAGCCCCCCGCCTGCGCCAGCGGGGCGGTGCCCTGAAATTCAAATCCCCATACCCGCGCCTTGTTCTGGCGGAATTCAAACAGCGGCAAGTCGTCGGCGATCAGGCCGGTGTCGGTTTCATAGATGAAATTGTCGAACCAGCTTGCATAGCCGGTCAGCCCCATCGACCAGCCGTCGCGGGTGAACTTGAGCGATGCCTCGCCGCCCCAGCTCGTTTCCTTGGCGAAATCGGGGTTGCCGCGTTCATAGGTCAGCGTTGCGGCATGCGGCCCGTCCGAGAGCAGCTCTTCGGCCGAGGGCGCGCGTTCGCTACGCGAAACCGACACGCTGGCCTTAAGGCCGTCGGCGAGCTGATACGACAGGCCGGCCGCGCCCGACAGGCTGTCGAACGAGCGGTCGAAGCCGATGCTGTTCGCCGCTACTTTGGAATTTTCGAAACGCAGCGCGCCTTCGAGCGTCACCGGGCCGCGTTCGAGCTCCTGCAGCGTGAAGGCGGCGAGGCGCGTCGTTTCGTTGGCGGGAAGAAAGGCTTCGTCGCCGATCGCCGCGAAATCGCGGAAGCTGTACTGGACCCCGCTCGCACCGCGCCAGTCGCCACGATCATTCTGGGCGAGTTCGGCGCGCGCCTCGATGCCGCGATTGGTGAAGCGCGTGCCGGGCTGACCATCGTCGAATTCGGTGTGGGCATAGTCGGCATAGGCGCCGCGGATACGCAATTTGTCGAACAGGCCGTCGCCCAGATTGACCTCGCCGCGCACATCAACGCGATACTGGCGCGCCTTGATCGTCGGCAGCTCGTTGATGTCGGCGCGCGGCGGGATTCCATATTCGTCCTCGAGGTAGCCGAAGCTGATGCCGAGCGACCCGCCGTCGTCGACGAAGGCGGCTCCGACGCCGGCGCTCTTGCTCGTGCTCTGGCTGTTCGGCACGCGGCCGCGGCTGTTCGCGGCGTCAGTCAGCCGCGCCGCTTCCTCGGCGTCGCCGCCGGCGCTCGCATCGGCGGCGAGGTCGAGTAGATGCGCGCGCAGTGAAGGCGCATAGATCAGCCCGCCGACGCGCACGTCGTTCGAATCGCGATAATTGCCGTCAGCATGGACGACGAAGCGCTGGCCGAGCGGCACGTCGATCGAGGCGCCGATGCTCTTGTCCTGCGCCGCGGTGCCATAGCTGGCGAGCGCATCGATGTGGGCGGGGCTTTCGGGGATGGCGCGCGGGATACGGCGGTCGAAGACGTTCACCGCCCCGCCGACGGCCTGGCTCGAGAAGAGCAGCACCGACGGGCCGCGCAGAATTTCGATACGATCGGCGGTCAGCGGATCGATCGACACGGCATGATCGGCCGACGTCGAAGACGCATCGATCGCGCCGAGGCCATCGACAAGGACCGCGGCGCGTTCGCCGGAGAAGCCGCGCAGGATGGGGCGCGACGCGCCGGGTGAGAAGCTGCTCGACGATACGCCGGGCTGCGATGCGAGCGTGTCGCCGATCTGGCCGCGAATATCCTGTGCCAGCTTTTCGCCCTGCATCACCGACACATTGCCCAGGATGTCGAGGCTACGGACATAGGGCGCGGTGACGACGATGCCCTGGTCGGTGTGAAAATCATCGTCGCTGCCCGACTGGGCGGCGCCCTGCTGCGCGAAAGCGGGGGTGGAGAGGAGCAGGGCGAGGGTCAGGCTGGTGGCGGGGAGCAAGCGCATGGCGACAATTTCCTGTTATATCGTGACGAGTTCGACGGGCGCAGTAATGATATACTGTTACAGATGCAACCCCGCGCTGGGACCGGATCCCGTCGTTGGTCGGCGCCGGTGCCCCGTTCGTCGACAAAGCGCGGCCATACAAGCCGCAAGCGAAGCTGTCTTGCAGGCGCAGGGGCGCGGGCCTAGATCAAGGACATGATCAATGCGAAGAACAGCCTCGACCTGATCGGCAACACGCCGATCGTGTTGCTGCGGGGCGCCAGCGAAGCCACGGGCTGCGAAATCTGGGCCAAGTGCGAATATGCGAACCCCGGCGGATCGGTGAAGGATCGCGCCGCGTTCTACATCGTCCGCGATGCCGAAGCGAACGGCCTGCTGCGGCCGGGCGGGACGATCGTGGAGGGCACGGCGGGCAACACCGGTATCGGGCTGGCGCTCGTCGGCAACGCGCTCGGCTACCGGACGATCATTGTCATGCCCGACAATCAGAGTGCCGAGAAGATGGCGACGATCCGCGCGCTTGGTGCCGAGCTGGTGCTGGTCCCGCCGGCGCCCTTCGCAAACCCCGGCCATTTCGTCCACACCTCGCGCCGCATCGCCGAAGAAACCGACAATGCGATCTGGGCCAACCAGTTCGACAATATCGCAAACCGCAAGGCGCATATCTGCGGCACCGCCGAGGAGATCTGGCAGCAGATGGAGGGGCGCGTCGACGGCTTCACCTGCGCGGCGGGGACCGGCGGCACGATCGCGGGAACCGGCCTGGGCCTCAAGGCCAAGGACGAGCGGATCACCATTGCGCTGACCGATCCGCACGGCGCCGGCCTCTATAATTACTACAAGTGCGGCGAGCTGAAACCCGAAGGGTCGAGCGTCGCCGAAGGCATCGGGCAGAACCGCATCACCGGCAATCTGGACGGCGCGCCGATCGACACGCAATTCCGCATTTCGGATGCCGAAGGCCTCGCGGTCTGTCGCAGCCTGCTCGACGACGAGGGGTTGTGCGTCGGCCTGTCGTCGGGGATCAATGTCGCGGGCGCGATGGCGCTCGCGCGCGAACTTGGTCCCGGCAAGCGCATCGTGACGATCCTGTGCGACAGCGGCTTTCGCTATCTGTCGACGCTCTACAATCCCGAATGGCTGGCGAGCAAAGGCCTCGCCGAGGCGGCAGCATGAGCAGCAAGCCCGAGATCAAGCCAGCGATCGCGCCGAACCCCGCGGCGCCCGCTGAAGCGCCACCGCCGCCGCCGCACGATGCGATGCGGCGGCTCCAGATCGGCATTGCCGGGGTGCTGACCGTCCTGCTGCTCGTCGGGATGGCGGGACTGATCGGCGACCGGGCGCGCGAACGCGCCGCCGCCGACCCCGACACTGCGGCAGAGGTCAAGGTGCCGGGCGCCGACCAGAAGCCCGCGAGCGCGCCGCTCGAGGAACTGGGCGTGCAGCCGGTTTCGAAGGAGCAGAATGACGACCCGGCGGCGAAGGTGCCGACCGCGCCCGCCGTCCCCGACCTCGAACCCGATCCTGAACTCGAGCGCGTTCGCCAGTCGAAACAGTGACATTGCCGCCTCCCGGCGCTCTGCTGCGTGGCGCACTGGCGGCGGCTTTGGTGCTGGCGCTCGGCTGGTTCGTCGGCGGACAGGCGATGCTCGGGCGGATCGATCCCGCGCTGCTGCTGCCTCTATGGCCGTTGCCGCTGGCGGCGCTGGCGTGGACGGCGCGCCGCGCCTCCCGAACTGAACGCCGAGCCGCCTTTGGCGTCGCCATTGCTTTGACGCTGATTGGTCAGGCGCTGCTCGCGGTCTGGCTCGCGGGAGCCTTCCCCTGGCTGCAACTCGTGCTAAGCGCGGTTGGCGGGAGTGTGATGGCAGTTGGTGCGGACTGTATGGTCCAGGCCGCGCGGCCGCGCGGGATTTTTCGCGTGCTGCTGATTGCCGCCGCGATCCTTGGCTGGTTTGCCGCCGCACACGGGCTGTTGGAGATCGCCTATCGCGCTCCGGCGCCGCGCGCCGTGCCGGTGACGATGATGACAAGCCTGCCGCTGCGCTGGTCGGGCGGCGATCTGGCCGCGATGCTTGCCGAGGGTGCCCGCGACGACCCCGCACTCGACCGGATCGCGCGCGGCGGGCCGCTGCGGCTCGTCGACAGTCTTGCCGACCACCCGCTCGCGCGCGGCGATGCCCTGTTGCTCGCGCATCCCCCCGCGCTTGCACCGCGCGATCTTGTCGCGATCGACGCCTTTGTGCGTGGCGGCGGGCGCGCGGTGATCCTCGCCGATGCGCTTTCGGGCTGGCCGCCGCGCCACCCGCTGGGCGATCCGCGCAATCCGCCGGTGACGAGTCTGCTCACCCCGTTGCTCGACCATTGGGGCATCACGCTCGCCGCGGCGCCCAATGCCGAGACAAGGCCGATCGCCGTCGATGTCGGCGGCGCCCGCCTGCGGCTGTTCAGCGCCGGCCGCTTTACGCAGGTGCCGCCTGCCTGCGTGCGGATCGCGGGCGGTCATCTGCTCCATTGCCGGATCGGGCAGGGCGAAGCGTGGCTGGTCGGTGACGCCGATATGCTGTTCGCCCCGCTCTGGCAGCCGCAGCCCCGCTGGGCGGCGCATCTGCGCCATGCCGACACGATGGAGTGGCTGGATGCGCGCTTGCGCGGAGCCGACGCGCGCGGCTGGTTGCGCCCGCTCTGGATAGGCGCCGCCGCCGACTGAGAGGTCGCGGCCCCATTACAACCCGAATTTCGGCTTCCCGCGGCTGGCGTTTCGGCGCCGGAGCCCGCTTTGCTTGATCAACTGAGCACATTTTTGCCCATTTGGGGCGCAATTACCCTGTTTCACCCTAAAATACCCCTTTTCACCCTAATCGACTCTTGATACTCAGGAATCGGAGAGGGGCAATCTCCACCCGAGTCTTTTGGCGCGAAATCCTGCGATTCTCGCGGACGGGGAAGTTTTGTCCGGAGGCGCGAAACGGGGGGCTTCAGCGATGGCAGTTGTGACGCCCGGCCGGTACTCGGGTACCAACTTCGCCGCGATCGATGGCAAGGGACGCATCGCCGTCCCTTCGCAGTTCCGCAATAATGTGCCCCTCAATGCGGACGGTCAGCGCGTGCTTTGGGTTGGTTTCCATGAAAAGCTGCCTTGTCTGGTCGCCTATGGCCAGGATCAATATGATCGCCTGACCGACGAGATCGAGCGCGACCGCGACACCGCGCTCGCCCGTAATATCGATTTCGACGAGGACGAGGCGTTCAAGAAGCGGTTCAGCTATACCGAGGCCTATACGCTCGACGACAGCGGGCGCTTCCTTCCCAATTTTACCGCGCGCGACCGCGTCGGCGATGCCGGCGCGACCGCCTTTGTCGGGTCGGGCCGCCGGTTCGAAGTATGGTGGCTGCCGACGCTCGCTGACTGCGTCGATGCCGATCCGGTGCTCCAGCGACTTGCCAAGGCCTGGGAAGAGACGAAGGGGAAGGGGCGCAAGTGACCGATCTTTCCCCCGACCTGCCTCGGGATCCCCGCCATGATCCGGTCCTCCGCGAAGAAGTCATCGCCGCCCTTGCCATCGCTCCGGGCGAGCGGCATGTCGACGCGACCTTCGGCGCCGGCGGCTACACGCGTGCGATGCTCGCCGCGGGGGCCGAGGTGATCGCGTGCGACCGCGACCCCGATGCGATTGCCGAGGGGCAGGCGCTCGTCGCCGAAGCCGACGGCAAGCTGATGCTGATCCACGGCCGCTTCGGCGAAATAGACCGCCTGCTCGCCGAACGGGGCATCGGCGCGGTCGACGGCATCACCTTCGACATCGGCGTTTCGTCAATGCAGCTCGACCGCGATGCGCGCGGCTTCTCGTTCCAGAAGGACGGCCCGCTCGACATGCGCATGGCGCAGGAGGGCGAGACTGCCGCCGAATGGCTCAATCGCGCCGACGAGGCCGAGATCGCCGACGTGCTGTATCATTATGGCGACGAACGTCAGTCGCGCCGCGTCGCGCGGGCAATCGTCGCTGCGCGCCCGCTGTCGCGCACCGGCGAACTGGCGACGGTGATCCGCAAGGCGCTGCGCCATCCGCCGGGCGCGCCCAAGGATCCGGCAACGAAGAGCTTTCAGGCGATCCGCATCCACATCAACGGCGAGCTCGACGAACTGATGGAGGGGCTCGCCGCGGCGGAGCGCGTCCTGCGCCCCGGCGGCCGGCTTGCCGTGGTCAGCTTCCACAGCACCGAAGACCGGATCGTGAAGAACTTTCTGCGCGAGCGTAGCGGCGGCGACGCCGCCGGCTCGCGCCACCGGCCCGCGCCGATCGGAGCGGCGCGGGCCGCCACCTTTCAGCCGCCGGCGCGCAAGGTGCGCCCCGGCAAGGCCGAAGAGGCGCGCAACCCGCGCGCGCGCTCCGCGACGCTGCGCAGCGCCGTGCGCACCGCAGCCCCGGCCTGGCCGACCCAATTGACGACGAAGGAGGCAATCTCATGCTGATGGCGGCCCGCAAGCTTCAGGGGATCGGCCTGGTGCTGCTCGTGCTCATCTTCGCGATGATGCTCTATCCGGTCTCGTTGAAGGTCGCTGCGACGCGCAGCGAACTCGCGCGCATCAATCATCAGATCGAGCGCACGCGCGACAATATCCGCTACCTTGAATCCGAACTCGCGGTGCGCGCTTCGATGCGCCAGCTCGAACAGTGGAACGCCGACAGCTTCGGCTACTCGGCGCCGGATGCCTCGCAATATCTGTCGAGCGAGCGCCAGCTTGCTTCGCTCGACGGTTTGCCGCGCGCTCGCGGCGCCAATGAAGTCGCGCCGGTGCTGATGGCAATGGTCAGCCCCGTCGGAACACCCGAACCCGCCGCGACGCCGGTGAAGGCCGAGGCGAAGCCGGCCGCCGAAAAGCCCGTCGTACTGGCGCAGGCCGAAACGCCGGTGCGCAGCGACAGCGCGCCGCGTCTGGCGCCGACGCGTCGCCGCGAACAGCTCAAGATGATCGAGGACCAGCTCCTTGCGGAATCGACGCTCGCCGACCTCAAGCGTGCCGCGGCGCGTGAAGCGAAGGAGGGCAAATCGGGCCAATGAACACGCTGGTCGTCCGTCCGACCCGGGTTCGAACCGCTGGGGTGCGGCAGCAGATATTGCTGACCGCGCAACAGCGGCTGATGATGCTCATGCTGCTGTTCATGGCGGCATTTTTCCTCGTTTCGGTGCGGCTGCTCTATTTTGCGCTGTTCGATAGCGATGCCGGCCGCGGCGGCAACAGCACGGCCTTCGTGCCCGCGCGCGCCGATATCGTCGATCGCAATGGCGTGCCGCTCGCTCGGACGATCGACGGCTATTCGATCCGTGTGATGCCGTCGAAACTGCTCAACGATCGCCAGTATCTCGCCGACGAACTGCACAAGATCTTTCCCGACATGACGCGCGAGGACCTGCTCGCCAAGCTGACGGGCCCGCGCCCGACCTATATCCGGCGACGGGCGCTGCCCGATCAGGTGGCGGCGGTGAATGCCATCGGCGATGTAGGGTTCGATTTTCCGCGCGAAAAGGAGCGCCTCTATCCGCAGATGTCGCTCGCGGCGCATGTGCTGGGCTTCACCAACGCCGAAGGCCATGGCGTCACTGGCGTCGAGGGCGCGTTTGACCAGCGGCTGATCGACAAGGCGACGCGCGGCGATCCGCTGACGCTGTCGATCGACGCGCGCGTGCAGGGCGTGCTCGAAAGCGAGTTGTCGAACGCTGTCACCAATCTGGAGGCGATCGGCGGGGCGGGCATCATCCTCGACGTCCACACGGGCGAAGTGATGGCGATGACGTCGCTGCCCACCTATAATCCGAACAAGCTGGCGGGTAGCGATCCGACGACGCGGCGCAACGCCGTGACCTATAATCTCTACGAGCTTGGATCGGTCGTCAAACCGCTCTCGATCGGCGCCGCGATCGACAATGGCGTCGTGACGAGCATGGCGAAGCGCTATGATGCAACGCAGCCGCTGGCGATCGCCGGTTTCCGCATCCGCGATTCGCACATGATGAACCGCTGGCTCAACGTCCCCGAAACGCTCATCCACAGCTCGAACATCGTCACCGCGCAGATCGCCGACCAGCTCGGCAAGGAAAAGATGGAGGCGATGTTCCGTAGCCTCGAATTCAACAAGCGCCCTGAAATCGAACTCAAGGAGCGTGCCTTCCCGCTGTGGCCGCGCGAATGGGGCCGGCTGTCGACTATGACGACCAGCTATGGCCACGGCATTGCGGTCACTCCGCTGCACCTTGCCAGCGCCTATGCCGCGCTGGTCAACGGCGGCATCTGGCGTCCGGCGACGATCCTGAAGCTGGGCGACAAGGCGCCGCCGCAGGGACGCCGCGTGTTCAAGGCATCGACGAGTGCGCGGATGCGCCAGCTTCTGCGCCTGATCGTGTCCGACGGCACGGGCCGCCAGGCCGACGCCCCGGGCTTTCGCGTCGGCGGCAAGACCGGCAGCGCCGAAAAGCCGGGCGCCGGCGGCTATCGTCGCCATTCGCTCGTGTCGACCTTCTCCGCCGTCTTCCCGATGGACAATCCGCGTTACGTGGTGCTGGTGATGATCGACGAACCCAAGGGCAACGCCTTCAGCTCGGGGCAGCGCACCGCTGGCTACACCGCCGCGCCGGTGGTCAAGAAGGTAGTGATGCGTGCGGGACCGATGCTCGGCGTGTTCCCTGACGAAAGCCGCGACGTCGACGTGTCGGAACTGACGCCGCTGCTGTGGAAGAACGGGGAAAGCGAATAATGCGGCTCGCGGCGCTGACCGGCGGCGATCATGTCGATGGGGACGGTCCGGTGGTGACCGGGCTTGCCATCGATCATCGCAAGGTTGCGCCGGGCAATGTCTTCGGCGCCTTCGTCGGCGAAAAATTCAACGGTGAGGACTTTATTGCCGCCGCGGTGGCGGCGGGCGCCGTCGCCGTCGTCGCGCGGCCCGAAGCCGTGGTCGAGGGCGCGGTGCATATCGCCGATGCCAATCCGCGGCGCGCCTTCGCGCGGCTTGCGGCGCGCTTCTTTCACCGTTTTCCCGCAACCTGCGTCGCGGTCACGGGCACCAATGGCAAGACTTCGACGGTCGAGATGACGCGTCAGCTCTGGCGAATGGCGGGCCTTCACGCAGCATCGATCGGAACGCTTGGCGTGACCACCGGCGCCGACCGGGTCGTCACCGGACTGACGACGCCAGACATCGTGACCTTTCTGTCGAACATGGCGGGCCTGGCGGCCGAGGGCGTGACCCATGCGGCCTTCGAGGCGTCGAGCCACGGGCTCGATCAATATCGCACCGAAGGCCTGCCGGTGAAGGCGGCGGCCTTCACCAATCTCAGCCACGATCATCTCGATTATCATGGCACGATGGAAGCCTATCTGGGCGCCAAGTTGCGGCTATTCACCGAGGTTGTCGAACCCGGCGGAGCCGCGGTGGTCTGGGCCGACGATGCCCATTCGTCCAAAGTGGTAGAGTCGGCGCGCGCGCGCGGACTGCGTCTGCTTACCGTGGGAACGAAGGGTGAGGAACTCCGCCTTGTCGCGCGGACGCCGACGCAGCTCGGGCAGACGCTGACCGTTGCGGCGGGGGCTCTGACGCAGAAATTCGATCTGCCGCTGATCGGCGCCTATCAGGCCGCCAACGCATTGGTCGCGGCCGGGCTGGTCATCGCGACCGGCGGCGATGGTGCGCAGACGCTCGCCAATCTGGCGCGGCTCCAGCCGGTACGCGGACGCCTGGAGCGTGCGGCGATCACGCGCGCGGGCGCCCCCGTCTATGTCGACTATGCCCACACCCCCGACGGGCTGGAGGCGGCGCTCGATGCGTTGCGGCCGCACGCCACGGGGCGGTTGATCCTGGTGTTCGGTGCGGGCGGCGACCGCGATCAGGCGAAGCGCCCGGAAATGGGCCGCATCGCCGCCGCCAAGGCCGATATCGCGATCATCACCGACGACAATCCGCGCGGCGAAGATCCCGCGTCGATCCGCGCCGCCATCGCCGAAGGCGCGCCGGGTGCCCAGGTGATCGGCGACCGCCGCGCCGCGATTGCTGCCGCGATCGAGATGGCGCGCGCCGACGACATTATCTGCGTCGCAGGCAAGGGGCACGAACAGGGGCAGATTGTCGGACGCGGTGACGCGCTGCGCATCATCCCCTTCGACGATGTGAGCGTCGCGCGCGAGGTGGCGGCATGACCCCGCTGTGGACGGCGCGCGCGATCGCGGCGGCGTGCGGCGGCACCGCTAGCGCCGATTTCACGGTGCAAGGTGTTGCCTTTGATTCGCGCGAAGTCACGAAGGGCGACCTGTTCGTCGCGATGAAGGGCGAGGCGACCGACGGCCATAACTTCATTGACAAGGCGATTGCTGCCGGCGCAGCGGGTATCATCTGCGAAAACGATATCGACTTTCCGCACATCCGCGTCGCCGACAGCGCCGCAGCGTTGAACGCGCTCGGCGCCGCGGCGCGCGCGCGCAGCCATGGGCGGATCATCGGCGTCACCGGCTCGGCGGGCAAGACGGGGACCAAGGAGGCGCTGTTCGCGGCGCTCGACCGCTTTCGCCCGGGCAAAGCGCACCGTTCGGTCAAAAGCTACAACAACCATGTCGGCGTGCCCTTGAGCCTGGCGCGCATGCCCTCGACCGCCGATTTCGGCATCTTCGAAATGGGGATGAACCATGCGGGCGAGCTGGCGGCGCTGACGCGGATGGTACGCCCCCATGTCGCCATCGTGACCACCATCGCGCCTGCGCACATGGAATTTTTCGGCAGCGAGGAAGCGATCGCCGACGCGAAGGGCGAGATATTCGAGGGGCTGGAGCCGGGCGGCACCGCAATCCTTCCCTTTGACAGCCCGCATTACGCGCGGCTGCGCGCCAAGGCCGAACAGCATGCGGCGCATGTCGTCAGCTTCGGGCTGGGCGAAGGGGCCGATGTGCGCGCGGTCGACTGGTTGCCCGACGGGCAGGGGGGATCGCTCGTTACGGCACAGGTTCAGGACGCGCTGCTCTGCTTCGTCATCGCGCAAGGCGGCGCGCATTGGGTGGCCAATGCGATGGCGGTGCTTGCTGCGGTCAAGGCGGTTGGCGGTGACCTGCCCGCCGCGGGTCTGGCCTTCGCCGAGATGGGCGGTCTTGCGGGTCGCGGCGCGCGCACCCGCGTCGAGGTGCCGGGCGGTTCGATCCTCGTCATCGACGAAAGCTATAACGCCAATCCCGCATCGATGGCCGCAACCATCGGCCAGCTCGGCAGCGAATCCGGTGCGCGCAGGGTCGCGATTCTGGGCGCGATGAAGGAGCTTGGCGACGGCGGCGAGGCCTATCATGCCGGTCTGGCCGCTCCGCTCGTCGCAGCTGGTGTGCAGTTCGCCCTGCTTGTCGGCGAAGAGATGGCGCCGCTCGCCAAAGCGCTTGAGGGGCGGATCGATTTCGAGCATGTGGCCGACCACTCGGCTGCGGCAGGGCGGCTGGGAGCCTTGATCCGGCCCGGCGATACGGTGCTGGTTAAGGGATCGAACAGCGTGGGACTGTCGCATGTCGTGACCGCGCTGACCAATGGGGATTATTGATGCTATATTGGCTGGCGGAATGGCTTGGCTTTCCGGGGGTTCTGAACCTCATCCGCTATCTGAGCTTCCGCTCGGGCGCCGCGGTTGCGACGGCGCTGATCATCGGTCTGTGGATCGGGCCGCGCTTCATCCTCATGCTGCGGATGCGGCAGGGGAAGGGGCAGCCGATCCGCGAGGACGGACCGCAAAGCCATTTTGCGAAAAAGGGCACGCCGACGATGGGCGGGCTGATGATCCTGATCTCGCTAATGATTTCGGCGCTGCTGTGGATGGATTTGTCCAACCGCTTCGTCTGGGCCTGCATCTTCGTCACCGGCGGGTTCGCGCTGGTCGGCTTTCTCGACGATCTCGACAAGGTGACCAAGTCGAGCCATCGCGGGATTCCGGGGCGCGTGCGCCTGCTCGTCGAATTCGTGATTGCGGGCATCGCGGTGCTGCTGATCGTATCGCGGACCGGCACCGACCTTTATCTGCCCTTTTTCAGCGAAGTCTATATTCCCCTGGGGCCGCTCTATTATGTCTTCGCGATGGTGCTGATCGTCGGTTTCGGCAATGCGGTGAACCTGACCGACGGGCTCGACGGGCTCGCGACCTTTCCGGTGATGATCGCCAGCCTTGCTTTCCTCGTCATCGTCTATCTGTCGGGTAACGTGAAATTCGCGGGCTATCTGGGCATTCCCCATGTGCCGGGGGCAGGTGAGCTTGCAATCTTCGCCGCCGCGATCATCGGGGCCTGCCTTGCCTTTCTGTGGTTCAATGCGCCGCCCGCGGCGGTGTTCATGGGCGATACGGGCAGCCTCGCGCTCGGCGGCGCGCTAGCGACGATTGCGGTGACGGCGCAGCACGAACTGGTGCTGGTGCTGGTCGGCGGGCTGTTCGTCGTCGAGGCTTTGTCGGTGATCATCCAGGTCTTCTGGTACAAACGGACCGGCAAACGCATCTTCCGCATGGCGCCGATCCACCATCATTTCGAACAATTGGGCTGGCCCGAATCCACCGTCGTCGTCCGTTTCTGGATCGTCTCGATCGTCCTCGCGCTCGCCGGACTCGCGACGCTCAAGCTGCGGTGATCACCGCGCGCGCCTTTGCCGGTCGGCGCTATGCGGTGCTGGGACTGGCGCGCTCGGGGCTGGCGACCTGCGAGGCGCTGATCGCCAGCGGCGCGGGGGTGACCGCGTGGGACGAGCGCGAAGCGGCGCGCGATGCCGCGATGGCGCTCGGCGCCGACATCGGCAATCCGTTGGAGATCGACCTTGTCGGCTTTGCCGGCGTCGTCGTGTCGCCGGGCGTGCCGCTCAACCGCCATCCCATCGCCGACCATGCCCGCGAAGCCGGTGTGTCGATCCTCGGCGATATCGAATTGTTTGCCGAAGCCGCGGCTGATCTGCCGCCGCACCGCATCGTCGGCATCACCGGCACCAACGGCAAATCGACGGTGACCGCGCTTGTCACCCATGTGCTGGAAAGCGCGGGCGTTCCGGCGCTGATGGGCGGCAACATCGGGCTGCCGATCCTTGCCCGCGATCCGCTCCCCGAAAACGGCGTCTATGTGCTCGAACTGTCGAGCTACCAGATCGACCTGGCGCACAGCCTGGCGTGCGATGTCGCCGTGCTGACCAACATCAGCCCCGATCACCTCGACCGTTATGACGGTTTCGCCGGCTATGCCGCGTCGAAAGAGCGGCTGTTCGCGCTCCAGCACCGCGATCAGGTCGCGATCGTCGCGGTCGACGATGACCCGTCGCGGATGATCGCGGGGCGCATCAATCACCGGCTCCACCGCGTTTCGGCGAAGGACATCGATCCCGCCGATCAGGCGCGCTGGCCCGCGCTGCAGGGTCCGCACAATGCGCAGAATGCCGTGTGCGCGATCGCGGTATGCCGCGTGCTGGGGCTGAACGACGAACAGATCGAACGCGGACTCGCGAGCTATCGCGCGCTCCCGCACCGTATGGAATTGGTCGGCGAAGTCGCTGGCGTCCGCTGGTTCAACGACAGCAAGGCGACCAACGCGGCTTCCGCTGCACCGGCGCTGGCGGCATTTCCGCCGGCGCCGGACCAGCGTGTCCACTGGATTGCCGGGGGGCAGGCCAAGGGCGACGGGCTGACCGCCTGTCGTCCTTGGTTCGGCCACGTCAAGCGCGCCTACCTGATCGGCGAGGCGATGGAGCCTTTCGCGGCCGAGATCGGCGACGCGCTGCCCGTCGAACGGTCGGGCGATCTGGCCGCCGCGGTCGCAGCCGCCGCCGCCGCTGCGACGCCCGGCGACATCGTGTTGCTGTCGCCCGCCTGCGCTTCGTTCGATCAGTTCAAGGATTACGAACAGCGCGGCGATCGCTTCCGCGAACTGGTGCAGGCGTTGGGGAATGGATGACGATATGAACGGGGGGGCGGACAATATGGATGCGGTCACGGAGCGGCCCGTCATCGCGACGCCGCGGACGACGAAGCGCCGCGGCCCGCGCCTCAGCCGCGCCGACCGCACGCCGCTGGGCCTGTGGTTCTGGGAAATCGACCGCGTATTGCTGTTGCTTGTGTCGATGCTGATCGCCATCGGCCTCGTCGCCGTGGCGGCGGCATCGCCGGTCGCCGCGCAGAAGCTGTCGACTGCGACCGCCAGCCTCGATCCGCTGTATTATTTCTATCGCCAGCTCATGTGGGTCATGGTCGGCGTGCCGGTCATGCTCGCGGTATCGATGCTGCCCAAACCGCAGGCGCGGCGCTTTGCCATCTATGGCACGATCACCTTCGTCTTCCTGTTGTTCATGGTGCCGCTGATCGGCACGACGGTGAACGGCGCGCAGCGCTGGATTGGCAGCGGCATCTTCCGCCTCCAGCCGTCGGAATTTCTCAAGCCCTTCTTCGCGGTGTCATTGGCCTGGATATTGTCGCTGCGGCTGCACGATCAGAATCTGCCGGTCGTGCCGCTGTCCTTCGTTTTTACCGGGATCATCGCGATCCTGCTGATGAGCCAGCCCGATCTGGGGCAAACGATCATCTTCGCGGGGACATGGTTCGTTCTCGTCATGGTCGCCGGCCTGTCGATGCGGATCATGGCGGGGCTCGCGGGCACGGGACTCGCGGGGCTGGTCCTTGCCTATTTCTTCTACCCGGTGGCGCAGCAGCGCATCAACATCTGGCTGTTCGCCGAGGGCGACAGCTTTCAGGTCGACAAGGCGCATGCGACGCTGACCGCCGGCGGGCTGATCGGCACGGGGCCGGGTGCGGGACTTGCCAAGTTCCAGCTTCCCGAGGCGCACACCGACTATATCTTCTCGGTCATCGGCGAGGAATTCGGGATCATCGCCTGCATCGCCATCGCCGTCCTTTATCTGGCGATCATCGTCCGCGTTCTGGTGCGGCTGCTCGACGAAGAGGACAGCTTTCTCATTCTCGCCGTCGCGGGTCTGATTGCGCAGTTCGGCGGGCAAGCGACGATCAACATGGCAGTGAATACCCAGCTCTTTCCGTCAAAGGGGATGACCTTGCCCTTTATCAGCTATGGCGGTTCGTCGTTCATCGCCTTGTCGATCGGCATGGGTTTGCTCTTGTCGCTGACCCGGCGAAACCCCTATGCGGCGCGGGTATCGATGACCCGCAACTGGAACAGGAAATGACGGCCCGGCCATGACCGCGACGCGCCACTATCTACTCGCCGCCGGAGGCACCGGCGGCCATATGCTGCCCGCTTATGCGCTGGCGGGTGAACTGATCGCGCGCGGGCACCGCGTCGCGCTGGTCAGCGACGACCGCGGCCTCAGGATTCCGGGCGCGCCGGCCGAGCTGGAAACGCATGTTCTGCCCGCCGGCCGCGTTCAGGGCGGTCCCGTCGGCTGGGTGAAGGCGGCGCTGGCGATCCGCAAGGGGCGCGCGATGGCGATCGACCTGATCCGCGATTTCGACCCGGCGGTGGTCGTCGGCTTCGGCGGCTATCCGTCGCTGCCCAGCCTGCTCGCGGCGCGCGCGACCAAGACGCCCAGCGTCATCCACGAACAAAATGCCGTGCTGGGCCGGACCAACCGGCTGATGGCGGGACGGGTCGATGCGATTGCGGTCGCCTACCATCATATCTGCCGTTTCCCGCCCGCCTGTGCCGACAAGCGCCACCTGATCGGCAATCCGGTGCGCGAGGAAATTATCGCGATCCGCGAGGACGGCTATCCGCCGCTGCCCGAGGACGGCATCGTTCGTCTGCTCGTCGTCGGCGGCAGTCTGGGCGCCACGGTGCTGAGTGACGTCGTTCCCGCTGCCGTCGCCATGCTCCCGCGCGCGCTGCTCGACCGCTTGCAGGTGGTCCAGCAATGCCGCGAGACTGACATCGAAACGGTGCGCGCCAAATATGCCGCCCTTGGCGTCGCGGCCGAGTGTGCTCCCTATATCACCGACTTTCCCGAGCGGCTGCGCTGGGCGCACCTCGTCATAGCGCGGGCGGGGGCGTCGACCGTCGCCGAGCTGGCCTGCGCCGGCAGGCCGGCGGTTTTCGTGCCCTATCCGCACGCGATGGACGATCACCAGACCTATAATGTCGGCGATCTCGTCGCGGCGGGTGGCGCGATCTCGATCCAGCAGAGCGATTTCAATCCCGCTGCGCTCGCCAAGCATATCCAGCGCATGGCGCTCGAACCCGGTGCGCTCGAAGAAGCTGCCGACCGGGCGGCGAGCTGCGGCCTGCCCGATGCGACCCGCGACCTTGCCGACCTTGTCGAAAGCTTTGCCGCGCCGCCGATGATGGATGTCATCCGCGTTGGTGCCGGCGCGCAGCGCGCCGCTTCGGGTGTCGCCGCCGCGCGGCGGGAGGCGAACTGATGCGCGGCGTTGCGACCGATATCGGCATCATCCACTTCATCGGGATCGGCGGCATCGGCATGTCGGGCATCGCGGAGGTGATGCACAACCTTGGCTATCAGGTGCAGGGCAGCGACATTGCTGATAGCTATGTTGTCGAGGGCCTGCGCCAACGCGGCATCAAAGTCGCGATCGGGCACGAAGCCGCGAACGTCGATGGCGTCGCCGTGGTTGTGACCTCGACGGCGGTGAAGCGCGGCAACCCCGAGGTCGAGGCCGCGCTCGCGCATCGCATCCCGATCGTCCGCCGCGCCGAAATGCTCGCCGAGCTGATGCGCCTCAAATCCACCGTCGCGATTGCGGGCACGCACGGCAAGACGACGACGACCAGCCTGGTCGCCGCCTTGCTCGATGCGGGCGGCATCGACCCGACCGTCATCAACGGCGGCATCATCAACAATTACGGCTCGAACGCGCGGCTCGGTGCGTCGGACTGGATGGTGGTCGAAGCCGATGAAAGCGACGGCAGCTTTCTGCGCCTCGACGGGACGATCGCGGTCGTCACCAACATCGATCCCGAACATCTCGATCATTATGGCAGCTTCGACGCGATCAAGGACGCGTTCGTCGAGTTTATCGAAAATGTGCCCTTCTATGGCGCGGCGATGCTCTGCCTCGACCATCCCGAAGTGCAGGCGATCATCCCGCGCATCCGCGACCGCCGCATCGTCACCTACGGCTTTTCGGCGCAGGCCGACGTGCGCGGCACCAATGTGACACCGGGGCCCGACGGCAATCGCTTCGACGTCGTCGTGCGCGACCGCGACGGCAATAGCCGTACGATCGAGGGTATCCACCTGCCGATGTCGGGGCGCCACAATGTCCAGAACGCGCTCGCGGCGATTGCGGTCGCGCTGCACATGGGCGTGTCGGACGAAAAGATCGCGTCGGGCTTCAACGGCTTTGCCGGGGTCAAGCGCCGCTTCACCAAGGTCGGCGAGATTGCAGCCGGGGACGGCATCGTGACGGTGATCGACGATTATGCCCATCATCCGGTCGAGATCCGGGCCGTGCTGTCGGCAGCGCGCGAAGGTGCCGGGGCGGGACGCGTCGTTGCCGTCGTCCAGCCGCATCGCTTTACCCGCCTGCGCGATCATATGGACGATTTCCAGCAGGCCTTTAACGACGCGGACATGGTGCTCGCACTGCCCGTTTATGCAGCGGGCGAAAGCCCGATCGAGGGCGTGTCGTCGGATGCGCTGGCGCAGGGGCTGCGCGACCGCGGCCATCGCCATGCATCGACCGTTGCCGACGCCGGCGCGCTCGCTGCAACGATCGCCGACGCGATCCGCACCGAAACGCTCGGCGCGGGTGACATGATCATCTGCCTCGGCGCAGGCGACATCACCAAGATGGCGGCGGGGCTGGCGAGCGCGGTGGAGGCGGTATGAGCACCGCCGATACGCTTCCGGCGGTCCGCGGCAAGCTAACCGCAAAGGCGCCGCTGGCGCCGCTCGTCTGGTTCAAGTCGGGCGGTCCTGCCGACTGGCTGTTCGAGCCGAAGGACGCCGATGATCTTGCCGGTTTCCTGCGCGACCTCGATCCCGCGATTCCGGTGATGGCACTCGGCCTTGGCTCGAACCTCATCGTTCGCGACGGCGGCTTTCCGGGCGTCGTCGTCCGGCTCGGCAAGGCCTTTGCTAAGGTCGAAGCCGTCGACGCGACCAGCTTGCGCTGCGGAGGCGGTGCCTCGGGCATCCTCGTCTCGTCGACCGCGCGCGACGCAGGGATCGCGGGGATGGAGTTCCTGCGGTCGATCCCCGGCACCGTTGGCGGCTTCGTGCGGATGAACGGCGGCGCTTATGGCAGCGAGGTCAAGGACATATTGGTCGAGGCCGACATCGTCTTGCGCTCGGGCGAGCGCCGGACCTTGCCGCTTGCCGATCTGGGCTACACTTATCGCCACAGCGAATTGCCCGAAGGTGCGGTCGTCGTGGGCGCGACGTTCCGCGGGCGTCCGGGTGAACCCGAAGCCATCCAGGCCGAAATGGACCGCATCTCGGCGAGCCGCGAGGCGTCGCAGCCGCTGCGCTCGAAGACCGGCGGCTCGACCTTCAAGAACCCCGACGGTCGCAAGGCGTGGCAGCTTATCGATGAGGCCGGTTGCCGCGGTTTCGCCATCGGTGGCGCGCAGGTGAGCGAGAAGCATACCAATTTCCTGATCAATACCGGTGCGGCGACGAGCGCCGACATCGAAGCGCTCGGCGAGGAAGTCCGCCGCCGGGTGAAGGCGAAGAGCGGCATCGAATTGCAATGGGAGATTCAGCGCGTGGGAGTGGCGAAGTGAGCCGGGGTCCGTGGCATGTCGCCGTGCTGATGGGCGGCTGGTCCGCCGAGCGCGAAGTGTCGCTGATGAGCGGCAAGGGCGTTGCCGACGCGCTCGAAAGCCGCGGGCACAAGGTCACGCGCATCGACATGGGCCGCGATGTGGCGCAGCGGCTTGCCGAAGCGCGGCCCGATGTCGTCTTCAACGCCCTCCACGGCGTTCCGGGCGAAGACGGCACCGTGCAGGGCATGCTCGACCTGATGGGCCTCAAATACACCCACAGCGGGCTCGTCACGTCGGTGATCGCGATCGACAAGGAATTGACGAAACAGGCGCTGGTGCCGCATGGTATTCCCATGCCGACGGGGACGATGGTCGACAGCGAAAGCCTGTTTTCAGCCGATCCCTTGCCGCGCCCCTATGTCCTGAAACCCGTCAACGAAGGATCGTCGGTCGGCGTCGCGATTGTCAAGGACGACAGCAACTACGGCAACCCGATTGCGCGCGAAGCTGTGGGGCCGTGGCAGGAGTTCGATCGGCTGCTCGCCGAGCCTTTCATCAAGGGGCGCGAACTGACCGTCGCGGTACTCGGCGATGAGGCGCTCGGTGTCACCGAACTGCGCGTGAAGTCGGGATTCTACGACTATGACGCCAAATATACCGACGGTCTGACCGAACATGTCTGTCCTGCCGATGTCCCCGCCGACGTTGCGCAGCGGATGAAGCATCTGGCGGTCGAAGCGCATCGCCTGCTCGGCTGCAAGGGCGCGTCGCGTTCCGATTTTCGCTGGGACGACGAGCATGGACTTGCGGGCATTTTCCTGCTCGAGGTCAATACGCAGCCGGGGATGACACCGCTCAGCCTCGTGCCGGAACAGGCGCGCGCCATCGGCATGGACTATGCCGAACTCGTCGAACGCATCGTGGGGGAAGCATTGGCATGAGCAGCGGAGTATGAGCAGCACCAGGATCAAACGCGCGAAGGCGCCGCCGCGCCGTCCGTCGCGCGCGCCCAAAAGGCGCCGGTCGGTCAAGCATTCGCGCCTCAACATGGTCATCAACGCCTTGCCGATCAGCCCGGCGCAGCTTCAGCGCGTCGCCAACTGGACGATCGGTATCGGCCTGGCGGGCGTGCTGGTGCTCGGTGCCGAGGTGACGGGTGTGACCGCGAAAATCCACGAAGAGTGGGCGCAGGCGGTCGGGCGCGCCGGATTTCAGGTAAAGAAGGTCGAAGTGGTCGGTGCCGATCGCATCGACCGGCTGAAGGTTTATGATATCGCGCTGGCGCAGAAGGACCGCTCGATGGCCGCGGTCGAGCTTGACGATGTGCGCCGCGACCTGATGCAGTATGGCTGGATCAAGGATGCGCGCGTGTCGCGCCGCCTGCCCGATACGCTGGTCGTCGATATCGTCGAGCGCACCCCGGCAGCGATCTGGCAGAATGACGGCCGCCTGTCGCTGATCGACGACAGCGGGGTCGTCCTGGAACCCGTGACGGTCGCGACCATGCCCGACCTGCCGCTCGTCATCGGCCCCAATGCCAATCGGCGCGCGCAGGATCTCGACGCGCTGCTCGCCGAGGCCAGTTCGCTCAAGGAACTGCTCGCGGGCGCGACCTGGGTCGGCAACCGCCGCTGGGATCTGCGCTTCCGCAGCGGCGAAACGCTGTCGCTGCCCGAAGGCGATGCCGAAGCGAAGGCGGCGCTCGCGAAATTCGCGCACATGGACGGGGCGAACCGCCTCCTTGGCCGCGGCATCCTGCGTTTCGACATGCGCGACCCCAGCCGTTTCGTGCTACGCATGCCGCACGAAGGGCAGGTGGCGCCGTCGAAGATCGACGACGCGCGTGCCGCCGCCGACGCGGTGTCGGCGGGTCAGGCGAACGAGGGATAGAAGCGATGGCGCCGCCGCGCATCGAAAAGATTATCACCGCGCTCGATGTCGGGTCGTGGAAGGTCTGTGCGCTCATCGCGGGCCAGACTGCCGACGGGCAGTTGCACGTGCTCGGCACCGGCCAGCGCGAAAGCCGCGGCGTCCAGCGCGGCTATGTCGCCGACATGGAGCAGACCGAGCATATCGTGCGCGAGGCGATCGAACAGGCCGAGCGTATCGCGGGTCTCAATATCGACGACGTCTGGGTCAGCTTCTCGGCGGGCAGCCTCTTGAGCGACGTCGCCCCGATCGAGAGCGAATTGGGCGGTCACCGCATCGAACAGGAAGATATCGACGATCTGCTCGCCGCCGGGCGCGCGGGGATCGATCCCGAAGGGCGGATGATCCTGCACGCGCAGCCGGCGCTCTACACGCTCGACGGGTTGACCGGCGTCAAGAATCCGATCGGCCTGCACGCCGACCGGCTGGGCGTCGACATCCACATCATCATGGCCGACGGCGCCCCGGTGCGAAATCTGGAAGCCGCGGTGCGGCAGGCGCATCTCGACGTCAATGCGGTGGTCGCCTCGCCGATCGCGGCGGGGCTCGCCTGCCTGTCGGAAGAAGAACGCGACCTTGGCGTGGCGCTTGTCGAGCTCGGCGCGGCGGTGACGACGGTATCGCTCTATGCGGGCGGAATGCTCGTCGAGATGGTTTCGCTGCCGTTCGGGGCGAGCGACATCACCGACGACATCGCCTCGGCCTTCGGTATCCGGCGCAGCCAGGCGCAGCGGCTGCAGAGCTTCTACGGCTCGGCCTCGGCCAGCCCGCGCGACAACAATGATTTGATCGAACTCGATCCCGGCGCGCCCGCGGGCAGCGATGCGCCGCGCATCACGCGCGCGCAGCTGATCTCGGTCATTCGCCAGCGGCTCGACCAGATGATGGGCGACATCGGACGGACGCTGAAGGATCTTCACTTCGTCGGCCCGATCGGCCGCCAGGTCGTGCTCGTCGGCGGGGGCGCCGATCTGAAAGGCATCGCCGATTATACCCAGATCGCACTCGGCCGGGCGGCGCGCGTCGGGCGACCGCGCGGCTTGCACGGCCTGCCCGATGCCCATTCGGGACCGGCTTTCGCGACGCTTGCCGGTCTGGTTCTTTATGCCGCATCCGATCCCGTGGATCTGCGCGACCTGCCCACGATGGCGCAGGATGTGTACCGTCCCAAGGGGTCGTCGATCATCAACCGACTTATCACCGCGCTGAAGAGCAGTTTCTGACGCGCGGTTGCGCGAAAGGTTAATTTTTTGGGTGATTCCGGCGTCACAATAGTGCAATGCGATAAATCAATGACGGGCGGCCGGACTACCGCCCGAATGGGTCGCAAGGTGAGGGAAGCGGCGTTGGTCCGCCGCTACAGGGAGATTGGTTGATGAGCATCAATATTGGCCCGCCGCAGGTCGATGAACTGAAGCCGCGTATCGCCGTGATCGGCGTCGGCGGCGCGGGGGGCAATGCCATCGCGAACATGATCGCGGCGAAGGTCGAGGGCGTCGATTTCGTCGTCGCCAACACCGACGCGCAGGCGCTCAACGCCTCGCCGGCGGAGCGTCGCATCCAGCTCGGAACGCAGATCACCCAGGGTCTGGGTGCGGGTTCGCGTCCCGAAGTCGGCCGGGCGGCGGCCGAGGAAAGCATTGCGCAGGTCGAAGAGGCGCTGAACGGCGCGCATATGTGCTTCGTCGCGGCCGGCATGGGCGGCGGCACGGGCACCGGTGCGGCTCCGGTCATCGCCAAGGCGGCCCGCGACCGCGGCATTCTGACCGTCGGCGTCGTGACCAAGCCCTTCACCTTCGAGGGCAACCGCCGCATGCGGTCGGCCGAAGCCGGCATTGCCGAGCTTCAGGACCATGTCGACACGCTGATCGTCATTCCCAACCAGAATCTCTTCCTGGTCGCCAACCCGAACACGACCTTCAAGGAAGCCTTCACCATGGCGGATGAAGTGCTCCAGCAGGGCGTGCGCGGTATCACCGATCTGATGGTCATGCCCGGCCTCATCAACCTCGACTTTGCCGACGTGCGCAGCGTGATGCGCGAAATGGGCAAGGCGATGATGGGCACCGGCGAAGCCGAAGGCGACGGTCGCGCGCTCGAAGCTGCGCAGAAGGCGATCGCCAACCCGCTGCTCGATGGCGTGTCGATGGCGGGCGCGAAGGGCGTGATCATCTCGATCACCGGCGGCGAAGACATGCGCCTGATGGAAGTCGACGAAGCGGCGAACCATATTCGCGAACTCGTCGATCCCGACGCCAACATCATCTGGGGCAGCGCCTTCAACGAAGGGCTGGAAGGCAAGATTCGCGTATCGGTTGTCGCGACCGGCATCGACGGTTCTGGCGACGCGGCGGCTCCGGCGGCACCGGCGGCGCGCAGCTTCTCCTTCGCCCCCGCGCGCAGCCCGGCGCCGGCGCCCTTTGCCGAGGAGCCGGTCGAGGCGGCGGCTGTGGAAGCGCCGGTCCAAGCTGCGGAACCCGAAGTCGACACCGACCCCGCACCGGGCTTCTCGCTGGGCGATGCTCCCGCGGCCGAAGCACCGGCGCCGGCCGAGGAAGAGCCGATGGAACTGTCGCAGGTCGCCGCGACCTATGACGATACCAGCGACGAGCTCGTACTTGATGCACCCGAACCGGCGCCCGCGCCGGCTGCCGACCCGGCCCCCGCGGCCGAGCCTGCGCGGCCGATCGGTGGCGGCACCTTGTTCGAACGCATGTCGCGTCTGTCGCGTGGCGGTTCGGCCCCTGCCGAAGAAGGCGACAAGGAAGACGGAGTCGATATTCCGCGCTTCCTGGGCCGTCAGAACAACCAGTAACAGGGTTCATCGCGGCCGCCCGATGGGCAGGCGGCCCGAACACGGGATGATTTGCCCATGCGGCGATCCATATTGACGGCGGGGCCGCGGCGCGTTCGACTTCATGTCGGCGCGCTCGGCCTGCTGTTCCTGTCCGCTGCCCCCTTCGCAGCGGCGCATGCATTTCAGGTGACACCGCCCGATGCGGCCACCAAGGCGGCGATGGAAAAACGCACCGCCGCGCGGACGATGCTGTCGTCGGCGATCGCTCGGCTCGCCTCGAACGCCGCCGACAGCGCCGCGCTGCTTGATGCCGGACGCGCTTCGATCGAGCTGGAGGATTATCGCGCCGCGCTCGGCTTTCTGACCCGTGCCGAGCAGGCGAGCCCGCGCGACGGCGGGGTCAAGGCGGCGCTCGGGTCGGCGATGCTCCATCTCGAAAAGCCGTCGCGGGCGCTCGACTATTTCGGCGAGGCGCAGCTTCTCGGCGCCCCCGAGCGGCTATTCCTTGCCGACCGCGGGCTTGCGCGCGATTTGCTGGGCCAGCAGGATGGGGCGCAGCGCGATTATCAACTCGCCCTGTCGATCGCGCCGAGCGACGAAGTGATCCGCCGCTATGCGATCTCGCTCGGCATCACGGGGCAGGCCGACCGCGCGATTCAGCTCCTCACGCCGCAGCTTCGCACGCAGGACCGTGCCGCATGGCGGTCGCGCGCGATGATCCTAGCGATCAACGGCCGCAATGACGAGGCGACCGAGATCGTCAAGGCGACGATGCCGGCGCTGCTGGCGCAGAGCATTTTGCCCTATCTAACCCAGATGGACCGGCTCAATCCGGCGCAGCAGGCCGCCGCCGCGCATTTCGGGCGCTTCCCGGCTGGCGAACTTGGCCCGGTGCGCAAGCCCGTGCAGATCGCTGCGGCCGCTCCGGCCCCGACACCAGCGCCTTCCCCGACTTCGACGCCGAGCAAACGGCGCGGCGACAAGGGCAAACCGGTGCAGGTGGCCACTGCCACGCCGCCACCGGCGACGCGACCGGCTCCGACGCTGACCCCGAAGCCGACACCTGCGCCCACGCCAGCGCCTGCGCCGACCTTGGCGCAGCCGCCAGCCGCCGTGCCGGTGCGCCGTGCTGATACACCGTCCGTCCCGGCAGCGAAGCCTCCCGCGCCGACACCGGCGCCAGCGGCGGCCCAACCGGTGGGCGTCGCGGTGAACAGCGGTGCCGGTCCGGTCGGTCCGGGCTTCTCGCTGAGCGATGTCGGCCAGCCGCCGGCCGCTGCCGCTGCGCCGCCGTCGGCGACGACCACGCCAGCGCCGAGTGCTGCGGCTCCGCTCGCCTCGTTGGCGCAGATCGTCAGCTCGATCGAGATTCCGCCCGAGGAGCTTGAGCGCACCAGCGGCGCGGTCGGCGCCGATACGCTTGCCAAGCTGGTCGAGGACAAGCGCAAGGCAGATGCCGCCGAAGCGGCAAAGCGCGAAAAGGAAGAAGCCGCGGCCAAGGCCAAGGCGGAGGCCGACGCCAAGGCGAAGGAAGAGGCCGCGAAGAAAAAGGCCAATCCCTCGCGCATCTGGGTGCAAGTTGCGGCGGGGTCGAACCAGAAGGCGCTCGCCTTCGATTTCAACCGCTTCGCCAAAAAGAATGCCGCGCTGTTCAAGGGCAAGGATGGCGGCTCGACCGAATGGGGCCGCACCCGCCGCCTGCTCGTGGGGCCGTTCAAGGACAAGAAGGCGGCTGCCGACTGGCTCGCGCAATATAAGAAGGCGGGCGGCGATGGTTTCGTCTTTACCAGCGATGCGGGGCAAGAGGTCGATCTCTTCAAATGACGTTGTCGGCCTGTGCGAGTGACCCCAGGGCGACACGCGGACGCCGCCATGACGAACCGGGCCGCGTCGTGCGCGGGCCGCGCGATGCCTTTCAGCGCGACCGCGACCGCATCATCCATTCGATCGCTTTCCGCCGGCTGCGTCACAAGACGCAGGTCTTCGTCGCGCCCGACGGCGACCATTATCGCGTCCGGCTGACGCACAGCATCGAAGTCGCGCAGATTGGTCGCGGAATCGCCCGGGCGCTGGGGCTGAACGAAGATCTGACCGAGGCCTTGTGCCTTGCCCATGACATCGGTCACCCGCCCTTCGGTCATGCGGGCGAGGACGCGCTGAAAGCGGCGATGATGGCGCATGGCGGGTTCGATCATAATGGGCACACGCTGCGCACGCTCGCGCGGCTCGAATGTCCCTATCCGCGCTTCGATGGCATCAATCTGACGTGGGAGACGCTGGAGGGGTTGGCGAAGCACAATGGTCCGGTGCGTCACCCCGGCTGGGCATTGGCGGAAATCGACGCGGAATTTCCGCTCGACCTGACGAGCCATGCCAGCCTGGAGGCGCAGGTGGCGGCGGTCGCCGACGACATCGCGTACGACAATCACGACATCGACGACGGCCTGCGCGCGGGACTGCTGACGATCGACCAGTTGATGGCGCAGCCCTTCGTCGCCGAGAATTTCCGCCTCGTCGAAGCCCGCTTTCCGGGCGCGCCGCGCGACCGGTTGCTGCGCGAGCTGGTGCGCGACCAGATCGGCGTGATGGTCAACGACGTGATCGCCGCGACCAAGGCCAATGTCGCCGATGCGGGGGTGGAGAGCGTAGCGGAAGTGCGCGCGGCGGGCCGCACGCTCGGCGGCTTTTCGGATACGCTGGCGCGGCAGGAGCGCGATCTCAAACGCTTCATGTATGCGAACCTCTATCACCATCCGTCGCAGATCGCGGCCGCCGACGCGGCGCGCACCGTCGTTTCGGGGCTGTTTGCGGCCTACAGGGACGATCCTGCGCTGATGGGCGAGGAATGGGCATCGCGGCTGCCCGATACGGACGGGGCGACGGTGCGCCACATCGGCGACTATATTGCCGGGATGACCGACCGATTCGCGATCGATCGCTTTGCTGAGATGAATGGGCGGGCCGCGGTGCCCGAGGCGCTGGCGCATGTCTGATGCCGCACCCCGCGCGCTTCTGATCGGAGCGACGGGGCTTGTCGGACAGGCGGTTGCCCGCTGCGGCCATTCCCTGCCGCTTACCCTGCTGGCGCGCCGCTTGGTCGAGGCGGGGGCCGGCCATCGCGCCATGACCGCCGATCCGGGCGAATGGGCCGAGATCATCGCGGCGGAGCGACCCGGGATATTGATCTCCTGCCTCGGCACCACGATCCGCCAGGCGGGGTCGCAGGACGCGTTTCGCGCGGTCGATCATGATCTGCTGCTCGCCTGCGCCCGTGCGGCGAAGGCGGCGGGGACGGCGCACATGATCGCGGTCAGCAGCGTCGGCGCGGCGGCGCATAGCGCGAACTTCTATCTGCGGACGAAGGGTGAGGTGGAGGAGGAGCTGCGCGCGCTCAATTTCCTGCGGCTCGACCTGATGCGCCCCGGCCTGCTCACCGGCGACCGGCGGGGGCCGAAGCGGATTGGCGAGGGGCTGGCGATGCTTGCCGCGCCGTTCACCGACGCGCTGTTGCACGGATCGCTGCGCCGCTATCGCTCGATTCCGGCCGAAACGGTGGCGCGCGCGATCGTAGCCGCGGCGTCGCTCGCGGCGCCTGGACACTTCGTCCACGAAAATGACGCGATGCAACAGCTCGCCGATTGACTCTGCCGAAGGCGAGCGCCAAGGCTCAGGCGTCTGTCGAGCCTCTCCAAGAGATTCGACCGGCCACGCGGGAGAGCGCGGGGGCAGGGAAACCGGCCGTCGCCACCGAAGGAGCAACCGCCCCGGAAACTCTCAGGTCAACGGACCGCGCGGCTGGAACGGACACTCTGGAAAGCGTTCGGGCGTCGCCCGGACCACCGAAGGGGTAACTCCATGCCGACCCGTCATCGTGGGCGCATGGACGAAAACTCTCAGGTTCCCGTGACAGAGGGGGCGTGGCGAAGGAACGGCATCGGGCCGCGCCGCGTCATGTCAACGACGGGAGGCCGATATGAGCGAAACCGAAGAAATGGCCGAAACGGTCGCGATCGAAACGCTTCCGCTCGACGCCTGGCACCGTGCAAGGGGCGCGCGGATGGTCGAATTCGCCGGCTATTACATGCCGATCCAGTATGACGGCATCATGGCCGAACATCTGTGGACGCGCGACAATGCGGGTCTGTTCGACGTCAGCCACATGGGGCAGCTTGTGTTCAGCGGCGAAGGCGCCGCCGAAGCGCTCGAGGCGCTGGTTCCGGGCGATATTTCGGCGTTGAAGCCGGGGCGGATGCGCTACTCGCTGCTGCTCGCCGACGATGGCGGCATCCTCGACGATCTGATGGTCACCAATACGGGGCATGGCCTCTACATGGTCGTCAATGGCGCGGTGAAGTGGGACGACATCGCGCATCTGCGCGAACATCTGCCCGACGAGATCGAGATGAACCTGCTCGACGAACAGGCGCTGCTTGCGCTGCAGGGGCCAAAGGCCGCGGCCGCGCTGACGGCGCTCGGCGTGGTTCCCGAATTTTCCGATATTCTTCCCGTCGATCGCCTCGTCTTCATGCAGGCCGGCCCCTATCTGTGGGGCGACGTGCGGCTGGGGATCAGCCGTTCGGGCTATACCGGAGAAGACGGGTTCGAAATTTCGGTGCCGGCGAGCGACGTCTCGGCCCTCGCCGATGCGCTGTGCGCGCAGGAGGCGGTAAAACCGATCGGCCTCGGCGCGCGCGATTCGCTGCGGCTCGAAGCGGGATTGCCGCTTTACGGCCACGACCTCGACGAAGGCATCGACCCCGTCGAGGGCGATCTGGCCTTTGCGATCAGCAAGCGCCGCCGCGAGGAAGGCGGCTTTCCGGGCGCCGCGCGCATCCTCGGCCATCTTGCCGATGGCAGTCCGCGCAAGCGCGTCGGCCTGACCGTAGATGGCAAGATGCCGGTGCGCGAGGGCGCCAAGATTTTCGACGGGAACCGCGAAGTCGGTGTCGTCACCTCGGGCGGTTTTGCGCCGAGCGTCGGCGCCCCCATAGCGATGGGCTATGTGCCCACCGGCCTGTCCGAGCCCGGCACGGCGCTCGCCGCCGAAGTCCGCGGCAAGCGCGTCGCCGTGACGGTGACGCCGATGCCCTTCGTTCCACATCGTTACGTGCGCAAACAGGGAGGCTGATCGATGCCGCGTTTTTATACCGAAGAGCATGAATGGATCGATGTCGATGGCGATGTGGCGACGGTCGGCATCACCGACTTCGCGCAGGGCCAGCTCGGCGATATCGTCTTCGTCGAGGTTCCCGACACCGGCGCCGAACTGTCGAAGGGCGGCGACGCCGCGGTGGTCGAATCGGTGAAGGCGGCGAGCGACGTCTACGCGCCCGTCGATGGCACCGTCACCGAAGGCAACGGCCAGCTTGAGGAGGACCCCGCGCTCGTCAATTCGGACCCCGAAGGCGAAGGCTGGTTCTTTCGCATGACGCTCAGCGACAAGAGCCAGCTCGACGGGCTGATGAATGCGCAGGCGTACAAGGAATTCATCGCCGATCTGTGATCGCAAACTCCTTCCGGTCGCGGGAGGGGGAAAGGCCGCAAGACCATGACGGACCCTGCGCTTGCCAATTGCCGCCTGATGGTGGCGACGCCCATCTATGACGGGGCGCAGGGTAGCTATGTCCGCGCGCTGCTCGACCTTGCGTTACGCGCGCAGGCGATCGGCCTGACGGTGCGGTTCGAGTTCATCCTCTACCAGCCGTCGGTGACGCGCGCGCGCGACATGCTCGCCGCGATCTTCGCGGAAAGCGACTGCACCCACATGCTGTTCGTCGATGCCGACATCGACTTCGGTGCCGAGGATGTATTCGCGATGCTGCGCGCGATGGTCGGCCGCGACGATTGCGCGATTCTGGGGGCTGCCTGTCCGCGGCGGATGCTCAACTGGCGCAATGCGGCGCTGGCCGCCAAAGCCGGGCTGGGTGACGCCGATCCGGCGGCGCTCGGGCGCTTTTCGGGGGAGTTTGCGCTGCATTTCCTGCATCCCGACCAATCCTTCGCGCTCACCGATCTGGTCGAACTGACGCGGGTCGGCAGCGGGATGATGATGATCCGCCGCGACGTGTTCGACAGGTTGCGCGCGCGTCATCCCGAACTGGTCTTCCGCACCGATCCCGCCGAGCGCGCCGCGCACGGGATCGGCGAGGAGGCCTATGCCTATTTCCTGCCGATGATCGAACCCGACACGCGGGCGCAGTTGTCGGACGATTATGCCTTTTGCCGCCGCGTGCGCGATGCGGGGCTTCGCATCTGGCTCGCCCCCTGGGTGAAGACCACGCACAGCGGGCCGGCGATCTTTACCGGATCGCTTCCCGATCTGGCCCAGCTTCTTGCCATAAAATCAGCTTCTTCGACGGAGTAGTTCATGCGTTACCTCCCCCTCACGCCCGATGACCGCAGCGCGATGCTCGCGGCGGTCGGCGCTGCCTCGATCGACGATCTGTTCGTCGACGTGCCTGCCGAAGCGCGGCTCGACGGCCCGATCGCCGGCCTTCCCGGTCATGCCAGCGAACTGGCGGTCGAGCGCCATATGGCAGCGCTCGCGCGACAGAATCGCGCCGCCGGCGACGGTCCCTTCTTCCTCGGTGCGGGCGCCTATCGCCACCATGTGCCCGCGAGTGTCGACCATCTGATCCAGCGCGGCGAGTTTCTGACTGCCTACACGCCCTATCAGCCCGAAATCGCGCAGGGCACGCTGCAGATGCTGTTCGAGTTCCAGACGCAGGTCGCGCGTCTTTTCGGCACCGACGTCGCCAATGCGTCCATGTACGACGGCTCGACTGCCTGCTGGGAGGCGATCGTGATGGCGCGGCGCATCATCAAGCGCGGCAAGGCGTTGCTCTCGACCGGCCTCCATCCGCATTATCGCAGCGTCGCGCGGACGATGGCGAAATATACCGGTGACCAGCTTGTCGACGGCGACCCGACGCTTGAAGCCGGTACCGACTGGGCCGCGCTCGCCGCCGCTATCGACAAGGATACAAGCTGCGTCGTCGTTCAATATCCCGATATATTGGGCCGCATCGACGACATGAGCGCGCTCGCTACGGCATGCCAGGCGGCCGGTGCGCTGCTGATCGCGGTCGTTACCGAACCCGTTGCCCTGGGTCTCATCAAGTCGCCGGGCGAGATGGGCGCCGATATCGTGGTGGGCGAGGGGCAGGCGATCGGCGTCGGGCTCCAGTTCGGCGGTCCCTATGTTGGCCTGTTTGCGTGCAAGACGAAATATGTCCGCCAGATGCCGGGGCGGCTGTGCGGAGAGACGGTCGATGCCAATGGCAAGCGCGGCTTCGTTCTGACGCTGTCGACGCGTGAGCAGCATATCCGGCGCGAGAAGGCGACGAGCAATATCTGCACGAATGCAGGGCTTTGCGCGCTGGCCTTCAGCATCCACATGACCTTACTCGGCGAAGCGGGGTTGCGGCAGCTTGCCGGCATCAACCACGGGCGCGCCAGGGTGGCAGCGGCCGAACTGGCGCAAGTACCGGGCGTGTCGGTCGTCAACAGCGGCTTCTTCAACGAATTCACGCTGCGGCTGCCCGTCGACGCGCGCGCGACGGTTCACAAGCTCGCCGAAAAGGGCGTGCTCGGCGGCGTGTCGCTCGGGCGCCTTTATCCTGACAATGACGCGCTGGCGAACGGCCTGGTCGTCGCCGTCACCGAAACCGCGACCGAAGAGGATATCGCCGCCTTTGCCGCGGCGCTGAAGGAGGTGCTGGCATGACCGCGCTCAACCCCGCCGGCTGGCGCCCCGAAATGCACGGCGCTGGTGGTGCCGCCGATACCGCGACATTTACCGGCAACCGCGCGCTGTTGCTCGAGGAGCCGTTGATCTTCGAGATCGGCTCGACCGCGACCACCGGCGTCGACTTCGACGAGGCGGCGCCCGCTGCCGATCTCGGCGCGCTGATGCGCCGCGATCCCATCGGCCTGCCGGGGCTCAGCGAGTCCGAAACGGTGCGCCACTATACGCGCCTGTCGCGCCAGAATTATGCGATCGACCTCGGCCTCTTCCCACTTGGCAGCTGCACGATGAAGCATAACCCGCGCCTCAACGAAAAGGTCGCGCGGATGCCGGGCTTTGCCGACGTGCATCCGCTCCAGCCGCAGGAAACGGTGCAGGGCGCGCTTGCGGTCATCAACGAACTCGCGGTGTGGCTGATCGAACTCACCGGCATGTACGGCGTCGCCATGTCGCCCAAGGCGGGCGCGCACGGCGAGCTTTGCGGGATCCTGTGCATCAAGGCGGCGCTCGAAGCGCGCGGCGAGGACCGGCGGGTGCTGCTCGTCCCCGAAAGCGCGCATGGGACCAATCCCGCAACAGCTGCCTTTTCCGGCTTCACGGTCGAGGATATTCCGGCGACCGCGGAGGGGCGCGTCGATCTCGCGGCGCTCAAGGCGCGGCTCGGCCCCGATGTGGCGGGCGTGATGATCACCAACCCCAACACCTGCGGCCTGTTCGAACGCGACATGAAAGCGATTTCGGACGCGGTGCACGCGGTGGGCGGCTATGTCTATTGCGACGGCGCCAACTTCAACGCGATCGTCGGCAAGGTTCGCCCCGGCGACCTTGGCATCGACGCGATGCACATCAACCTGCACAAGACCTTTTCGACCCCGCACGGCGGCGGTGGTCCCGGTTCGGGGCCGGTCGTGCTGTCGAAGGCGCTCGCGCCCTATGGCCCGATCCCCTATTCGGCGCGCTACGCCGACGGGTCTTTCAAGCTGGTCGAGGAAGAAAGCGCGGGCGCCGAGCACCCCGACACCTTCGGTCGCATGACCGCCTTCCACGGCCAGATGGGCATGTTCACCCGCGCGCTGGCCTATATTCTCAGCCACGGGGCCGACGGGCTGAAGCAGGTCGCCGAGGATGCGGTGCTCAACGCAAACTATATCCTGCGCAGCCTGGAGGATGTGCTCGATGCGCCCTTCGCCGCGTCGGGACCATGCATGCACGAGGCGCTGTTCAGCGATCGCGGGCTTGCCGAGGGCTTCTCGACGCTCGACATCGCCAAGGGACTGATCGACGAAGGCTATCACCCGATGACGGTCTATTTCCCGCTCGTCGTCCACGGCGCGATGCTCGTCGAACCCACCGAGACCGAATCGAAGGCGGTGCTTGACCAGTTCGTCGGTGCGCTGCGCAGCATCGCGCTTCGCGCAAAGAACGGCGATCCGGCGCTCAAGTCGGCGCCGCATTTCGCCCCGCGCGCGCGGCTCGACGAGACGCTGGCGGCGCGCAAGCCGGTGCTTCGCTGGGAGGATTGATGCGCGCCGCGGGCGAGGATGAAAGCGGTGCCGCGCCGCGCCGGGGCGGCTGCGGTCTCGCCGCCGCCTTGTCGCTCGTCGTCTTCGCCGCGATCTGGCTGGCCGCGGTAACCGGCTACGGCCTTGTCGCCGAACAATGGGAAATCGTCCGGCCCCGCCGCGCGCTCGCGCACCACTGGGTGTTCGGCTATGCGCCGCTCATCGCGCTGGGTTTCGCGCTGCTCACCGCCTTCGTCGTGATGCGGCGGCGGGCCGCGGCGCGAATGACGCTGCTGATTTTGTCGGCGGGGCTGGTTGCATTGTTCGGCGGAATCATCTTTCTCGGCGTCGGCGGACTGATCTGAAGGGGAAAAGCGATGAGCTGGGATAGCGTTTTCCTGCTGGCCAATTATTGGGCGATCGGTGGCTGGCTGCTTCTCGCCTTCGCGCCGCGCGGGCCGAAAGTGCTGGCGCTGATCCTCTATGCCGGGGTCTTCCTGCTCTGCCTCGCCTATGCCGTGATGCTCGGCGGCTTCCTCTCCGGCACGATCGATGCCGGCGGAACCGGCGGCGGCAATTTCACGACGCTGGCGGGGGTGATGAAATTATTCGACAGTCCCGGCGGCGCGGCGCTCGGCTGGACGCATTATCTGGCCTTCGACCTGTTCACGGGCATGTGGATTGCCCGCGATGCCGATGCCAAGGGTTTCAGCCGGATCGTCCAGTTCCCTTTCCTGTTCCTGACGCTGATGGTCGGGCCGGTCGGGCTGCTGGCGTGGCTGATCGTGCGCGAACGTCGCGCGCGGGCGCAGGCAAAGGCGAAGTGAGGCGGTCATGAACGCCGGAACCGCCCCGTCGCCGCTGCTGCATTATCTGATCCCCGCCGGGGTCGTTCTGCTCGTGCTGTTCTTTAGGCTGCGCTCGGTCGGCAAGGCACGGCGGTTGCGGCTCGAACGCCTTTGGATATTGCCGACCTTCTACGCGCTATTGCTGGGTTTCATTTTCTGGAACGCTCCGCCGCACGGACTGGTGTGGATATGGTGCCTTGTCGCGCTCGCGGTCGGCAGCGGCCTCGGCTGGATGCGCGGCAAGTTGATGCAGGTTGCGGTCGATCCCGACACGCATGAACTCAGCCAGACCGTGTCGCCCGCAGCGTTGCTTTTCTTCGTCGCGCTCATCTTCATCCGGGGTGTGTCGCGCAACATGGCCGAAGGCGTCGCCGGCCACGGACAGGCGGGGTTGATGGCCGTTACCGATATCCTGATGGCCTTCGCGCTCGGCTTCATCGTTTTTCAGCGGGTCGAGATCGCGCTGCGCGCCCGGCGCCTGCTCGCGGCAGCGCGTTCGTCGCGGCGATGAAGGGGCCGTGGACGCCTTCGGACGGCGGCGAGGGCGACAAGCGCCATGCCCCCGCAACCTTGCGCAATCGCGACACGATCGCCGCGGTGCTCGGCGACTGGCTCCCCGCGTCGGGCACGGTGCTTGAGGTGGCGAGCGGTTCGGGCGAGCATGCCGTCCATTTCGCCGCCGCCTTCCCGAAGCTTGACTGGCAGGCGAGCGACCCCGACCCAGCCGCGCTCGCCTCGATCGCGGCCTGGAGCGCCGAGGCAGGGCTGCCGAACATCGCCGCGCCGCTGCACCTCGACGCATCGGCGCCGGACTGGCCGCTGGGACATGCCGATGCCCTCTTGTGCATCAACATGGTGCATATCAGCCCGTGGGCGGCGACGCTGGGCTTGTTCGCGGGGGCGGCGCGATTGCTGGGATCGGGCGCCCCTCTGATCCTTTACGGCCCTTATCTCGAAGCCGATGTCGCGACCGCCGACAGCAACCTTGCCTTTGACGAGAGCCTGCGCAGCCGCAATCCCGCCTGGGGGCTGCGCGAAGTGGAGGCGGTCGTCGATGCGGCCGCGCCGCACGGATTTGGCTTAACCGAGCGCCGCACCATGCCGGCGAACAATTTGATGCTGCTGTTCCGCAAACACAGCTGAGTCCGGCGGCGCGCCCAAGCTGTCACTGCTGTCAGGTTGGGCGTTCGGCGCTTTACCTTGGCCGCCGAAGCTTTAGCGTCCTTCTCGATTGCAAATAGCAACGCGATTCGAGGAGAGAGGATCGATGGCTGCCGACGTTTCGGACCTTGTCAGTTTCGACGAATTCATCACCCACTGGGCCGCCGACCGGCCGTCGCGCATTGCGATGCGCGAAGAGGACCGATTGTTCACCTATGCCGAGCTTGAGGAGCGGACGGCGCGCGTGGCAAGCGCGCTGCGCGCCGCGGGGCTCGAGAAGGGCGATCGCATCGCGTGGATCGGCAAGAACAGCGACCTCTATTTCACGCTCTTCTTTGGCGCCGCGCGCGCCGGGATCGTCATGGCGCCGATCGGCTGGCGGCTTTCGCCCGTCGAATGGGCCTATATCATCAACGATACCCGGGCGAAGATCGTCTTCACCGGCCCCGGTTTCGACGCGGTGCCCGATCAGTTGGCGGGCAAGCTCGACCATGCGCCGCGCATCGTCGGCGATACCGAGGCACGCGCGCTGATCGAGGCGACGCCGCGCGCGCCCTTCACCCCGTCCGGTCCCGACGATGCCGTGCTGCAACTTTATACCTCGGGGACCACCGGCAGTCCCAAAGGTGCCGTGCTGTCGAACCGCAATTTGTTCGCGTTGCGGAAAAACTCGGCCGACGCCGATCTGGCCTATACGAAATGGGACGATGACGAGGCGGTGCTTGTCGCGATGCCCTGCGCGCATATCGGCGGAACGGGGCTTGGGATCATGGCGCTGGCGGCAGGGCTGCCCGGCATCATCCTCGCCGAATTCAATCCCGACGGGGTTTTCGATGCGGTCGAACAACATGGCGTGACGCGCTTCTTCATCGTTCCCGCGGCGCTTCAGATGCTGCTGCTCCACCCGCGCTGCGGCACGGTCGATTACAGCCGGCTCAAATATATCCTCTATGGCGCGGCCCCGATCCCGCTCGAACTGCTGCGCCAGTGCATCAAGATGTTCGGGGCGGAATTCATCCAGGCTTATGGGATGACCGAAACGACAGGCACCATCTGCATGCTGCCGCCCGAGGATCATGATCCCGAAGGCAACAAGCGCATGCGGTCGGCGGGCAAGCCGCTGCCCGGCGTGGAGATCAGGATCATCGGCGACGACGGGCAGGATATGCCCGTGGGCGCGGTGGGCGAGGTTGTCACGCGCTCTTCGAACAATATGCTCGGTTACTGGAACCTGCCCGAGGCGACCGCGCGCACGATGACGGGCGACGGCTGGATCCACACCGGCGACGCCGGCTATATGGACGAGGACGGTTATCTCTACATCCACGACCGGGTGAAGGATATGATCATCACCGGCGGCGAGAATGTCTATCCGGCGGAGGTCGAAAGCGCGATCTACGGCCACCCGGCGGTGCAGGAAGTCGCCGTGATCGGCATCCCCGATCTCAAATGGGGTGAAACGGTCAAGGCGGTCGTCGTGCCCAAGCCCGGGACGACGGTGGAAGAGGCCGACATCATTGCCTGGGCGCGCGAGCGCATAGCGCCATTCAAATGTCCGCGCAGCGTCGACGTGATCGAGGCGCTGCCGCGCAACGCCAGCGGCAAGATTCTTCGCAAGGATCTCCGCGCCCCTTATTGGGAAGGCTATGAGCGGATGGTGAATTGACGGCCGATCCGATCCAGAGGCAGGGGCGGGAGGCCTTCCGGCAGGAGGTTCGCGGCTGGATTGCGGCCAATCTGACCGACGATCTGCGCGACGCCGCGGCGCGCGCGACGAGCGTGTTCGTCGACAAGCCGCATGCGATGGCGTGGCAGGCGATCCTGCATCGCCATGGCTGGGCGGCGCCGCACTGGCCGCGCGAATATGGCGGGACCGGCTGGGACGAGACACAGCGGCATATCTTCGATTCCGAACTCGCCGCTGCCGGCGCGCCCAGCCTGTCGCCGATGGGATTGCGCATGGTCGCGCCGTGCATCATGCGCTTCGGCACCCCCGAGCAGAAGGCGCATTATCTGCCGCGTATCCTGTCGGGCGAGGATTTCTGGTGCCAGGGCTATTCCGAACCGCAGGCAGGATCGGATCTTGCCAGCCTGTCGCTCCGCGCCGAGCGCGATGGCGACGATTATGTGCTGACCGGGTCGAAGATCTGGACGACGCACGCCCATTTCGCGAACCGCATGTTCTGCCTGGTGCGCACCAGCCGTGACGGCCGCCCGCAACAGGGCATCACCTTCCTGTTGCTCGACATGACGCTGCCGGGGATCGAGGTGCGGCCGATCCTGACGCTGTCGGGCGACCATGATTTCAACCAGGTCTTTTTCGACAATGTCCGCGTGCCGCAATCGGGGCGGCTCGGCGAAGAGGATCGGGGGTGGGGCGTCGCCAAATATCTGCTCGAGTTCGAACGCTCGGCGGCTTACGCTGCGGGGCTGACCGCGGCGCTCGATCGCCTGCTGGCCGGCGCGGCGGCGCGCGATTTCGGCGAGGGCGGCACCTTGCTTGACGATCCGGCGATCCGGCGGCGTTTCGCACGGCTCTATACCGATGTCCACGCGATCCATGCCGCCGAGCAGCGGATGATGGCGGCAATCGCGCTCGGGCGCAGCCCCGGTCCGGCGTCATCGATGCTGAAGGTGCAGGGAACCGAGGCGCAGCAGCGGATACAGGAACTGGCGGTCGACATCGCCGGTCCCTACGCGGCGCCGCACCAGTTCGCGGCGCGCGCGCCGGGCAGCAATCTGCCCTTCGTCGGACCCGAAGACGATCTCACCGCTTCGGCGCGCTATTTCAACGGTCGCGCCGCGTCGATCTATGGCGGGTCGAACGAGATTCAGCGCAATATCATGGCCAAGCTGATGCTGGGGCTATAGCTGCGGCGCGTCGGTGCGCTGGCGTTCGCGGGCGCGAAGGAAGGCGGGGCGGGCAGTGCAGCGATGCAGCCAGTCGGTCGTCGCTTCGCCCAGCACGTCGGCCGCGCCCAGCGTTGTCGCAAGGAAGGCGGCATAGCCGATCACGATGTCGGCGGCGGTGAAACGGCCGGCGACCAGCCAGTCGCGCCCGTCGGCGAGCGCCGCCTCGATGCTCTTGGCGCGGCCGCCGAAGAAGGCCTTGTAATCGTCGACCGCCTGCGCGAGCCGGCGCTCGGCGGGTTCGACGCGCGTGTAGCGGATCATGACCGCGAGCGGGAAGGTCAGCGTGGCATCGCTGCGGTGCAGCCAGTTGCGATAGTCCCAATAATCCGCTTCGTCGCGGCGCACCTCGAGCGCACTGTCCTCGACGATGCGTTCGCATATGGCCGCGGATTCGGTCATCACCCGTCCGCCTTCGACCCAGCCCGGCACCGTCATCAGCGGATTGACGGCGCGATATTCGGGCGCAAAGGCGCGCGGCGGAAAGGGCAGGACGCGCAGGTCGACGTCTGCGCCCACCTCTTCGACCGCCCACAGGCAGCGCAGCGAGCGGGCATCGGGGCAATGGTAGAGGATGGGCGGGGTCATGCGGTGATATCCTTCATCCGTTCGATATGCAGGCGATGCTCGCGCCAGGCGATGAACAGCCCGCTCGCGACGATCAGCGGCGCGCCGACCCAGGTCGTCTCCGCAGGCAGGGTGCCAAAGAAGAACCAGCCGCAGGCAATCGACCACAGCAGGCTCGAATAATCCATCGGCGTCACCACCGCGACAGGCGCGAGGCGCAGCGCGCCGGTCAGCGACAATTGCACCACTGCACCGAGCAGGCCGAGCCCGATCAGCAACGCCCATTCGCCGGCGCCATGCGCGGTCATCACGAACGGCAGCGCCAGACCGAGCGGGAGCATCGAGATCAGACTGAACCAGAAGACGATCGTCATCGGACTTTCGGTGCGCGCCAGATCGCGGACCTGGATCGTGATCAGCGCGGTCATCACCGCCCCGCCGAGCGCAATCAGCGTGCCGAGCCCGTGATGGCCGGTGAAGCCCTGCGCGACGAGCGTCGTCGGATTGAGGACGAGCAGGACGCCAAGGAAACCGACCAGCACGGCGCTCCACCGCTGCCACCCCGTTGGCTCGCGGAGGAACAGCGCGGCAAAGATCACCGCGAAGATCGGCACCGACAGGTTGATCGTCGTCGCCTCGGCCATGGGCAAAAAGATCATCCCGCCGAAGTTGAGCGCCATGCCGGTCAGCCCCATCATCGCTCGCCGCGCATGGGTGCCGATCCGGTGGGTGCGATAGATGGCAAGGCCGCCCCGCGTCAGCGCCCAGCCGACGAGCATCGGCAGCACGATCGCCTGCCGCCAGAACAGGCTCTCGACGATATGGATGCCCGCGGCGTCGATCCGCTTCACGAGCACGAACATCAAGGAGAGGCTGAGCATGGCGAGCAGCCGCAGCGCGATGCCGCCCAGATAATGCTGCGGAACCTCGGGGGACGGGGCGGTGCTCATGCGCCGTTTCGCATATCAGCCTGCCGATGCTTTGCAAGCTAGGGTTCCGGCCCGAGCCAAGCGGCGACAACAATGTTGGGATCGATCGTGCAATCCCCTTGCGCGCGGCCCCCCGTTACGGCTAAGGGCGCACTCCGGCCTAGGGGTATAGCTCAGCTGGTAGAGCATCGGTCTCCAAAACCGAGGGTCGCGGGTTCGAATCCTGCTGCCCCTGCCAGGCCGGACCACGGCGGCTCTCGAAGTGTGCGCCGTTCCAGCGAATATTGTAATTGATAGGGGCTTTCGTGCCGTCGCGCTCAAGGCCGCGCCGCATGTGCCAAAGCGCGGTCGAGAAGCGAGCGCTCCGCCAGCGCATCGTCCAGGCGGTCGAGGAGCGGTATCAGATCGCCGGCTTCGGCATTGAGTTCGGCCGCGCTGGCGCCGAGCGCCTGCCAGAGTCCGGCGAGTTCTCTGGTCAGCGCCTCGCCTTTCGGCGTCAGCGCTATCGGACGTCTTCGCGCATCCTTGCCGTCGGTGAGACTGTGGACGAAGCCCTTGGCCTCCAGCGAACGCCGCGCCTGGCTTATCGAGACATGGGTTAGACGTAGCGCCGACGCGATGTCGCCTACGGTCATCGGCCCGTTGCGCATGATCTGATTGAGAATCCCGAACCATCGCTGCTCGAATTCGATGCCGTATGCGGCGTATAGTTGAGCGCTCTCGCGATCGATCCGTTCGGACAGCCGGCGCAGCCTGGCGCCCAGTGCCGCGCCGCCGGCGAGTCGGCTGTAATCGGGTTGTTCGCTCATGAGAGCGCGTTCCCGAGCGTGAACAACTTGCGTGCGATGGCCTTGATCGCGGCTTTGCTGGATGCGGTCGCCGAGCCGTTGGTGAGGATTGCGATCCCGGTCGTCGTCGCGGGATCGAGGTAGACCGCCGTGAAAACGCCGGGATCGCCGCCCCAATGATTGATGCGCGGCGCGCCTTCGCCCTCGGATTCCATCCAGCCGAGCCCTTGACCGGTCAGCCAAACCGGCAGACCTGGCGGCTTTTGCATGTGGAGCATCTCATCCATCGAGGGTTCGGCGAGCATCCGGTGAGACCCGGTGCGGCCGCGATTTGCCGACGCCGCGACGAAGGGCATGAGGCCCGAGATCGAGGCGCGGAGCATGCCCGCAGGCCAATCGGGAAATCCGACGGGCGCAACAGGGACAAGACGCTGCGCGTCGCTTTCATAGGGCGTGACGCGAAGCGCGGCCGGAACATCGGCGAGGGTCCACGACAGATGATCCATGCCGAGCGGGCTGAACAGCCGGCGCTGCAGATAGGTCCTGAAATCGACGCCGGCGACGCGCGTGCCGATATAGCCGAGCAGGCCATAGCCGACGTTGCAATAGTCATAGGCCCGTCCCGGTGGCGCGCCGGAAAAGCTTCCGGTCGCAGAATAATGTGTTCCGCCGGGAACCAGGTAACTGTGCAGGAAATCGCCGAGTGCGAGCGGCGAATCGCCGCCGTGCGTCCGGAAATCGACCGCATAATAGGTCGCATCCGAGATGCCCGACATGTGCATGAGAAGGTGGCGCGCGGTAATATTTTGCTCGGGCGCTGCCGGAGAAACGACCGCGAAGTCGAGGTAGCGGTTGATCGGCGCGTCGATATCCAGCCGTCCCTCCTCCGCCAGCATCATGATCCCGGTGGCGGTAATCGTTTTCGTCACCGACGCGAGGTGAAACATCGAATCGACGGTGACAGGCCGCCGCATGGCAATGTCGGCATGGCCGCAGGTTCGCGACAGCAGCACTTTGCCCGATCGCGCAAGGCCGACGGCAAGGCCTGTCATCCCGCCGCTGCGCCTCTGGTCCGCAAGGAAGCGGTCGAGGTTCTCGGCGGCGGGGGAGCGCGCGAGCGCTGGTGGCGCGAGCGCAACGGCCGAAAGCGCTCCGGCAAGAAAGGATCGGCGGCCAACCGCCGCATGCATGGACGCCGTCGATGCGGCCGAAGGATCATCGATCATTGGCTATCAATGTAGGCACCTACATATATTGTCAAGACAGGTAATTCGCGCGTCCCTATGCACTCGCCGTCGCATTGCCGCTGCGTCAGGAGCGATCGATCCGTTCCACGATCAGGGCGGCGCCAACCCCCATCGCGCCCGTTACGACCACGAGCCCCAAACGCCCGTCGCACGCATCGAGCGCGTCGAGCAGTGCCGACGTCAGGATCGCGCCGCTGGCGCCCATTGGATGTCCCTTTGCCAGATGCCCCCCGCCGACGTTCACCCGCATCGGATCGACATCATAATCGCGCAGGAATTTGGCGATGGTGACCGCGAAGGCTTCCATGAATTCGATGCGATCCATGGCGTCGATCGTCAGTCCGGTGCGTGCCAATACCTTGTCCATCGCGGCGAAGCCGGCGGTCAGCGACGCGGCCGGATCGCCGCCGCATTCGGCAAAGGCGACGACGCGCGCGCGCGGGGCGTCGCCGAGCCCGTCGGTTCCGAGAAGCGCGAGGGCGGTGCCGTCGCAGATCGGCGGCGTGTGGGCGACGCTGTGCAGCGGCGCAAAGCGCACGCCGCCGAGCGCCCCAGCATATTGATCCTGCAGGTCGCCAAAAGCTGGCGGTGTGTCGGCGAGGGTCTCCGCGCTGGTTTGCGGGCGCAGGCATTCCTCGCGCGACAGCGCCCCGGTGTCGATGCGCGAGCGTTGCAGCGCCAGGCTGTCCTCCGCCGCCACCGCGCGCTGCTGTGACAGGAGGGCGACAGCGTCTAGGTCGGCACGCGCAATGTCTTCGGCATGGGCGAGCCGGTCGGCGCCGAGAACCGGCGGAACGAAGCGAGCATGCGGCGGCAACTCGGCGTTGGTGTAGAAGCTCGCCCGGTCGCCCAGAAAGGGCGCGCTGCTCATCGATTCGACGCCGCCGGCGAGGATCGAATTCATCTCGCCGCTCGCCACCTTCGCAATCGCCTGGCCGATGGCCGAAAGGCCCGATGCGCAGTAATTGTTGATGCTGTGTGCGATGGTTTCGTGCGGCAGACCGGCGTGGAGTTTGGCGACCAGCGCGATGTGGCCGCCCTGCGTGCCGCTCTGCGTTACGCAGCCGAGCAGCAGCGCGTCGGGCGCGGCCGCCGCATCGCCGCATCGCGCGCGCAGCGCGATGATCTGCTGGCGAACCAGTTCCTGCGGGCTGAGCTTTGCAAGGCCGCCGTCCGGCCGCGCTTTGCCGCGCGGTGTCCGCACCGCGTCGTAGATATAGACGTCGGTCAAATCAGGTGCCGACGACGAAGCTGACTGCGGTCGTGGCACTGCCGCCGACGTTGAAGGTCGCGAAATTGCGCGCGCCTTCGACCTGATAGTCGCCGGCATTGCCCGTTACCTGCCGCCAGCCGTCGAGCAGCATCCGCACGCCCGTCGCGCCGACCGGATGGCCGAGCCCGATCAGCCCGCCCGACGGATTGACCGGCAGCTTGCCGCCGAGCGCAATCGTCCCGTCCTCGACCGCGCGCCAGCTTTCGCCTGGCTTGGTGATGCCGAAATGATCGATCGCCATATATTCGGTTATCGAGAAGCAATCATGCACCTCGACCCCGTCGCAGGCATAGATATCGGGCATCTCGGCGCGGCGCAGCGCGTCCATCATCGCCTTGCGCACGCTGGGGAAGACATAGTCGCCGCCGCGACTGTCGGCGACCTTGGTCGAATAGAGCAGGGGGGCGGTGGCGTGGCCCCAGCCCTTGATGCGCGGGATGCTTTCGAGCGGGATGCCGCGGCGCTTCGCATAAGCCTCGGCAACCTCGCGCGAGGCGAGGAAGATGGCGGCAGCGCCGTCGGTCACCTGTCCGCAGTCGGATTTGCGCAGGCTTCCTTCGATCAGCGGATTGACCTCATCATTCTCGCCGAGATGATCGTCGGTCACCGCCCAGCCGCGCGTCTGCGAGTTGGGGTTCTTCTTCGCATTGGCGAAGTTATTCGCCGAAATGGCGCGCAGATGCGCGCGATCGAGCCCGAAACGCTCGTCATATTCCTCGGCGACGCGCGCGAACATGTACGGCCACAGGTAACGCGCCTCCTGCGCCTCGCGCCCGGCCCAGGCGGCGGCGCCGAGATATTCGGCGGCGCGCTGGCCGGGCACATTGCGCATCAGTTCGATGCCGAGCACGAGCACGAGGCCATAGCGCTCGGCCTCGATCTCGGCCGCTGCGGCGAGGATCGCAATGCTGCCCGAGGCGCAGGCGGCCTCGTGGCGCGAGGCGGGGATGCCCGCAAGGTCGGGGTGGACATGGCCGAAGAAGCCGCCGAGCTGGCCTTGGCCCGCGAACAGTTCGCCGACGAAATTGCCGACGTGCGCGGTTTCGACCTCGCGGGGTTCGATACCGGTCGCAGCGAAGGCGGCCTCCGCAACGTCGCGGAACAGCTCGAACAACCCGCCGCCCTCGCGTTCGAGATTGCGCGCGAAGTCGGTTTGCGCGCCGCCGAGGATGAAGACATCTTTCGCCATGTCAGGCTTCCTTTTCGAGAGTGGCGAGCGCCATTTCGCGCACTTCGCTGCGCATCACCTTGTTCGTGACGTTGCGCGGCAAGGCGTCGAAGCGGAACAGCCGTTCGGGCAGTTTGAACACCGCGAGGTCCTTTTCGCGGAGATAGTCGGTTACGTCGGACAGCCCCACATCCACGCCGCCGCGCGGGACATAGGCGAGCCCGATCCGCTCGCCCATCTTCGCGCAAGGCAGCGAGAAGGAGCAGGCCTCGGCCAGCAAGGGATGGCCGCCCAAGAGTTGGTCGATCTCCTCGGGCGAGATGTTCACGCCGCCGCGGATGATCAGATCCTTGCAGCGCCCGACGAAGCGGTAGAAATCGCCGCCTTCGGCAATTTCGAACAGGTCGCCGGTGCGGAACCAGCCGTCGGCTGTGAAGGCTTCGGCGGTGCGCTCGGGCACGTTGTGGTAGCCTTCGAACAAGGTCGGTCCGCGGATTTGAAGTTCGCCCGAGATGCCGTCCGCCTCGATCGGATCGCCGCCGCCGGGCGGGACGAGGCGGCTTTCGATATTGGGCGCGCGGCCCTCGCCATAGGGGCGCCGATAAGTGCCGCGGCGCGGGAACAGGCTCGCGCGCTTGTCGGGATCGGGCATGTCGCCCTCGCCGGTGATGAAGCTCATCCCCTCGTTCGACCCGAAGACGTTGACGATGACGATGCCGAGCTTTTCCTGAAAGCCGCGCACCATCGCGGGCGCTAGCGGTGCCGAACCCGAGGCGATGACGCGCAGGCTGGAGAGATCGACGCTCGCCAGCAAAGCCTCATTCTGCAGCAGCATATTGAGCACGGCGGGCGGGGCGATCGTCAGGCTCGGCCGTTCGGTCGCGATCTGCTGCAAATAGACGCCGGGATCGAAGGGATGATGCAGCACCATCGTGCCCGCGCTGGTCAGCCAGCACATGGTGATGCCGCCGATGCTCGCCATATTGATGAGCGGGAAGGGGTTGAGCAGGACATCGCCCGGCCCGACCTTCATCGCCTCGTATCCTGCCCCTGCGACCGCGATCCAGTGGTTATGGCTGCGCGGGACGCCCTTGGGCACGCCGGTGGTTCCCGAGGTCCAGCAGATGGTGAAGATGTCGTCGGCATCGACCGGGTTGGCGGCGACATGGGCTGCAAGAGCCTCGGCGTCGCCGCTGGCGGTCGACAGGTCGATCGCGCCGACGGGCGCCTTGGGGCCGAAGGTCATCAGCCGGATACCATCCAGCAGCGGCGCTGCTACGCCGACATGATCGCAACCCTTCATTTGCGTCGCGCAGACGAAGGCTTTGGGTTCGACCACGCCGATCATGCCTTTCAGCTCATGGCTGCGATATTGCACCGCCGCCGGGCTGACGATCGCGCCGATCTTCGCCGCCGCAAAATAGAGCGCGACGAACTCGCTGATGTTCGGAAGCTGGACGAGCAGTACATCATCCTTGCCGATCCCCGCCGCGACGAGCGCGCCCGCGAGCCGATCGATCTCCGCCGTCAGCTCGGCATAGGTCAACCGCTGCGGATCGCCGAAAGCGAAGCCGCCGCGATTGGGGGCATCGACCAGTGCGAGCCGGTCCGGATGGGCGGCCGCATTGGCTGCGAACAGATCGTCGAAGGTGCGATCGCCCCACCAGCCACTTTCGCGGTAGCGCCGCCTTTTATCCTCTCCCGCGACGATCATCGTCAGCCGGCCAGCACGCTGTTCGGACCCATGCCTATGTCATCGCCGCTCGCCCAGACGGTGTGTGTGCCCGAACAGATGCGCTCTGGCAGGATGATCCGGCACACCGGCCCCGCCGCGATATTCTTCGCGTCGACCAGCACGCATTCGGACGTGTCGGTTTCAAGGTCGGCGATGAAGGACACGAGATAGCCGTCGTCCTCGTCCTTGGCATCGATGCGCGGCGCGAACGGCGCTTCGCTGCCGAAGCGGCCGGGGCCGAAAAGATACTCCTCGCTCGTGCCGGCATCGAGGTCATGCTTGACGAGGCCGCGGAAGAGGAACCAGCCCGGCTCGGGGATGGCGCTATAGGCATAGCGATAGGGTTTGCCCGCATAGCGCTGGTTGAACATGCCGAATTCGAGGTCGCGCTCGTCGAGCCTTTGTTCGGTCGTCTTTCCGGTCTTGAGATTGAAGCGCCAGCGATGAAGGCGCGGCTTGAGCAAGCCCTGGTCAAGATAGGCCATCATCCGCTCCAGCCCCTCGGGAGCATCGGGATAGGATTTGGGCATCGGCTCTTCCTGATAATAGCCGTCGAGGATGATCTCGTCGCCTTCCTCCCACGCGTTGAGCCAGTGGAGCGTGTAGGTCGGTTCGGCCTCGAACCAGCGGATATCCTCAGGGGTTCCGTGCCGCGGGATGATCGCGAAGCGCGTCTTTTCGTCGGGGTGAAACTGGACGACGTGCAGGTTCTTTTCGAGCAGTTCCGCGTTCCAGTAGAGCGGCATGTCGTTGAGGATGGTGTAATTTTCGGTGAATGCCATGTCGTGCGGCAACCGCGGTCCGGCGAGCGGCACGGGAATATAATGTTTGAGTTTATTGTCTGCGCCGACGACGCCATAATGCATATAGGGCGCGTGCTTCGAATAGTTGAAGAACATCAGTTCGCCGGTCGCGAGATCGACCTTGCAATGCGCCGAAATGCCGTCGAGCGGCACCCAGCTTTCGGTGCCGAACTGTTCGAGCGTGAACGGGTCGAGCCGATAGGCCTCGCCGCACTGGTAGAAGGTCGAGATGATCTTGCCCGCGTGGATCGCGACGTCGGTCGACGATGAATCCTTGAGCCATTCCTGCGCACCCCAGCCGTGGCGGGTCGATTTGTGCGGCGGTTCCATCAGCCCGGCCCAGAGCGAGCGGCCGGCTTCCTTCTCGGCCTCGAACCCCTTGGTGCGCACGAAGCGGCTGCGATAGCTCGCGCGGCCGTCCTTGAACGAGATCGCATGGATGAAGCCGTCACCGTCAAAGGGATGATAGCGGCCGATCGGTTCGTGAATCTGGTTCTCGCCAGTGCGGACGTAAACGCCGTCGATGTCGGTCGGGATCGTGCCGATCACCTCGACATCGCCATTGGCGAAGACCGCATTCCACTCATTGTAGGTCGGCCGCCACGCGCCCTTCATATAGGGATGGTCGTTCGGTTGAACGGTGGTCCGGATCGTGTCGACAAGCTGAGCGGTCATGCGATGACTCCTTCGGCGGCTGCAAAGCGCGGCCTGGCGGCGGCCGCATCATATTCTTTCAAGAGACGGTCGACGATGTCCGCGACGGGTTCGGTCGCGCGCACCGCGCCGACGCCCTGACCCGCAGACCAGACATTCTTCCATGCCTTGGCGTCGTCCTGCGCATCGGAGAAATTGGGGCGCTTGTCCTCGGGCATGTTCGCTGGGTCGTAGCCCGCAGCGATCAGGCTCGATTTCAGCCAGTTGGCGGTCACGCCGGTGATGCCGTTCGACGGCACGATGTCCTCGGCGCCTGCCGCGACCACCATGTCCTTGTAAGGCTGCGCCGCCATGCTCTCGGTGCAGGCGATCAGCGACGTGCCAAGATAGGCGAAGTCGGCTCCCAATATTTCGGCGGCCCGTATCGCGTGGCCGGTCGAGATTGCGCCGCCCAGCACCAAGGGCCCGTCCCAGAACTGTCGCACTTCCTCGACAAAGGCGAAACCGGCGGTGGCGCCGGTATGGCCGCCGGCTCCCGCCGCGACGAGCACCAGTCCATCGACGCCCGCAGCCACGGCCTTGCGGGCGAAGCCCACCGAATTGACGTCGGCGAAAACGATGCCGCCATAGGCGTGGATTTGCTCGACGACGCGGGCGGGACTGCCGAGCGCAGTGATGACGAGCGGAACCTTGTGCCGCACGACGCAGGCGAGGTCGTCGGCAAGCCGGCTGTTCGACGGATGCACCACCAGATTGACCGCCCAGGCGGCGGCGTCGGGATCGTTCGAGAGTGCCGCATCGATGCGGCTCACCCAGGCTTCCAGATCGGCGGTCGTCCGCGCGTTGGGAGCGGGAAAGCTGCCGATCATTCCGGCGCGCGAGGCGGCGATGACCATATCAGGGCCCGAGACGAGGAACATCGGCGCCGCGATTGCGGGCAGGCGCAAATTGCGCGTCAAAGCTGCGGGAAGGCCGTGCTTCGGCTTCATTCCTGTCTCCCAAAACTTACTTGCATAGTGATACTAACTTGCGTAACAGAACTTATGCCCGTTCAAGAGGCATTTGCAAGCAAAACATGCCGGCCCGTCGCCGGCAGTGGGGAGAGGGAGAATCATGAAGCATTCACTTGCCATGCTGTTGGCTGCGTCGGCGCTTGCCGGTCCCGCGGCTGCGTTCGCGCAGGAGGCCCCCGCCGAAAGCCAGGGCGGCCTCGACGACATCATCGTTACTGCCCAGAAGCGCGCCGAGGGCTTGTCCGATGTGCCGATCTCGATTTCCGCGGTCAGCGGCAAGCAGGTCGAAAGCTATGGGCAGACCAACCTTGAGCAGATCAGTTCGTCGGTGCCGAATCTTAAGATCACCCAGACCGCGATCGCCAATCGCATCGCGATCCGCGGCATCGCCTCGGGCGACAACAAGGGGTTCGAACAGTCGGTCGCGATGTTCGTCGATGGCGTCTATTATGGACGCGACCAGCTTTCGCGCCTGCCGCTCGTCGATATGGAGCGGGTCGAGGTTTTGCGAGGCCCCCAACCGACGCTGTTCGGCAAGAATGCAATCGCAGGGGCGGTCAATATCACGACACGCAGCCCGACCGACGAATTCGAGGGGACGGTGAGCGGCCTCTATGAATTCAATCACAAGGAACTGCAGCTGACCGGCGTTCTGTCGGGGCCGCTGAGCGACGGCATCGAAGCGCGCGTGGTTGGCTATCATCGCTCGATGGACGGATATTTCTACAACCAGAAATTGAAGCGCAACGAGCCCAACGTCGATGAATATTATGTCCGCGGCAAGGTGGAGTTCGACAAGGGCGGGCCGCTCGCGGCCGAACTGAAGCTCGAATATGCAGACTTCGCGATGAAGGGCCAGCCACGCGACGTGTTCGGCGCGGTCGGGAATTACAATGCGGTCTTCCAGGGCCCCTTCTTCGTCAGCACCGTCCCCGACTATGTGCGCGAGGATAATGGCTATGAAAGCCGCAACAAGGTGTTCGGGGCGACGCTGAACGCCGATCTGGAAATCGGCGAGCACACGCTGACCTCGGTCACGTCGCTGCTCGACTATAAGACGCGCGAGATCGTCGATGTCGACTTTTCGGGGATCAGCTTTCTCGACGGTACGAATTTGCGCGAGGATTATCGGCAGTTTTCGCAAGAGCTCCGCCTGACCTCGCCCGGCGGCGAGGCGTTCAACTATATCGGCGGGGTCTATTATCAGCACGCCAAGCTGGACGTTCAGGATTTCACCCTCTTCAATCCGACCTTCCTGGGGCTGGGCGCACCGTTCAACGCGCTCGGTGACACGCGCAACGACCGCGACTACAGCCAGACGTCGGACTTGATATCGGCCTTTGCGCAAGGCGAATTGTCGCTGACCGACCAGCTTCGCGTTACCGCCGGCGCGCGCTTCAACCATGAGAAGAAGAGCGGCCGCCGATCGCTCGCCATCGTGCAAGGCCCGCTCAGCACCGCGCCCGCTGCCGTCGTCGCTGCGGTGTTCCGCGCGCTCAACATCGAGGCGCACAGCATCGCCGGCAAGCTGAGCGAGGACAGCTTCAATCCGATGGTCAACGTCCAGTTCGACGCGACCGACGACCTGATGCTCTACGCGTCCTACGCGCGCGGAACCAAGGCTGGCGGCTTCGACATCCGGTCGAACTCGCTGCCGACGTCGACCACGGTCGCCAAGCCCGGCGCGTTCGAATTCCAGGACGAAAGCGCCGACAATTTCGAAGCGGGGCTGAAATACAAGGGCCGCGACGTCGCCTTCAACCTGTCCTTCTATCGCACCAAATACAAGGATCTGCAGGTCAACATCTTCGACGGGACGCTCAACTTCAACGTCCGCAATGCGGCGGCGGCGCGGACGCAGGGGATCGAAGCGGATTTTCGCGCGGCGCTCGCCGAAGGCCTGACCATCAGCGGCGCGATCGCCTATCTCGATTTCAAATTCACCAACTTCACCGACGGCCAATGCTATTATCTGCAGACGCCGGGACCGGGTGGCTTCTGCGACTATAGCGGCAAGCGTAACGCGCTGAGTCCGAAATGGTCGGGTAATCTCAATGTCGATTACTGGACGCCGGTCGGCAGCGACCTCAAGCTGTCATTCAACGTCAACGCCGACTTTTCCTCCTCCTATATCGCGGCGGCGAACCTCGACCCGCGGACCTATCAGGGCAGCTATGCGAAGCTTGGCGCCCGCATCGGCTTGGGACAGATCGACAATCGCTGGGAAGTGGCGCTGATCGGCCGCAATCTGACCGACCAGCGGATCCTTCAGACCGGCAGCGCGATGCCGCTTGCGACGACGATTACGGGCGGGGCGGGCAATGCCTATAACGGGATCGTCGATCGGCCGCGAACGATTGCGGTGCAGGTTACGGGGCGCTTTTGAACCAGCTCTCCCCCGACGGAAGCATGGGCGCGGGCACCGCCCATCTTCCGTCGGACCGGCCTTGTCGCGTGCTGTTCCGCGGAGTAGGGCGGGCCCAGCAATGGACGCATCAGCCGTGAAAGAAGATCGCACCATCCGCGCCTGTTCGATCTGGCGCGCGCTCGATGTCGTCGGCGACGTTCCGGTGCTGCTCATCATGGAGCAGGCCTTTCTCGGCACCCATGGCTTCGACGAATTCGTGGCGCGGACCGGGCTCGCGCGATCGGTCGTCAGCGGACGGCTGCGCAAGCTGGTCGACGAGGACTGCCTTGCCAAACGGCCGAAGAAGGAAGGGCGCGGTTCCTATTATGCGCTGACCGAGAAGGGGCGCGACCAGTTTCCCAACGCCTTGATGATGCTGCGCTGGCAGCATCGCTGGGAAGCCGCAAGCCGCGACTTTCGCGTTCGTCTGCGGCACAGCGCGTGCGGCGCGGAAACCGAGCCGACGCCGATATGCGCCCATTGCCGGAAGGAAATCGACCCGCGCGACGTCGACTGGCGCGAAGGGCCGGGGCTGGCCCAGGTCGTTCCGCACTATGAACGCCGGCGCTTCAACGGCGCGGTGACGGCGCGCCGCCCGGGCGGGCGCCCGCTGGTCGACACGATGATCGAATTGTTCGGCGATCGATGGGCGACGCTTGTGGTGCGCGCGATGTTCACGCGCATCAACCGCTTCGATGACATTCAGCGCGACACGTTGATGGCGACCAATATCCTGACCGGCCGCCTCGAACGGCTGATCCGGCAGGGCATATTGCGCACCATTCCCTATTCGGCGCACGCCGACCGCGTCGAATATCGGCTGACCGAAAAGGGCCGCGACCTTTATCCCGTATTGCTGGCGCTGCTCCAGTGGGGCGACCGCTGGTTTTCCGACGAACGCGGCCCGCCGCTGATCCTGACGCACAAGCCATGCGGCCACGACCTTCGGATGATCGTTGCCTGCAACCATTGCGACGGCGAAATCGGCATCCACAATCTGACGTTCGAGATCGAATGAGCGTCCGGAGCCGATAGTAATGCGCAGCCGCGCTAGTTAAGCCGCGTCCACGTCTTGGTTCGACAGAAAAAGGCGAGGCAGCCCTTCACTTCCAGCTTGCCGTTGCCGAGCAGTCGCAGTTCGCCGCGCGACGCTCCGTCGCCGGTTTCGGGGTCGTACACGGGGCCGCCCTTCCACTGGGACGGGCCGCCCTTGAAATTCTGGAGCACGACCAGCCCCATCAACCGACGCTGGCGCAGCTTGGGATCGCCGTTCCGCACGTCGCGCAGATCGGGATTGGCGCGCAGCCGCTTTGCATCGACCACCTTGCCGCATAGCGCCGCGCCGCAGCGATAGATTTCGACCCGTCCGCCTTCGCTGCCCGTCGCCCACAGCCCAACGGGATCGGCAGCCATGGCGCTTGCGGGGGCAAGAGCGGCGGCGGCAGCGAGGCCCATCGCAATCGCGCGGCGGCTCATGCCGCCTGCTCCCGGCTCGCGGGCGCGTTCAGCAAAGCGAGCGCTTCGGCCAGGAGGGGGCGGTCGTCGTGCTGCCAGGGATGAAAGCCCGGCCGCATATAGCCGACCACACCTTTGAGCAGATGCCGCATCAGGCCGTGCCTTCCATAGAGATAGGCGAGCAAGTGCCGCCACGTCGTCCAGTCGTTGCGCCCGTCCTGCCGCAACAGATCTGCGGTATTGCGGAAAATCACATAGTGAAAGCGCAAAGTCGTAACGCCCATGACGGCGCAGCGCTTCAACCAGCGCCGCAGCGGCATCATGTCACGCGTTGCATGAAGATAGGTGTCGTAGGCGACCGCCTTATGCTCGATTTCCTCGATCGCGTGCCACCGCCACAAACGCCGCGCTTCCTCGCTCGCGCCGCCCAGATGCCCGGGATTCGCGAGCGCGTCATGCGCCAGCGTCGCGGTAAAATGTTCGAGTGCGCAGGTTGCCGCCAATTGCTGGAGCGGCGGGCGCTGTTTCGCCCATGCGATCGTCCGGCGCGCGCGTTCTTCGAGTGGGGCGATGTCGTAACCGACATCTTCGGCCTGGCGATTGAAGACGACATGTTCGCGCGAATGCATCGATTCCTGATAGATGAAATCGTCGATCTGGCCGCGCAGCGGCTGCGGCGTGCCTTCGCGATACTGCCGGACCGATGTCATGAAGAATTTCTCGCCGACAGGGAAGGTGGACGACAGCGCGTTGAAAAAGGCGGTGCGACCGGGGTCGCCGCTGTGCCACCAGCGCGGCGGGGCCTGCTCGCGGCCGAACTTCATGTCGCGCTTCTCGATCCTGAGATCAGGAGGCGTGGGCGTATCGAGGGTCATGAACAGCTCCTGCGAATCATCAACATTAACATCAATGTTTATAATGCAAATATTCGCCATTCGCAAGAGATGCTACTATCCTGTTTCAGAACGGCTTTTTCGGAAGCCGATCGGAAGGCTGTTTCGCTTGCGTACATTGGTCTAAGGCCATGTGGACCGCAGGTGGAGGAAAGAGCGATGGCGCGAATGTACAAGATGGCGCGGCCCGCCCCGAAACGCCGCAAGCGATCGGGCGCGGAGGTGCGCGAAGAAGGGCTGGCCGCGGCGCGTCGTCTGCTGCTCGACGGCGGTCCGGGTGCCGTGACGCTTGCCAACGTCGGCGAAGCAATCGGCATGTCGCACGCCAATGTGCTGCATCATTTCGGTTCAGCGGCGGGTCTGCAATCGGCGCTGATGGGATCGATGATCCAGGATCTGACGGGCGCGCTGGATAATGTCGTCGACCTGCTGGAAACCGACGATGCGGCGCCGCGCACGATTACCGATAATGTTTTCGATGCCTTTGACAAGGGCGGCGCCGGGCCGCTCGCGGCGTGGATCGTTCTGTCGGGCGATGTCGGCCGCCTCGAGCCGATCCGCGAAGCGGTCGGTTCGCTCGTCACCGCGATCCTCGGTCAGTCGAAGGATGCCGCCGCGCGCGAGCGCGTCCGCGCCGCAGTGCTGATGGTAGCTGTCAGCGCGTTCGGCGATGCGGTGATCGGCCCCTATCTACGCGATATGCTGGGCCAGAAGGATGATGCGATGCGCGATCTCGTCACCCGCTTTCTGCCGCTGTTCCTGTCTCCCGGCTTTCTGGGGCTGGCCGAGGACTAGGGTCAGTATCCAGGGGTCAGGGGCCAGCCGCGAGCAGGATGCTATCGTCGGATGTCGACACGCGATGCGCAATGCCGTTGAGTTCCATGGCCTTGACGAACCCGTCGACGTCGCCCGCCTCGAACACGCCGACAATGCGGCGATCCGGCACCACGCCGTTTGCGAACGTCAGCTTGCGGATTGAATAGCGGTTCATCTGGTCAACCGCCTCGGCCAGCGGGTCCTGCATGAAGACGAGGCGACCTTCGGTCCAGCTCGTTTCCTTGCTGACATCGACACGCCGCAGGGTCCAATTGCGATCGGTCCCGATCGTCAGCTTGCGACCGGGGACCATATCGGCGCCATCACCGGTCCCTGAGGCGCTCTCCTCGACGCGCACCTTACCCTCGGCCAGAACCACGACGACATTGCCGCCATCGAGGCTGACTTCGAAGGCTGTGCCGACGGCGCGAACGCTCTTGCCGTTCGCATGAACGATGAAGGGACGCGATTTGTCGTGCGCGACCCGGAAAAAGGCCCGGCCGCCGATCAGTTCGACCAAGCGCCGGCCACCGCGCTCCTGAAACCGCATGTCGGTTTCGGAATCGAGCGTTACCACCGTCCCGTCGGGTAGGGTGACGGTGCTGCGCTGTCCGGTTTCTGTACGGAATGTCTGAGCAAGCTGCGCCGGTTCGCCGCGCATCAGCGGCGGCGCCAAAAAAGCTGCGGCGACCATAAGCAAGATCGACGCCGCGATCGCCATCCACCAGCCCATAGGGCGTGAAGACGGTCTGTCGTCGATGTCCGGCTCCGCGCGCGACGCTGCGAACGCGGGATCGTCGGCAGCGGCGCCCGCAAGCGCCCACGCCCGTTCGACCCGGCGATAGACGTCGCGATGCAAGTCGGAATGATCGAGCCATTCGTGAAAGCGGCGTTCGTCGTCGACCGTCATGTCGCCGGCAAGATGCAGGTTCAGCCAATGCGCGGCTTCCGAACGCGCGGCCGCGCGATTGCCATGGTCGGTGGCGCTCACAGTTCGGCCTCCATTTCTTCGGCAATCCTGACCAGCGCGCGGTGCATCAATTCCTTCACCGAATCCTTGGTGATCCCCATGCGCTGCGCAATCGCCTGATAGGTCAGATGTTCGAACCGGTGCAATTCGAACGCCTGTCGCGCCCGTGGAGGCAAATTGACGATCGCCGCCACCACGCGGCGATATTCCTCCTGGCCGATCGCAATGCGTTCGGGCGAAAGCTGGTCGGCCTCTTCGACGCCGTCCGCCCATGCCGCCTGGAGGACCGCGCTGCTGCGCGCCTGTTTGCGGTAGCGGCTGATCAGCACATTCCGCGCGGTCGCGAACAGATAGCCTTCGACATTTTCCACTGGCGTTCCGAACTGAGCCGCCTGCAGGCGCAGAAATACGTCCTGCACCAGATCATCTACGTCCCCGTCGTTGACCCGCCGCCGGAAATAGCGCCGCAATCCCGGACCATAGGCGTGCATCCACGCCTCCAGGTCCTGGTCAGGGCGCGGCACGCCCATGTCAGACCGTGCCCGCTCGGCAGGGGCGCCCGCAAAGGCATTGCGCGTTGATCGCCTTCATCGCCGTCATTGAGCTATCGGTCCAATCCATTTTTCCTCCTCACCCGGCAAACCGGGGCAAGGCTCGTTAAGATAGACGCCCGCGCGCGAAGAGAGGGGGGAGCAAATAACCATAATTGTACAATTTTATCATGCGTTGGTGCGTTGTTAACATTAACATCGTTGAAAATTATCACGCACTCATCCCCCCGAAACAAGGGGATGGGCGTCTAGCATATGACGGGAGGGAACTCCGTCGCATCTAGCGGGAAGACCCGCGGAACATGGGCTAGGGAGAGGAAGCATGCAATTTCGGGCATGTGGGTTGCGCAAGATTTTTCTGAGCGGGGTCGCCATCGGATGCCTCGCGCTATCGGTCGGCACGGCGCAGGCGCGCGAGGGACAGGACAAAGCGACCAGCTACAAGATTCCCGCCCAGCCGCTGGGCCGCGCGCTGCGGGATTTCGGGTTACAGAGCGGCATGACAATCATGGCCGACGCTATGATCGTCAACGGCAAGCGCAGCGGCGGATATAGCGACCGGTCCGATCCCGAAACCGCGTTGCGCGTGCTGCTCCGCGGAACCGGGCTGGGCTATCGCCGTGAGGGCAATATTTTCGTCGTGCAGCCTGTGGGAAACGAGACCCCGACCGCCGCGGCGGTGACCGACGGCGACAATGAAATCATCGTCACCGCCCAGAAGCGTGCGGAAAAGATCATCGACGTTCCGATTGCGATCAGTGCCTTCACGCCGCGGGCACTCGACGACAAGAAGGTCGAAGGAGGGGCCGAACTCGTTCGCGCGGTGCCCAACGTCAATTTTTCGAAGAGCAATTTTTCGGGCTATGATTTCACGATCCGCGGGATCGGGACCAAAGCGATATCCGCGTCGAGCGACCCGGCCGTCGCGGTAAGCTTCAACAATACGCCGCTGATCCGCAATCGATTGTTCGAACAGGAGTTTTTCGACCTTGAACGCGTCGAGGTGCTGCGCGGCCCACAGGGTACCCTCTATGGCCGCAACGCAACGGGAGGCGTCGTCAATATTATCACCGCAATGCCGAAATACAGCTTCGAGGGTCTGGCGAAGGCCGAGGTGGGCAGCTTTGGGACGATGCGCCTCAACGGGATGCTGAACATCCCGCTGGGCGACCGGTTCGCGATCCGCGGCGCCGCGGCCATGACGAAGCGCGAAGGCTTCGACTACAACAGCTTTACCAATCGTCACGTCAACGACCGCGATCTGTGGTCGACGCGCCTGTCGGCGCAGTGGGAGCCGAGCGATAACCTGAAGGCGAATTTCGTCTGGCAGCATTTCCAGGAGAAGGATCGGCGATCGCGGACTGGCAAGCAGCTTTGCACCCGCGATCCCGGCCCCGAAATGGTCGGCGATACCCCGGTTCCCGATCATCTTCGCGGCAAGCTGAGCCAGGGGTGCCTTCCGGGATCGCTCTACAGCGAGGCTGCCTTTGGCGCACCGAACGCGACCAGCTTTGCCTTTTATTACACAGCGGGATTGATCGACGTCGGGCTGCTGCCCGATCCCGTCTTGGGCCTGGCGCCGGTGCCGATCGTCAACAATTTGTCCGATCCCTACGCAGGGATCAATCAATCGCGCAATCTGCGCGAAATTTCGACAAGCTACGATCCTGTATTTCGCGCCAAAAACGACGTCTTCCAGCTCAATCTGGAGGCCGGTCTCGGCGATCTCAAGCTGGTGTCGCAAACCGCCTATGCGCGCGATCGCTATTATTCGTCGCAGGATTACAACCGCTTCGTCTCTGCTCCGGTCTTCGCTGATTCACTGGACCCGCGGCTCGTCGACGTGCTCGGCAGACCGAACAACATACCGGGGCCGACGCCCGGCGGCGTCTACACCGATCCGCAGCTTGGTCCATCCGACCGGATGCTCGCCGTCGACGTCAGCCAGTCGCGGAACAGTCAGTGGACGCAGGAACTCCGGCTTCAGTCCGATTTCAGCGGCCCCTTCAACTTTAGCGTGGGAGCGAATGCGCTGAACTTCAAATCGCAGGACGACTATTATGTGTTCAGCAACCTGTTCAGCCTGCTCGCCGAATATTTCTACAATCGCGAGGATGCGCCCGGCGAGATCGGGACGGGCACCCGCAATTGCGATGCAGGCAACGAATTTCGCGAATGCGTCTATGTCGATCCCAATCCGATCGACCAGATCAACGGCGAGGGCCATAATTATTTCCGCAGCAAGAATGTCGTGCAGACGCGCTCATGGGCGCTGTTCGGAGAAACCTATTGGCAGATCGCCGATGATGTGAAGATCACTGCCGGCGCGCGCTATACCAACGACCGCAAGCGTTCGACCCCGATTCCGAGCCAGCTTTTGCTCGGTGGGTTCAAATTCGGAACCGAAAGCGGCCCCTCGAGCGGCGGCCGCGTAAGTCGCGGCTATCCGGCCCTTCCGCCGATCAACCAGGAATGGAATGCCTTCACCGGTCGTCTTGTCGTCGATTGGTCGCCGCAGACGTCGTTCACCGACGACACGCTGGTCTATGCGTCCTATTCGCGTGGTTACAAGGGTGGGGGCTCCAATCCGCCACGCGTCGACATCGACCCGAAGGTAATCCAGTACCAGCCGCTCGCCGAAACCTTCGAGCCCGAATATGTCAATGCGTTCGAGATCGGGATGAAGAACAGTCTCGCCGGCGGCAAGGTCATGCTCAACGCGACCGCATTCCTCAATCTATACAAGGACTATCAGGTCTCTCAGATCGTCGATCGCATCTCGCTCAACGAAAATTTCGACGCGACGACCTGGGGACTCGAGCTTGAAGCGGCGTGGCAGCCTTCGCGCAACTTCCGTGTCGATTCCAACTTCGGCTATCTGCGCACGCGGATCGGCAAGGGGGAGCAGTCGATCGACGTGATGAACCGAACGCAGGGCAATCCCGACTGGGTCGTCGTGCGTCCACAGCTCGGTGTGCCGTCGAACTGCATCGCGCCCAAGGACAAGGTCGAGGCGATCCTCTCATCCTTCTTTGCGGGGCCGGGCGGGCTCGGGGACTTCATGCTCTCGGCGCTTTGTGCGGGGTCGGCGCGCTACGGCAGCTTCAACCCGAATGTCGAGACAAATTTGCGCTGGGACCAGTTCCTTGGCTTTACCTATGACCCGCTGATCGACGCGCCGAATGGCGGGCGCGGCTTTTATGCGGACCTCAGCGGAAAAGAACTTCCCAATTCACCGCGCTATACCTTCAATATCGGCGCGCAATACACGGTCTTTGCCGGCGAATGGAATGTCACGCTGCGCGGCGACTATTATCGCCAGGCGAAAAGCTATGCGCGCATATACAACACCGAATATGATCGGCTTCGCGCCTGGGACAACGCCAATTTGGCGATCACGATCGAGCGACCGAAATCGCAGTTCGCAGTGCAACTCTATGTCAAGAATCTGTTCAACGACACGCCGATCACAAACACCTTTACCAACAGCGACGACACCGGGCTGAGCGCGAATATCTTCACGCTCGACCCCCGGATCATCGGATTCAACGTCACCAAGCGGTTCTGATCCGGCACGGCCGCTCCGCCTCGGGCGCGTCTTCGGGCGCGCCCTTCTTTTTTGGGATTCGGGTCTGCTAAGCACCGACCAGACGGCTTAACTGAGCCATGTCGCGCAGGCGGATGGTGCGATAGCCGCGCCGGATCGCGCCCGCTTGCTCAAGCGCGGCAAGATGAGCGCTCACGACCTTGCGCGACAGGCCGCAGAGTTCGGCCAGATCCGATTGGCTGAGCGGTACCTCGGCGTCACGCGCGAAGGTCAGGAGCCGCGCGGCGATGCGTCCGCGGGGCCTCAGCGACAGCATCTGCGCCAGCCCGTGCACGCTGGCGTCGAGTTGCCCGTACACCAGTTCGCTCGTCGCCTTCCAGAGCGCGGGGAGGCGATGCCCGATCCGGTCGAGCATCGTGTCGCTGATCGTCAGGACGCGGCTCGGCCGGCTGGCGATCGCGGTCACGATACGCGGACCGCCGCCTATCTGGCGCGACTGACCGAAGGCGTCGCCGGCGCGGGCGATGCCGACCAGCACGATCTTTTCCCCCGCCGCGGCTTCGAGGCGCAGCATCCCGTCGAGCACGATGACGATGCCGGTCGCCATGTCCCCCTCGCCATAGACCCATTGCCCGCGCGCGAGCGTTGCCAGCCGGCCATCGGCGGCGATCGCCTGCTGCACCGCAGGATCGCAGCGGCAAAACCATCTGCATTGCCGGAGCTGATCGCCGATCGTCATGAAGAATTGTAACGAAGGTGGCATTTGAATGCCAGCGTTTGCGCTATCGTCGCCGGGATAATGCGGGAGAGTTCCATGACGTCGATACAGATGCACCCCCTGTCGCCGCACGTCGGTGTCGAAGCGACCGGGATCGATTTGAACCATCTCGACGAGCAGGATATCGGGCTTCTGCGGCAGGCCGTCGCCGAGCACGGCGTCCTCTTCGTGCGCGATCAGACGCTCACCCCCGAACAGCATATCGCTTTCGCCCGCCGCTGGGGCGAGATCGACATCAACAAATATTTCCCTGCAAATGGCGGGCACCCGGAAATTGCGGAGGTCCGCAAGTCGGAGAGCCAGCAGACCAATATCGGCGGCGGGTGGCACACCGATCACAGCTATGACCAGATCCCCGCAATGGGCTCCATCCTGCTCGCCCGCGAAACTCCGCCCAGCGGCGGCGATACATTGTTCGCGGGGATGGGCGCGGCTTTCGATTCGTTGTCACCGGGCCTGAAGGACATGTTGCGGACGCTTCGCGCCGTCCACTCGGCCGATCATATCTACAGCGCCGATGGCCTCTATTCGAAGACCGATCAGGGTGTCGACCTGAAGGGGCATGAGGAACGAACGCGCGCGGTGCATGCGGTGGTGATCCGGCACCCGCAAAGCGGGCGCGAGATCCTGTACGTAAATCCGGCCTTCACGCTGCATTTCGACGGCTGGACGCGCGAGGAGAGCGTGCCGCTGCTCACCTATCTCTATCAGGTCGCGATGCAGGAGCAGTTTCATTGCCGCGTCCAATGGGCGCCCGGATCGCTGGCAATCTGGGACAACCGGTCGACCTGGCATTATGCGATGAATGATTATCACGGCCATCGCCGCCTGATGCACCGCATCACCATTTCGGGCGAACCGCTCGCCTGATTTATGGGGCCAGACCCTAGGGTCGTTCGATTCCGTAATCGATCCTGATCCGGACCCAGGCCCCGACCATCGAGCGCCCGCCGACCCGCGGCGGCCGCACGCGGAATTGCCACGCCGCCGCCAGCACCGCGCGGTTGATCTGCGATCCTTGCGGATATTCGTCGAGCCCGACGCAATCCTCGACGCGAAACTCGGGGGCGGTGCGACAGGCGATCAGCCCCCATCCCGGCCCACTGGCGGTGGACAGATAGCCGCGCAGTTCGTCGCGGCTCGGCTCGCGATACCATGCCGCCGCATAAAGCGGCTCGCCGTTTGGAGCGCTCCCCACGCGCGGCGTGTCGCGCGATGCCGCCGACCCGCCGCTGTCTGGCGGGCCAAAGGACTGCCCGCTGTTGAGGCGGACGCCGATGCGTTTCGTCGGCGGGGTGGCTGGCGGCGCTGGTGGTTGCGGGGGCGTCGCGGGCTGCGGGACTTGTGGCGGCAGTGGGGTGGGCGGTGGCGCCGGAACGGGGGGGCTCGTCACCGGCGGCGTCGGCGCCTCCTTCTGCTGTTCGCGCGCCTTGCTGGCGGACTCGGGTGCTTGCTCGGCGACTTCGGCGGCTTCCAGGCTCACCATGGTGATCCGTTCCTGCTGCTTGTCGGGCAGCGATCCCAGGCCCGTGGTGAGAAGCAGCAGGAGCAGCAGCGCCGGAATCAGGACAGCGAGGCCGATCGCGAACAGCCGGCGCCCCGCCCCGATGCTGAGCTGTTCGACGTAGGGAGTGGCTGGAACAGGGTTCAGCGGACGCAATCTTCGGTGGCGGCGCGCGCTGGTCGCGGGCCGGGGAGGCACGCGCGAGCGATAGGCGGGAGGGCGATTTTTGACAAGGGTGCCTGCAAGCCCGCAGCGGGCGCTACTCGCTAAGCGGTCGCTCGCCGCGACCTGAGCGCGCCGACAGATGACCAACTTGTAATCCCGCCGCCATCGGCTGGGCAGGGCCCCGGGTCTATTGATCGGTCGTCGGGCAAGGCCGATCCGAACCGTTTCCCCCGTCCCTGGAACGGATCGGCCGCCCTGACAGCCCCCGATTGCGGGTGGTTGAACTGTCAAGGAGTGGAAGTCTCATGCGTAACTATAGCAAACTCGCTGCCGCCGCCGTCCTTTCGCTCGCCATGGTGAGCGGCTCGGCTTTCGCCGCTGACGCGACGCCGACCAAGGCGGCGACGTCGAAGCCCGCGAAAAAGGCGACGCACCACGCGCAAAAGATGAAGAAGGCCGAAAAGAAGGCCGCAACCAAGGGCTGATCGCCAGCGTCAGTTCCCGGTCGCCGAGGCCGGTCCGCCGATGCGGACCGGCCTTTCGGCGTCCGGCGCCGGAAGATTATCGAGCGAGGAGCGGAAGTGCGCTCAGAAAGGCGCGTGCGAGTTTCTCTCCGGCGGCATCGATTCCGGGGCGGTCGGCCTCGTCGCCGGCTTCATAGGTAAAGGCGGGGATACCATAGGTCGCGTGAAACCAGTTTTTCGACGTGCCCGAGCCGGGGTTGGCGTTGCGGCGTTCGATCGTGAAGGGATAGCCGGGCAGCGCCTTCTCCTTCCCGCCAAGCCATGCTGCAAGGAACGCCTCCTCCGCGGGCGTCGTTTCGTCGGCGCCCTGCACATAGAAGAGGCTGTGCTGCGTCGAATGGAAATCGACCATGGCGACCGGGCGCACGCCTGCGGGCAGGCGATCAAGCCAGGTTTTGACCGCGCGCGTTTCGGGCTGCGAAAAGATGCCCCAGTCGCGATTGAGGTCGACGCCGCCGCGGTTCGCGCGCCAGTGACCCCGCGCGACACCGTCGGGGTTCAGCAAGGGCAGGATAAGGAATTGCGTCGCTGCGGTGTCGACGCGCCCCGCGGCGATCTCGTCCGCGAGCGCGCGCAAAAAGGCATCCATCGCGAGCGCGCCGGTAATTTCGGGCGGATGGGCGCGTCCGATCAAGACGACGAGCCGCGGCGCCTTCGTGTCGCCGATGTGGACCGCCGATAGCAGCCGACCGTCGAGCGACGCGCCAAGTGTCAGCCGCTCGGCTGCGGGTAGCGCCGCAAGCCGGTCGAGCAACGCATCATAGCGGTCGCTGCCGAACAATTCCTGCCCACTGACGATCCCTTCGCCGGCGGGCAGCGAGAGCGTGGCGCTCATCCCGTCCGCCGCAACGCTGGCGGAAAGGGGCGTGGCGGTGCCGCCTACGGTCAATTTGGGCGCATAGCGATGCGCCGCGCCAAGATAGTCGAGTTCGACCGAAATGTCCGCCGACCCGCTCGCCCGGTAGCGGAAGGCGTACCAGGGGCTCGGGTTGATCGGCGGCGCATGTTCGGGGCCGATCAATATCGTGAACGATCGCTCGCCCCGGATGACGCAGCGCGATGCGGGCGCTTCGTCGAAATCGAAGTCGATCCGCACCGTGCTCGTCGTGCATCCCGAACCGCGCTCGACCGTCGCGGCGGCGAGGGGCGGCGGAAGCGGGGGTGTGCCGCTGCACGCCCCCGTCCCTCCGATGACCAGCGCAAGCGCGACGCGCTGCGCCAGGGCGCTGGACAGTCGCATTGCGCTAGAACTTCTTGCGCAACTCGACGTGGAAGACGCGGCCGCGCGCGGTGTAGAGGCTGCTGAAGAAGCCATAATCTTCGTCAGCCAGCGGCGGATCTTCGTTGAACAGATTGTTGATCGCGAAGCGCAAACGGGTGCCGTCGAGCGGGGTGTCATTCTTTATCGTGTAGGCGACCGAGAGGTTCAGCGTAAACTGATCGTGCACCGGGTAATAGTTTGCATTCGGATCGTCGGAATCGATCAGCACGTCGCGGATCACGCTCGTGTCATATACCTTGCCCGTATATTGGCCGAACAGGCCGATATCGACCGGGCCGCTTCCCCAGTTGATCGCGCCGGTCGCGCGCCATTTCGGGCGACCCTCGATCTCGACCAGTTCGCCCAGACCGCCGACAGTAACGTCGAGCGGCAGGACGCCCGAGGCGATGCCGTCGATGATTTCCTGACCGTCGGGACCCGCCGACTGGACGAAGCTCATCAGATGCGCGACGTTGAGGCTCAGGCGGAATTTGCCCATCCCGAAATCGGGGACCTTGTAGAACAGGCCGAAGTCCCAGCCCTTCGAGACGCGGCTGTCGAGGTTGAGATAGGGGTCGAGCACCTGGGTGATCTTGCCTGCGGGGGCGAGGCTGGTGCCGGTGAACAGCGCAATGTCCTCCGCGGTCGGATCGGCGCGGATGACGTTGGGGTTGCTGCTGCCGTTCAGGCGGCGCAGCAGGTCGAGCGCGATGGCATTGTCATCGCCGAACGTACCGACCAGCCCGGTCTGCTTGACGCGCCAGTAATCGGCGGTCAGCGTCAGCCCCGGGATGAAGCGCGGTTCGAGCACGATACCCAGATTGATGCTGGTGCTGTCCTCGGGCTTAAGGTTCTCGGTTCCCGAACGATAGCTGATGGTGCCCGCGCCGGTGCAGGAACCGAGGCTGGAGATCAGCCCTTTCTCGAGCTGCGCCTGGCACAGGACGAAATCGTCGCGCGTGTTCGACCGCGTCGTTCCCGCGTCATTGACCTGCACCAGATTGGGCGCGCGGAAACCGCGCGACCAGGCGCCGCGGAAGGTCACGCCGGAGAAGACCGACCAGGATGCGGCGATGCGCGGCACCGCAGCGGTTTCGTCTATATCCTTGAAATGCTCGATGCGGCCGGCAAGCTGGACATCGAAGCGGTTGATCAGCGGGATATTCATTTCGGGGCTGACGACTGGCACCAGCAGTTCGGCGAAGGCCGAATAGACTTCGCGCGAGCCGCTGGTATCGGGCGAGGGGCTGGTGCCCGCAACGTCGCTGCCCTTGACTTCGCCGGTCACGCTGTCGGTGAAGGTGATCGTCCCGTCGAGCCGTGGATCGCGGTCGTCATAAAAGGTTTCGCGGCGCCATTCGACGCCCGCGGCGATACCCAGATCGCCGCCCGGCAGCGACAGCAGATCGTTACGGCTGATCTTGAAATCGCCGAGCGCGAGGCTGGTACCGCCCTTGCGGTAGACGTCGATACGGAAGGGATCGATCGACGAGTCGGGGTTGGGCGTGCAGTCGCCGATGCCGGGATCGGAGGTGACGCAGCCGCCGTTGAAGGGATTATAGGCGTCGGGCGTCGTCAGGTTGATCTGGTTCTGCATCAGCGTGAGCGACACGCGGTTGCGCGTCACATCGTTGAGCTTCGCTTCGGAATAGACGAAGCCGGTATCGAAGTCCCACGCGCCGATATTGCCGCGCAGCCCGCCGACGAGACGATAGACATTCTTGTCGACCGATACGTCGCGATTGCCGACATCGACGAAGCGATAGCGCTCCATGATGACATCCACACCGCTCGCGGCGATGGTGGTGCCGGGCAGGCGGTTGGGACTGCCGACCGGGCCGAACGGGTTCCAATAGGCATTTTTCGAAATGCCGACCGGCACCGCGCTCAGGATGGCCGAAGCGTCGAGCTGACGGTTGTTTTCCGACCGGTAGAAGCTGCCTTCGAAATAGGCCTCGACATTGTTGCTGAGTTCGTAACTCAGCAACGCCATCGCATTGTAGCGACGCTTCTGGCTGATCAGGCTGTTACCGTAGATCGTGTTGTAGCGGACGTCCGTGGTCGGCGTCGTGCCGTTCCGGGCGCAGAGGCCGTCTCCGAAGTCCATCTTGCAGCCGGGAAAGCTCGACGGCTGGAGATAGAAATCATCGTCGCCGATCGGCGTCCGGCTCGACGGCGACGAGCCCTGGATGTCGAATTGCCCGAACGGACCGAAGGTGTTGCGATTGTTGAACGACGCGTCGCCTTCGAAATCGGTGCCTTCGACCAGCGGCAGGCGATTATCGTCCGCGGCATAGTCGCGCGCGGCATTCGATAGCCCGTTCTCATAAAAATAGCCGCCATAGACGGTCAGGTTGCCGCGTCCGCCGCCGAAGTCGAAACCATAGCCGCCTGAAATCTGGTAGCTGTAGAGGCTGGTGCCGTCGGAGGCGCGCCAGTCGCCTTCGAGGAAGCCGCCCTTCATGTCGCCCTTGAGGACGGTGTTGATTACGCCCGCCACCGCGTCCGCGCCATAGATCGCCGACGCGCCGTCGCGCAGCACTTCGAGCCGCTTGACGCTGCCTGGCGCGATTTCGTTGGTGTCGGAGCTCACCACGGGCACGAGCAGTTCGGTCTGGAAACCGGGGTGAAGCGTCATCCGGCGGCCGTTGATCAGCAGCAGCGTGTTGCCGGTGCCGAGGTCGCGCAGGTTGATCGAGCCGACGTCGCCGCGGACATTGTTGACGGTCGACGAATTCTGTTCGTTGAACGCGACGGTGCCGGCCTGCGGGATCGCCCGGAACAGCTCGTCGCCCGACGACGCCCCGGTGTTTTCGATCGCCGTTTCGTCGAGCACCGTGACGGGCAGGACGTCGTTGATCTTCGCACCCTGAATCTGCGAGCCGGTAACGACGATCGCCTCATTCGCGTCTGCGGGCGGTGCCGGCTGGTCGGCGCTCTGGTCCGCCGCGGTTTCGGCGGTGAGCGGTTCCTGTGCCTGTGCGACGGTCGCCGCAAGCAAGCTCGGTCCGCAGAGTAGCGCCAGCTTTGCGATGGTGATTGCACGCATGGATATTTCCCTTCCCCTGTTGTCTGTATTCATCGATCGAATGGCCGCCTGGTCATCCAGGCTTCGAACAGATCGGGCCATTGGCTGAGGATCTGGTCGGGCGTGCCGAGGCCCCATCCGTGGCCGCCCTCCTCGAAAATGTGCAGCTCGGCCTTCGCGCCCTTGGCGAGCATCGCCTGGAACAGCGACAGATTATGGCCGGGCGGTGCGATCGGATCGTCGGATGCCGAAAATAGGATCATCGGCGGCGCGTCGCTGTTCGCCAACGTATCGAGCGACCAGGCATCTTCGGCGACTTTGGTCGGATGCTCGCCGATCATCTCGCGCCGCGTCCGCGTCGTGTCGAACGGCTTGCGCAACTGCACCACCGGAAAGAGCAGCGCCGCGAAGTCGGGGCGTGCCGGGGCGTTTTCGAAACGATCGGTGCCGTCGTAGAATTTTTGGTCGGGCCGCAGCGCAGTGAAGCCTGCGAGGTGCCCGCCCGCCGACATGCCCATGATTCCGATGCGGTCGGGCGCGATGCCGAAATCGGCGGCGCGGGTGCGCACGATCTTCATCGCCCGCTGCGCGTCGGCGAAGGGCGCGCTTGCGTCCCAGCCGTCGCGCGGAAGCCGATAGATCAACTCGAACACGGTATAGCCGTGCAGCTGGAGCCATTTCGCCGCGGGCGTGCTTTCCTTCCACAGCTGGATACGGAAATAGCCGCCGCCACCGCAGACGATCACCGCGCGGCCGTTGGCGATATTGGGCCGGTAGACGCGCAGCCGCGGGGTCGCGATATTCGAGACTGCGCCATAGCCGGACCCCGCGCCGCCGATCTTTTCGGGACCGCTGGGTCCGTTGCCCCCCGGCGGTTTGCCGGGCCAGAGCGGAATTTCCTCAACCGCAAAGGCAAGCGCCGGGGCCGATCCGGCAGCGCCGAAGGCACCTGCGAGCGCCGCGCTGCCGGCAAGGATTGACCGCCGCGAGATCATGCGCCTTCTCCTGACTTGGCCATCGCAAGGCTGTGCGGGCCGGAGCGTTCGTGGCGCTCGCTATCCTCGCTCGGCAGCGCCATCGGCGTGCCGGCCATCGCCGCCGCCAGCCGATCGGTGTCGAGCGCCTTTTCCCATTTGGCGACGACGATCGTCGCCACCGCATTGCCGATGAAGTTGGTGAGTGCCCGGCATTCGCTCATGAAGCGGTCGATCCCGAGGATCAGCGCCATGCCCGCGACGGGAACAGACGGGACGACCGAGAGCGTCGCGGCAAGGATCACGAAGCCCGCGCCGGTCACCCCGGCCGCGCCCTTTGAACTGACCATCGCGACAAGGACGAGCGCGAGCTGCTCGCCGAGCGACAGGTGGATGCCCGTCGCCTGCGCAATGAACAGCGCGGCGAGCGTCATGTAGATGTTGGTGCCGTCGAGGTTGAACGAATAGCCGGTCGGCACGACGAGCCCGACCACCGTCTTGCGGCAGCCAGCGACTTCGAGCTTTTCCATCAGGCTGGGCAGCGCCGCTTCAGACGACGAGGTGCCCAGTACCAGCAGCAGCTCTTCGCGAAGATAGCGGATCAGCGCGAAGATCGAAAAGCCGGTGAAGCGTGCGACCAACCCGAGCACAACGATCACGAACAGCAGCGAGGTGAGGTAGAAGGTCGCGACGAGCGTCGCGAGGCTGGCAAGCGACCCGATCCCGAACTTGCCGATGGTGAAGGCGATCGCGCCGAACGCGCCGATCGGCGCGAACTTCATCAGCATGTGAACAAGCTTGAAGATCACTTCGCTGAACGACGTCAGCAGATCGAGCACGAGGTCGCTTTTGGGGCGCGTCGTGAAGATTGCGACGCCCGAAAGGATCGCGACGAGCAGAATCTGCAGGATTTCGCCGTCGGTCATCGCGCTGAACAGCGTCGTCGGGATGATGTTGAGCAGGAAGCCGGCGAGCGATTGTTCATCGGCGGTGTGCGCGTAGGTCGCGACTGCGGTGGTATCCAGCGCGGCGGGATCGATGTTGAGCCCGGCGCCGGGCTGCACGATGTTGGCGACCGCCAGGCCGACGATGAGCGCCAGTGTCGAAAAGGTCAGGAAATAGATGAAGGCCTTGGCCGCGACGCTGCCGATCGACGACATGTCCTTCATGCTGGCAATGCCGGTCGCGACCGTCAGGAAGATCACCGGCGCGATGATCATCTTCACCAGCTTGATGAAGCCGTCGCCCAGCGGCTTCAGCGCCTCGCCGGCATCGGGATAGAAATGCCCCAGCAGCGCGCCGAGCAAAATCGCCACGACAACCTGGAAATAGAGCTGGCGATAGAGCGGTACGCGCTTGCGTCCGGCCATGCCTTTATCTGCCGCGATGCTGATCGACCCCATGCCATCCTGTCCCCTGTCCGCCGGCTCGAACCGGCTGTTGCGGGAATTCTAGGATGGTTCGCGGCGGGCGCAACGATCGCGCTGCCTTCCTTCGGCTCTATATAAAACAACAGCTTACGATGATCTCCTATCAGTTTTGTGCAGATTTCCGCATATTTTGGATATACAAAGTGCGGATATTCGCACATCAATCGGCCGATGACGGTGCTGGGAATCGATCTGCGCGCGCGGCGCTGGGCCTTGGCTGCGGGGCTATGTGCCTTGCTCGTCATCGCGCTCGCGGTCGCGATCACCGATCGGGTAATGCACGATCGCGCGCTGTCCGAGCAGGCCGGGCTCGCGCGTAACGATGCGGCGATATTGGCGTCGAGCCTGCGCAGCGAGCTCGACAAGTTCAGCCTGCTTCCGATCGCGCTCGCCGACGATCCTCAGGTGCGCGCGCTGGCCGCGGGCGACGGTGCTTCAGTGGCGCCGCTCAACGGGCGGCTCGAGGCGCTTGCGCGCCAATCGGCGGCGGCGGCGATCTATGTGATGCGCGCCGACGGCACGACGCTCGCGGCGAGCAACTGGCGGCTGCCGACCAGTTTCGTCGGGTCGAAATATGCCTTTCGCCGCTATTTTCACGATGCGCTCGCCAACGGCTCGGCCACCCAGTTCGCGCTCGGCACTGTCAGCCGCGAGCCGGGGCTCTACATCGCGCGGCGCATCGGGACGCGCGCCGCGCCGCTGGGTGTGGTGGCAGTGAAGGTCGAGTTCGACGGGCTCGAGAGGAGTTGGCGCGACACGGCCCAGCGCGTCTATGTGACCGATCGCGACGGGGTGGTGCTGTTGGCAAGCGACGAGCGTTGGCGGTTTCATCTGGCCCAAGGCGCGAGCGCCTACGCGCGCGACGCCGAGGCCGATCTGCGGCAGTTCGGCATTCGGACGCTGCGCCCGCTCGCGATCGTTTCGCCCAACGAGGGCGAGGCGGTGCGCATCCCGCTGCTCGACACGCGGCAGCCGATCCTTCCCGACGGATGGGTGCTGCACCTTCTCGCCGATCCGGCGCAGCGCGTCGATGCGGCGGTGGCGACCGGGCGGCTGGCGCTCGCGCTCGGCTTTCTGGTGCTGGCGGCCCTTGCTGCGACGGGCGTCGTGATGCGCCGCCGCCGCGATGCGCGAGCGCAGGCGCTGCTCGACGAGCGAACCCGCACGCTGCGCGAACAGCTGTCGCAGGCCAACCGACTGGCGACGCTCGGCCAGATATCGGCCGGCGTCGGGCACGAGATCGGGCAGCCGGTCGCTGCGACGCGGGTTTTTGCGGAAAATGGGCAAAAGATGCTCGCGGCCGGCGAAGTCGAGCAGGCGTCGGGCAATTTTGCCCGCATCGTCGATCTGGCGGACCGGATCGGGCGGATCACCGGCGAACTGCGGCGCTTCAGCCGGCGGCAACCCGCCGACCGCCGCGAAATGCCGCTCGGCGAGGCGATCGACGGGGCGCTGCTGCTGCTGCGCGATCGCATCCGGTCGATGCACGTCGCCATTGCCCTGCCGCCCGAGGAGGCAACGCAGGTCGTCGTCGCCGCCGAACATGTCCGGCTCGAACAGGTGCTGGTCAACCTGCTGCAAAATGCGCTCGATGCCGCCGGAGAAGGGGGCAGGGTGACCGTCGCCGTCGAGGCAGGGGGAGATGCCGTCTGTCTGCGCGTGATCGACAGCGGGACGCCGCTTTCGCTGGCGCAGGCCGACGATCTGTTCCGGCCCTTCGCGACGACCAAGCCCGACGGCCTCGGCCTCGGACTTGTCATCGCGCGCGACATCATGCGCGATCTTGGCGGCGAGCTTGCCTATGAAGCGGACGCATCCGCGACGACCTTCGTCATGACGATCCCGCGCGCATGACCGGCGCGCCGCCCACGATCTTTTTCGTCGAGGATGACGAGACGCTGCGCGAGGCGACGGTGCAGGCGCTGACGCTCGAAGGTTTCGAGGTGTCGGCCCACGCCGACGCTCCATCCGCGCTGCGTGCCGTCACCCCCGCCTTTGCCGGCGTGATCGTCAGCGATATCCGTATGCCCGGAATGGACGGGATCGCCTTTTTCGACCATCTGCGCGCGCTCGATCCCGAAATGCAGGTGATTTTCACGACCGCGCATGGCGATGTCGCGATGGCCGTCGAGGCGATGAAAAATGGTGCGGCGGACTTTTTTACCAAACCCTATTCGGTCTCGCGGCTAGTGCATGCGATCCGCCGGGCGCACGACCGGCGCGCGCTGGTGCTCGAAAACCGGCGCCTGCGCGACGTGCTGCGCGAGCGGGAGCATCGGCGGATCGGCGGCTCCTCGCAGACCGCCGAGCGGCTGCAGCGCCTGATCGCCGAAGTGGCGCGTGCCGATGTTGATCTGGTGATCTCCGGGCCGACGGGTGTGGGCAAGAATTTCGTCGCGCGGCTGGTCCACGACCTCAGCCCGCGGCGTGACCGGCCTTTCGTGACCGTCGATGCAGGCGTTCTGATGCACGACGACGCGAATCTGATCCTGTTCGGGCGCGATCCTTCGGTGGCGCTGTCACGGTCGGGCCTCGTCGAACGGGCGCAGGGTGGCACGCTGGTTCTCGACGAGATCGAGAGCATTCCCGAGCGCGCCAAAGGGCAGTTGCTGAGCCTGATCGACACGCGCCGTTTCCTCGCGATCGGCGCCGAGCGACCACGTTCGGTGGACGTCCGTATCATCGCCATCTCGCGCAGCGCGGGCGAAGGAGAAGGCGCGCGGCCGCTCGATCCCGCACTGCTCCACCGGCTCGGCGGCATTGCTATCGCGCTGCCCAATTTGGCCAGCCGGCGCGAGGATATTCCCGATCTCTTCCGCGAATTTGTGGCCGCGTTCGAGGCCGAACTGGAACTGGAGACAAGCGAACTCGGCGAGGCCGAGTGGCGCCATCTGCTGAGTCACGACTGGCCGGGCAATATACGCGAACTGCGCACCTTTGCGCGCAACTTCGCCACTGGTCTGACGCGAATCGCACAGGGCTCAGCCTACAATGCGGAGCCGCAAAGCCTACGTGAATTGGTCGCCCGCTTTGAACGCGCAGTGATCGAGGACGCGCTGCGCGATGCAAAGGGACAGGTGGACGAGGTGCAGCAACGGTTGTCGCTGCCGCGCAAGACGCTTTACGACCGATTGACGAAATATGGCCTCAGGGCCAAGGATTATCGACGGTAATTCGGACTGTCGTATCGGAGGAGGAACGGTGGCGCGGCTTCCGGAGCCTATCTAAGCCATTAATATATTGAAACAAAATGTCGAATTATTGGTTTCTGGATGTGTGACCTTAATGTGGCCCAGCCCGCTCGTCGCGGCGGTCTATATGAAATGTGCTCTTCTCGGGATCGAGCTGGGCGATCTGCAGCGCTTCGCGTGGAAATATGCATTATGCCTCTGCTTCGTGCTCATCGGCGCAGCGCTCTTGTTCCGCTCGCAGCGGCCTAGCGTCCGCTTTTCCTGCTAAAATAATCGGACCGGTTCGGCCAGCGCGGGCCAGGAGCCGGCTCGCAGGCTTGCGTTCCGGTGCTCAGGGCTTCGCCGCCACCGGGAGGCGAAAGGGCGCGCCCAGCCGGTTGAAGGCGTTCATTGCAGCGATCGCGATTGTCAGATCGACAAGATCTTTCGCCTCGAATGCGGCGGACGCGGCGGCATAGGCTGCGTCGGACGCATGCGTCTCGCTGATGCGCGTGACCTCTTCCGCCCAAGCGAGCGCTGCGCGATATTGTTCCGGGAAAAGGTGAGGGACTTCTTCCCACACGGGAAGCAGAGCGACCTTGTCGACCGGCATGGTCTGGAGAAGGTCTCGCGTGTGCAGATCGATGCAATGCGCGCAGCCGTTGATCTGGGAAACCCTGAGGAAGACCAGGTGGATCAATTCTGCAGGAAGCGCGCTACTGTTTGTCACATACTGATGCACGCCGAAGAATGCCCTGGCTCCGGCGGGAGCGACTTCGGACCAGTTCAAGCGCTTCATATCATCATCCTTTCCTGTCGAGCCGGTGGCGGCATCACCTGCTTGACGAGGGAGAGAGGCAGACTGTGACATCGCAGCCGAAAAATTTCGTCTGCAGTCCCGTTAAAGCCATTGTCCGCTTGCCGCGCAGGGAGACCGGCTTTTGCGTCCATAATGGCAGGATCGCGGTTCCCAACTCCACGCCAGCCCGGCGCGCCGACCCACCGGCAAATCGACATGGGCAAGCAATCAACCTGCATTTTTGATTGGGAGCGCGCGGCAAACATTCAATTCGGACCAGTCTCGCGCGCTGCTGCTAGAAGGCGATTTACCGCTTTGCAGGCAAGCCGGACGCCTTGTGAAAGGGGCAGCTCGATGTTCAAGGTTCTCGAATGCATTTCAGGCGAGCATGACATGCGGCTCGTCCTTCTCGCGGCTTTTGTCTGGATATTGGGGAGCGCCGCGATCTTCCTCCTGCTCGGCCGATCGCTCGACTGCGTCGATGCCCGGCGGCGTCAATGGCTCGCGATCGCCGCGCTGGCCGCCGGGGTCGGCGTTTGGGCAACCCATTTCATTGCCATGCTGGCCTATCGCGGCGCGGTCCCGCTGCGTTTCGCGCCCGGGATGACCGCAACTTCGGTCGTCATTGCGATCCTCGCCTTCTGGTCGGCCTTTCTTGTTCTCGGCAGGGAATTTCGGCCCGCCGCGAGCGGGATGGCGGGCTTGATGGCGGCAATCGGGGTCGCAGCGATGCATTTTGCCGGGATGGCCGCGATCGATGCGCCGGTCGCGGTGCAATACGACTGGCCGGCGATCGCCGCTGCCTTCGTGCTTACCGCGATGATATTTGTCGCTGCCTTCTGGCTGTTCGGCAAGCTCAAGGAAAAATGGCGTATCCTGCTGCCCGCGTCGCTGGCGGTCGCGGCGGTGCTGCTGCTGCATTTTACCGCCATGTCGGCGACCTTGCTCGTGCCCGATCCGGCCCGCGGGCCTCCGGCGGCCGGAACCGGCGATGGCTGGCTCGTCGCCGCAACCGTCGTCGCGACGATCGCGCTTATCGGCCTCGTGCTTATTGGCGCCTTTCTCGATCGGCTGCTGACCGACCGGTTATCGCCCGCGGGCCGCGCCCAACGGCCGCGCTCAGGCGGCAGCAGTGGCCCGATCAGTTCCCACTCCGCATCCGACAAATCCCCGCGACCCATGACTGCTCCTCAAAAGCAGTCTTGAATCAGAAGGAGGCGGGCTTGGGAATCCCTTTTGTCAACACGGCCTAGGTCTCCCAGAATAATGCCCGCCCCTGAATATCTGTCGGCGGCGCGGTCGCGGGGGAGGCCCGCCCGCGCAACATTTACTTCGGCGCGACGCATCGTTCGGCGCTGCGGCGTGTTACTGCCTTGTCGGGGTGCGCGATGCGGCCGCCCTGCCGCGCGTCCGGTGCTTTATACGCGCCCCACAAGAAGGACTGGCGATGATCCGCTTCCGCACGCTTTTTCCGGCTCCCCTTATCGCGCTCTTCGTCGGCGCGCTCCTGACACTCATTGCGCTTGTGCTTGTGACAGGAGGGCTCTGGCTCGCGCTGCTCGGCGGGTCCCTCTATTATCTTGCCACAGGCGCTACAATGCTGGCTGCGGGCCTGCTCTTGATGCGCGGGCGGATGCTTGGCGGCTGGCTTTACGGCGCCGTCATGCTGTTCACGCTGCTCTGGGCGTTCTGGGAAGTGGGCGGCAACGGCTGGGCGCTCGTACCGCGCGTCGTCGCGCCGGCCGTGCTCCTTGTCGCTGTGCTGTTCGCGATGGCCGCGCTGTCGGCGCGGCCCCGGCGCTGGCGATTTGCGCTTGCAGGAAGCGGGCTCGTCCTTCTCCTGCTGGCCACAGGCGGCGCCACCCTTGGCTGGCTGAATGCATCGCGCCCGCTCGGGCCGTTGCCGGCGAGCCGGATGGCGATGACCGACCCGGCGCTCATGCAGACCGGGGTCGACTGGCCTGCCTATGGCGGCACCGAAAGCGCGCGTCGCTATTCGCCGCTCGCACAGATAACGCCCGCCAATGTCGGCACGCTCAAGCGCGCCTGGACGATCCATAGCGGCGATCTACCGTCCAGCGCCGCCAAAGGGACTTATGGCGCGGAGAATACGCCGCTCAAGATTGGCGACAGCCTCTACATCTGCACACCGAAGAATATCGTCATGGCGCTCGACCCGGCGACCGGCAAGCAGCGATGGCGTTTCGACCCGAAGGTCCCCGATGATGCAATCCCCTATACAGCGGCTTGCCGCGGCGTGAGCTATTATGCCGTTCCGACAGCAGCTGCCGGTCAGCCCTGCGCGCGGCGGATCATCTTCGGAACGCTTGACGCGCGGCTCTTCGCCCTCGACGCCGCCACCGGCAGACCCTGCCAGGATTTCGGCGCGAACGGTCAGCTCGATACCAAAATCGGCATGGGGAACACGCCCCCGGGCTATGTCTCGATCAACTCGCCACCGACGATAGTGCGCGGGGTCGTGGTGACCGGGCACCAGGTGCTCGACGGACAGGACCGCTGGGCACCATCGGGTGTGATCCGCGGCTTCGACGCGGTAACCGGCAAGCTCAAATGGGCATGGGACATGATGCATCCCGATTGGGACGGCTATCCTCCCGCAGGCCAAACATGGGCGCGGGGAACCCCGAACATGTGGACGATCGCTTCGGCCGATGAAGCTCTTGGCCTCGTCTATCTGCCGATGGGCAATGCCGCGGCCGATTATTATTCGAGCCTGCGGCGCCCCGCGGAGAATGAATTTGCAACCTCGCTCGTCGCGCTCGACGTAACGACGGGCAAGCCGCGCTGGCATTTCCAGGCGGTCAAGAAGGACGTGTGGGATTATGATTTCGGTGCGCAGGCGACACTGATCGATTATCCGGGGGCGACCGGAACCGTGCCAGCGATCGTGCTGCCGTCGAAGCAGGGCGACATCTACGTGCTCGACCGGCGAACGGGCAAGCCGCTGACCCCGATCGGGACGATCAGGGCGCCCGGCGGCGGCGTCGAGCCCAAGGATCGCGCGCCGACGCAGATCGTGTCGCTCTGGCACACGCTGCGCAAGCCCGACCTTACCGAAAAGGATATGTGGGGCATGTCGCCGATCGACCAGATGATCTGCCGTATCCAGTTCCGCCAGGCGAGCTACAAGGGCTTTTACACGCCTCCCGAAAGCATGCGGCGCTCGATCGAATATCCCGGCTACAACGGCGGCACGGACTGGGGCGGGGTCGCTGTCGATCCCGCGCGCGGGGTGATCGTTGCCAATTATAACGACATGCCCAACTATGTCCGCCTCGTGCCGCGGCGCAAAGCAAATGAAATGGGTTGGGCACCGCGCGATCAGGCACGCGGCAATATCGGCGGAGCCGAAGGGGCAGGCGATCCCCAGGCGCATACTCCCTATGCGATCGACGTCAACGCCGGATGGCGGCTGCCCTTTACAGGGCTGCTGTGCAAGCAGCCTCCCTATGGGGGCATTCGCGCGATTGACATCGCGACCGGCAAGACGATCTGGGACCGCCCGCTCGGCACCGCCCGAACCAACGGTCCGTTCGGCATCCCCTCGATGCTGCCCGTTACCATCGGCACGCCGAACAATGGCGGCGCCGTGGTGACGGCGAGCGGTCTGATCTTCGTCGCGGCGGCTACCGACAATCTGATCCGGGCAATCGATCTTGCGACCGGAAAAACGCTCTGGTCCGACGTGCTGCCCGCAGGCGGGCAGGCGACGCCGATGACCTATGAAGCCAATGGCAAACAGTATCTCGTGATCTATGCCGGTGGCCATCATTTCATGGAGACACCCGTCGGTGATGAGGTCGTGGCCTATGCGCTGCCCTGATCGCGGGATATGTTGACAGTCAGGCCGTCGATGCTCGTCGGGGTGGACCGATGAGTAACACGCTTTCCCTTCGTCATCTAAAGGCGAATATCGTGCTCTTTGGCGCGCTCTTCGCCAATCTTGGCATCGCTGCGGCCAAATTGGTCGCCGCCGCCATCACCGGGTCCTCATCGATGGCCTCCGAAGGCATTCACTCGCTCGTCGACAGCGGCAATCAGATGCTGCTGCTCTATGGCCAGCGCCGGGCGAGCCGCTCGCCCGATGCCCGCCATCCCTTCGGCTACGGCCGCGAACTCTATTTCTGGGCGTTCGTGGTGGCGATCCTCATCTTCGCGGCGGGCGCGGGCATGTCGATCTACGAGGGTTGGATCCATATCCGCGCTCCTGCTCCGCTTCGCGATCCCGCGATAAACTATATCGTACTCGCGATTGCCTTCCTGCTCGAAGGTGCATCTTGGGCGCTGGCCGTGCGGGCTTTCGATGCCGGGCGCGGCGGACGCAGCTGGTGGCAGGCGATCCGGCAGTCAAAGGATCCCGCGGCCTTCATCGTCCTGTTCGAGGATAGCGCGGCGCTTGCCGGGCTCCTCATCGCCGCGGCAGGAGTCTGGCTCAGTCATGCGACCGGCGATGCGCGGATCGATGGGGCCGCATCGATCGCGATCGGCCTCATCCTCGCCGCAGTTGCCGCGCTGCTGGCCCGCGAAGCGAAAGGGCTATTGATCGGTGAAGCCGCCGATCCGGCGCTGATTGCCATGATCCAGCAGACGGTGGGCGCGCGTGCGGGCGTCAGTGCTGTCAACCATGTCCGCACCATTCACACCGCGCCAAAGGCGATATTCGTCGCGGTGAGCGTCGATTTCGAGGATGACTTGCGCATGGGCGACGCTGAGACGCTCATCGCGGCGATCGAGGCCGAACTCAAGGCGGCCGCCCCCGACATCAGCTCCATCTACATCCGGCCTGAACGGCGCGAGGATGCGCGGCTGATGCAGTCGGCGTCCGCCTGTGCTACCAATACCGGCAGCGCTCCCTCCACCCGATAGCCGAGGGAACGGCAGCAGCGACAGGAGGATGAAGGTGCAATATCCGCCCACACGGCACGCTGCCACGGCGTTCGGAAGGCCATAATGATGCCGCTCGACGGGCCGTTCATCGGCCGGACCAGCTGGCTGCTGCGCCAGTTCAGGAAGCAGATATGGGTCCGCGCGGCAATGTTCAGCCTCGCGGCGGTAGCAACTGCGGTGCTCGCCGCGATAGCCGAGCCCCTGATCCCCTATGACTTCAACCTCACTCTGGCGGCAGGCTCGGTCGGCAATATCCTCGATATCCTCGCTTCGAGCATGCTGGCGGTGACGACCTTTTCGCTTTCGGTCATGGTGTCGGCCTATTCGGCGGCGGCGGCTAACGTCACCCCTCGGTCGACCAAATTGCTGCTGAGCGATTCTGTCGCGCAAAACACGCTCGCGACCTTCATCGGCAGTTTCCTCTTCAGCATCGTGGGGATCATCGGCATTGCCGCCGGCTTCTACAGCGACAAGGGCCGCATCATCCTGTTCGGCGCCACGCTTGCCGTCCTCCTGATCATTGCCGGCACCCTGCTGCGCTGGATCGAGCAACTGGGCAAGTTCGGGCGCGTAGGCGACACGATCAAGCGTGTCGAAGAGGCCGCGACAGCGCCTGCGGGGCAATGGGGGAACCGCCCGCGCCTCGGGGCGCGGCCCTGGATGATGATCCCTTATGGCGCGTCCGAAGTTATGTGCCCGGACGTCGGTTATGTTCGGCACATCGACATGGCCGCGCTCGCCGACATCGCCGCCGATGCCGGCGTTACCATTCATATAGACGTTGTCGCGGGATCCTTCGTTCATGCCGCGCGCCCCGTCGCCTACGTGTCGCCGCCCGCGCACGATGACTGCGCCGCCCGGATCGCCAAATGCATCACCATTGGTGCCGATCGCGAATATGATCAGGATCCGCGCTTCGGGCTGATCGTACTCTCCGAAATCGCGTCGCGAGCCTTGTCGCCCGCGGTCAACGACCCGGGCACCGCAATCGAAGTCATCGGTGCCGGGCTGCGGGTCATGCTCGCCTATGGCGATGCCCGGTCCGAGCCACAGGAGCCCTGTTTCGAGAGGCTTCACGCCCATGATCTGGCAGCGCGCGACCTCTTCGACGATTTCTTCAATCCGATCGCCCGCGACGGTGCGGCACTGGTCGAAGTCCAGATGCGCCTCCAGTTCGCCCTCGAGGCGCTGGCGAGGAACAATCGGGCGCTTTATGCAGATTGCGCGCGGTCGCACGCGGCGCGGGCGCTCGAACGGGCAGGCAAGGCCGGGATGTTCGACCATGATTTCGACCGCCTCAAGAAACGCGCGGCCTGGGTCGACGCGCTGCCCGACAAATAGAAGCGGTGCAACGGCCGCAGCGGACAGCAAGAAAGGAAGGGACCCGATGAGCTTCGTCATCACGCCCTTTGATGCGGCGGCAATCCTGATCGTCCTCGCGGCGGCGCTTGCCTATATCAATCACCGCTTCATCGGCCTGCCGACCAGTATAGGCCTGACAATCATGGGCGCCGTTGCGTCGCTTCTCGTCGTCGCGCTCGACCGTTTGCTGTCAGGGCCATCGGTGGCGGACGAAATCGTGAAATTTATCGCCGGCATTGATTTCCACGCAGCGCTGATGGACGGGATGCTCTCTTTCCTGCTGTTCGCGGGCGCGCTCCATGTCGACTGGACCGAAATGCGCAGGGGGCGCTGGGCAATATTGGCGCTTTCGACGATCGGCGTCCTTCTTTCGACGGCGCTCGTCGGTGCCGGACTTCACCTGCTTTCCGGCTGGATGGGTATCGCCATACCCCTGATCTGGTGCCTGGTTTTCGGGGCGCTCATCAGCCCGACCGACCCGGTCGCCGTCATGGGTGTCCTGCGCGAAACCGACGTTCCACCCACGCTGCAGGCGACCGTGGCGGGGGAAAGCCTGTTCAACGATGGCGTGGGAGTCGTGATATTCGCGATTCTACTTGCTACAGCGGCAAGCGGCGCCCCCCTTTCGCCGCCGCACGCCCTGCGGATGTTCGTGGCCGAGGCGGGCGGCGGGATTCTTCTGGGCCTTGTCATCGGCTGGACAGCCTTCAGGGCCATGCAGTCTATCGATGAGTATAAGACCGAGGTAATGATCAGCCTCGCAGTGGTGATGGGCGGCTACGCTCTTGCCAGCCAGCTGCACGTCAGCGGTCCAGTCGCGATGGCCGTCGCGGGGCTCATCATCGGCAACCACGGCGTCGCGCACGCGATGAGTGACATGACGCGCGATTATCTGCTCAAATTCTGGAGTCTGATCGACGACATTCTGAACGCGCTGCTGTTTCTGCTGATCGGGCTTGAGGTCGTTACCATTCCCTCCGACACGCGGATTATTCTGCTGGGTACACTCACGATTCCGCTCATATTTGCCGCCCGCTGCCTGTCCGTGCTGGCCCCTCTGGGCGTGATGCGAACCTTGCTCCCGCTGGGCAGGCTGGCGCCGATTACGCTGATCTGGGGCGGGCTGCGCGGCGGCATATCAATCGCCCTCGCACTCGGCCTGCCGGACGGCCCGGAGCGCCCCTATATTCTCGCGGCAACCTATATTGCGGTTCTCTTTTCGGTCATCGTGCAGGGCGGTACGATCGGACGGGCCATCAAATGGCGCGAAGCGCGGTCCTAGGGCCAGGGCGCGACGGTGATAGAGCATCTGGCAGAGCGGGGAGTTAGACCGTTGAGTTCAGCACTATTCAAAGGCGAGCTATTTTGCCGTGGACTATTTCGCCGACATCCCTTTCCCGTCACCATATGCGGAGTGGATAGGGGTCCCGCATGCCCGAGCATTGCCCCTATGCCGTGGTGGTAGACGCCGTCGGCCTCGGGAGCAGATCGCAAGGCATCAGCCTCGAACATTATCGGCTCCGCGACATTGATGTCTTAATTGCAGCGGCCCGCAGTCCGGCGTCACGCGCGTTGAATACACGCTGAAGATCTGCGGGGAAGAGCCAGTCGAAGTCGACAGGAGCCGCTCGGTCGGCGGGGTCGATGCTTGACCACATGGTCATTTTCCTTGCTGTGATCGGGGCTTCGGCGTACCGTACGGGTCAAGGTAGATCGATTAGCAGCACCTCCGCGTCGGTTTCCGCTTCGATCGCAAGTCTGTCTTCCGAAGTGACCGCGGCGCCGTCGCCTTCACGCATTTCGGTTCCGTTGAGGCTGACGATTCCTGCGACGACTTGAACCCAATAGCCGCGTGTCGGGTCGAGCGAGCGCATTAGGATATGGCGGTCGTCAAGGCGCGCGACGTCCATCACCGCGTCCTGCCGCAGCGTCAGCGATTCGTCGCGCGCATCACCGCTTGCTATCGTGACCCAGCGGTTGCGCGCACCGTCGTCGGCAAACGACCTTTGTTCGTAAGAAGGCGCGCCGCCAGCCTCGGCCGGAATAATCCATATCTGGAGCAGATGGGTGGGTTCGTCGGTACTGGGGTTGCGCTCGCTATGCCGGATGCCGGTGCCGGCACTCATCCGCTGCACCTCGCCCGCGCGAATGATCGCATTGTTGCCCAGATTGTCGCGATGCACAACGGCACCTTTCAGGACGATTGTCACGATCTCCATGTCTTGATGGCCGTGCTCGGGGAAGCCAGCGCCGGGGACGACGCGGTCTTCGTTAAGCACGCGAAGAGCCCGGAATCCCATATGCCTTGGGTCGTTATAGTCAGCGAAGGAGAAGCTGTGATGGGCGTCGATCTGGCCGCCTTGGTGACGACCACGCGCGCCGCGATCCCTGAACTGGATCATCTATTTTCTCCTGGGGTGGAGCGCCGCCGCGATGGCGACGCTCCAACCTGTCGTCATGCTGCGTCAACGAGGACGATCTCGCTGTCCTCGATCGCTGTTACGCGCAATATGTCCACATCGCTGATTGCGGCTCCATCGCGTGCATTCACGCGGAGGTTGTCGATCTGCACCGCGCCACTCGCCGGGACGAGATAGGCCTTGCGGTCCTTGCCGAGCGGATATTCGGCCGTCTCGCCGGCCCGCAGTGTCGCGCCGACGACGCGCGCGTCGGTGCGGATCGGCAGCGCGTCATTGTCATTGTCGTAGCCCGAGGCGAGCGTGACGAATTTGCCCGAGCGTTCGCCCTTGGGGAAAGGCTTGGCGCCCCACTGCGGCGCTTCGCCGCTGCGGGTCGGAACGATCCAGATCTGAAAGATCTTCGTGGTGACGTCCTCGAGATTATATTCCGAATGGCGGATACCCGTTCCGGCGCTCATGACCTGCACGTCGCCGGCTTCGGTACGGCCCTTGTTGCCGAGATTGTCCTGATGCGTAATCGCGCCTTCGCGGACATAGGTGATGATTTCCATGTCGCGGTGCGGATGCGGCGGGAAGCCGGTTTGCGGCTGGATCGTGTCGTCATTCCAGACGCGCAAATTGCCCCAGCTGGTGCGCGCGGGATCGTGATAGCCCGCGAACGAGAAATGATGCTTGGCGTCGAGCCAGCCGTGATTGGCGCCTCCAAGGCTGTCGAAAGGGCGAAGTTCGATCATTTTGTGTCTCCAGGGCGCGCCGGGGTGGCTGCCGTTGAAAAGCTTTTAGACATTGCCCGCCATTTGGTTCAGTGGGATAAATTGCATCGAACTGTTCGAGGAAGTGGAAAAGTGAACAATCCCGGCACCCCGACGCTGGACCAGCTTCGCATCTTCCTTGCTATCGTCGACACGGGCAGCTTCGCGGCGGCGGGTCGTCAGCTCAATCGCGCGGTTTCGGTGATCAGCTACGGTATTTCCAATCTTGAGGCGCAGCTCGGCCTCACGCTCTTCGAACGCGAGGGAACGCGCAAACCGCAGCTCACCGTCGCGGGCCGCGCGCTGTTGTCGGAAGTTCGCGCGATTTCCGTCGGTATCGATGGCCTGCGCGCCAAGGTAAAGGGGATGCTCGACGGCTTGGAGGCCGAGGTCGATCTCGCGGTCGACGTGATGCTGCCGTCCGAAAGGCTCGGCAAGGTGCTGCGTGCTTTTGCGGCCGAGTTCCCGACGGTGCAGCTGCGGCTTCATGTCGAAGCGCTCGGGGCGATTACCGCAATGGTTCTCGATCGCAAGGCGATCCTTGGCATATCGGGGCCGCTGGCCGCCGGGGTCGAGGGGGTCGAATGCATAGCGGCGGGATCGATCCCAATGGTCCCGGTCGCCGCGCCTGACCACCCGCTTAGCCGGATGGAACGTATCCCGCCGGGCGCGGGACGCGACTATACGCAGCTTGTCCTGACCGACCGATCGCGGTTCACCGAGGGGCGCGACTATTCGGTGATGAGTCCCAAGACCTGGCGACTTGCCGATCTCGGCGCCAAGCACGCGTTGCTGCGCGAAGGCATAGGCTGGGGCAATATGCCGCTGCCGATGATCGAGTCCGATCTTGTCACGGGAACGCTGATCCAGCTTGCGATGCCCGATCATCCAGGAGGGACCTATCGCTTTGCGGGCGTCTGGCGCCGTGACACGCCGCCCGGCCCGGCGGCATTGTGGCTGCTCGAACAATTTGTCGAGCTCGGACAGGATGACGCCGAGCTTGCCGGGATGATCGATCTCTAGAGCTTCAGCATTGCCTCGGCTCCAACCATTTGGATCGTGCGGGCTGGTCCCGTGTCGCGGATATAAGAGCCGGGGCGAAAGGCGGAGAGCGAGGCGGCGAAGGACAGAAGCGTCGTCGCTTGCCAAGCAACCGAAATTTCCAGCTGGTCGCCGATGTGGCGCGCTTCGCTGCCGCCAGCGGGACGGATGAGGCCGCCCGGTATGTCGTAGATGCCGTCGCCGCGGCTTTCGCGCCAGAAGCGTGCGGCGACGAGTTCGAGCGACGCCCCATCGCCAAGGTCGAAATCGATGCTGGGATGGAGGTTGATGATGTTGCGCGGCCCGATCGGCGACAGTTCGCCGAAATATTTGCCCTTCGGGAATAGTGCATTGAAGGTGCCGAGTCTGTCGTCCGTGGCATCGCGGTCGCCGCTGGCGATGTTTGCGCGAAGGCGCAGGCGCGGCTTCAGGGCCGCCTGCGGAAAGCTCCAGCTGGTTTCGGTCGCGAGCGACCAGGCGCGAATACGGTCGCCCGCGAAGTGGCCCCGCTGCAGCATCGCTTCCCAATTCCAGCCCAGGTCGCCGCGGCGTCCGAAGAAGCGCAGCCCGTATGTGTCGCGCATCTCGCGCCCGGCGCGACTGGCAAAGCGCGCGGCTTCATTGGAATATCCCAGCCAATAGGCGTCGACCCCGATGTCCTTGGCGGGCGTGACGGTCACGTAAAGCCCGTCGAGCCGCCGGGTCGTTGACGTGCGGTCGTCGAAATCGCCGGCACCGATCGCCACGGGGCGGAGATGAAATGCGTCGAGGCGGACCGGGCCAATATCCGCGATTGCGCGCACGCCGTCGAAAGCCTGCGGGATATTGGGGCCATAGCGGATGCCGACAAGGCGCTCTGACCCGAGCGCAACGAGTTCACGCCCGCCGCGCAGTGTCAGCTTGCCGGCGCCGCCCAGTGCGACGCGGACGTCGGCAAAACCCTGCAACAGGTCGATCCCGCTTTCGTCGGCTGGGCCCTTGCCCGCAGCGACACCGCGTGCATAGCCGGCGATACCCTGCACGAAGACGCGCGCCGGGCCGGCGTGAAGATCCGCATGCGGCATGACACGCAGCCAGAGATAGCCATCGTCGGGCGCCGGCGGATCGCCCCACAGATTGTTGCCGAAGCCCTCGAAGCGCGCCCGTGCTTCGGTGCCGAGGGTCAGATAGGCATCGCCCGTGTCATCGAGCGGCACATATTTGGGCTGCCGCCAGCCTTCGCGCGGGACGTCGCGCAGAAGCGACCAATCCTCGTCGTAGCGCAAATTGGTCTGCTCGACCGATTGCGCAAAGGCCGTTGCGGGCGCGAGCGCGGCGAGGAGCAGGAGGTGGCGCATCAGCGGGTGACGAAATGGCGCACGACTGGCGCCTCGCCGTTCAGAAAGGCAGCGAGCGCGTCCTGCTGCACGCGGTCGGCGTTGGTGACGCGATCATGCTGGCGCAGATGTTCAAGCCAGCTTTCGACGGTGAAGGTTTCCACCACTGTGCCGGGCGCCGCGGTATCCTCGTAAACACCCCAATGGATTGCGCCGTCGCGGCGGCGAATGCGGCGCATCGCCTGCATTGCGGTGAAGAAGTCGGACAGCTTCGCCGGGTCGACGTGATATTCGATCGTCACCAGCACCGGTCCGCTGTCATGTTCGACCGCGCCGTCGACAAGTGGCGCAGGCCAATGCGACGAAGGGGCAAGATCGAGCGCGCTCGCGCGGTCGAGCGGAAAGCGCCAGGCGAGGATCAGGCTCGCTGCAACGAGCAAAGTGGCGGACGCAAGCAGGGTCGATGGCACGCCGATGTGCGAGGCGATCGATCCCCACAAGGTCGAGCCCGCGGCCATCGAACCCTGGAAAATGAGCAGGTAGATGGCGAGCGCGCGCGCCTTGACCCAGCCCGGCGACGTTGCCTGCGCGCCGCCGTTGAGCGACGCCATCATTGCGATCCATGCGAGTCCCGCGACGAACAACGCCGCCGCAGCGGTCGCGAATTGCGCAGCCTGCGACAAGCCCGCCATGGCGATGGCGAGCAGGATCGAGGCGGCGAGGGTGATCGCATTGGCGCCCATTGTGCCGCGCAGCTTTGGCATCAGCATCGCGCCGCCGATCGCGCCCAATCCCATGAAGGTGAGGAGGCCGCCATAGCCAAGCGGGCCGAGCCCGAGGTCGCGGCGCGCTATGATCGGCAGCAGCGCCCAGAGACCACTGGCGAAGAGGAAGAAGCCGACCGAGCGGACGAGCACGACCTTAAGTTCGGGCGCTCGCAGCGCATAGCGCAAGCCGGCGCGCATCGCGCCCACCATATGCTCGGCGGGCAGGTGCCGATCGGGGGCGACACGCCGCCAGCGCGCGAGCACCACCAATATGCCGAGGATGGAAAGGGCATTGACGGCGAATACTGCGCCCGGCCCGGATGCTGCGATGATCAGGCCGCCGAGCGCGGGGCCGATCGCGCGCGCGATGTTGACGCCCAGCGAATTGAGCGCGACCGCCTGTTGCAGTGCGGGTCCTGGCACGAGTTCGGGGACGATCGCCTGGAAGGCAGGCGCCGAAAAGGCCGCGCCAATCGCGATGGCGGCGGTAAAGGCGAGCAGGACCCGGGCGTCGGTCAGACCCGCGAGCGTCAATGCCGACAGAATTGCCGCGCCGGTTAGGCCGAACAGTTGCGCCCCCATCAGCAGCTTGCGCCGGTCGACGATGTCGGCGAGCGCTCCGGCGGGAAGCGCGAGGACGAACATCGGAAAGGTTGTGGCGGCCTGCACCAATGCGACCATCAGCGGATCGGGCGACAGCGAGGTCATCAGCCAGCCCGCCCCGACGTCGTGCATCCAGGTGCCGATGTTCGAGACGACCGTGGCAATCCACAGCGCGCGGAATAGCGGGCTTGCGAGCGGACGCGGGGGAGGGGAAGCCGTGTCGGTCATGATTTTTGCGTCCGCAGGATCGCGGCGAGCATCAGGCCGCCGATCAGTCCGACATGTTCAAGGAAGCTGTTACGCTCGTGAAAGCGCGCCATTTGGTCGGCGACCTCCCAGAAGGGATGCGCGATCAGCGTCGCCGCGGCGGTGAATACGCCGAGCGCGCCCGCGCCGAGCCACGCCTGGCGGCCAAGGATGACGAGGAGCGAACCGCCGATCTGGACGAATATTGTTGCGATGACGGTGAGTATCGCAGGTTCGAGCCCGAAATGCCGGGCCTCGCCAAGCGCGCCTGACATATCGAATAATTTGGTGATCCCGCTCGTCCAATAAGGCAAGGTGAGAAGCGCTGCAGCAAGGGTTGAGAAGCCGCGCTTGCCAAGCAGGCGGGCGATGGGAGCGGGCGCGTTCATCGATCAGACTGCCCAGCAACCGCAGCCGAACGCGCCCCAGAAACTCTGGACGTCGGCGGCGGGGGTGTTGGCGCCGAGCGCTGCGGCATGGTCATGGCCGTGGACGGCGCAGGACGAAGCGCAGCCGCAGGCGGATGCCATCTTCTGCGCGCCTTCGGGCCGGCGATGATAGCCGCCGAAGGTCGCGACCGGCGACCAGTCGGGCATCGGCTTGGGCAGCGTGGGGGCGATCGGGCCATAATCGCCCTCGCCATGCACGATCTTGCCGCCGAGTATGGTCAGCACCGAACGCAGATGCACGATCTCGCTTTCGGCGACGCTGAAATAGTCATCCGAAAGCAAGGCGAGATCGGCGAGCTGGCCGGCCTTGATCTGTCCCTTCTTGCCGACCTCGTTCGAGAACCATGTATTCTTTTCGGTCCACAGGCGCAGCGCGGTTTCGCGGTCGAGGCGATTGCGGACGGGATAGAGGTTCGTACCGCCGAGCGTCTTGCCGGTTACGAGCCACGAGAGCGAGACCCACGGGTTGTAGCTCGCAACGCGCGTCGCGTCGGTGCCCGCGCCGACGGGGATTCCGGCCTCCATCATCCGCTTGATCGGCGGGGTCGCTTCGGCGGCCTTGGCGCCATAGCGTTCGATGAAATATTCGCCCTGGAACATCATCCGGTGCTGGACCGCAATGCCGCCGCCGAGCGCGGCGATGCGGTCGATGTTGCGCTCGCTGATCGTCTCGGCATGGTCGAAGAACCAGTTGAGGCCCTGAAGCGGGATATCCTTGTTGACCTTTTCGAACACGTCGAGCGCGCGGCCGATGGTCTGGTCGTAGGTCGCGTGGAGCCGCCAAGGCCATTTGCGTTCGGCGAGCAGGCGGACGACGGGTTCGAGGTCGCTTTCCATGTTCGCCGGCATGTCGGGGCGTTCGACGCGGAAATCCTCGAAATCGGCGGCCGAATAGACGAGCATCTCGCCCGCGCCATTGTGGCGGTAAGTGTCGTCGCCGTCGCCGGGTTTAACCTGGGTCGACCAGGTCGCGAAATCCTTAAGCTCCTCCTTCGGCTTTTGCGTAAAGAGGTTGTACGCGATGCGCAGTGTCATCTCGCCATCCTGATGCAGCTTTTCGATGATCTGGTAATCGTCGGGATAGTTCTGGAAGCCGCCGCCCGCATCGATGACGCTGGTGACCCCCAATGAATTGAGCTCGCGCATGAAGTGCTTCGTCGAGTTGAGCTGATACTCCTCTGGCAACTTCGGACCCTTGGCGAGCGTCGCATAGAGGATGGTCGCATTGGGCTGCGCCAGCAGCAGACCGGTCGGGTTGCCCGCGGCGTCGCGGACGATTTCGCCGCCCGGCGGGTTCGGCGTGTCTTTCGTGTATCCGACCGCCCGCAGCGCGGCGGCATTAAGCAGCGCGCGGTCGTAGAGGTGGAGGATGAACACTGGCGTCTCGGGCGCCGCGGCGTTGATCTCGTCGAGCGTCGGCAGGCGCTTTTCGGCGAACTGATGCTCGGTAAAGCCGCCCACGACGCGCACCCATTGCGGCGGCGGGGTGTTTTCCGCCTGGCGCTTCAGCATTGCGATCGCCTCGGCGAGGCTCGGCACGCCGTCCCAGCGCAGTTCCATATTATAATTGAGCCCGCCGCGGATGACGTGGATGTGGCTGTCGATCAGCCCCGGGATCAGACGGCGGCCTTTGGCATCGATGACGGTTGCGTCGGGTCCGGCGGCGGCGCGGACCGCCTGCTCACCGCCGACGCTCAGAAATTTTCCGTCGCGGATCGCGACCGCTTCGGCGACGGGATTGCCCTTGTCGAGCGTGGTCACCTTGGCGTTGACGATGATCAGATCCTTGGGGCTCATGGCGAAGCTTTCCGATGATGAGAGAAGGGCGGTGGTGGCGGCGCCGGCAAGCGCCTGGCGGCGGGTTATCGGGTTCATGCGTCATGCTCGCGGCGCGGCGGCGGTGCGCCGAGGACTTGGGGTGTGCAATCTTCCCGGACGAAGCGAGCCAGTTCAGTGGTATCGGCGAGACGCTTTACGACGGGGACGATCTGTTCGCCGAGCAGGATTCCGGCGAGGCCGACCAGCGCGACGACCGGAGGCGCGGGAGAACGGAGACCGAGCAGGCTGTAGACAAGACCGGCGAGCAGTCCGGCGCCCAGCGAGACGAGATAGATTTTCACGGGTCCGTTCTCCCTTATTTGCCTCAGGCCTGTACGAAGGCCAGCAGGTCGGGGTTGATGACGTCGGCGTTGACCGTCAGCATGCCGTGGCTGAAGCCCTCGTAGATCTTGAGCGTCGCATTCGGCAGGATTTCGGCCTGGAGTACGCCGGCATTCTTGTACGGCACGACCTGATCATCGTCGCCGTGCAGCACGAGGGTCGGCACGCTGATCGCCTTCAAATCTTCCGTCTGGTCGGTTTCCGAAAAGGCCTTGACCCCGTCATAATGCGCCTTGGCGCTGCCCATCATGCCCTGACGCCACCAATTGTCGATTACGGCAGGAATGACGGTCGCACCCTCGCGGTTGAAGCCGTAGAAGGGGCCCGAGGGCAGGTCGCGGAAGAATTTCGACCGGTTGGCCGCCAATTCGCTGCGGATTCCGTCGAACACTTCGATCGGCAGGCCGCCGGGATAGCGGTCGGTCTTCAGCATGATCGGCGGCACCGCCGATACCAGCACCGCCTTGGCGACGCGGCCCTGGGGAATGCCGTAGCGGGCGACATAGGCTGCGACTTCGCCGCCGCCCGTCGAGTGCCCGATATGAACCGCGTTCCGCAGGTCGAGATGTTCCATCACGGCCGCTGCATCGGCCGCATAATGATCCATGTCATGACCCTCGCTCACCTGCTGCGACCGGCCATGACCGCGGCGGTCGTGCGCCACGACGCGGTAGCCCATGGCGAGGAAGAAGAGCATCTGGTTGTCCCAGTCGTCCGACGACAGCGGCCAGCCATGATGAAAGACGATCGGCTGCGCGTCCTTCGGACCCCAGTCCTTGTAGAAGATTTGGGTGCCGTCCTTTGTGGTTACATAGCTCATGACAAATTCCCTTCAGCATTTGGATGGAGTGGACCGGATTCAACAACCCTCCGGTCCGGCGGGTGAAATCACTTCGAGGCCTCGGAGGCGCCGAACATCGTCTTGGCATAGGTGATCCCAAGGCCGTAGGCGCCGCCCCATTTGCGAGCGATGCCGGTCGTGAGGTCATAGGTTTCGGCGCGCGCCCAGTCGCGCTGCAGTTCGAGCAGATATTGCAGCGAGGTGATCGGCTTCGCGCCGGCCTGCACCATGCGCTCGACGGCGCGCTCATGCGCTTCGGTCGAGATATCGCCGCTCGCGTCGGTGATGACATAGGCGTCATAGCCCTGTTCAAGCGCCGAGAGCACGGGGCCAACGATGCAGACCGAGGTCCAGAGGCCGGCGAACACGAGCCGCTCCTTGCCAATGCGATTGACTTCGCCGATCACGGCGGCGTCTTCCCAAGTGTTCATGCTGGTGCGATCGAACAGCGCTTGCCCCGGAAATGCATCGGTGATCTCACTGAACATCGGGCCCGAGAAGCTCTTCTCGGCAACCGTGGTCAGTATGGTCGGGACGGCGAAGCCGGCAGCGCTATTGGCGACCAGTGCCGCGTTGTTGCGAAGCAGTTCGGGTGCGATCGACTTGGTGGCGAACGCCATCTGCGATTGGAAATCGATGAGGACCAGCGCATGATTGCTGGGATCCAGCAGCGCCTTGGCGGGGGTCGGGGTGGCTTTGATCGACATGGGTGGCACTCCTTCTCTGGAAGATCGGTGATCCCGATCATTCGGGGTACAGTCGATCTACGCGGAGGCGACCATCCTAAACAGTGAGATAAAATTGCCGCTTCCATTCTAAAATATAGAAAAGCAAATCATCAGCGCCGCACGGCGACCAGTGGATGTCATTGGGCTTTCGTCAATAGCGGCATCGCGGCGGGCAAGACGGATCCAATGCGATTGTGTGGTCGGCTAGGTCTGGTAAGGATGGCGGCATGAGGCAGGGGATGCTTTTTATCGGGCTGGTCGCATTTGCGATCATGCTCATGCTGGCCATATTTTTCGCGGCACGCTTCGGGGACGAGGAGTAGCTCGCCCACCGCTCGGTCGATTGAACCTGAGAGGCGATAGGCGCGGCAGTTTGATATAGGTTAAGTTCGCCCGGCCAGCGTTCCTGCGTTCGCTTTTCGAGGGCTTGCGCAATCTGTCCGGTCTCGCCATGGGTCTTCTCCACTCGCGGCGCGGAGACGGCAACCTCTATGGAATCGAAGAAGATCGCGTCGCTCGGACGCGACCGCCGCGCAAGCCGCACTATCGTAGCGCTGCTCGCGCTCGGATTTGTCGCGCTGCTCGTTGCTGCCGCGGCAACCTATTGGACCCAGCGCCAGAATGAGGAAATTGCCCAGCGCGTCTCGCACACGCTGCTGGTCGAGGCGCGACTTGGCGCCTTCGCGAGCGCCAATGAGCGGATGGAGACCGCAAGACGCGGGCTTTTGTTGACCAACGATCCGCGCTTCGCCGCGATCATGGACAAGGCCGAGGAGAGCGCCCGGGCACAGCTCGGCGAACTTGGCGCGTTGATCCGGGACAATCCGGAGCAGGTGGCGCGCGTGGCGCGGCTTCGCAAGCTCATCGACGCTTATGGCGCCTATAATCGCAAGGCGATCGGCGGCGGCATCGCGGCACGGCGCGCGGTCGTCGAGGGGTTTGCGAGCGATACGGGGGTCGCTTATGTCCGCGACGTTCGCGGGGTGGTCGATGCCATGATGGCGCACGAACTCGCGCTGCTTCGCGAGCGCGAAAGCAAGCAGCGGCGCACGCAGGCGCTATTCAACACCACGTTGCTGATCACCGGGCTGCTCATTCTGGCGGTCGCCGCGATCACGCTTCTTCTCATTCGCCGCAATCTCGTCGACCTTCGCCTGTCGCGCGAACAGCTTCGCCATTTGAACGAAAGCCTCGAGGAGCTTGTCGAAGCGCGCACCGCCGAGCTCAGCCGGGCCAATGCCGAGATCCAACGCTTCGCCTATATCGTCAGTCACGACCTTCGCTCGCCGCTGGTCAATGTGATGGGCTTTACCGCCGAGCTGGAAGCAGCGCGCAAGGCGATCGCCGATTATCTCGCGCGCAGCGAGGAAGGAAATTGGCAGGCGCCCGATCCCGCGACCCGCCTCGCGATCGAGGAAGACCTTCCCGAAGCGATCGGCTTCATCCGCAGCTCCACCCAGAAGATGGACCGGCTCATCAACGCGATCCTCAATCTGTCGCGCCAGGGTCGGCGGTCGCTGGCGCCCGAACGGCTCGACCTTGGGCTCGTCGTCAAGACGATCGCCGACAGCCTCGAGCATCGCATCCAGGATACGGGGACGCGGCTCGAAATCGGCGATTTGCCGCAGATCGTCAACGACCGGCTCGCCGTCGAACAGATACTCTCGAACCTCATCGAAAATGCGCTCAAATATCTCAAGCCCGACCGGCCCGGCGTGATCGCCGTCAGCGGACAATGCGAATATGGACGGGCATACGTCGAGGTAAAGGACAATGGCCGCGGGATCGACCCGCGCGACCATGATCGCATCTTCGACCTCTTCAGAAGGTCGGGAACACAGGACCAGCCCGGTGAGGGCATTGGTCTCGCTCACGCCAGGGCGCTTGCCTATCGCCTTGGCGGCACGATCGACGTGCAATCGGCGCTGGACGAGGGATCGATTTTCCGTCTCACATTGCCGGTCGAATGGAAAGGCGGAGAAGAAAATGCCTGAGCAACAGCAATCCGTAAATATCGTGATGATCGAGGATGACGAAGGTCATGCCCGGCTGATCGAAAAGAATATCCGCCGCGCCGGCATTTCGAACGCCATCCATCACTTTACCGACGGCACGTCGGCGCTCGACTTTCTCTATGATGCTGCGGAAGGGCCAGCGCGCAACGGTCCGGCGCTCGTCCTTCTCGACCTCAATCTTCCCGACATGAGCGGGACCGATATTCTGGCACGGCTGAAAGGCGCGGGCAGTGCGCTGCGCCGGACGCCCGTCGTGGTACTGACGACGACCGACGACAAGGTCGAAATCCAGCGCTGCTATGATCTGGGTTGCAATGTCTACATCACCAAGCCCGTGAATTACGAAAATTTCGCCGATGCGATCCGCCAGCTCGGCCTCTTTCTGTCGGTGATCCAGGTCCCCGATCCCGACCAGGCCTGACCGGAAGGGCTTAGTCAAGCGTGGCGCATATTCTCTATATCGACGATGACGAGGGCATCCGCCGCCTCGTCTCGCGCAATCTCGAACGCGAGGGGTTCAAGGTCAGCCTGGCAGCAAGCGGGGCCGAGGGGGTCATGATGACCCGTGCAGGGCGTTTCGACCTAATCGCCGTCGATCATTACATGCCTGGGCAGGACGGGCTCTCGACGCTTGATGCACTGCGCCGCGTCGCGGGCTGTCCGCCGATCGTCTATGTGACGGGTTCGGAGGAGAGCCGCGTCGCGGTCGCCGCGCTCAAGGCGGGTGCCGACGATTATGTCGTGAAATCGGTAGGCAGCGATTTCTTTGACCTGCTGGCGAGCACCTTCGGGCAGGTCCTTGAACGCGCCAGCCTCCGCCGCGATCGCGAGCGCGCCGAGGAGGAGCTCAGGGCCAGCAACGCGCGGCTCGAGGCGCTGCTGACGGAAGTCAATCACCGCGTCGCGAACAATCTCCAGATGATCATGTCGTTCGTCGCGCTCCAGGCGAAGACACTCCCCGATCCCGAAGCGCGCGAGGCACTCAAGAAGACCCAGCAGCGGATCGCAACCGTCGCGCAGGTGAACCGCCGTCTCTACACCAGCAATGACGTCGAATTCGTCGCGATGGACGACTATCTGGAGGGCCTCGCCGCCGACCTCGGCGCCAGCTGGTCGACCGGCGCGGCGCACCGCGAAGTTCGCGCCGAGGCCGAGCCGTTGCGGATCGCGACCGACAAGGCCGTCGCGCTCGGAATGATCGCCAATGAATGGGTGAGCAATGCCTGCAAATATGCCTATGGGGCCGCCGAAGACGGCGCAGTGAGGATCATTCTGCGCCGGAGCGGCGATGGCATGGTTGAACTCGGCGTCGAAGATGACGGGCCTGGTTTTTCAGCCGGCGGGCCGGCGCAGGGCACCGGGCTGGGTACAAAGCTCATCGATGCAATCGCACGTACCCACCGCGCCGAGGTGCATTATGAGTCTGACCAGGCGGGCGGACGGGGAATGCGTGCCAGGATCCTGCTGCCCCTCAAGGCTGGTGAACTCAAAGCCTTCGAGCCCTTTATCTGAGCATATTGCCAAGGGAAGGGCCGGGGCGGTGCAAGCGTGGCGTTGGGCGCCGTTGGACGTGCCGGTCGGCGCGTCGGGTCGCCTGAAATTTTGCGAAGATTGCGCCCAGTTCCTGTTTGGACACGAAAAAGCCCGCGCAGTTGCACCGCGCGGGCTTTGCTGAACCTCGTCGAGGTCAGTAGCTGTTTTCGAACTCGTCAATCTCGCGCTCGGCTTCATCCTGGGCGCGGCCATATTTTTCCTGAATCTTGCCGGCGAGCACCTTGCGGCTGCCATTGATCTGATCGACCTCGTCGTTCGTGAGCTCGCCCCATTTCTTCTGAACATGGCCTTTGACCTGCTCCCAATTACCCTTGATCGTATCGTTGTTCATGATCGGTCTCCATTCTGTCTGATCGGTCAACGCGCGGGGCAAGCGAGCTGTTCCATCTTAAGCCGACCGGCCGCGCTTCAAAAAGTCGCCACATAACATAGGTTAGGCGCAAGCAATTGAGGCGGTGTTGCGCACCGGGTTCGGCGGCGGTGAGCGCGGGGCAGGCGTATCTCTGGCAGGCGTGCGCTAGGCGGCGCGAGGCTTGCCTTACCCCTCGCGGCTGCACGGCAAATCCTTGTCCGGATCGCGCGCCTCGGCCGATCAGGACTGATCGCGGTGGAGATAGAGATCGGAAAAGTCCGCCACCGCGATCAATGCATCGAGATCGGCAATCCGGATCCCGCGACCTTCGCGGACGATCGAACCCGAGCGCTCAAGCGCCTTGAGGGTCCGGTTCACATGCACCGGCGTCAGCCCCAGAACGTCCGCGAGCTGCTCCTGGGTGAGCGGCATTTTGCGCACGTCGAGCCCGCCCCAGTGGGTGTCGTCCAACCGGAAGTGGAGCTCGCACAAAAGATGGGCGAGCCGTGCGAGTGCGTTGCGGCGCCCGTTGTTGAGCAGCCATTTGCGACCGATCGACGCCTCGATGAGTATATCGACCATGACGGCGCGCGCGATTGCGGGGCGGGCCTGCACGAGCCGCTCGAAATCCGAAATCATGATCACGGTCAGTTCAACGGCGGTGAGCGCCTGCAAATTATGATCGACGGTGCGAAGATACATCGACTGGAAATCGAGCGGGTCGCCAGGGATCTTGATCGCGACGATCTCGCGGCCGCCATCGAGGGTCGTCTTCTGGCGGTAAGCAAAGCCCGATCGCAGCACCGGGCAGATATCGGATCGCTCGCCTTCGCGCAGGATATAGTCATTGGGTTCCAGGTGCCGCGTGCGATGCGGCAGAGCGGCAATCGCCGCCTGGTCCTCGGTGGACAGGAGGCTGTGGCTGAGCAGCTTGGCCAGAAACACACCCATGCCGGGTGGCGCCTTGTCGCGGTCGAACATTATCAATGCCTTTCCTTGCCGCGGACGACGCGCGCTCGGCTTGTGATGTGCAATGCTCTAGCCGCTATCGCGGAACGCGCAATATCGAGATTGCCGGGCGCGCAGCGCTTCGCGCATCGGTCGGTCAGCGTCGCGCGTCGACGCCGCTTATGGCGTCATTTGCCGCAAGGCGTCGCCGGTAAAGGCGGACGTACCTGTAAGGATCCTGGTCGGTCCTTTTCCTCGGTTGATCGATCATCGTCGCGAAGCCCCGCCGCCGCAGTCGCGAAGGCGCTGGCGCGCGGCGTGGGATGGATCGCGATAGACGGAGCCAGGCTGAAGTGCCGCTAGACGCCAATGCTGGCGAGGGCGGCCGCAAGCGCATCGAGGGTAAAAGGCTTGCGTACCACCGCCGCCTCTCCGAATCCGGACCGAGCAGCGCCGCCGTCGCCCGTCGCGACGACAAAGGGAATATCTGCCTCGCAGAGCGCCTTACCCACCGCCTCGCTCGTCTCGCCATTGGCAAGATGAACGTCCAGGATCACCGCATCGAAATCGGGCGATGCCAAGCGCGCGAGAGCGCCGGCCAGACTTCCTTCGCAGCCGGCAAGTTCGCAACCGAGCGCGTCGAGGAAACCCTCGATCATCATCGCCACCAGCGGGTCGTCCTCGACGATCAATATCCTGCTTGTCATTTGAAGCCCATAGCAAGCTATCCCGCGCTCATGGGAAGCGACGAGAATGAGTCAAATTTGTCAGCGTTCCTCAGGAACTTGCGCGACGCCTCGATGTTCCGCGCGGCAGGCAAAGAATTCGCGATCGTGCCGCAAGGAGCGGCGGTGCAAGGCGGAGGACGGCTGCGGGGCGGCTTTTCAGAAAAAGGCGGGAACGCATCGCTTTGCTTCTGCCGCCGCACCATTGCGGCGAAGCCGCCGAGAATTTCCGCGCCCTCGTGCCCGGCCCAGTCGCGCCCCGCGCACTCGGCCGCCCGCGCGCAACACCCGCACCGGGCAAATGTTTCCTGCCGAAGCAAAAATATACTGCTCGCTCGCAGAGAAACTTTCCTCTGATTCAATGGGTTGATCCGATGTCAAATCAATTGGAGGACAGCATGAGCATCGAAGGAAAGATCAAGGAAGCCGCCGGCTATGTGAAGGAAGAGCTGCACGAAAATGGTGACAGCCCCGAGGCCAAGCGCAAAGCGCAGGAAGGCCGCGACCTTCGCAATGAAGGCCGCATCGAAGATGGCAAGGCGCCCAAGCTGGGCACGCCCGGCACCGAATCCTGATCTCCCGCCATACCCCGTGGCAAACTGGGCCCGCCTCGGCGGGCCTTTTCTTGTGCGGGCAACGCGGTCAACCGCAGCGGCAAGGCGGCGGACGCACTGGCAGGAAGAGGATATCGCGCCGCAGATGAGCGGCAGCGAAAAGGACGCTGTCGGCTAAGGAAGCCAAATAAGCGGCGCAAGGCAATATGGTGCGGCAGAACCGGGAACGAGCGGAGAGGCGACAATCAGGCGGACGGAAGGAAGGCGTGCGTGGATGGGCGACCCTCGGCGGTCGTATCCGCCGAGGGTCGCCGGCGTCTCGGCGCGGCTGACGACAGAGCAACTTCACTCGAACGCGATCACGCTCCGTGCGCGGCAACCGACGCAGCCTCCGTTCGCGGCATTCGCAAAAGCGGCGTTAATCCTAGCAGTTGCCCTTGACGCCATCGGCGCAATCGCCGACCGATTCGATGTCTTTGCCCGCTCCTTCAACGGTGTTGCAGGCCGACAAGACCAGCAGCGATCCGCTGATCACGAAAATTGTCAGCAGCTTCTTCATATCCTCTCTCCGGTGACAAGGCGTACTAGCGCCTCTGCCTCGCCTTACGAATTCACGCGCTAATTGTTCCGCCGCTTCGGCGCCTGTCAGCCGGGGCGTTTGAATTCACCGCCGAACGGGCAATTTGGGGAGAGGCATCGGATCTGGCCGGCACCCTGTCGATCGCACCATTTTGTTTAGGCGGTGTATTCTGGCTTGCGGGAATGCTGGCGGAGCGAACGGCTGCCCGCATGTCGGCGGCACGATAAGCCAAGAAGGGCTTCGCGTTCGGCGAAGCCCTTCCGGCCCCCGTGGCAATATGGCTACGCCAGCTGGAGGCAGACTCACATCTGCTCCGGGTCGCGCGCAGCAGAATGGGAGGCGATGCTTAGCCGCAGCGATCGGCGGCCGACATAAAATAGATCAAGTTCGATCCGAAATGATGTTTGACGGCACTTCCTACGCTTGGGGCCGAGCCGCCAGCGCGCGCCCGTACATGTGATCTCGCGGGCATCGGTTGCGGCGCATATCGGAAGAGTCCCGGCGACAAGATCGACGCGCGTCCCGCATCGTGGCTCGCTCCGCTGGTCGCATGCAGACCGGTGAACCCCTGCCTTGGCCAAGCCGACCGACAGAAATCAAACCTCTGCGCATTCGCGGGCTCGATGCCGCGCCGCCGCCAACCGACGCGGTTGGGGGAACGCTCGCCCTCCGGGCGCGGTCGCTGACCCGTGCCAAGTCGCAGCCTCGCCCTCTCCACCAAATATAGTTGACTAGGAAACTTTATTGTGCGACCGGGCCGCGAAGGGAGCGGCCATGAGCGGTGTTTCTGAATTGACGGCGCATCTCGGATATCTGCTGCGCAGCGTCTCGAACGCAGTGTCGCACGAGTTCGCGCGCAAGATCGCAGCCGAAGCTGTGACGGTCGCCGAATGGGTCATGCTGCGCTCGCTCTATGATGAGACCGAGATGGCGCCATCGGTACTTGCCACGAAGATGGGGATGACCAGAGGAGCGATCAGCAAGCTCGCCGACCGGCTCATTGCCAAGCGCCTTGTCGAGCGGCGCGAAAATCCGGCCGATAAAAGGGGCCACAGCCTCTCGCTCTCGCTGGCCGGTGCGCAGAAGGTGCATGCGATTGCTGCGCTTGCCGATCGCAATGATGCCGATTTTTTTGCGGTGATGAGCAATGCCGAACGCGCCGAGCTGCGCGCCCTTCTAGAGACGCTGATCGCCCGGAACGGCCTCTCGGCCGCTCCTGTCGACTGAGCGCAAAGATCTTCGAACGAAAGGACGTGAACATGCACGCCGACCAGACCGCCACCGCCGAATATTGTCTAAACGCTGCTTACGACGGACGCGTGAGTTTCCCCGAGATTGTCGGCAAGCTCATCGACGCGGGTTTCGAAGGCTATGATGTCGACTATCGCCGGGCCATGCAGATCTATTATCTCCCCGACGGCGACAGCGTCGAGCTCGCGATGCCATCCTGTTCAGAGGACGTTTCGGCCCGCTTCGATGACGCGCGCATCGCGGCGCTGGTGCGCTGGGCGCAGTCGGACGTGCCCCACTACAGCTATGCCGCGTTCAGTGCGCAGGCCAAGACGGCCGGCTGCGCCGGCTATCATGTCTCCTTCCTGGGCCGGCGCGTGGTCTATTACGGGCGCACCGCCGAGACGCATGTCGAGCTGTTCGATAGCTGATGCGGCGCCCACCGAAGGACGGCCCGCAAGCCGTCTCTGCCGGCCGGAGAGTTCGGATATTGTTCGAGCGTAAGGCGCCGCGCGTCGCAGGGCGCGGGAACCCCTGTGACGTCCGGCGCGCTTCTTCCTGCGGGGGCTCCGGAGGAGACGCAAGATGAACCACAGTCAGCATGAAGCCGGCTCGAACAATGGCAACTACCTGCGCTTCATGGCGATGGTGGGGACCTCAACCGCGGTGATGTTCGGGCTCATGTATCTCAATAGCTATGCGCTCGATCATGTCCTGTGGAGCGAGACGCGTTTCTGGATGACCTTGGTGATGGGCGCCGCAATGGCGCTGATCATGCTGGGCTTCATGCGCGCAATGTACCGTAATTCGCAGAAGAATATGATCATAATCGGCGCCGCGGCGGCCGTATTCGCCGGCTCGCTCTTTCTCGTCCGCAGCCAGATAACCGTCGGTGACACCGACTATATGTCCGCGATGGTGCCGCACCATTCGATCGCCATTCTGACCAGCGAGCGGGCCCGCATCCACGATGCGCGCGTGCGCGCGCTTGCGAACGGGATCATACGGACCCAGCGCAAGGAAATCTCCGAGATGAGATGGCTGATCGCCGACATAGAGGCACACGGCATCGCGGCAACCCCCGAGGAAGCTCGGGCGCGGCCAGTGCCCGACTTCGAGGGGCACCTCAACGCGGGTGACTGGGATCCCTCACAGAGCAAGATGGTCGATCGCTGATCACTGGCGTCCATGGTGCAGCACCCCTTGGCTCACCGGCCCGGCCTGCGGGCCCGCCGGCTCGGGGAGCTTCATGGGCGTCGCGCGCGACGGTCTGCTTGCAGTCCGAACGGGTGACCGAGCGACCGAGACCCATCCGTCCGTAAGAGGCTGCGTTAGGCGACGCAGCCCCTCCGCAGAGCGTGCACCGGCCTCGCCTGTTTGCGTGAGCCGCCTGGTCGCAGATGGCTCTACGCGCTGGATCAGCCATGGTCCGACCGCTGTCCTGCGCGCGCCGCCGCAGTGACGGGGGCTCGTGTAGATATTTTGAGTGAGGGGCGGGCAACTGCCACCTACGGCGGCGCTCGGCAGAGCGGGGTCGCTCATCCGTTGACGATGGTGCCGCCGTTCGGGTGAAGCACTTGGCCCGACATATAGCTGCTGTCCTCGCAGGCGAGGAACAGAAAACAGGGTGCGACCTCATTGGGCTCACCCGGTCGTTTCATCGGCGTGCTCTCGCCAAACGTCGCGACCTTTTCGGCGGGCGCGCCGCCGCGCGGGTTGAGCGGTGTCCAGATCGGCCCCGGTGCGACCGCGTTCACGCGAATGCCCTTGCCGACGAGATTCTCGCTCAGCGACCGGGTGAAGGCGGTGATCGCGCCTTTCGTCGCACTGTAGTCGAGCAGTCCGGCGCTTCCCTGGTACATGGTGACGCTGGTGCAGTTGACGATCGCCGAGCCCGCGCGCAGGTGCGGTAGTACCGCCTGAACAAGATAGAACATGCCGAATATATTGGTGGCGAAGGTCCGCTCGAGCTGTTCGGCCGAAATGTCGCGGATGTCCTCGGCGGGATGCTGTTCGCCGGCATCGTTCACCAATATGTCGATGCGACCGAATTTGGCGATCGTCTCGTCCGCGATCTTCGCCGCAGCATCTTCCCGCCCGACATCGGCCTTGATGGTCAGGCAGGTTCGTCCCTCGGCCTCGACGATCCCGGCCGTCGCTTCGGCATCGCGCGTGTTCGACTTGTAGACGATGGCGATGTCGGCCCCTTCGCGCGCGAAGAGTGCGCAGACCGCGCGGCCGATGCCGCTGTCGCCGCCGGTCACGATCGCGACCTTCCCGGCCAGGCGATCAGAACCCCGATAGCGCGGCTCCCACTCGGGTTTGCGCTCCAGCGTCGCTTCGCTATCGACCAGCGGCGCGGCGATCGACTTGCTGTCGCCCACTTGCTTGCGCAGCTTGGCTGCCGCGATCTGCTTGCCGCGCTTCTCCTTGCTGTTTTCGCCGACCTTTCCGGCTTTGGCTTTGCGGGTCATTCTGCTTTCCTCTTCTGCCCCCGCTCCTAAGCACGAACCATCCAAAGCGAAGGATGGTTGCGCATGCTCGTCGGCGCGGCTTCGTGTTCGGCCAAGCCTGCCTCATCATTTTCCATGTCGCGGCGGTTGAGCGGAGAGGTGCCTGGCCGCAGGGGCGTCCGCGAGACGGGTTCCCGCCAGCGGCCTTGCTTGCTGTATCGATCGCCAGATCAAAGATTAAAGGCTTGGCGGGCCAAAATTGCACCCGCGCGATCCGCGCCGCGCCATTGCGCGGCGCCCCCGCCGCCATCCGCGGGCCGCTGGCGGGAAAATTGAGACCAAAATGGTTGCGATCGCGCTGGCTTTACCAATGTAATATTGACCTATTGGGGGTCTGATTAACGCCGATTTGACCAAAGCATGGCTTATCATGCGGGGAGAGGAGGCCGGCCTTGCGATGTCCCGAACGAAGCGCTGACGAAGTCGGACGGCTCGCAGCGCTCGCAGAATATGGGATAGACCCCGCACTCGGCTTGCCCGGCCTGCAGCCGATCGTCGAAATGGCGGCGCGCACCTTCGATTGTCCCGCGGCTGCCGTCAACATGATCGGCGATGACCATGTCTTTTTTGCCGCAAGCGAGGGCGTTGGGGCATGCGACATGTCGCGCGATGCGAGCTTCTGCGCGCATGCGATCAATGCCCAGGATATTCTCGTCGTCGAGGATGCGACGCTCGATCCGCGCTTTCACGACAATCCGCTCGTCGCCGAGGGGCTCATCCGCTTCTACGCCGGGGCCGCGCTCAGATCGCCGTCCGGCCATGCGCTTGGCGCGCTGTGCGTGCTCGATCCGGCGCCGCGCGCCGGCCTGTCGCCCGAGGACCGGGCGCGATTGCGCGCCCTCGCCGATCTCGTGTCGGACAAGCTCGAGCTTCGCCGGCTCGGCGTTCAGGCCGCAACCCGGCCCAATCGTTTTGCCGCGAGCGCCTCGACGTCACCCAATGCGGTCATCTGCTTCGATGCCGGAGCGCGCGTAACCGCCTGGAATGCGGCAGCGAGCATGATGTTCGGTCACGATGCCGCGGCGATGATCGGCGAGCCGATCGACAGCATCATCGATCCGCGCGATCATCCGCTCGTCCACGCCGCGATCGCGCGCGTCCGCGGAGGGGGCACGCCGGTTACCGAGGCGACACCGCTCACGGGAGTGAGGGCCGATGGCACCCGCTTTCCGGGCGAGATTCACTGGTCGCACTGGTTCGAGAATGGTGCCATCCATTTCGGCACGATCGTGCGGGACATGACCGAAGCGCAGGCCGAGCATGACGCGCTCTACCGATTGGCGAATTATGACGCGCTCACTGGCCTGCCCAATCGCAATCTCCTGCGCGCGCGCCTGGCAGAAGCCGCCGTCGCCGGCGCGCCGCACGCGCTCCTTGTCGCCGATCTCGCGGGCTTCGGGGACGTCAACAACGCGCTCGGTCAGGCAGCGGGCGATGCGGTGCTCGGCGAAATCGGGACGCGGCTGGGCACGCTGGTTAAGGAATCCGATATGGCAGCGCGTTGCGGCGGCGCTGCCTTTGCGCTGCTTGTGGCGGCGGACGCGCTTCTGGCAGTCGATGCCCTGGCAGAGGCCATGATTGCAGCGATCGCCGCTCCTATCCATATTGATGGCGTCGAACATCATTTGTCGGGCCATGTCGGGATCGCGCTCGCGCCCGATCATGGCGGTGAGGCCGACGCGCTGATCGGCAGCGCCGAACTGGCGCTGTTCCAGGCTCGCCAGCTCGGGCCAGGGTCGCGTTATGTCTATGTGCCCGCGCTGCGCGCCCAAGCGGTCGCACGGCGCATGTATGACGCCGAATTGCACCGGGCCTTCGAAGCCGGCGAATTCTGTCTATTCTATCAACCGCAGTTCTGCCTCGCCGATGGTGCGCTCACCGGGGCCGAAGCCCTTATCCGGTGGAAACATCCCGAGCGCGGACTGCTCGAGCCCGCCGCGTTCCTTGCCGCGCTCGAAGCCGGGCCGCTCGCCGCGCCGGTCGCGCGCTGGGTCGTCGAGGAGGCCAGCGTCTGCGCAGCTTTCTGGCGCGCTCGCGCACCCGATTTCCGGATGGGCATCAATCTCTCGGCGTCGCTGTTTCGCGCCGGCGATCTGCCGCAGCTGGTGCGCGGCGTCTGCGCGCGCCGCGGCCTGGCGCCCAGTGCACTGGAACTCGAGATCACCGAGAATATCCTGATCGAGGGCGAAGCACCGATCGTCGAACAGCTCGGTGCACTGCGCGATCAGGGCGTCCACCTCGCATTCGACGACTTTGGCACCGGCTTTGCGTCGCTCAACCTGCTCCGCACGCTGCCCGTCACCCACATCAAGATCGACAAGAGCTTCACCCGGATGGTGCGTAGTGCGCCGCGCGAGCGCATCATCGTCACCACGCTGATCGACATGGCGCGCCGTCTCGGCATTTCCGTAATCGCCGAAGGCGTCGAAACGGCCGAGGATGCAGCCTTCTTGCGCGAGCAGGGATGCGAGGAGGGGCAGGGTTACTGGTTCGGCCCTCCGGTCCCGCCCGCATTGTTCGAGGAGCTTTATTTTGCAAACGCGGGGACACTGCGCGAAATCGGCGGCTCCGCGGGCTGACGTTGCGTCGCCCTAGGACAATGACGCAGATCCACTGCAGACGGGCGGTCTAGCCCGAATAGTGCGATGCTCATCCGATCGGATCGACAGTGCATGTGGTGTCGGCGATCCCGCGACGTGCGCCAGAGATATCGCGCGCAATTGTGGCGCAACGGCAACAAGCAAAATTTATCGACAATTATATCCGAAGTGAGTTTGACTTAGCTCGTTGCGCCTTTTCTTCCGGGCGCGAGCCAAGTGCTCGTCAACAGGAGGAAAAATTTGAGAAAGATGATGACGGCGGCATTTGCCGCAACGCTTTTCGCGGTTCCCGCGCACGCGCAGGACAGCAGCGGTCTGGCGGGTTTCAAGCTCGGCGCCATTGCAGGCTATGACAGCGTGAAGCTCGAACTCGACGGCGACAGCGGCTCGAAAGGCGGCTTCGCTTATGGCCTGACCGCCGGCTATGATGTCGATCTGGGTGGAGCGATCCTCGGAATCGAAACCGAGATCTCCGACTCGACCGCCGAGGAAAACGTCTCCGACGTCGTTGTCCCGGGGGACCGGGCATCGCTCGTGACCGGCCGTGACCTCTATGTCGGCGCGCGGATCGGCTTTGCGGCCAGCGACAATGTCCTGCTTTTTGCCAAGGGCGGCTACACCAATGCCCGGGTGAAGCTCAAATATAATGACGGCACGAGCAGCCTCACCGAGGGCGACAATCTGGACGGCTATCGCCTTGGCGGCGGAGCAGAATATGTATCGGGTCCGATTTTCGGGCGGCTGGAATATCGCTATTCCGATTATGGCGAATATAGCTATGCCGGTGTCGGCACCGGGCTCAAGGCGTCGCGCCATCAGGTCGTGTTCGCTGGGGGCTATCGCTTCTAGTCGAGCCAGAGGGGGGAAGGGGCGCCAGCCGGCTGCCCTTTCCATCCCGCTTTCGGTACGCCCGGCTGTCCAGCGGGACCCGCGGCCGGGCAGGCAAGGGGTTCTGCTCCGCAGGATAGGAAATCCGCGTACGGACCTGGCCTGGGATGATCTTCGCTACGCTCTTGACTTCGGGGCCTTTTGCCCGAAGCTGAATTTGAAGGTTGAAGGGGGCGGGCATGGACAAAGCGGTATCGGCTCTTGCGGGGCGGCGCGCACCGTCGATCGATATGCGGACATCTAAGGTCGCTGGCGCCCCGACGAGTTGCACATTGCTACGGCGCGTCATCGGCGCGCTTGCCTCGCGCAGATTTTTGCTGGCCGGGATCGCTACGGCAATTTCGGCGGCCGCGCCTTCGCTGGCCGCTCCGCCGCCACCCTCCGGGCAAAGTCAGGTCGATCGCGATGCCGATCTGGCGCGGTCGGCGCGGCAGGCCCTTGACGGAGGCCGCGCGCGCGAAGCCGCCGACATGCTCGAAACGCTCGTCGCGCCGCGTCATCATATGCTCGCCATCCTGCCCGCGTGGCATCGCGATCTTGGCCGTGCCTATGCTGCGCTCGGCGCGCCCGACGCCGCGCAGGGCCAGTATCGGCTAGCCTTGGCCGCGGCCGGCGAAGCCGGGGAGGCCGAAACCGAGGCGGAACTCGCCGACCTTGTTGCGCGGTCGGGACAAGCCAATCCCGTGCCCGACACGCTTGGGCCCGACGGCGCCAAATATTTCGATCTGCGCTGGGTCGATCGCGGGGGCGGGCAGATCGACTATGGCGCGGCCTTTCTCCTGCCTGCCGATGGCCCGCGCGGCGAAGCCTTCATGCTGGCGACCTATCGCGCCGACTGTGCCGCCTTGCAGGTCCAGATGCTCGCCGGCAGCGAATTCTCTGCGGGTGGCAAGCGGCTGCGCAAATTCGGGCGCGCCGAGCTTGCCTCGCCATCCAATGATCTCGCGCGGCACGCCGCGCAGATGATGTGCCGCCGTGATCCCGCGCTGGCGGTGCGCCGCACGCCCGATATCGACGGGCTGGCTTTGCTTGCGCGCTACCGCGCTCATCGTGAGATGCGCGCCGCTGTCGCCGCGCGGACAGAAGCCGGCTCCGGGCTCGACGCGGCGGCGTGCCGGGCGCATGTCGAACTGTTCATCGAGAAGATCGCGGCCGAAGGCCCGGTTTCCGGCCCGAGCTGGCAGATAGGCGACTGGTGGGATGTCGCGGTCGAGACTGTCCCTGCGGACCAGATGGCGGGCGCGAAACTTGCCGCCGAACAACTCGCCCGGACCGATCCCGTTGCGGCGAACGCGGCGCAAAAGGCCTGCGTCCGCAAGGCGATCGACAGCGGAGAAATAGCGGGACTCTAGCCGCGCCGACGCAGCTCCCATCTGCGGAATTGCGGGACCAGCAGATGCCGCCGGTCGGGCGAGTTTGCCCACATGCGATAGCCGTCGTACCACCCGGCGCGTATGATCTCCCGGTTCGGGCAGGCGTCAGGGGTGCGCGGGCGTCTTGCACGCGCGTCCCGTCGTTTCGAGCTGTAGCGTCGCGTGCGTAATGCCGAATTGCTCTTGCAATGTTTCCGCCACTTCCCGCCGGACCCTGCCGTGCCCATCAGGCGTCGCGGTTACGATATGCGCGGTGAAATTCATGTCGTTCCCGGCGACCGACCAGAGATGAAGTTCATGGACCGCGACCACTCCCCCGCAAGCCAGGATTTGCGCGCGGACAGTGTCGAGGTCGACGCTGCGCGGAACGCCCTGTAGCAGAATATTGGCGGCATCGCGCAGCAATATCCAGGTGCGCGGAACTACCCAGAGCCCGATTGCAATCGCGACCAGAGGGTCGACCCAGCGCCAGCCGGTCAGCCAGATGAGGCCGGCCGCGCCGATCACGCCGAGCGATCCCAGCATGTCGGCCCAGACCTCGAGATAGGCGCCCTTGACATTGAGGCTGTCCCGCGCGCCGTGCGCGAGGACGCGCATGGCGACGAGATTGACCGCGAGCCCGACGGCCGCGACGGCGAGCATTCCGATCGAGCCGACATCCTCGGGCGCGAAAAGGCGCCTTGCCCCCGCCACGAGCACATAGGCGGCGATGGCAAGCAGAAGCAACGCATTGAAGGCTGCCGCGAGGATCTCGACGCGGCGATAACCATAGGTGCGGCGGGCATCCGCGGGCTTTCGCCCGATCCGGACGGCAACCAGCGCGAGCGCCAGCGCTGCTGTATCGGTGAACATGTGCGCAGCGTCGGATAAGAGCGCGAGGCTGTTGAAAAGCCAGGCTCCGGCGAGTTCAGCGATCAGAAACAGCGCAGTCAGCGCCAAAGCGATCGCGAGGCTTCGCGAACTAGCACCCGCCGCATGATCATGCGCGCCATGCGTGTGGCCATCTTCTTTCGTTGCTGGCTGGATCATGAACAAACTCACTTTACGGACATGGGATCAACGTCCGCAAGGCCGCAATCGCTCCATCCTTATCCGCCTCCTCATCCGTTCCCGTAGCGGCGCCGAGTTTCCCATCCGTTCTTTGCCGCGTGAGAGCGCTTCTCAGGGCTTTGACCGGAACTGCCCTTGCGCGAGGATTCATGGGTGTCGGAATGGCCGCGGCCCGACCCCGACATGTCGCCGCCACCCGATTCCTTGTTGAACGTCGCCCAAGCCCGGCGCTCGGCCTCCTCATCGCTCACCCCGCGCTCTTCATAGCCCTTCTCGATATGCTCGGCTCTGCGCTTCTGCTTGTCGGCGTAGCTTGATTTGTCGGTGCGGGGCATCGAACCTTTCTGCTCGCCGTCCTGGCCGGGATTCTGGCCGGGGGTTCTGGTTCGGCTGACTGCCGCCCTGCTGATTATTCTGCGCCATGATGGCCTCTCCTTCTCAGATCGCCCTCGGGGGCGGGCGCGCATGGGAGACGCCCGGCCGCGGCCATTGCTCCCCTGAAAGATCACTTGAAAACATCGACTTAACCTATGTTATGAAAGGAAATTCAGAGCATTGGGGCCGGAACCAACGCGGTTCGGCAGCGTTTGGTGAGCATCCACTAAGGATAGACCGAACGGCGCGTCTTGCCGCTCCTACGCCTGCACGCGGGGAGGCGGACCGGCGCGGCCGGAACGCGGGAGACATTTCATGTTCAAATGGGCCATTATCTTCGCCGTCGTCGCGCTGATCGCCGCGCTTCTCGGCTTTGGCGGCATTGCCGGTCTATCGGCCGGCTTTGCGAAAATTCTGCTCGTCATCGGCGTCGTGCTTTTCGTCCTCGCCTTTCTGTTCGGGCGCGGTCGCCGCACGTTGCCCTGATCGACGCGGGCGTTGGTTCGGGAAGGGTGGACGATCTTTCGTCCGCTTTTTCTGACGGGTGCCGGCGGCCCACGACCCTTCGGCCGCCGGTCACCTAAGCTCATGTTCGGGCCGACGGCTGCGCCGAGGGAGGAAGGGCGGCAGCACGTGCCAGAGCGATCTTTTCACCACCCGGTGACGCCCGACGGCCGTTATTTCGTGGTCCGCGGTCGTCTTTGGCGGATGTCCAATCCCAACTTGCCGGAAAAAGAGCGCGCGCGTCTTGTCTCCGACCTAATGGCGGCGCGGCGGGCGGTGCGCATGGCGCGCGAGGAGAGGGACGCCGCCGCCATGCGGCGGTCGAGGGCCGCGGTCGATCGCGCGAAGCGGGGGCTCGGCGAGCGCGGACCGGGGTGGTGGTCGGATGGCGCCCCCGATCTCAATCGCCGTATGGCGGTAAATACAGATTATGCCGATTGGTTTCGGGCGCTAGGGTCCGAATGACGCCGTCAGGATTTCGCGGTTATCAACGAGGCGGTCGAGCCCCTGTCGATCGTCAGCCATACACTACCCAGTCCAGCCGCCGGAACCACCTTCATGCGATCAGGCGCTATGCCGCGGTCGCCGAGCATATGCGCCAGCGCCCGCGCCTGCCCAGCGTCACCGGCAATTTCCATCGAAGCCGCGGGCGCCGCGCGCAGGATGTTGGAAAGGTCGGCCGCCTGCCCGATGCCTGCGCGCGTCAGGATCGGCCGATCCTCGGCGAAGCCACCAAATGCAAACTCGCCCTTCTGCCCGTCGCGCGACGCCAGCCACTCGGCGATGTTGCGCGAAAGCGAGCCCTTGGCGGCGGCGAGCGTCGAACCGTCGGGAAGGGTCACGACATTGTTAAGCGGGCCAGCCGGCGGCGCCGCCTCCACATCACTCGCGCCGCAGGATTGCAGCGAAAGCGTCGCGGCGGCGATCGACAGGGCCGACGTCATCACAAGCAGCAACCGCACCATGGTCTTCCTTTCCAATTCTCTTTGCCTAACGCGCGCGGGCGCCAGACGTTGCCCTGATATTGCGGAGCGAGCGAGGCTTCACCCCGTCCCGTATCGGGGCATCAGGCGAGGCTGCGCATGCGGAATTCGCGGTCCCAATGGCGGCGCGTGTCAAACTCGACCTCTGTGGTGACGGGTGCCGGTGAGACGAGCCGGAAATGCAGTAGCTGGGTGCCCTGCGATGGGGTGGAGCAAACGGAGACAATCTGGGGGGGGCGATAACCACGGTGATAGCAGAAAAACTGCCGAAAATTGGCAAAAACTGCAGATTTCAGCGCTTTAGATGGTGCCGGCTGTCAGACTCGAACTGACGACCTACCGCTTACAAGGCGGTTGCTCTACCAACTGAGCTAAGCCGGCGCGCGTTCGCGCCCCTTGCGTCAAATTATGCCAAAGGTCCAGCCCTCCGTGCGCGCGATCGTCGGGGTGAGCGGTGCGGGAGACCAGGGCGCGGTATCGGCGGCGATCGCGCGAAGCCACGCGGAGCTGAGCAGCGCGTCGCTTGCATGGTCGCTGACCGGGCCCGCAAGCCCCGCCGGCGGCGAGCCGAGCGCCGCGAGCGCGGTGTCGAGCGCGGCGCCGTCGCGGATCTTGCTGCGTCCGGCGGGCACGCCTGCGGCGCGCGCGGCAAGCGCGGTGTAGATTTCGACGAGCAGCGGGCCGCGCGGGGGCGCCGGATCGAGCGGCCAGAGTGGGAGAGCGCCGCCGAGATGGTGGAGTAGCCGCATCCCCGACAGGCTTGCCTTGCCGACCTGCGCCGCACCGACGAGGTTGAAATTGCTCACACTCGCCGCCTGGCGCGTCGCGCGCTGATGCTGTTCGACGATACGCAGCCGGCCCGTACCGCCCTCGAACAAGTCGCCGACATCGCCCTTTGCATGGCGGAAATGGCGGCGGGCTTCCACATTGTTCAGAAAGCCATGCGCCTCGAAATGCGGATCGTCCGCTGCATGGCGCGCGACGAGCGCCCACAGCGCGCGCATATCGGGCGGACTGTCGGACCATTTGGGGAAATAGGCGTGGCGGTCGGCAAAGGCGAATGCGGCCGAAAAATCGAAGCCGATCAGAATGTCGATGCCTTGAGCGGCAACGTCGCAGAGCCAGTCGAATATCTCCGCGCGCGACCAGACATGCCCCGGCCGGACAAGCACCGGCGCCGCCCCGCCGCTCGCCACGGCGAGTGCAATGCCACGCTGGCGCGCGCCGCGGGCGCCCGACCAGTCGATGGCGGCAAAATGGGTGAAACGGCGCATATTTGGCGTGTAGCGCGGCGCGGCGGCTTGCACAAAGGGCCGCGCGGTCCCAAATGCGACCCATGCTGATCGAAACCGAACCGACTCCGAACCCCGCGACGCTCAAATTCCTGCCCGGCCGTCCGGTCATGGAAACGGGAACCCGCGACTTTGCCAGCCCCGAAGAGGCCGAAGCCTCGCCCCTGGCGCAGGCATTGTTCACGCTCGGCGACGTAAGCGGCGTCTTCTTCGGGCGTGACTTCGTGTCGGTGACGATCGCGCCCGGCGCCGAATGGTCGATGGCGAAGCCCGATGTGCTGGGCATCATCATGGATCATTTCCTGGGCGATATGCCGCTGTTCAACCCGGCGAGTGCTGCGGGGATCAGCGTTCCGGGCGACGCGGAGGACGGCTTTGCCGACGATCCGGCCGATGCCGACATCATCGACCAGATCAAGGAATTGATCGAAACGCGCGTCCGCCCGGCGGTCGCTAACGACGGCGGCGACATCGTCTATCGCGGGTTCGACAAGGGCAATGTCTATCTGAAGATGCAGGGCGCCTGCGCCGGCTGTCCCTCGTCGACTGCGACGCTCAAGAACGGAATCGAGTCGCTGCTCAAACATTATGTTCCCGAAGTCACCGCTGTCCACGCGGTCTGATCTGATCCCAGCCACAGGAGTATGTCCCGATGAGCGAGCCGCTTTCCGACAGCGCCCTCGACCAGCTTTTCCGCACCGCGCGTACCTACAACGGCTATCTCGACAAGCCGGTGTCGGACGCGCAGCTTCGCGCGATCTGGGATCTGATGAAATTCGGCCCGACGAGCGCGAACAGTCTGCCCGCGCGCATTGTCTGGTGCGTTTCGGACGCCGCCAAGGAAAAGCTCGCCGCGCTGTCGATGCCCGCGAACGCCGAAAAGATATTGAAGGCGCCGGTCACTGCGATCATCGCGATGGACAATGAATTCTACGAACATCTGCCCGAACTGTTTCCGCACACCGACGCGCGGAGCTGGTTTGCTGGCAATGCGCCGCACGCGGCGACAACCGCGTTCCGCAACTCCAGTCTGCAGGGGGGCTATTTCATCCTGGCCGCGCGGGCGCTCGGGCTCGATACCGGACCGATGTCGGGGTTCAACAATGACGCTGTCGACGCCGCATTTTTCGCCGATACGCCGAATGTGAAGAGCAATTTCATCTCGACGCTGGGCTATGGCGATCCGGCGAGCATCTTCGAGCGCAGCCCGCGGCCGGACTTTGACCGCTTCAACCGCATCGCCTGACGCGCTCCGGCTCGTCATCGATTGTGCCAGCGAGGCCTGCACGGTCGCGCTGATCGATGGCGCGCGCATCGTCGATGTGCGGCACGAGGTGATCGGGCGCGGTCATGCCGAACGGTTGATCCCCCTGATCGCCGAACTGCAAGGCGGTGGACGAGCAGCCGGGATTTTGGTGGGCTGCGGGCCCGGCAGCTTTGCCGGCGTGCGGATCGGCGTCGCAGCGGCGCGCGCGCTGGGACTGGCCTGGGGCGTCCCGGTCCGGGGCTTTTCGACCCCCGCCCTCGTCGCCGCGGCAGCGGCCGCGCCGATTGCGGCGGCAGGCGGCGCGCTCGTCGTCATGGAGGGCGGGCACGGCCAATGGTTCGTCCAGCCCTTCGGCGCCAAGCTGACGCCGCGCGGGCCAGTTCAATCGCTGTTACCCGAAGTCGCCGTAGAGAACGCGGATGGCTTGATAGTCGGGAACCGCGCCGACGTTTTCGTCGCGCGCCGCGGCTTCGGCGAAGCGCTCGTTATGCTGCCCGACGCGCGTGCGCTGCCTGCGCTGCCGGCGGAAGCCCTGTTCGATCACCCCCGTCCCATTTACGGGCGGGCGCCCGACGCAAAACCGATGGCGACGCCATGAGCGAGGCAGTGCGGATCGCCACCGCGCGCGTCGCAGACCTGAACGCGGCGATGCGGATCATGGATGCGGCGTTCGAACCCGCCTATGGCGAAGCGTGGAGTGCAGGTCAGTTGCTGACGCTGTTCGCGCTACCTTCGGCGCGCATCTGTCTGGCATGGGTCGGGGAGCGGGCGTGCGGCTTTTATGCGGCGCGGATCGCCGGTCCCGAAAGCGAATTGCTCCTGCTCGCGGTCGACCCGGCCTTTCGCGGCCGCGGCGTCGCAAAAAAACTCATGACCGACTGGCAGAATTGGGCATCGGGCGAAGGCGCCGAAGACTATTTCCTTGAAATGCGGGCCGACAATGACGCTATTCATCTTTACCGGGCGTCGGGTTTTACGGAGTGCGGACGGCGCCCTGCTTATTATCGCGGGCGCGATGGCGTAATGCGCGATGCGATTACGATGCGGCGCCCAGTCAAGGACGCTGATCATTAGCAATTGAGGCATTGCGAAATTCCCACCAAAATGGCATGAATTTCCTCGGGGTAGGAACCCCCCAATAATCAAATCGCTGATTATCCGGGTCTTTATATGGGGAATGAGTTTCATGTCGGAGTCTGCCGATACAAATGAAATGCTCGTCACACTGACTGCCGACATCGTCGCGGCGCATGTCAGCAATAACAGCGTCGCGATTTCAGATCTCGCAATCCTGATCAACAACGTCCACACCGCCTTGTCGAACCTTGGCGAAAAGGCGGTCGAAGAAGAAAAGCCGGTGCCCGCGGTATCGATCCGCGCGTCGGTGAAGCCTGACCATATCGTGTGTCTGGAAGACGGCAAGAAGCTGAAAATGCTTCGCCGCCACCTGATGACCCACTATGGCATGACGCCCGACGATTATCGCGCAAAGTGGGGCCTTCCAGCCGATTATCCGATGGTCGCTCCCAATTATGCCGAACGGCGCCGCGCGCTCGCCAAGGAAATCGGCCTGGGCACCAAGGGACGCGGCGGTGGCCGCAAGCGCAAGAAAGTCTGAGCTTTTCACGGCGCAGAATGCAGGGGCGGTGCCGGGGGGCGCCGCCCTTGTTCTATGCGCGGGGCGACCCTATACAGATTGAAGAAACAGGACGCGACCTGCGCGCTTTGCACGAAAGGCCATCATGCCCGGTTCCATCGATCTTGAAGCCCTTTGCCATGAAAAGGGCCTGCGGATTACCGAACAGCGTCGCATCATCGCGCGCGTGATTTCGGATTCCGAAGATCATCCCGACGTCGAAACGCTTTATGAGCGCGCGTCGAAGATCGACAGCGGCATTTCGATCGCCACCGTTTATCGTACCGTGCGCCTGTTCGAAGAAGCGGGCATCCTCGACCGCCATGATTTCGGCGATGGCCGTTCGCGCTACGAAGCCGCGCCAGAGGCGCATCACGATCATCTGATCGACGTCGAAACGGGAAAGGTGATCGAATTCGTCGATCCCGAACTCGAAGCGTTGCAGAAGGTGATCGCCGAACGGCTGGGCTTCCGCCTCGTCGATCACCGCATGGAGCTTTATGGTGTCGCCATCGATCGCAAGCGCGACTGATCGCGCCCGGATCACCTGGCGCTCGGTCTTCCGCCTTGCGCTGATGGTGCTGACGCTCCTTTTCCTGATCGTCCCGCACCTTTTCTACCGCGCCATCGGGCGGCCATCGCCGATGGTCATGGCCTTTCTGAACGCGGTTGGCTGGATCGCGGGTTTGCGGGTCACGACCACCGGGACGCGGCTGCGCCGCGATGTCCTGTTCGTGTCGAACCATGTCAGCTGGCTCGACATTTTGGCGCTCGGCGGTGCGGCGCGATCGGCCTTCGTGTCCAAGGCCGAGGTCGGCACGACGCCGCTCGTCGGCTGGCTCGCCGACCAGAATCACACCATCTATGTCCAGCGTGAGGCGAAGCGCGAGATTCACAATCAGACGAACGATCTGCGCAATGCGCTTGCGCGCGGGCGCCCGGTGACGCTGTTTCCTGAAGGGACGACGGGGCCCGGCGACGGCTTGCTGCCATTCCGGCCGTCGCTGTTGCAGGCGGTGATTCCGACGCCGCCAACGCTCCAGGTGCAGCCGGTGTTTCTCGACTATGGGGTCGAGGCTCCCGATATTGCGTGGCTCGATCCCGAATCGGGCCTCGACAATTTCAAGCGTCTGCTCGCGCGCAAGCGGCCGATCACATTGACCATCCATTATCTCGATCCGCTGCCCAACGATGCCGAGGCGGACCGCAAGCTATTGGCCGAGGCCGCGCGCGCCGCGATCGCCGGCGCGATGGCGCAGACGCCAAACCCTTCCGCGATCAGCCGCCATCGCCTATAGGGCGCCGATGACATCCGACTCCCCCGCCAAAAATCCCGCCAAGACCTTCCACGTCAAATCCTTCGGCTGCCAGATGAACGTCTATGACGGCGAACGCATGTCGGAGATGCTGGGCGCGCAGGGTTATGTTCCCGCCGCGGACGGCGCCGATGCCGATCTGGTCGTGCTCAACACCTGCCACATCCGCGAAAAGGCGGCCGAGAAGGTCTATTCGGACATCGGCCGGCTGAAGCGCGAGGACGGCAGTACGCCGACGATCGCGGTCGCGGGCTGCGTCGCGCAGGCCGAGGGCGCCGAAATCGCGCGCCGCGCGCCGAGCGTCGATGTCGTCGTCGGCCCGCAGGCCTATCACCGGTTGCCCGACCTGATCGCGCGCGCCGAACGCGGCGAAAAGGCGATCGACCTCGACATGCCGCTCGAAAGCAAGTTCGGCGCGCTGCCAAAGCGCGCGGGCGGTCAGCGCCCGACGGCCTTTTTGACCGTGCAGGAAGGCTGCGACAAATTCTGTACCTACTGCGTCGTGCCCTATACGCGCGGCGCCGAGATCAGCCGGCCGTTCGCCGACCTGATCACCGAGGCGCGCGCGCTCATCGCGGGCGGGGTGCGCGAAATCACCCTGCTCGGGCAGAATGTGAACGCGTGGGACGGCGAGGATGACAAGGGCCGGGCGATCGGCCTTGACGGCCTGATCCGCGAGCTTGCGCGGGAGGGCGGGCTGGAGCGCATCCGCTATACCACGAGCCACCCGAACGACATGACCGACGGGCTGATCGCGGCGCATGGCGAGGTCGACAAGCTGATGCCATTCCTTCACCTGCCGGTGCAGGCGGGCAGCGACCGCATCCTCGCGGCGATGAACCGCAGCCATAGCGTCGACAGCTATTTGCGCGTCATCGAACGCGTTCGCGCGGCGCGCCCCGACATTGCGATCTCGGGTGACTTCATCGTCGGCTTTCCGGGCGAGGATGAGGCCGATTTCGAGGCGACGCTCGATATCGTGCGCGCGACCAATTACGCGATGGCGTACAGCTTCAAATATTCGCGCCGCCCCGGCACGCCCGCGGCGACGATGGACGAGCAGATTGACGAAGCGGTGATGAACGACCGCCTCCAGCGGCTGCAGGCGCTGCTCAATCAGCAGCAGCAGGCATTCAACGAAGCGACGGTCGGGCGCGCGACGCGCCTGCTGCTCGAGCGCAAGGGCAAGCATGACGGCCAGTTGATCGGCAAGTCGCCCTGGCTGCAATCGGTGCATGTGACGGCGCCGGGGCTGGCGATCGGCGACATGGTCGATGTGCGCATTGCATCGGCCGGGCCCAACAGCCTCGGGGCCGAGCCGTTGATGGAAGCGGTGGCCTAGTGCCGGCTTTGAGTTTGGGTGTTCCTGCGAAGGCGGGGACCCATCTCCTTTCGCCGCATTCGGGTGCCACGGGAGATGGACTCCCGCCTTCGCGGGAGTACACAGGTTGTTGCTGAAAGAAGGAGCCCTGCCCACGTGTCGAAACGCCCGCTGACCGCCGCATTGCCCGCCGAACCCGGCGACCGCGTCCGATTGTCGGTGGAGTTCGAGCGAACCCAGCTTCTGGGCATATTGTTCGGCGAGTTCGACCGTAATCTGGTGGCGATCGAGAACAGGCTCGGCGTCTATATTTCGGCGCGCGGCAACCGCGTGCAGATCGAAGGGGAGGCCGAGGCCGCGGCGCGCGCGCGCGATGTGCTGACCGAAATTTATACGCGGATCGAACGCGGGGAAGAGATTGACAGCGGGCTGGTCGATGCGGTGATCGCGATGACGGCGCAGCCGACGCTCGACGGCATCATCCGCCACGAAACCAGCGACGCGCCGCCGGTGATGATCCGCACGCGCAAAAAGACGATCGTCCCGCGCGCGCCGTCGCAAATCCCCTATATGCAGGCGCTGGCGCGCGACGACGTGATATTCGCGCTCGGTCCCGCGGGCACGGGCAAGACTTATCTTGCGGTCGCGCAGGCCGTAGCCCAGCTCATCACCGGCAGCGTCCAGCGCCTGATCCTGTCGCGCCCGGCGGTCGAGGCGGGCGAGAAGCTCGGCTTCCTGCCTGGCGACATGAAGGAAAAGGTCGATCCCTATCTGCGCCCGCTCTACGACGCGCTGCACGATTGCCTGCCCGCCGAGCAGGTCGAACGTCGCATCGCGAGCGGCGAGATCGAGATTGCCCCGCTTGCCTTCATGCGTGGGCGCACGCTCGCCGATGCCTTCATCATCCTCGACGAAGCGCAGAATACGACGATCCCGCAGATGAAGATGTTCCTCACCCGCTTCGGCATGAACAGCCGCATGGTGATCTGCGGCGACCCGAAGCAGGTCGACCTGCCGCTGCCCGCGACATCGGGCCTCGCCGATGCGGTCGCGCGGCTCGAAGGTCTCGAAGGCATCAACGTCAGCCGCTTCACGAGCGCCGACGTCGTGCGTCACCCCATCGTCGGGCGGATCGTCGAAGCCTATGAGGGGCCGGGAAGCTGAGCGCTACGGCGCCCTGACGCCAAGGCCGTTCAGCCTTTGGAGCGGCTGGCGTCGATGCTCCATATCCCGGCGCCGCGCGTCGCGATGAACAGGAAGATGAAGGTGTAGAGGATGATCGTCTCGCCGCCGTTGACGATCGGATAGAGCCCGTTCGGCGCGTGGGCGACCCAATAACCGACCGCCGACATTCCACTGGCGATGAAGGCCGCGGGCCGCGTGAACAGGCCGATGATGATCAGTGCGCCCGCGACGAGTTCGATCGTTCCGGCGGCATAGAGCATCGGGTTGAGCGGCATCGGAAAATCGGTCGGGAAATTGAAGAATTTCTGCACTCCGTGCGCGAGGAACAGCAAGCCGGCGACAATGCGCAGCAGCGCATAGGCCTGTTCACGATATCCATCGAGAAACTTCATCACACGCCCCCTTCGGTCGTTGTCGATGGGCGAAGCTATCGCAAAAAGCCGTCGCCGCGAAATTTATTCGCGCGCCATGTCACAATCGACCGGCGCTGCCTCGTCATGTCGGCACAACCCGAACAAAGGAGTGATGACATGACCAAGGTAACCGACCCCTTCGCCGCAGCGCCGCAGTTGATGAAGCAGTGGATGGCGGTTTCGCTCGCGGTGCAGGACAGCCTCGAGAAAAGCCTGATCGAACTCGTCAAGATCCGCGCCTCGATCGTCAACGGCTGCGCCAATTGCATCAACATGCACACCGCCGAAGCGCGCGCCGGCGGCGAGAGCGAGCAGCGCATCTATCTGCTGGCGGCATGGCGCGAGGCGCCCTGCTATACGCCTCGCGAACGCGCGGCGCTCGCCTGGACCGACGCCTTGACGCGCCTGTCGCAGGGGCACACACAGGGCGAAGCCAAGGCGGCGCTCGAGGCCGAATTCACACCGGAGGAACAGGTGAAGCTGACGCTGATGATCAACATCATCAACGGATGGAACCGCATCGCGGTCGGTTTCGACCTTTGGTACGAACAGCCGGCCCGCGCCGCGTGACGGGGACGGCACCTTCGCACGCGGACGCGGCGGATGCGGCGGCGAGTTTCGACCCGCTGCGTCCGCTGCTGACGCGCGTCGCCTATCGCATGCTCGGGTCGGTCGCCGATGCCGAGGATGTGGTGCAGGACGCCTTCATCCGCTGGCTCGGCGCCGATCGTGCGGCGGTGCATGAGCCTGCTGCCTTTCTGCGGCGTACCGTGACGCGGCTCTGCCTCGACCAGCTCAAATCGGCGCGGGCGCGGCGCGAAACCTATGTCGGGCCGTGGCTCCCCGATCCGATCGTCGGCGAGGAACCCGACGACGATGTTACGCTGCCGCTGATGCTTGCGCTCGAACGGCTGTCGCCGCTCGAACGTGCAGCCTTTCTGCTCCATGACGTCTTCGGCGTCGGGTTCGACGAAGTCGCGGCGACGATTGGCCGCGATGCGGCGGCGACGCGCCAGCTCGCGACCCGTGCCCGCGCCCACGTCCGCGACGCGCGCCCGCGCTATCGGCTCGAGCGCGAGCGCGGACTCGAAATCGCGAGCGCCTTCTTCGCGGCGTCGCGGAGCGGTGACATGAGCGCGCTCGGCAGCCTGCTCGCGGCCGATGTCGGCATGTGGTCCGACGGCGGCGGCAAGCGGCCCGCGGCGATGCAGCCGGTACTCGGCTTCAACCTCGTCATGCGCGTGCATCGCAGCCTGGCGGTCCTGTTCGGAAAACATGCCTCAATGCTGGTCGAGGTCGGGACGATCAACGGACTGCCCGGCTTCGTGACGCGCGAGGCCGACGGCGAATATCAGACGACCGCGCTGGAAATCGAGGACGGGCTGGTCGTCGGCATCTATATCGTGCGTAACCCCGACAAGCTGCGCCACATGCACTGAAGCGCCGCCCGATTGCGCTTCGCCGCAGGAGCGATTGCGCGCTCTGTATTGGGCGTGTAATACGGCGCGAAGAATGACCGCTTTCCCGTTTTCCGATGATCCTCCGCCTCCGGCGATTGAAGAACCGCTGTTTCCGCTTGCCGAAACGCCTGCGACGCCGGCGGGCGCGAAGAAGCCGCGGCCACGATGGCTGCGCTGGCTGTCGCGCGGCATTGCGGCCTTTGCGGTCCTCTTCATCCTGCTCGTCGGCTGGCTGGCGATTACGGCGCCGCTGTCGAAATCGCTCGAACCGATTGCGCCGCCGCAGATTACCCTGCTCGCATCGAACGGCACCCCGATCGCGCGCATCGGTGCGGTAGTCGACAAGCCAGTGAAGGTCGCCGACCTGCCCGATCATGTCACGCAGGCCTTCATCGCGATCGAGGACCGCCGTTTCTACAATCATTGGGGCGTCGATCCGCGCAGCGTCGCGCGGGCGGTGTGGAGCAATGTTACCGGCGGCCGCACGCAGGGCGGCAGCACGATCACGCAGCAGCTCGCCAAATTCACCTTCCTGACGCCCAAGCGTACGCTGGGCCGCAAGGCGCGCGAGGCGCTGATCGCCTTCTGGCTCGAAGCCTGGCTGACCAAGGACGAGATCCTCGAACGCTATCTGTCGAACGCCTATTTCGGCGATAACACCTATGGTTTGCGCGCCGCGTCGCTCCATTATTTCTATCGCCAGCCCGAAAAGCTGACCCCGGCGCAGGCGGCGATGCTGGCGGGGCTGGTGCAGGCGCCGTCGCGGCTCGCCCCGACCAAGAACCCCGATCTGGCTGAAAAGCGGATGCGGCTGGTCGTGCAGGCGATGGCGCGCGAGGGTTATCTGACCGCAGCCGAGGCGAAAGCGATGCGGCCGCCGCGTATCGACGTGCGCGAGCGCGACGACCTGCCCACCGGCACCTATTTCGCCGACTGGGCGCTGCCGCAGGCCCGCAAGCTAAGCGACATCGGCTATGCGCGCCAGACGATCACGACGACGCTCGACGCCCGTTTGCAGGCGGCGGCGCGGCGTGCGGTCAATCGCGCCGCGCTCGGCAAATCGCAGGTGGCGCTGGTCGCGATGCGCCCCGATGGCGAGGTCGTCGCGATGATCGGCGGGCGCGACTATGCCGCATCGCCGTTCAACCGTGCTACGCAGGCACGGCGCCAGCCCGGATCGACCTTCAAGCTGTTCGTCTATCTCGCGGCGCTGCGCAAGGGCTGGCGCCCCGACGACCGCATCGCCAACGGGCCGATCGAAACCGGCACCTATCGGCCGAAAAACGCCAGCGGCATCTATTCGCCGAGCATCACGCTGGAAGACGCCTTCGCGACCTCGAGCAACGTCGCGGCGGTGCGACTGCTGCAGGAGGTGGGCGATGACCGCGTCATCGCGATGGCGCGCGATCTGGGCGTGACCGCGCCGCTGGCCAAGGATGATCCGAGCCTGGCGCTCGGTACCTCGACGATGACGTTGATGGAACTGACCGCCGCCTATGCTGCGGTGGCGGCGAACGCCTATCCGGTCGTGCCGCACGCCTTCAAGAGCGAGGACAAGGGCTGGTTCGAAAATATGGTCTGGGGGGCCAGCCATTTTTCGGCGCGCGAGCATGACGGGATAGAGGATATGCTGGGCGCCGTCGTCAATCGCGGTACCGGGCGCGCGGCGCGGCTGCCGATCGCCGGCTTTGGCAAGACGGGGACGAGCCAGGACAATCGCGACGCCTATTTCATCGGCTATACCGATGGGCTGGTCGTCGGCGTGTGGGTGGGCAACGACGATAATTCGCCGCTGCAAGGTGTGACCGGCGGCGGCGTGCCGGCGCGAATCTGGCGCGATTTCATGGTGCAGGCCAGCGGCCGCGGCGCCGAACCGAAGAAGCCGCCGCCGGCTGCCGATCCTGCGGGACCGGTCCAGCCGCTTGACGTGCCCGACATCGGGACGATCCCGGTCGGGGACAAGACGAGCATCGGGGTCGAGGACGGCAATGCGGTCATCAGCACCGAAATCGGCGGCACACGCGTCGATCTGCGCCTCCCGATCGGTGACCGTCAGCCACCCTCGAGGCAAGGGCCGCCCCCGACACCGGCAACTCCGTCGGCGCAGCCCCAGCCGGCACCGGCCCCGCCGCCGTAACAGGCGTGGGCAAGCAGTTTCGCATGGCGCATGGCGCGGTGCGGCAGTAGCGAGGGGCAATGATCACGCCGATTCTCTCCGTTGACAAGCGCAGCCGGCCCGCGGCCGCGATCCGGCCATGCTGAGCGTCGAAACGCACGAGGCCAGCCCCTGGCCCGACGATCTCGATTGGCAGGTGCGCGCCGGTGAGGCGGCCGCGGCCGCGCTCGCGCTGACGCCTTACGCCGCGCTGGCCGATGCCGCGCCGCTTGTCGAGGTGGCGATCCGCCTGACCAACGATGATGAAGTTCACGCGCTCAACCGCGATTTCCGCGGGAAGGACAAGCCGACCAACGTCCTGTCCTTCCCGCAGGTCCAGCCCGATCTTCTCGAAACGATGAGCAACAGCGACGATGGCGAGATATTGCTCGGCGACATCGTGCTGGCGCGCGAAACCTGCGTGCGGGAGGCCGCGGAGAAGGGGGTTTCGGTCGCCGATCATGCGACTCATCTGATCGTGCACGGGATGCTGCATCTGGTCGGTTATGACCATGTCGACGATCATGGCGCCGAGGCGATGGAGGCTTTGGAAGTGAAAGCCCTTGCATCGCTGGGCATCGCCAATCCATATGCGGTGCAGGATTAACGGCAAAAGCGAGAGACATGCCCGACGAGCAGGGGTCTTCGACCCGATCGGAAGAGGACAGTAGGTCCGGCCTGTGGGCCGGAATACGGACGTTGCTGTTCGGCGGTAACAGCGAACCGTCGCTGCGCGAGCAGATCGAAGAGGTCATCGACGAGGCCGAGGAAGAGGGCGCCGAGCGCCGCGGCAGCAGCATCGTCGGCGATCTGTCGCCCATCGAACGCAAGATGCTGCGCAACCTGCTGCATTTCGGCGAACAGACGGTCGACGATGTGGCGGTGCCGCGCGGCGAGATCATCGCGATTTCGGAAAGCGCCAGCTTCGAGGAAATCGTCGCGATCTTTGCCGATGCGGGGCACAGCCGCCTGCCGGTCTATCGCGAAACGCTCGACGAGGTCGTCGGGATGATCCACGTCAAGGACGTGTTCGCGGTCCTGGCCGAAGGGCGCACGCCGCCGCCGCTGCTCGACCTGTTGCGTCAGCCGCTCTATGTGCCGCAATCGATGGGCGTGCTCGACCTGCTCGCTGAAATGCGCGCGAAGCGCACGCACCTCGCGATCGTCATCGACGAATATTCGGGCACCGACGGCCTGGTCACGATCGAAGATCTGGTCGAGGAAATCGTCGGTGAGATCGAGGATGAGCATGACGACGAGCCGACCGCGCTGTTCGTGCCCGGCGCCGACGGCTGCTGGGACGCCGATGCGCGCGCCGAACTCGACGATATTGGCGAAGTAATCGACCCGCGCCTTGCCGAAGTCGACGAAGATGTCGACACGCTCGGCGGCCTCGCTGCGGTGCTCGCGGGGCATGTCCCGGCGGTCGGCGAGGTGCTGCACCACTCGAGCGGGTGGCGCATCGAAATCACTGAGGCCGATGAAAAGCGCGTCCATCGTCTGCGCCTGCATCCGCCGGTGGTTGTCGACCTGGAAGCCTCGGCCGACCGCGGCGCCGACTTCTGACGAATTGCCTTTGACGGGGCAAAGGACTAGCGCAAACCGGATGGACGTTTCGGACCTTCGCATCGCGCTGTTCAGCGGAAATTACAATATGACGGTCGATGGCGCGAACAAGGCGCTCAACCGCCTTGTAGGCTATCTGCTACGCCAGGGCGCATCGGTGCGCGTCTATTCGCCGACGGTTGCCGAACCCGATTTCGAACCGACCGGCGATCTTGTCAGCGTGCCGTCGATGGCGATCCCGAACCGCCCCGAATATCGCATTCCGCTTCATTTCTCGGCCCGCGTGCGCGAGGATATCGCGAAATTCGCGCCCAATATCCTGCATATCTCCAGCCCCGACCGCGTTTCGCGGCAAGTGGCGGCGTGGGCTCGGCGGCGCAATATCCCAGTCGCCTGTTCGGTGCACACACGCTTCGAAACCTATTTCCGATATTACAACCTGTCCTTCCTCGAACCGATTATGGTCGCGTGGCTGCGCCGGCTCTACCGGCGCTGCGACGCGCTGATCGCGCCGTCGGAAAGCTTTGCGCAGGTGCTGCGCGAACAGCGGATGAACTATGACATCGGCATCTGGACGCGCGGCGTCGAGCGCGACATTTTCCGGCCCGACAGGCGCGAGGCGAGCTGGCGCCAGTCATGGGGCCTCGCCGACGACATGCCCGTCATCGCTTTCCTCGGACGGCTGGTCATGGAAAAGGGGCTCGACGTTTTCGCCGACACGATCGACGTGCTCGAACGCCGCAAGGTCCGCCATCAGGTCGTCGTGATCGGCGAAGGCCCCGCGGGCGACTGGTTCGAATCGCGGCTCCCGCAGGCGAAATTCGTCGGCTTTCAGGGCGGTCCCAATCTCGCACGGGCAATCGCGTCGTGCGATATGCTGTTCAACCCGTCCGTCACCGAAACCTTCGGCAATGTGACGCTGGAAGCGATGGCGTGCGGCCTGCCGGTGGTCGCAGCGCGCGCGACGGGCAGCGCCAGCATCGTCAAGCATGGCCAGACGGGCTATCTCGTCGATCCGGGGTCGATCACCGGCTTTGCCGACGACCTTGAGCGCTATTGCACCGATGCCGGGCTGCGCGCGGCGCATGGTGCGGCGGCGCTGGCCGAAAGCATGGCCTATGAATGGGACGCGATCAATCAGTCGGTTGCCGACACCTATTTGCGGCTGATCCGCCAGAAGCAGCGGCAGCGGAGGTAGCGCGGCATGGCCGGGGATCTGTTCGGCAACGATGCGCCGGTCGGGGCAGCCGATGCCACCGGGCCGGTTCCGCTCGCCGAACGGTTGCGCCCGCGCAGCCTCGCCGATGTCGTCGGACAGGAGCATCTGACCGGCGCCGAGGGCGCGATCGGGCGCATGGTTGCGGCGGGGCAATTGTCGTCGATCATCCTGTGGGGGCCGCCGGGCACGGGCAAGACGACGATCGCGCGGCTGCTGGCCGAAGCTGTGGGGATGCGCTTCGCGCCGTTGTCGGCGGTGTTTTCGGGCGTCGCCGACCTTAAAAAGGCGTTTGCCGAAGCCGAGAAGATGGCGGCTGCGGGCAAGCGCACGCTGCTTTTCGTCGACGAGATTCACCGCTTCAACCGCGCGCAGCAGGACGGCTTCCTGCCTTTTGTCGAGCGCGGGACGGTCGTGCTCGTCGGCGCGACAACCGAGAACCCAAGTTTTGCGCTGAACGCCGCATTGCTCAGCCGCGCGCAGGTGCTGGTGCTGCACCGGCTCGATGAAGCGGCGCTCGCGCTGCTTGTCGAACGCGCAGAAGCGGATGTCGGGCGGAGCCTGCCGGTGACCGCGGACGCGCGGGCGGCGCTGATCGCCAGCGCGGACGGTGACGGGCGCTTCCTGCTCAACCAGGTCGAAACCCTGTTCGCGGCAGCGATCGCCGATCCGCTCGACGCGGTCCAGCTTGCGCAATTCCTGCACCGCCGCATGCCGGTCTACGACAAGGACCGTGACGGTCATTACAATCTGATCTCGGCGCTGCACAAATCGCTGCGCGGATCGGATCCGCAAGCGGCGCTCTATTGGCTTGCGCGCATGCTCGTCGCGGGGGAGGAACCACTTTATGTCCTGCGCCGCCTCGTCCGCTTTGCGAGCGAGGATATCGGGCTCGCCGATCCGCAGGCGCTGACCCAATGCCTTGCCGCCAAGGACGCCTATCAGTTTCTCGGCTCGCCCGAGGGCGAGCTCGCGATCGTGCAGGCGTGTCTCTATCTCGCGACCGCGCCCAAATCGAACGCCGCCTATGCTGCGCAAAAGGCGGCGTGGGCCGCGGCGCGCGAAACCGGCTCGCTTGCGCCCCCCGCGAACATTCTCAATGCGCCGACCAAGCTGATGAAGGATCTAGGCTATGGCGCAGGCTATGCCTATGACCATGATGCCCCCGACGGCTTTTCGGGCGACAATTACTGGCCCGATACCATGGCGCCCGCGACCTTCTATCGGCCCGTCGATCGCGGTTTCGAAAAGCGCGTCGCCGAGCGCATCGCCTGGTGGGACGAGCGCCGCCGCGCCGCGCGGGAGGAGCAGTGAGCGCCTTCCGTTTCGTTGACTGGGACGATGTCGTCGCCTTTGCCTGCGCACTGCCCGATGTCGAAATGGCGCTCTTCTATGGCACTCCTTGCCCGAAAGTGAACGGCAAGGCCTTCGTTTCGCCGGGCCGCGAGGCCGGCAGTTTTCACGTCATGTGCCCGATCGAGGAAAAGGAGCTGTTGCTTGAAACCGACCCCGGTATCTTCTGGCAAACCCCGCATTATGAAGGCTGGCCCGGCCTGCTCGTTCGCTTCGCGCCCGCCGATCCCGGCCGGGTCGCCGACGTCATCCGCCGCGCCTGGTGGGATCGCGCCAAAAAGGCCCAGCGCGCGGCGTTCGGCCCGCGGCCCTGACGTGCGCGGGCGCGCGTTTCTCGTCGCAGCCATGGCGCTCACGGCGATGCCGGCGCAGGCCGCGGACGCGGGGGCCGATCTCAATCGCGCCTGGGCGGCGGGCTATCGCGCCGCCTTCACCTGCTCGGCGCTTTGGGACGGCGCGGGCAAGGCGATGGCCGATATCGAACGCGACGAGCTGACGGGCATCTATCCCGAAATCGAGGCCGACGTCCGCGCGTTGACCGCCGATGTCGACCAGACGGCACGCCGCGTCCTTGTCCGCTATCGCGGCGACATGCCGCCGCGCATCGCGCAGTGGACCGGGCGGGACGGCTGCGTGGCGCTGCCGATTGGCGCCGATCCCGCGTCGGGGCCCGGAGTTTCGCCGCAGAAGCGCGCCGACCTTGACGCCCGGCCATGGCCGCTCGGCGACCAGGGCGCACGCGCGCCGATCCCGCGCGGTCTGACGCGCTATGAAGCGGCGGTGATGAACATTGCCGGTTTCGGCGGGCGGACCAGCGCGCTGGTGATCGTCAAGGACGGCCGGATCGTCGTCGAGCACTATCAAGCCGGGCACGACGTCCATACCGCGCAGCGCACCTTTTCGGTTGCAAAGTCGCTGGCGGCGACGCTGATCGGCAATGCGGTGCTGCGCGGCAAGCTCGACGTGGCCGCGCCCGCGGCGATCGCCGAATGGCAATCGGCTGGCGATCCGCGCGCGCTCATCACCACCGAACAGCTCATGCGGATGGCGAGCGGTCTGACGAGCGACAGCGCCGGCAATCGCACCGATGCCATCTATATGGGCGGCGCATCGGTGCGCGCGTGGACGACGCAGTGGCCGCTGCTCAACCCGCCGGGCAGCCGCTATCGCTACGCCAACAACGACACGCTGCTCGCGACGCTGTCGCTGAAGGCCGCGCTGACGAAGGAGGGCGAGGCGCTCGATCCTGCGGCCTTTTTCGACCGGCTGGGCATGACGCGCACCTTCGTCGAACATGACAAGGATGGCGATTTCATTCTGTCGAGCCAGGTGTGGACGACCGCGCGCGATCTTGCCCGGCTCGGCCTCCTCTATCTCAACGATGGCGTCGCGGACGGTGAGCGCATTCTGCCCGCCGACTGGCGGCGCTTCGTTTCGACGCCGAGCGGCCCGCAGCCGGACGGGCCATTCGGTTATGGTGCCGGTTTCTGGCTGCTCGACAAATCGGCGGGCGTGCCGTCCGATGCTTTCGGCGCTTTCGGCAATCGCGGCCAATATGTGATCGTCATTCCGTCGCGGCGGCTGGTCATCGTCCGGCAGGGCTATGACGACTCGGCGCAGCGGCTCGATATTGCCAAACTCACCGCCGCCGTCGTCGCCGGCGACGACAAGACCGGCACCCGGAAATAAGGCCTCACTCCTGGCCAGGGTAGCGCACGAAGCTGGGCATCTCATCCAGCTTTTCCATCCAGCCGATCCGTTCGGCGACCTGGATCTGCGCGCCCGCGGGGATCAGGTCGGGATCGTCGAGCGTCCCCGACTGCACGTCGATCTTGCCGGGGAAAATCTGGTCGTTGGTATAGAAGAGGCCGGTACCGCAATCGCCGCAGAAATGGCGCCGCCCATGCTCCGAGGAGGCGTAGACTTTCGGCGTGCCGCTGAGCTCCAGATCGGCCTGTGCGACCAGCGCCCAGCCGACCATCGGCGCGCCGGCGTGGCGGCGGCAATCACTGCAATGACACAGGGCGTGATGTTCTACCGCTGTCGGCATCGAATATCGGATCGCACCGCAATGGCACTGGCCGGAAGCGCGGGCAGGGGAATCGGTCATGTCTCTCTCCTTGGCTGGGAGGAGAACATACCATAAACATTTTCTCAAAGGCAATTACGTCGGCGGTCAAGCCGCGCGGTTACTCGCCCAGATCGACGTGGTGCTTCTGGGCCCAGTCGAGATATTGTCCGCGCGGGTTGGCGGCCGGGTGGGCGAGGATCGCCGGGACGTCGCGGCGCAGCGCGCCAAGGTCGAGCGAGCGGATCATCGCCTTTACCGGACCGACCCCGGCCGGCGTAATCGACAGGCGTTCGATCCCGATGCCGAGCAGCGCCATCGCTTCGAGCGGGCGGCCGCCCATTTCGCCGCAGACGCCAAGCGTGACCTTCGATCCCGACACCATTTTCACGACCCGCGCCAGATAGCGCATCACCGTCGGCGATAGCCAGTCATAGCGCTCGGCGAGCCGCGGGTGCGCGCGGTCGGCGGCGAAGAGGAACTGGGTCAGGTCATTGGTGCCGATCGACAGGAAGTCGAGGTGCGGCAGCATCAGATCGAGCGTCTCGATCAGACCCGGCACCTCGAGCATCGCGCCATAGCGGATCGCCGAGGGCAGCTTCTTGTTATGCTGTTTCAGCCAGGCGCGCTGGTTGATGAACAACTGGCGCGCCGCCTCATATTCCCAGGGTTCGGACACCATCGGAAACATCACGTTCAGCGTGCGTCCCGCGGCCGCTTCCATCAGCGCCCGCGCCTGGACTTTCAACAGGCCTTCGCGTTCGAGCGCGAGGCGCAGCGCGCGCCACCCCATCGCCGGATTTTCCTCCAGCGCATTTTCGTCGACATTCATATAGGGCAGCGCCTTGTCGCCCCCGATGTCGACGGTGCGGAAGATGACGGGACGGTCGCCCGCCGCGTCGAGCACGTCGCGGTAGAGCCGCTGCTGCCGCTCGCGCTGCGGCAGCGTCGCCGACACGAGAAACTGGAATTCGGTCCGGAAGAGGCCGATGCCGCGTGCGCCGGTGAGGTCGAGCGCCGCGACATCCTCGCGCAGCCCGGCGTTGATCATCAGCTCGATCGGGACCCCATCCTTGGTAATGGCGGGCAGATCGCGCAGCGACGCGAGGCTCGCGCGGCGCTTTTGCGAGATAACGAGCTTGGCATCGAAGGCGTCCTGCACCGCCTGCGTCGGGCGCACGTGCAGCGTTCCGGCGGCGGCATCGAGGAGCAGCATGTCGCCCTCGCGGATCGAGGTCCGGACGTCGCGGACCCGGCCCAGCACGGGGACGCCCATCGCACGCGCGACGATAATGACGTGCGCGGTCAGCGACCCTTCTTCCAGGATCACGCCCTTGAGACGGCGGCGATCATATTCGAGCAGCTCGGCGGGGCCGAGGTTGCGGGCGACGAGGATCGAATCCTGCCGCAGCCCGACTTGCGCCGCCGTCCCCATCTGCCCCGACACGATCCGGATCAGCCGGTTCGACAGGTCTTCCAGGTCGTGCATGCGGTCGCGCAGCAGCGCGTCGTCGATCTGGCGCATCCGCATCCGGGTGCGTTGCTGGACGCGTTCGATGGCCGCTTCGGCGGTCAGCCCGCTGTCGATCGCTTCGTTGATCCGCCGCGACCAGCCCTCGTCATAGGCGAACATCTTGTAGGTTTCGAGCACCTCCTCATGCTCGCCACCGACGCCGAATTCGGCCTGGCTCGCCATGCGGTCGATCTGTTCGCGCATCTTGTCGAACGCGGCGTAGACGCGGTGGCGTTCGGCCTCGATATCGTCGGCGACCGTATGTTCGATATGCACGCGCGGCTGATGGAAAACCGCGATCCCGGCGCCCATGCCGTCGACCAGTTTCTGGCCCGACAGGCGCTGCATCGACTGGTCGGTTTCGCCCGCATCGATCCGCGCTGCGGTATCGACCAGGTCGGCGTTGGCGATCAGTTCGGACAGCACCATCGCGACCGTCTGCAGCGTTTCGATCTCGATCTCTTCATATCGGCGCGGTTCGGCATGCTGGACGCACAGGACGCCGACCGCGCGCTCACGCCGGATGATCGGCACGCCGGCAAAGCTGTGGAACAGCTCCTCGCCCGTTTCAGGACGGTAGGAAAAGTCGGGATGCGCCGCCGCTTCGTCGAGGTTCAGCGTTTCGATCTGCTCGGCAATCGTGCCGACCAGACCTTCGCCGAGGCCCAGCCGTGTGACGTGCACCGCCTCCTGCTTCAACCCGCGCGTGGCATAAAGTTCGAGCGCGCCTTCGCGCAGCAGATAGATGGAACAGACCTCGCTATCGAGGCATTCGCCGATGATGCCGACAACCTGGTTGAGCTTCGACTGCGCGTTGGTGCGCGCTGCCATCACCTCGTGCAGCCGCGTCAGGATCGTGCGGGCCGACTGGGCGGCGGATGTCGGCGGGGGCGGGGCGTTGGTCATCGTGCAATCCTGCTAACAGATGCACGGCGCCAACGCCATTGCCCGGCGCGACTTTTATCCCGCTATTCTGGCGGTTTCAGTTGCCGCCGACGGGCGCCCCGGACGGTCCCGAAACCGCCGTCGTGGCGGGTGCGGTCATCACCGGCGGGGGCGGGGCATATTTCGCGTCCCACGCGGCGACATCGGCCCGATATTTGGCATAGGCTTCATAGAAATCGACGAAGGGCTGGTCGAGCTGCGCAAGCTGGGCCGGAGCCTGCGGAATGACCTGTGCCGACGGGGTCGATGAGACGAGCTGGGCGACTTCGTTGGCGCGAGCGCAGAAGGCGCGCTGCGCCGGGGGCTGCGCGAAATAGTTGAAAAGCTGCGTCGACAGCTTGTCGCGCGCGGCGATGCCGTTGGTGCGCGTTTCCTTGCCAAGATCGGCGATGACCGTCTTTTCGGTAGACCGGATCTGCTTGGCATGCGCCTTGATGATATTGTTGTACGCCGACACCAGCGTCGCTTCTTCGGCGCCGCGGCAACCGATCGCCGCGACGTTGAGCGCAATCTTGAGCTGCCAGAAGGCGCGGTCGCCGCTGATGCCGCTGTTCGCGGTCATGAACCGGCCGTCAAGGCCGCGCGCGGGGAGGATTTGCGTAAGAGAGGCATTGCCGGGGGGCAGGGGGCGCGGCGGGATGACCACGGCCACCGGCGGCGGGGGCGGCGGCGGCGGGGGCGGGGGCGGGGGTTTCGGCGCACAGGCGGCGACGCTTGCCAGCAGGCCGGCAACGATGATTTTACGCGACAAATTCATGACCTTCTCCCCAGCCGCATGCTTCATGCGGCGTCAACCCCGTGCGTGCAAGGCCGTTTCGGCCTGTTGCACCAAAGATGCGATGATCTCGGCAACGCTCTCTTCCTGCGTTACCATACCGACAGATTGCCCTGCCATTAACGAGCCGTTTTCGACGTCGCCGTCGATCACCGCGCGGCGCAGCGCGCCGGCCCAATAATGTTCGATTTCGAGCTGCGCCGCCGCCATGTCGACGGTGCCCCCGTCGAGCAGATTGGCAACCTCGCGCTGCTTGGCGGTAAAGGCTTCGGTGCCCGCATTCTTTAGCGCACGGACCGGGATGACGGGCAGGCGCGGATCGATCTGGACGCTGGCGATGGCGTCGCGCGCGGAGGCGCGAATGAACGCCTTTTTGAAATTGGGATGCGCGATGCTTTCGGTGGCGCAGACGAAGCGCGTGCCGAGCTGGACGCCCGCCGCGCCCATTTCAAGATAGCCGGCGATCGCCTCGCCGCGGCCGATGCCGCCGGCGACGAAGATCGGCACCTCGGAAGCGAGCGCGGGCAGGATTTCCTGCGCGAGTACGCTCGTCGACACGGGGCCGATATGACCTCCCGCTTCCATCCCTTCGATTACCAGCGCATCGACGCCCGAACGGACCAGCTTCTTTGCGAGCGCCAGCGTCGGCGCGAAGCATATCACCTTGGCGCCCGACGCCTTGATCGCCTCGAGGCTGCCTTTCGGAGGCAGTCCGCCCGCCAGCACGACATGGCCGACGCCATGTTTGGCGCACACCTCGATCAGCTCGAAAAGCTGCGGGTGCATGGTAATCAGGTTGACGCCGAAATTGCGGGTCGCCAGCGCCTTTGTCGCCGCGATCTCGGCATCCAGCAGCTCGGGCGTCATCGCACCGCAGGCGATCACGCCAAAGCCGCCGGCATTGCTGATGGCGCTGACCAGATGGCGCTCGGACACCCAGCTCATCGCGCCGCAGAGAATGGCGTAGTCGCTGCCCAGCAGAGCCGTACCGCGCGCCATGAGTTCGTTCAATTTGCTCATTGCTGCGCCTTTGCCAGCAGCCGCGCGCGCGCGCAATCCATTGCCGAGCACAGCCCCGAAGGCGGAACGGATTTCGCCGTTCGGCTGGGCGCGGGAAACTCTCCTTTCGGCGCCCAAAGCAAAACAATCATTGTCAACTAAAACAATTGGGATAGTCTTGGCGCCGAATCCACCAAAGGGGAAAGGAAATGCCATGACGTCGTCCCAAGACCCATCGCCCGGCGAGCGCGAGCCGCCCTCGCGCGCGGTTCAAGCCGTGCTCGATGCGCTTGAAAAGCTCCGCTTCGGCGCCATCCAACTAACTGTCCATGAAGGGCGGCTGGTGCAGGTCGATGTGACCGAACGGCACCGCTACCCCAACTGATACTCAAGCTCCCGACGGGGATACTCCCCGCCACCTGCCGCAGACCGGACAACCGGATGTGGCAATTTCTTGCAACAGGAAATTGTCATGATCCCAAAGTCATCGTCTCGCCGCCGGGTCGCTCCGGCCGCCATCCCGCTTACCCTTCTGCTGCTTCTTGGCGACGATCCCGCCTTTGCAGCCGAAAATGCCGCTGACGAAACCGCAGCGGCAGACACCGTCGCGGGCGAAGGCCCGCAGGCCGCCTATGGCAATGAAATCGTCGTCACCGCCCGACGCCGCAGCGAAACCGCACAGGACGTCCCGATCGCCATTTCGGTGGTCGGCGGTGATCAGATCGACAGCACCGGCAGTTTCAACGTCGGCCGCCTCCAGCAACTCGCGCCGACGCTGCAATTCTACACGAGCAATCCGCGCAACTCGGCGGTCAATATCCGCGGGATCGGTGCGCCGTTCGGCCTGACCAACGACGGTATCGAACAGGGCGTCGGCATCTATGTCGACGACGTCTATTATGCGCGCGTCGCCTCCGCGACCTTTGACTTCCTCGATGTCGCGCAGATCGAAGTGCTGCGCGGTCCTCAGGGCACGCTCTATGGCAAGAACACGACCGCCGGGGCGATCAATATCACAACGAACCAGCCGACCTTCGATTTCGAGGGCAAGGCCGAACTCAGCATCGGCGACCTCAATTTCAAGCAGGCGAAGGCGGCGATTTCGGGGCCGCTGTCCGACCGGCTGGCGGCGCGCTTCGCGGTGTCGGCGACGAGCCGCCGCGGCACCATCTACAATGTCACGACCGACCGCTGGATACAGAGCCAGGACAATATCGGCCTGCGCGGGCAATTGCTGTGGAAACCCACCGACACGCTCAGCGTCACGCTCGTCGGCGACTGGAACAAGCAGGACGCTGTATGCTGCGGTTCGGTGTTCGTGCGCACCGGCGCGACGCAGCGGCCGCTCGCCCGCCAATATGCCGCGCTCGCGGTGGCGCAGGGCTATACGGTGCCGAGCACCAATCCCTTTGACCGGCTGACCGACCTCGATGCCAATCTCAATGCCGGGAACGAGATCGGCGGCGTGGCGCTGCGCGCCAAATGGGATGTCGGTCCCGGCACGCTCACCTCGATCACCGCGTGGCGCTATTGGGACTGGCAGCCCGAGAACGACCGCGACTTCACCGGCTTGCCGATCGTCACCAAGTCGCAGAACCCGTCGCAGCAGAATCAATATACGCAGGAATTGCGCTACAATGTTTCGGGCGACCGCTTCGATTTCGTGCTTGGCGGCTTTGCGTTTCACCAGCGCATCGACACGCAAGGGACCGAGGCGCATGGCGCGGCCTCGAGCCGCTGGACGCTCAATCCGGCGAGCGCGCTCGCCAATGATCCGACCGTGCTCGACGGGCTGACGGCGCGCAATACGCAATATCTCAAGAACACCAGCCTCGCGCTGTTCGGGCAGCTGAGCTGGAAGATCACCGATCGGCTGACGGTCCAGCCCGGCGCGCGGATCAACTATGACAAGAAGGAGGGCTATTATCAGCGGCTGGTGTTCGCGGGCGACGGGTCACCGGTGACGCGGGCGCTGAACGACCCGGTGTCGGTGGCGCGGCTGGGTGTGTTTGCGCCGCAGGAATATGCGCCGAGCTTCAGCGACTGGAACTTCAGTTACGACCTGACCGCGACTTACAAGGCGGCGCGCGGTGTGCTGGTCTATGCAACCTATGCCAGGACGTTCAAATCGGGCGGTATCAATCAGAATGGTGTGCCGACCGATGCAGCCGGCAACCCGCTGCTCGGCGCCGCGACGATCAAGCCCGAAGCGGTCGATCATTACGAGGCGGGGTTGAAGACCGACTATTGGAACGGGAAGGGGACGGTCAACCTGGCAGTCTTCCGCACCGACATCGGTGATTATCAGGCCAATGTGAACAACGGACAGTTCGGGGTGTTGCGCGGCTATCTCGCCAATGCCGATAAGGTCCGCACACAGGGGATTGAGGCCGACGTCGCGATCCGCCCGAGCGAACGCTTCAATGCCTATGTCAACGGCGCCTACACCGACGCCAAATACCGGCGCTTCGTCGATGCGCCATGCCCGCCCGAATTGTCGGGCGGTGCGAACAGCCCCGCGAACTGCGACATATCGGGCGCGCGGCTGCCGGGCGTGTCGAAATGGGCGCTGTCTTTCGGCGCCGAAGCCAATGTGCCGGCATCGCTGTTCGGTCAGGAGGGACAGGTCTATCTGGGCTATGACGGCAGCTATCGTTCGAACTTCTCGTCGAACGCGAGCCCGTCAATCTACACCTGGGTCGACGGCTATTCGCTGTCGAATATCCGCGTCGGCTTCCGGGCAGAACGCCGCCTCGATGTCTTTGCCTGGGTCCGCAACGCGTTCGATCGCGATTATATCGATCAGCTTTTTGTCGGTCCGGGCAATACCGGCCTGATCACCGGGCTTCCAGGCGATCCCCGCACGTGGGGCGGGACGATCAAATTCGGCTTCTGACCGGGGCGGGAGCGCAAGGCCGACGGAAAAGGGGCCGCCCGATGGGCGGCCCCTTTCACAGGCCGGCGGCGTTAGCGCTGCTGGCCGGGATTGCGCTCTTCTTCGCGGCGCTGTTCGCCCGGCTGGCGGTTCTGGCCGTCCTGCTGTTGCTGCTGACGGCGCTGTTCTTCTTCGCGATCCGCCTGCGGCTTCTGCTGGTTCTGGTTGGGGGTATTAGCCACTTTCCTTCTCCTTGCAGTCCGGCTGCAAGTATCGCGGCCGGACCCATGAAAAACCCGCGGCGAACGCGCGATGTTCCTCGGTTCGTCGCATCCGCGTCCGGTCGTGGCGGCGGGGCGACGAGTGACTGATCCCGATCGTCCTTCGCGTGTTAATGATCGGAAGGGTCGATCACTGAATACAGCTTATTCGGTTATGTCGATGGGACCGCGCAGCCTATCCTCGGCCTGTCAGAAGGAGAGGATAGCGCCACCGACTCGGCGCAATGCCGGTCGGCCCGACTTTGCCCGTCACGCGTCCGTCACCGCGCCGCGTCACAATCCAATAATCCAAAAGAGGAGAGATTGCATGAACGACCAGACCCCCATCGACGCCGCAGGCGGTTGTCCCGTCCACAAGGGCGGCATGCGCGCGCTGCTCGGCCGCACAAACAAGGATTGGTGGCCGGACATGCTGGCGACCGACATCCTCACCCCCAACGGGCCTTCCAACCCGATGGGCGAAGATTTCGACTATGCCGAAGCGTTCAAATCGCTCGATTATCAGGCGCTGAAGGATGATCTGACCGCGCTAATGACCGACAGCCAACCGTGGTGGCCCGCCGACTATGGTCATTATGGGCCCTTCTTCATCCGCATGGCGTGGCACGCCGCGGGTACCTACCGCACCGCCGATGGCCGCGGCGGCGCCAATAGCGGGCAACAGCGTTTCGCGCCACTCGACAGCTGGCCCGACAACGGCAATCTCGACAAGGCGCGGCGCCTGCTTTGGCCGATCAAGCAAAAATATGGCAACAAGATCAGCTGGGCCGATCTGTTCATCCTCACCGGCAATGTGGCGATCGAAAGCATGGGCGGTCCGGTCTTCGGTTTCGGCGGCGGCCGCGTCGATGTCTATGAACCCGAACGCGACATCTATTGGGGCAGCGAAGACAAGTGGGTGAACGAAGGCGTGCAGACGCGCATCGATCCCAAGCACGGCTTCGAAGTGATCGAGGGACCTCTCGCGGCGATCCAGATGGGGCTGATCTACGTCAACCCCGAAGGACCGCAGGGCAATCCGCACGATGACGAAGGCATGGCGCGCGACATGAAGGAAACCTTCGCGCGCATGGCGATGAACGACGAGGAAACCGTCGCGCTGACCGCGGGCGGGCATACATTCGGCAAGGCGCATGGCAATGGCGACGCCTCCAAGCTGGGGGCCGCACCCGCGGGCGGCGATCTCGCTGCGCAGGGCTTCGGCTGGGTCAGCGGCGAGGAGCATGGCGGCATCGGCGAACATGCCGTCACGAGCGGCATCGAGGGCGCCTGGACCAACACCCCCGACAAATGGACCGAAAATTATTTCCGGCTGCTGTTCGACTATGATTACGAGCTGGTGAAATCGCCCGCGGGCGCGAACCAGTGGCAGCCGATCGGTCAGAAGGAAGAGGATATGGCGCCGGCGGCGTGGGATCCGAACATCAAGGTGCCCACGATGATGACGACCGCCGACATGGCGCTGAAGCGCGATCCTGAATACCGCAAGATCAGCGAGAGGTTTCGCAGCGATCACGAAGCGTTCAAGGACGCCTTCGCGCGCGCTTGGTTCAAGCTGACGCACCGCGACATGGGTCCGAAAACCCGCTACCTCGGCCCCGAAGTGCCCGCCGAAGACCTGATCTGGCAGGACCCTATCCCCGCAGGCACCATGCCTTCGGATGCCGAGGTCAAGGCAGTGAAGGACAAGATCGCCGCGAGCGGCCTCACCGTCAGCCAACTCATCAAGACGGCGTGGGCCTCCGCCAGCACCTTCCGCAAGTCGGACTTTCGCGGGGGTGCCAATGGTGCGCGGGTTCGCCTCGCGCCGCAAAAGGACTGGGAAGTCAACGAACCGGCGATGCTGGCCAAGGTGCTCGATACGCTCGACGGGCTGCGTGGTTCGATGTCGATGGCCGACGCCATCGTGCTCGGCGGCGTTGTGGGTCTTGAAAAGGCGATCAAGGACGCGGGCTTCAACGTCGCGGTGCCCTTCACCGGCGGCCGCGGCGACGCGACGGCCGAACAGACCGATGCCGACAGCTTCGCGGTGATGGAACCCGAAGCCGATGCATTCCGCAACTATCTCGGCAAGAAGAAGCTGGCGGTGAAGACCGAGGAAATGATGCTCGACCGCGCGTCGCTGCTCGGCCTGTCGGTGCCCGAAATGACGGTGCTGATTGGCGGCCTGCGCGTGCTCGGTGCCAATCATGGCGATCGCGGGCATGGCCATTTCACCAAGCGTTCGGGCCAGTTGACGAACGACTATTTCGTCAACCTGCTCGACATGACCAATGTGTGGAAGGCCGTCGACGGATCGGATGACCAGGAATATGTGGCAACCGATCGCAAGAGCGGGGGCGAAACCTGGCGCGCAACCCGCGCCGACCTCGTCTTCGGTTCCAATTCGGAACTGCGCGCTGTCGCCGAAGTCTACGCCGAGACGGGCCACGAGGAAAAGTTCGTCAAGGACTTTGTCAAAGCCTGGACGAAGATCATGAACGCCGATCGTTTCGACCTCGCGTAACCGGGCAGGCGCCGGTCCCGAACATGCCTCGGGACCGGCCGCCAACCCTCATGGCGACGGGTCGCGACCCGCCTTCCGGGGACATGGGCTCGGGAGGCGGGTCATATTTTATGAGGGGGTCAATGCCGAAAGCTTCGAACGGTCGTTCATTTGCCCGGCGGCGAACTTACTAGAAATCGACGTCTTCATAATATTTGGGCGGCGTCACGATTTCCATCCGTTCGGCCAGCAGCGGCCGGAAACTCGGGCGCGACTTGAGGCCTGAATACCAGCCCTTAGTCTGATCGTGCCCGGTCCAGTCGATGCCGCCCAGATAGTCGGCGACCGAGATGTGCGCCGCGGCGGCGAGATCGGCGAGGCTCATCGTCGCACCGGCAAGCCAGGTGCGATGGTCGATGAGATAGTCGATATAGTCGAGGTGCTGGTTCGCCGCCTTCATCGCTTCGCGCAGCGCGCCGCCGTCGGGTGGCTGGCGGTGGACGATGCGCTTCTGCATCCGTTCGAAAAGCAGCGGGCCGGTGACTTCGAAATAGAATTCCTGGTCGAACCAGGCGACCAGGCGGCGGATCTCGGCGCGATTGGCGGCGGTGCCGTTGATCATTGCCTTGCCCTCGACCGTCTCCTCGAAATATTCGGCGATGGCGTTGCTGTCGATGAGCACTTGTCCGCGCCCCTCGTCCACCATCACCGGGGTACGCCCGGCGGGGTTCAGGTCGACGAATTCGTCACGGCGTTCCCACGGTGATTCGCGCACCAATTCATAACCAACGCCCTTTTCGCCGAGCAGCAGCCGGACCTTGCGCGAGAAGGGACAGAGAGGGAATTGATAGAGTTGCCACATGATCATCCGCATAGCGTCAGCGAGGCGGCGCGTCCAATGGCTATGGCGGACTTATCAACCGGGTCGGTTCGGGTCAGCACGCAAGCGGTGCGCTATTGCCGCGCAGTGGTGCGTTCAGCTTCCCATTGCGCCAGAAGATCACGCGCCATATCCTTGATAACCGGAGCATAAGCGGCGACGGCAGAAGCGGCATGGCCGGCCATGCGCGCGCTTGCGCGAACGTCGCCGCCCATACGCTCGGCATAGCCGGGGTCGCGCCCCGCGATGTCACCGATGGTTGCGTCGGCGGGTATGCGGGCGGCATCGGACGACGGATCGATCCGCGCGACGGCTTCGGCGAGCGGACCGACGGGCATCTGCATCATTGCACCGACCAGCGCCGTGATCGTGTCGGCCATCCGGTCCTGCGTCGCCGGATCGTTCAGCACGGCGGCAGCGTCGCGCGCATCCGCCGCCGACGCCGGCACGGGGGCGAGGATTGCGAGAAGCGGAAGGGCGGCGCGGATCGGGCGCATGGAATCATCCTTTCGGAAGCGCGAAACATCAGCGCCGCACATAGCGGCCCGACGCTTTCGCGCGGCTGAATAACCTATCGTCTTGCGGCAGACTGGGGCCTTGATGCGGCAGACGTCCCCGGCGAGGGCCGGGGACACCGGCTATTCGGCGGCGACCGCCTGTGCAGGCCGGTCGCTGAGCGGATGCGCGAGTCGCCCGATCATTTCCTTGGGACACACCTGCCAGAAACGCGTGCGCCAGCGATCCCAGTCCGCAAGCACCTCGGCCGACCATTTGCTGCCGGTTGCCGCCGCATGCTCCTCGACAAGTGCGCGCAAGGCGCCTTCCCAATGTGCGCTGTCGAGCCGTTGCCAGACGATCGATTCGGGATTGGCGCGGCTTTCGAAGCTTTCATCGACGTCGAGGACGAAGGCCATGCCGCCGGTCATGCCGGCGCCGAAATTCGACCCTACCGCACCCAGGATCACCGCCGTGCCGCCGGTCATATATTCGCAGCCATTGGCACCGCAGCCTTCGATCACGACTTTCGCGCCCGAGTTGCGGACCGCAAAGCGTTCGCCCGCCTGGCCCGCCGCGAGCAAGGTGCCTGCGGTCGCGCCGTAGAGGACGGTGTTGCCGACGATGCTGTTATGCTGGCTGACCAGCGGGCTCGACACGGTCGGCCGCACGATGATGCGCCCACCCGACAGGCCCTTGCCGACATAGTCGTTCGCATCGCCGAACACTTCGAGCGTGATGCCCTGGCAGAGGAAGGCGCCGAGCGACTGCCCGGCGGTTCCGCGCAGACGCACCTGCACATGGTCGTCGGCAAGCCCGGTCATCCCGAAACGCGCCGTAACTTCGGCCGAGAGGCGCGTGCCGACGGCACGGTGGGTGTTGCGGACGTTATAAGTGAGCTGCATCCGCTCGCCGCGATCAAACAGAGGTTTCGCATCGTTCAAGATCTGCGCGTCGAGGCTGTCGGGCACCGGGTTGCGGAAATTCGGTCCCTGCGAGCGGCGCTGCTCGTCGGGCGCATCAACCTTGGCGAGGATCGGATTGAGGTCGAGGTCGTCGAGATGCTCGGCACCGCGGCTGACCTGGCGGAGAAGCTCGGTGCGGCCGATCACCTCGTCGAGGCTGCGGCAGCCGAGCTTGGCGAGGATTTCGCGCACTTCCTCGGCGATGAAGGTCATCAGGTTGATGACCTTTTCGGGCGACCCCGTAAACTTCTGCCGCAGCTTCTCGTCCTGCGTGCAGACCCCGACGGGGCAGGTGTTCGAATGGCACTGGCGCACCATGATGCAACCCATGGCGACAAGGCTCAGCGTCCCTATGCCATATTCCTCGGCGCCCAGGATGGCGGCGATGACGATGTCGCGCCCGGTCTTAAGCCCGCCGTCGGTGCGCAGGCGGATGCGGTGCCGAAGGCCGTTGAGCGTCAGGACCTGGTTGACTTCGCTGAGGCCCATTTCCCACGGGGTGCCGGCATATTTGATGCTCGTCTGGGGCGAAGCGCCCGTGCCGCCGGTATTGCCCGAGACAAGGATCACGTCGGCGTGCGCCTTGGCAACGCCCGCCGCGACGGTGCCGATGCCCGCCGAACTGACGAGCTTCACGCAGACGCGCGCCTTCGGATTGATCTGCTTCAAATCGTAGATGAGCTGTGCAAGATCCTCGATCGAATAGATGTCGTGGTGCGGCGGCGGCGAGATCAGCATCACGCCCGGCGTCGAATGGCGCAGGCGCGCGATGAATTCGGTGACCTTGAAGCCCGGAAGCTGGCCGCCTTCGCCCGGCTTGGCACCCTGTGCGACCTTGATTTCGATCTCGTCGCAGGCGCCGAGATATTCGGCCGTGACGCCGAAGCGGCCCGACGCGATCTGCTTGATGTTGCTATTGGCATTGTCGCCATTGGCATAAGGCTTGTAGCGCTCGCTTGCTTCGCCGCCTTCGCCCGACACCGCCTTCGCGCCGATGCGGTTCATCGCAATCGCCAGCGTTTCATGCGCTTCGGGGGATAGTGCGCCCAACGACATGCCCGGGGTGACGAAGCGCTTGCGGATTTCGGTGATCGCCTCGACGCTGTCGAGCGCTATGCCCTGCGCTGGGAAGTTGAATTCCATCAGGTCGCGCAGATAGATGGGCGGCAGGTCGGCGACCCCGCGCGCGAATTGCAGATAGGTCGAATAGCTGTCGGTCGCGACGGCGGTCTGCAGCAAGTGCATGAGCTGCGCCGAATAGGCGTGCGCTTCGCCGCCCGCGCGCTGGCGATAGAAGCCGCCGATGGGGAGCGTCGTGACGCGCGCGTCGAACGCCGCCTCATGCTTCTCGGTCGCGTTGATGAAGAGCGACTGATAGCCTTCGCCCGAAATCTTGGCCGGCATGCCGGGGAAGAGATCGTTTACGAGCGCGCGGCTAAGGCCGACCGCCTCGAAATTATAGCCGCCGCGATAGGAGGAGATCACCGCGATCCCCATCTTGGCCATGATCTTCAAGAGGCCGTCGTCGATTGCCTTGCGGAAACGCTGCAGCGCGTCGGCGAGCGCTAGGTCGCCGAACAGGCCGCGCGACAGACGGTCGGCGATCGCCGCTTCGGCGAGATAGGCGTGGACCGTGGTCGCGCCGACGCCGATGAGCACCGCAAAGCCGTGCGTGTCGAGTATCTCGGCCGAGCGGACGTTGATCGAGGCGTAGCTGCGCAACCCCTTGCGCACGAGGTGCGTGTGGACCGCCGCAGCGGCGAGCACCATTGCGACCCCGACGCGATCTTCGCCGATAGTCTGGTCGGAAAGGAATAGCTCGCTCCGCCCCGCGCGCACGGCGTCCTCTGCCTCGCGCCGGATGCGCGCGATCGCGTCGCGCAGCGTCGAGGCGTCGCCGCCGGTTGGGAAAGTGCAATCGATCTCGGCCACTGCATCGCCGAAATAGGCGCGCAGCCGGTCCCAATCGTCGCCGACGAGCACCGGCGAATCGATGACGAGCACGTGCGGGCTCTGGCCTTTTTCGTCGAGAATATTGGCAAGGTTGGAAAAGCGCGTCTTCAGGCTCATCACATGCCGTTCGCGCAGGCTGTCGATGGGCGGGTTGGTGACCTGGCTGAAGTTCTGGCGGAAGAATTGCGCGACATGGCGCGGCTTGTCGGAAATGACCGCGAGCGGCGTGTCGTCGCCCATCGAGCCGATCGCTTCCTTCGCATCCTCGACCATCGGCGAAAGGATGAGTTCCATATCTTCCATCGTGAAGCCGGCGGCGACCTGGCGGCGCAGCAGTTCGGCGCGGTCAAAGCCCGGCAGGCTCGACTTGCCGCCCTTGGGCAGGTCGGCCATCGTGCGGAAACCCTTCACGCGCGCCGCATAATCGTGCGTTCCCGCGATCTTGTCCTTGATCGCGCGGTCTTCGTAGAGAGTGCCTTCGTCGAGATCGACGGCGATCATCTGGCCGGGGCCGAGGCGACCCTTCTTGCGGATGCTCGCCTCGGGCAGCAGCACCATGCCGCTTTCAGAGCCAACGACGAGCAGATTGTCGGCCGTCAGCGTGTAGCGCAGCGGACGAAGTGCGTTGCGGTCCATCCCCGCGACTGCCCAGCGGCCGTCGGTCATCGCGAGCGCGGCTGGGCCGTCCCACGGCTCCATCACGCTTGCGAGAAAGTTGTACATCGCCTTGTGCGCGGCGGGCATTTCTTCATCGGTGGCCCAGGCTTCGGGGACCAGAATCAGCTTTGCGGTCGGCGCATCGCGGCCCGCGCGGCATAGCGTCTCGAACACTGCGTCGAGCGCTGCCGTATCGCTGGCGCCAGCCGGGATCACCGGCTTGATGTCTTCCGAATGTTCGCCGAAGGCGAGGCTCGCCATTTTGATCTCGTGGCTTTTCATCCAGTTCTTGTTGCCGCGGATCGTATTGATCTCGCCATTATGGGCGAGGGTGCGAAACGGCTGGGCGAGCCACCATTGCGGGAAGGTGTTGGTCGAATAGCGCTGGTGGAATATCGCAACCCGGCTTTCGAACAGCTTGTTCGCAAGGTCGGGATAGAAATCCGCCAGGCTCTCGGCGAGGAACAGTCCTTTGTAGATGATCGATCGCGCAGACAGGCTGCAGATGTAGAAATCGGCGATCTGCGCCGCAATCACCTTCTTTTCGATGCGGCGGCGGACGAGATAGAGCTGCTTTTCGAATTCGTCGATCGACTGCTCCTCGGGAAGGGGGCCGGCAATCATGATCTGTTCGATTTCGGGGCGCGTGCGCTGCGCCTTGTCGCCGATCACCGACACGTCGACCGGAACCTGGCGCCAGCCATAGATGGTGTAGCCCGCGTCGATGATTTCGGATTCGACGATCGTGCGGCATGCTTCCTGCGCGCCCAAGTCGGTGCGCGGCAGGAAGATCATGCCGACGGCGAGGCGGTTCGGCAGCACCTTGTGCCCCGATGCCGCGATCGCATCGTCGAAAAAGCGCTCCGGCAGGTCGACATGGATACCCGCACCATCGCCCGTCTTGCCGTCGGCATCGACGGCGCCGCGGTGCCAGACGGCGCGCAGCGCCTCGATCGCCGCCTCGACGACGCGGCGCGAGGCCTTGCCGTCGGTCGCCGCGACCATGCCGACGCCGCAGGCATCGGACTCGAGGTCGGGGCGATACATGCCGTCTTCGGCAAGCCGCTGGTGATCGGGGGTCGGGTAATGGGTCATGTCGTGGTTCCTGCCGGAATGGGCGTGGGTCAGGTCGAAGGCTTGAGCCGCTTGCGCGCGTTGGCGACGGCTTCCTGTTCGGCGTCATAGGCGGCTGAGGATGCCTTGTCGGCCTCGGCCTCCAGATCTTCTACCTTCTGCAGATCGGCGGCCGACCAGTTGCTGCGATCGTAAGCCTCGTCATAGTCGCCGGCCGCGTCGGCCGTCGCCGCGGCTGCATCCGCGGCGTCAGCGGCCGCGTCTGCGGCATCGCCCGCTGCATCGACGGCATCGACCGCGGTAGCGTCCGTGGTCATGTCGTCGTTCCACATGTCGCGGTTCTCCTTGAGCGTCTTGACGTCGACTTTCATCAGCTTGGCAAGCTTCGCCAGCTCGGCGTCGGTGAGGTCGCTCATCGCCTTTTCCTTGGGCAGATCCTTGAGCTGGCCTTCAAGCTCGGGGCCGCGGTCGATGAACTTGTTGATCAGCGGCGGCACGGCCTTGACCATCGCGATCATTACTTCGGGATCGGCCTGCAGCGACATCCATTCGGCGCCATAGGCCTGGCCCGTCGGGGTGGCGAGAAAGGCGTTGAGGTCGCCGAGCTGCTGCGCGCTGAACTTGCGGGCGTAAGCGCGGGCGAGGCCGTCGCGCATCGGCGGCTCGAGATCGCCGAGCGCCTCGCTGATCAGCGGCTTGATCACCTTGTTGATCTGATCCTCGCGTTCCTTGCGGTGCGGGTCGAACATATCGGCGATCGCGGTCTTGCTCGTCGCATCAAGCGCGGCAATCTTCTCGCTATCGACGCCCGTCTTGATCGAGAGCATCAGGTCGGACATGCTGCTCGTCTGATCCATGAAGGCGCGAAACAGCTTGCCGTACATATTGTCGAGCATCTTCTCGATGCTTCCCGCCGGGATCAGCGCGTTCGTCGTCTGCTGCGCGAGCGCGAGCTGCGCCGGATCGACCGGCGGCAGCTTGTCGACCTCGAAGATTTTTTCGATCAGCGCGATCGCCTGATCGATTTCCTTCTGCATCTTCGCCTTGGCGTTAGCGAGCGACTGCTCGCTGTCGGGCTCGCTTTCACTCTCTGCGGGCATTGCAACGGTGACTGCCTCGGCGATCGGCGCTTCCTTGGGCGCGGCATAGGCGTGGGCAGGCGTCAGCACCACGGCGCCAGCGAGCAGCAGATTTTTGAACGTCGACATTTTGAAATCCCTTCCCCTGTTGGTCAGGCTGCCTTCTTTTCGCTTTTCGCTTTCGCCTTCAACCATTTCGACATCTGTTCGCTGACATCGCGGCCGTCGCGAATGCCCCAGACGACCAGGCTGGCGCCGCGGACAATGTCGCCGGCGGCAAAAACGCCGGGAAGGCTGGTCATCATCGTCTGATGATCGACGCGCAGCGTGCCCCAGCGCGTGACCGACAGATCGGGCGAACCGAACAGGTGCGGCAATTCCTCCGGATCGAAACCCAGCGCCTTGATCACCATGTCGGCGGGCAGGTCGAAGGTGCGGCCCGGATCGGGTTCGGGGCTGCGCCGGCCGCTTGCGTCGGGCGCGCCAAGGCGCATCCCGGCAACCGCGACCTCCTTCACATGCTTGTCGGCGGCAAAGCTTTCGGGGGCGGACAGCCAGACGAACTCGACGCCTTCCTCTTCGGCATTGGCGACTTCGCGCTGCGATCCCGGCATATTCTCGCGGTCGCGGCGATAGAGGCATTTCACCGATTTGGCGCCTTGGCGGATCGCGGTGCGGACGCAGTCCATCGCGGTATCGCCGCCGCCGATGACGACGACATGCTTGCCTTCGGCATTCAGGCTGCCATCGTCGAAGGCCGGGACCGCATCGCCAAACCCTTTGCGGTTCGACGCGACCAGATAATCGAGCGCCGCGATCACCCCCTCGGCGCCGTTGCCAGGGACGTTGATCTCGCGCGCCTTGTAGACGCCGGTGGCGATCAGCACCGCATCGTGGCGCCGGCGCAGCTCCTCCAGCGTCGCATCACGCCCGACCTCGAAGCCCTGATGGAAATGGATGCCGCTTTCCGCGAGCCGATCGACGCGGCGCATCACCACATCCTTTTCCAGCTTGAAGCCGGGGATGCCATAGGTCAGCAGGCCGCCGGCGCGGTCGTGCCGATCGTAGACATGCACCTCATGCCCCTCTGCGCGCAGATATTCGGCGGCGGTCAGGCCCGCGGGCCCCGCGCCGACAATGGCGACCGACTGGCCCGTTGCGGGGCCGACATGGACGGGTTCGACCCATCCCTCGGCCCAGGCGGTGTCGGTGATATATTTCTCGACGCTGCCGATCGTCACCGCCCCGTGACCCGAAAATTCGATCACGCAATTGCCTTCGCAAAGGCGGTCCTGCGGGCAGATGCGGCCGCAGATTTCGGGCATGGTCGACGTTGCGTTCGACAGTTCGTAGGCTTCGCGCAGCCGTCCCTCGGCGGTCAGGCGCAACCAGTCGGGGATATGATTGTGGAGCGGGCAGTGGACCGAGCAATAGGGTACGCCGCACTGCGAGCAGCGCGACGCCTGATCGTCGGCTTCCGGCTGCGCGTAGCGGGCCGCGATTTCGTTAAAATCGCGCGCACGTTCGTCGGCCGAGCGCTTGTCCGGATAATGTTGTTCGCGCCCCACAAATTGGAGCATGCGTTCGGAAGCCATGCAAAATCCCCTTCGTTGAAGCGCGGATGCATGGCGGGAGCGCCGCTGTCACGGACATTTTGTGGAGTAAGACAGTTATGCTGACCTAAAAATTAGGGGTTTCAGTTGGCGGATGCGCGGACACGCAACTAAGTTTCGCAATTAGTAAAATATCGGACCTATCTCATGGTGAGCCAGATAAGCGCGGCGCCGCCGACGATGATTCGATACCAGGCGAACGGCGCGAAGCCATAGCGCGTTACCACGGCCAGAAACGCCTTGATGACCGCCCACGCAACGACGAACGAAACCGCGGCGCCGAGCGCGATCAGGCCCATATCGTTCGAGGTGATCGCATCACGATGCTTGGCGAGCTGCAGCACCGTCGCACCGGTCAGCGTCGGCAGCGCGAGGAAGAAGCTGAATTCGGCGGCGGTCTTGCGGTCTACGCCCATCGCCATCGCCCCCATGATCGTCGCGCCCGAGCGGCTGACGCCGGGGATCATCGCGAGGCACTGGACCAGCCCGACCATGATCGACTGGCGCAGCGTCAGCTTGGCGACCCCGCCACTCTCCTTCGGCTTGGCGAGCTTTTCGACCAGCAGGATCGCGAAGCCGCCGATCACCAGCGCCCAGGCGACGACGACGGCACTTTCCAGCAACGTCTCGATATAGTCGCCGAACGCGAGCCCCAGAACCACCGCCGGAATGAAGGCGACGAGCAGATTGCGCACAAAGGCGATCGCCACCGGATCACGCCGGAAAAAGCCGATGAACATGTCCCAGAATAATTTGCGATAGAGGACGACGATCGCAAGGATCGCCCCGGGCTGGATAGCGATATTGAAGATCGCCCATTTCGACGCGTCATAGCCGAGCAATTCGGTGGCGAGGATCAGATGCCCGGTGGACGAGACGGGCAGGAATTCGGTCAGCCCCTCGACGATGCCGAGGATGATCGCGGTCAGCCACAGGCTCATCGTCCGGCCTCCACGCGCAGGAGAAGGGCGGGGCGGGGCGATGCGGCAAACTGGATCATGGACTTCCCGAAGCTGGAGATGACAAGCGAAGGGGCGCCCGCGCGGTGCCGGACGCCCCTGTCCTGATGTTGAGACCTACGCAGCGCGGACGGATTTATCCAGCCGCTTATTGCGCCTTTCGTCGCGCGCGCGGCTCAGCGGGCCATCGCTGCGAAGCGGCCATGGCGGCGATACTGGACGAGCCAGCCGTCGGCGACGTCGGCCAGCGCGGTGGGGGCGATGCCCAGCGCGGCAAGGCCGTTAGTTCCGCTGACGATATTGTCGTGCTGCAGCATCAGCCATTGATCCTTGGTGATCGGAGCGCCCGGCGCCCAGCCGAAGCCGCGCGCCAGAAAGCCCGACACGGTATCGGGAATCTCGACGAACAGGCGGTTCCGACCGATCGCTTTCGCAATCCACTGCTGTAGCTCCAGCATGGTGAACTGCTGCGGACCGCCGAGCTCGAGCGTCTGGCCGGGGGTATCGAGTGCCGCGACCACCGCATCGGCGACGTCGCCGACATAGACCGGCTGGAATTTCGCCTTCGGCGCGATGACCGGCACCGCAGGCAGCGCGCGGATGAGGCCCGCGAAGCGGTTGATGAACTTGTCCTCGCGGCCGAAGACGATCGACGGACGCAGGATCGCTGCGCCAGCGAAAGCGGCGCGCACGGCGGCTTCACCGTCGCCCTTGCTGCGGCCATAGCCCGACGCGCTGGCCGGATCGGCGCCAATCGCCGAGATATGGACGAGCGCTTTCGCACCCGCCGCCTTTGCTGCGGCCGCGACATGGCCGGCGCCGGCGGCCTGGACCGCCGCCATATCGGCAAAGCTGCCGACGAGGTTAATCACGGCGTCGCTGCCCGTCGCGGCGCGGGCGACGCTGCGGGCATCGCGCACATCGGCGGCGACGAACTGCGTCTGGCCCAGCCCGCCGAGCGGCTTCAGAAACACCGCCTGGCGCGGGTCGCGCTGCGCAATCCGCACGCGCGCGCCGCGTGCCAGCAGCCGCTGGACGACATAGCGGCCCAGAAAGCCGCCGCCGCCGAACACCGTGATCAATTGCCCGCTCAGATTCTGCATCACCTTGCCTGTCTTGCCGATTCTCGAAGCCGGACGCCGCAGCGTCCCTCGCGTCCCCATGCCGCGAAGCGCCCGAAGGGGCAAGCGCGAAGGGCGGGGCAGGGCGCGCGAGGGCAACAAATCCGCGCCCTTGAAATAAAATTTGCCGCGGGGCGGGCCGACGCGGTTGACAAGCCCGCCGCCCCGCCGCTAAGCGCCCGCTCCTACCCCGTGCCCAGATGGCGGAATTGGTAGACGCACCAGCTTCAGGTGCTGGCGATCGCAAGGTCGTGGAGGTTCGAGTCCTCTTCTGGGCACCAGTGACCTTTCCGGCAACGTCCGGGAACGTCCAGCAAGCGGCTGGTTTTCCACCGTTTTTCGATGAGAATCGCTGAATGGAATCCAGGCTGATCCAGCCGGAACCATCAGCGTACCATCAGCTTTGATGGTGTTTTTGATGGTTCCGGTCAGCCTCTTGCAGGTGAAACCATCATGACGCTTACCCACATCCAGATTTCGAACGCCAAGCCCGCAGAAAAGGCCTATAAAATGGCCGATAGCGATGCCCTATATCTCGTGGTCAGACCGAGCGGAGCAAAGGTCTGGCGAATGAACTATCGTCACCTGGGCCGACAAAAGACTCTCTACTTCGGTTCGTGGCCTGATATTGGAATTGCTTCCGCTCGGGAACTGCGCGACGCAGCGCGAAAGCTGCTTCTTGCAGGGCTCGATCCGGCCGCGGAAAAGAAGGTCGAACGGATCACCCGAAAGATCGCCGAGGACAACACGTTCAAGACGATCGCAGAGGAATGGCTGGCGAAAAACGAACGGGAAGAGCGCGCGGCCGTCACGCTTCGCAAAATTCGCTGGCTCCTCGATATCGCCAATCCACTGATCGGCAGCCGTCCGATCTCGAAAATCACGCCCCAGGAGGTTCTGGCCGTACTCCGTAAGGTCGAGGCCAATGGACGGTATGAAAGTGCGCGTCGGATGCGCAGCGTGATCAGCAGGGTCTTCCGATACGCGATCGCCACCGCAAGGGCGGACCGTGATCTTGCGGCTGACTTGCGCGGCGCGCTCACGGCTCCGAAGGTAAAGCACCACGCCGCGATCACGACCCGCAAGGAAACAGGGGCGCTCCTGCGCGCTATCGAAGGATATGCTGGTCACGAAATCACGGCAATTGCGCTGCGACTGACGCCGCATGTCTTCGTGAGGCCGGGCGAACTGCGACAGGCGGAATGGACGGAGATCGATGTCGAGGACGCGGTGTGGACGATCCCGGCCGACAAGATGAAAATGCGCCGTCAGCATTGTGTCCCGCTGTCCAGGCAGGTTCTCGAAATGCTTGAAGCGCTGCACGGCCTCACGGGCCATGGGCAATTTCTGTTCCCCTCATTTCGAACTTCCCGGCGGTGCATGTCCGAGAATACGGTGAGCGCGGCCCTTCGGCGTCTCGGCTATAGCCGCGAGGAGATGACGGCGCATGGCTTCCGTTCGACAGCCGCGACTCTTCTCAACCAGATGGGCATGTGGCATCCCGATGCGATCGAGAGGCAGCTCGCGCATCTGGATGCAAACGCGACGCGGCGAATCTACACGCGCGGCGAATATTGGGATGAGCGTGTGCGCATGATGCAGCACTGGTCGGACTATCTCGACCAGCTCCGCGATGGCGCACAGATTGTGCGGCCATCTTTTCAGAGGGGCGGCCGAATGACTGCCTAGCGCGCTCAGGTTTTGCGGTAGTACGTTCATATATTTATGTATATTTTATGAGGTAACGATCATAAATTTACGATCAAAATATCTTGATATGTTCATATTTATATATACATCTTCGGCTCATCAGGACATATATATATGAACGAAGATCAGGCCGCCCTTGCCCGCAAGCAACTCGAAAGACGTTTCGCGCCCTTGCGCGAAACGTCTTTTGCCGTGCCCCCAAGAGGCTGGATAAAGGCAATACGCGAAGCTCTGGGCATGACGGTCCGCCAGCTTGCCGCTCGTATGGGAACATCGATTTCGCGCATTCCCGTGATTGAGAAGGCCGAAGTCAGCGGATCCACCACGATTAAGACGCTGCGTCAGGCGGCTGAGGCAATGAACTGCACTTTCGTTTATGCCTTCGTACCGACGAAGCCGCTTGATGATATCCTGCGCGACCGCGCGAAGCAGAAAGCGAGCAAGGATATTGCGCGGCTGGACCATACCATGCGGCTGGAAAATCAGGCCCTGCTCAAAGCCGATCTCGACGAAGAACAGCGGCGCATGATCGAACTCATTCTATCCGGCTCCTTGCGCGGCCTGTGGGATGATGAATGACAGATAAGCTGTTTAACGATGACGACGACGCCAACACGCCGCTGACCGCCGAGGAGCGCGAACAACTCATCCCGTCCTATATCACCATGCGGCATGAGCTGAATGAAGCCGAACAGATCAATATCAGGCAAGCTTTACGATGGGTGATGAGCCGGAAGCGGGATATTCTCGATCAGGATTTCATGAACCAGCTTCACAAACGCATGTTCGGAGACGTGTGGCGTTGGGCCGGGCAGTATCGCACCACGCCGCGCAACATTGGCGTCGATGCTTACAGAATCCCCATGGACCTTCGTCAACTGATCGACGACACGCGATATTGGGTCGAGCATGGAACCTACCCACCCGATGAAATTGCCGTCCGATTCAGCCACCGGCTCGTTGCCATCCATCCTTTCCCGAACGGCAATGGCCGTTTTTCGCGTATGGTCGGCGACATGCTGGCGGTCCAACTCGGATGTACACCGTTTACATGGGGAAGCGTTGGCCTGGTCAATGCCAGCGAAACGAGAGCAGCTTATGTTGCCGCACTTAAAGTAGCCGATAGCCATGATATCGGGCCATTGTTGCTCTTTGCACGATCATAGCTAGATAGCCAGCATGTGACTCCGCATGGACCAAGCGATCAATAGCTGCTCCGACGCGAGCTACACGGTGGGAACGAAAATTTGGGACCCTCTTTTCGAGCGGTGGCGCAACCGATTATGCGCTGGTTAGGGCTTTCAGACTTTTATATGGGATCAGCGTAGATCGGCCGACCTTGACGGTTTCAAGGTCGCCGGACTCGATGAGTTCGTAAATCCTGGATCGACTGATTCCGGTGAGCTTGACGGCAGTGGAAATCCGTACCGTAAGGGGCTCGATAAATACGATCTCAACCGGAGTGTCATCGGAATCCCGCATCTTTCATGTCCTCGCAACGAGACATTTTTGCGCGCGGTTCCAACGCAGCTTTCGCCCGCTCAAGCATGGTCGGCGGCACGATTTTCACAAGGAGGAGGGCACGTAGCTACCGGTCGGCGGCATTCCCGCGCCGCGGGGCCACAGACTAATGCCGCAGCCAAGCGGAGCGAGGAGGAAAAGAGGGGGTTATTGCGTATCCGTCCTGATGAAGAGGCTCGCCATGCCTGCAGGGTTTTCAACGTCTCGCAAGCCAGAACTCGAAGTCGCCGGGGCCGTTCTTGTGCGCCGCTTCGGCGGGACTTGGTCTGGCGATTCTGGCATGTGCCGCTGCCCTGCTCATGAGGATAAAACCCCGAGCCTGTCGGTCAGGATTGGCGAAACACGACTTTTGTTCAAATGCTTTGCCGGCTGCGATATTTCCGATGTGCTCCGGGCGCTTCGCCGCGACGGTCTGAACGCCCTCGACGCACGTGACGGCAGGGGGGCGCCATCCTCCCTCCCTAAAGAATGGCTACAGCAGCGTGCCCGTGACCTGTGGGGCATTGGTCGGCCAATAAACTGGACAATCGCGGAGACCTATTTGCGGAACAGGTCGATCGATATTGCACCTAACTGCCTGCGGTTCGCTCCCCGAACGCCTCTCGGCAAGGGCCGACTGGCCGTGTTTCGACCGGCGATGCTCGCCGCGGTAACCGATGACTCGGGATTGTTGGCCGTCCAACGGACCTTCCTTGATGGCAGGGGCCGACGCGCGCGCGACCTCCGGCACCCTCGCAGATTGCTCGGTCACCCCCGCACAGGTGCGGTTCGACTCGCGCCGGCCGCTTATACACTCGGAATTGCCGAGGGCGTCGAGACAGCGATCTCGGCGATGATCCTCCTCGGCATCCCGGTCTGGGCCGCACTCGGCAATGAGCGCATCCCACAAATTACTATTCCAGAATCGGTGTCGCGTCTCATCCTGTTGCCCGACAACGACCGTGCCGGCCGCCTCGCCGTGCCGCTCGCCGTGAAGGCGCACGCGGTGCCCGGACGACGCATCGATACGATCTGGCCATGGAACGGCCGAAACGACTGGAACGATGTCCTCAGGCAAGGAGGGAAGGGAGTGGGGGACTGGCGGCGCCGAGCGGCCTGAATGGTCGGGCTTCCGCCGCCAGGAGACTGATTATGTCATTTCCCATCGTATACGCGCCTGCGCGCAACTGCGTCCCTTCGCCGCTCAACGTCAGGACCGAAAGCGATCCCGATGCCGACGCAGAACTGGAGGCGATGATCGGCGAGGCCGGCTTCGTGCTCCAGAATTTGATTGGTACGGCAGTCAAGCGCAAGAAGGACCACTACAGCATCTTCGGCGGCGGTCGGCGCCTCGAGCGCGTGCACGTCCTGATCGAAAAGGGGCGGCTCCCGGACGACTTCAAGATTCCGGTCATGGTGATGCCGGACGCGAAGCGTGCCATCGAGTTCAGCTACGCCGAGAATAACAAGCTCCCGATGACCGCCGCGGACGAGTGCATGGCGTTCAAGAACATGATCGAGAAGGAGGACAAGACTGCGGCCCAGGTCGCGGCGCGCTTCGGCAAAACCGAGCGCTTCGTGCTCGGCCGCGTCCGTCTCGCCGATCTCCACGAGACGATCTTCGATGCGCTGCGCAAGGGCGAAATCACCCTCGAAATTGCAAAGGCCTATGGCAGCACCTCGGATACGGCTCGCCAATCCCGCGTCTTCGAGCAATATCGCGACAGCTATTACCGCAACGACCCGTACACCATCCGGCGTGAGCTCGCCGCCGGCAGCTACCGGGGCGGCGACCCGAAAGCGCTGCTCGTCGGCCGCGATGCCTATGTCGAGGCGGGCGGGCGGATCGACTCTGACCTCTTTTCCGACAGTGCATCCGAGAACTGGATCGATGGCGACGTCCTCGACCGCCTCGCTGATGAGAAGCTGGCTGCGGAAGCCGAAGCGATCCGGGCGCGCGAGGGCTTCGCGGAAATTCGCGCGGTCCCGATGACGCGCATCTCGTTCGCGGATTATGATGGCCTCCGCCCGGTCCGCGGCGAGATTCCTGAACCGACCGCAGAGGAGGTAGCGCGCTGCGCCGAAATCGAAGCTGAGATGAACATGATCGCCGAATCTGCCGACGAGAGTGATGACGGCATCACCGAGGACGAGGAACAGCGGTATCGCGAACTTGAATCCGAACTGAGCGGCATCCAGAATCGACCGGCGGTCTTGACCGACGACCAAAAGGCCGCGGCACTTGCCTTCCTCGTCATCGGCGAAGATGGCCAGCCGCGTGTGCACCATCAGGCCTACATGGTGCCGACCGAGGCCGACGAAGACATCGATGGCGACGATGATAGCGACGCCGAGACCGACGGCTCTGTCTCGGCGAAACCGGCAATGAGCCAACGACTCATCGACGAGCTCGCAACGATGAAGGCGGAACTGCTTCGTGTCCATGTCGCAAGCGATCCCCGCTTTGCGCTCGATCTCGGAACCTTCGTGATGGTCGATGCGGCTTTACGGCGCTACGCTTCCGATCTCGCCAGCGACCTTCGCGCCGATGCCGCGCCGTCGCGTGTCATTGGCTTCGAAAGCGGATCGCTCGCGGCTGACGAATGGGCCAAGCTCGAAGAGGGGCTCGATCGAAGCTGGGTCCAGCCGAACATCGGCGTCGCCGGGCGCTACGATGCCTTCTGCGCGCTCGGCGAAGAAGCGCGTGCGGCTTGGCTCGCTTGGGCGATCGCCCGGACGATCCATGCGGTGCCCATGAAAGATTCCGCCAGCGGTTTCGTCGATCATCTCGGTCGCAAGCTCAAGATCGATGTCGCCGCCTGGTGGCGCCCGACCGCGAAGAATTATTTCAAGCGGCTCACCAAGAGCTCCATCATCGACCTCTTTCAGGAGATCGGCGGCAGCGAGCTCAGCCAGCGCTACGGGGCGTCGAAGAAGAACCTGCTCGCCTCTTCGGCTGAACAGCTCTTCGCCGGGAACATCATCGTCGAGGCGGACGTCAAGGAAAAGGCGCTTGCCTGGCTGCCTGACGCCATGCGCTTCGAGCATCCGGTCGCCGAGCCGGTGAACGATGATGGCGAAGACGAAACGAGCGGCACCGTCGAACCCGAGGCGGCGGGCGATCCCGCCGATGATACCCACGAGGACGAGCCGCTCTCCGACGCGGCCTAATCTCGCTCTTCGATTTTATGGGGTCGCGGTCCTGCGCCGCGGCCCCTTTTCTTATGCCCCCATTCCAGTCGGGAGGAGAGGGGGAGGGGCGATGGCAGCGGGGGCGTGTTGCTCCCGAACCTCTTCAGGAGAATTGCCATGACCCTTCCGCTTCTGAAGCTCGCTGAAACCCCGGGCACCGAGGCCCGGGAAAAAGCCGAACGCCTTTATGGCGTCGCCCGCGCACTGCGCGACCGGCTCGCCGATCCGCAATCCGTGACCCGCTCGCTGCTCAAGCGCCTGATGGTGGAAGCGTTCCGCGGCTCCGATGCCGACGGGCGCTGGTCGATGCGCGATGCCTATGACGCGCTCGAAGCCGCGCAGGCATCGGACACGCTCGTGCCCGATGATGACCCGAACCCGGACTGGGGGCCCGAAGACGAATTCGCGGATATCCTCGCGTTCGAGAAGGCGCTGCCGACCCAGACCTATCGCAGCGAGCACCAGGTCGATATGCAGCAGTTCAGCACGCCGGCGGCGCTGTCCTGGCTCGCGGCCCGAGCGGCGGCGGTCACTGCTGGCGATCATGTGCTCGAACCGTCGGCAGGTACCGGCATGCTTGCGGCGCGCGCGATCGCCGCGGGCGCGAGCGCTTCGCTCAACGAGCGCGATCCCTGCCGGGCGGCGCTGCTTTCCCTCGTGACGGGCCGCCCAGTCACGACCCATGACGCCGAGTTCATCAACGACCGGCTGCCGACGGATGTTCGGCCGACAATTGTCCTGATCAACCCGCCCTTCAGCCGCAGCGAGGGGCGCGGCCAAGATCGCCATGCCGGAGCGCGCCATCTTCGCTCCGCGCTGCTGCGTCTTGCCGAGGGCGGACGCTGCGTCGCGATCATGTCGCCGACCTTCGCGCACGATGCGAGCGGCGCGAGCGGCTATGTCTCCGTCGCCGAAATTGCCCGCCCGCGCGTCGAGATCACGATTCTCGGCCGTCCCTATGCGAAGCATGGCACCAGCGTCGCCGTCCGCCTGATCGTCTTCGACAAGGGCTGGATCGGCCAAACCGAGCGCCACACGGTCGACACCATCGCGGCGGCGCTGCCCATCGTGCTCGCGGCTCCGGCGCGGCTTGACCCATCCGACGAACCGCCCCCGGCGTCCCCGGCGGTAATCCCGATGCGTCCCGCGCTGAGGCCTTCGTCGTCCTCACTCTTCTCCGGCCTCGCTGGCCCCAGGATCATCGCACCCTCGCGGATCGCCGCGACCGATGATCTAGCGCAGCCGCTCGCCTATTCGGTCCGCGACGCGCCGCTCCCTGTCGGCGATCCGGTCGGTATCTATGCGCCTTGGCGGCTCGCCCGCATCGATATTCCAGGCGCGAAGCCCCACCCCGACGATCTCGTGGAATCGCTCGCCATGGCGTCGGTTCTGCCCCCGATCCCCCAATATCGCCCGCTTTTCCAGAAGCGGGCAAGCGAGGCGCTGTCAGACGCCCAGCTCGAAGCGATCATTTACGCAGGCGATGCCTTCTCGCGCGACCTCTCGGGCCGGTTCGTCACCAACACGGCAGGCGACTTGCTGATCGAGGACCCCGAAGGCCGCCCCTATCGCATGGGCTTCTTCATCGGGGACGGGACGGGCGTCGGCAAGGGCCGTGAAGGCGCCGCAATTATCCGGGACCAATGGAACTGCGGCAATCAGCGCGCCATGTGGATCTCGAAGGGCGCGACGCTCCTCGAAGATGCCCGGCGCGACTGGAGCGCGCTCGGCGGGCTTCCAATCGACGTCCAGCCGCTCGACGCCTTTCCGCTTGGTCAGCCGATCGGCATGGCGAGTGGCATCCTCTTCCTCACCTATGCGACGCTCCGGTCCCAGCGCCACGACCAATGCTCGCGCCTGCAGCAGATTCTCGAGTGGACGGGCGCCGGGTTCGAAGGCGTGATCCTCTTCGATGAATCCCATTCGATGGGCAACGCCGCCGGGACCAAGGACGAGTACCGGCAAGCCAAGGGATCCGAGCAGGGCCTCGCCGGGGTCCGCCTGCAAAATGCGCTGCCGCGCGCCCGCGTTGTCTATGAATCGGCGACCGGCGCCACCAAGCCCGAAAATTTGAGTTACGCGTCGCGGCTCGGGCTCTGGGGTCCCGGTACGGCGTTTGCCAATCGCGACGGCTTTCTCGCCGCGATGACCGACGGCGGCATCGCCGCGATGGAAATCGTCGCCCGCGATCTCAAGTCCATGGGTCTCTACACCGCCCGGGCGCTCAGTTTCGCCGGCGTCGAATATGACCCGCTCGAGCATCAGCTCACGCCGGACCAGATCGACATCTACGACGCCTATGCCGATGCATGGGCGATCATTCACCAGAACCTCGACGAGGTTCTGAAGGCGTCGAACATCGTCGACCGCATTTCGGGGCAGACGATGAACGCCCAGGCCAAGGGATCGGCGCTGAGCCGGTTCGAAAGCGCGAAGCAGCGGTTCTTCTCGCAGGTCCTGATCGCGATGAAGATGCCGACGCTCGTTCGCGCGATCGAGGATGAACTCGCCGCGGGCCATGTCGCCGTCGTTCAGCTCACCAGTACCGCCGAGGCAATACTCGACCGCCGCCTGGCTGACCTGTCACCCGAAGAACGGGCGAACCTCTCGATCGATGTCTCCCCACTCGACACCATGGTCGATTATCTGAAGACCGCCTTCCCAACCCGGCAAATGCGCGCCTTTCGCGCGACCGATGGGTCAATGCGCTCCGAGCCAATGCTCGATGACGACGGCAACGGTGTCCTGTGCCAGGAAGCGGTCGCCGCGCGCGACGATTTGATCGAGCGGCTCTGCTCGATGCCGCCTGTTCCGGCTGCGCTCGACTTTCTCATCGTACATTTCGGCACCGACATGGTTTCCGAGGTCACGGGGCGCACGCGGCGGATTGTCGTTGATGGGCAGGGCCGGCAGAAGGTCGAGCGTCGCACGTCCAGTTCCAACATCGCCGAGACCGACAACTTCATGTCGGGGCGAAAGCCCATCCTCGTCTTTTCCGAGGCGGGTGGCACGGGGCGGTCCTACCACGCTGACCTGGACTGCCCGACCGCGCGCAAGCGGCGCATCCACTTCCTGCTCGAACCCGGATGGCGCGCCGACATCGCGATCCAGGGCCTCGGTCGCACCCACCGCACCTACCAATCCATGCCGCCGGTGTTCCGCCCGGTCACGACCAACTGCAAGGGTGAACGCCGCTTTATCAGCACGATCGCGCGCCGTCTCGACACGCTGGGCGCGCTCACGCGCGGCCAACGCCAGACAGGCGGCCAGAACCTGTTCGATCCCGCCGATAATCTCGAAAGCAGCTATGCCCGCGAGGCCCTGACCCAGTGGTATCACCTCCTCCACGCCGGCAAGCTCGCGAGCGTCAGCCTCGAGAAATTCCAGATCATCACAGGCCTGAAGCTTGTCGATGAGCATGGCACCTTGCTCGACAAGCTGCCGCCGATCCAGCGCTGGCTCAACCGCATCCTCGCGCTCAGGATCGCGACCCAGAACGCGGTTTTCGAGGAATATATGGGGCTCATACAGGCCCGCGTCGACGCAGCGCGCGAAGCCGGAACGCTCGACCTCGGCGTCGAAGCGATCCGGGCCGAGCGTATCGTTCAGATCTCGGAGCGCGTGCTCAGGAAAGACCCGGTATCCGGCGCCGAAACGCGTTTGCTCCGCCTCGAGCTTCATCTGAAGCCGCACGTCACCGGATGGACGCGCCTCGACAAGATCTGGGGAAGCTCCGACGACGTGCGATATCTGCGGAACAGCCGTTCGGGGCGCGTCGCCGTTTGCGTTCCATCCTGGTCGATCACCGACGACGAGGGGCGCCCCGTCAAGATGCTGGAGCTTGTCCGGCCGACGGGTTCCAATCGTATCCAACTCGCCGAACTTTGGCACACCTTCTGGAAAGAGGTCGATCACGATAGCTTCAAAAGCTTCTGGGAAGCAGAGGTGTCCGAAGCGCTCGATAAGGTCGATATTGACACGATCAGCGTCGCGACCGGCCTCCTTTTGCCCGTCTGGAACAAGCTGCCGCAAGACGATGTCCGCGTCTGGCGGATCGATGACGCGGCGGGAACGTCCATCCTCGGACGCATCGTGATGCCCACCGCGCTCGAGAAACTGGAGTCCGCCTTCGGTCTTGAGTCCTCGATCAAACTCACGCCCGATGAACTGATCGAGGCGGCGCGTGGCGGCGATGGCGCACTGATCCCGGGCCTCCATGGCGCGCGCCTCGTTTCCACGATGGTGAACAGTAGCCGGCGCTTCGAGGTCCGGGATTTCCAGCCACAGGACCGCGAATGGCTGAAGGCGCGCGGTCTGTTCAGCGAGGTGATCCAGTACAAGACGCGGCTCTTCCTGCCTGTCGAGAAGGCCGACGAGGTCCTCGCCGCGATCATCGCCGAGCGGCCGCAGTGAATCCCGAATCCACGAAGGGGGCCATGATGTCCGACTTCTATCCACTGGTCGATCAGGACTTTGTCGACCGCTTCAACACGGCTCTCACCGCGCTCGGGAGCTCGGCCAGCATTGCAGTCACGACCTTGCCGACCGACGGCACGGTCTTCGAGCTCCTGGACGACGAAAGCGATTTCCTGATCCTCGTCCCCTCGAACGCCACACCTGAAATCGTCAGCCTGACCTATCGCCTGTACGAAATAGGCGTCCGGCAAGGGCGGTGCGCCGGCGAAGCACTCGCATGGTCGAAGCTTCGCAGCCTCATCGGCGCTGCCGAATGCGGCCCCCAGTCACCGCCATAGTTTGCGTGCTGGGCCAATTTACAGGCGAAAAGGGGGGAGTGGGGGGGGGCTCGGTGTGGCGGCGGAATTGTCCGCAGGGCCATCGAGACGATGGAGGTTCCCATGACAGACCGTGCATCCGCGATCATTCGGATCGGCGGGGCGATCAGGAGCGATCTGATCGAGCCGCTGATCGACGCCATAGCGTGCGACCATGGAATGCTCGACTGGGTTGGAGCGACCGTCGATGCGTCCCACATTGTCGATGGCCAAGCCCTCGAAATCTGCGCCCATGGCCTGGTTGGCGGGCAATTCGATCAGGTCGAGGATTTCTGCACCCACCACGGCATTCCTTTTGTTCGCAATTCGGATCCGTGTGTCGGCGCGTTCAGCGCTCAGCGTGCCGTCTATACCGGCGAGGGCGATCCGCTATATTTCGACACCAACGGGTCGGACCATGTTCTCATGAGCCGGACCGAGTTGAATGGGCTCGGATCCATAGCCGCGGCCGACGCCTGGTTCGAAATTGCCGCATTCGTTCCGCCTCCGATTTCGATCGCTTCCGCGCCGGAAGAGCAGGGACCGTGGAGCCGCCGCGCCGGTCATCCGTTAGCCGACTGGAAATACGAGATCTCAAACGATGACACGCGTCTCGGCTATCTGGACTGGATTGCCGCCCGCGAAGCGAATGAGACCGGTGATACGATGCCAAGAGCCGAAGCCGTCGCCCCGGATGTTCCGCAACTCTATCTCCACCTCTATCATGGTCGCAAAGATCCCGATGAGAACCTCGAAGACTGGGGCAGTGATGGACCCGTCATCGGGCCGCTCGCTTATGTCCACACCACCTATATGTGTGACGTCAAATTTGCTGCCACACCTGAAGTGATGGACCGCTACTTCCCGGCGGTGATGTCCGATTGGCGGGCGCGAGGATTGTCGAACGTCGTCGGCCCGCTGTGCGATTGGCGCCTCACCATCTTCAACGATTATGTCGAGCATGACGGGGTCTACTACGGCGACTGGACGGTGTTTACTGCTACTCCCAGCGAGTTGAAGCGGCAGCCGCCAAGGCCACGGAGCCAGCGTGATGGCACGACGTCCGTCGACGTCCATGTTTGAAGGTTCATCGTTTCGGCGTCTGTGGATGGTTGAAAGCGTTCCCAATATGCCCTATATGAAACTCACTAAACTAGGAGCGCCGACATGTCTCGCACAGCCAGTATGGCCGCTATCGATGTAGATCGCATCCTGCGTGACCGCATCCTGGCAAGCGCCGACCGGATCATCAAGATGATGCCAGCTGCCGCCAAGACGGCGGCGATTGGCAGCATCGACGTCCCCGCGCTTGTCCTGAATATCGCGCGCGGCATTCCGTCGGTCGAAGCCGGCGATCCGGAACAGGCGGAAGAGATTACCCGGGCCATCGCCTTCAAACGGCGACTGATCGAAGCCGCAGGTGGAGCTTTCGATGCCGAAGCAGTTCGCAATCTGCTCGGACACAAGACAGTGCAGGCCGTCTACAAGGCCGCCCGGGACCGTCGCCTCCTCATGATCGATGACAATGGTGCCAAGCTGTTTCCGGCATTCCAGTTCGATGGCAATGCCATCCTCCCGGCGATTCCCCGCGTTCTCGGTGCTGCACCCGGGGCGAGCGGCTGGGCGGTCCTCCAGTATCTGGTGAGCGGCGACGACGGTCTGGGCGACGCGCGGCCGATCGACCTCCTAAGGGGCAATCAAGACGATGTCGATCGTGTCGTGCGTGTCGCCCAAACACTCGACGACTGACAATGGCGGCAAAATCGATGATGCCGGTGGCGACGATCGCTGCCGGACGGACGCTGCACCGTGTTCATGGCAAATCCGTCGACGCGCGCTGGTATGGCCGCAAGGACGCGTCCTGGCGCTGGGACGATCCCGACGGACAATTCGGCGTTCTTTATCTTGGGAAAACACTGGTTGGCCCGTTCGCGGAAAGCCTGCTGCGGAAGCCCGCTGACCGGGACCTGTTATGGGACCGTGTCGAGCAGAAGCGCGCGGCTACGTTCAAGACCAGACGAACACTACGCCTTGCCAAGCTGCATGGCCCCGGTCTCGCCTGGTTTCAGACCACCGCTGCCGGCGTAGCGGCCGATTTCGATCCGGTCACCAATCCTGGTGGTTACGACATTACGCAACGGATTTCCGCGATCGTTTATACCGAGACGGCGTTCGATGGCATCCAGTATAGGTCGCGCTTCGACACGGACGAACTTTGCATCGCATTGTTCGAGCGAGCGGATCCCGCAATCGACCTGACCGGTGAGAATCTGCAGATCGACAAGGGCTGGGTCCGCAAGATCCTCAAACCGCGTGGATTCGAACTCATAGAATTCTAGATCCACCGTCGATCCCGGTTGCGCGTTGAGCTACATATTTTGCAGTGGATTTTTCACTTTTGCGAGAAACCGCGCAGGAAATGAACCGCCGAGCGCGGACGTTCGAGGCGGATACCCAGCATTTCAAATTCATTCCTGTTCCCGGAACCTCACCACGCCGGCGTATCGCGCTCGCCGGGCAATCGACTTCGATCCAGACAGCGCAAAAAAATGCGGCGACCATCGAAGCTGACCGCCCAGCGCGATAATTGTTCCGACAACAGTGTCACGGTCTTCGACGACTATCCTGGCCGAGGAGAAGATGTCGATCCGCCCGTCCGAATCGACCTCAGAGGCGACGAATGATTGTCGGCTTAGCGCCCTATTCTGTTGAAGAAGTCGCCCGGCGGACTGCGGAGGGTGGAAGCGGACGGGAGGCGAACGGCCTCCCCACCTTGATCAGGCGGTGGCGAGGTGCTGGATCGGGAAGATCTTTGCCATTTTCCGGAGGTTTTGGGCCGCGGCGGCGAGGTGGAACTCGTCACGGGCACCATTGGGGCCGCGCAGACGCAAGCGGTCCAGTTTCAGGATGCGCTTGAGGTGGGCGAACAGCATTTCGACCTTCTTCCGCTCTCTGCTCGACACAAGATAGGCGTCGGTTGTCGCGATATCGCGGGCCATGTCGCGCGCGCCTTCGTGGATTGAACGCGTGATCTTGCGGGCTGGCGCATTGGGCGTGCATTGCGGCTTCAGAGCACAGCCTTCGCAGTCGTGCTGACGCGCGCGGTAGCGGATGGAGCCGTCCTTATCGATCCCGGTGCGCGGTGTACTGAAGTTGCGATTAGACCGCCGCAAGTGGTTGCCACCCGGGCAGATATAGCTGTCGTCGTCATAATCATAGATGAAGTCGACGCGCTCGAAGCTGCTGTCATTGCGACCGGATTTTTCGAACACGGGGATATGCGGCTCGATGCCTTTCTCTTCCACCAGCCACGCCAGGTTCGCGGCGGAACCATAGGCTGCGTCCGCTACAAGCCGATGCGGCCAGATGCCGAAGCGCTCCTGCGTCCGGTCGATCATTCTTCGCCCGGTCCATCGTCATCAGCTGGGAAATAGCAATGCCGCCGCGCGGTAGCTCGAAATCGGCTATCTCCACGGTCCGCTGCATCGGCCTCGCTCCCTCCCTTCGGCGCATTGGTCAGGCAGGTACGCGTGACCTACATTTCGATCCAAAGGTGATCGATGAGGATTGGCGCTAGGCCAGGCTTCCGGACATGGTTGGACTGCAGAGCGGCAAGACGCGCTCCGGCGTCATGGTCGTGCAATGTGATCTTGTCGCTTTCGGACCATCCTTCCACCGGCTCCGCCACAATGCCGTCGATCCAACTGTCGAGCTGCGTTCGCCAGAAGACACAATCTTCGGCCTGCAAGTACCCGATCATCGCCGCGCGATTGTGTGCAGCCCCATGGTGGCCCGCCTTGAAACGCTGGATTCCGCCCGCGCTGCTGAAACGGCTGATCAGATATTCGCGCTCGTCGCGGTCAGAGCCAGGAGGCGTGGGGAGGCGCTTGCATTCCACGGGCAGTAGGGTCTGATACTCGGTGTACGCCCGCCCTTCGATCCATATGACATCGCCGCAGGGCGCGACGGCGAGATCGATTGCGCGATTGCCGTTGGTTTCGTCGGGCTCCTCGCGCCGGAACTGAAGAAAATCCCATCCCGGAGCGTGCCGTGTCAGGCTGGCGAGGCGCGCGCAGAGTTGCGCGGTCAACTTCGTCTCCCCTGTCGCCGTTTCGCGCGCAGGATCGTCGCGCCATCCCGGAAGGGCATCGCGTAGGAAGCGGATCAGGGATGAGAACCATTCGCCGGGAAGATGCACGCCGGCGTCAAGCGAACCCGCATGACCAACGCTTTCACCGTCGTCGGCCAGCATATCAGAAACCCTGGCCTCGCAGATCGGCGAGAACATCGTCGGCATCGCGGAGCGCGACCGATCGGGTCCAGAAACGGTGCCGGTCGGGTTTGAGCAGAAAAACGAATTCCTTGTCGTACAGTCGCGTAATCCGCGTGATCGTCAGGCTCGAGCCCCGCCGCTCGCGCAACAAGCTGTCGAGTTTGATGCGTAGTTCATCGGCACCCGTCCAATCGACTTGGCCATCACCGAAGGCAAAGGCCCGGCAAATAGCGCCGGACCATTTTTGTGCGGGAAGCGGGCGCAGCGGCGTGCGCGAATAGATCGCATTCAACTGCCGCGTGAACACCTTGTCGAAGGCTTCAAGGGCCGCTGGCGGGGCTGCCTGCATGACGGCGGAACCCGTACCAAGCCGAATGAAATCGCGCTGATGCTCGACGATGTCTTCAGCAATGATCCTTTCGTTATCGCTGAGATCCAGATTCCCGCTTTCGGGATAGGGTAGGGCAAGCACGTCTGCGTTTAGGATCGCCGTCGCACGCTGCGTAAACAGGCGGGGGCTGATGCCCGCGATATAGGCTCGCAGGGCTACCGACTCCCGTTCAAGCCATTCGCCAATCGCCGCGAGTTGAGGGAGCTGACCGCGTGGTGCCGCAAGGCCGACGATCTCGTGTTTATAGGTTAGATAGTGACCCGTCCACATCCCGTGGTGCAGATCTTCATGCTCTTTGATGAGCAGGAGCGGCGGCGTAAATCGGCGCTCCGTCTTCGTATCCTTGATTGGTTGCTTGGGCACGACGGCAAGATTGCTCGTGTCGAGACCGGCGCTGGATAGCGCGCTGGTGGGAAGGAGCGGTTTGCCGATGAGATGGTTGGCGGGGCGCGAGATACCCTTCTGTCCCGCAATATAGCCTTCGCCGAAATCCCATTGCCGCTGTTCGGCGAATTGTCGCAGCGTAGGATAGGTGCGCAGCCGCTTGATCAGATCGTGCGCCCGGCTGCCCCCCAGCAGATTGGCCCGCCAGATGTCCCGCGACTGTTGAGCATCGATGTTGCTGATCCAGTGAAGATCGTAATAATCAATGTCGAATCCCTGCTCTGCGGTCGCCCGGCCGTTGCGCCGGAAAGCTGCGTGCAGGAGGCGGCCGTCGACTTCGGGATCTTCCGCCTCTGCGATTACGACGACAATCTTCGGATCGGCGTTTCCCTTTTTGAACAGTCCCCGGACGGATACAAAGTCCAATAGCTCGCGGACACGCCAGGTTTTGAAGAACGCTTGGCGGACCGAATGGGCATTCTGGTTGTACAGGAACCCCGACGGCTCGATCATTGCGAGAATGCCGCCTTTAGTCGCCATCGCCATGGCTTCGTGGAGGAACAGGTAGGCGAGCTGCTTGTCGGCGAGGGGGCCGTACTCCTTCGTATACGACGCGGCGCAATCGCGAGCACCCTTGGTCGTCAGCGACGAGGCGAAGGGCGGGTTGCCGACAATGATCGCGACCTTCTGCGCGATAAGGCCATTTTTCTTTGCGTCGAAAAAGCAGCTCCAATGGAGCGTCTCGCCGGCAAGGCGTGGGAAGAGCTTCACGCTGGCGCGAATATCCTCGGGCTTCAAGGCGTCGCATAGGCTGAGGCAGAGGCTGAATGCTGCGAGCTCGACCGCACCTTCCTCGAGATCGACGCCATGAATGCGCTGGAGCAGCCCGCGAAGAGTTTCCACGCCGGGATGCACCCATCCGTTGCGCGAACGCCAATGGAGCACGAGCCGCTTGTACGCCTCGACGAGGAAAACGCCCGAACCGCATGCCGGATCGAGGATGACTCCGTCGCTTTCCATCAGCGCGTCGATCCGATCCCAATCGAGAACCTCCTCGAGCATCAGTCGAACAAGCGCCGGCGGCGTGTAGATGGAGCTGGCCTCGTCTTTCACGAAGAGCTGGTAGATGTTGCTGATCAGCTCGACCGGCAGGTCTCGGAACGAATAAAGGCGCCAGAAGCTGAGCTGGCCGGTTTCATCTTCATAGCCCTGCACCAATCGCGCATAGCGGGCGAGATCGGAAGTTTTGGCCAAGGCGGCGCGTTCGCTGTCGCGAAGTCGGAAGACATGGCCGTTGAATCTTGCCTCAAGCGCTTCGAGCAGCCTGATCAGCGCCGGACCGTCGGCAAGGACCTCGAAGAAGCGAGAGGCACCGGGCAGGGCGCTCGCGAAATCATGGGGGAGCAAGACCAGTCGCTCTTCGAGATATGCGATCAGCAGTGACAGGATGAGCAGCCGGCGGCGCAGCGCCGGGTCAAGCAATTCGCTGTCCGAAAGCTGTATGGCGAGCGCGCGGACCCCGGCGACCAGTTTGCGGTGAGCCGACTTGGTCGCGGACAGCATGAGCAGGCATGCGTCGGGGTCATCCCAGATCGCGCCATTGCGGATTCGCTGCGCGTCCCACCAGACATCTTGCTCCGCGATCGCCGCGCCCAATTCCAGCGTGCGGATCGGATTGCATATCGGACGATCGTCCGTACCGACGAAATCCGGCTGGTGTGCGCAGCGAAACAACTGGATGACGCCCGGTCCTGCGCGATAGACCAGCGGCACGCCGCCCCAGCTCCATAGTCGCTTGTGGAGTTCGGCAAATCTTGTGTCGTCGGGATGATCCTTGGTGTCGAAGACGAACGCCTGCGCGACCGGGGTCCGTCCTTGTCGCTGCGCCTCGAAGAAGACCGCGCGTGCCCCATAACTGGCCGCACGCTCGATCATGGCTACGACATCCGGATTCTGCCCTTCGCGATCGAACGAGGCAACCGGAACCAATCCTTCGACGGCCGGGACGTCCCCGCGGCCGATCGAAAACAGCCATTCGGCGCCAGCGAACGCCGCATCGGGCGCGTGCACTGTCATCGCCGGAGTCCGGTCAGCCGCGACGGCGCCGTCAGCATCACTTCTGCCGCTTTTTCTTCGTTAGCGCGAAGCCTTCCTTGAGAAGGTCTGTCATCGTCATGCCTTGCGCGACAGCGAACCCTTTGAAGTCCTTCTTGAAGTCGGCGCTCACCTTGAAATTGAGCGATTTGTTTTCGCCATCCGTGGCACCATCGTCTACGATCTGCTTGTCGACCATCAGGCGAACCTCCCCACTGCGGACCGCCGTGGGCCGTGCGCATCTGGTGGAGAAATACAGAAATCGGCCTTTCTTGCAATCCACAAATGTGGATTGCAAGAAATCTGGATATCCAGAAATCAGGAACCTGGGAATGGTGAGCACGCGTCGTCCTCGAATTCGGTCTCCGATTCAAATGTCGCAATAGAACAAATAAGGAACAAATGCACCAAGCAATCCGCGTGGGTGCAAATTGTGACTAAGGATGCGTTGGGTTTTCTTCCTTTCACCGGCTGTGCGGAATGGCGGGGAGGCGAATGCGCCTGCATCGGGGCCTACCTCGGGTCGCGCGCGCCAAACGGCTGCAAGTAAGGTGCATTGGGGTGGCCGCACTGCGCTCAGCATTTCTCCGCGTCCGCTTTCAAAGATTCGTGACCGAAAGCGGCCTGACCGCAAACGTTGAGAGTTTCGGACGCCGCCAGGCGTCAGAAAGTCTTCGGTGCACCGGCCAGTGGCGGCGGATTGCACTTCAATCCGCCGCCGATCGGTTTGATCAGTCGAATTTGACCAAATTCAGAGCAGGGAGCGGTCCGCCCGGGAACTGGACGAGGCGTCCGCCGGTCGCGAGCGAGCCGAGATCGATCCCGGCAAAGCCGAGCCGGTCGATCAGCGCGCCGACCTTGGCCTTGGCCGGGGCATCGTCGCCTGAGTAGAAGAGCACGCGATGGCCACCTTCACTGGCCGGATCGCGCGAGACGAGATGCGGCTGAAGGTGGTTGAATGCCTTCACCACCCGGGCGCCCGGCACCATGTCGGCGAACACTTCTGATGACGCACGCCCTCCAAGGTCGAAAGGCTTGAATAGCGGCGCTTCGATCGGGTTGTTGGTGTCGACGACGATGCGGCCGCCAAAGTCGGGCAGGTCGGCGAGCGCGGCCGGAAGCTTCGACCAGTTCACCGCGACGAAGACGATATCCTTCGCGGCGGCTTCCTCGCGCGTTCCGGCGGTGATCGCCGGACCGATGGCCGCGACGACCTCGGCGAGGCTCTCGGGGCCACGGCGGTTGGCGAGCGTCGCCGGGATATCCTTGTTCGCGAGCGCGGTGGCGATGGCGCGGCCGATGTTGCCGGCGCCGATGATGCCGATGCTGGGCATGACGATAGTCCTTTCTGGTCGGGTCAGGCGGTCAAGCCGCCGTCGGCGACGATGTCGGCGCCGGTGACGAAGGCGGCTTCGTCGCTGGCCAGGAAGGCGACGATGCTGGCGATTTCAGCCGGCTGGCCATAGCGGCCGATTGCCATGCCGGGACCGACGATCGCGGCGACGGGGCCGTCGGCGGGGTTCATGTCGGTGTCGGTCGGGCCGGGGTGGACGGTGTTGACCGTGATCCCCTTGGGCCCGAGATCGCGCGCGAGGCTGCGGTTGAAGCCGGTGATCGCGCCCTTGGTCAGCGTATAGACCGACGCGGTTGGAAAGGCGGCGTAGCGCGTCATCGACGAACCGATGTGGATGATGCGGCCGCCCACTTTCATGCGCCGCGCGGCTTCCTGTGTCGCGACGAAGACGCCGGTGACGTTGACCGCGAGCATGCGCTCATAATCCTCGAACCGGAACTCTTCGATCGGCGCGTTGACCGCGACGCCGGCATTGTTGACGAGGATATCGATGCCGCCGAAGGCTTCGACGGTCTGGATGACCGCGGCGCGAACGGCGTCGGGGTCGCCCGCATCGGCGGCAATGGCGATGGCCTTCCCGCCCGCGGCTTCGATCTCGGCGACAACGCTCGCCGCGCTGTCGGGCGACGCGCTGTAGGTGATGGCGACCGCCGCGCCGTCGGCGGCGAGGCGGCGCGCGATGGCGGCGCCGATCGAGCGCGAGCCGCCGGTGACAAGGGCGGTTTTGCCCGTGAGGTTCTGGCTAGCTTTGGTCATGGTCTGCACTCCTTGTTGTGGGGTGAGACCAAGATGGCGCAATGTTTATGGCTCGATTAGTCGGTAATGATTTGCTATATATTCAATCATTGATTGAAAATGGAAACGCTCGCCAATCTTATATCCTTTGTGCGCAGCGCCGAGCTGGGCAGCTTTTCCGAAGCGGCGCGCCGGCTGGCGCTGACCCCGGCGGCGGTGAGCCGCAACGTCACGATGCTCGAACGCAATCTGGGGGTGCGGCTCTTCCACCGGTCGACGCGCAGGTTGACGCTGACCGAGGCGGGGGAAGCCTTTCGCCTCGCGATTGCGGGAAGCCTCGACGACATCCAGGCGGCGATCGCGGGGATTGCTTCGGACAGCGGGGAACCGGCGGGGGTGCTGAAGGTCAGTATGGCGCCGACCTTTGGCGTTATGCACCTGCTGCCGATGCTGCCCGCCTTCCTCGCGCGTTATCCCCGCATCCGGCCCGAATGGCATTTCGAGAATCGGCCGGTCGACATTGTTGCCGAGGGTTATGATGCGGCGATCGGGGGCGGCTTCGACCTGTCGCCGGGAGTCGTGGCGCGGGCCCTGGCGCCCGCGCATATCGTCGCGGTCGCATCGCCCGCCTATATGGCGGGCCGCGTCGCGCCGGGCGATCCTGCCGGACTGGTCGAGTTTGAAGGCATCGTCATGCGCTCGCTCCAGTCGGGGCGCATCCGCCACTGGATGATGCGCGATGCGGTCGGGAACGAGAGCGCGGCGACATTGCGTGAGGATATCGTCGTCAACGATCCCGCCGCGATGCGCGAAGTCGCGCGGCTCGGGCTCGGTGTCGCGCTTCTCGCGATGCCCGATGTGCTGCCGGAACTCGAGAGTGGTAAGCTGGTGCGGCTGGTCCCACGCTGGTACGCCGACGCGGGTGCGATCTCGGTCTATTATGCGTCGCGCACGCTGCTTCCCGGCAAGACGCGCGCGTTCGTCGATTGGGTCGCCGATGTTTTCAAACGCGAGCGGCTGGCCGAACGGTTTGCGGGTAGCTTGGGTAGTTAACGCTCAGTCCCGGAAAGTCTGCTTCTCGATGCTGGCTAGATAAAAGCTGCACGACCGCAACCGGTCAGAATTGCTTCAAAAGCAGCCCCGTGAGCGATTGACCAGCTTGACCGTTTGGCGGTGGCAGCGGGAACGGCCACTTTACCGCCCCGGCATCGAATGACGCTCTATCCTGAATTCGGATCGATCTCGACCGTCTGGACTGATCGTCGGCTTCCCTGCTTCAGAGGTGGAAAGGGGGTGAGGGCGGAGTGCGTCCGAAGGCTGATCGGCCTTCTGCGTAACCCAGCCAATCAAGGAGAGCCACCATGGCCACGCTTGCACCCACGACCGATCATCCCGTTTCCGGCGCCTATCGTGTCGATATTTCCCGCGGCCGAAATATCGGGCGCGTATCTTCTGAATGGTTCTCGCGGCCCGACGATGAGCGCTATCTTTCGCTGACCGAGCTTTACGCGGCCGTTCGTACCCGCGCCGACCGCTCCACGGCGCGCGTCGTGGATAGCAAGGAGATTCGCGTCGAGGCGCGCAGCGACAGCCCCGAACGCCTCTCGCTCATCGTTCCCGGTGAAGAACGGCCCGTTGCCCCGACCAACTGGTCGTTCGGACAGCTTTGCAGCCTTGTCAGTGCGCCCGCATCCTATCTGCGCGAACTGCCTGCGGCGCTCGCGGGGATCAACCTCCAGCACGGGCTCGTCGCGCACCGGGCCGAGCAGGTCAAACTCTACCAGACCCACGATGGTCGGAACGAATTACGCGCTGCCACCGGTCCTGACTATGGCCGGATATTCGATCACGAACTCGTCGCCGCGGTGATGAAGATCGCCGGCGACGGCGTCGGGCAGACGCGGTGGAAGGTTCCGGGCGTGCTCGACTGGTCGAACATGTACTATAATCCCTATGTCGATGTCAGCCGCGACACGACCACGCTTTATGCCTCGGACCGCGATGTCTTTCTTTTTCTGGTCGATGACACGCACCCGATCGAGGCGGGCAAGCTTCCGAACGGCGAGCCCGATCTCTACTTCCGCGGCTTCTACACCTGGAACTCTGAGGTCGGCGCGAAGACGCTCGGCATGGCGACCTTCTATCTCCGCGCCGTCTGCATGAACCGGAACCTCTGGGGCGTGGAGAATTTCGAGGAGGTCAAGATCCGGCACTCGAAATTCGCTGCCAACCGCTTCGCGCACGAAGCCGCGCCGGCGCTCGAGCGTTTCGCGGACTCCTCGCCGATGCGCTTCGTCAGTGGCGTCAAAACCGCGCGTGAACGCATCGTCGCCCGGAAGGACGAAGATCGCGAGGACTTTCTGCGCAAGCGGGGCTTCTCGAAGGCCGAGTCCGCCAAGATTGTCGCGACGGTGCTGGGCGAGGAAGGCCGCCCGCCCGAGAGCATCTACGACTTCGTGCAGGGCATCACCGCCTTCGCCCGTACCAAGACCCACCAGGACAGCAGGCTCGATATCGAGAGCAAGGCCCGCAAGCTCCTCGAAGCCGTCCACTGACATTCTGCGCCGCCGGACGCGATCGTCCGGCGGCCAATTTTCCGAAGGAGGAAAACCATGGCCGACGCACGCCACACGCTGCTTGAGACGATGCAGGATCTCATGTCCAACTATCTCGTCGATGAATGCCCCGACCATGTGACGTGGGAAGATTTCGATCCTGATATCGACGGTCTGCGATCCACCGTCATCGACCTGCTCGACAAGTCACTGTCGCCGACCGCTCCGGCAGATATCGTCACCTATGTCGTCGACGTCGATTTCTATAGCGGCGATGACCGCTTCGCGACCGAGGTCTTCACGATCGACGCTTCGACGCCCGAAGGCGCCCAGCACCGCGCGCTCTCGCTGTCGCTCGACAGCATCTACAACGACCCGCGCATTCCCGACCTTTCTCGGACGGCCGCAGTCAAATCCACCGACGACGGCGCGGGCGATCCCGAATGATCACCGACCGGACCCAGCGGTGGCGCGAGCGCCGGTGCCGCTGGGTGCCGGGCACTGGGAGATCGACCCCGGAACCCTGTCCGTCGATATAATCGATACCCGGCGTGAGGCCGCGCCGTTCGTCAGGGAACATCATTATGCGGGGGCGATGCCGGTCGCACGGCTCTCGGTCGGCCTCTTCGCCAATGGCCGCGGCGGACGATCGGAACTCGTGGGCGTTTGCGTCTTCTCGCACCCGGTCAATAATGCAAGCGCTCCGAAAACGGCGGGCCTCGGCGATCCGCGCGCGGCGTGCGACCTTGGACGTCTCGTCATACTCGACAGTCAGGGCGCCAATTCGGAATCGTTCCTGGCGGCACGGGCGTTCCGGCTGCTCCGCCGCCAGAAACCCGAGATTCTGTCGGTCATATCCTATGCCGACCCGGTCAGGCGCGTCGATGCAGACGGACACGTGTTCCTTCCTGGCCATGTCGGCGGCCTCTACGCGGTGATGGGAAGTCGCTACACCGGCCGATCAAGCCCGCGCGTTGACCTCATCCTTCCCGATGGGCGCCCCATATCGTCGCGGGCAATATCCAAGATCCGCAATGCCGAATGCGGTCAGAGATATGCGATGGAGGATTTGATCCGAGCCGGTGCCCGCGCGCCGCGCCTCGGTGAGGACCGTGGCGAATGGCTCGCCAGCCTAGAACACACCGGCTTTTTGACACGGCGCCGCCATCCTGGCTGCCACGCCTATCTCTTTCCCTTGACGAGGGCGGTCCGGATCGCCGCGCGCAAGGTGCCGAGCCTGCCTTATCCCATCCTAGACCGGGCGGCGACCGGAGGCGACGTCACAGCGCTCCCGCTCCTCGACCTCGCTGCCTAGGCGGTCCTTTCAGTGATCGGCGGCGACGACTGCCCAAATCTACTCGTTCACGGAGAAAGCTCATGCACATCATTTTCCAGATTCAAGGTCGGATGGACGTGCCTGACGGCACCACTCCCTCACCCGGCATCGAGAACCAGTTTCGGCTTCCCTCAGGGCAAATTATCTCGGTTCACCCTGTCATCGAGCTGGCAAGCGGCCTCGATGCGGATGGCCATCGCGATCTCACCTATACGGAAGCCGCGGGGTTGGGAATTCTCCTCGACCTGTACGATCGAACAGCGACTCTCCGCACATAGAATTGAGCCCAGGCTCGATACTCCAGCACGGCCTGAAATTCCCGACAAACAGCGACCGACAGCGCAGCCATCGTGGTCGCTGCATGGAGAAGAGGGAGAGGGGCTCGGGTGATCGTCCAACTCAGGAGGTATACTACCCATGAAAATCGAACTTCGCCGCATCACCTATAATGCTGCGCTGTCGCAGGAAACCAGCGCCTACACGGCCGACGTCTATATCGATGGCGAACTGGCCTTCCATGCCCGCAACCAAGGGACGGGCGGCGCTGACTTCTTCCATAAGGTCGGCCGCTGGACCGAGATGGAAGTCAACCAATGGCTGGTCGCGAACCGGCCGCAGCAGTCCTTCGGCAAGTTCACCTACGATCATGACCTCGAGGTCGAAGTCGGCGATCTCCTTGCCCGCGAACTCGAACGCCGCCGATTGAAGCGGCTGATGCGCACCTTTGTCGTTACGATCGAGCGTGGTCAGATCTTCCAGTACCCGCTGCGTAAGCGCCCGGCCGACACGATCATCAGTGCGGTCCTGGCGACCAATCCCGATGCGATCATCGTCAATGGCGCGCGCGACGACCTGCTCCGCCAGGCCCTGGACATCCACCTATCGCAGAAATGAGCGACCAGCACGAACGCCAAGGAATCCGAACATGGCCAACAACTATGTCGAGACGGCCTTCAATGTGCCCGTCACGCCCGAAGAAGCATCGCTGCTCGAGGAATGCTTTCTTGTCGCCGAGAAACTGTCCGGCGATTTCGAGGGAACACCGAGCGGGGAGATGGCGGCGCTCGCGTCGCTCTACGCCGCCTGCAGCGATGCCTTCAGCAAATTCTTCCCCAAGCAAGATCACGAAGAAGATCCGTTCGCATCCTTCCTCGAACTCTGGCCCTATCCTGATATTCCCTCATTCGATGCGGACATCACGATCGACGACAATCGCGACGATACGGGCCGCGTCGCGTTCATTCGCGGACATGAAGCCGATGTTGAGGCGCTCGCATCGCTGATCCAAAAGGTCTGCAAAAGCGCGCTTCCCTTCGGTTTCGAGTGGGCGTCTACCTGCGACAAGTTCAGGCCGGGCCAGCATGGCGGCGGATATTTCGTCATCACCGGCACGGAGATTCTCGGCACCTCGACCCGCGAGATGATGGACGAAACGCTGCGATCGGTCCGCCCGGGATTGAGGACGTGACCGGCATCACCAGCGCGAGCGTGACGCTCTATGTCGATGTGTGGGACGAGCAAATCATGCGGCAATCGGCCTTTGCCGCCTATGCGCAGACGAGCGGAACCGCCGATCAGTCCGATTTTGAACTGATGTGCGGGACACAGGGCCAGCCCGATATCTGCGCATGCCTCAAGATGATCTTCGATCCCGGCCCGAGCCCGCTGGGCGTCCAGATCGAGGATTGCTGTGCCGAGCTAATCGATAATTGCGAACCGCAACTGGCCGACTGAAGCCGGAGGAGAGGGGGATGGGCAGGGGCGGGCGCGATGGGGCGCCCGAAGGCAGGAGCCTATCCCATGGCTTACGATATCGCGTTCCGATTTCAGCAAGCGCTCGATCCCTCGGGGCTGTCGACGCTTCCCGCCTGTCTCCACGCGCTGACCGCCGCGATCACGGATTGCCGGAACGCGGGCAAGTCCGACGATCTCGATCCCGCCGTGATTTTGCTGGCACGCCATCTCGGCGCCATCGCGAGAGACTTGGGCGAGGGTGACAGTCTGCTTCGCCGCGCCTGCATGGACCGGATTGCCGACATGCGAGGCAAATCCGCCCTCGCGGTGCTCGCGCAAAAGGGCGTCAGCTATGACGAGCAGGCCAAGAAGCTCTTCCATAGCGATGGCCGGAAGGCGCTGAAGCGCCTCGCCGACGCGCTTTGCCTCGCCGACGGAAGCTACGACCTGCGCTCGAACAAGGGCGGCATCGCGGTCAGCGGCGAGATCGTCCTTCATGGCGAAGGCATCTATGTCCAGCTCGGCCTCGGCATCGGGTCCGGCCGCGAGGTGATGTTTCGCCGTGTCGCAGGTCGACGAGACTATTGCGGCGACCGCAATCATTGGGCCGCCATTGGCGAACTGCTCGAGCCCGATCGCCTGGCGGCGCGCATCCGCCGCGACCTCCATCTCCCCAACCCCGGATCGCCGCCCCTGCGGCTCGTTGCCTGAGGAGCAAATCGATGGAAATCATTGTCTCCCGTTCCCGCCTCGCGGGGACGCCGCCCCATTATATCTACCGCGTCCTGGTCCCCGCCGACGGCGTCGCGGCAGAACGACGCATGATCGGCGGTGCGTCCGCTGCGCCCAAGATTGCGGGGCGGATCGCATGTGTTCGCATGGCGCCCATCGTAGCGCCCGAGCGCTATTTGATGATGAGCCCCGTCGAACGTGCGGCCCTCGCGCCGCGCATCGGGGCGCTCAGCCGCAGGATCGAATTGCTGATCATCCGCTCGATCTTCCCCGAGATGACAGCGGACTCGGTGCCGATCGTATTCGAGCTCGACCATGACCCAGGCGATGCGTGCGTCTGGATCCAAATCGCGGACCTCACGGCCGCGTTCGATCGCCTTGAGGCCAACCTCGACATTCTCACGGCCTTCGACCTCGGTCTGCGTCAGGGCGACAATTTACGCGCCGCCTGATGTCGGTCGGCCGAGTCCACGAAACCTGCAACCTCGTCCTGAAGCCACCCAAAAAGAAAGGGTCTGAAATGAGCGTTATCGGACATAATCACATACGAAAGGTCGAAACGTTCGACGGCTACGATATCATCGCCCACCCACTGCCGGCGCGCGATGATCGCGTCTACTATCCGACGGAACCCGACGGCTGCAGCGCCGGCGTCACCTATGCCTCGCACAATGTGATGATCGCAAGGCCGACCGGCATCGGCAAGAAGGGCCGCCTCGCCATATTGATGCACCATGGCGGCGGCCGCCATGTTCTCGAATTCTACGAGGGGCTTCTGCCGGTCGCTTCGGCCCTGCTCGCTCTTCCCGAGCGCGAGCAATATGCGCTTGCCTACACGATCTTCGAGCAAGCCGACGAATGCGCGATGGGCATGCGCGCCGCCGAGGCGCGGCGCTGGGCCGAGGCCCATGTCGATGGCCGCATCCGCAAGCGCCGCCGCGGTCGCTCACAACAGGTCTATGTCGAAACCGAGGCTGAGCGAGCCATTCGCCGAAGCCGATAAGCGGGGCCCCTGATGACGGGCCCATGCGCCCGCTTCCCCTGGGCTAGGAGGAAAGGGGGAGCGGGGCGGTGCGGCAGCAATGATGTTGCCCGGCAACCGGAGATCCTGTCATGACGCTTCCCCGCGAGATTCGGCCATCGGTCGGCGATGAACTCATCACGAAGGTATCGCGCCTGTTCAATGGGACGATCACCGACGTTCTCAACGAGCTGTTCCAGAATGCCCGCCGCGCGGGCGCCGGACGGATCGACGTTCATCTGGGCGACCACGAGGGCAGCTCGAGCCTTCACATCGCCGACGATGGCCGCGGTATCGACGACCCTGCTTCCTTCGTCACGCTTGGGCGCTCTGGCTGGAGCGACGAGATCGCGCAGCGCGAGGACCCGGCCGGCATGGGTGTGTTCAGCCTGGCCGGCAGGACCGTGACCGTGCGGTCCTTCTCGCGGGTCGCAGACGAGGGCTGGACAATGACCATCCCCGCGGACGGCTGGGAAGGAGCGCAGCCCCTGGCTGTCGAAAACTGTCGCATCCGGGCGGGCACAGAGATCATCATCGCCATGCCCAAGGAATGGCTCTGCAATCTTCGGGGCCAGATCGAGGCCGCTGCCAAGCATTTCCCCCTGCCTGTCCACTTCCACGGCGCACTGCTGCCGCGTGAGGATTTCCTCGAAGGGGCCCATCGGGTCGAGGAATGGAACGGTTGCCGGATCGGCATCTTCCGCGCGAATTATGATCTCGCGACTGAACCGCGGATCAACTTTCACGGGGTCAAGGTCGCCTGCCGCTTGCCGTCGGTCAAAGAGGTCGATGGTTCGTATCCCTGGACGGCCCGGATCGACATCGTCGACGCGCCATCGTTGCAGCTCGTGCTCCCTGCGCGCAAGGAAATGGTCGATAATGCCGCGCTCGCTTCGCTGCGGGTAGCCGTTCAGGCCACCATTTATCGAACCATTGCAACCGAGAGCAGCCACCGACTTTCATTCCAGAACTGGCAGCGCGCAGCCGATCTCGGCATCGAACTTCCCGAAGCCAGTGCCTGGCTCTCCGAATGGTGCCCACGCACGGCGGACGATCGTGGCGGCGCCGAGGGCGCCCGCATCGAGGCCGTCCCGATGATCCTGATTCCCGATCATGACGCCGATATCGAGCAATGCGCGGCATCGCTGCTGACCGAAGAGAGGCTCGGCTTTCGTGCCGTCCGCGCCGAGGACGCGTTCGCGGGCTACAAATGGTATGATGACCTTCCCCGCGTCACGGGCCTGTCCTTTGCGACCGAGATTGACGGGCGTCAGATTCACTACGCCGACGGCGATGTGATTTGCTCGGACACATTGTCTGGCCGCGTTCCTATGATCACGCTCGAAGTTCCAGTCGTCCGCTGCGCCGCGTCCGACGAGCCGATCGCGACGTTGAACTTTCCCGTCGACATGCTGGTCTGTGCGAATGGCGGAAGCGGTCTTGATGAAACCCATGTCTTCGTTCGCGAAGGAGCCACTATCGCGCCGGCGGCGCTTGCGCAGATGATCGAGGATTGCTGCTTTGCCTACGACGAGGATTGTAGCAGCGATAGTTGGCACACCCAGCACCGCGATTTTGAACGCGATGCCCGCAAATTTGCAAATGAACTGCTTCTTGGAGCCGATGAAGCGCTCGCCGAGAACATCCGCGCCGTTTTCGCCGAAGAAGTTCAATGGATGATCCCGATCGGGCGGCGGCTCACGCTCGAGGCCTATCACGGCAATGTGCGGGTCGCGTTGGCGGCCAATGACGCCGACCCTGAAACCACTGTGGCATGACGATGCCGGAATCTTGAACCGAGCGGGCGATCCGTGGTCACCTGACCGGCCCAATTCCCGAGGAGTCACTCCCATGGCGGAAGACGAATTCGACGATCTCGTCGACAACGCGACCCATGCGGTCAACAATTTGATCCCATCCTCGCTACTCGCCGGAATGGATGCCGAGGGGAGATCGCATCTCCTGAACCTGATCAACGATGCTCTTGCGCCCATCTTGCGCGACCTCGGCCCTCCCGAGAGTGGCGACGCGGGCTCCGCGAGGACGCGCCTTTCGACGATGGCCGCGTTCCTTTCCGAACTGATCGAGACGCATATCGACAAATGCGAGAACGCCGGGGGCGGTCCGGACGAGCGCCCGCCGCACATCGTCTCCGAGGCATTTGGCACGCAGGCTTATATCGCAAGCATCGCGACCAGCTCCAGGATCGATGCCGCGCATATTCATGTCGTGTTCGAAGACGGTGATGCCTTCCGGCTCACGATCAAACGCGTCGGCACCTGAAGGCGGGCCTCTCCTCATCCACTTCGACTGGACTTTGTCATGGCGAACGCTGAACCATCGATCCGATTGTCGCCGCGGCGCGCGGAACTCGCCTCCTTCGAGCGTTGCTATGCCGTTGCCGTCAGGCGGTGCGCCGCCAGCGGTCGCGCCCAGTTCATCGTGAACACTGGAGAGACGCTGCGGCCTTTCAGGGTCTCATCGCGACCGCCCGGCAATGGCGAAAGGTTGACGACCCTCGTCGCCTGACCGGCCAATACGGAGGAGGGAAGGGAGAAGCATCGGCGAGGATCGTTGGAAGGGTATTCGCCGATGACATCTTCACGCCCGCAACATTCGCACCGCTTCTTTCGGCGATCGCTCGGCTGCCGGTGCCGTTGATATGGCTACCGCGCTCGCCCGCCTCTCGTCTGATGTCCGGCCACACCCGGGTCTTCCGGACGATCCTGCGCTGCCACGTCCGCCGGTCATCGCCGCATGGGGCATGGGACTCGATAGCACGGCGATGATCATCGAATGGATCGCGCGCGGCCGACCCCTGGACCTCGTGCTGACGGCCGACACCGGCAGCGAGCGTCCGGAAACCTATGACTATCTCCCGATATTTCAGCGCTGGATGGATGCCCGCGGCATAGCGCACGAGATCGTCCGCTATGCCCCGAAGCGCTTCAAGCATTGGCCGCCCTATTTCTCCCTGCTCGAAAACTGCCTCACCAACGCGACCCTGCCCTCGATCAGCTTCGGGCGTCACAGTTGCAGTCAGAAATGGAAGATCCAGCCACAGGATAAATGGGTCGAGAGCTGGGATCCCGCGAAGCAGGCGTGGGCACGCGGCGGCAAGGTGATCAAGCTCATTGGCTACGATGCATCGCCGGCGGACAGCCGCCGGTATGCGCACCGCGAGGGGCATGTCGACCCGCGCTATGACTATTGTTACCCCTTACGCGACTGGGGTTGGGACCGGCATCGATGCGCGGCTCGCATCAAGGCCGAAGGCCTTCCCGTTCCCGTCAAGTCGAGCTGCTTCTTCTGCGCCGCGATGAAGCCGCACGAGGTTCAGACCTTGCCCGCTTGGTGTCTGCGCCTGATCGTCCTGATGGAAGCGCGCGCGGCCCCCCGCCTGATCAATGTCGAAGGCCTGTGGCGGCGGTCCACCCGTGCGCGGCCCGGTACGATGACCGAGTTCATCCGGGACCGCGGCCTGTTGCCGCCCCGCGAGATTGCCGCGATCGTGAACGGCGCACCCGTCGCCCTCGTCGAATTCCAGGCAGTCGCGGCGCAGATCCCGATCGAAGAGCGACCGCCGCTCCGCGAATGGATCGACCGGTTCAACGCCGGTGTCACGCGGCTCGCGGCGTGACCATCGAGCACCGCGGATCCGAATTCGCGGATCGAACAGCAGGAATCGGTTCGTTGAATTGCCCTCGACCAGAGCCTCCCTTCAAGGAATACGCCATGGAAACCGGACAATATCTTGTGCTCAGCACCGCCCATATTCGCTGCGCGACCGGGCAGCTGCTCACCGCTTGGGCAGACTATCCGCCGCACAGGCGGCCGCTGTGCGTCGCGCCAACGCAATATGGCTGGTTCCTCCATACGATGACGCTACCGCCCGAAGCGCAGCGCTGTCTCCCCAAGGAACTGCCCGCGATCCTGGCGCTCGGCCGCGACAACGGCTGTGATTATGTGCTGCTCGACAGCGACGGACCGACCGAGGACTTGCTACCGACGTTCCCTTGGTAGGTCCCTGTAAGTGTCTGGATGAGATAGTTCGGTGTCGGACTGCCGATTACTTGCCCTTTGTTCCCGGTGGAATGCCTGCTATTGGTAAAGTTAGATAGCTTGGCATTCGAAGGGTGAACGCATGGACGATTCCGAAACGCTCGTAACGCTGACCGCCGATATCGTGGCTGCTCATGTCAGCAACAACAGCGTCGCGATATCCGACATTCCCCTCGTCATTCGGTCCGTCCATGAAGCCCTCGCCGGTCTTGGCGTGACCGAGCCCCCCGAAGTCAAACAGGAGCCCGCCGTCTCGATCCGCGCCTCCGTGAAGCCCGATTACATCGTGTGCCTTGAAGACGGCAAGAAGCTCAAGATGCTCCGCCGCCACCTGATGACGGCCTATAACATGACCCCCGACGAGTATCGCGCGAAGTGGGACCTTCCCAAGGACTATCCGATGGTCGCGCCCAATTATGCCGAGACCCGCCGCACTCTCGCCAAGGCCATTGGCCTCGGAACCAAGGGTCGGGGCGGCGGCGGCAAGGCCCCGCGTGGCCGCGCCAAGGCAAAATAGCCCGGTCTTATCCTCCGGAAGGTCCCGCCCTTAGATCGTCCGCGCTTTGGGCACGCCTCAATGAAATTGGTCTTGACGTTGGCCGCCGCTCTGTGGGCGGTCCGGCGACCTTCACGCGCAACACCGCGACCGCGCCGTCACCGGACCGCGAGCTACCGCTCGCTCTGACCCCTCGCATCGCGGAATGACACTACCGGCGGCGTTAGCGGCCGCCGCCTCTCTTATCTTGAGACTGCCGTCCGACCGATCGCAGGCGCGCCGCATTGGCAGCGCGCCTGCGGCGCGTTCGAGACTCTGTCCCCTGGAATAGCCTGGCACCGGACTGTTGTGCTTGATCCGCAGATGGTTGGATGTCGCTGCGGGGCGGCTGTCCGCTGCCGCGGGCACCGCCGCTCTATCTCCGCGGCGCTGCGCGCCGCTCCGACCGAGCTCCGGCTGCGCCGGATCTCGGCCCTGAAGGGTAACGATTGGCTGCCGAAAGGGAAATGCGCGGGGGCCGGGTGGAGCTAGGCCGGTCGGCCGCGCCGACGGGATGGCGGGGGACTGACCTCGCACGCATCGGCCGAGACTTCGAGATCGATCGCGAGCTGGCGCAGCGCCCGCGCGGCCCCGAGCCGCTGGAGCCCGTCACCATGCGCCGCGGAACTGCCGCGATCCGCGCGCGACCGCGCGAGCCGCGCAACCGTCCTCATCGTCTCGGCATCCATGCGACCTGCATAGCGCATCCGCGCGCCTGAAGCGAGCGGGTGCGTGAGGGCGCGAGGGCGGGTGCGACCGCAGGCCGCGGCGCCGGACGGCGGCGGCGGGACAGAGAGGAGAGGGGGACCTTGGCGGGTGTCGCTTCGGGATTGGCCGGAGCGATGAACGTCAAAGGAAAGTCCCATGAATATTGGTGAATTCAGCAATCGGAACGGCCGTCTGATGGGGTCGATCGCGACCCGCACCATCGATCTGCCGCGTCTCGGCCTTCGTCCGGTCGAGAGCGATCACGAGCGGGCCCCGGCCTATGAGATCGTCGCGCTCAACGTCGGCAATCGCTGGGTCCAACTCGGCGCTCTCTGGGAAGCCGTCGCCAAAAATACCACCGGCGAAGTCTTCCTTCAGGGCTCGATCGACGACCCGAGCCTCCCGGAACCGCTCCCGATCGCGCTCTTCGGGTCCGAGCAGGATGGCTACCGCGTCGCGTGGCGGCGCCCGCAGCGCCGCGACGACTTCGGTCCCGCGATCCGCTCGTCGCGCCGCGACTATGGCGACGGTGAGCAGGGCGGCGGGTTCGGCGAGAGCACCGCAGGCACCGACGGCGCGCTGATGGATAATGGCGCGGGCGCCGGCGCCGACGTCGATGATGAGGTCCCGTTCTGACGGTCAGGCTTGACGGGCCGGGGGCTTCGGTTCCCGGCCCATTTTTCTCATCCAGCTTGGGAGGCCGTCATGGCCCAGATTCGTCTCATCGAATGCGGCGCCGTCATCGCCGCTGTCTTCGACATCGTCGCCGGAACCGCGCTCGAACCGCTCGCGCCCGTCCTCGCATGGGAGGTCGTCAACGGGCTGCGCCCGCTGGACGGCATCGCTGCCAGCCCGGCGCCGCGGAAGCCTGCGGGCGCAACGCTCCACTGATCCTCGTGCGGCCGGGCGGCGCAGCCGCTCCGGCCGATTTTCATTTTTGCTGACTGGAGGCCCATCATGACCAACGCCAACCCCGCGTCCGTCGACCGCTTCGCCGACCTGAAACAGCTATACGCCGAGGCCATCGCCACGCCTGAATTTCAGGCCGCCTTCGGCGACCCAATCCCGCTCTCGATCGTCTCCGCCGGGGACGAGCCGAGCGATCTCGACATGCCCGAGCCTTTCGCCGCGCAGGCCGAATGCGGCGGCGTGATCGCCGCGATCTTCGACCTCTTCACCGACACGCGCCTCGAAGCGTTCGCTCCGGACATCGCATGGGGCTTCGTCAATTCATTCCATTTCACGGCCGGAAAGCTTGCGCGCCGCGAAGATTCAATTGCGCAGGAACTCGGTGATCTCGCGCGCACGCCGGACCTCAGCGAAGTCTATGCGACGAGCCTGGAGGAGAAGCAGCTCCTCTGCCGCTCGCTCGCGGAACAGCGCGACGCCATCGAATGCATGCGCGATTATGCCGCCGAAATGTATCGCGCGCTCACCGGCTGGCCATGGTCGCCGGCGAAGGGAACCCGGGCGTCGTCCGTCTCGATGGCGAGCCAGATCGCGGCGCAAGATTTTCTGCGCGAGCGGGCGCTCGCCGCGCGCGAACGGACCCTCCCGCAAGGCCCGATCGTCGTCTTCTCGGGTCCCGCCGTCTGGGCCGACTGGGAACCGCTGTGGGCGCGGCTCGACCAGATCAAGGCCCGCGTGCCGCATATGACGCTAGTGACGACCGGCCAGCGCAAGGGCGCCGACGCGATCGCCGCCGCATGGGCGGCGCGTCCCGAGAACAGCGTGCCACTCGTTGCCTATGGCCTTTATGGCTCGGGGCGGAAAACCGCCTTCAACCGCAACCGCAAGCTCGCCGAGCTGAAGCCAGTCGAGGCTTTGCTCTGCGAGGGGTCGGGGCTTCAGGCCAATCTTTACCAGCTCCTCCGCAAGGCCGGGGTGCCGATTCATGCCTTCAAGAAGCCGGATGACGTTTCGCGCCCGGCGGCACAGCGGGGCCCCGGCCTCCGCCTGACGGCGTGACGGCGATGGCGATTCCTGAGGCTTATCGGCGGAACTTCGCGACGCTCCGCCGTGCGGCGGAAAAAGGCGACCTCGCCCTGATGGAATGTACCGATGCGGCGTCGGGCGAGCCCCGTTATGTCATCTGCGCGGTGGGGCGCGAGGGTTCGAGCTATGTCATGACGCCGTTCGGACATTTGCATGACGGCAATCCGTTCGAGGCCTATATGCCGCCGACCGGAGAAGCCTTCGAACGACGTTAAGAAAATGAGCGGTCGCCTTTCTTGCGAGGCGGCCGCCTTCCTCGTTCATTCGGTCAGCAGCGCCAGCCGCCGTAGCGCTGCGGCAAGTGTCGCGCGATGGGCGGTGACCTCCAGCGCCGGGGGCATGCCGGTCGCGTGGAGCGAGACTTTGGAGCCGACTTTCGCTGGCTCGATCGTGAGGGTCAACGTCATCATGCCGGAATAAGCCGCGTCGGCGTTCGTGTAGCGAATCGCTTCGACCACACGCTCGTCGGGTAGGAACTCGGTGAATGTGCCGGTGATGATTTCGATTGCGGCTTCAGGCCCGTCGATCTCCGCCCGATCGGAATAGAGGAGATTTAGGCAGAAACGCCCACCGGGCTGCGGTTCAAGCACCGAATAGGTGCCCGTCGCGCCATCGGGCACCCGCCAACTCTTCATCTTCTCGGCGTCAAAATAGGTACGGAACAACTGCCGCGGCGTGGCGAGGATCATCCGCGATGCGCTGTCCACCCGTTCGGTCTGCTCACACGCGTCCAACTATCTTCATCCTCTCTCGCTTCCCCTTCGAAGGGCTGACCAGCACCGTTGCGGCGCACCTCCCGGTCTGGCGGAGACCTTCCGCAAATAATCGCGTTTGATGCAACCATTTGCGAATCGGGGGCATCGAGCCCCCGCTTCGCAAGCCTCTTCTTCTCTCTCAACTCTTTTTAGTGTGGCACGGGGGCAGCGCCGGCCTCAAGGACGACGGGGCCCCACCATTTTCTTCGGCGCGGCGGGCGCGGCGTAGCCCATCGGGTGCCGGTGGCCGCCAAAGAAAATCGTGACCCCCATCGCCGCTGCGCGGTCGGGCTGCGCCCGATCCTTGACCCCGTCGCTCAGAGCCCGTGCAGGGAAGGAGACCTCTTTTTCAAGGAGGTTCTCATGACGAAGCATACACAAACCACTCGCACCGACCAAGAAATCGCTGACCTCATCGCCGCGGAAACCGTGTCGCCCGCCTTCGAAAACGCCTTCACCGAAACCACGGGCGGCTTCCGGATGGGCTATGCCGACGAGCCGACCGACGCCGACATGCCGCTCCCCCACGCGGCGGAGCTCGCTACGGAAATGGCGGTCCGCACCTTCTTCGATCTGTTCCGCGACACCCGCCTCGAAGGGATCGCCGACCGCATTGCTTGGGGCATCGTCCACAGCTTCCACAAGGTCGCGGACCAGCTCGATGCCGAAGCCGACAAGGCCGCGCTGAAGGTCAAGGATCTCGTCCGCGACGCCGACGGCAGCGAGATCCTGACCGCCGAGCTGGAGGAGGCGCAGACCTTCTGCCATTCTCTCGACGAGGCGCGCGACGCGGTGGCCTGCATGCGCGACTATGCCGCCCAGACCTTCGCCGCCGAAACCGGACGCCCATGGGCGGCACCCCGGGGGTCGCTGGTGTCGAGCAAGCGCACCGCCGCGGTGGTGGCGGCGACCGATTTCCTCGCCGCGCGGCGTCAGCGCCGGATCGACGCCCACGCCCCGCAGGGGCCCGTGGTGATCTTCTCGGGCGGGCAGCAATGGGAAGATCACGCCCTGCTGACCGAGCGGCTCGACCAGATCAAGGTGCGCATCCCGGCGATGGTGCTGGCGACGACCGCGCAGTCCAAGGGGTGCGATGCCATTGCCGCTGCATGGGCGGCCCGGACCGCAACACCGCTCGTCGCTTTCACCCTCAGCAGCAAGTTCGGGCAACGCGCGGGGTTTATGCGCAATGAGCAACTGCTCGGACTGAACCCGGTGGAAGCCCTGGTCTGCGAAGGCTCGGGGCTTCAGTCACATCTCGCCCGGCTGGTCCGCGCGAAGGGCGTGCCCGCGCATTTCTTCCGCCTTATCGACCAGCGTCTCGCCGCCTGATCGGGCGGCGCAAAGGGACGGTCCGGAGTGCCGGGCCGTCCCTTTTCTTTTTGGTGTAAGGGAAGGTCGCCCGCGCTCGTGGACCCCTGGCGGGGTCCGTCGCGCGGGCGATGCGATGGCGATGCCATCGGCCTCCTGCGCGCGGCTTCGCCGTGCTCGTCGCAGGGGCATCCCTTCGGGATAGCGTTACTTGGCGGGACGTATCGGCAGGGATTTGAGTGCCCCCACCGCCGCTTCGCCGCCGGACCGGATAGCAAGGCCTACAAGCTCTCGAAATTCGCGTTCGGTCAGTTCCTCGACGGCAAGCTCGCCGATGATCGACGCATAGCGGCCGCGCAGGGCGCGGCGGGCATTCTCCACGTCCTCGGCGACCTTGCGCTGACGCGCTTCGAGATCGGCGAGGCGTTCACGTTCACTCTTCTTGGGCATAACCATCATCCTTCAAATGGTCTGCCCGCCAGCTTCCAATTCTATCCGAAGGAATGCGCCATGATCAAACGTCAATTATCCTGGCCGGCGTGCCGCCGGCAGATGAAGAAATCCCCCCCGGCGGGGGGAACCCCCGCGCCTTCCGGCACGAGGTGTCGCAGCGACACGTCGCTGCGGTGGGCGGACGCACGCCGTTGGCGTTTGTAATGCACCCTACGCACGGGTGCTGCGGATCTGTTCCTCATTCTAATTCAGCTAGTTATGTGGATATCCTGGCTCGACCAAGATGGCGTCATCTGGCAGCCGCGGCTGCCGGTTGCGGCCGCGTTTGGCAGCCATTGGGTGCAAGCTTCTGATTTCATTTGGCATCTTTTGGCTGCCGCAGCTGCCACATGGAAAAACGCCGGTACCGACTCTATTTGGCCGGTACCGGCCTGCAAAGCCGCTCCAGCGCCCCGACGGCTTCCGGAAATGTGGGAATTTCTGTTCAGTGGCAAAGGCCATTCCGCCTACGAAGCGGGCATATTCATCCGCATAGAGCGTGTCTGATTGCAGGTGCTCCACCAGGGCCGCCATGCGTTGCGCAGGGAGCATGCCTTCCAGTGCGCCGCCACCGCGATGCGAATCGGCCATAATCGTCTCTTCAGCCAGGGCAGGGAACTGCGCGTTTGCGGAAGCGGTCGCTTCGAGCGCCGCGAGATCGTGAAGATGACGCACGATCGTCGGGTCATCACCGACCCTCTCGCGGTCGCGGGTGAGCACCCGCCAGCAGAAGGCGCTCAGCTTGTCGGCGGCTGTCTCGACCGGATCGACGCACGCAATCGCGGTGATCTCGGGTTCCAATCCACGATACTGATGGACGAAAGATGCCAGCGGCCGTTCGCCGGTCGCAAGCGGCGTGGGCTTGGCGGATATCTCGGCCTGGATATGGGGGCGGAGCGCGTCATGCCCATCGAGGATCGTTGGATAGTCCATGTCGATCTGGATGAACCCGTTGCCACTTCCGGCTTCGACCCCGGTTATGACGAATCCCGCTGCCGCCCAGGCATCGGCGAGTCCGTTCTTGAAGGCGCTCAACGCACTACGTTTTTGCCCCGGAGACTTTTCCAAGAATGCGTCCGAGAGGATGAGCTTGAAATCTAACTCCTCTGAAAATCTCTGAATCAGCCCGTGCGCTTTTAGGAGCGACGTTCCCCCTGAAAACACTGGCGTAAGGTCGGGCGTGGCCAGTTGAGAAGGACCTGAATGGCCTAGACGACATACCAGTCTTTCTCGACGAACGCTTCGTCGACGCGCAGCGCACCTGCGACGCGCCCGAGCGTTCTTGCGTCAGGCGCGTTCGAGAATGACATAGGCGCCATCATAGCCGATCCGGCGGCGGACACGGTTCTTGACGGCAATCGTTCGCCCGGTGGGGACTTGGTTCGTTCGGCCGCTGTTATAATCTCTTGTCTGGCCGGAATCGGAGACCGTTTTCCCCAGCCGCTTGAGGGCCTCGGTCGCGAGCCGCTTGATCCCGACGACGGGGGCGGGCTTGCCGGTCACCGGCGAGCGTTCGGCGCGCGCATAGAGCCCGTAGCCGATCTGGACGAGGCGGCCCTCCTCGGTGACCCTCCGCAGGGCGCGCCCAACGGCATCATAGCTGCCAAACGTCTCGAAATCCCGGCGCAGGAAGACATTGCGCTTTGAACGAGCCACGCGTCGCGCAACACGATCGGCGATCGAGTTCGAGGACATAGTCGAGCCGCGTGCCCGCCTGCGGTAACGGCCGCGACCGACACGCACGAGTTTACCATCGTCGACCAGCTTGCGCAGCACGCGGCCAATGGAATCATAATCGGCGTCGAGCGCAATCTGCGCGCGATCGACGACTTTCCCCTCGGGGACATAATCCAGAATCTGTTTCGACAGGCTCGGCATGGCTTCACCAAAATACGACGCTTACGGCATTCAGATAGTTTTGTTTGAACCGTTTTTCAAGCCGACCGTAGCTGGATCGAGATGATTGCGACAGGCCAGAACCTCGAAATATCCTTCATCGATTTGCCTGTCAGAGCCGGTTTTGCTATATAAGAGGGGCTACGCGTCCTCACTTGCCGAAGCTCCAGACCAGGAGCTTGCCATGGCAAGACTGACTATTCGTCTTCCCGACGATCTATACGACCGGCTCGCGGCCGATGCGGATGCGGCAGGCGCCTCTACCGCGGCCTTCGTTCGTGACGCCCTCGAACAGCTGAACGGCGCCGACCCCTTTGGCTTCCATGCCCGCTTCGACGAACTTCATTCGACCGTCATCCAAGTGCTCGCGATCCTCGCGTCCGACGTCGGCGCGCGCGCGCCCAAATCGCTCGCAAAGGGGATGGAAGATACAAAGCGGCTACTCCTCGACCGGGGACTGATCACCGCTGGCGACCTTCCCGCTCTGGGGGGAGGCGCGTCGTCATGAGCATCTTCCGCAACGACACGCTCGGCAGCTGGACGCGCGGCGGCCAGGCCATCGTCCACAATGTGAGGATGACCACCCAGGTCTTCTTCCAGACCACCCTCGCCGGGCTCAGCATCTGGGTCATCGGCGCCATCTGGTACGCCTTCGAAAAATCGGATGCCTATCAGCGCTTCGTCCTTACCAAGCTCATTGAGGCAAACTTCAAGGCCGACGCCGCGCCGGGGACGAACGACCCGGTCCTGTTCCGCACCCCGGATGGCCGCGAATATTGGACGTCGGCCGACTGGCTGGTCGATTCTGTGATCGCGAAGCAGGCGCTCGAAAAGCTCGAGAGCGATCTCATCGGCGGGGCGATCCTGTCCGGGGTGTTCGCGCTCGCAGCACTTGTCTTCGCCTGGTTCTATTTTACCCGGACAGGGAAGGGGCTCGGTTCCAATGAATATCTGCGCGGGGCCCACTTCGGGACAGTCCGTCAGGTACGACGCGCGCTTCGCGGCGAAGCGAAGGGCAGCTTCGCGATCGGGGGCATCAACGTCCCGAACGCTTTTGAAACCGAGCATGTTCTGATCTGCGGCGCTCCCGGCACGGGCAAGACCAACATGATCGTCAAGATGCTCGAGGGCATCCGCGCCAAGGGCAAGCGGGCGATCGTTTACGACACCGCCGGCACCTTCGTCGAGAAATTCTACCGCGAGGGGAAGGACATCCTGCTCAACCCCCTCGACGAACGGTCGGCCATCTGGTCGCCCTGGGTCGATGTTCCGCACGATTATCATTATGACCAGATCGCGGAATCGACGATCCCCGACAAGCATGGCGATCCTTTCTGGCCTAAGGCCGCGCGCGGTACTCTGGTCGCCGTGCTGCGCAAGCTCGCAGCGCAGGGACGCACCTATATATCGATCCTCCTTCACACCATCGTCCGCTCCTCGCTGAAGGATTTGTCCGCCTTCGCCGCAGGGACCGATGCGGCGGCGTTTATCTCGATGGAGGGCGAACGCACGTCGGCGGGCGTCCAGGCTGAGCTCGCGTCGGTGATGCGCAGCTTCGCCTATCTCGATGATACCGACGACGGGCTTTCGATCCGCGACTGGGTGGCGACCGAGGGGGACGACAGCTGGCTGTTCGTCACCGTGAAGGCCGACCAGCTTCCCTCGCTCCGCCCCCTCATCACGGTCTGGCTCGATATCGCGATCAGCGCGATCATGAGCCTGAAACCCGATCAGCAGCGCCGCCTCTATTGCGTGATCGACGAGCTACCCTCGCTCCAGAAACTGCCATCGCTTTCGGACTTTCTCGCACGCGCCCGCAAATATGGCGGCTGCGGCATCCTCGGGTTCCAGTCTTATCCGCAGCTCGAGGCGACATACGGCATCCAGGATGCCGCGGCGATCACCGGCTATTGCTCGACCTGGGTCGCGCTCCGGGCGAACGATACCCCCACCGCCAAGCACGTCAGCGAGAATTTGGGACAGGTCGAGCAGGTCGAGGCGAACGAGGGGATGAGCTACGGCGTCAACGACATGCGCGACGGGGTCAATCTCTCGCGCATCCAGGTGACGCGACCTCTTGTGATGCACACCGAGGTCACGAACCTCCCGAACCTGTCGGGCTATCTGCGGTTCGGTCGCGACCTGCCCGTCGTTCGCTTTGCGGATCGATACAACGACCTGCCATCCATTGGAGAGGCATTTACCGAACGCCGTCGACTTCCGCATCGCATCGCGCCTCTGCCCGCGCCGCCGTCACCATCAGGTTCGGTAGAGGCTGCCCCGTCATCGGCGAAACCGGCGAAGAACGGTGCGCCAGCGCGCAAACGGTCCGGGAAGCGCGAAGCGAATGCGAATGCGCCCGAGCTGAAGCTCGATCTCCCGATGGGCGCGTCCGATCCCGCGCCTGAAGACACGAATGGGGAGGCGCCAACCGACCGGGACGCGCCCGCCGATGGTTCGCCCGATAATCCGGCCACGCCCCTCGAAATCATCGCCCCGCACTGGGATCGCACCCTACGGCAGCACGGTCGTCCGGGCGGTCGCCGCCGGCCCGCGAAGCCTGCATGATCCATCCGCGCCGCCTTGGAGGCAAACCCGGCAATATCGCCCGCTATTATACGATCGGCGATTATTACACCAAGGGTGGGGATGAGCCCTCGGAGTGGGGCGGGAAGCTTGCGGCCGACCTCGGTCTTTCGGGGCCGGTCGACCGCAAGGCGTTCGAGGCGCTGCTCGCCGGCAAGGTCGATGGGCAGCAACTCGGGCGTATCCGGAATGGCGAAGTTCAGCATCATCCGGGGTGGGACTTTGCCGTCAAAGCCCCGAAGTCGGTGTCGATCATGGCACTGGTGACGGGCGATGAAAGGATCATCGCCGCGCATGAGCGCGCGGTCGGGACGGCCATCGCCTGGATCGAGGAGCATGCCGAACTCCGTCGGCGCATGGACGGCAAGATTACCCACGAGACGACGGGCCAGCTTCTCTATGCGCGTTTTACCGAACATGCCTCGCGCGAGCTCGATCCGCACCTCCATACCCATGTCGTCATCCTCAACATGACCCGCCATGCCGGTGACGAGCAGATGGTGAGCCTCGAATCCCGCGCCATGTTCGCCGAGCAGATGGTCGCCGGCCAGATCTATCGCAACGACCTCGCCCATGACCTCAGGGGGATTGGTTACGAGATCGAGTTCGACCCGCGCCGGGGGTTGTTCGAGATTCGGGGTGTCCCCAAGGAGCTGATCGATGCGACGTCGCGCCGGGCCGAGCAGATCAATGCGCACGCGAAGGAACATGGTTTCCAGGGCCAGGCCGAGCGATCGATTTCTTTCTTCGCGACCCGGCCCCCCAAGCAGAAAGTCGATCTCGACACGCTCCATGCCCAATGGGCAGAGCGATCGAAGGCTCACATTCCCGCGCTCGAAGCTGTCCGCGACGCCGCCGATGCGCGAGAGGAGAAGCATCTGGACGCCGATACTGCAACCGTGCGCCGCGCTGCGCTGTTCGGGCTTCGCCAGTCGGAGACACGCGAAGCGGTCAATAACCTTGGTCGGCTCATCCGCACCGGGCTCGCGTCGCATGTGGGCGATGTTCGGTTCCGAGACATTCGCCCCCTCTTCGAGGAGCATGAAGCACGGCTCAAGCTGCTAAAGACGAGAGAGCCCACCGGTGACCAAGTCCTTACGCGCGGCAGAACCTCGCGCCGCGCCGCGCGGCTCGAGATCGCGCTATCGACGCATATCTCGCTAAGCCTTGGCGATGGGGTTCCGCTTGCGTCGCGGGAACGGATCGACACGTCGCTGCGCGGGAGCATTCTCAATGATGACCAGCGACAGGTGCTCGCCGAAATCGCGATATCCAGTGACCGCGTCATGGGTGTTCACGGCGTCGCCGGCTCGGGCAAATCGACTCTCATCAAGCAGTTGAAGGCCGCGGCCGATCCGGGCTGGACCTTCATCGGATTGGCGCCGACCTCATCGGCGACCGCGAAACTCGGCCAGGACGCGGGTATCGACTCTCGTACCGTCGCCGCGCTCCTAGGCGGCGGCGGGCATGATATTACCGACCGTCATGTCCTGGTCGTCGACGAGGCTGGCCAACTCGGTAGCCGACAAGCGCAGCGGATATTGCAGATCAGCCACGACACCGGTGCGCGCGTTCTTCTTCTCGGCGACAACAAGCAGACCGGGGCGATCGAGCAGGGCAAACCATTCTGGCTGATGCAGAAGCTGGGCCTGCCGACGGCTGAACTGACGGAGGCGGTCCGACAGCAAACCCAGTCGATGAAGGCCGCGGTGGCGAGCGCGCGCAGCGGGGATTATGCCGCGTCACTCCAATCGCTCGACAAGATCGTCAGCGGCGAGGGCGCGGACAAACTTGCGGCTAACCTCGTCGCGGAATGGACGCGGCTCAAACCCGAGAACCGCGACAAGACCAATATCTTGGTTCTCGACAACGCGACCAGGCTGATCGTCAACACGCAGATCCGCGAAGTTCTGAAGCGGGAAGGGGCCGTTGCCGCCGAAGACGCGCGCATCGATATTCTTTCGCCCTCCGGTATGACCGACCAGGAGAAGCATTTTGCCCGGTTTTATTCGGGTGGCCAGGTCGTGACCTTCGCCCGCGACAATGCCGGGCTCGGTATCGCCGCCGGCGCCGAATATCGTGTCGACGGTATCGCACGCGATGCTCGCGGACGCCAGCTCGTGCGGCTTGTCGACGAGAAGGGTGGGACGATCCTCTGGAATCCCCGTCTCGGCCGCGCGTCGCAAGTCAATGTGTTCGTCGAGGACAAACGCGACATCGCCGCGGGCGATCGCATTCAGTGGCGGCTTGCGACCAGGGAGCTCGGCCTCAAAAATGCGGAGCGCGGGACGATCGAGCGTCTAGACGGGACGATCGCGACTATTCGCTGGGACCGGAGCGTCGAGCCGCAGAAGATCGACCTCTCCGTTCATCGCACCTGGGATTATGGCTACGCCGAAACTGTCTATTCGGCGCAGTCGAAGACCTATGACCGCGTCTATGTCCTTGCCCCGGTCGGATCGGGCCTCGTCAATGGCCAGAATTACTACACCGCCATCACTCGTGCTCGTTACGGCGTGAAACTCTGGACCGAGGACCGTGATCGCCTCGTGCAGAAGCTCGAGAAGCATTCTGGCGAAAAGACGTCCTCGCTCGAAGGCTTGGGACGTCTCTGGCGCGACAGCCACCACATCCGCGGCGCCCGGCTCGCTGAAAGTCTCGACCGGGCGCGCGAGCTGATGCTGAGCACGCGTGCGGATCGCGCCGAGCGAAGGGCCGAGCGCGAGCGCGAATGGAACGAGGTTCTGCGTCCGCCATCGCTTGCGGAAATGCTCGCGGGCCGCGCGAGAGACGGCATGTCGAAGCTCGATTCCTATCTGAACGGCATTCTCGCTGGCTCGACGAAGAGCCAGCGCGCGCAAGCACCGACTGATCCCGAGCCCGCAGAGCAACCGCATTCCCGACAGCAAGGACATGATCGATGAACATATTCCCGTTTCCACGGACAGCCGAACTCGCCAGCGCGCCTATCGGGGTCCGCGCTTCGCAAGGTTTGCGGTTTGGGGTGACGGCGGCCATCTTCACCTTGGCATTCGGCATCTCACTGCCGGCAATGGCTCGCGCGCCAGTCGCGACGGGCGATGCTGAGATCGCTCGCTGCATCCGCAGCGCCGCCCATGGCAAGCCGTGGCTCGAACGCACGCTTTGGGGTCTGCGCGATCAGGAAGGCGGCTGGATCGGCGCCGCTGTCGTCAACAGCAATGGCACTCATGATCTGGGGCCGTTGCAAATCAACAGCTGGTGGGTGCCCAAAATTGCGACGCTCGTGGGGCGGCCCGAAACCCATGTTCGGCATTGGCTCCAGAACGATGCCTGTTTCAATGCGGAGGCGGCGCGCTGGATATTCCTGTCGGGGCTCGCGGCGGCCGGCGATTATTGGAAGGCGATCGGCGTCTATCATAGCCCGACGGGTTGGAGGCAACTGCGCTACGCGGCGAGCGTCTCGCAGCATCTACGCAGAAGATTCGGCAGCCAAATATGGTGAGCGCGCAAGATAGCGATGACATGTGTGCAGCCCGCAAATTGCCCCCAGGCACCGGCTATTTGCGACAAATTATTCGAACCATGGCCCTCCCAGCGGATCGGAAAGACGACTTCGGGCTGTCCGAACCAGCCGTTGCACCCTCAGGCGATGAGACGAATTTTCTCGGCGCCAGCGCTTGGGCGCGATTGCATCTGGGAACAATTCCCTCGCGATCTCTTGTTCGCTGGCGCCGGCAAGTATTGCATCGCCGATACGAAGTTCCATTATCCACCTTGCAGCCCGCTGTTCGCGGGGAATCATTGACCTTGGTAAGCGGCCATTTTCAAACAGGGCGAGCAACTGTCGTAGTGCTTCCAGTTTTGGTTTTGCCGATCGTACGCCACTCAATTGATATTCAAGTCTTGCCGGGCCGCCGAGTAGCGAACCGCCATGCACGTCCAGCCTGACGATCCAGTGCCCGTCACTGAATAGCCAATGTTCCGTCTGGCTCGCATCAATTTCAACCGAGACGAATGACGCGAAGTCCCGAATATCGAACAGGTCACTCGAAGCCGCTCGCCGGCCGGTCAAGTGACTCCTCACAACCTTCGGGTCCAGTTTTGTGCTCCAGATCGGTCGCGCCACGGGAGATGCGAGAGCCGGATCGACCCATGCGACGAGGCCAACACATTTGGGCGCGTCTGACGGCAGTGTATCACGCGCGCTCCAAAGGCTGCGATAGAATCCGTTCCGCCGTAGCCATTCCCACGCGAACGCGCGGCGATCGCACCGCAACAACGCATCATATTCGCGAGGATCGCACCAGTCAGATGCTGGGGGATCGTGACGGCGCGGGCATAAGGTGCTGGGTCGGCTGGCGAAAATGGCATCGCGGCGCTGGGTTTTTCCTCCCGACGCCATCTCAGCTCATTCACCGCGGACAAACTGATCGCGAGAGAAGTGCGACGGCAAATGCGCGGCAGCTAGCTGCCGCGCATAGATCGATGGCTGGCGCACGCATGCAGCGTCGAACCGAAGATTTGGATTGTGTGAATTCAAGATCGACCCCGATAGGCGGCGCGCTCGGCGCGTCTGCGCAGTTCATCGGTCATCGTGATTGCTGATCACTACCCCCGGACTTTCCAGTGAGAATTTCCGGGGGGCGAACTTACTTTGCCCGACACTATCGCAAGGTTCGATGGTGCGCGGCATCCTGCCCGCTCGTCGGCACTCAATGGCTGATCGATGCATCCCACGACTGCGCGATCGGTGTCGGACAGGAAGGGGAGTGGGAAGGATGGAAGCGAGGACAGCGGGTTGCGTACCCGCTGGAGTCCTCGGCTGCCATCAAGGATATATTCCATGGACACCGTTCATCTTTGCGCGCTCCTCCGGGAACTGCGCGACCAACTCGCCGACGAAAGCAGGTTCTTGGGCGTCGTCAGCCGTCGCAGACGTCGACGTGAACTTCTCGCACGCGTGCAGGCCGTGCTTGCGGTCGATGCCGACGACACCGCTCCGTCAGGTCTCATTGAGGCGACCAGGCAGGCCTGGGCGGCCGAAGACCGCGTGCTCATCGCCGATCGGGCACCTTGTCGCGTCGATCGCGCGGGCGTGTGGATCGGCGCCTGGATCCGCGCCGCAACCGGCCCCGGCAGCCGTGAAAGCATCGATCCCGAGCGCTTGGCGGCCGCCATCGCCGCGCTGCCGCCTCTTGCCCGAGACGTGTTCACATTGTCCTCCCGCGGCAGCCTCGACTATCCGGCGATCGCCGCGGCCCTTGGCATTTCGGAGGATTTGGTTCGTCGCGAACTTGCCGCGGCGCTTGTCGCGATCGATCAGACTCTGACGATCCAGCAGCGCGATAACCCGTCGCCCATTGCCTGATGGCCCCCAGTCATGCAGGAAGAATTGTCATGCGCACGGACATTACGCACCTTCCCGCCCGCGGCCAGCGCGAACTCGAGGCCATCGTGCAGGCGATTTTCGAAGAATTCGAAGATGCCCACAAGCTCGCGAACGGCGAACGCAAGGCTGGCCGGATCCTGAAAGTCATTCTCTATGGCTCGATGGCGCGCGGCGAGGGGATATACGAGCCGCACACCGAGAAGGGCTATGTCTCGGACTATGACATCCTCGTCATCGTCAATCAGGTCGAACTTACCGATCACGAATATTGGTATCATCTCGAGAACCGGCTGGCGCGCGATTATATGGTTCTTCACCGGCTGCGTCATCCGGTGAGCCTGATCGTCCACACGCTCCAAGAGGTGAATAATAATCTCGCCGATGGACGCTTCTTTTTCTTGGACGTCGTCAAGGATGCGGTTGCGCTGTATCAATCGGACGACAGCGAGCTCGCGACGCCACGACCCAAGCGCCCTGCGGATGCGCTCGCGCTGGCACGCGAATATTTTGACGAATGGTACCCGAGCGCCGGCGAGTTCTTTGCCATGTTCGAAGCTGCTCAAAATCAAGGGTTTCGAAAGAATGCCGCGTTTCAGCTGCATCAGGCTACTGAGCGTCTCTATCACACGTTGCTGCTGACCTGCACGCTGTACACGCCGCACAGCCATAATCTGGAAAATCTCCGCAACCAGGCGAGGAAGGTCGACCGGCGCCTCGTCCATGTCTGGCCCGACGACGACAGGCAGTCGCGCCGCCGCTTCAGCCTCTTGAAGGACGCCTATGTCAAAGCCCGCTATTCGAAACATTATCGGATCAGCGCGGAAGATCTCGCATGGCTGGGCGAGCGCGTGCAGGAGCTGAGCGCGATCGTCCGGGAAATCTGCACCGAGAAACTGGCTGAGCTCGAACGCGCTGCCGCGTCAGAGTCGGGCAATATCTGATCCTGTGCCGGACGGTTGCCACGCTCAGGACCGGTGCTGAGCGGGCGCGGCGTAAATTCTGCTGTTGCAACGACAAGCTACCCTCGTCATGATGCGCGAAGGGGATGGGTGAACCCGTCTCCTGATCTACAAACGCCCGACTATGCGGGTCGGCCGTCACATCGTTACGCAATTGGCCTGCACACGGGCAATGCTGCGTCATGCTTTGCTGATCGGCTTTCAATTCCATGCCACCAAATCTTCAGACCTCGTCTCGGCGCACGCGGCGTTCTGCAGCGGGTATTGCGGCATGAACCGATCCGATAATGATCGCGCCCCTGTGCCGGAAACCGGCGAAAATGATCGGTTGATCGACCGGTTGTTCCGGTCGGAGGCGCCGCGCCTCGCACGCCTCTTCCGCCGATCGATCCGGAACCAAGATGAGGTGCACGACCTTGTTCAGGACACATTTGTCAATTTCGTCGAGGCGCGCCCTAGGTCTAAGGTGCGCACCCCCGCTGCCTATCTCCGCACGATTGCCCGAAGTCTGTTGTGGGAGCGCACGCGGCGTCCCCGCGCCCATGATCGAGCAAACCATGTCCCGGTGGACGAGGCCCACGAGTTGTGGGTCGATCCGGAACAGGAATGGATGATGGAGGCGTCGGATTTCATGCGCCGCTACGAGGAGGCGCTTTCAGAACTTCCATCGCGAACGCGGGAAGTATTCCGGCTCCATCGGCAGGAAGAACTGACCTATCAGGAGATCGCCGAGAAGCTCGGTATCACCGTTGACGGTGTCAAATACCATATGAAGAAGGCACTGCTCTATCTCGATCACAGGGTGAACGCCAATGGCTGAAACACATCGCTATGAGCAAGATCAGCTCCGCCGCGAGGCCGGCGAATGGTTCGTTATCATGAACGATGAGAATGTGAGTGAGGAAGACGAGCGGGAATTTAAGCGATGGCTCGCGCGTGGTGCGCTGCATCGCGCGACCTATAATCGCATCGCTGGCCTTCATTCCGCCGGCAAGCGCGTCGATTGGGAAAACCTGCCGCCGCCCAAGCCGGTGCGCGGGACGGCCAAACGCGTCTGGATCACCGTAATCGGATGCATGGCGCTCATAGGCTTCGTCGCATGGCGCGCGAGCGGAGCACCAGCCTTCTGGCCGGAAGCGGATACGACACAAATGGCGCAGGGCCACGCGGACGCATCGCTCCAATATTCGACCGAAGCTGGCGAGGTGCGCGAGTTTTCACTTCCGGATGGGTCTCGCCTGACCTTGGACGGTGACACCACGATCCGAGCATGGTTTCGATCTGGCGAGCGCCGTCTACGACTAGGCCGCGGCCGAGCGCGCTTCGATGTCGCGCACGAAGAACGTCCGTTTGTCGTTGACGCGGGCGACAGCGAGATCGTTGCCGTGGGAACTGTCTTTGACGTAGCTTTTCGCGACAAGCGCACGGTGGAGATTCATCTCCTGCGGGGCGCCATTGACGTTCGCCGAGCGCAGTCGGCAGGGAAGGCTGAACCGATCCGGCTCGAGCCAGGTGACGAGCTCCGCTATGCGATCGAAGGTTCGGGCAACTCGGCAAGTGTTCAAAAACGAGGAACGGAAGCCGACTGGACGGAGGGCGTGTCCGAAGCGCAGGAAGCGCGCGTTGCAGATCTCATAGCCAGAGTGAACAATCGATCAGCGACTAAAATCTACCTTGAAGACCCCGCCATCGCGCCGCGCATCGTGTCTGGGCTAAACGGGATCGATGACCCGGAATTGCTCGCTGAGAATCTGTCGAATCTTTACGATCTGCAGATAACGCGGAGCGGGAACCGCATTATTTTAGGCGATCCGCAGAAATAACGCTTCCTTCGACTACCCTGCGCAGCGTGCGCAACGCTCATACCCTGTAGGCACGGGCAAGAACTCGCCTGGCTGTACTGAGGGGAGAGTCCATGCAATTTCGTTACAGCGTGGCGGGCTTCGTGCTCGCCGCGACCACCAGCTTTGTGCCGGTTGCTTCAGCGATCGCTGCTGAGTCCGCCATCACCGCCAGCTATGATCTTCCTGCCCAGGATCTGTCTTCCGCGCTGAATACAGTGCGCCGAATTTCCGGCACAAACATCGTCTTCGACAATGAAGACGTCCGACAGCGAAAGGCGCCGCGGTTGGCGGGAAACTTCACTCCTGAGGAAGCCGTCAGGCGTCTGATCGAGGGATCCGGTCTGGTCGTCCGAAATACGAAAAGTGCGATTATAATCGGCCGGGCCGGTACACCGCGTTCTCCGGACCAAGTCGAGACAGCCGAGCAGGAGATCACCGTTACGGGATCGCGCATCAAAGGCGCGCGACTTGCATCGCCCGAGATCAGAATTGATCGCGGCGATATTCAGCGAGCCGGGTTTGGTGATCTTGGCGAAGCCGTGAGATCGATCCCGCAAAATTTCGGCGGGGGCCAAAACCCGGGGGTCGGGAAGGGCGCTCGCTCTGGTGCAAATACTAACGATAATGTGACCGGAGGTTCCGCCGTCAACTTGCGCGGCCTCGGAGCCGATGCAACGCTCACCCTTCTGAACGGTCACAGATTGTCTTTTGGGGGTTCGGCGCAGGGCATCGATATTTCCGGTATCCCGACTGAAGCCATCGAGCGCGTCGAAATCATTCCTGACGGCTCATCGGCGCTTTATGGTTCCGATGCGGTGGCTGGCGTCGTGAACGTCATTTTGCGGCGTTCCTTTGACGGCGTTACCGCTAACGCGCGCGTCGGCACGGCAACCGATGGAGGCGGCACTTCGCAGCTTTATCAGATCGTGGCTGGCAAGCAGTGGCAGAGCGGTAACCTGCTCGTCGCATATGGTTTTCGCCGAAATGAGGAGGTGGATGCAGAGGATCGGGACTATACCAACTATCTCCCGGAACCTTATCCGCTGATCAAAGGGCAGCGCGTGCACTCCGCGCTCGTAAGCGGGTCACAAAGCCTGTTCGATGATGTGCGCTTCAGTCTCGACGCTACCTTCGTGGATCGGGCCATGGACGGGAGCTACAACACGAATAACATCCTTAGCGTCTCCCATACGACCGATCGCTCGCTTTCGATCAGCCCGTCTCTGACCATCCCCGTCGATGACAACTGGTCGCTTTCGGTCGCGAGCACCTATGCGAGAAGTCGGAATCGGCGCCAAACCGCGTCGTCATCGAACGGCACCGTATTCCTCCGCGAAGACTTTTGTTACTGCCATTCGCTCCACGCCGTTGAAGCCTATCTGGAAGGCTCAGCGCTGTCGTTGCCCGCAGGGGATGTGCGGGCGGTGCTGGGCGCCGGCTACCGGAAAAATCGCTATCGCGTTCACGGGAGATCGTCGGCGAACGGAGATCAATTCGTCACAACTGGAGGGGATCAGAGCGATACCTACGCATTCGGCGAAATCCAGATCCCGGTCATTTCAGGGCTGAACGAAACGGCATTCGCAAAGGCACTGACGATCTCGGTAGCCGGCCGCTACGACCGGTACAATTATAGCGGTAGCGTCACAACGCCGAAGATCGGCCTGATTTACAGCCCAAATAATGCCGTCGACCTGAAATTCTCCTGGGGGCGTTCGTTCAAAGCTCCCACCCTCGCGTCCATTTATCAGACGCAATATGCGTACCTCCTTCCGCTGACATATTTTGGGAGGAGCGACGCTGCACCAGATGAATCAGCCCTCTATCTTGATGGCGGTTCCACATCATTGCGGCCGGAGCGAGCCACAACCTGGACTGCGACGGTCGCCTTTCACCCCAAGTCGTTGCCGGGGCTTAACGCGGACCTGTCCTACTTCCGGGTGAAATATATCGACCGTGTTCGCACTCCAATCGGGTTTTACCCCGAAGCACTCAGTCCGAATTATGCGAACTATGTCACACTGAATCCCAGCGAAGTGGCGCTCCAGGCAGCCATCAATGGCGCGTCCGGCGGCTTCCTCAATTATACCGCCGGGGCCTACGACCCGGCGTCGGTCCTGTACCTCATCGACAACAGAAATATGAATGTCGCGGCGCAAAAAATCGAGGGCGTGGATGTCAATTTGTCCTATCGCCTGGATCTGCACGACGGCGCGCTGGTCACAGCGTTGAATGGCAGTTGGCTTCGCAGCCGCCAGAAGAACGGATCAGCTTTCCCCTATTTTGACCTTGCCGGAACGATCTGGAACCCACCCCATTTTCGATCGCGCGCCAGTGTCGGTTGGGAAGGGAATTCCGCCGAAGCATTCGTCTATTTCAACTATATTGGAGGCGTCGAAGATCGTCGTGCGGCGCTCCCGATTGACGGGCGATCAATGTTTACCGTCGATCTTTCGCTCAGCTATCGAACGTCCACTTCCGGCGGCTTTCCGAACGGTTTCCGTATCGGTCTCAGCGTCGAGAATCTGTTCGACAAGCGGCCCCCCTATTTGGCGCCGGCACCCTTCACGGAACCCTATGACTCGACCAATTATTCCCCAATGGGGCGCTTTGTCGCGTTGTCGCTATCGCAGTCTTTCTAATGGCCCTCGTCATGGAATGCATCGCGCGGCGATCGGCGAACCGCGCGTTCACGTTAATTTTCCTTACTACCGCAGCGCTGCCGGGTGCGGCTTTCTCACAAGCTGCGCCGCTGCCACCGACGGCGCCCGCTCTGCAAGTTGTGGCTACGAATGCGACCGGCGTCGACTTGCAATCAGCGAGGGACACAAGCCCGTCATGTCCGACGATAGTTCCTCCGGTCGCATCGCAATCGATAGCACGAAGTGTGGAGGCGGATGATATCATTCGCCTCCGCGATTTCGGAAAGATGGATGCGTCTGAGGCAGACCCGGGCGGCTTTGCTGTGTCGCCCGACGGAAGATATCTGGCAATCCAGCTTCGACAGGCGGACCCCGTCTCCAACAGCTACTGCCAAGCCCTGCTGATTTATGATCTCGGCAATGTTCGAACTGCGCCGCGCATTGTCGACATGGGCGGCGACTACGTGCGCCGGACGATTACGCTCTACGGTCTCGAGGGCTTCCCCACCGGCACTCCGGAACCTTTGACGCCGAAATGGTCAAAAGATGGCAAGTGGCTGGCCTTCCTGAAACGAGAAGAAGGAATCACGCGACTTTTCGTGACCGCGCTGTCCGAAGGTGGCACGAGAAGTATCTCTGACGGGCGTTTCGACGTCGCCGACTTCGCCTGGTCAGATGACGCATCGCAGTTGCGCTATCGACAACGGGAAAATCACGCCGCTGCCATAGAACGACTGCAAACCGAGGGGCGAAGCGGTTTCCAATTCGACGAGCGATTTTGGCCGCTTGCCGAGCTCACGCCATATCCACGCGAGACACCTGCGGAAGTCGAACGTTTTGTCATGATCGGAGAGGCCGATACGTTCGGTGGGTCCGGCAGTGCATCACAGCAGGATAGAATGGCGGAGGAGGCAGGCCGCGCTCCGACGCGCAAAGGCGCCGCTGTTGCGATCATCGACCATCGACAACTCGCGGCGAGGGTCGGCGACAAAAATATAGTTTGCCAATTTAAGGAATGCGCCCGCGTCGCAGCGGCATGGACGGTTCCGGGAGCCGACGAAATTGTCTTCATGCGCCGAGAAGGGTTCGCCGCAGCGCGAACCGGCATTTATCGATGGGCTCTGGGTGAGAACAAGCTGACGAATATCCTCACAACAGACGACGCGATCCGCGGATGTGATTTTCAACTCCTTTTGGTTTGCGCCCGAGAAGCTTCTCTTCAACCCCGCGACATCGTTGAAATCGATCTGAGGTCGGGAAAAATCCATCAACTTATCGAGCTCAACCCCGAATGGATCGCGCGCAGGCTCGGAACAGTGACCCGCCTGCGTTGGACCAACAAATATGGAATCGAAACGTTTGGCGATCTCGTGCTTCCACCGGACGCTCGGCACGATGAGCGTTTGCCACTTGTTGTCGTGCAGTACAGCAGTCGCGGCTTTCTCAGAGGCGGAACTGGCGACGAATATCCGATTCAGGCTATCGCGGCGAAAGGCTTTGCCGTCCTGAGTTTTGACCGTCCGCTCGACTACCGGACCGCGATGTCTCGCGCCGGCCGATCGGTATCCCGACAGCACATCGCGAACGCGTGGACCGATCGTGCGAGCGTTCACGATTCTCTTATGCGCGGAATCAAGCTGGCGGCTGACACGCACCCGATCGATGCCGACCATATCGCGATCACGGGACTCAGCGATGGCGCGTCCACCGCGACATATGCGCTAATCCATGCCGATATATTCTCGCTGGCGCTCATTAGCTCATGCTGTGAAGACCCGAGCATTTTGGAGACCGGTGTTGGGGAAGCCTATGCGAGCATTTTGCGCACGAATGAATATCCACTGCCTTGGGAACAGCACAAATCGAGTTGGAAGCGCGTCAGTCTCGCGATGAACGCAAGCCGCGTGTGCGCGAAGATTATAATTCAGAGCGCGGATCGGGAAGCGCGCCTGGCCACTGCCTCCCTTCGGGCGCTGCGGCAATTCGGCCGTGATGTGACAATGTTCATTTTCCCCGATGAGTATCATGTGAAATGGCAGCCGGTTCATCGTCAGGCCGTTTTCAGACGAACGCTCATGGAACTCGACGACTGGCGGCGATTGCCTAAGGCGCGGTGTTCAAGGTGACTTGCGGCGATGCTCTGCACCAAGCCTCGACGTCGCACAGGCGGAGAATTCGTCCCATATCATTCACGCCAAATGTCAGGTCGTCCTTCAGCTGCTGTTCGATCATGCTGCGATCAAGAATACCCGCGCCGCTGAGTAGTCCGTCCATCAGCATTTCGCGAATGAGAACTCGTCGCTCGCGCAGCATCTGCAATTGAAACTGGCCGAGGCCTCCTTTTGAGATCCGCCATGCGACTTTGGCGGGAAGATCCCGCTCCATGGCTCGGCGGGCTATGTAACGACTTCGCCCCCGGCCGACCCAAAGCCAAGTCGGTATGCGTAGGCAAGTCTCGACAAGGGGCTGCGACAATAGGGGAAATATCCCCTTCATCAAATCGGAGCGCCGATAACCATTCATGTTATAGCAGCTGTTGTATAGTCCATGAACATGTTCAACCTTTCCGGGAAGCGGTCGGTTTTTTGGCGGAGGCCACGGCAGCCCAGGTGGCGATTCATTGGATGGAAGATCTTTGGAAAGAAATGCATCATTCGCGCGCCAGTTGGCGTGGTGCTTGCCTTTCCATCCCTTCCTGATCGCCTTCCAGCCGAGATCCCACGCGTTGCACTGATTTGCACGCGCCACCTCAAAGACGGTTCGTGCAAAATTTGGACTCGGACCTTTCGCTCGAAGGGTGTCCGCCGCGGGTCCGGAACTCTGCAGATGGCAGAATACGGCGTCGCCGCCCTGACCGTTGACAAATGTGTCGATCGACCGGTCCGTTGCCATTTCGAGGGAGATGCGATCGGTTTCTTGAACAAAGGACCGCGAGTGGGGTCGGGGCAAGTGCGGCCGCGCCGAATGAAGAAGATCTGGTCTTCGATGATCAGGCGCACCCTCGTCCAGGGAGATATGTAAGTGGCTGGCTACGCTTCTTGCAAAATTCCTCTCGTCCCCATCGTTTCCTTCGCTGAACATCGTGATCGCGTGAATTTCACGCCCAGCAGTGGCGGACCCCGCCGCGATTATCGACGAATCCAAGCCCCCTGAAAGATCGAGGGCGTAAAACCGTCCGCGCGGCATCTGCGCTCCGATGCAGCGAAGAATTTCCCGGCGAACAAGTTCCATGGCTTCATCTGGATCGGTGATCAGGACGTCGGGATTGGTGAACTTCCAAGGGTCCCAGTGAAAACTGGCCTCAAGCGCCCGTGGGGCTTCAAACTTGATCGATTCTCCACACCTGATCTCGGAAACTCCGGAGAGGCATGTGGATGACATGCTGAGATTATCCCAAATCAGATGTCTGGCGACTGATTCCCAGTTTATCGACGGCGGGCGCCTTGCCATTTCCAGCAATAGCCTTGTGTCCGAGGCAACAACGAGGACTCCGCCCTCGACTATGTAATAGGCATTGATGCTACAGAATGGGGATCGTTCGCAGGTGATCACGCCGTTGGGCAAACTGGCCAGGACGATATAGGAACCCCAATATTCATTGTTCAAATGGCCGCCTCGATACGCCGCCGTGACACGCGCCCCTTCGTCGATGTTCTTTCCAAATGCGCGCGACGGGACATGCCGGCAGAAGACGTCGCCAACGACGACGCCAGTGCCATCGGTGAGGTGGTTGATTTCCAACCCGCTGTCGGAATAGACAACAAGGCGTTCGTCACGATGGGTCACGCTCAGCCCCGACTGATGAGCTATTTCATCCAAATGTAGGTCGAGGGCGCATGGGACCTGGGTCGGCGAGCTGACGGCTAAGAATCTGCCGATCATCGCACTGCTCTGATAGGTTCGAAGGGGCCGACCATTTCGATCGTATCGTTGAGGATGAGGTCATCATCCTGAAGCCAGCAATGGGCTTCGAATGGATGAAGCCGAACACCGAAAACCAGTGTGCTCTCATACCCGTTTTGGGCCAAAAGATGCTGAAGGCCGATTGAACGGAGCAGGCAGCGATCCCTCCTGATCGCAAACCGTTCTACATATTCGAATGCTGATATCAGACCGCTGCGGTTTGACGCCGGAGGGCCTTCTGTCTGGGCGATCATGTTATTGCGTTGCACCCACCACAGCAATTCATCGAATCCGCGCAGTGCAATGGTGAATCGTGCGCTGGCGAGAGATCTGAATGCCGATGCAATTTGCCGGCCGGATGGCGAACGCATATCGAATTCCGCGGAATGTTCACGAGCTGGGCGAGTAATTGCGCAGCAGGAACTACGGGCTCCTTCCGCATTGGAGTTCAACCAGTGGCGATCCTCAATCAGGCGCCGAAGGCTCGGTTGCAGTGAATCAACGTCTCCTCTTCCGAGGGCAGACGCAGCCTCCTTTTCCAAGCGTGAATATCGATTTGCGAGGACATCCAGAAAGACGACCTGACCATCGATTTCGCAGCTCGAAACCCACGAAGGAAGCATGAGTGACGCCTTGGCGGAAAAAGCCGGCCGGGAATTTATCCATTCCCGGCCGGCCATTGATCAGTCGACGACGATGCCGAGCGGCTGGCGCGGCTGCACACCGTCCGGCGCGATGTTTTCGTTCGACCCGTGGGTCTCTTCGGTGACGGTGCCGAGGTCGATCAGTTCAGCGTCGCGATAGTTCGGTTCCTTGTCCATGATAGTCTCCTTTCCCGCCGCACAAATGCGACACCGAAAGAATCCCAGTTTCAGAGGATATATCCAAACATATATGTTCTGAATCTGAAGCTATATATGGAAGGGGCGAACCCCGGTATCGGCATTCTTGAGGCCGCCCTAGGTAAGTCCACTCATGATTTCAGGAAGATTACGGATACGGCGTCGATGATATGCGACTACCGATCGCCTGATTGACTGCCTGTTTCCGCGTTCAATCTTCCCGAGCAAAGCATCGAATTCGCGGCGCAAACCGCTCAATTTACGCTCTTCGGCGCGCCGGATCCGACGCATTCGATCGTTGAGATTCCGGACCAAATGCATGAAAAAGACGTTCTGGGTCACCTGGGAGATCGAGTCGAAGAGTAGTTCAATCGGCGGCGGCGCGCCGAGCTCGTCCTGTTGATTAAAGTCATGGGAAACAAGGAGACTGCTCCGGCACGAGGCGGCTGTGAGCATTACATATTGGCTCAGAATATAGAGGTGGCGAGCCGCATTCTCGTCGAGCGACGGTATTTCAAATCCGCCAGTTACCGGCATGTCGAGTAAAGCTTCGCCGACGAGCCGCAACATCGCCTCGCGGACCGGAGTCGCGCTCATTCCATATCGATCAGCTAGTTGTCCGATATTGATTCGCCCAGACGCGATACGACCTTCAATGAGATCGAGTTTAAGGCTGGTGTAGGCTCTTTGGCTAAGCCCGTGATCTGCGCTCATCTTCATACACTCCGAGTTCGAGCGCCCGTGCGCCAGTCGCGGACATGACCGATGCTTAGTGGAGTCTCGGACTGAGCATTGTGGTCAATCCCGGCGTGGAATGGTCGCCACAGAGCCCCTCCACGGTTCGCGCGTCGGCGACGATGCGACGAATCAGTCAGGAACGCGGGGCGGGTGTGATCGTCTTCGCGCGCGAAGATGCGGCGCGATGTCGCTGATGAGTCCAAGCATATTCCTGGAGCCCGTCACGTGTCCTGCGGTGATGTCGCCGTGTCCCAATGGCGAGGATTGCGACCATTGGATAGGCGATCTTACCTACGATCCACCAATAGGCGACGGGCAAGATCTCGGGATTGTATGCCGTGACGCCGTGTGCCGCGACCGCAACCAACTGAAAGGCTGCCAGCCAGATCGGCCAGAATCTGTCTGCCGCCCCGGCGATTGCCGAAAGCGCCAGCAGGAGCCCGAAATCGATAAGTAACATTTCCCATTCGACGTCGCGATAGGATGGATTGCTTAGTCCGGCCCAAAAAGTTCCCATCGTGGCGATGACCATGCAGATCGACGCAGTCCTTTCCGGGGCTCCGCCTCGCCACTGCGCATAGGCAGAGACGAGGAAGAGCAGGATCATGAATGCCACAATGACGATCACGAGCAGCGGCCCCCTTGGTCAGGCGGCCAATTCAAGGGGCGTCGCGCCGCGCGCGCTTGGGCGCTTGACGACATCCCCGAAAGCTTCAGGATCAATGCCCAGCTTTTGTGCCAGCACTTCAAGCTGTCGATGACCTTCGGCCATGTAACCGAGCGCTCCGGTAACCGAGAGCTGCGCGTTGGTCAGGGCCGACAATATCTGATGTCCGACCAGCGGCGAAAGATTTTGGTGCGTCTGCGCGTCGATTGCCGCAGTGGCGAGCCGCCCGCCTTCCGCGAAAATCTGCTGCAGCAGTTTTTCGTAGCCGAACAGCGATTCGGTCAGATGCTTGATGCGCTCTTCATCGTCGGACCTTCTATCCGAGAAGCCGGGAGAGGACGTCGAGTCCGACGGCGAGCATGCCGAAGCCGACTGCAAGCGCGATCGCAAGGAAGACGAGCCAGAAGTAACGGAGGTACGGGTCGAGGTCATTTGCAGATACTCCCATGGTTCGTAGAGGAAGCAACCTGACCCAGGAGGTGGGCGGTGGTTCCGCCTTCTCCGGTGGCTCATCGGCCTGGCCGGTGCCTACCCCCGTATTCTCCAACTGCATTTTGCGGGGGGTCATCGCGGCGTCTTCGAAGGCGTGGAAAAGTTCCGCTGCGTGCCGGCGATTGCGGGCGCGCAAAATGGCGACAGCCTCGCTGATGTAAGTGTCGACGGTGCCGACGCCCAGACCCAATTCGAGGGCGATTTCCTTGGAGGTCTTGAGCCGATAGACATGGCGGAGGCACTCGCGTTGGCGCGGGGCCAAGCGTTCGCAGAGAGCGATGCTCGGCTCTTTTACATCACTAGCAGACAAGTGCGCGCTGCTTGCCATCAATGGACGGCAAGTCCCTTACGCTATCTAAAACAGCACCTCTTTTTCTCGACCCGAGCATTGCTTTCCGACGGATTCTGCAAGCGGCTCCCCGTGCATTCCGTCAACAGAGCCGGTTCCCGACTCTCTCTGAATTTCAACTTAACACGGGAGTAGGCGGACCGGAATTTTCAGGCAACCCTTGGCAACGATTTGCTTTTCTTCACCGAGTATCTCGTATGGGTGCTCTGCGATAAGGTCCGGTTAGTGAAAATCATGGCTGCGGATACGGAGGATTTCATCTTGTTCGGGGGTCGTCCGAACGGCCGTGACGCCGATGTGCGCCCGCGCGGCGCCCATGTCGGATCGCGCGGATCGGGGCCGCCGCCATTCTTCGCCCCGTCACCGCGGCCCGGCGCGACCGTGAAATCCATCCGTGCGATCGACCGCAGCATTTCGTCGTGATCATTGATGCGGTCGCAGATGATATGCATCGCCGGCGGCAGGCGGTCGGCGGATTGCCGCTCGTGCTGCCGCGCAGGGACAGTCCGCGCCGATGAGGCAGCCCTCCGATGCGGTTACCTCGCATCCGAATCCTGCGCCGGAAACTAGAACGGATAATTGATCCCGCGACCATAGTCGTGATCAAAGGTCGGCTTGCTATCGGCGCCATAGCGCGGCGCCTGTTCGAGAACCTTCTTGTCGAGATCGACGACATAGCCGCCCTGTTCGGTGTCGTAAGTCAGGACGTCCCAGGGCAGCGGATAATAGTCGCTGCCAAGACCGAATAGACCGCCGAACTGGAGGACCGCATATTCGACGCGACCTTAGCGCTTGGTGACCATGAAATTGTAGATCGGTCCGAGCTTCTCGCGGTCGCGGTCGCGGTCGAGTCCCGCCTGGCGCTTCGCAATCGCCCAGCGCCTCTGCTTGCGCCGAGTTTCCTTAGGCTCCCCAGTCGACCACGCGAGCGATAGCGAACTCGGCATCGTCACGGGCTCTGCGTCGATGAAGTCAAAGCGGCCCTTTGCCGTGCTCTCACAGTTTCGGCCGATGAGATGGAGTCGTCTCGGCTGAAGGGACGCCGGCTCTGGCGCCGACGAGGCGCTAGATATCAGGCTCGGTTCCTGTGATCAGCCTCAGGCATTCCCGAACCGTGATAATCCGCGCCCCGCCGTGGCGCCCGAGACTCAACAAGTCGGCCTTATCGCCGGTGATCAAAAGTTCGGCCATCCCGGCCTCAATCGTCGCCAGAAGATAGTTGTCCCAGGGATCCGGGCTGACGGACACGTCGGGCAGATTCTCTATAACAATGGCGCTGCCCTTGAGTTCATTGACGAGTCTGCCGACAACGGCTGGATTCAAGCGAGCCCGCAGTTTGGGATAGCGCGTACCGCGCCGAATTTCCTCTAGCTGTTCAGCAGAGGTGATTAAGGTGATCTTGCCTTGGCACCACAAGGCAATCAGGTGAAAGGGAAGCGACCGCCCGTGCAAAAGGGCGCTGACAAGCACATTGGTGTCGATGACAACGCGCATTGATCAGTTCCGACGCGCATCCGCAATCGCTTCATCGATCAACTGGCTCATCTCTTCCGGCGAGACGTCATCGAAACCGGCGCGGGCCTCGGCGAGCGTAAGATCGAGCAGGCGCCATTTCACGGACTCTTCAATGAAGCGCGATAGGTCGCCCTTTTTCATTCCGCGCTGAGCTAGGTATGTGCGGACATCAATGTCGGTTTCGGGCGCGACATTGACGGTCCAGCGCGTCGCACCACCCATAATCAAAAACTCCTCATGGACGCCTATGCGGATAAGCGCTGACCATCTTTTACGCCAAGATTCGATTCCGACATATGCGCTGGATCGACTTTACCACAGGGGGGCTCGATTTTAGCCTACCCGATTTTCGAGCCTCTGCACGGAACACAATAGATCGCAGCATCCACCTCGGCGCCGGACGTTCCGGCTCTCCACGTCAAACTGACGCGAGGCGCAAACGGACGCATGGCGACGCGGATCGAACAAGATGATCCACCGTTCGATGTCGAAGCTCGACGACTTGGCCTTTGCCGTGAACTACTTGTCGAACGGCAGATCATTGCGCGGTACCTCAAGAAGCAAGACTGGAGCCATGCGGGCTGGATCATGCTACTGGAACTCTATGTCGCGGATACGGTCGGTAAAGGGCTGCCGGTTTCAAGCCTAGGATATGCGAGTGGCGTTTCGGTTCCGACGGCGACGCGGCAGACAACTGAGATGGAATCGCGGAAACTTGTGGCTCGCGAGCGCGATCCTCACGACGGGCGCCGAACGAACATCGCCCTGACCGCTCGCGGTCGAGCGACCCTGCGGTGCATTCTAGACGACTATGCGAAGTCCCGGGCGAATGTGCCGCTCCGATAGAATCTGATTGGCCGCCGCGTTCTCGATCGTCCAGAACACAATCTATCATACCTAAGCGAGGGACGGGGAATCCGGCCTCAAGTCCAAGGGAGGAGGAGGGAAGCTGACGTTGGTGTGAAGTTGCAAATGGGAACAGGAGATGGCTGGATGCTCACCGGATCAGGGAAGGCAATATGTCCATTTCCGGAAACTCTTTCGATTCCTTCAATCGGCATCTTCTGATAGGCTGCCGACCGAGGAAACCCATGCAGGCGAGCCAACCTTCCAACGTATCAACAGCCGAGACCGCGCGGCCGCCCGTTGCGCGCAATTGGCTCTGGAAGCCTTGGTACGCGAAGCTCTGGTGGGCGGCGATCCCGGTCTACTGGACAGGCGCGGTGGCCTCGCTGAAGGTCCCGGCACTGGCGGAGTTCTACACCAGCGCTCTCGCAGGCTATCTCAACATGCTGTTCTTTCCGCCGACGGCACTACTGGTGCTTGGTTTCGGGTTCGTCAAAGCTTGGCTCGACAGGCCGCTATCTGGCGAGCCTCTCTCGGACGAGGAAATCGGCGAACTCGAGCAGATGAGGATGGAGGACGAGCACTGGGAGCGTCTTGGGCGACCTCATTGGTCGGTCGACATCTATGATCCGCGCTCCGGCGGACTATATATCGGCAACCCACTCAGCCTTCAGCACCCTGGACGTCGAGATTAGCGCTTCTTGTAGCTGCTATCTCCGTCGAATGGACCATTTGCTAGGTCGGTCGAAAATCGGCCACTGCTCAAGATCGAGGATTGTTCGAGCGACGTCATCGGTCCAGTAATATCGGCGGTTCCACGTGCGGAATCGGCTTGCCCAAGGTAGCGATTTCGCAGCCCCTCGGGGCCAAGCACCTGACGGTTCAGCTCGCTCGTAAATGTCATTTCAGGGTTTGCAGAGCGCGCAGCCGCCCGCTCTGCGGCGGATATCGCCTCGCGTACATCATAGTTTACGATATCGAGCGAGGCCCGAGCTGTCTCGTTACTCGTGCCCATGTCGCTGCTGCTATATCCCAAGCTCCCGCCGACGCTCCCTGACGTTGCTGTCTGTGATCGTTCCTTACCCTTGGCCGGACCACCACGCGACGCATAGTCACTGCTTTGGGCACTTGCGCCGACATTGCCGCCAACCGCAGTTCCCATTGAGATTTGGTCTTGCGCCGAGCGAGATATAGCCCGCTGCCATCCCGTCTGGGCCATGATCGCCGACACGTCGCGTTGAAGCGTATCCGCAACCTGCGGATTGAGCCGCCACTCGCCGTTGCGGTCCATTTCGAAGCCACCGCGCAGCCAGTTCGCCATCATCGCCTGACCCTCGGGTCCGCTGCTTAGCATGTTTTCGATGGTATCGGGTCCGGCTTGCTTGCCGGCCTCATATTTGGTGCTGGTGTCGCTGCGTGCGGACTGCGTGAACCCGGTGCTGCTCGACACGAGCAGGTCGTTGTCCGCGAAGCTGAACCGGGCGCGGCCTCCCTCGGCGATCGTGCCATATTGGCTGTCGTTGATGAGGCCTGCGGCGCGGAGCTGCCGCGCGACGTCGGGCGAGACATTGAGATTGAGATCGCCATTCTGCGCCATGGCGAGCTCGCGCTTGGTCATGTTGATGCCCTCGCTGCGCAGCAGCCCCTGCATGCGTGTCAACCGCTCATTGTCCACGATCCGCGTCAGCCGCTCGTTGCGCGCACGATCGGCAATTCCGGCCGCGCCACCCTCGGCCATGTCGACCTGGTTGCCCGCCGTGCGGCTCAGTGCCTGGATGAAGGCGTCGAGCCGGGCCGCCTCGCGCGTCGATACGCCGGCAGCCGCCGCACCTTCCGCAAACCCGAAATTATCGCTCTGCCGTCGCTGCTCGCCGATGCGCGCGGCGCCGCGCACGCCATCGTGGCCGACTTCGCGCTGGGCATCGAGCTTGCCCGAGCGCTCGGCAAAATCGTAACCAGCGGCCTCGCGCGTGCGGCCATAGACGCTCGTGCCTTCGCGTGCCGCCTCGGCGGTCGCGCCGTCGGCGGTGCCGAGCTGGACCGAGGCGTTATAGGTTTCCAGCGCACGCATGACCTGCGCCTCATTGCGGCCCGTCGCGCGGGAGAGGGAGGTAATCGCCGACGAGCGCGCCTCGCCCGAGAGGGTGTTGATGAAGCCGATGCGGCGCGAGGTTTCGTCGATGGAGAGGCCGAGCATCGACGCGGAATTGCGCTGCCCCTCGTTGTTCCCGGTGCGCCACGCCTGCTCGGTCGCGACGTTGCGGCGTTCGATCCCCGCGACATTGTCGCCCGCATAGTCGCGTCGGCCTTCCATAGCGCCGACGTTGACCTGCGCAGCCGTGAGATCGTTCCGCAGCATTGCCTCCTGGTCGTACGTGTTGGCGATCAACTTCGCGAAGGTCGGGTCGGCCGATGCCTGCGCGATCACGGTCGAGGCCTTCAGCGCAGCGTCTTTCTGATCATAGCCATTGCGCTCGAAATGCCGCTGCGCGCCCCGCATCATCATGTCGTAGGCGCGCGTATCGCCGAAGGCTTTCCACTGCACCATGTTCTGCGCGAAGCCGGCGAAGGCGCGTTCGCCCGCCTGGCCCGGCCCAAAATAGCTCGTGCCGAGACTACGTAGCGCGTCCTTCTCGGCGAAATTGTGGATCGCCGACGTCGTCGCATTGGCGCGCACCGCTGCGGCCGTCGCGGGATGAGTGAGGTCGCGGCCGACGAGGGCAGGGGCGAGCCCCCCGAGCTCGCGTGCGGCGTCCGTGACGCCGAGCCCGAAGCCGGTCGCTCCCGGCGCGCCAGGCGTGCGATCGCTGAGATAGCCACCTGCGGCGCCGAAGGCGCGATTGGTACCGAAGGTAGACCGCTCTCCGAAGTCGCCGAAGCTCGACGCCGCACTGCGCCGTGCGGTCGTGCCGGTCGCCGAGGCCTGCGCCTCGAGCGCCTGCGCGCGGCCTTCATGCGTCATGATCGGGGTGGCGGCCGCGGTGCCCTGGCCCTGCACGCCGAGCGCGCCGCTGGTGAAGGAGGTGAACACATTGCCCGAGAAGCGGAACACGGTGAAGACAAAGGCGCCGGCCAGCCCGGCGGCCGCGGTGCGAAAGCTTCCGAAGATTGCGAGCGCCTTCATCGCCGAACCTGGCGCCAGCATCCAGGCGTTCGCCGCGACATGGTTCGAGCGCATCTCGGCAAGCACGTCCATCGCGCGGCCGAGCGTGAGCTGGTAGATTCCGGCATCGATCACGCCCCACATGGCGACGAAGACGAAGAGGCCAAGCGCGAAGCTCGCGACGCGCAGGTTGATCGGGGTCAGGATGAAGAGCAGCGCGATCGGCATCATGAACAGCATGATGCCGAAGACAGTGGCGCGGATCGTCGGCATCCATTCGTTCGCCGTCGACATGGTGGCGAGACCGCTCGAGACGACGGCACGGTTCGCCATGACGCGCGCGGCGGTCGCAGGGCTATCTTCGAACAGCACGTCGCCGACGGCGTTGCCGAGGTTGATGTTCGTCATCAGCTGCTGGAGCGTCAGCGGCGTCGCGAGCATCTTGTCACCGAGCGCTCCGAGGTTCGACCGGCAGCGCTGGAGCTGAGCCGCGTTCGAGACGTCATAGCCGGTGCGCTCGCAGACCTGTTGACTGTAACCGTGGAACAGCGACGGATCGGAAAGCCGGTCCGAGATATGCGTCCAAGTCTCGGTGCAGCTCACCGTTGTTCCGCCCTTGTCGGTGGCAGTGAAGACGGTGCTGAAGGTCGCCGGCCCAGACATCGCGGCAAAAGCCGCGGGAAGATCGTTCGTGGTACGAAAGAGTTGATCGTCGTCGATGCCATAGGCGGGAGAGACGCGCGCGACGGGATAGCATTGCCGGACATAATCCTTGATCGTTGCATCGAGGAAGGTGTCGGTCATCGGCCCTCGCGGGCTAACAGCGTTCAGGAACAAGTCAAAGCTGTGACCACCCGCACCGAACTCGAGCTTGGCATTGGGGTCGATCGTATTATCGTCGATCGTCTCGGCGATCGCCCGCTCCATCATATTGGTGACGCCCGCGACGAGAACGATCAGGTTCGGGACGTCGCCAACGGGCTGATAGGCGTTGCGGACCCGGTCGTAGACATGGACGGTGCCCGTGGTCGCAACCATGCCGACGAAAAGCCCGATGCCGACGAGCGTCTGAAAGCCGAAAGCGACGATCCCCATGCCGTTGCCGCGCACGCTCGCGAGTAGCGCGCCGAGCGCGATCCCGGCGACCGCGACGATGAGCACCAGCGTTTCGTAGCGCGGATCGGCAAAGATCATCGAGACGAGCCGGAACGCGTCGACGGTCTCGTTGAACCCGTCATAGGTGTGGAAGCTGGTTTCGAGCGCTAGCGCAGCGGTCGGCACGGTGGCGGCGAGGGCGGCGATCAGCGCGGAAAGGAATCGGGAGCACATCGCGATCAGCGATTGCGGTTAGCGGCGGCACCGGCGGCGTCGCGCGCGTCGCGGTCGCGCTGGCGGACGAGCCCGGCATAGTTCGCCGAGAGGTTGGCCTGGTTCAGCGCCGCCATATAGGACTGGCGCATCTGCGCGCGCTGGCGCAGCACTTCCTCGCGAAGATCGCGCAGCTGCTCTATCCCCTTGGTGAGGATGCGCGTCTGGCAGATATTGGCATTGCCTGCGTCGGCGGCACCGGCGGCCGACGTGCCGCGCTCGGCATTCGACAGCGCGAAATCGATGCTGCGAGTGAGATCATTGAGCATCTGGTAGGCGAGGGTCAGGGCGACCAGTTCGTCGGTATCGCCGATCACGGCATCCTCGACGCCTTCGCGCACGCCCCATTCGAGCATCCGGTAGATGGGGAGCGTCTTCACATTGGCGACGAACTGGCGCTCTTCGGCAGTCAGCGCGGCGCGGGTGCGGATCTTGGTCGCGATCGTCTGCATCCGTTCACGCGCGAGGACGAGCGCGCCGCGGCCCGGCCCGTCAGTCGCGCAGTCAGCGCTGGTCGGCGGGACGTTGAGCGACCGGGCCTGGACACGTCCGGTCAGGAAATCCTCGACGCCTTCGGTGTCCTGACGCGGGCAGGCAGGGATGGCCGAAAAGAGCGGCACCTTGTCGGTCGCGTCCCAACGCATGTAAACATCGCCGACCCGCGCACGCATCACGCTGGTCCATTCGCTGGCGCCGACGCGCGCGGCGGCGTGCGCGAGCAGCGAGCCGGTGCGGAAGATGTCGGTGACCTCGCGCGGGCAGTTGGCGAGCGCTTCCTTCAGATCCTCGGTCGGATTATTATTGTTCGCCTCAATCTTCTCGCGGCTTTGCTGATAACTTTTCGCATAACCCTGCTTGATCGAGCGATAGCCGGTCATCTCCTCGATGATCCCCGACATATTGTCGTCTCCTCGAGCGATCTGAACCATGCGGTTCGCAAGGCGGCAGTCGTTGACCTGGATCGAGTTCAGGAAGTTGGTCGCCGCCTCCATCTTCGAGATGATGTTGCCCATCTTCTCGTCGAGGGTTTCGAGGAGATACTGGAAGGCGACGGCGGGCGCGGCCTGCAGGATGCTCTCGAGCTTCTGGACGAGATAGTCGGGATCGAGAAACGACATGCCGCCGAGGAACATGTCGATGCCACCGCAGCCCGCGCGCACCTTGGGCAGCGTCACGCTCATCAGATAGTCGTTGTGGACGTCGACGCGGCCCGAGAAGCCGCCCGCGGTCACATAACCGCGCGCCTGGTCCTCGAAACTGCCGGGCGACGTGTAGGTCACATTGTCGAACCAATGCTCGGCCCAGCTTTGGGCATAGGCTCCCGGCGCGCCGGCTCCGCAGGTTGACAGGATGAGGGCGATCATAATGGCGCGGCGGCCGCCAAGCGAGGACATCAGCGTTCTTTCTCAGGGGCGGGATGTGGCAGGCTGAACCCGCTCAGGGTCGCTTGTGTTGACCTCTCGCGACAAGGGCAGAGGCACGTACGCGCCTCTCAGAGGCAAGGTCCTTCCGCCAATATGTCCCACGCGAAATGGGCCACTGCCATGTCGATCATCGCCTCGTCCCATGTTTCAGGGTCGGCAAGATGCCGTGATGGATTGCAAACGCTTTCAAAGGTTCGTATGTGTATGATCTAAGAAAAGGATACACATCATGCGGACCAACATCGTCATCGACGATAATCTTATGAGCGAAGCTCTCCGGGCAACGGGCCTCAAGACAAAGCGTGAGGCCGTTGAGCTCGGCTTGCGGACGTTGCTTCGGCTTCGCAAACAGGACGAGATTCGGAAGTTTCGGGGTAAGCTCGCTTGGACGGGCGATCTTGATGCCATGAGAACCGACGGGTGATCCTCGTCGATTCCAGCGTCTGGATCGATTATTTCCGGGGCGATGCCACACCGCAGACGGAACGATTAGACGCATTGCTAGGCGCCGAGCCACTGCTGACCGGCGACATCATTCTGGCTGAAGTCCTGCAGGGTTTCACCAGCGACCGCGACTTCAACGTCGGGCTGAGATTGATGGGGTCTCTCGACCAGATCGATATCGGAGGTCGCGATATCGCGATCCAGGCGGCCCGAAACTTTCGGGCACTACGCGGCAAAGGGGCCACTATTCGCAAGACCATCGATACGCTTATCGCCACCCGTTGCATAGAAGACGGGTTAGCACTGCTCTACAGCGACCGCGATTTTGATCCTTTCGTGGAACATCTCGGACTCTCGTCGGCCATGTCGGACGCACGCCGATGATGTGATCCCTGCAAATCTGGATCGTAGCTCCAGATTTGCAGGGATAAGTCGTTGCTCGATTTCGCTTCTTCGCCCTGAACGGATATCCAACCGGAATAAGCTCGAAGTTATGGCTTTGCTCGGCGTTGCGGTGAGATGTCCGGCCCTTGAGCAACAATTCCCGTGAATTTCGAAAACGCCCGGACCCCGGCTTGCAGGGCGCATGCCGGTCAGTATCTTTACGGCGAGATATAAATTGCGCGCGATATTGGGCGCATGATTCGGTGCCAACGGCAATCGGAATGATCCGGTTCGTATCGTTCACCGGTCGGACTCATGCGGCCGGGTATCCGGATTCAGGATAGGCTGTTTCGCTGAAGCTCGTCCGATCAGGTCTCGACTGATTTCTCGGGAGTGGGCAACGAGATTGCGCGTCTTTTCGCGAAGCATGAGCTGGCCAATAATCCCTTCAACATAGGCGGGATTCGTTTTGTTGATGACTGCCAGAGCCGTTTCGCACCTCGCGCGGCCGCAATGCTCAATAGCCCCGACTACATAGTCGGGTCCAAAATGCTCGGCGACCGCTGCAAGGTCGAACATATCGCGCGGCTGGAAACTCCAACCGCGATAGAAGACCTTTTTAGCGATGATTTCCGCTGGCGTTTCAAGCGCGATGGCGTGACCTTGAACGTCGTGCGCTCGTGTTGGATCTGGAATGATGCTGTCGCAGCAGATGAAATCAATTTCGCCCAGATCGTGATAAGCAAGCTTCAGCATATCGGTGCCTGCCTGATAGCTGTCAGGAGCGTGATCGAGTTTGATGCCTTGCGTTTCCGGATTGAGAAATGGGAGGATTTGTGGATCGTCCAGAAACAGGTCGATGTCGTGACTTTCACGATGATCGATCTGCAGCATCAGTGCGGTTCCGCCGCCGAAGCTCCACTGAGGCGCGAAGCCGTTCGCCTTCCTGAAATGGTCAAGAATATCTACGGCGAGATTGAAAAGGACCGGCCATTCGCTCGGCCGCTTTGCAGACACGGCGTCAGGCCGCCAGCGGTAGCGTGTAGCCCGAAAGTTCGGAGATTTTATCGGCGACTTGGCTCGCTTGACTTGCGTCTACGCCCATCGCTGCCATGAACTGTTCCTGGACGTTCAGCGGCACTTCGGAGAAGAAAGCGAAAACCGGCGCGTTGCAGTCAATCGCGCTCTTCAAGTCGACGATCATGGCAGCAAGCTGATGTGCGGAAACGGCCGCCCCATAAGGGGCGTTCACCGTCGTCAGCACTTGAGTTACAGCGTTTGCCATCATTCCACTCATAACACGATCCTGTTTGGATCGTTGTTTTCATATAGTCGCGAGCGGTTATCAAAACAAGAATCTCGCTCAGGTCGCGTCCTACGCCCGACGCGAGGCAATAATGACAAGACCAGATTCAGCTTATGAAGCATGCATCATGGCTTTGATGTTTCAAGCAGATTCCGCGCCAGAGCTAAGAAAGTTCCGTCCGGCTTATCGCGACGGGCCCCCAACGATTCCAGTGAATTTCGAGAGTGCGCGGACGCCTACCGCTGGGCGAACGCCCGTCAGCATCTTCGCGGCGAGATAGAGGTTGCGCGCTAAATTGGGCGCATGATCGGTCCCGACGGCGATTGGAATGATCCGGTTCGTATCGTTCATCGGACGCACCCATGCGACCGGATGCCCGATCCAGGGCAAGCCGAGCCGGCCCGATCGCAGCATCGCTTCCTGCGCGGAAATGGCGCGGACCTGCCAGCCATATCGCCTTCCCAGACTTCCGAGCTTGGTCCAGAGATCGGCGCAGGGAACGCAGCCGGGCGCGGTGCTCATCTCGACGACGAAGGCCGAACTGCGTCCGCGCAGTTCCTCGGTAAAGTCCGGCGGGAAAGCGCGCGTCACCGGAACGCGCGAGAGCCAGTGGTTCATCGCCGCAGTTGTTCCGACCGGATGGATCGCGGCGCGCGCTGCATCCTCGCGGCTGACAGTCTGCGCCATGCCGGGCGAAATGACTAGGATGCTCATGCTCAGCGCGCTTGCACATCGCGCCAACATACTGAACTCGCCTTGCAGGTAAGGGGATTTGCTCTTACCTTGTGCTATTGAAAGGACTCGCCACATGAACGCTGTTACCATTACCGCGAAAGGGCAGGTCACGCTGCGGAAGGAATTGCTCAGGCATCTCGGCGTCCATCCAGGCGACAAGATCAGCTTTGACAAACTCCCCGGCGGTGAAATCAAGATTCGGGCCATCAGGCCTTCCGGAAAGATTGAGGATTTCTTCGGGTCACTCAAGCGGGAAGGCCAGCGGCCCATCTCGATCGAGGAGATGAATGAGGCCATTGAAAAGGGCTGGGCCGGACAGCTGTGAAAATTACTGCCGACACCAATATCCTCGTCCGATCCGCAACGCTGGACGATCCCGTTCAAAGCCCCTTGGCAAAAAAGCTCCTGAAGGAAGCAGAACTTGTTGCTGTGACGCTTCCGGCCTTGTGCGAGTTCTGCTGGGTGCTCAGAAAAGTGTATCGCTATGAGGCGGCAAGGGTCGCTGCATCGGTCAGATTGCTTATCGACGCCGGCAATGTCGCAGCGGACCGACAGGCTGTTGAAGCGGGGCTTGCAATACTGGAGCAAGGTGGAGACTTCGCTGATGGGGTCATCGCCCACGATGGCCAATGGCTGGGAGGCGAGACCTTCGTGAGCTTCGATCGAGGCGCTGTTGGCCTTCTGGCAAAGCATGGGCAATCTGCGATGAACCCCGATCAATCGAAAGCTTGATCCAACTGCGCTGCGCTGCTCGGCAATAGACGCTGTCATCGACGCGGCTCCAAGCCCGCACCGACGAGGTCGCCGCCCAACACACGGGGATCGGTCGCGGAAACCGGCCCATTGCCGAGTGCGTCGAAGAAACCATCTTCCTCGCCCGCGCCGGTCAGGAACTGTTCGGGCCGAATGTCGCCGAGCATCAGCCGCACGGCCTGGTATGTGGTCTGCGCGAGATTGGGATAGGATTCGACACCCGACGCGATCACCATCCTTGCCGAGCTGTCGCGGCGGATCACCATCGTCGTCGGTGTCACCTCGACGCCGAAGCGCTGTCCGAGCTCCGGTCGGCGCTCGAGATCCATCTGTGTGACCTGCCAGCCCGTCTCCTCGCGGAACCGTTCGAGGATCGGCCATTGCACCCGGCAATAGCCACAGGAATTCCGCGAGAACATGACGAGCGCGAACTGGCTTGCGTGGGCGCGGAGATACCGGCGGCGAACCGCTTCCTTCTCGGCACCCATCGCCGCGCGCGCGTCGCCGACGATCGGGTTGGCGGACTTGGCATTGAGTTCGGGGTTCTGAAGCAAGGCGATCTGAGTCACGCCTGCGAACGCACGTGCCTTGCGCCGCGCGAAGTCCTGCAGCCGCCAGAAGTCCGCGACCGCGTCGACGGTGAGCACGGTCGCTGCATAGTCGCGTTGCTGCTCGATCAGCTTGCGGATTTTGGGCGGCGTCCATGTCGCCAGTTCCGCCATCGGCGGTATCGCCGGCTTCATCAGCGCGTCGGGCTCGGCATCCGCATCTTCGACCGGCGGCGGTGCCTGATACCACCAATAGCCCTGCTTCGGTTCGCGGGTGGGTGAGGTCGGCTGCGCGGCGGCGGGGAAGGCCGTGATGAGCGCCGCGAGGAGGGCAGGGCGGATCACAGCAGCTTCTCCATGCGGGTGAGGCGCGCGATCGGCACCGGTCCGTAATAGCGGCTGTCGAACCCGCTCGGGTGCAGCGAGCCGACATAGATCAATCCCGGCGGGATCAGCCCGTGATCGGGCCGCCAATAGTCGAGCCGCTGGCCATTTCGCCCGTAGGGCTTGGTCACGCCGAGCAGGACGCCGTCGCAATAATACCACCCGTCCATGGCGTGGGGCTCCATCGTCGACGGTTTCTCGATCAGCGATATGCGCTCGCCGGGCATGCAAAGCGCGCGCTTGGTCACCTTGACCGGTTCGGGGCCGGCCAGCGGATGGGAGAGCATGAACAGGACGAAATCGCCCTTCTCGATCGGCCCCGGCGCCGCGCGCACCGCCCAGGCGTCGATCGACGGCGACATCACGAGAATGGCTTGCTGCATCGCCCAGCACGTCAGAAGCCCGAGTGGCACAACGATCGCCGTCGCCTTCCAGAGCCGGTCGGGGCGCGCGGGCTCGCCGAGCCCCGGACTGCCGAGCGCAACGGCTGCGCGCCGCGGCAGTCCCTTCAAACCGATCGCCAGATGCTTACCGGCCTTCCAGGCGAGACTGAGCATCGCGCACCTCCTCTTTTCCGCCGAGGCGGGCAATTTCTTCGAGCAAACCGGAAAGGGCGGCATCGCCGTAAGCGATATGGCTCCCGCGCGGACTTTCCTCCTCGCGCTCGCAATAGGGGAGCACCGGATCGCCCGGGATCATGGCGAGCGCGGGCACGCGGGTGACGCCGTGCTGGCGAAAGACCAGCGGGTCGACGATCACCTGCACGTCGCGCATCACGCATGCCGGTCCCTCGCAGCCGGGATCGAGGCGGAGAATCTCGGCGGTGAGCTTCGCCATCGGCGCGACCTTGGCCATCCCGCCCGGCATGCCGCGAAACGCGAGGACACCGCGTGCCTTCTCGAGCTGCGCTGCATAGGTGCGCAGCGTTGACGACGGCATCGACGAGGAGACGAACAGCACAGGCACCCAGCCTTTCGCCGCCGGCGCCGGACCGGCATCGGCGACGGCCTTGATCTCGGGCGCTTCGAGCCCGAGTGCCTGGCCGAGCCGCTTCGCCATCGCCTCGCGCTCTGCGGCGAAGCGGTCTTTGCCGGTCTCAAGCGCATCGCGGGCGCGGGCTTCCATCGCTGGCGACTTGGCACGGTCGCGCATCGCCTCGAAGGCGCGCCGGCGTTCGACCTCGCTCGGCTTCGGCAGGTCAGATGGGCCGTTTTGCTGTTGGGCTTTGCGGCGCGACACCGCGCCCTTCAGCCGGTCCATCGCCGCTTCGCCCTCGCGTTCTACCTTCTCGCGCGCCGACGGGTTGTCGTCGATGCCCGGCGATATTTGCGCTGCGGCAAGGCCGGCGATGCCGGCTACGTCGGCGAGCGCCACCGCGAGTACGGCGCGGCGCCTAGCGGCCGATGGCCTGCATATAGGCATCGATACGATCCTTCATGTCTGACTGGATGTCGGCCTGCGCGCGGGCCTGAACTTCCGAATAATATTCGGAGAGGTCCATTCGGCTGAAGTCGAGCGCTTGGAACTCTTCGGGCGTGAACCCGCGGCAGTTCGGCGTCTTCACCGGTCCCCAGCCATCCGCGAACGACTTCAGCTGCGGGCGGCCCTGTTCCTGGATGATGCGGCCGAGCTTGGTATTGAAGCAGCAATGGCTGCGCGACTTCTGGACGCAGATGCCGAGGATCTTCGACGAGCAATAGGAGCCGACCTCGACGCACATGCCCGAGCCGCGTAGCATGCCCGTCTCCATGTCCTGCTGGTCGCAGGAGGAGAGGAGGAACTCGATCATGACGTTGACCGCGAGGCTGATCGCGATCGAGGTCGGATCGATGCCGACAATGATCGCATTGGCGCCCGCGCTCGCCGCCTGGCTTGCCGTCGCGCCCGCCTGGAAGGCGGCATAGGCGGCTTGGGCTCCGGTGAACACGCCCTTGGCGATCGCGATCTTCGTCTGCGTCGACGCGATCGACGAGCCCATTCCGTCCTTGACGATCTTACCCTTGTCCTTGCAGCAGTTGGAAAAGGTTGTCTTGAGGCCCGCTGGGCGGCAGCGCAGCGCGCGGCCGCCGAATATCTCGATGTTCCCGAGACAATTGCCGTCGGTGTCGACTTCGCCGTCGGCGGGCGCGCCCGGATCGTCGACGACGGGTTCATCCTCGATCGGGTTTGCCGCGGTATCGATGCAGGCGTTCGGCGAGCAACTCGGCACGCCGCCGCTCGCCAGCGTCTCGCACGCATATTGCGAACCAAGCGGGCAGGACGACGCGCCGCCGGGCTCGGGCGCGCACGATGCCCGTTCGATCGGGCACTGCCAGCTACCACCTTGCATCCCGACGCAGCTAGCGGTCTCGCCCGCGTCGTCGGCGTCACCATTGCCATTGAGGTCGACCGCGCAAATCTGCTGCGCCTGCGCTGCCGACGCGTAAACGGCGAGCGCGAAGGCGACGATGCCGAACAGGATCAGCGCGAGGCGCGACGGCCAGAAGAGAAAGCGGCCCATCATCGCGCTGTCGCCGTGCAGGCGAGATCGGCGCCAGCGAGCCTGACCGTTTGCATCATGACCACCGCCTCGGGAAAGGTATCAAGGCAGCCGCAGGGCGTGACGATGGTCTCGCCGGGACCGGCGGGACAGACATTGCCCGGTGAGCAGGCGTGATAGAAGGTGTCGAAGCCGGTCGGGCTGGTCTGCTGCGCGCCGACGACGCCCGCAGGCGCCGCGTCGGTATTGGCTTTCGCAGAGCGCGTCTTGCAGACCGCCTCGCAAGCTGGAACCGAGCCGCGATCGGGAAGCGCGAAGGCGCGCGTAGACGCGGCGCTGCCGCCGTCGGCCGTCCGAACGCGGTCGGCGAGCAGCGTCTCGGTCGAACGATCGATGATATAGGCGCCGCGCGACAGGTCGGGTTCGGGCATCGCGCCGGTGTCGATCGCGCATTTATAGGTCCGCTGGCGCAGGAAAAAGTCGCGGGTAAGGGTAGCGGTGCAACTGCCCGTGCCGAACTGGCGCGACCGCGGGAGGGGGCGAAGGCCGGTGCCGACGCCGTTCAGAAACGTCTGGACGCCATCGACGCTCTCGCTGTCGAGGCGGCACTTTTGATTGGCGCCAATATCTTCGCACTGGTCGACGAGCCGGTCGCTCGGTTCGCATGCGTCCGAAACGCGAATCTCGACGTCGACCAGTCCCCATTCGGTCGTGAGAGGCGCACCGCCGCCGCCGCCGCGCACGCGTGCCGACACCGTCGTCGGCCCCGCCCGCAGGTCGGTGGTAAAATCATAGGAGGTGTAATTGCGCGCCGCGCCGCCATCGGTGCGGCAGTCGCCTGAAGGCAATCCTGTCGTCAGCCACGGACGCGGCCCCGCGGAGCCGACGACGCGGCCGTTGATGCGGCCCTGGACCCAGTCGTCGGCGCCCATCTCGACGATCCGCGCCGACAGGAGCTTCGCGGGGTCGCTGACTTCGAAGCGCGCGGTGAAGATCGGCGGCGCGCTACTGCAATTGCCATCTCCGATGATGCGAAAGCGTCGGCAGCCTTCGCCGCAGCCCTGAACCGAATAGATGACGCCCGTCGCGGAGACGATATCCTCATACGCGAGCGGCCGCAGTGTGACGTCGCGTTCGATCGTGCAGGCGCGGACCTGTTCGGCCTTGCCGATGCCGGCGGGCGATCCCTTGAGGCTCTGGAACAGCGAGCTTCCGGCTGCGGTCGCCGCGGCGTCGCCGAGGATCGAAGTCGGACGGCCGCGATAGGCTGTTTGCGGAAGGTCCGGCAAAGCCGTGCAGGCGGTTGATTGCGCTCCGACATACTGGATCAGCGGGCCGTTGATGCGCGCCTCGGCCACGCCGACGCGGGGATCGTGGCTCGTGAGTGCGCCGATCGCGCCGCCGCCGAGATCCTTGAGCACCGACGGCAGATTGTCCATCACGAGATTCGCGCCGCAGCTGTTGTTGACGCAGTAACAGCCCGCGAGTTCGGCCATTTCGGCGGCGGCGAGCCCCAGGTCGCCCGAGACATCGACGTTCCAACGATGATAGTTGCACGCGTTCCAGCTTCCGGGCTGGCAAGCGATGACGCCGTTGGCGCAGATGCCCGAGACGGGCACGGGCAAGGTGGACACGCGGTCGAAGCTGCCGTCGAGATCGGTGTCGCGGGCGATGCGGACGGTGTTGATGTCGCCCGTGCCGTCAGGCTGGATCAGGATTTCGAGGAGGCTCGATGTTTTCTGGCAGGCGAGACTCGGCGTAAAGCTCTGGCTGCGATCGACCGTCGCGATCGGCTGTCCGCTGAGGCCGGGGGTGAGGTAATTCTCCTGGATCGCCTTGCTGGTCGAGGACTTCGCGCGAGAAGCTTCCGCGGCTGCGCGCGCGCGGTCCTCGACTGACTGCGCCAGTGTGCTGGCGGAAGCCATTGCCGCCATCGGCAGCAACAGGAGAGAAACCGAGCGCTTCACGAACGATCACCGTCCACAGTGCGCGATCCATGCGCGAGCCGAAACAGGTCTCCCGCCCGGAAGTCATCGGATCCGGGCGAGAGGTGCCGATAGACGGCCTGGCCGTCGAACACCGTGAGCACCGCTTTTACCCGAGGACACGGCGGGATCAGGGCCGGTCTCGCTTGTGGCGATGGCAATTTACCCGTATCGTCTGCAGGTGGAGCGGCGCCCGAGAGGGGGCAGGGCGCCGCTCCCGCCTCGCGCGCCTGCCGGCAGCCACCGGGGCTGTGGCGGGCAGACCGGGCCGATTCCGGGCTGCGCACGAGACGATCGGGAAGTGCCGGGTCAGGGCGTCGAAATGCCGGCACAGCAGATCGCTTTCTCGAAGAGCATGAACTGGGCGTTGTCCTTGCCCGGCGCGTGTTTGCCGGAGGTCCAGAGCGCGCCGGGACGGCCGATGTTGACGCACTTGCCGCCCTTCACCGGCTCCATGAGCTGGAGTTTGTATCGGCTCTTGGTCCAGATCGGCTGCGGCTTGAACGAGCAGCCGTCCGCCGAATGGATGGTCAGCGCGCCGAGCCGGCCCATCATGAACGTGCCGCGCGCTGCCAGCCCCGCCCAGGCTTCGACGCGGTCGCCCATGTGAATGTCGCCGGCGACAGGATAGGTGCTTCCCCAACTGCCCATGCACCAGAAGAGCGGGTCGATGACCTTGCCCGCTGCCGCCGCGGCGCTGTCGGACATGCAGGCAAGGCCGGCCGCGGGATTGCCGAACAGGATGCCTTCGGGCTGGATGATCGCTCCCAGCGTCCCCGACTGCCAGGTCGGCATCACCTCGGTCATCAGCGCGACGTCGAAACCGTCATCCTCGAGGCACGGAAGATCGCTGAACATGTCGAGCATCTTCCAGACCGGCGCGACATAATAGTGCATCTGCGCGAACAACTTCGTCGTGTTCGTGCCGTCCGAAATCGACGACTGGCTGCCCTGGAGCTTGCCGCCGGTCGCCATGATGTCCGTGCCGAGCGCCATCATGCAGCCGGGTTCGGTCACCACGTCGATCATCCGGTTCGGAGTCCAGAAACTGACCTTGACACCGAACCAGAAGGTTGCACCTTTGCGGCACGCACACAGCGGTTTCGACGCCGATTGTGCGTCGAGCGCCTTGTCGAGCTTGTCGTAGCTGCCGGCGCGCACGCCGCCGATGGTGATGGGGAAGATGCAGTTCCAACGCACCTTGGTGATCGGGTTGAAGATCGTGTCGCTCGGACATTTGGATGCTTGCGCTGGAGCGGGGATGAAAGCGAGAACTGCGCCGAGCCCGACGGGTACCGCCCAGCGAAAGGACCGGCGCGTCTTCTTCGGCTCGACTTGGCGCCTGGCGCCGCTGCTCCCCGATGCGGAAGTCGCGCGCAAGTGTCGGCAAGCTGGCATGACTTCTCCGTTCCGCCAGGTAGGGCGCTGAAAAGGTTGGATGAGGCTTCGGCGCTCTGTATGGGCGATTGGCCTGCCCGAAGCGGAGATGGACCCGCCGACATGCTCGTCGCAACCAGATGGGAAAGGATATGCCGCGGATGGGCACATCGTTGCCGCTATCAGCGGTGCGGGGCCGGCTTCCGTGACGCTGAGGTTGGATTTGCCGATCAGATGTCTGCTCGCGGTCCCGTCGCGTCCTTGCGGACCAGACCATGGCGAAGGGAAGGCACCAAAGCTCGCTTCTTGCGAAGCGAGTTCCTCCAGGCATCAACGAAGTCGACGATCGGGCCAAATGGGACCCTGCGGAATCTTGCGAACTTCATCGAAGTAAAAAAAGACGCCCGTCCAGCCGGAGCCAGGCGGGCGTCAAGATGAAGAACTCTGTCTTCGTTTCCGATTAGAGCTCCCCTGGGTCGCGGCGTCCGAATAGGCGGATGACCGGATTTGCGATTGGATGAAGGCGCCAAAAAAGAGCTGGCGAAATTACGGCGTGCTCGCCGAGCGTAGGATTTGGCTCGCGGGAGCCGGGCCTTTTCGTTCAAGCGCGAACTCGCTGAGCTCGAGCTTTTGTCCGACCTGCGCGACTATGACCGGCGCAACGCGAAGATCGAGCCGCTCCTTCACGCGCTCTTCGAGAATGAACAGCGGGCGCGCAACCTTCTCTCCGAGTGCGATCGGGTCGGTCACCTCCGGGCCGCCTCCGGCGAGCAATATCCAGTCGCTCGCCCGCGCGTGGCCAAGCGCCCAGTTCAGGTCGCGCGAATGAACCACGATCAGGCGCTGCGGCATCGACACATAGGTGAGGGGGTTGAAGGTGTAGCCTTTGGGATAGAGCAGTTTGCCGTCGTCCAACCGGACCTCAAAATCGAGCGTGTGGAACGGCACGACGCTTCGTTTCCTGTTCGCGCGCGCAACGCCGAGGGCGGCTGACTGCATTGCGCTCCACTTCTCACGCGGACCGAAACGACCCGCGATGCTTTTCGGCTGCTGCGCAACGCGCGCCTCGATTTCAGAAAGGGCATCGGGTTCAGCGATCGCCCAGGTGCGCCCGATCGCCGCGGTCTGTCCACGCGCCGTGGCGGCGATGACGAATGCCCCAAACACGAGCATCAACGAGGTGCCAAACTGCCAGGCGGCCACTCGAATGCTACCGCGATCATGTTCCACGACGATATCTCCTCCATCTTTCTCGCGGATCGGAGCTGCCAACACCGATGATCGCACCGACAAGTGAAACCAACGAGAGAAGGCTCAGCACGACGATGAGCGATCGCGGCGAGTTCGCGATTGGGCCGGGCGCGGCGAAGAGGATGAGGGCTTGCGCCTGGCCGAGCATCAGGCCACCGACGGCCAACCTGACCGCGATGGGCGAAGGAGCGTGGGAGAGGAGGCCGTTCATCGTGTCCGCCGATGACCGCGCCACCGGAGCATCAGACCGCTCGTCACGGACGAGAGCCAGATCAGGACCAGCCCGCTTGCGAAGCAAGCGATTCCGACCGTCACCGACGCCTGCGTAAACAGCGACGTCGGCTGGTCAACCAGCAGTCCGGCGATGAGAACGAGGCCAGCCATCATGACGGATTCGATCATGACGAGCCGGAACCGCCAACCCAGTGCCTGCCGCTCGGCCACTGCCGCAACGGCCGCGTCGAACAGCGCCCGATCGGCGGGCAACATGGCGTCGAGCTGCATCGCTAGCTCGTCGGGATGGAGCGAAGGCCGCTTCATGCCGCTGGCTCCGATGCTCGCGGCAAGTCGCGGCTATCGCCCAATATCTCGCGGGGATCGACGTCGGCGAGCTCGCACACAGCCTCGAGCGGCGATCGCCCGGCCCGGATCAGTGCTTCGAACGCCGCGACTTCGCCGGGCGCGCTGGTGTTGATCCAGTAGCTGAAGGGATCGACGACAAGCCGCGCGACCCCGAGCCCGAGCGGAGAGTCGATGAAGACCTCGCTATAGTTCGGCTTGTTGTTGCGGACCGATTTCAGGAGGTCGAGGACGAACCCGGAATAGTCAAGAATTTTGCTCTCGACAGCACGATCATAGGTGGAGCCTTGCAGGAGGAACCGCGTCGCCGCATTCTCGAGGATGACTTGGCCTGTGCCGCCGAACAGCGTGAGGTCGTTCATAGACTGGAGGACGATGCCGAAGCTGCCCTGATATTTGCGGGCACGGCGGTAGCCTTGTGCGAAGGCTTCAGCCAGCCGCGACAGATCCTGACCATCGCTTTTCGTCATGAACTGCGCTGCTTCGTCACAAAGCACGAAGCGGGGCCGGTCGCGCGCCGAGAGGTAGAGCTCCTGCGTCACCGCATTTACCACCACCATGACGATGACGTTGAACAGGTCAGGCATGGCTTTCAGCCGCTCGAGCTCGAGGACGACGAACTCGTCGGCGGAGATGTCGAAGGTCGACGGCCCGTTGAAGAAGTGCCCGTAAGCGCCATCCGAGCCGAAATCCCTGAGATTGAACGCGAGCTCGCGCGCGACCGGCTTCAGATGCTCGACACGGTCGAGATCGGCTGCGGCAAATTGCGGATAGGCACCGAGCCAGGCGCGGACCGAGTCGATGCCTTCATCGGCATAGCCCCCATCGATCGTCCACTGGACGGCCGACTTGATGAGATTCCATTCTGAGGTCGAAACGCCTTTGCGCGTCGCCGCGTTCCCCATCTCGGCAACGATCGCGACCGCCATCGCGATCGCCGAATGCTTGTCCTCGCCGTCTAGCGCGAGCCCGAGGTCGAACGGGTTCAGAACCAGCCGTTCCTCGCCGACGTCGATATAACGACCCGAGCAGAGGGTGCAGAGCTTGCGGTAGGATCCGCCAATGTCGATGATGCGGATGAGGGCGTTCTGGGCATAATATTGCCGGCAGAGATCGTTGAGGAGGAAACTCTTGCCCGCGCCGCTTTCGGCCGCGACCACAAAATTATAATTGTTGATGCGCGGATCGAAGAGGTCGAGTGTGACGAGCTGACCCTTGCGGCCCACATAGAGCAGGGCAGGGCGGCCGCCTCCGCGAAAGTCGGTCTGGATCGGCGCCATCAGCGCTGCCGCCTTCACCGGCATCCGGAAATCGCGCTCGAGCATCTTGATCGTTCGGCGCTCGGGATAAAGGCCGAACGGCAGGCTCGCGGTCAGCAAGATCGGATTGAGGTAGGATTCTTCCTGCACCATCCAGGGCAGCGGTTCACTTTCCCAGAGGCGCTTGGCGCGCGCGGCCATCTCGCGGGCGTGATGGGAATCGCGGCCGAACACCCAGACGGTCGGCATGACCGAGACGAAACGGCTGTTGCCGGCCTCGTCGAGCACCCAGCCGATTTCCTCGATCTGTTTGCCGACCTCGACCGCAAAGCTGCCCGCCGCTTTCTGCGCCGACAATATCTGGGCGCGCTTGTGAATTTCGAACTGCGAATGGTCGAAGAGGATGTTGAGGCAATAGAGGAAGGGGCCGCCAATCTGGTCGCTGTCCTCGGCGCTCCCGCGCATCCCGCCCATCAGCCGGTTCATGTGTTCCGCGGTAACCCGCCTCGCCGGCGCTTTCGGCGTCAGGCAGCGTGCGACCTGGCCCCCGAGGAACACTTCGGGTCCGTCGAAAGCGAGATCGGGGCCGGCATCGACGATCTGCTTGCGGATCGGCGGGGCGGGGTGCCCGGCTGCACCGCTGGCGAATACGCCAGGAGCGTCCTCGAAGACGCCGTTGAAGATACGGCGATAGAAGGAGATCATTTCGTGCGGCTCGACGCGGCGAATGCCGAGCTTGGCAAGCTGCTCTTCGATCTGGCGGCGCAGGTCGCTGTGCATGGGGGCGCGCGTTTTGACAGCGAGGAAGGTCCGGAAATCACGCACCGGAATGCCGTGGAGCGCGCCAAGCCCGTTCCGGCCTTCGTTTAGATAAGCGTGCGTCCGGCGCGCCGATGCCTGGATCAGCGGATCTGGCCGGGTCTTGAGGTCGAGATAGGCGTCGAGCGCTGGCGCAATCAGCGGGTCGGCGAAGCTGATAAGCTGGACGACGCTGTTCTCGGGAAACTGGACGTTGAACAGGCCGAGCAGCGCCTGGTGAACATGCGCGAACATATAGGCGGTAGGGGTCAACTCCCAAGCATAGCCCCAGCCATCATCGATGCAGAGAAAGGCTTCCTCTTCCTCGACCCAGGCGACGAGCGGGAGGAAATCCGAATAGCGGTCGCGCGCAACGGCGCGGTGCAGGTCGGAGAAGGTAAGACCACCGCCGGTTCCGGGCGCCTTCATGGCCGCGGCTCCGCGCGCGCGGGCACAACCGGCGGCGTCAGTTCGCTTCCGGGCACCTCGCGGATCTGCTCGAGCACCGGCACGCGCGCCGCGGCTGAGACCGGCGGCACGAGATAGCCGCCGACGACCCAGGAGGGGGGCTCAAGCACCGAATAGACGAAACGCGGCATATAGAGCCGGTCGGGCCGGTTCCGATCGGCATAGGGCAGGATCAGTGTTCGCACCGCCTGCGCCGGCCGCAGCATCGGCGCCTCGGGCGCCTCGATCAGCCCCTGAAGCTCCCGGTAGACGCTGTCGCGGTAATCACCATAGGCATCAGCATCGCTGCGTCCTCGGCGCGCGGTGCCGCGCTGGTTCGCCTTGAGCAATATCTTGTCGCGTGTCACCGCCGGGTCCGAACGCGAAGCCCGGCCCTCCGCCGCATCCTCATAGGCTTTCTCGGGATGGATGCACTGGCCGTGATCGTCGTTCTTGCAGCTGAACTTTTCGCTGTACGGCGACATCGCTGAGCCGAGCGTTGCGCACCCTGAGAGTGGCAAGACGCCGGCAAGCAAGAGTGCGGCTGAGCAGAGGCGCGCGCGGCGCCGGTTTGACATATCGGTCATCGATATTCCTCCGAGGATGGGCGGGGGCATCAGAACTTGCTCCCGGCGGTCGGCTTGATCTCGAGCGTGACGCCTTCCTGGATGACGACGACGACGTCCTTGGCGGCGCCCACTTCGACGATAGGTCCCGCCTGCCGCGCGAGATCGAGATAGAAGTCGGTGAGCTTGTCGGACGACTTCGAGAGGCCGCCTGCGATCCCCACCTTGGCGGCGTCGCCGACATCGAGCGTCCGCACCGAACCCAAGGCCGATGTCGACACGTCACCGACCGTGTTCTCGACCGTCTGGCTGATCCCGCTGATCGTGCCGGCGATGAAGGCGCGCGCGAGACTCGCGCCGGCGCGCGTTACCACCTTGCCCGACAGCCCCTTCTTGCCGTCGGTGTCGACGAAGAAACCCTTGATCGGCTGGTCGACCACCGAGCGTTCGTCGAAATCGACGCAGGACAGCGATACGAGCTGGACCTCGACCCGCTCCTTGGCGAGGCTGCCCGTCGCGTTGCCGATGACGAAGCAGCCCGAGAGATTGGCCTTGACGTCATTCGGCAGCACGGCGGGCGCCTGGACGCGCGCAATCAGCGGCTCGGGGTTCGAGGTAGCATCGCGGCTCGCGAGCGCGTCGATCCCGGTCAGCAGCCGCGCCTTCATGAAACCAGGTGGCAAATAGATCGTCCGGGTCTTTTTTTTAGCGCCAGACGGCGCGCCCTTGCCATCGGCCGCGGCAATCGTGCCGGGGGCGGTCACCGCGGCGCCGATCGCGCCGACGGCCTTTTCAACCGGGGGCGCAGGAGGAGCAGGGGGCGCCGCGGGTGGTGAAGGAGGTGGCGGGATCTCGCCCGTCGCGATTTCGGCATCGCCGGGCGCGGGTGGATAATCCGGTATCGCGCCCGGCAGAGCCGGGGGAAGCCCGGGGTCGCCGTCGGGAGGTGCGCCTGGCTTGCTGCCGGGCACGACCTTGCCCTCCTCGATCGCGGTGACGCGGTCGCCGAGCAAGGTCTGGCCATCGAGAATCTTCTGGAGGTCGCCCCGCAGCTTGGTCTCGAGGCTGTCGCCGCGCAGGCCGGCGCCCATGTCGAGCTTGGTCACCGCTGGCGCCTCGGGCGCCTTCTCATCTCCGCCTGTACTCGCCGCGTAGAGACCGGTACCGAGCATCGCGACGACGCCCGCGACACTCAACTGCTTGGCGCGCAGCTTCTGTTTCGAGCCCAGCGTCGCCCAGCGCTCCTTGAATGCGAGAAGAGCGGGGCCGCGAGTGGCCTCGGGCGGAAGCGGTTTGCCGACCTCGCCGAGATCGAGCGGCTCTTGTTCGGGCGTGTCGTTCATTCGCCGTCTCCCCGGCGGATAACGATCAGCCGCGCGCTTTCGCCCGCCTTGAGGCTCAGTCGGTCGAGCGTGACTGCGAAGATGTCGATGCCAAGCGCGCGGTCGAGGAACTGCTGTTCCTCGAGCACGACATCGCTGTCGCTACCGAGGCGATACTCGGAGACGGAAAGGCCGGAGCCTTCGATCGCGAGACGCCGGCGCTCGACGAGCTGCGCCGAGGGGAGGCCGGCAATCGTGATCGTTCCCGACCGCGGCGCGACCTCGGTGAAGCTTGCCGGCACGCGGTCCTGAAGCATCGCGAGCGTGATCGACACTGCCCTCTCTTCCTCGACTAGCGGCCCGAGCAGCTCCTCATTGGCCCGTGCGCGCTGCGGCCGTCCGGGAGCAAGCGTGACCGTTTGCGCGGGAATTTCCGTAGGCTCGGCATAGAGCGGATAGATGGCCCCGTTGCAGCTGATGAAGAACTCAGAGGGTGTCGTCACATAGCTGCGCGTCACCATACCCATATCGTCGACTTCCTTGACGAGAAACTTGATCCAGGCGTCGGAGCCCGCGCGCTCGACCGCGATCGCCTTCTCGGCCGAGAATTTTACATCCTCGATCTCGCCGCCGACGCAGACGATATGATTGACGTCGCGGTTTGAGAGGCGGATCGTGCTCATCTGGTCGGGAAGGACGGTGATGGCTTGCGCTGATGCGGGCGCGGGCAACAGCAGCGCGGCAACGGGCAGCGCCGCCGCGAGCCTAGCGAGGCTGGACATCGAATTTCTCCTCGGTGAGCGAAATGACCCAGAAGCGTCCGTTCTCGATGGCGTAGCGGACGCGAAGTTCGCCGCGGAACTTGCGGATGACACCGCCGATCACGCGGACCTTCTCGATCGGGACCAGGATGTCACGCTCGGTCCACTGGACCGGCTGATCGGGGCGGATGTAGGTCGCGATCGACAGCGTCGGATTGCCCGCGAGCTCGTCCAATATGCCGTTCAGGCTGTCGCGCATGCTGTCGTACGCCGATGGATGGACGATCGAGAGCAGTTCCTGGAACTGCCGGTCGGCCGAGTAGGCCGAATAGGTCCCGGCGAGCGCGACGATATTGCGCGTCATCGTGCGGATATAGGCGGCCGATGGCTTCGAGCCGGTCACATAGAGATCGCCGCCCGAACCGAACGGCACGACCACCGTGCGCTCTTTCTGGTCCGAGCTGTAAATGACCGTGCCAAGCACCGCGGTAATGCCGAACAGCCCGACGATCGCGAACTTGAGCAGCCGGTTCTCTTCGAAGAGGTTCGATGAGCCCTGAATGTACCGATGGATCCCGAAGCTGGCGGGTTTACCGAGCAGCGGGTCGACCGGCGCGCTTCGGGGTTTGCGATGACGCGAGAACATCTGCGGCCTCACTCGTAAAATCGGGTTTGGGTCGGACCCGGATAATGGCGAAAGCGAAGCATCCCCCAGCGCCATGCGAGATGGGCGAGGAAACCGCGCGGCTGCGCGCGCTTCCATGGCAGGAAAAGGAGAAGGGCCGCGATGAACGCCCAACCGACCAGTCCGCCGACGATGACGGCGACGAAGATGGTGGTGACCACCAACACGAACTCGTCCGATCCGAACCACAGGATCTGAACCGGCTTGTGCAGATATTGGGGCAAGCGTTCGTCCATCGACCCTTCTCCTCCTGCTACGGTCCTCACCAGCGAAGCAAATCGAAAGCGAAGACGAGGGTCCGGGAGCACTTCCTCCCGGTGACCGGAACGTGGGCGAGCGTGGAACCCGAATGCTTGCCCACGTTCCGATGCCGTCAGATCACCATGCCGAAGGTTTGAAGGATGCTGTCCGCCTTAATGAGGCAGACGGCAGCGACGATCGTCGGGATGCCGATCATGATATTGCTGAACAGTCGCGACACGCCGAACAGGAAGGCGGCGACGCCCCCGACGAAGCCGAGCGGGCCTTTGACACCCTGGTTCACGACAATGTCGTAGATGTCGTAGCCGAGATCCCCCGCCACGGGCGCGGTAAAGGCGTGGGCGCTTGCCGCGAGGAGCGACAGAAGCAGGACCGGTACGCCGACATCGGCGGCCGAAAGTACGGTTCTGGTAAGTTTTTTGACCATGAATGATTGCTTTCTTGGGCATTGGGCCGCCCTGAACTCTGCCTGCCGGCATCGATGGTGATCGTTGTCGGCCGACGGCGGTGCTGGACGGCCCGAAGGGGCGTCGCCGCCGGCATTCCGGTGCGTTGGGACCGAGAGCGATGATGCTCTCTGCGTCCGAGCAGCCGCCATGAAGAGATGGAATTCAGCGAGAGACACGGTTGGTCTTCGCCGAGGATAGAAAGGCCTCGATCTCGGCCTGCTGAAATCCGGAGATGAGCTTGCCGCCCGCGATCAAGGTCGGCGTCCCGCTGACACCAGCGGCGCTGACCACTTTGGCGTGAGCTTCGACCTTTCCGCGGCCTTCAGCGCAGGTTCGCAGCGCTGTCGGCGCGGCACCCGAATAGATGGCTTTAAAGGCTACCGCCTTATCGACTGAGCACAGGATGTGCTCGGACTTTGCCGCGGCTTCCGGATGAATGCCGCTCACGAAGAATATGAGACGCCGGACCGGTTTTCCCTCGGCGGCCTTCGCTGCCCAATATCGATTAAGCGCGCGACAATAGGGGCAGTCGGGATCGGTAAATTCGATCACCGTCGGCGCATCCTTGGGGCCGATTTCAAGCGCCTGTGAGGAGTCTATCGATTTCAGACGGTTGGAGATGCCGGCTTCCTGCGCGAGGGCTGTCAGATTGACGCCGTTCTTGTCGAAGATCGACGCGAACAAGAGATGCTCGCTCTCGGGCGCATAATAGACGATCCGGCCGCCAGCACTCGCTTGATAGATCGCGCCTTTCACCGGCGCCGGTTCGAAATCATCGAACTGGAGATTTGTGAAGGTTTGCTTGAGTTGCTGCTCCGCCTCCGCTGCGGCTTTTGCCAGCAACACCTTCTCCGTCTTCTCTTGTGCACAAACGACCGGCGAGGCGAGAAGTGCGGCCGCCGCCAGTAAGACGGCAGGTTTCTTGAAGGGGCCGTTCGCCGATAATGACGATAACCGGAATCGAGGCGCAGCACGATCGTTCGCGGAATCGCATGACATGAGTCCTCCCTGGCGCGACGGCGCCCGTTCGATGTGGGTTGCGTGAACGTCCGATGAGGCAGCCAGTGATAAGTCAGCCGGTCGGAACGGAGGGATAGATGGACGCGCTGTGAGCCAGCGGCAATCGTGAGGGCAGGCGCGTTCCCCAAGGCGGCACGATTGTGCCGCAGCCGAGCATCGTGATTCCAACTTTCATATTGGAATCAATGAATTGAAGGGAATTGCGTCAGGCGCGACACAGACTGAAATCCTTGAAGATGAACGAAGCTAATAGACTGAAAGCATCTCTACTTGCTGTGTCGCTCAGCGATAGCCAGCCTCGCATGGAGCGCTAGCGCACCACATACTATTCGGACGGAAGCTCATGTCGGACACCAGGACATGCGAGAAGGGCGGCGTCGCTTCGCTGGATCAGCTCAAGGAGTTCTCTGGGCGGCGCATCGAAAGCGAGCGTCTTCGCCGTCGCTTGAGTCAGGAGCATCTTGCCCGCAGAGTTGGATTGAGCGTTCGTTGGCTACGAGAGATCGAGAGCGGTAACCCGGCCGTGGCGCTCGATGACCATTTACGTTGCGCAGCGGCGCTCCGTCTCGCGCCCGCGTTCGTCCTTCTTCCCTTGTTGGACCCTGACTACAGCCAAGCTTCGTCGATCGATCCAGCGCCATTCGAATGGGCCGACATCGAATATCTGATCTGGACTCATATCGGCAGACGAGCAGGATGGGCTGCACACCGCGGCGAATTTGAACGCGCCCAGGAACCTCTGCGCGCCGAGGTTCGAGTCCCTGCTGAAAATCAGTCAAGAACAGCACAATCTTTACCTGCTACTCAGGATAGGAGCTAAAATTGCTACTTCTGAAAATTTGTCAAGTGAACCAGGGACAAGGATTTGCGTACCCGAGTTGCATTGCGATCAGAACGACGAAGTTCGGGGCAAACCGACATCCCAGGATCGTCCAGAACTTGCCAAGATACTCGATGGCTTCTGAGCTGCTACCCGTTTCTGGACCGCCCTGCTGGCAGCCTTCCAGCGTGCTGACATCAGGGCGGGCCATGTGCCGCTGATGCCAACATGAGCGATATCGGTGATTTGTTTTCGATCGCGCTGTGCGGTCGTACCTCGTTGTAGTCCCTACGCCAAGCCTCGCATTTTCGCACCGCGTCATCCAGGCTCATGAACCAGTGGGCGTTAAGGCATTCCTTGCCGTTGAAGCTCTCGATGAACGCGTTGTCGGTGGGCTTGCCAGGCCGCGAGAAGTCGAGCGTCACGCCCTTCATGTAGGCCCACAGATCGAGCTCGCGGGAGATAAAATTCGCTGCCATTGTCAGCCCTGATCGAGGCGGGATAACCCACTTGCGCGCAGCCCCGTTCCAGCACCTCGAACACATCCGGTGTCCGGTGCAGGCGCGATTGCCGCTCGACGACGTGTTCATCGCGCTGAAGGACGTGATCCCACACCTGACACGCTCGTCGCTGCACCGTTGCCTGCAACGCCACGGGATCAGTCGGTTGCCCAAAGCCGATCGGGAGAAGCCGAAGAAGTTCAAGAAATATGAGATTGGCTACTTCCACGTCGATATCGCGGAACTGCGCTATGAAGGCGGAAGAGGCTTCCTCTATGTCGAAGTGGACCGCACCTCGAAGCTGGTGTTCGCCCGCATCTATCGCCGGGCGACCAAGCTTGCCGCGGCAGCGTTCCTGCGCGTGCTTATCAAGACGGTGCCATACAGGATCCGTGGCCTGCTGCCGGTTTGGTGGACACCGAGATAGGGTGTTTCCACCTATCGGAGGTCCACAATGCAAAGAAGGAAGTTCAGCCGCGAGTTCAAGCTTGAGGCGGTGAGGATGGTCCGCGAACGCGGGGTGACGATCGCGCAGGCGTCGCGCGATCTGGATGTGCATGCGAACGTGCTGCGTAAATGGGTCCGGGAGCTTGCCGCCGATCCGGGTCATGCCTTTCCCGGTCACGGTCAGATGAAGCCGGAGCAGATGGAGATCGATCGCCTGCGGCGCGAGCTGGCCAAGTTGAAGGCGGAGCGCGACATCCTAAAAAAAGCCGCCGCCTACTTCGCGAGGGACTCGATATGAAGTTCCAGTTCATCGCGAAGCACCGAGGGATCTGGCCGGTGGCATGGATGTGCGGGGCGCTCGGTGTCTCGCGAAGCGGCTTCCATGCCTGGCTGATCCGCCCGCCGTCGCAGCGTGCCCGCGACGACGAGGTGATCGGTGCGAAGGTCCGTGCCAGCCATGTAGGAAGTTATCGCACTTATGGCGCGCGCCGTGTCTGGCACGACCTGCTGGCCGATGGGGTGTCCTGCGGCCTGCACCGGATCGAACGGCTCATGCGGGCGCAGGGTCTGCGAGCGAGGCCGCGGCGACGCGGGCTTCCCAAGGATCACGGCGATCGTTCGGTCATCGCCGGCAACGTGCTCGATCGCCAGTTCACGGCAGACAGGCCGAACCAGAAGTGGGTGGCCGACTTCACCTATATCTGGACGGCCGAGGGATGGCTCTATGTTGCTGCGGTGATCGACCTGTTCTCGCGCCGGGTGGTCGGATGGTCGATGACTCCCAACATGACAGCCCAGCTCGTCACCGATGCGCTGATCATGGCGATCTGGCGGCGCGGCAAGCCCGATGCTCTCCTGCATCACTCGGATCAGGGCAGCCAGTATAACAGCGAGCAGTTCCAGCGGCTCATGGCCGACAATGGGGTCACCTGCTCAATGAGCCGGTCCGGCAATGTATGGGATAATGCCGCCATGGAGAGCTTCTTCTCCTCGCTCAAGACCGAGCGGATCGGGAAGAAGATCTACCGCACGAGGGCGCAGGCGAAGGCCGACGTGTTCGATTATATCGAATGCTTCTACAACCCGACCCGGCGTCACTCGACCTTGGGTTACCTCAGTCCTATCGACTTCGAACGTGAAGCTGGGGTAGCCTGAATGAACTTATCTCGGTGTCCACCAAACCGGCAGCAGGCCACCGTAAGCGCTAATTTACCCCCACATTTTCGAATGTTCTGAGATCGTTATGTTGCGCGCCTTCTGTATCGGGAGCGTAACTAGCGATGGGCGATGTAACGACGTTCGAAAGTAGCTTCGAAAGCAACGGGAACGGTCGTGCTCGCCCGATGGAGGTGATCCCGGCGGGTCGCGAGCGTCGGCAGTGGACGCCGGAAGCGAAGGCCCGGATCATCGCCGAGAGTATGGCGCCGCGGGCGAACGTCGCGGATATCGCGCGCCGGAACGATATCCTGCCGCAGCAGCTCTACGCCTGGCGCCGGGAAGCGCGCGAACGGATGGAATCGGACGACGCGCCGGCCTTCGTTCCGGCAATGGTCGAGGAGCCGAAGGCGCAGGGCAGCGGCGCCGAGATCCGCATCAACATCAAGGGCATGACGATCCGCATTCCCGACGGCGTGACTGCCGACCATATCGAGCGGGTGCTGCTCGCGGTGCAGGTGTCGACATGATCATCCCGCCGGGACCACTCAAAGTGCTGGTGGCGGTGAAGCCGGTCGACTTCCGCAAGGGAATGGTGGGCCTGGCGTCGCTCGTGCAGCACGAGCTGAACCGCGACCCCTTCTCCGGAATCATGTTCGTGTTCCGCCGCAAGCGCGCCGATCGGATCAAGCTGCTGCTATGGGACGGGACCGGCCTGGTGCTGGTGACGAAGCGGCTCGAGACGGGCACGTTCCGCTGGCCGCGCTTCGGCGACGGGGTGATGAGCCTTACCGCGGCGCAGGCTTCGGCGCTGATCGAAGGGCTCGACTGGGTGCGTGTTCATGCCCCGCGTGTGGCGCGTCCGGTGATGGCGTTATAGGCCGTGAAAATGACTCGTCTTGCCGCACAAAACGGGCAGAAAACCGCGAAATAATGTATCCATCCGCACCATGAGCGAGGGGGTGGAAGAGCTGCCCGACGACGTCGAGGCACTAAAGGCGATGATCATCGCCGAACGGCTCCGCTCCGCCCGGCTCCAGCACCTTCTTGATGTCCTCAATCGCATGCACTTCGGCAAGCGGTCGGAGAAGATCGACAGCGGCCAGCTCGCGCTGGCGCTCGAAGATCGCGACGTATCGATGGCCGAAGCCGAACTGCTGGTCGAACAGGGCGAGGAAGCCACCGGCATCGCGCCGCCGCGGCGCAAGCGTGCGGCGGACGAACCCGCGCCTCGCTGCCGGCGCATCTTCCGCGTCACGAGATCGAGATCGCGCCGGAGGCCGGCTGCTGCGCGGGCTGCGGCGGTGCGCTGCACCGGATCGGCGAGGATCGGTCCCAACGACTCGACATCATCCCCGCCCAATATCGCGTCATCGTGACGGTGCGGCCGAGGATGGTGTGCCGATCGTGCGGCGATAGCGTCGCGCAGGCGAAGGCTCCCGCGCATGTGGTGCCGGGCGGCCTGCCGAGGGAAGCGCTGCTCGCCGATATCCTCGTCAAGAAATACGCTGATCACCTTCCGCTCTACCGGCAGGCGCAGATGTTGGCGCGCCAGGGCGTGACGATCGATCGCGCGACGCTCGCGGGCTGGGTCGGCCGCGCGGCGGGCTATCTGAAGCCGATCGTCGACCGGCAGAAGGCGGAGCTTCTGAAGAGCGATCGCCTGTTCGTCGACGAGACCACCGCGATGGTGCTGGCGCCGAGCAGCGGCAAGACGAAGACGGGCTACCTGTGGGCGATGGTCCGCGACGACCGCCCGCATGGCGGGGTCGATCCACCCGCGATCGTTTACAGCTACATGCCGGGCCGGGGCGGCATGTGGGCGGCGAAGCTCCTCGGCGAGTATCACGGCATCCTGCAGGTCGATGGCTATGAAGCCTATGGCCAGTTCGGCAAGGCGGGACGTCCCGGCGGACCCTCGGTGCTGGCCTATTGCTGGGCGCATGTTCGCCGCGGCTTCTTCGACGCCGGCGGCAAGGGCGATGGCGCGCCGATCGCCACCGAAGCGCTGCACCGGATCGGGCTGCTCTACAACATCGAGCGCGAGATCCACGGTCGCACGCCCGAGGAGCGCCTTGCCGTCCGCTAGGCGCGGTCCAGCCCGATCGTCGACGAGCTGCATGACTGGCTCGACGCCAAGCGCCGGCGCATGTTCAGCGGCTCGCCGACCCTCAAGGCGATCAACTATGCACTGAGCCACTGGGCCGGGCTCGTCCGGTTCCTCGACGATGGCCGGATCGACATCGACAACAACCCGGTGGAGCGGTCGATGCGGCCGATCGCACTCCAACGGAAAAATGCGTTGTTCGCGGGCCACGAACTGGGCGCCGAGAACTGGGCGGCGATCGCGTCGCTGATCGAGACCTGCAAGCTGGGTGCGATCAACCCCGCCGCCTACCTGGCCGACGTCCTTGCCCGCATCGTCACCCGCGGCGACGGCGAGCCCATCGATGACCTGCTACCTGGGAACTGGGTCGATACAAAGGCCGCCGAAATGACGTTCGAAACGAGTGCCACCGCCAACGCCGCCTGAGCAAAGCACGATCGAAATTAGATACAACGAAATTAGGCGCCAGCTTCTAATCGAAGCCCGCGCCCGTCCGCCCCGCGTGGGGGAAAATTATCACTTACCAGGATCCACACCATCCTGACAGATAACGGCGTACAGTTCGTGCAGCGGGACCAAGGCGGCCCACTGGGATGGATCGGCCATATCTTCGGCCGTGTCTGCGAGCAGAACGGCATCGAGCATCGCCTCACCAAGCCCTATCACCCATGGACCAACGGCCAGGCCGAACGGATGGTGCGCACCATCAAGGAGGCCACCGTCAAATCCTTCCATTACACGTCGATCAATGAACTGCGCCGCCATGTCCGCGACTGGCTCGTCGCTTACAACTTCGCCAAGCAGTTGAAGGCTCTGCGCTTCAAGACAACCTACGAGGCCATCGAAGAGCTCCGGAAATCCAAGCCAGATATCTTCAATATGAAACCACTCCATCACATGCTGGGACTAAACACCTAACAGTCCACGCGGACCACTCGGTGGGGGCCGGTCAGATTCGAGGGGCAGGAGCCAATGTGCCTCCCATATCGCTCGCGCGAGACGCAAGTTTCCGCAGTGCGCACGCCGGACGTATCTCACACCCATTCCTCGCCCAAGACTGCAATTGGCGCATGAAATCGGCGTCGGAGGGCCTGCTACTGGCCCTCCGACGCCGCGATTTTCATGCGGTATAATTTTTCCCGATCGATTGGGACAGCTAAAGCATTAGAATTTTGCGCCGATCGCGACACCATAACGCCGCGGATCAAGCGTGTAGATATTTGTAAAATTACCGGAAGATGCATCGGTGACATAAAGTCCGGTAACTGAGTTGCTATCGAAGATATTCTGAACGAACCCCCGGACAAACCAGCGCTCGTCGGCACCATTCAACTGCAAAACTGCATTAGCCTGTACGAAAGGTTGGATGCGATTAATTCTGCCGTTGAAGATATTGCCATATTGCTTTCCGGTCATGGAAATGTCGACGCGGGGGACGAGTGTCATACCATTCCCGACCTCTGCCGTGTACTGCACGCCCATCGAGACCTTGACATTCGGCGCTTGCGGCAATGTGTTGCCCTTGATGTTAACCTCGACGCCAGGACTCAATACCTGGATCCCGCTGTTCGCAGGGATAGCGCTCGCGAGGACACCGCAAATGCCGAACGCGCCGCTGGAGGCGATATTGCCGTCCGAAGGAAATTCCTGCGGTGCGCGAAGGCCGAGAGCCGCATTTACGCCCGCAACGAACGCATCAGCAACGCCAGGCGCAGGTCCCGTGACAGCGCAGTGCGCACCATTGCTGATGTCCTTGATAATCACGGCATCAGGATCCCCGCCGCCCGGATCACGCGGATTGGAGAAGAATTGATCGCCGGCGACCTTGGCATTGAGATAGCTGAAGGACAGATTGATAAGCCAGTTCGGGTCCGGCCTGATGACAGACTCCAGTTCGACACCCCAGATATTGGCGTCAACCGTGTCATTCACGGACGTTCTTGCCACGATGCGGCTGAGCTGCAGTCCACTATATTTGTAGTAAAATGCGGTGGCATTGAGTTGTAACGCGCCGTTTGCGAAGACGTTCTTGGAGCCGATCTCGAAGGCATCGATCGTTTCAGAGCCGAAACTCTCGCTGACGGCGAAAATCGGAGAAAGCGGAGGATTGATCCCGCCGGATTTGTAACCCCTAGAATAAGATGCATAGAGTGAATTGTCCGGCGTAACCTCGAAGGCCAGAACTGCTCGTCCGGTAATTTCGTCGAAGCTTACTTCGCGAAACTGGGCGAGCTGTTGGCCCGGCGTCCCCGGGTCGGCATCGAAAAGCCCAGACGGCCCGGTGAGGGGCGTTATCGGGGTATCGAACGGATCTCCATCATTGGCATAAGGGTTCAGGAAACTGATCAGCGTCGTACGCGCCGTCACATCCTTCTTGTCATTATTGTAACGCAGCCCCCCGGTCAACGTCAGCCGGTCGCTTAGATCGAAATAGACCTCGCCGAAAATGCCATAGCTCTCTAGATTCGATTCCAGCGAGTTGTTCCGATACATCGACGTCGCGAAATAGGATGGCGGAAGGCCGCCCGACAAGGAGCCGAATGAACCCAATACGGCACTGGCGTAATCGAGCGCAAACGAGTTCACATAATAGCTATTGTCGGTGGTTTTCGATTTCGCGTAAATTCCGCCCAACAGGAAATTGAACGGCCCGTCGAAGTCACTCGTGAGGATGAGCTCTCCGCTCCACGATTCGCGTTGTTCCGAAGATCGATCGAAAGAAAGCGGCGTTTCGGAACACAGCGAGTTCCCTTCGAAAGCGCCTCTGCTTCCATCATCATTATCCGACGTGCACAGCACGCCCTGCGGACCGTCCGGGATTAGAGCGCCGGCAATCGGCGAAAAATAGGCCGAAGAGCCGGGAATGAAGGCTGGCGCCGGCGGAGCAAGACCTGTCGGTAATCCGTTAGCCGCAAAAAAGTCCAACGTATTGAGCGCCGGGGCGAAACCGGCACGGCTTTGAATTCCAAGAAAATAGTCCTGCCTGGAATCGACTTCAGTATCCTGATAAATGCCGGTGGCCGTCAGGGTCATCGCGCCGAATTTTTGCTCAAGGCGCGCCTGCACCTGTAGCTCTTCGGCAAAATAGAAAGGGGTATAGGCCGTGTTGACGACACGCACATCGCCAGGCTCCTGAAACCCGGAAAACCCATCAGGGCCATAAAGGCTGCCGAGGCCGAGCACGGCGGGAATGCCCTGAATGGCGAAGAACTCGGATGAACTGAGCGTCGCACCGACCGTTGAATTTGCGTTCGTGGTATCGAAATCACGTCGATTGTTCAGGCATCCGAGCACGCCCAATGGATCGCGTTGGCACGTTTGTTTCTGGTTTCTGAGGCGCGTGTCCTTTTCCCGGAAATAATAGCCCATGAGATCGATCGTCGTATCAGGACCGGGTTCGAAACGAAGGGAGCCTCGCAACGCATAGAGGTCCCGAGCGTCGATGTCCGATCCATCATAGAGATTCGTCGTATAACCGTCGCGGTTCACATATATGCCCGCCAGCCTCACGCCGATCATATCCCCGATCGGGACGTTGACCATGCCACGCGCTTCGATGCTGTTGAAATTGCCATACTCGAATTGCGCTTCAGCCTCGAAACGGGAGAGTTTGGGTTTCGCGGTCACAACATTCACGACCCCGGAGGTCGCATTCCGGCCGAACAGGGTGCCTTGAGGTCCGCGAAGGACTTCAATCCTTTCCAGATCGAAATATTCGGTCTCGAACAGGCGTGTTCCGAACAAGGGGGATCCATTGACATGGATTGCGGTCGCAGCATCGCAGGTGACGCCGACGCACAGGTCGCCAACGCCGCGAATAGTGAATGAAGCTGAGGTGAAATTGCCTTTCGAGAAAGATACATTGGGCAGCGTCAGCTGTAGATCCGAGGCATTTTCGATCTGCTGGCTTTCAAGCGCCTCAGCGCTGAATGCGCTGACAGCGATCGGTACGTCTTGCAAGCTTTGCGCCTGACGTTGCGCTGTCACGACGATGACATTGTCACCGCCATCTGGCTCTTCGGCTATGACTTCCTGAGCATTTGAGACCTGTGGCAACGCCATCACGACGGCGCTTGCCAACCAATAGGCTTTCTTATTCATCACCCTATCTCTCCCTGTCTCGATTTTTTCGCTTCTTGCGCGAACCCGTCCTTGTCCCCGATTGTCGATGTTCAAAAATGGGGCAGCTCGCCGAGCTGCCCCGAGTTTGAGGAGTGGCCAGAAGGAGATTTCCGGAGAGGAAAAGATTCTCGCCGCTCGGCTGGAAGATGAGCAGTTTTTCGGCATTTGGTAAAGAACTTTATTATGGCACTTTATTATTTTGCTCGGGGCGGTGGGAGGTGTGCCATCTCAGATCCGAAGATATCAGTTTATACATCCGATGCTTGCTGTCAGCGCTTCAGCCTTGGCGCGGTCGAGCGCGCGCCGACGACTTTTGGATGCGGCTGCGGTACGGCATGCCCGATCCGGAGCGCATGACCCGCGTGGTCGAAAGTTGGATAGCAGTGCAAAAGGCCGGGCTCTGATCCCGGCTGGTGGAAACCAGGGGGTCAGGTCAGTTCACCTATTCCTTCCCGTTCATTTTAGAGTCATCAAGATCGTATTAACCACGTCACGGTCCCTGCCGGGCAGGGCTTTCACGTGGGGGCATCCATGACCAGAACCAAACCATCCCTTAAGTCAGCTATCCTGTTGGCCAAATAGGATCAAGGCGACCGGCGCACCAATTTACCTCGTGACTGAGCCATGTGCGCGCGAAAACCGTCACCACTTCGATGGGGATTCGACATGACATTGCCATTTCACATGCCGTCCACAATCCGCCTTTCGGGTGTAGGTCTTGCCGCTTGTGCGATTGCCACGATTGCTGCCGCAAGTGCGCAGGCGCTACCACTATCCAGCTTCAAGGATCAGGGCGTCGACCATATCTTTGGCAGCTACGCCCCGCGCGGCGACTGCTCAAAGGAACCGCGCGTAACCATCGATGAAAAGGGCATGACGTTCCGCGCCAATGGTCGGGAAATAAAGCCCCCTCGGGTGGAATATGCTCTCACCTTCATGGGCCAGAGCTATGACGGCATCATGGCAGTATTTTTTCCCTTTCCAGTTAGCAGCAATGATTTTGGTCGGGTTCTCATGTATGTGAACGACGACGAGAAGCGCGGTGTCATCCGCTTTGAATCCGATCTGCCGCGCGGCCAACGCCCGGCTTCTTTCCATGCGGCCTTCACGGGTGGCGGCCCGTTCACGCTCTGCCAGGGCAGCGCTCTTGCTGGCACGCCACTGCCGCCACGGCCTGAGCCGGCGGTGGCCGTGCAAGGCATTCCAGCGGAATGGACCAATCTCGCCAGCCTCGTCGGCAAATATCCGGGAAGCTACGCCAAGGACAATATCGACCTGTTCGATAAGGGTACCTTGGCTGCGGCATTGAAGGCCCGGATGGGGCCGAAGATGGCTGCGCTGCGGACCAATCTCTCAGCCGTCTCGCCATTGCAGCGGGCTGGGAACTATTACTATCTTTCCGGCAATGCGCAGCATCAGGGCGGTGTGGAGCAGGCCTATATAATAATAGACCCGGCGCGCCGTGCGGTGCAGGTGGGCCTTTGGGAGCGCGGCAAGCTAACAGTTTATCCGTCTGCTTCGGGCGTTAGGCTGCCGATTGCGCCGGAAATCAAGACGCTGTTGGACAAAAGCCCGCCCGAAACGGCAGTGCCGCTTCCCGGTACACCCTGGGAAGTTGTACCGGTGCAAGGTCGCGCGCCCATGGCTTATGTGAGCGCCGCGGCATCGCCCAACATCGAAGCCCTCAGTCTCTATTGTGAAGGCGGAAAGCCCTACATGGCGATGCTGCTCAACAAGCCCTCCGCCGACAATGCGATGACGATGACGTGGAACTTCTCCGGTCGGCTCGTTAGCATATCCGTTCAGCGCGCCAATGCGAACGGCACTCAATGGATCGGCGGCGTGACGGGTACGCAACTTGTTCCCCTGCTCATGCAGCAAAGCGGGACGGTGATGCTACGTATCAACGGGCGGCTGGAAGGCGAAGCCTCGCTCAGCAATTCAATTGCAGTGCTGCGCGATACCCTGCGGGGATGCGTGCGGCTCTGACCTGTGAGAACGGCGCCGCCTCCATTTCAGGTGCTCTGCCACCTGAATTCTGGACCAGTTGCGGTTAGAGTTTTCCGCCGTAGATATCATTGGCTGGGCGAGGAGTTAGAGCGGGATGACATTTGGCTGATTCAAAGGGGATTCTTTTTTGGGCGGTTTTCTGATTCATATGTGGACGCCCCCTATGGCAAGGGCTTTGTGGTCGCGATGGCTTTGATCGGTTGCTTTCATATGTCCGGCCTGTTTGTGCGGCGTTTTGAGTGCCGCTGGCCTTGATGGAAATCCGCCGGTGAGGTCCCTAGGCCGCGTTGACAAAAGACTTCAGCCATAGCCGCGTGGCGGCGAGGTTTAGGAAGCTCTCGAACGAGAGAAGGGTTTTGTCATATCGAGTGGCGATGCGTCGTTGCTGTTTGAGCTTTCCGAACATGCGCTCGACGCGGTTGCGGTCCTTGTAACGGCGATAGTCGGGATGCTCTGGCACCTTGCGGTTCGAGCGGGGCGGGATGATCGGCAGGATGCCCCGGGTCAGCAGGCTTTCCCGGAAGCGATCACCATCATAGCCCTTGTCCGCGAGCAGCGCCTTGGGTGTGGCGACGGGGATCGCCATCAGCGGTTCGGCAGCGGTGTAATCAGAAGCCTCGCCGCCGGTCAGGATGAAGCCGACAGGCAGTCCTTGATTGTCGCAGCGGGCGTGGATTTTGCTCGTAAAGCCGCCGCGTGATCGACCAAGAGCGTTCGCACAAGCCCCCCTTTTCCGCCCGCTGCCGAAACATGGCCGCGAACGCTGGTGCTGTCGATCATATGTTGCCAGTCGTCGGTCAGACCCAGATCGACCAGCGTTTGCAGCAGGGCATCCCAGACACCCTGTTCGGCCCAGCGCCGGAAGCGGACATAGACCGAGTTCCACTTGCCGTAGCGCTCGTGCATGTCGCGCCAAGGGCAGCCGACCCGCAGCACGTGAAGCATGCCGTTGAGAAAGCGACGATTATCGCCCGACGGCCGCGCCCAGCGACCACGTTCAGGCGGCAGCAGCGGCCCAATCAGGTCCCACTCCGCATCCGACAAATCCCCGCGACCCATGACTGATCCTCAAAAAGCAGTCTTGAATCAGAAGGAGGAGGATTTGGGAATCCCTTTTGTCAACACGGCCTAGGTTCAAATCCTGGTGGATAATGTGATCGCCAAATCGGGTTTTAAGATTCTCCACCCGAATAACGATGTCCGGATCGCAAATCATATTTCGAGCACGTTGAAGAGAATTGCAAAGGCGGCATCCAGAAGGATGATTGCGAATAGCGCTTGGACAACGGCGACGGTCACCCGCCCGCCCAGATCCTCAACATCTCCGCGTACCGAAAGGCCGTGGCGACATCCGGCAAGCGCAATCACAATGGCCAGCACCGGTACTTTTGCCATTCCAACCCAGAAGTGTCGGATATCGACCGCAGCTGAGAGTCGTTCGGCGAAATATGTCGGGCTCACGTCGAGTATGCCCCAGCTGACGACAAGCCCGCCGGCCAAACCAGCCAGCATGGCAACAATCGCCAGGAGGGGCATAATTACAAGCAATGCCAATACGCGTGGCACAACCAGCGCGTCGAACAGGTCGATGCCCATCACCTTCATTGCCTGCGTCTCTTGATTCATTCGCATTGCGCCGATCTGGGCCGCGAAAGTGGAAGCGGACCGACCGGCAAGTAGTATCGCGGGAATGAGGACGCCGAACTCGCGGAGGACGGATATGCCAACCAGTTCGACGACCAGTTCCGATGCACCCAATGTCTTGAGCAGATCGCTTCCTATGAGAGCCACCACTGCGCCGATAAAGAATGTCATGATCGCTATGAGTGGCAGCGCATCGAAGCCGGCCTTCTGAATTGACGACGCCAGTGCGATCAATCGCATCCTTTTGGGATGTGCAAGAGATTTCATGAGCGCCACCTCAAGTTGGCCGAGAAATCGAGCGCTTGCGCCGATTTCCTGGACAGCTCGATAAACTTTTTGGCCAAGACGCACGTGAAATGGGGGAGTTTTGATTGGCGGGACATCGCGGTCGGCCATGGCCGAGCCCACCAGCGCGAACAGATCAGCAAGATTGGCGGGCAGGTCTGCGGTAAATGCCGCATTGGGTGCGAGAGTCAGGATGGCGAGCGCGCCTGCGCTGTCTATCCTTCCCAGGTTTCCGAAGTCGCTTGAGAAGGAGAGGTTCGAGGGACTCAGAACATGCCCGGAAAGGCCTGCGATCGACATCGCTGTCCAGTCACCTTCAACGACCAACGTTGAAATGCCATCTCCTTCGCGAACGAAGATGTTCGGTGCTGTGCGCGCATTCATCGCAGCAAGTCTCCAACCGGTGTCGGGAGAGCGGATCGCCCGTGGCAACTCCCTCTCCCATAACCCGTCATCGAGCGGATCATGCCAGCAAGCGGGACCACTGACCCCACACATTTAACCATGCCGATCCACACATCGCGCCTTGCCTCAATGACATTATGTAAACGTCACCGTAGCGTTATATCAGGTCGCTTGCAAGGAGTATGCTGCGCACAAATCGGCCGACAGATCGTTTGAATAAGCACAGGATACTCTTGCTAAGGCTAGATAAAATTGTCAGTTGAAATCCCTATGAGATTCTTTCTGAACCGATATCGCACCTTAGAGTTCATATTAACGACACTCGTAGGTGACATTAAATCTTTGCTTGCACTTGCCATCCCAGGCCGAGTGATTTTTGCAGGGCGATCCATGACAGCGTGAGCGCCGCCTTTCCCCGGACGAGGTCGGTTGCCGCCTGCTGCTGTTTGCGAAGCGTGCGATTTAGGTCGGCGCGCGAGATCACTCCGCCGGCAAATCGTTGTCGATCAAGATCGGCTGCGCCATCTGCCTGGGACTTGATCTGCGCGAACGCCACCAGGGCAGAGCGCTGCTGGCTAAAGCGCGACAACGCGCGCTCGGCGTCCTGAAGTGCAGAAAGCACCGTCTTTCGATAGTTGGCAACTGCCTCGGCACGGACGGCGCTCGCCTGATCGACCGAGGCATCGACCCTTCCGAAATCGAGGAAGTTCCACTGCAACTGTGGAATGGCGAGAATTGACGGATTGCTCACATCAAAGAGATCGTCTGGCGACGTTCCGCCAAGTCCCAAGATTCCCATGAATGACAGCTTCGGAAATCGTGCAGCCTCCGCAACACCGATCCGAGCCGTTGCTGCCGCCAGGCTGCGTTCGGCCGCGCGGATGTCGGGCCGACGTGCGACAAGGTTGGAGGGGTCGCCCACGGCGACCTGTTCCGGCGGGAGGGGAACATCGAAGATCTGTTTCAGCGCTTCGTCCGTTGTCCCTGGGATCTGTCCAGCTAGAATGGCAAGCGCATCGAGCAATACCGCCGTGTCAGCTTCGGCCTCGGCGAGCTGAGACTTGAGCAGCTCGAGCTCGGCATTTGCATTGCCGAGAGGGAACAGGGGCAACACGCCTTGCTGATACCGTTGATAGGTTAGCGAGAGGGTTTGCTGCTGCAACTCGCACTCGGTTCGGTACGCTTTGGCTCGAAACTGGGCCTCGCGCAGGTTGACATAGGCATTGGCAACTTCGGCGGTCAGCTGGACCTTGGCATCCTCCACATTGGCAACCGCTGCCGCGGCCTGAGCGTTGCCGGCCTCGATCCGTCGCTGCGTTCCTCCTGCGAAATCCAGCTCCCAGTTAGCGTTGAGCCCGAGATTGTAGACACTGAGGCTATCATCCGCCTGTCCCTGCGGACTAACAGGCGCGCTCGCCGAAGGCGGGGCACTGTTCTGAATATCAAGGCCCGGCAAGCGGCCCTGAATAGCCGTCGCCTGGGTTCCAAGCGTCGGAAATCTTCCGGCCTTCTCCTGTCTCACGGATGCCCGCGCCTGCGCAATCCGCGCTTGCGCAGCCTGAAGCGAAGGATTGTCCGATAACGCAGCCTCGATAAGCCTGGTCAATTCCGGATCGTTCAAAAGGAGCCACCACTCTGCCAGCTCGGGCTCGGTATCGATGATGTTACCGCCGGCACGGACAAAGCCGTCATTTCGGTTCGCCGAGAATACTTCTGGAGGCCCGGCGTAGTCTGGGCCCGCAACACAACCGGCCAGCAGAAACGAGGCGAGAAGCGATATTACAGATTTTCTTATCATGTCAGGCTCAGTGCATCGAAAGGGAAACATTCTTGGGAAGCGGCTTCAAAAAGATGACCAAAGGAACGGTCATCAAGGTCAGGACGCCCATCACCAAGAATACATCATTGTAGGTCATTACGAACGCGTCCCGCTGGATGGTCCGGCCTAGCATCGACATGGCACCCTCCATCCCGCCGAAGCTTTTCGCGAGTTCATCAAGATAAATCTGGAGTGAAGCACTGTTGGCATTCAGCGTCTCTTCCATGCGCCGGCTATGGTGCCAGATCCGCTGGTCCTGAAACGAAGCCAGTCCGGCCAAAGCGAAAGATCCTCCGAGATTTCGAGCGGCGTTAAAAATACCGGAGGCATCGCCAGCATCTGTCTTTGCCACCGAGGCTACGGTAGCCTGGTTCAGGAACATCATGGCCAGAATCATGCCAACACCCCGAATAAGCTGGCTTTCGATGAATACGGCGCCCCCAGATTCCGCGGTGAGGCTTATGCTGACGAAACAGCTGGCCGCCATCAGAAGCATTCCGACACCGACGGCAATGCGAATGTGGAGTCTGCGGATCATGAAGGGCAGGATCGGCATAAGCACAAAAGCCGGAATACCCATCCAAAATATAACGAGCCCGGTTTGAAAAGCGTTATAATCGGATATGATCGCAAGAAATTGGGGAATGACGTAGGTCGAACCATACATGACCATTCCCAGGGCGAGAGCCATCACCGCAACGCTTCCGAATTGGCGATTGAGAAGGAGGCGGAGTTTCAGGACGGGCTTCGACGCGTTCAGCTGCCCGTATATGAGTGAAGCGAAACCGATAACGGCAATGAGTGCCAGCCAGCGAATAAGAGCGGATTCAAACCATTCCTCGCGATGCCCCTCCTCAAGCAACACAGTCAAAGCGCCCAACCCCAGAATCAGGCCGGCAATGCCCGCCCAATCAGCATCGGTCAGATACTCCCACTTCGGCTCTTCGTGAGGAAGCCCGACGAATAGCAGCAGCAGCAGTACGGCGCAGATTGGAACATTGACAAAGAAGGCATAGTGCCAGCTCAAATTTTCGGTCAGCCAGCCACCGATCAGCGGCCCCATGACCGGACCCAGAATCACTGTCATGCCGAACAGCGCCATGCCGATCGGCTGTTGATGGGGCGGCAATCTTTTCGCCACGATGGTCATCGCAGTTGGTATCAGCGCACCACCCATGAAACCCTGACCCGTGCGACCGATGATCATGGTCGTGAGGTCGGTCGCCATACCGCAAAGAATTGAGAAGCCGGTGAACGCGGAAACCGCAATGATGAGCAGGTTTCGCAGTCCAAAAAGGCGTTCAAGCCAGGCGCTAAGCGGAATTACCACAATTTCGGCAACGAGAAATGCGGTGGCAATCCAAGTGCCCTCGGTGCCGCTGGCTCCGATTTCGCCCTGGATCACCGGAAGCGCGGAATTGACGATAGAGATATCGAGTGTTGCGAGCATGGCGCCAAGTGCACCCGCTGCGACCGCTATCCACGCGGTGATATCGGCATTCCGCCTTTCTGCAGTCGGAGTACCAGAGGCGCTGTTCGATGCCAACTCGGCGGTCATTTGTCGGTACTCGAGATCTCTTTCAGCTCTCCGGCAGCGTTTCGCGTGTCGACAACTGCCACAACCGACATGCCCGGGACGAGCAGACGACGCACTTTGGGCGAGGCTATTATCGCGATACGAACCGTTATCCGCTGAACAATCTTGGTGAAATTCCCTGTGGCGTTTTCGGGCGGCAGGATCGAAAATTCTGCTCCGGTTCCGGGCGAGATGCTCTCAACGCGTCCAGCAATCTCAAAGTCGGGAAGAGCATCGACCTCGAGCCTGACCGGTTGCCCCGCCCGCAAAAGGCCGACCTGCGTCTCCTTGAAATTAGCGATGACGTAGATTTCGTTTACCGGAACCACCGTCATCAATCGCTGACCGGGCTGAACGAATTGGCCGACCCTTACTGTTAGATCGCCAACGCGACCTCCCTTGCTGGCTCGCAGCAGAGTCGATGTGACATCTAGGTCGGCCGCTTCCAGCTGCGCGCGGGCCGCGTCAGCTTGGGCTTCGGTCTGGTCGATCTGTTTGAACAAGGTGGCCCTCCGACCGTTGGCAGCAGAGACTGCTGCCTGGGCAGCAACAAAGTCGGCGTGCGCTTGCTGCGCCTGTGTCTCATATTGTTGAAGCTTTTCTCGCGGCTCCGCACCGGTCGCGGCAAGGGGGCGATACCTCGCTACCTGCTCATTGGCGAGGTCGAGCGCCGCGCGCTTGGCGGCGAGTTGGGCCCGCGCCTGCCGAATCGCTGAGTCCTGTTCGGTTACTTGCGAGCGGATTGTGTCGGCGCCGGCCAGCGTCGCCGCAATTTGCGCACGCGCCTGTTGCGCCTGGGCTCTATAATCTCGCACATCCAGTTGCACGAGCGCCTCGCCGGGACTGACCCGCCCGTTCTCAGAGACGAGCACCGCGTCCACGTATCCGGCCACTTTTGATGAAACCACAACGCTGTCGGCCGCGACATAGGCGTTGTCGGTCGACTGCATGTACTGCCCATAGGTGACATGCCTGTAATACCACCAACCACCTGCAATCAGCGCAGCAGTGATGGCTATGATGAGGATGAGGCGAAATTTGGGTTGCGATTTCAGGCTGGATGCGGGCGCGCGATCCTGTTCCCGCTCATTTGGTTCGTCGGTCATCTGCCTCTTTCGAAGGATTTTGGACATGTGCTAAGTCGCTTCATGGCGTGGCGTAGACCGTTCCATCCGGTTAGTAAAATCGTTTAGTAATTTGCGTTTTGGCATTCCCACGAAACGGACTAGGCAGCGGTATGAACGCAAATCTCGACACAATGCCGCCACGGCTTCGCGAAGGCGCCCTCACCGACGACGACCGTATGCTATATTTGATGGACGAGATTAGTCGGGGGGCGAGGCGCGCTTATGACGCACGGATTGCCAAGATTGGCCTCAATCAGACGCAGTGGCGCATCATCGGACAACTTCTCCGCGAACCATCGTTGACGCAGGCCGGAATTGCCAAGCGACTAGAGTTGGAATCCGCCACGATCGGTCAAGCCGTCGCTGGCCTTTGTGGGAAAGGATTGATGGAAAGGCGACGAGCCAAAACGGACGGCCGGGCATGGCAGCTCATCCTGACCCAGGAGCTCGACAGGTTGTTGCCCCAACTGAGAGAATCCGCGGACGGGCTGCATAGGGTCCTATGGCGGAACGCCACGCGCGACGAAAAACGGACGTTGCTGGACATTCTTGTGCGGATTGCGTCGAATCTCGATCAGAGCCGGACCGATGCGGAATAGGACATATGCCTGGGTTCCGAGATAAACCGATAGGAGACATCGCACGCGCCGCCGAGATAGGACAGATTCTTGTCCGGCACGGCGCCAAAAGCCTGGCGGGCGCTCTCGGAGTCATTCCGCATCCGGCCAAGTCAATCGATCCAGGTGAATTGCGGCCGGCGGCGGTCGTCGCACTCCTGCGCGACATTGGTCCGGTCGGAATAAAGCTTGGACAGCTGCTGGCGACGCGCAGCGATCTGTTTTCCAGGTCCTGGATTGCTGCCTTCGCGACGCTCCACGATCAGGTTTCTCCGGTGCCATTCGAAGAAATCGAGCCCATCCTTGCCGCAAGCTGGGGAGCTGACTGGCGAGGGGAATTCACCCAATTCGATGAACAACCACTGGCTTCGGCTTCGGTAGCGCAGACCTACTCTGCTTCGCTGCTCGACGGCGCCGACGTTATCATAAAGGTGCGGCGTCCGGGCACTGCTGCGCGAATGGAGGCCGATGTGCGGCTCCTGACGCGCCTCGCCGCCGTTGCCGAGGATCGATCCCCTGAAATCGCCCGCTATCGCCCCGTAGAGTTCCTGCGAACCTTTGGCAGAAATCTTGCCTGGGAAATGGATCTGGCAGCAGAAGCTCGTGCATGCGAGCGTATCGGTGGCTATCTTGATACGCTTGGGATCAAGACTCCAACAATTCATTGGGAACTGACGGGGATACGGGTCAACGTCCAGGAGCGGCTGTATGGAACGCCCGCGTCTGCGATCGAGGCCGAATCGACCGACCCACGCGTGGCGGCGTTCGCGAGACAATATGCGAATGCAGTCCTGCGCATGATCATTCTGAATGGCGAATTTCATGGCGATCCGCATCCAGGCAATGTTTTCCTTATCGGGGAACAGGATGTGGGCTTTATCGACTTCGGATCGGTCGGCACTCTCACAAAGGCGAGGCGCGAGGAACTGGTACGACTTGTCATGGCTATAGCCGACGAAGACACAGCAGACGTCGCGAACGTGTTGCTCGAATGGGCTGGAGATCCGAAAGTTGACCGTGATGGGCTCACCCAGAATTTGGACCAGCTGATCGGTGAGTTCAGGGGAACGGTCCTTTCGGGGATTGAGTTCTCGCATATTTTCAGCCGCGTGTTCGATCTCCTGCGAGACTATCAGCTCGCACTTCCGCCTGATCTGGCGATCCTTCTTCGAACATTGCTCACGGCGGAAGGGTTTGCGCGTTCCTTTGCGCCTGACTATAATATCGGGGAGGAAACACGCCCCATCATGTTGGAGCTGTTCGCAGAAAGATTCTCCCTTGGCAGGAATCGCGCCAATTTAAAAAAAGTTCGCCGACAACTCCTCGCCCTAGCGGCGATCATGCCTGACCTTCTCGATAACGCCGCCGCTATAGCCAAGTCCGGGCATGTGCCTGTCCAGATTGATCCGGCAAGTTTTGAGAAGCTCGCAGCCATTCGCCGCGCGAGCCAGCCTGTCAAAGGTCCTGTGGCGGCCGCACTTATCGTCTCCGCGGCGCTGCTTGCGAATCAATCCTGGGTGCTTGCAAGTGTTGCAGTGGCTCTTGCCGGGTTGGTTCTTCTGCGCAAATGGCGATAAGATCGTTGCTCAGCTTGAACGGGCCAGCGTCCAATATCAGGCCAACTGAGAACTGGAGTTTATGATGACACTGCAGAAGCCAGTCGATCCGGTCCCCGCAGCCACCATGCTGTTGCTTCGCGACGAGCCGGAGTTCCAGGTGCTGATGGTCAAGCGGCATCACCAGATCGATTTTGCATCCGGCGCGCTGGTCTTTCCCGGTGGAAAGCCTTCTGCTGCCGATGAAGCGCCTGAATGGGCCGATTATTGCAGGGGCTGGAAAACGCTAGATCCTACGCAGCGCACCCTTCGGATTGCCGCGATTCGTGAAGCCTTTGAGGAAGCAGGCATCCTGCTGGCCGATCATCGCGACGGTAGCGAGTTCGAGGATATTTGCGATCTTGAAAGCCGCAAAGCCGTCGAGCGAGGCGAGCGCGAATTTTTCGACATTGTGCGCGAGGCCGATGTGCAACTGCGCCTTGATCGCCTGAGCGAGTTCGCGCGGTGGATCACGCCCAGCTTTATGCAAAAGCGCTTCGACACTCATTTCTTCGTCGTTCGCGCCCCAGAGCGCCAGATCGCAGCATGTGATGGATATGAAACCGTTGATGCGGAATGGCTTTCGCCAAGCAAAGCCCTGAAACTGGGTGTCAGCGGTGAACGAACGATCATCTTTCCCACGCGATTGAACCTGCAACTGCTAGCCGAAGCTGCGAGCGCAGACGATTGCGTCGCGCGGGCCAAGGCTCGCGAAATCGTGCCGGTCCTTCCAGAAGTCATCCAGCGAGACGGCAAGAACATCCTCACTATCCCCGCCGACGTGGGATACGGCACAGCCTTCGAAGTTATCAGCTGAGATAGAAGCAAGCAAGCGGGGGCAAACTCTTACGATCCGTAGCCGGGTAACTGGGGGAATGGCTTGTTTTATCCCAGTATTTCTTGTCGCATAGTCTAGGGTCAGGACTCATTGATCAGAGCCAGAAGATGACGGTTGCGGCGAGTGCGACGGCGGAGAAGAAGGCCTTCGGGCAGCGATCGTAGCGTGTTGCGACCCGCCTCCAGTCTTTGAGGCGGCCGAACATGATCTCGATGCGGTTACGGCGTTTGTAGCGGCGTTTGTCGTACTTTACGGTCGTGTTCCGGATTTTTCAGCCCGGGATGCAGGGCGTGATACCCTTCTCCTGCAGGGCGTCGCGGAACCAGTCGGCATCATAGCCTCGGTCGGCCAGCATCCATTGCGCGTTGGGCAGACTGTCGAGCAAAGCGGCCGCGCCAGTGTAGTCGCTGACCGGTCCGGCGGTCAGGAAGAAGCTGATTGGACGACCATTCGCATCACTCACGGCATGAAGCTTGGTGTTCATGCCGCCTTTCGTCCGGCCGATCAGGCGTCCTGGACCCCCTTTTTTACCCGCAGGCTCGACGCCGTGCGGTGCGCTTTAAGATAGGTCGCGTCGATCATGATCGTCTTGCGCTCGGGAGCCTGAGGTGTCGCCAGGCCTTCCATCATGCGGATGAAGATGCCTTTGTCGCTCCACCGCTTCCAGCGATTGTAGAGCGTCTTCGCCGGGCCGTATTCCCTCGGCGCATCGCGCCACCTCAGCCCATTGCGGTTGACGAAGATGATCCCGCTCAAAACGCGCCGATCATCAACGCGCTCGCGGCCATGGCTCTTGGGAAAATAGGGCTGAAGCCGAGCCATCTGCTCGTCCGTCAGCCAGAATAAATCGCTCAAATTCAGGCTCCTTCGCAGCCGCCTGAATCACAGCCATCACCGCAAATCAATGGGTCCTGACCCTAGGGCACGCCATTGCAGTCTACTTTGGCACGTCAATCGGGCGAATAATTGGGTTCTCGAACTTAGGTAGCTCGCCTGTAGCTACCATTTTTGTAAGAATGGAATTTGCTGTTTCTCTGACTTCTCCTCGCGTTGCCGCCAACGCACTGAAGAGAATAATCTCGACGAAGTGAAAAAGGTAATCCGAATCTTTCACGCTGCTCGTCGCCCATTCAAGTATTAGGCCATATTCCATGTTTGCCATGTGGCGGGTCAGATGATCGATATTCACCCAATCGTGAAGCCCACCCTTGGCACGAACATCTTCCAACCACTCTCGCGTATTGCCAACCGCCATTTCCTGTAGCAACGAGCGCAAGTATGGATTTGTACTAGGCGAGAAGTAGATTGTGGCCACTGCCTGTGCGTAATTTCGCGCCTTCAGATTTCCTCGATTAAGCACTATGGCGCGATCCAACAAACCCTCAAGCGTTCTGTCTGAAGTCCTGAATTGGACATTCTGTCGAACCGCATCGTACACCTCTCGAATGGCGCAACCGATCAAGCGATCACGATCTCCAAAGGCATTATAGAGAGTCTTGGGCGCGACGTTCGCCCTCTTGCTGATCTCGCGCATGCTGAAGCCTTCCAACCCCTCCTCATTGACGAGCTTCCGAACTTCATAAAGGATCCGCTGACGCCGTTCAGCCATCGTGACGCTATCATATGTTGTTTTTATTTTTAGCACCTATTATTGTTCCCAATATTTATCATATCCAATATTAGAACAAACACTTAAATACAGCTGCGCTTCGCAGCAAATTAAATTTTTTCTAGGATCGCAACTGCAGCAAGTCCTGGAGCCCCATATACTTGCGAATAAGCAAGTCTGGCGTTTTCGACCTGCCTGTTTTCGGCCTTCCCGCGTAACTGCAGAACATTTTCATAAACCTGACGCAAGCCGGAGGCGCCAATCGGTTCCCCACAGGCAATACATCCACCGTCCGTATTGATTGGCAGTTGCCCGCCAAGAGCGGTTAGTCCGTCGGCAAGCCATTGTTCCTGATCGCCATCACGGCAGAAGCCGTTTTCCGCCATATGCATGATTTCAGCGCCGCTTTCGGTATCCTGTAACTGGGCAACATCAATGTCTTTCGGACCGAGACCCGCCTTATCAAAGGCGGCGCGAGCTGCAAGCATTGTCGGCGTTTCGCCCCTCTCGACAGAAAGAGAAGGAGAAAACACTTCAAAGCTGTTTTCTGGCCTTGTTTTTACCGCTGCCGACCTCAACCTGACCTGCGTCCGTCCCAATTCGCGAGCCTTTTTCTCGGAAGCAAGGATCAGCGCCACGCCGCCCTCCGAGGGGCTGCAGAACATATATTGTGTTAGAGGATCGCTTATCATGCGGGAAGCCAGGATTGCGCCCTGGTCCATCGCCGCGCGCCGCCAGGCGTGGGGAGTGCGCGAACCGTTCTCGAATGCCTTGGACGCGACCCGGGCGAGCGTCCGAGCCGAAATACCATGATCGTGCATATAGCGCTGAATCTTCAGGGCGAAGAACTGGGTCGTCAACATAAGGCCGGTATCGCCGTACCATTGTGGGAGCCCATATTTCTCTGGATCGGGATTGAAGGAGCCGCGAGGATGCTTATCAAACCCTACCGCCAAAGCCGTGTCAAACTCACCGGCCTTGATCGCCCAGTACGCAGACAGCACGGCAGAACCACCGGTTGCGCAGCCATTCGCTACATTTATGAACTGAATTCCCGTGAGACCCATTCGCGGCATCAAGGCATCGGCATTCCCCGAGGCTGACGATCCCCCGAATGCTGCTTCGACATTCGACCACTCCAGTCCGCAGTCGTTCAACGCTAACTTTGTGGCATCGACACCTAGGCCGTGTTGACAAAAGGGATTCCCAAATCCTCCTCCTTCTGATTCAAGACTGCTTTTTGAGGATCAGTCATGGGTCGCGGGGATTTGTCGGATGCGGAGTGGGACCTGATTGGGCCGCTGCTGCCGCCTGAACGTGGTCGCTGGGCGCGGCCGTCGGGCGATAATCGTCGCTTTCTCAACGGCATGCTTCACGTGCTGCGGGTCGGCTGCCCTTGGCGCGACATGCACGAGCGCTACGGCAAGTGGAACTCGGTCTATGTCCGCTTCCGGCGCTGGGCCGAACAGGGTGTCTGGGATGCCCTGCTGCAAACGCTGGTCGATCTGGGTCTGACCGACGACTGGCAACATATGATCGACAGCACCAGCGTTCGCGGCCATGTTTCGGCAGCGGGCGGAAAAGGGGGGCTTGTGCGAACGCTCTTGGTCGATCACGCGGCGGCTTTACGAGCAAAATCCACGCCCGCTGCGACAATCAAGGACTGCCTGTCGGCTTCATCCTGACCGGCGGCGAGGCTTCTGATTACACCGCTGCCGAACCGCTGATGGCGATCCCCGTCGCCACACCCAAGGCGCTGCTCGCGGACAAGGGCTATGATGGTGATCGCTTCCGGGAAAGCCTGCTGACCCGGGGCATCCTGCCGATCATCCCGCCCCGCTCGAACCGCAAGGTGCCAGAGCATCCCGACTATCGCCGTTACAAGGACCGCAACCGCGTCGAGCGCATGTTCGGAAAGCTCAAACAGCAACGACGCATCGCCACTCGATATGACAAAACCCTTCTCTCGTTCGAGAGCTTCCTAAACCTCGCCGCCACGCGGCTATGGCTGAAGTCTTTTGTCAACGCGGCCTAGAAGTCCATCGTGGCGAGATTCTTGGTGTCGTCGGAGGGTCCGGTAGTGGAAAATCCGTCCTGATGAACACCATTTTGGGCCTGATTGCGCCTAGCCATGGGACAATCGAAATCTTTCAGAAAAAAATTGGGAGTCGCTTTGATCGTACGGAAATTGATCACCGAATTGGCGTCATGTTTCAAAATGGCGCGCTTTTTTCTTCTCTTAGTGTGCAAGAAAATGTCGAGGCTCCTCTCATCGAACATACCCGTCTTAGAGAGCCGTGGCTCGAGGCCGTGGCTCTGATGAAAATCGGCCTTGTCGGACTCGATGCCGAGGTGGGCCGGCAAATGCCCGCTGAACTTTCAGGCGGAATGCGAAAACGTGTAAGCGTAGCGAGGGCCTTGGCGCTCGATCCAGAATTGCTGTTCCTTGACGAACCCACTTCGGGCCTCGACCCGATCGCCGCCGCCGAATTTGACCAGCTGATACGGACGCTGAGCGACACGCTGGGGCTTACTGTCGTGATGGTGACCCATGATCTCGACAGCCTGTATTCCATCAGCGACCGCGTGGCCGTGGTTGCGGATCAGAAAATTGTCGAGGTTTCGCCAATCGCGGAACTTGAGAGGTCTGACCATCCTTGGATCAGGGCGTTTTTGGGAGGGCGGGCGGAGCGCGCCAAGGAAAGGAACCGTTAATGGAACGCGACGCGAACTACGGTCTGATTGGGGGCCTGACGCTGGCTCTGCTAGCGGCGGCTTTCGGCTTCATCCTCTGGCTCGGTCAATCCCAATTCGCCCGTAATTTCGACGAGTATCGGATCATTTTCGATGGTCCCGTCCGCGGTCTTAGCGAGGGAGGCGAGGTGCAGTTCAACGGAATTCCGGTGGGAGAAATCACGCGTATTAGTCTTGATCCCAGAAATCCAAACAGGGTGCTTGCAGGGGTGCGCCTGCGCGAGGATACGCCTGTGCGCGTCGATTCTACCGCCGCGACGGAGTCGCAAGGCATAACCGGCGGAAGCTACATCCAGATCAGTGCGGGGACGCCCTCTAAGCCGTTGTTGAAGGAGGTTTCCAAGGAAACGCTCCCAGTGATTAAGGCGGAAAAAAGTTCGCTACAATCCCTGATGGATGGAGGTGGCGCATTGTTGGCGGACGCTTCGCAGGCCCTGGAAAGGGTCAACCGGACCTTGTCCGACGAGAATATCGAAAATGTTTCGGCTGCTATTGCGGATGTAAGAGCTACCACGGCGGAATTGCGATCTAGTCGCGGAATGTTCAGCAAGGCTGAACAAGCGTTTGCACGCCTGGACCGGGCGGCGGCCGATATCGAGGCCGCGGCCGCATCGGCGCGCACGGCGATCGATGGCGACGGTCGCAAGACGTTTGCCGATGTCTCGGCAGCTGCTCGAGATCTTCGAGAGGGGATCGCCGAGGCGAGGGTGGTCATTCACAGGCTTGATGACGCCGCGAGTGGATTGGCGGCGCCCGACGGCTCCGGGATTGCTGCAACTTTGAAATCGCTCGATAGCGCGGCGCAGGAAATCGAGCAGCTCGCCGGCCAGCTACGACGGACCCCTCGTGAAAGGAAGCTCCCCCAATGAAAACGATCTCTGCAAGAATGTTTTTGCTGACGGGCGCGCTAATTTGCCTTTCTGGTTGCGGGAATATTCTGGGAACTGGCGGCAAATCGACGTTGTACCGGATCAGCAGCACGCCCGTACCGGAGCGTGAAATTGCACGACAGTGGATTCCGGTGTATATTACGCGACCGACGCTTCCGCCTGGGGCCGATGGAGACAGGATCCTCACGATCGAGAATCGCGAAGTCACGTAGCTGGCCAAAGCACGGTGGATGAGGCCTGCGCCCGAGATGATCCGCGAGGCTATTGCCGGAAGCGTAGCGCGCAAAATCGATCACGCATATATCCCTGTCCAGAGCGTGGCTTCCGATCATTACGTCCTATCCGCACGGCTTTCTTCTTTTGCAGCCTATTACGAGCAGGGGCCCGACGCGGCCCCGATCATTCGCATCGCCGCGCAAGTGGAACTAAGCCGATCCAAAGAATCGGAACCACTGGCAGTCACGCGCATCGTCCTTGATAGGACAGCAAGCGCAAACAGCGTTTCGAGTATCGTCGAAGCCTTTGATCGCGCGAGCCTTGAAATGGCCGACAAAATCGCGAGTTGGACGGCTGCGGTGATCAATTAGCGGGTAGCCAATGGAAACTTAGGTGTTTAGTCCCAGCATGTGATGGTGTGGCTCCAAATTGAAGATATCCGGCTTGGATTTCCAGAGTTCTTCGATGGCCTCATAGGGTGTCTTGAAGCGCAGTGCCTTCAACTGCTTGGCAAAGTTGTAAGCGACCAACCAGTCGCGGACATGGCGGCGCAGCTCGTTGATCGACGTGTAATGGAAAGATTTGACGGTGGCCTCCTTGATGGTGCGCACCATCCTTTCGGCCTGACCGTTGGTCCATGGGTGATAGGGTTTGGTGAGGCGTAACCGGTGTTTTCAGGCTACGACGGTCCATGGCATGAGATCACCGACGCTGTTGGCGGGATAACCGTTGGCGAGGCTGGTGAGGGTTTCGGTCAGCCATTGGTGGGGGTTGATGGTGCTGAGCTTGCAACATTCGATGAGCGTGGCGATCACCGCCCAGTTGTCGCCGCCCTCGTCGGAACCGGCAAACAGGGCATTTTTGCGATTGCGAGCCAGCGGCCTGATCGATCGTTCGACGGTATTGGAGTCGAGGTCGATGCGACCGTCATCGATGAAGCGTGAGAGGCCGTCCCAGCGGGTGAGTGCGTAGCGGATCGCTTCGCCGAGCTTGCTCTTGGCGCTGACCTGGCGGCCACGGGCGGCAAGATATTGGTGAAGATCGTCGATGATGACGCGGCTGCGTCCGGCCCGAGCGGCACGACGCTGCTCGGCCGAGAGGCCGCGCACATCGTCCTCGATGGCGTAAAGCAAGGCGATGCGGCGCAGCACCTCGGTAGCGACCGGGGATGTATCAGCCAGTTCGTAGAATTTGCGACGCACATGCGCCCAGCAGAAAGCGAGCCTGATCTGCTGGCGCCGCCGGGGGAGCGCGGCGTAGCCGCCATAGCCATCGACCTGTAGGATGCCCGCAAAATCACCAAGATGGAACTGGGGACGCTCGGCCTTGCGATCTGGCGCATAGACATAGGCGACGATCGGCGGATCGCAGCCGCCCCATGGTCGGTCGTCGCGGGCATAGGCCCAGAGCTGGCCGGTCTTGGTCCGCCCGCGTCCGGGATCGAGCACCGGGGCGGTCGTCTCGTCGGCGAACAGCCGCTCGGATCGTCGTAGCTCGTCGAGAATGTGGTCACGCAAGGGGCGCAGATACCAGGCCGCTCGCCCGACCCAGTCGGCCAAAGTGGATCGGTCGAGCCGGATGCCCTGCCGGGCGTATATCTGGGCCTGCCGGTAAAGCGGCAGGTGATCGGCATACTTGGATACCAGCACCTGGGCGATCAGTGCCTCGGTCGGAATGCCGCCCTCAATGATCCGCGCCGGCGCCGGCGGCTGCACGATCGCGCTCTCGCACGAACGGCAGCCATAACGCGGCCGCCGGGTGACCACGACGCGGAAGGTGGTCGGCACCACATCGAGGCGCTCGGCGACATCCTCGCCGACCTGGTGGAGGGCGCCGCCGCAGCAGGGGCAAGCATTGCTCTCGACGTCAACGATCTGTTCGATCCGCTCGAGATGCGCGGGCAGCGAACCGCGGTTGGTCTTGCGCACAGGATCACTGCGAGGCCGTCCGGCCTTCGCTTCGCTGGCGGCCTCGGCTTCCGCGAGCGCCGTCTCGGCATCCTCAAGGCCCAGCTGCAACTGATCCTGATCGAGCTGCTCGGAACGGCGGCCGAACCGATGACGCCGAAAAGCCTCGATGATCGCCCTCAGGCGTTCGGCTTCCGCGTCGGCACTCTCGAGCTTGCGGGCCTGTTCGAGGACGAGCGCGCGTAACGCGTCAACATCGTCCGGCAGGTCCGCTTCCATGAGCATGGGAGCAGTGAATCAGTCTGGGAACGCCCCGTCAACAGGCAATCTGCGGGGCCTGCGGGCGGCGCCCGCCATGCACCCGGCGCCAATCCAGACCCTCCAGAAGCGCGCCGAGTTGCGCTGAGGTCACACGCATCACGCCGTCCTGGATGCCCGGCCACCGGAAGCCGCCGGACTCCAGCTTCTTGGCCATCAGGCACAGGCCAGTGCCGTCCCACCAGACCAGCTTGATCCGGTCAGCACGCTTTGCCCGGAACACGTAGATCACGCCTGAATATGGGTCGCCGCCATACTCGGCGCCGACCAGCGCGGCCAGGGCGTCAGGTCCCTTGCGAAAATCCACCGGACGCGTCGCCACCATCACGCGCGCGCCAGCGCCAGGTCCGATCATCGCGTTGCCTTGAGTGCTTCAATCACCGCTGCGATCACAGCCGCATCGGCCCCGCGTCCGATCTTCACCGCCACGCCGTCAATCTCCAGCTCGACAGCACTGACTGTGGGACGCCGACGGCGACGGCCGCGCCTGGCGACAGGGGCTGGATCACCCGAAGGGAGCGGTTCGATCACCGCCGGCACGAACGCAGGCGTCGCTGGAAGCGTCAGCCCTTGGTCCTCCAGCTTCTTGCGCAGATCCCGGCGCCAAGCGAATAGTTGCGACGGAGCAAGCCCATGACGGCGCGCCACCGCGCAGGCCGTCTCCTGACCCGAATAGCTCTCCGCGACGATCGACGCCTTTACCTCAGGCGACCACTCCCGACGCTGGCCCGCACCTGTGAAAACCTCAAAACGCCGAACCACGCTGGTGCCAGCATCATCACATGTCATCATCATAGCATCAGCATCCTCCAGCCTGATCGGGCTAGCGAAAATCGACGCCACGCTTCACTCCCGCAAGGTGGCAGGGAAACACCGGTTACGGTGAGGCGATGCTCGATGCCGTTCTGCTCGCAGACACGGCCGAAGATATGGCCGATCCATCCCAGTGTGCCGCCCTGGTCACGCTGCACGAACTGCACGCCGTTGTCGGTCAGGATGGTGTGGATCCTGTAGGGAACCGTCTTGATCAGCACGCGCAGGAAGGCTGCCGCGGCGAGCTTGGTCGCCCGTCGATAGATGCGGGCGAACACCAGCTTCGAGGTGCGGTCCACCGCGACATAGAGGAATCCTTTGCCGCCTTCGTAGCGCAGTTCGGCGATATCGATGTGGAAATAGCCGATCTCGTACTTCTTGAACTTCTTCGGCTTCTCGCGATCCGCCTTCGGCAATCGGCTGATCCCGTGCCGCTGCAGGCAGCGGTGAAGCGACGAGCGCGTCAGGTTCGGGATCACGTCCTTCAACGCGATGAAGACGTCATCGAGCGGCAGCCGGGCCTGCACCCTGAGCGCCACGATCGCGGCTTCTTCCATCGGCGACAGCACGGTGCTGCGCCGTTCCTTCGGCCCCACCGGCATGTCCTCGACCGACGGCCGGCTGCGCCACTTGATCACCGTCTTCTCGTTGATCCCGTACCGCTTCGCGAGCTGCGCGACCGGAGCTTGCGATCGCTGTAGCTCCGCTCGAACGGCGTGCGTGGTCTTGGCGCTGCCGTGTAGAAGCTGGCCCATAATCCCTCCCGCTGTGACGATGACAAGCTTACACCATCACATGCTGGGACTAAACACCTAGTCGTGACAACTGCCCAGCCCGAGATGAAGCGGGAATGTTATGGATGGCTCCCCTTCTGGGAGGGGCGGCAGCCGTACACAAATAGATCCACAGCTTGCCTCATTCGGGCTGAAGAGGTTTCATTGTGACTGGTCACTCCCACTCCAAGAGCGGCCCGACGAAAAGGTGACAAAATGACGCTGGATATAAACTGCTCCGCAGCAAAATTCGCGTCTGACACCCTGATTTCTCCCCTCTCCTCGGCTTTGCGCAAAACCTCTGCCACCAATCTCGTCGTGCGTCCTACGCCGAATTCGTAAAGGTTTCGCGCTAAAGCGGGAAAACGTGCAGCCTCAGCCATTACAACGCGTTCCAACGCGACATGAATGTCGGTAAGCATCCAGGATAGCAGTTCATCGGACAGCTCTTCAAGCTCGGGCCGAACGTCGCCATGTTCGGGAACGTGCTGTTCGAGGAAGGAGAGCCGATCCTCGATTTCCCTGAGTATTACCGCCTCGAAAAGCAGCTTTTTGCTCCCGTAACGGGCGTACAAAGTGCGCTTGGAGATGCCTGCTTTTGCAGCAATCCGTTCCGCCGTTGAACGACCGAATCCGTCGGCAAAGAAGACATCGCGGGCGACACGGAGAATTTTCCTCGAAAGTGCTTGCGAGGCTTGTCGAGTAGGCCTCCCTGTTCGTCCGGAAGCTTGTTCTTTGGTTTTTTGGGTCGACGTCATGCCTCATCTTGGCCATACCTTGTCCGCGCTGCAAGCGTAGAGCGCTTTGCATTGTATAGCCCGCCCCCGCGAGATTGCCCGGGCTTATGCAAGACCCACGAGGCCCGCTGAACTTTGCCTGCCTGAAAGGATCGCTGCCGTTCGCAGGGAATGGACGCAGTGTGATCTCATCTAGGCGAGTTGGTTACGATACGCTTCGCGTAAGGCCTTTTTGTCGATCTTTCCCGTTGCAGTGAGCGGTACTGTCGCGAACAGGATGTCGTCCGGCAGCCACCAACGAACAACCTTCGTCTCCAGATGCGCGCGAATTGCGTCGGCTGTGACGGCTTGACCTTCATGCGTTTCAATCACGAGAAGGGGTCGCTCTTCCCATTTTGGATGATATACGCCAACGACCGCGGCGACCCGGACGCCGGGGTACCCAACCGCCGCATTCTCGATATCAATCGAGCTGATCCATTCGCCCCCGGACTTGATCACGTCTTTCGCGCGGTCGGTCAGCCGGAGAAAGCCGAAGCGATCGATCGTACCTATGTCCCCGGTGTCGAACCAGCCATCGCTCCCGGCGCCCTCAAAATCGGGGAAATAGCGATCGACGACCCACGGTCCGCGGACCTGGAGCGCACCCGCCTGCTCACCGTCCCAGGGGAGCGGCGTGCCATCGCCGTCGATAATGCGCAGTTCGATGCCAAATTGCATGCGACCCTGCTTCGTCAGCAGGAGATCGTTCGCGAAATCCTCGCCTTCGGCCATCAGGAGCGGGGAGGGCGTCGAAATCACGCCGAGAGGATTGGTTTCGGTCATGCCCCAGAGCTGGAGCACAGTGACACCATATTTGGCGCGGAATGTCTCGGCCATCGCCCGCGGGACGGCCGAGCCGCCAATCACGAGGCGCTTGAGATTGCCGACCCCCGTCCCCGTGGTGTCGAGATGAGCGAGGTACATGGTCCAGATCGTGGGCACACCGCCCGAAAAGGTGACGCCCTCTTCGTTGATCAGATCGGCGAGACTGGCACCGTCCATCCTGTCGCAAGGAAGCACTAGCTTGCAGCCGTTAATCGCTGCCGTGAACGGAAGTCCCCATGCCGTCGCATGATACATGGACGAGCAGGGCATGATGACATCAAAAGCGCTGAACCCGAAGGCACTGCTCAGACCGGCCGCCATCCCGTGGAGAACGATTGATCGGTGGCTGTATAGGACGCCCTTGGGGTCGCCCGTCGTCCCCGAAGTGTAGCAAAGAAATGCGGCTGCCTTTTCATCGAAGCTCGGCCAGGTGAGGGCCCCGTCCTGGCGTGCCAGCAACGCTTCATAGTTCAACGCGTCAGCAACATCTGGCGCGGTCGCTCCGCGATCCGCGAGAAGGACATAACGCTCGATACCTGGAAGGAGAGGGCGCAGCCGTGCGACGAGCTCGGCTAGATTGGGCTCGAAGAAGAGAATGCGGCTGCCTGCATGAGCGATAGTAAAGGCGATTTGCTCGTCGCTGAGACGCGGGTTGGCAGTGTGCAATACAGCGCCCATGCCCGGCGCCGCATAGAAGAGTTCGAGGTGGCGGTGCGTGTTCCAGGCGAGCGACGAGACGCGGTCGCCCGTTGCAATCCCGAGGACACCAAGGGCCTGCGCAGCCTGACGCGCACGCTGATCGCAGCGGTGCCAGTCATACCGCCAAACCGGCTCATCGACAGCCTTCGAGACGATCTCCCTCTCGCCGTGCGCGCGCGCGGCATATTCCAATATTCCGCTGATCAGCAGCGGCGCGTCCTGCATCAATCCCCGTAACATGCTGCATCCTTCTTCGCCCCACTGCGGCGTCGCGTGCAAGGTTCCGCCCCTCGGGTATGATTGCCGCGCGGGCTGTCAATAACCGTCATCATTTTGGTCCAGCGGCAAACTCCACGTGCCGCGTTTCCATTCGGCCAGCAATTCTCAATGATCATATTGCAGCGGCACGGCCTAGGTTCGATCGGCCCCGACATGTTTTCGGCCGCGTTTCAAATTAGTCACTCGCCGCTTTCAGCAACAGTGACAGGAACCGCCAATCGGACCAATCGCCTTTTTCCCCCGCCGCCAAAGCCGCCAGATCGAGTTTCGCCTGCCTAACGATTGTAAGCCGAAGCGACGGAATGATATAGAGGCGTTGATCGCCCGCGCCGGCGGCGACGACCATATCCGCCGGGAGTTCGTTGGCATGACTGGTGATATCGGTGGACCGGGTAACAATATCGACAGCCGGCGTGCTACGGGGCAACCACCAGGTGAGACCGTAGGCCGGATTGGCCTGGCTACCCTTGAACAGCTCGGCGAACGCCAGTTCATCGACAAGCGGCTTGCCGTCGAGCTTCCCACCGCCGCGGACGAACTCGCCGATCTTCGCCCACTCGGACGCTGCCAGCACGAGGCCCTGCGGCATGAGCGGTGCGCCATCGGGGCCGCTGCGCCAACTGCCTATGGTAACCCCAAGCGGAGTGAGAATGCGCCGCTCCACATAATGGCGAGCGTTGCCGTCTTGGCCCTTGGCAACGAGCTTGCGCCGCATGATCTCTCCAAAGATTTGCATCGGGGCGGGACCATATTGGAATTTGCTGCCCGGCGCCGCCGTGAGCGGTGCCTTCACCGAGTCCAGATACCCTTGGGCCCTGCCGACGGTCGATGCCTGGCCGCCCGTCATCGACAGCAATTGCCGAAGCGTGATCTGTTCCTTTTTGGGGTCGCCCCTCCATTCAGCGAGTGTCTCCGATGCCCGCTCGTCGAGGGTTAGAAGTCCATCCTGTGCGCCCGCCGCCGCCATCAGCCCGACAAGGCTCTTGGTGCCCGACCAGAGTTCCTGCGGCGTCGCGATGTCTGCCGATCGGCAGCGCACTTTGCCATCTTCAAGTATCAGCAGCGCAACGCCGGAATTAGCCTCAGAATAGGCGATCGCTTCGGCACAGCCGGGAAGAGGGGCGGGTTCGCCTGCCGCGGCTGGCTGTGCCGCAACCGCGGCTGCGAAAAAGAGGATGGTGCGCTTCAAGATCCGACTCCGATTTTCCGATGCTTGTCATTCTCCATATTATCGATAATAAATTCATTCGCAATCATCGATTGCTCGTGTGCGCTGCCCGATTAGGATGGCGCCGCGAGCAGGGAAAGCCGAACGGAGAGACATGGCCGCGACGAAGACCGACGACGACAGCGCGCCGACGCAGGACCGCGTGATCGCGCGCCTTTTGACCGACGACATCGTCGAATGGCGGATTCCGCCCGGATCGTGGCTGCGCGAGCGCGAAATCGCCGCGCGCTTCGGAGTGAGCCATGCGCCGGTGCGCGAGGCGTTCCGGCATCTCGCGCGGATCGGGCTTGTCAAGGTCGTGCCGTGGCGCGGCACCTATGTGATCGATATCGACGAGCATGCTGCGAACGAGGTCTATGAACTGTGGAAATCGCTGTTCGGCGTCGTTTGTCGCCTTGCGGCCGCCGAAATGACCGACCGCGACGGGCGCGAACTGATGCACCGGCTTGTCGAATATAAGGATGTCACCCAGCGCACCGACAATACGTTCGAGCATATCAAGGTCTCGAACCGCATCGGTCGCTTTATCGCCAAACGCAGCAATGCGCCGCTCGCGCTCGAGCTCCTCGATCGGGTCGCGCTGCTCGCGCGCTGGCAGCACAATGTCTATACTGACAGCTATATCGAGACGCATGGCAACGAGGCGGCGAAGCGATCGGCCATCCTCTACGACGCGCTTTGCCGCCATATCGTCGCGCGCGATGGCGATGCCGCCGATGCGGTGGCGCGCGATCTGATCGGGGTTACTCAGAATAGTTTTGGGCGCGCACTCGAGGAATATAAGGCCCGCCACGCAAAGCCTAAGCCCAGCCGCCGCCGCGCAAAAGTGACATGAGCCGTCTCCCGACCGACCGCCGCACCTTGCTTAAGGCGGGCCTCGCGGCGCCGATCGCATTGCAGGTTGACTCCGCTGCCGCTGTATCCCTGGATTTGACCATGTTCGGCCCCGGACGCCTCTTCGCCGACGTCCAAAGCTATGCCGAGGCCGGCAACAAGCAGTCGGGCGGCGCGGGCGATCGCTGGACCGCCGACTGGACAGCGAAGCGGCTGTTCAGTGCCGGATTCGAAGTGGATCGCCAGACGTTTGACGTGCCTTGGTTCGAGGCGTCGCATTGCGAACTTACGCTCGGCGACCACACGATACCGCTCGTCGCACAGCCGCTCGCCGTCGAAACCGGCGAGGCCGGTCTCGCTGCGCCGCTGCGCCTCGCAGAAATCCCTGAACGCCTCGACGGCGCGATCGCCGTCGTGCGCCTGCCTTTCCGCCGCTGGTCGAGCCTCGTAGATCGTGCAGTGCGCGAGCCGCTCGCCGATGCGCTTGCGCGCGGTGCGAACGGGGTCATTCTCATTACGACTGGGCCGACGGGCGAGGCCTTGCTCCTCAATGTCCCGGCCGGTCATCCTGTATCGGACAAGCCACTTGCCTTGCTCGCGCCGCGACTCGCCGCCCCGGTGATTGAAGCCGCGCGCCACGGTGCCGCGGCGAAATTAGCGCTTCGCGGGCGCGGTGGGATTCGGGCAGCGCAGAATATAATCGGGCGACGCGTTCGCTCCGGTCGCCCTTGGCTCGTCGTCTCTACGCCGCGTTCAGGCTGGACCGATTGCGCCGGCGAGCGGGGGCCGGGTATCGCGATGTGGCTCGCGCTTGCCGACTGGATGCCCCGAGCGTTTCCGCAACACAGCCTGCTCTTCCTGTGCAACAGCGGGCATGAATATGAGAATCTCGGTGCGAGCCATATCGCCGACAAGGTGGGTCCAGCCCCCGGCGAGACCGCTTTCTGGTTTCATCTCGGCGCCAATGCGGCAGCACGTGACTATCAGGAAATGCCGGGGCGCTTGCTGCCGCTGCCAAGCGCCGATCCCTATCGTTTTCTCATGACATCGCCCGAATTCGTGACGTGTGCGCGCGAGATATTCAAAGGCCAGCCGGGGTTGGAAATGGCCTATCCTTCGGCGGAAGGCACAGCGGGCGAACTCTCGGAAGTGATAAAGGCCGGCTACGTGCGTCATGCCGGCATCTTTGGCGCACACCGTCATCACCACGCTGTGACCGACGATTTATCGACGGTCACACCTGACCCCCTTGCCGCTACGGCGCGGGGCGTCCGCGACCTGCTGAGCGCCGTCGTCTCTTAGACCAGCGAACCACCTGCAAAGACATTGCGCTTTCCGGCTTGACTTGCCGACGGTTTTGCACAAAATTATCGATAATAATTGCGATAACAAGATGGGGAGAGTGACCATGGGACGCAGAGCGAACCTTCTTTTCTGCACGGCCGCGATTTGGGTAGCCGTCGCTCCGCCTGCTTTCGCTCAAGACGCACCGTCCGAAGCTCTTCCGGACGCGGCTGAAGCGGATGATGACGGCGCCATAGTCGTAACGGCGCGCCGCCGCGAAGAGCGGCTGGCCGATGTGCCGACCGCGGCGTCGGTCATCGATATCACGTCGCTCACCGATCGCGGCGGCGCCACGGGCAGCGGCGAACTCCTCGCCGATCAGCCAAGCGTTCGCTTCAACAATCTGAACTCGTCCGTCACGTCGGAGATCTCGATCCGCGCTTCGTCGACCGCGCGTGCCACCAATGGCGACCCGAGCGTCGGGCTCTATCGCAACGGTGCCTATATCGCCGGCGGTCCGGTGGGCGGTCGCAACTTCACGCGGCTCGACCTGCTCGACATCGGCCGCGTCGAGGTTCTGCGCGGGACGCAGGGCGCGCTGTACGGCCGCAACGCGGTCGGCGGCGCGATCAATATCATCTCGGCCGAGCCCGAATTCGATCTCTCGGGCTGGGCGAGCGCGCGCTATGGCTTCGAGAACAACAGCTTCCAGACGCAGGGCGCGATCAATGTCCCGCTCGCCGATGGCCTGGCGATCCGCATCAGCGGCGATCTCGTCGAGCAGGACAAGGGCTTCTTCTACAATCCCGACAACGACGTCTATTTCGACCAGCAGAAGGGCCACGGACTGCGCGGCCAGATCCGGCTGAAGCGCGGGCCGGTCGACGCGATCATCACGGCCGAGACCCAGCGGCTGACCACGCCGACGATCCATTACCAGATATCCATTCCCGCGGGCACGCCAGGCTTTCCCGGCGGTTATACGCAGGATCGCTTTCGCTACCCCTGGAACACCGCGCCGCGCGCCAGCCAGGACGTGGACGGCCTTCAGGCGCTCGTCCGCGTGGATCTGGGCGGTGCCGACCTGACGTCGACAACCTCCTTTCGCAAGCGCACGTCCGAATATGATCTCGACAATGACGCGATCAGCCCCGCCGAGCTGGCGCGTGCGCGCGCCGCGGGGCAGATCGGCGCTCTCACGCCGCTCGATGCCAGCACCGCGTCCTACGTCGTCGACACGACCGACAATTTTTCGCAGGATATTCATGTCAGCGGGGCGAGCGATCGCTTCACATGGCTGGTCGGCGCCGAAATGCTGTTGCTCGACAGCGATTTCTCGGTGGCGACGACGCGCACGCCGACGCTCGCCAATCCGTCGCCGGGCAATATCGCGCCCGCGCGGCTGCATTTCGAAAGCTATGCGGCCTATGGCTCGCTCGGTTTCGACATCACCGACAGCCTCAACCTGACCGGCGAACTGCGCTATACCCGCGACAGCCGGAGCATCTCGGCGCGGCTTTACGATTTGGGGACTGGCCTGCCCACCGGCGGGCCATCGCGGATCATCGACGACAGCATCAACGCCGACAATCTCTCCTACAATGCGACCCTCTCGTACAAGCTCACGTCGAACATCCTCGCCTATGGCAAGGTCGGCAGCAGCTATCGGGCCGGCGGGTTCAACACGCGCCTCTCCGATCCGCGCGCGCCGAGTCCTGTGCAGGTGCTGTTCGGCAACGAAAACAGCACGTCTTACGAAGTCGGCATCAAGGGCAGTCCGATCCGCCGCGGCTATTTCGCAATCGCGGGCTATTACACCGAGCTTGAAGACCTGATCGCGCAGGTCGACGATGGCTGCGCGCTCACCAATCCGGCGTGCCCGATCGCCGCGGTCGCCTATCTAACCAACGCAGGCGATGCGAAAAGCTGGGGTATCGAGGCCGAATATAGCCAGGGCTTCGATCTCGGCGAAGGCAATGGCCGCCTCGCCTTGAGTGGCTCGCGGCAAGAGGGCAAGGTCAAGAGCGGCCGCTATGACGGGCTGGACCTTGCGCAGGTTCCCGACTGGCTCGCCTCGGCCAACCTCAATCTGCGCTACCCGGTCACCAAGGATGTCGCGCTGACCAGCAATGTCCTGATCAGTGGTCAATGGGGCGGCAAACAGGAGCTGACAGCGACCTCGGTCGACCTCGATGATTATGTCCTCGTCAATCTTCGGGTCGGCGTCGACTTCGGCAAGATCAGCGTCAGCGCGTTCGCGAACAACGTCTTCGACAAGGTTTATTTCGTCGCGCAGGCGCCGACGATCAACCGGTACAGCCAGCCTCGCGTCGTCGGCGTCGAAGGACGCATTTCTTTCTAGGTCGCGCTCCCGTCCGCGGCCTCCAGCCGCTGGTCGGGAAGGGTAGGAGGGCGCAATGCGGCATTTGGTGATGGCAGCACTGTTCGGTGCCGCGATGCTGACCGGATCGGTGTCTGTCGCGGCGGCGGAGACGGCCCCCGCGGCGACAATCGCGCAGGGGCGCCTTGCGGGCGCGCGCACGGGGGACGTCGAGCGCTTCCTTGATATTCCTTTCGCCGCCGCACCGGTCGGCGCTCTTCGCTGGCGGGCGCCGCAGGCACCGCCGCGCTGGCGGGGCGTCCGCGATGCCGCAAAACTCGGCCCGGCTTGTCCGCAGACGGTGCGCCCCGCACTTGTCGCGGGCGGGGTAGCCGAGCATCAGTCTGAGGATTGCCTCCAGCTGAACATCTGGCGCCCGGCGGGGGCGCGAAAGCTGCCAGTGATGGTCTGGATCCATGGCGGCGCCCATGTGGTCGGTTCGGGCACCTTCCCGGTTTTCGACGGCACCGCCTTCGCGCGGCAAGGTGTGGTTTTGGTGACGATCAACTATCGGTTGGGCGCGCTCGGTTATTTCGCCCATCCCGCGCTCAGCGCGGCCAAGCCGCGCGGCGAGGCGCTCGCCAATTACGGCCTGATGGACCAATTGGCCGCCCTGCGGTGGGTGAAGAAAAATATCGCCGCATTTGGTGGCGATCCGCGCCAGATCACCTTGTTCGGCGAATCCGCCGGGGCGATCGGAGTGACGACGATCCTTGCCCAGCCCGAAGCCAAAGGCCTGTTCGCCAAGGCGATCGTTCAGTCGGGCGTTGGTCTCCTCGATCCGCGCCCGCTTGGCGAGCAAGAAGCGCTAGGCGCGGCGTTGGCAGCGCGCGCAGGTGCGCCGCCTTCAGCATCGCTCGACGCGCTTCGCGCGCTGCCCGCCGCCGCGCTCGTTGCCGCTGGCGAGGTCCGGACGCCGGGCGCGATGACCGGCCCCATCCTCGACGGCGACCTGGTACGCGAAGCGCCTTGGCGCGTCTTTGCGCGTAGCGAGCCGATCGACGTTCCGCTCCTCGTCGGCGCGAACAGCAACGAGGCGAGCGTCATCCTTGCCATGGGCGTGCCGCCATCCGCCGCGCTCGCCTATCTAGGGCGCGACCAGGCGGCGGGCCGGGCCGCCTATGGCATGGGGCTGGCCGATGATGAACTGGCGCGCCAGGTGTTGGGCGACGCCTGGTTCGTCGCCCCGGCGCGCTGGCTCGCGGCCCGGACGGCGGGAGGGGCGCCTTCGTATCTCTATCATTTCGACTATGTCGCAGCGGCGCGGCGCGACCGCGCCAAGGGCGCCGCGCACGGGTCTGAAATCCCCTATCTGTTCGGGACGCTCGACTATTTCGCGTCGGTCGCCGGCGCCGTCGGTGACGAGGATCGCCGCTTCGGCGAAGGCATCGCCGCCTGCTGGGTTGGCTTCGCCAAGACGGGCGTTCCTGGCTGCGCACTCGTTCGCGACTGGCCGCGTTACGATGCGGCAAGCGACCGTCTCGCAAAATTTGCGCCCGAGTCTGGCGTCGTCGCCGGCTTTCGCAAGGCGCAGCTCGACCATCTGCTCAATGTTCACTTCGGGAACGGCCAGCCCAGGCCCTAGCCCGTCCGGCCGCGCTAGGCCCTCCGTTTCGACGATGTGCAACGAAGCTGGGAGAGAGAAAATGGCTGGAAGAACGAAATGGACGTGGCTTGCCGCTGGTGCGGCGATGGCTGGGGCTGCGGCCTTTGCGGCGCAGGGCGGGTTCGGGGGCAACGGCGGCGGCGAGGCGCGTCCCATGGTGCAGCTTCCGCCTGCGGCGCCCGCTGCTAAAGCGTCGACGTCGGCGGCATCGGCGCCCGCGGCCGCCAGCCTTTCGGCCACCGTCGGCGGTTATACCTATGACTGGACCGCGTTACAGTCGGCAATCGACGCTGATACCGAGGTCGATAACGGCTATTTCATCGTCGGGAATGCTTCGGATCCCGACTATCTCTTCGCTTACGAGAAGGGCAGCTTTGGTATCGATCGGGTGACCCCGCTTGCGTCGGCCTCCAAATGGTTCGCCGGCGCGCTGGGGATGCGCATGGTGCAGGCTGGCATCGCGACGCTCGACGATCCGATGCGGCCGCCGCTTGCCTTCTGGACCACGATCGGAACGAAGAAGGATGTCCAACTCAAGCATGCGCTGTCGATGACGTCGGGCTTCAATGCGAGCCCGCTCGTTGGCGGCTGTCAGCTGCTTCCGGCCATGACGCTCTACAATTGCGCGAAGAGCATCCACGATTTGCGCTATGATATTTTGCGCCCGGGCAACGCGCCCGGCGCGCAATATAGCTATGGACCGCACGGCCTTCAGGTCGCCGCTGCCTATCTGGAGGCAAAGGATATAAGCATTGCGCCCGGCACGTCACCGGCACGCCAGCGCAATTTTCACGAACTGTTCGCGCAGCATGTGACGACCCCGCTCGGGATGACGAGCACGACCTGGTATGACCCTGCGGGAAGCGCTCCCACCAACCCGTGGGTCGCGGGCGGCGCCTATTCGACGCCGCGCGACTATGCGAAACTTCTGCGTGCCTTCCTTGGCGGCAGCTTTATTACCGATATGACAAGCTTCACCCAGCAACGTACCGCAGGCTTGCCGCGCGTTTTCGTGCCGGCGAGCGCGGGCAATTGGGAATATGCGCTCGGCTCCTTTGTCGAATGCGACACGCCTTCGGCCTGCGCGACGTCCAAGATCAATTCCTCACCGGGTGCCTATGGTTGGACCGGCTGGATCGATCGCGAGACCGGCTATTACGCTTTGATCGCCACCGAAATATCGAGCGGAGGCGACCGGAAAGGCGTCGAGCTCGAACAGGTCATGCAGGATCTGATCGAGGATGCGATCGCGAATCGCACCCCGGCGCCCTGACCTGACCCAGCAGTCTAGTCACGCAGCACAGGAGAACTTGATCTCCATGCGCTGCGTGGCTGGCCTGTCGGACTAGGCAAAGTCGACGGCTCAAAGGCGAGCGGCCAAACCCGCGTGTGACCGGCAGGGAGCCGATTTGACTGAATGGCCGATGCGCGGCCGTCCGGTCGTGGGTTCGGCCTAGGGACACGTCGCCAAAAAGCGTGTCGCTGCCGCCACTGCCTCGGCTCCGAAAGCTGCTGGGCATGCATCTGGCCGCGCAGATTGGCTCGCCTCGGGCGGTTATCAGGCGACGTAGGCCCCTCTACCACTCGCCACCAAGGTTCCGTCTGCGGCTAGGATCCGGGTAGCCGCGACGCTTATCTGCCGCCCTAATTTCACCGGGCTGCCGATCGCGCGAAGCGGCCCCAGCTTGGCCGGTCGGTGAAAATCCACATGGAGGTCCGCCGTCGCCCGCGCAGCACCCCCCATCGCGATGATCGTATAGAGGCCGGTCAGATCGATCAAAGCCGATACGATGCCACCATGCGCCGCGCCGACCGTCGGATTTGAGATGATTTCGTCTCGCCAAGGCATGGAGATCACCAACTCGTTGGCGCCGACCTCAGCGATGCTGAGCCCGAGCCAGCGGTGAAAAGGGGCCAGCGCCAATAGGTCACGTAATTCCTCAAGCCCCGGGACGGCGGGGGCATTCATGATTTCATTTCCGCTTCATGGATGCCGAGCAAAAACTCTAGGATCGATTGCCCGAAAGCGTCGTTCTCGTCCCCCACCACCATATGAGTCGCATTCGCAATGTCGCTATACGCCATATGAGGGACAAGGCCCTGGAAATGCTTGACGGCTTCCAGCGAGACGAGATCGCTTGACCCGCCGCGGATCAGATGCACCGGCAAGGTCAAGCAGGCAGCGGCCGCGCTGAGCTCGGTGCGGCCATGGTCGCTGGAAACGCCGCCGCCCTGCTGCGTCACTCTTTCGATGAAGGCGGGGTCCCAGTGCCAATAGAAGCGTTCATCGTCCTTGCGGCGCAGATAGTGTGCTAGCCCGGCCGAAGCCTTCCGGCTGGGGCGATGGGGCAGATAGTCGGCAATGACCTGTGCGGCCTCTTCCACCGACGCAAAACCATCGCGCGCATGCGCCGCCATGAAACCGACCACGCGGGCGACGCCGCTCGGTTCCATCTGAGGTGTGACGTCGACCAGCGTCAGCGATCCGAAACTTCCCGGTGCGCATTTTCCCTCGGCGATGATCCCGGCCAGGCCACCAAGAGACGCGCCAATCAGCGCCGGTTTGCTCGCCGTCGCCGCAGCGATCTCGACGAGATCGGCCGCAAAATCGGAGATATCATAGGCTCCGTCGCTGGCCCATGCACTCTCGCCGTGCCCGCGCATATCGACTGCGATGGTCCGGAAACCATGGCTCGCGAGCCGGTGGGCTACCGCCCTCCATGCCCTTCGGGTCTGTCCGCCGCCGTGCGCGAGGATTACCGGTAATCCGAGTTCCGGGCCATCAACCGACGCTGCGATTTCATGGCCCGCTTTCCCGGCAAGCGTGATCGACTGATCAATCATTCCACGATCATACTATATCATATCTTACAGTAAAGGGTTTTCAGAATATGATGTTGGCTCTACAGTCCATGACGATGGTTGAACCTCGCAATACAAGCGGCATCTCTCCCGCGAAAAGTCTTCTGACGGCCTCAGACGAGTTTGTCTTTCTCATCGAGGAAGTGCCCCGCAAACTGCGTCGGAAGTTTGATGCCTCAACGGCGCGCTTCGGATTGACGCGAACCCAGTGGCGCGCGCTCGTCTATATCTATCGGACCCCGGGCATGACCCAAACCGACCTCTCCAAATGCCTCGAACTGGAGCGTGCCAGCGTTGGCCATGTTGTCGACCAGCTGGAAAGAATGGTGCTCGCGGAACGGCGCGCTGCCAAGGGCGACCGGCGCGTCTGGGAACTTCATCTTTTGCCCCGAGCGATCGAAATCCTGCCTCAGCTGCGCGCCGAAGCCGACATGATCTACGCGCGACTGCTCCATATGATTTCCCCAACTGAGATACGCGCGATGCGCTCATTGCTGACGAAAATGTCCGGCAATCTCGAAAGCGGATCGGAAGACATGCCTCCTCGATAGGAGCCGTGGAAGATTTGAAATGGCCGACGCCATTCATCGTCAGCAAGCCGATATCCCCAACTGGCACCGCTCGCGTCTGAGGCGGCGCGCCGCGGCCGTTCTGCCCCCGCTGCATCAGGTTGCCAGCACTGACGGCTAACTAATTGCGAATATCGCGGCACGGAGCCCTACCTGCCTCCCGCCGTGTTGCAGAATAGTCCGATCGAGCCGGCAATCGTTCGGCGGTGAGCGCCCTCCCGCGAGGCGGGCCGCTCTTGGCTTCGCGTGCCAGCGCCAATTGACCGACGAGCTATTTCGTGCAACGAGTTGTCTACCAAGAAACGAACCTCTGCGTGGAGACCGACATGGCTCAACCCGAGCGCTTCATGTGAGGGCGGATTGCCGGTGCTGTCCGCCGTCAGCACCAATGGCACAGATTTGAGGTTGTGATTTAAGGAGGATTTGGGCTTCGTCGTAGTGACTAAGGAACGAGGATGAAGCCCAATCCTCCTTGAAAAAATCGGCGCCGAAGGCCCCTGCTGAGCGGCTGGTGAAGGACATACGGCGTGCGACGCGCCGGCACTTCTCTGCAGAGGACAAAATCAGGATCGTGCTGGAAGGCCTGCGCGGCGAGGACAGCATCGCCGAGCTGTGCTGCAAGGATGTCATCGCCCAGAGCTTGTATTACACGTGGTCGAAGGAGTTCATGGAGGCGGGCAAGCGGCGCTTGGCGGGCGACACCGCCCGTGCCGCGACCACCGGCGAGGTGCACGACCTGCGCCGCGAAGCCCGTGCCCTTAAGGAATGCGTGGCCAATCTGACGCTGGAAAACCGGTTGCTCAAAAAAAGCATGATCGCGGATAGGGCCGACGACGAATGAGGTAACCCGCATCCGAGAAGCTGGAGATCATTCGGATCGTCGAGCAGTCGCACCTGCCGGCCAAGCGCACGCTGGAGCAGTTGGGCATCCCGCGCCGGACCTTCTAACGCTGGTACGACCGCTACCTCGAGCGCGGGCCGGAGGCGCTGGAGGATCGGCCATCGGCCCCGAGGCGGGTGTGGAACCGCATCTGCGATGATATCCAGCAGCAGATCATCGACATGGCGTTGGATACAACCGACCTGTCACCCCGCGAGCTCGCGGTGCGCTTCACCGACGAGAAGCGCTACTTCGTGTCGGAAGCCACGGTTTACCGTATGTTGAAAGCCCATGACCTGATCGCCAGTCCGGCCTTCATCGTGATCAAGGCCGCCGACGGGTTCCACACCAAGACGACGCGGTCGAACGAGATGTGGCAGACCGACTTCACCTACTTCAAGATCATCGGCTGGGGCTTGGTGTACCTGTCGACCGTGCTCGACGACTTCTCCCGTTATGTCATCCTTTGGAAGCTGTGTACCACCATGCGGGCCGGGGATGTCACCGACACGCTGGAGCTGTCCCTCGAAGCTTCCGGATGCGCGTCGGCCAGGATGATCCACAAGCCGAAGCTGCCAATGGGCCCGGCCAGCATATTGCCCGCGCCCCTTAATTCGTCAGGGAAATGGGCGGCGAGGAATTGCCGCATTTCGGTGCGAAATGCGTCTTCGCTCGTCTAGGCCGTGTTGACAAAAGGGATTCCCAAATCCTCCTCCTTCTGATTCAAGACTGCTTTTTGAGGATCAGTCATGGGTCGCGGGGATTTGTCGGATGCGGAGTGGGACCTGATTGGGCCGCTGCTGCCGCCTGAACGTGGTCGCTGGGCGCGGCCGTCGGGCGATAATCGTCGCTTTCTCAACGGCATGCTTCACGTGCTGCGGGTCGGCTGCCCTTGGCGCGACATGCACGAGCGCTACGGCAAGTGGAACTCGGTCTATGTCCGCTTCCGGCGCTGGGCCGAACAGGGTGTCTGGGATGCCCTGCTGCAAACGCTGGTCGATCTGGGTCTGACCGACGACTGGCAACATATGATCGACAGCACCAGCGTTCGCGGCCATGTTTCGGCAGCGGGCGGAAAAGGGGGGCTTGTGCGAACGCTCTTGGTCGATCACGCGGCGGCTTTACGAGCAAAATCCACGCCCGCTGCGACAATCAAGGACTGCCTGTCGGCTTCATCCTGACCGGCGGCGAGGCTTCTGATTACACCGCTGCCGAACCGCTGATGGCGATCCCCGTCGCCACACCCAAGGCGCTGCTCGCGGACAAGGGCTATGATGGTGATCGCTTCCGGGAAAGCCTGCTGACCCGGGGCATCCTGCCGATCATCCCGCCCCGCTCGAACCGCAAGGTGCCAGAGCATCCCGACTATCGCCGTTACAAGGACCGCAACCGCGTCGAGCGCATGTTCGGAAAGCTCAAACAGCAACGACGCATCGCCACTCGATATGACAAAACCCTTCTCTCGTTCGAGAGCTTCCTAAACCTCGCCGCCACGCGGCTATGGCTGAAGTCTTTTGTCAACGCGGCCTAGACATCAGGTTCTAGCTGAGTTGGCACTGAAACCTCCGTTCAAAACTGAATTTGCGACGCCGCACGCGCACGACAGGGCTGCGCTCTGTCTGGTCAGTATTGCTGCTCGGGAACGTGCAAAATCAAACCTTCCACTCCTTCCACCATGGGTATCTGGCAGGCGAGGCGACTGTATTCGTTGGCACCTTCGGCAAATTGCAGAAGCTCTGCCTCCGCTGCCCCTTCGACCAGGCGACCAACCCTGTCGATCCAGGCCGGATCGACATGGACATGGCAGGTCGCACAGGCGCAGACACCGCCGCAATCGCCGTCGATGCCCGGTACATCATTGAAGAGCGCCGCCTCGCGTGCGGTTTCGCCCTCGGCAATTTCGACTTCCCGCCGCGTTCCATCGCTGGATACGAACGTCACTTTGACCATCATACACTCCGTATTTCTGCTTCAGCAAATCAGCGCGCGTGCAGCCGCACCGGCAGATTGGTGATCCCGCGCACAAGGTTTGAGAAAAGGCGCTCGGGCTCGCCGGTCACTTCGACCTTGGCGAACCGCTTGTGAATTTCTTCCCAGATGATCCGCAACTGCAGTTCTGCCAGCCTGTTACCCATGCATCGATGGATGCCATAACCGAATGACAGGTGATGGCGCGGATTCTTGCGGTCGATGATGAACCGGTCAGCCCGGTCGATGACCGTTTCGTCGCGGTTGCCCGACAGGTACCACATCACGACCTTGTCGCCCTTCTTGATCTGCTTGCCGCCAATCTCCCAGTCCTGCAGCGCAGTGCGGCGCATGTGAGTCAGCGGCGTCTGCCAGCGGATGATTTCCGGCACCATGCTGGCGATCAACGAAGGGTCGTCATTCAGTTTGCGATATTCATCGGGGTTCTGATTGAGCGCCAGCACACCGCCGCTTATCGAATTGCGCGTGGTGTCGTTGCCGCCCACGATCAGCAGCAGCAGGTTACCCAGAAATTCGAGGAAGGGCATATCCCGTGTCGCCGGGGAATGCGCCATTATGGAAATCAGATCGTTCTTCGGTTCTTCGTTGATGCGCTGCTCCCACAGTCCTTTGAAATACATCGCGCACTCGATGAGTTCTTCACGCCTCGCTTCGTACGATTCGACGATGCCGGTTTCAGGGGCGGCCGTTGTGACGTCGGACCAGCGCGTGAGCTTGCGGCGTTCCTCCCACGGGAAATCGAATAGGGTAGCAAGGGTCATCGTGGTCAATTCAACTGAGACCTTGTCAACCCAATCAAATTCCTCGCCTATCGGCAGATCATCGAGAATCTGACACGCTCGTTCGCGGATTGTCGGTTCGAGCAACAGCAAGTTGGACGGCGCTACAGCGGGGGTGACGGCCTTGCGTTGCTGGTCGTGCTTTGGAGGATCCATAGCGATGAACATTTCAAGTTCGAGCGCGCCTTCCACCGAATGCATGTCCTGAATGGCGATACCGCCGAGCTTTGCCTCCGACGAAAAGACTTTGTGGTTGGTGTCGACAGCCATGATATCGTCGAACTTGGTGATCGACCAGTAAGGCCCAACATAGCTTTCGCGGCAATAGTGGACCGGCTCCTCTTTGCGCAGCCGGTCGAAATACAGGCCGATCGTGTCCTGCTGAAAAAGACTCGGCCGTGCGACATCAATTTCGTCGATCGGAATGGCTGCAACTTTTCCGGCAGTATCCAGCTCCATCGTGTCGATGCTCATGTCTCGTCCTCCATCCCAGGCAAGCAGACTCACCTTGCTATCAAACAGGTAGATGTTTCGCAGGGTGTGGTCAATAAAGCTTATAAGGATTGTTGCGACATTTGACCGCACTGCAAACTTCATAGACTGATGCTGGACATGCCATCCGATAAACTCTTATAAGGTTTTATCAGAGGAGCGATTCCCAGTGATGCAACCGAAGGTCGATGATTCGAGGAAGGCCAAGCGTGCGCTCACGCTTGCGCAGGACATCGTACGCGATATCGAAGCCGGGGCGCATGTTGCGGGCGACAGGTTGGCGCGCGAGGACGAAATGCTTGCGCGATACGATGTCGCCCGAGCGACCTTGCGCGAAGCGCTTCGCTTCCTTGAACTCCAAGGCGTTATCCATCTTCAACTAGGTCGCGGTGGCGGGCCGGTGGTCGCTCGCCCGCAGACTGGCGATTTCGCAAACAGCCTCTCGCTGATCCTGCATTTCATGGAGGCGGACTTGAGGGGCTTGCTCGAATTGCGCGAAGCGATTGCGGCGGATGTTGCAGCCTATGCCGCCCAGCGCGCGACCACGGGTGATCTGAGCGCACTTGCCGATTGCCTCAAAGAGCTGGAGCGAAACGAAGCGAGCAGCCAGTTCGAGGAACTGAATCGCCGTTTTCACGATATGCTCGGCTGGGCCAGCGGCAATCCGCTTTTCGGCCTTCTGACTTCCGCGTTGCATATGCTTACCCGCGAATTCTCGCTCTCGCTGGGGTATTCGGCGCAAGAGCGTGCGGTCCAGTTGCGTTTCTTGCGCCGCGTCCTTGAAGCTGTGCGCAAGGGCGATGCCGAAGGAGCGCGGCAGGCTATGGCGCGTCTCGTGGCGGGCTCCGCCTCCTATCTCGCACAGAGAAGCCCTGAGCTTGTGTCCCAGAAGGTCAGGTGGGGACAGACGTAAAAAACGGGCGCCGGTGGGTGGCGCTGGATGGAGAGGGTATTACGATGGCACTCAAGAGCCGCATATGCGAAATTCTCGGGATCGAATACCCGATCCTTCTGGCAGGAATGGGCGGGGCGAGTGTCCCCGCGCTCGCGGCCGCAGTATCGAATGCCGGGGGACTTGGCGTTCTTGGCGCTGCGGCCTGCTCGCCAGACCAGTTGCGCAGCTGGATCCGCCAGACCCGCGAACTGACCGATAAGCCATTTGGGGTCGACACCCTTCTGCCTGCCTCCGTCAGGCGCGGTTCGGCACCGCAGGGCGGCGCCTCGCTCGAAAACCCGATGGCACTGCTTGGCGAATATCAGCAGTTCACCCGCGATTTCATGGAACGCGAGGATCTGCCCGAAGTGGATGCCGCAATGGCCATGCGCGCGGCTGGCGCGCCGGAAATGGGCAAGGGCGGTCCGCAGCTGTTCACGCGGGAGTTTTTCGAGGCGCAGATGGAAGTGGTAATCGAGGAAAAGGTGCCAGTCTATGCCGCCGGCCTCGGCAATCCCGGACCGTGGATGGACCGCCTTCATTCCAATGGCACCAGGGTCATGGCGGTGATCGGCAAGGTCAAGCACGCCCAGCAGGTGGTCGATTCCGGCATCGACATGATTGTGGCGCAGGGCCACGATGGCGGCGGGCACAACTCCCCGATCGGAACCTTCTCGCTGATTCCGCAGGTAGTCGACGCGGTGGGCGATCGGGTTCCCGTGATCGGAGCAGGTGGAATCTCCGATGGCCGCGGAGTCGCCGCAGCGATGATGCTGGGCGCTCTGGGCGCGTGGGTCGGAACGGCGTTCCTGGCAACCGAAGAGGCAGGGATTGAACGGTTCCAAAAGGAAGCAATAACCGACGGCGGCGATGCAGATACCGTCGTTAGCCGTTCGTTGACCGGCAAGCCTGCGCGCATGATCCGCAACAAATGGGCCGATGCTTGGGTTGCGGCGGGCAAGGAGCCGCTTCCGATGCCTTACCAGTCGATGATTTCAGGGCCGGTCATGGCTTCGGGCATAAAGGCTCAGCGCAAGGATATCATGCCCGGCTTCGCGGGGCAGGGAATTGGATTGATCCATTCGATCCGTCCAGCGGCAGAGGTCATGCGCGATCTTGTCGAAGGGGCCGAAAGGGCGCTGGCCGATGCCAGATTCTATTCCTGAATTGCGGCAAGACGGGTACGCTGTATGAACGCTTCGCAGACCTTATCCTTTGCCGACAAGGCCGCCATAACCGGTGTGGGCGAAACCGCATTCGTCAAGGGCACCGAACGGACCGCGGTGGACATGATGCTGGAAGCCTCGCGCCGCGCAATCTCAGATGCCGGGCTGAAACCTTGCGACATCGACGGCATGGTGCCGCCGCCGATCTATACGACCTCGGAGGAAATGGCCGCCAATCTCGGCATTGATGTGCTGCGCTATGCGGCCACCGTTCACATGGGCGGCGCCAGCCCGACGACGGCGCTGCAGAACGCGGCAATGGCGATCGCCAGCGGGCTTTGCGATCACGTGCTGGTGACGCTCGGTTGGAACGGCTATTCCGCCCTCAGGCCCAAGCCGGGTGCCCCGCCCACTCGGGCGATGAACATGAACACGCTGACCAATACCATCCAGGGCTATTACATCCCCTATGGTGTGTTCCTGCCGGTGCAGATGTATGCTTGGCTGGCGACCCGTCACTCGAAGCTTTACGGCGTGGGCGCGGATGCGATGGCAGCGGTAGCGCTAGCCTGCCGGCGTCACGCGCAGTTGAATCCGCGCGCCTTTACCTATGGGCGCGAACTCGACGCGGAAACCTATCATTCGGCGCGCTGGATATCCGAGCCCTTCCGCCTTTACGATTGCTGCCTTGAAACCGATGGCGCCTGCGCGGTAGTCATATCGCGAATGGATCGGGCCAGGGATATGCCGCATGTGCCCGTCAGCATCGCCGGTGCCGCGGAAGACCACCCCTATCCCGCCGACGACATCCCCTCGCGGCCCGATCCCTTCAAGATTGGCCTCAGCTATGCTGCCCCGCGCGCTTTCGACATGGCGGGCGTCAAGCGCGAGGACATGGATTTCCTGCAGATTTACGACTGCTTTACCTATGTCGTTCTGCTGCAACTGGAAGCGATGGGCTATTGCGAACCGGGTGCACAGTTCGAATTCGTCGCCAATGGCCAGATTGAGCTGGGTGGCCGCTATCCGATCAACACCCATGGCGGCTTGCTCAGTGAGGCGCATGTCTGGGGACTCAACCACGTGGTCGAGGCAGTGCGCCAGCTTCGTCACGACTGCGGCGAGCGCCAGGTGCTGGGAGCCCAAACTGGTCTTGTGACCGGCTGGGGTGACCTTGGCGATGGAAGCATTGCCATTCTCAGGAGGTTTGCATGAGCAGCGAGAGCGATCTGCCTCCCAAAATGCGGCCCTCCGCGCAGGTTGCGCCGCCCAAACCGCGACCTCGCCCGCAAGACCCGGTTGAGCAGGAATTCTGGAAGCGGTGCCAAGACGGCAATCTCTATTTCCAGCGCTGCGGCGGCTGCGGCTGCTTCCGCCACCTACCGCGCTATATGTGCGCAAAGTGCGGCTCGCCGGAATTCTCCTGGGAACGCAGCAGTGGCAAGGGCACGCTGTTTTCCTGGACCGTTACCCACCAGGCCCTCCACCCGGCTTTTGCCGACGAAATTCCCTTCGTGGCGGCGGTGGTGGAATTGGAAGAGGGCGTACGCATGGCCACGCGCCTGATTGGTTGCGATCACGAGCGCCTAGCGCTCGACCTTCCGGTGGAAGTGGAATTCGAATTGATCGGTGAGGACTTCCGCCTTCCTGTTTTCCGCCTGCGTGAAAGTTAGAAGCGTCATGGATCTTGATTACGGGCCCGAATACGATGTCTTCCGCAAGCAAGTGCGGGCTTTCATCGAAGCGCACCGCCATCTCGCGCCGCCTTCTGCTGACCGGGCGGCCCGACCTTCGTCCAAGGCAGTCGAATGGCAGAAGCTGTTGATCGAGCATGGGTATACCGCGCGAACGATCCCGCAGGAGTATGGAGGCTATGGAGCGGAGCCGGACATTCTCCAATCGCGCATCATCGCAGAGGAATTTGCGCGGGCCAGGGTGCCGGGCGGGCTTTCTAATCAGGGAATCTCGATGTTCGTGCCGACCCTGCTTGAACTCGGCACCGAGGAACAGAAACGGCGCTGGATCGAACCCACGTTGAAAGGCGATATCGTATGGTGCCAGGGCTATTCCGAACCCGGTGCCGGGTCGGACCTAGCCAACCTCAAGACCAGCGCGCACATCGAAAACGGCGAATTTGTTATCAATGGCCAGAAGATCTGGACCAGCACCGCCAAGCAGGCCGACATGATCTTTTGCCTGGTCAGGACCGAACCTGACGCACCCAAACATGGCGGCATTTCCTACCTGATCTTTTCGATGGACACGCAGGGCATCGAGGTTCGCCCCTTGAAGACGATGACCGGTCACGCCGAGTTCAACGAGACGTTCTTCACCGATGTGCGCGTCCCCATGCACCAGATCGTCGGCCAGCGGGGCCAGGGCTGGTTCGTCGCGAACGCAACCCTAGGCCATGAGCGCGGAATGCTGGGCGATCCCGACGCGCTCGAAAACCGGCTGCAGGCGCTGATCGCACTGATGCAGGAAGAGCGTTTGGGCCAGGGTCGCGCGATCGACAATCCGGTACTGCGCGACCGGCTAGTGGCACTTCAGGCCGAAGTAGCGGCGATGAAATACAATGGGATGCGCATCCTTTCGAACAGCCTTAGGGGAGAGCCGGGCGGCATGGCGAAGCTGATCGTCAAGTTGCAAAGCTGTGAACTCGCTCACCAGATATCCGCGCTGGCAATCGACGCCATGGGCGAACTGGGCATACTCTATCACCACAGCCCGCGTGAGCGGGACGGCGGGGCGTGGCAATGGAACTATATGTTCCAACTCGGTCTCATCATCGGCGGCGGGACCGCTCAGATCCAGAAGAACATCATCGCCGAACGCGGCCTTGAAATGCCACGTGAGCCGAACCCCGCGGACATGGCGCGACAGAAGCAGGGAGCAGACTGATGGACTTTGGACTTTCGCAGGACCAGCAGATGTTGCGCGACGCCGTTTCGCGGTGCCTCGCCGATACCAGCCCGCTCAGTCACGTCCGCGAATGTGCGGAGCGGGACAATCCGTTGAGCGACCAGGTGTTGCGCGCCCTCCACGATCTGGGCGTTGCCGGAATGCTCGTCCCCGAAGAGCATGGCGGGCTCGGCATGACCTTGCTCGACGCGGCGGTGGTGGCGGAACAGCTTGGCTATGCGGTCGCACCGGTGCCGTTTCTCGCCAGTCAGGTTCTCGCACCGATCGCCTTGCGCGAAGCTGGCAACGAGGAGCAAAAGGCCCACTGGCTGCCAAAGATAGCGAGCGGCGAGGCGCGTGTCGGTGTCGCGATTTCCGAGACGATCGAGGTGCGCGACGGCGCGGGAGTTTCCTCTGCCGGCGGGAAGCTCAACGGCACCGCCCTGTTCGCGCTCGATTTCGAAGGAGCTGATGCCTACGTCGTCGCCGATTCCGGTGGCAGGCTGCACCTTGTCGGTGCCAAGGCGTCCGGGCTGGAAGCTATCGCGTTGACGACCATCGATCGCACCCGTAGCGTCGGGGAATTGCGGTTTGACGGGGACGAAGCGGAACCACTGGCTGACGATGGCGGAGCTACAGTGGCCCGGCTGCGCGATGCGGGCCGCGTGATCCTCGCCGCAGACAGCCTTGGCGCAGGTCAGGCCATGATCGAAAGGGCTGTCGATTATGCTGGTCAGCGCGAACAGTTCGGCCGCCTGATCGGTAGTTTCCAGGCCGTAAAGCATATGTGCGCCGAGATGGCCGCGCGGCATGAACCGTGCCGTTCGCTCGTCTGGTACGCCGCCCACGCCTTCGACGCGGTGCCGAATGAGGCATCACTGCTTGCCTGCCATGCCAAATCGCACACGGCCGAGGTCTATCGATTTGTCGCACGCACTTCCACCGAAGTGCACGGCGGAATGGGATTCACCGACCTGCTTGGCCTGCATTACTGGTTCAAACGGATCGGATTCGACCGGCAGGTTCTGGGTGGGCCAGAAGCGGTCCGGGCGGAGGCTGCGGCACTTCAGGGCTGGACCAAAGCTGCGTGATGTTTCTTCCAAGGGAAGTGCGCCAAAGCCGCCACCCCGTTCGGAGAGGGGAACTAATGTGATCGACTGGAATCTCGGCGACATTCTCGACGCTATCGAGCCCGTCATGCCAAAGGATGCGCCGGCCCTGATACACGGCGACCGGATCATCACCTGGCCCGAAATGTCGGGACGTTCGAACAATGTTGCCCGCGCGCTCCGGCAGCGCGGAGCCGGCAATGGGGCCAAGGTTGCCTTTTATATGCGCAACCGACCCGAATATGGCGAGTTGATGGCAGCCTGCTTCAAGGGGCGCCTGATCCATGTGAACATCAATTACCGCTATGTCGCCGAGGAGGTCTTCTATATCTTCGACGATTCCGATCGCGAAGTGATCGTCTACAGCTCGGAATTCCGCGACTGTATCGTCGAGCTCAAGGATCGGCTCGAGAAGGTTCACACCTTTGTGGAAATTGGCGAGGCTTCGCAAATCGCGCCTTTTGCGATCCCTTACGAAACACTCGCGCAAGAAGGCGACGGATCGGCGCTCGGCATAGTGCGCTCTCCCGAAGATCAGCTCTTCATCTATACCGGCGGCACGACGGGCATGCCCAAGGGCGTGATGTGGCATCACGACCAAATGCGCAAAGCACAGCTCGAGGCCCAGAAGCTGCTCGCCCCCGTTCCTCAGACACTCGAAGAACACGTCGCGTTGATCACAAGTCAAGGGCCCGGCAACCGCACCCTGCCATCCTGCCCGATGATGCACGGGACCGGCTTCATCACCGCGATCGGCACACTTATGTCGGGCGGCGCCATCGTTACACTCGCAGACTCGTCCTTCGATGCGACGGAGTTGTGGGAAACAGTTGATAAGCATAAGGTGCAAAGCATCGCAATTGTGGGCGATGCCTTTGCCAAGCCAATGCTGCAGGCGCTGGACCGGAATCCCGGCCGCTGGGATACCAGCAGCCTCGTCACCATCGTTTCATCCGGCGTGATGTGGAGCAAGGAAGTCAAGGCTGGGCTGTGCAAGCATATCCCCCAGGTGGTGCTGATGGACAGCTTCGGCGCTTCCGAAGGGCTCGGCTTCGGCCGCTCCATCACAACCGCGCAAGGGGGCACCAACACCGCGAAATTTGCGATTGGCGAATTCTGTCATGTCTTTGATGAAAACGACCAGAAAGTGACGCCGGGAAGCGGCGTACCGGGATTTATCGCCCTCATGGGTGCGATCCCAGCGGGTTATTACAAGGATCCCGAGAAATCCGCCAAGACCTTCCGCACAATCGATGGGGTCCGCTATTCGATTCCGGGCGACTGGTGCACGGTCGAGGCCGATGGCAGCCTGACCTTGCTGGGCCGTGGCAGCGTTTGCATCAACACTGCTGGCGAGAAAGTTTACCCCGAGGAAGTCGAGGAGATTCTCAAGACCCATCCCGCGATTGGTGACGCGCTGGTCGTGGACGTGCCAAACGAAAAATGGGGTCAGGCCGTCACCGCCGTCGTCCACCTCAGCGGCGACGTTGCGTTCGACGAGCAAGCCGTCAAGGATCATGTGCGGGGGCAGTTGGCAGGCTACAAAACACCGAAGGCCATATATCCAACGAAGATCCCCCTGCGCGCATCGAACGGCAAGGCCGACTATGCAACGGCGAAGGCAATTGCCGAGAGCCTGACTGCCGCTTCATGACGAATCAGACTTCGCCCGATTATGACGCTGTGATCATCGGTGCTGGCTTCAGCGGGATCTACTTGCTCCACAAGTTGCGGGACGCCGGGTTCAACGTGCTGCTGGTCGATGCTGCGACCGATCCGGGCGGCATCTGGCACTGGAATTGCTATCCCGGCGCACGCGTGGATTCGCAGATTCCGCTCTATGAATTCTCGATCCCCGAAGTGTGGCGGACATGGACTTGGAGTGAGCGCTTTCCCGGCTGGGAAGAACTCAGGGCCTATTTCCGCCATGTCTGCGATACGCTGAACCTTTGGCCGCTGATGCGGATGGGATCGAGGGTCGAAAGCGCCGATTTTGATGCAGGGCGGGGACTATGGAATCTACAGCTTGAGGGCGGGCAATCCGTATCGACACGCTTCTTGCTCCCAGCCCTCGGTTTTGCGTCGAAGCCGTATATCCCCGACATTCCGGGCATTGAGGATTTCGAGGGCGAATGGTGCCACACGGCGCGCTGGTCGCAGGAGGGTATTGATCTCGATGGGCGCAAAGTTGCCCTGATCGGAACCGGAGCGAGCGGTGTGCAGGTCGCCCAAGAAGCAGCCAAGCGGGCTGAAGCGCTGATCCTGTTCCAAAGAACCCCGATCCTGGCCCTGCCGATGCGGCAGGAGCGGCTGACGCGGGAGGATCAGGAACGCGAAAAGCACAGCTATCCTGCCCTTTTCGAACAGCGCAGGCAGACGAGCGGAGGATTTGAAAGCCAGTCACTTGAAGTCTCGGCGCTCGAAGTCGACGAGATTGAGCGCAATGCCCACTTCGAAGATTTATGGCAGCGAGGCGGATTGAGGTTCTGGTACCACAACTTCGCCGACTTGCTTACCAATCGCGCAGCCAATCGCCACGCCTACGATTTCTGGCGCGACAAGGTTCGCGCGCGGATCGCCGATCCCGATCTGGCCGAGAAACTCGCCCCATCCGAACCGCCGCATCCGTTCGGCACGAAGCGACCTTCGCTGGAACAGGGATATTACGAGATTTTCGCGCAGGACAATGTTGCGCTGGTTGATCTGAAGGCAAACCCGATCACCCGTGTCGGGCCGCACGCAATCACAACCGCAGACGGCGAGGTCGAATGCGATCTCATCGTTTTCGCCACCGGCTTCGACGCGGGGCGGGGCGGGTTGATCGACATGAACATCACCGGCAGGGGCGGCCTGTTACTGTCGCAAGCTTGGGACAACGGGCTGCGCGCCTATCTGGGAATGGCGGTATCGGGTTTCCCCAACATGCTGTTCGCTTACGGACCCCTGAGCCCCTCGGGTTTTTCCAACGGCCCGACAAGCGCGGAAATGCAGGGCGACTGGATCTGCGATTTCATGGTCTGGCTGCGAAACAACGGTTACGATCTTTTCGACGCCGATCCGCAAGCAGAGGCGGACTGGACCGAAATGGTCGCTCAGGTTGGCGCTATGACGCTCTTTCCCGAAGCGGACTCCTGGTACATGGGCGCAAACATCCCGGGTAAGAAGCGCCAACTCATCAATTTTCCAAGCGTGTCGACCTATGCTGCGATTTGCGGCGATGTGGCACGCGATGCCTACCGCGGCTTTGCCGCCAGCACACCAGCGAACAAGGACAGCGCAACCTGATGAATGAGATGTTCAGAATAAGTGACTTTCCAGTGGACATTGATCCTGTTTGGGCTGGCGACGGCTCACATCTGCCCGAATGGTTCGTGTCGGCGCTCAAGGTGCCCCGCGAAGAAGGTTATGTGGAAATAGATGGGGCCAAGGCGCACTATTTCCGCTGGGGTGACCCCAGCAAGCCCAAGGTATTGATGACCCATGGCTTTCTGGCACATGCGCGCTGCTTTGCCTTCATTGCACCGTTTCTGGCAGAAGATTATGACGTGGTGGCGTTTGATCTGGCCGGCATGGGCGACAGCGACATGCGTGGTCGCGCCGACCTCTTGGCGAGAGGGGGCGAGTTTCGCGAGATTGCCGAGGCGCTGAATATGTTTGCGGATGGCCAAAAGCCGACAATCATCGCGCACAGCTTCGGGTCGGGCGCAGCCCTGACAGCCGTGACCCAGTGGCCCGAGGCCTTTGCCGGAGTGGTGGTTTGCGATCTCATGATCATGCGGCCCGCTCTCCTGGAAGAGTACTGGAACCTCAGGCGGTCAAGCCCTGGTTCCGGCGATCCGGACAAGCCCAGCAAGCGTTATCCTTGCTATGAAACGGCACGTAAGCGGTACATCCTTTCCCCGCCCCAGCCGGTCGGCGAGCCATTCCTTCTGGACTACATGGCCTATCATTCCCTGCGACAGGATGGAGACGAGTGGACGTGGAAGTTTTCAACCGAGGTCTTTCGGAGGAGCAACAAGCCCAACGAATGGCTCACCATGGGCGAGCGTCTGGTGCAGGCACCGGGCCGGAAGGCCATCGTGCACGGCGGTATGAGCCAACTCTTCACCCCGGAATCGGCCGAATACGTCCGCGAGCTGGGTGGAGGTGACATTCCGATCATCGCGGTGCCTGAAGCCCGTCACCATCTGATGCTCGATCAGCCTTTGGCCTTTGTAACCGCACTCCGCAGCATTCTTGCCCTTTGGGATACGCACACTGCACCGCCACTTGCAGCCTGATCCTGGTTGTCCTTCGCCCCGGGTTCCCGCAGGTGCGGTGCTTGCCAGACCTTGCCTGCCGGGAAAGGGAGCTGCCACTCAGCGTTCGCCGGCCATGCCGTTGCGGCGTTCAAGCCATCGTTCGCGCCGCACCAGATAGAACGGGAAGGCGAAACAGTGCCAAGCAGCGAAAGCATGTAACCGGTGTTTTCAGGCCACGGTGGACCATGGCATGAGTTGGGCGAGATTGTTGGCGGGATGACCGTTGGCAAGTTTCACGAGGGTCTGGGTCATCCACCCGTGCGGGTTGACGCCGCTGATCTTGCAGTTTTCGATGAGCGTGGCGATCACCGCCCAGTTGTCGCCGCCTTCGTCGGAACCGGCAAACAGGGCATCTTTGCGATTCAATGCGAGGGGGCGGATCGAGCGTTCGACGGTATTGGAGTCGAGCTCGATGCGGCCGTCGTCGATGAACCGGGACAGTCCATCCCAGCGGGTGAGCGCATAGCGGATCGCCTCGCCGAGCTTGCTCTTGGCGCTGACTTGGCGGCCAGGGGCGGCAAGATATTGATGAAGATCACCGACGATGACGCGGCTGCGTTCGGTCCGAGCGGCACAGCGTTGCTCGGCGGGTGAACCGCGCACCTCGTCCTCGACACCATAGAGCAAGGCAATGCGGCGCAGCACTTCGGTGGCGACCGGCGACGTGTCGGCCAGTTCGTAGAACTTGCGGCGGACGTGCGCCCAGCAGAAAGCGAGCCGGATCTGCTGGCGCCGCCGGGCGAGCGCGGCGTAGCCGCCATAGCCATCGACCTGCAGGATGCCCGCGAAATCACCAAGGTGCGTGTGAGGGCGTTTTGCCTTGCGATCTGGCGCATAGACATAGGCAACGATCGGCGGATCGCAGCCGCCCCATGGTCGATCATCGCGAGCATAGGCCCAGAGCTGTCCTGTCTTGGTCGGCCCGCGCCCGGATCGAGGACCGGGGCGGTTATCTCGTCGGCGAACAACCGCTCGGATCGTCGTAGCTCGTCGAGAATGTGGTCACGCAAGGGGCGCAGATACCAGGCCGCTCGCCCGACCCAGTCGGCCAAAGTGGATCGGTCGAGCCGGATGCCCTGCCGGGCGTATATCTGGGCCTGCCGGTAAAGCGGCAGGTGATCGGCATACTTGGATACCAGCACCTGGGCGATCAGTGCCTCGGTGGGAGTACCGCCCTCGATGATCCGCGCTGGCGCCGGAGCCTGCACGATCGCGCTCTCGCACGAACGGCAGCCATAACGCGGCCGCCGGGTGACCAGGACGCGGAAGGTGGTCGGCACCACATCGAGGCGCTCGGCCACATCCTCGCCGATCTTCCGAATGTGCCGATGGCAGGATCACACCCTCGGCCTCAAGCTGTTTACGCAAATCCCGCCGCCAGGCGTATAGCTGCGAGGGATCCAGCCCATGCCGGCGCGCCACAGGACTGACGCCCTTGCGGCCCGAATAGCACTCCGCGACAATCGAGGCCTCCACCTCGGGCGGCCACTCCCGCCGCTTGCCCGCGCCGATGAACACCTCAAGGCGGCGCGCCAAGCTGGCCGCCGGACGCCCACCCAGCGCCAGCCTAAGGTGATGTACGATAGAATCCAGGCGGGCCGTACGCCGGGCAAATGTTGCAGTCACATCTGGAGGAAAGCGTTCAACGAAGATCCGCGTGGTGCAGCGGGATGTGGCGCAGCGAAAACGCCGGGCGACAAGAGTAATCCGAACCGGTCGGCCATGAGAGAGTAGATCGGCGAGTGTACAGTGATATCGACTGTGGACACGCGCAGATGGGCGGCAGCAGTTCGGGTAAATCGAAACTCGAAATCGGGATCGCCGGGTGATCCGTATCTGATCGGCGGCATACTCGACCTTGTCGATCACCAATCCTGTTGGCGCAATGGCTTCGCGAAAACCTCTCCCATGCATGGCGATCTCCTCCTTCGGGGAAAAACTCGCCACTATCAACGCACTTGCACCAAAAGTGAGTCAGAGCCCCATTCTGGCGCTAATCCACATCCTAACGCGAAGGGCTCGGGCGCTTTAGCGTACGAAAGCCTCTGATGGGGGAACCCGCGTGGGCTCTGGGATTGAGCTATGGGATTTGTTTTGGCCTGGTCGGAAGGGCACCGTACATAGTTGCAAGACGACCCGGGCGACAGCGGGAGGCGCGAACTCGACCGTTATGATCGACGCTCAAAGCCTCCATTTGTCGTCCTTTGGCGGATGTGCGGCAACTCTCTGAGGCGATCGGCGCAAGGCGGCCCGTTGGCCAGCGCCGGGCGCGCGCGGTCGTTCTTGGGAATGGGGGCAATTGCCGCACTGGCCGAACTCGAACGCGTGGTCTCGACCTTATTGGCCTCGTCAACAGGACTGGGCCGCAATAGCTAGCAAGTTGCCAGCTCGAATTCGACGCTCATAAAATGATTACTCGGTCGGCGATTTTTCTGCCGGCGAGCTTGAAAAGCTGCGACTGCGATCGCGAGCGAATTTGCAACCAAAAATCGGCTTCCGATATCGTCCAGCCCTTGCCAAATTTTGTGATGGTTTCTATGATGGTTTCAGCGGTATCTCGTTGTTGATTGCATCGGATTTCCGCCGCTTTGATGCCCAGTTCAGTTCCTCTTCTGGGCACCAAAACTCCTGCGGGAGTGGCATCAAAAACCTTGAGAAAACCGCAGAATTCTGCCATTTTTGGCTGGATTTTGATGCCGCGTGTTTCACGCTGTTTCAGGCCGTGCCCCCACAATCAGGGGCATGGAGCGGGGCATATGCCCCCACATGCCCCTTTCTGGCGAAAGGTCATGCCCCCAAATGTCACTGACAGCCTCGCAAATCCGAGCTTTTTCGCCCGGTGCTACCGCCTACAAGCGCGCCGATGAGCGCGGCCTCTACCTCGAAATCTTCCCCAACGGCTCCAAACTCTGGCGGCTGAAGTATTACGTAGGCGGCATAGAAAAGCGCATCGCTCTTGGTGCCTGGCCCGAAGTTAGTCTTCAAGCCGCCCGCCTCGAGCGCGATGAACTCAGGTTGCGTATTGCCAAGGGCGAAGACCCTGCTTTGACGCGAAAGAAGAACAAGGCGACGGCAAAAATCAGTGCCGCCAACACCTTCGAGTCGGTCGCCCGAGAGTACATCGAGAACAAGATGGTCGGCGAAGGCCGCGCTGAGGCTACGCTGCTAAAGGCACGCTGGTTCCTTGATCTGCTCAAGCCAGCGATCGGGCACATGCCGATTTCGGATGTCGACCCGCAGATGATGCTCGCCCCGCTCAAGAAGCTGGAGGCACGAGGCAATCGGGAGACCGCGAAGAAGTGCCGCTCCTTCGCGAGCCGGGTGTTCCGCTATGGTGCGGCGACTGGCCGCTGCACGACGGACCCCACAGCCATCCTCAAGGGTGCGTTGCTGACGCCGCAGGCGCGCCACTATGCGGCGATCCTTGAACCGGAGAAGCTCGGCGAGCTGCTGCGCGCGATCGACGCATTCGAATGCTACCCGATCACAAAGCTGGCGCTCAAAGTGGCCCCGCACATTTTCGTCCGACCGGGCGAGATGCGGCACGGCGAGTGGCAGGAGATCGACTTCGAGAAAGCGATTTGGACAATCCCCGCAGGGAAGATGAAGGCGCGGCGCACCCATGCCGTGCCCCTATCGCGCCAGGTGCTTGAACTGCTCACGGAGCTGAAAGCGATTACCGGGGGGCAAGGCTACATCTTCCCAGCCTTCCACACCCGCCTGCGCCCGATGAGCGAGAACACGATCAACTCATCGTTTCGCCGCATGGGCTACAGCAAGGATGACATGACAGCGCACGGATTTCGATCGACGGCTTCGACCCTGCTCAACGAGAGCGGTCTCTGGCACCCCGATGCGATCGAACGTGCGCTGGCGCACGGCGATAGCAATGCTATTCGCGGGACCTACAATCGGGGCCAGTATTGGGATGAGCGGGTCAAGATGGCGCAATGGTGGAGCGACTATCTCGATGATCTAAGGGCGGGCAAAGCCGCCAATTAGCCTAGGCCGTGTTGACAAAAGGGATTCCCAAGCCCGCCTCCTTCTGATTCAAGACTGCTTTTTGAGGAGCAGTCATGGGTCGCGGGGATTTGTCGGATGCGGAGTGGGAACTGATCGGGCCACTGCTGCCGCCTGAGCGCGGCCGTTGGGCGCGGCCCGCGGGCGATAACCGGCTCTTCCTCAATGGAATGCTTCACGTGCTGCGGGTCGGCTGCCCCTGGCGCGACATGCACGAGCGGTACGGCAAATGGAACTCGGTCTATGTGCGCTTCCGCCGCTGGGCCGAACAGGGTGTCTGGGATGCCTTGCTGCAAACGCTGGTCGATCTGGGTCTAACCGACGACTGGCAACACATGATCGACAGCACCAGCGTTCGCGGCCACGTCTCGGCAGCGGGCGGAAAAGGGGGGCTTGTGCGAACGCTCTTGGTCGATCACGCGGCGGCTTTACGAGCAAGATCCACGCCCGCTGCGACAATCAAGGACTGCCTGTCGGCTTCATCCTGACCGGCGGCGAGGCCTCTGATTACACGGCCGCCGAACCGCTGATGGCGATCCCCGTCGCCACACCCAAGGCGCTGCTCGCGGACAAGGGCTATGATGGTAATCGCTTCCGCGACAGCCTGCTCGTCCGGGGCATCCTGCCGATCATCCCGCCCCGCTCGAACCGCAAGGTGCCAGAGCATCCCGACTATCGACGCTACCGGGACCGCAACCGCGTCGAGCGAATGTTCGGCAAGCTCAAACAGCAACGACGGATCGCCACCCGATACGACAAGACACTTCTCTCGTTCGAGAGCTTCCTCAACCTCGCCGCCTCGCGCCTATGGCTGAAGTCTTTTGTCAACACGACCTAGATCGCGGTCTCAGGAAAGCCCTTGGCGTTCCCCCACAAGGATCGCAGCAGCGATCCGCTCAAATAACGGCACCCTTGCACGGCGCGAAGCCGCAGGACGCCCTGCGCGCGGGCCAAGTGGGCCAGCGGGCGTCCGGCAATGAGAGAGGCAAGAGCGCCTGCGGGTCAGCTCAGGAACGCCGCGCCCTCAGGAGCATGGCCACCGACCATGCGGGACAGAGCGCGTCCTCCAGAAACTCTCGCTCCGCTTGCACCCGCTCATGATCGTCACCCGGATGGGCCGGGACTACAGGTCCGGTCCGCGCCAGCGGATAGAGCAGGTCGCCCGGCAGGGTAGCCCTAACTCATTCCAATCCTACGGCTTCAGGTGTGTCGACAAATCAAGACGTTTTGTGCCATCTGCCATCATGGCCAAACTGACCCTATCCCAGCTTACAAATCTGCTTTTCAAAGCCTGCGATGAGCTTCGCGGCAATATGGATGCCTCGGAGTATAAGGAATACATCTTCGGCGTCCTGTTCCTGAAGCGGTGCAGCGACTTGTTCGATCAGCAGCGCGAAAAGTTGCGCACGGATTTGCGCGGGCGCGGGCTCGATGGTGACCGGCTGAATGCGATGCTGGAAAATCCAGACCAGTACACCTTCTACGTGCCCGAAGCATCGCGTTGGGAGACGGTTCGTCACCTCAAGGAAGATGTAGGCAACGGCCTGAATGCGGCGTTGGGAGAGCTGGAGCGCCACAACAAGGACCAGCTCGAAGACGTGCTGGAACATATCAATTTCAACAAGAAAATCGGCCAGCGCACTCTCAGCGACGATACGCTGGTGGACTTCATCCAGGTGTTCGAGAAAATCCCCCTGAGGGATGAAAACTTCGAATTTCCCGATCTGCTGGGCGCGGCCTACGAATATCTGATCAAATATTTCGCGGACTCGGCGGGCAAGAAGGCAGGCGAGTTTTATACCCCTGCCGATGTCGTGCGCACCATGGTCGAGATCGTCGATCCGCAACCCGGCATGAGCGTCTACGATCCCACCGTCGGTTCTGGCGGCATGCTGATCCAGTCGCGCGATTACATCCGCGACAATGGCGGCGACCCCAACAACCTGACGCTGGCGGGCCAGGAATCACAAGGCACCACGTGGTCGATCTGCAAGATGAACATGATCCTTCACGATATCCAATCCGCGAAGATCGAGCAGGAAGATACGCTGACCAAGCCGCAGCACCGCGATGACAATGGGGAGCTGACCCGGTTTGACCGTGTGCTGGCCAACCCGCCGTTCAGCCAGAACTACAGCGCCAAGGAGATGGATTTCAAAGGCCGCTTTGCCAAATGGATGCCGGAAAAAGGCAAGAAGGCTGACCTGATGTTCGTCCAGCATATGCTGGCGGTTCTGAAATCCAATGGCCGCATGGCGACAGTCATGCCCCATGGTGTGCTGTTTCGCGGAGGCGAGGAAAAGGACGCACGCGAGTTTTTCATCACACAGGGCTGGCTGGATGCCGTAATCGGCCTGCCCTCCAGCCTGTTTTATGGCACCGGCATTCCGGCCTGCATTCTGGTCATGAACAAGGAAAACGCAGAAGCCCGTGAGGACGTGCTGTTCATAAACGCTGACCGTGAATTCCGCGAGGGCAAGGCGCAGAATTTCCTGCGGCCCGAGGATATGGCCAAGATCGTCGATGTCTATCGGCGTCGCGAGGATGTGCCGGGCTATGCCCGCGTGGTCCCGATCAAGGAAATCGAGACTGAGGGGTATAACTGCAACATCCGCCGCTATGTCGACAATGCCCCGCCGCCAGAGCCGCAGGATGTGCGCGCGCATATCCATGGCGGGGTGCCCGTGGCCGAAGTGGATGCGCTCGAGCACCACTGGATGAACTATCCGGATTTACGCGAAGCCTGCTTCACCCCGCGTCCTGGCGATACCGCCTATTGCGATTTCGCCTCCGCCATCACCAACCGACGCGACATTGCCGAATTGGTGAAGGCGCACCCCGGCGTGATCGCGACGCATCAGGCGTTCATGAGCCGGCTGTCGGATTGGTGGAACATCATCCAGCCGCAGATGGAGATGATCGCGCGTGGCAACGGGCAGGCAGACAATGTCTATGCCCTGCGGCGCGGTCTAATGGCGGACATCTCCCAGGCCTTCTCTGATCAGGCGCTGCTCAATCCGTTCCAGATTCGTGGCGGGCTTGCGCGCTATGTCGATAGCCTGAAGATCGATCTGAAATCCATCGCGGCGAGCGGCTGGGGGGCGGAGCTGATCCCCGATGACGAAATCCTGCAAAGCGAATTTCCCGAGCTGATCGAGGAACTGGCGAGCAAGCGCGCGCGGATCGATGAATTACAAGCTGCCTTCGCTGCCGCCGATGAGGAAGGCTATGAAGACGAGGACGAAAGCGGTGTCCTGCCATCGGCCTTGCTGTCGTCGCTAAAGGCCGAGCAGACCGCATTGAACGGCCAGATGAAGCATCTGGTCAAGGAAGCCAAAGCGGTGCTGACCACGATCAAGGCGGATATCATTGCTCGCGATGCTTGGCCTAGTTGCTGGACCAAGGGCGATTTCGGCATTGGCGGCACGCAGACAAAGCCTGATCTGGACGGCGCAAGCCGTACCCTGAGCATCGCCCGTGATGCGGAGGTTGATCCCTTTCTGCGCATCCCGATCGAAAAGCTGGTGGATGAAGGCAAGGATATCGAGTCCCGCCTGTCGGACATTGGCAAGCAATTGGCGGTGCACAAGGCGCTGGATGATGAGGCCAAGGCGCTGAAGGCGGACTTGCGCGTAGCAGAAAAACGGCGTGAGGAACTGGTGGCCGCCGCGCGGGCCAAGATCACACCGGCTGCGGCGCAGACGCAGATCCTGCTGCGGTTCCGCGAACAGTTGTTCGCCACCTACCGCGCCTATCTGGATGCAGACCGCCGCGCGGTGACAAGTGCCATCGAAAACCTTCATGACAAATATGCGGTGACAGTGCGGGATATCGAGCGACAGCGCAGCGCTGCGGCGGCGAAGCTGGAGGATTATCTGGGGAAGCTGGGTTATGTCTGAGTGGGTTGAGAGGCCCCTCGGCAAGCTTGTATCCTTCAAAAAGGGCAAGAAAGTCGAAACGTCAGATTTAGCGCTAGACGGCTTTTTGCCTTACCTTGGCGCGTCCTCACTAACTGGTGGGGAGGACGGTTTCGCTTTACCAAACGGCGGCATTTCTTGCGTGGCCAGTGACGCCCTGATGCTTTGGGATGGCGAACGGAGCGGGCTTGTGGGTCCGGGGAAGTCCGGCGTGATTTCATCGACCGTTATGCGTTTGCGCCCGGAAGCGGAGATGACGGGGCGTTATCTCGTGCATTGTCTGCGAGATCGCTTTGAATGGATTCAGGCGCGTCGGACAGGAACCGGTGTCCCGCACGTCCCCAAGGACTTGGGCCGCATCCTAGAACTGCGCTTTCCAGAAGCGGAATCAGAGCAGAACACCATCTGCAATATCCTCGACGCACTCGACACCCAGATTGAGGCGACGGAGGGGTTGATTGCCAAGCAGGAGCGGGTGCGGGCCGGGTTGATGCAAGACCTGTTCACGCGCGGGGTGGATGAACACGGCCAACTCCGCCCACCCCGCCACCAAGCCCCGCACCTCTACCATCAAACCGAACTCGGCTGGCTGCCTTTGGGGTGGGAGGTCGATCGAATTACGAAATGCGTGAACTCATCTTCTGACGCAACTATCGGCCCGTTTGGCAGCAACCTTGTAGCCTCCGATTACCGCAATTCTGGTGTGCCGGTCATCTTCGTTCGTGACGTGAAACCGGAGCGCTTCATCTGGAAGTCCGATGTCTTTGTGGACTCGGCCAAAGCTAAATCACTCGCGGCGCATGAATCTCAACCGGGCGATGTGATCGCGACAAAAATGGGTTTCCCGCCCTGTATCGCTTGCATTCACCCAATGGATTTTCCGGCAGCAATAATAACCGCTGACATGATCAGATTGAGGGTGTCTCGACGGGACGTAGCCATTCCGGAGTTCGTCGCTAGTGCATTAAACAGCGAAGTGGTGCTAGCCCAAGTGCGCGCCATCACGGGTGGCGTCACTCGGCCTAAAATCACACTGGCTGACTTTCGCTCACTGCGATTGGCGTTTCCGCCTGTCACGGAGCAGAAACTGATTTTCGACCGGATGAAATTGATCGATGGATTGATTGATGATCATCTGCGCGAACTGGCAAAACTAGCACTCCAGAAATCCGGCCTGATGCAAGACCTGCTCACCGGCAAAATCCCCGTCACCCCGCTGCTCGAAAGCATGCCCGCATGAGCGAGTATGCTCATGTCGAAGCGCCGCTGCTGACGCAGCTTGGCGCGCTGGGCTGGACAGTGGTGGATCAAGGGAGCCAGATGATCCCGCACAGTCCGGCGGCATCGCTGCGCTCCAGCTTTCGTGATCTGATCCTGCCGCAAGTGTTCCGCGACTCCGTTCGTGCGCTGAACCAGACATCTGACGGGCAGGACTGGCTAACCGAGCGGCAGCTCGCTGGGCTGATCGACGATATATTCCGCCAACCGGGCAAGGGCCTGCTCGATGCCAACGAAGCGGTGCATGCGCTGCTGATGAAGGCGCAAGTGGACCGCAACGAAGTGACGGGCGAAAAAGACCCGACCGTTCGCCTGATCGACTTCGCCAATCCGGAGCGCAACACCTTCCACGCGATCAACCAGTTCCGCGTTGATACGCCAGGCTGCATCAAGGCATTCATCATCCCCGATGTTGTGTTGTTCGTGAACGGCATTCCGCTGGTGGTGATTGAGGCCAAGATTGGCGACGCTAACACCGCCAATCCGATGCACGGGGCGTTCGTGCAGTTGCAACGCTACCGTGACGCCCGGCCGGAAACTGCACGCGCCGGCTTGCGCGAAGGCGAGCCGAAGCTGTTCTATCCCAACCTGATGGTGATCCGCACCTGCGGCGAAGCTGCGGAGTTCGGCAGCATCAGCAGCGCCCCCGAACATTTCTATCGCTGGCGCAATGTTTGGCCGGAACAATATGCCACGATCACGCCGCCCCTTGGCGTGGTTCGGGAGCAAGAGGAACTGGTGCAGGGCCTGCTCAACCCGCATTGCCTGCTCGACATCCTGCGCACCTGCACCGTGTTCAAGGATACCGACAGCGGCAAACGGGTGAAGGTGCTCGCCCGCTATCAGCAACATCGCGCCGCCCGCCGCATCGTCGAGCGGCTGCGCACGGGGCAAGCCCCGATGGAGCGCAGTGGGGTGATTTGGCACACGCAGGGCTCTGGCAAATCGCTGACCATGGTTTTCGTCGGGCGGATGCTGCGCGCCAGTCGTGATCTGAACGACATGAAAATCCTGATGGTGGTGGACCGCGCCGATCTGGAAGACCAATTGACGGGCACCGCGCGGCTGATTGGCGGAAAGATCAACCTCGTGGAAAGCCGCGCGGCGGTGCGCGATGTGCTGTCCTCCCCCGCGTCTGACGTGAACATGGTGATGGTTCACAAATTTCTGGAAACGAAGGACGATCTGCCGGACAGTTTCCGCGAAAAGCTGGGGCGCTATGCCCCCCCGCCCAGCGCGGAAAGTTTCGGCGTGGTCAACGCGTCCGAGCGCATCCTGATCATGGTGGACGAGGCGCACCGCACCCAAGGCAGCGACATGGGTGACAACCTGTTCGAAGCCTTCCCCAACGCCGCGCGCGTTGCCTTTACCGGCACACCGCTGATCACCGAACGCCACGCCGGTCGGCAGACCGTGAAGCGGTTCGGCGAATACATCGACAAATACAAACTCATGGACGCGGTGGCCGACGGCGCGACGCTGCAAATTCTCTACGAAGGCCGCACCGCCAACACCGCGTTGCGCGACAAGGCGGAATTTGATCAGGCGTTCGAGGATCTGTTCGCCGAACGATCCGCCGAAGACCTGCTCGCCATCAAAAAGAAATACGGTGCGACCGGGGATATTTTGGAGGCGGAAAGCCGCATCGGAGCCATCGCCCGTGATCTGGTGGGGCACTACATCGACAACATTTTGCCGAATGGGTTCAAAGCCCAAGTGGTGTGCCACAGCAAGTTGGCCGCGGTGCGGTATCAGCGCGCGTTGCGGGAAGCATTGGCTGAGCGGTTGGAACGGGAAACCGATCCCGAAGCAAAGCGGCGCATCGCGTTCCTGAAAGTGGCGGTCGTCGTTTCTTCTGACGCCACCAACGAATCCGCCGAAATCACTGCCGCCCGGCGGGAGGCGCGGGAATCGAACGCAGTCGAGAATTTCTGCAAGCCGTTCAATCTGGATGACTACGATCAGGCCAACACGGGCATCGCCTTCCTCGTCGTATGCGACATGCTGTTGACCGGCTTCGATGCCCCGATCGAGCAGGTGATGTATATCGACAAGCGGCTGAAAGAGCACAACCTGCTTCAGGCCATCGCCCGCGTAAACAGAGTGACCCACGGCAAACAGCGCGGTTTCATTGTCGACTATATCGGCTTTGCCGGACATCTGACCGCCGCGCTCAAAATCTATGCCGATCAGGAACCAGAGGACCTAAAGGCGGGGTTCCAAAACCTTACGTCCGAACTTCCGATCCTTGAAGAACGCTACCGCCGGCTGCTTCAGCATTTTCAGGGGCTGGGTGTGCATGACATCGAGGCGTTCCTGACAGGCACGTTGGCCTCTCCTGAGGATGACGTGCGCGTGGTCCACAAGGCCGTTGATGCGCTGGAAAGGATCAAGGCGCGGGCGGATTTTGAAGTTTATCTCAAGAAATTCCTAATGAGCCTCGATCTGATCCTGCCTGGTGCCGCAGCCCACCGCTATCGCGGCCCAGCGCGTCGGCTTGGCTATCTGATGCGCATGGCCAAGGAACGGTTCAAGGACGATTCCATTGATTTTGCCGGGGTGGGCCAAAAGGTCGCTGCACTGATCAACAAGCATCTGATCGAACTCGGCGTCGATCCGCAGATACCGCCCGTCGAACTGCTCGATCCCGATTTCGTTGAGCAGGTTACGGGCCATGCCCAAGGCAGCACCCGCGCCAAGGCTAGCGAGATGGAGCACGCCATCCGCAAGCACTGCACCATCCACTTCGACGAAGACCCGGCCTTCTTCAAACGGATGAGCGAAAAGCTCGACACGCTGATCGCCAAGCATGGCGATGACTGGAAGCTTTTGGCCGAAGCATATGAGGGCCTGCGCGCAGATATCCGGGCGGGTCGCGGCAAAGGGGATGCCGAACAACCTGCCGAGGTGGCTGTGTTCAAGGACAATCTGTTCGCCCTAATCGGAGACAGCGCGACCCTATCGCTTGAAGATGCAGCGATGCTGGATGCTCTGTCGTCTCGTCTTGTCAGCCTTATTCGTGATGCCATTGCCATTGTCGATTTCTGGCGCAAGCCGGATCAAGTACGACGTTTACGGGCCAATATTGACACAGAATTGATGGTCTCTGGCATCAGCGCTGTTCAGGATCACCATCAGCGGATAGCCGTAGAACTGACCAAACTGGCCGAAAAGCGCCATGTGGAGTTGCTGCGGCCATGAAGATGTGCGCGCAAGATATCGAATTCACGCTAATCCGTAGCGAGCGGAAAACGGCCGATATCGTGATCGAACGATCTGGCGATGTCATCGTGCGTGCGCCGGTTGGTATTGAGGACGAGAAGATTCGTGAAGTCGTGGCTGACCGGGCACTATGGGTGCATCGCTCGCTGGCGGAGTGGGAAGACCTGAACGCTAGCCGAAGGCACCGTCCCTTGGTTCAGGGGCAAGGCTTTGCCTATCTCGGGCGGTCCTATCGTCTGAAGTTTGTGCCGGATAGTGACGTGCCACTGCGTTTGAAGAACGGTCGCTGGGAACTATCGGAAGACTTCGTGGCCCGCGATGGCGAGGCTGCCGCACGCAAGGCATTCCGCGACTACTATATTGCCAAAGGCATGCAGATTTTCAGCGAACGCCTCAGGCAACTCGCGCCACTGGTCGGCGTCAAGCCTGGTGAAGTGGCTGTTAAAGAGCTGGGATATCACTGGGCCTCATGCGGTACGGGCGGCGCAATGAACTTCCATTGGAAGACCTTGATGGCCCCGCAAACCGTGATTGATTACATCGTTGTCCATGAGCTGTGCCACCTGCGCCACCGCGACCATTCAGACGCGTTTTGGAACGAGGTAGACAAGGTGCTACCACGATACCGCGAACGGAAGGAATGGCTTAGGGTTAATGGGGCCGCGCTGGATATCTAACAGACCGTCTGCTTGGTATCGCAGGGCTTGGGTTTGATCCGGTCCAGTTCGGCTTTCAATTCTGCAACTTGGTCAGAAAGTTTTTTGATTTTCCCTTGCTGTTGCTCGACCGTTCCCCTCAGCACGTACAATGATGCCCGAGCTTCGATTGGGGTTGAGCCATATCGATCAACGTCGCGAATATGCTGATCAATCGATTTTTCTAGATTGGTTGTTTTGTCTTTTATCCCGCCAATGTCGGTCTGATTATCGTCATAGTACTGCCATGACAGGCCAGCGACGGTAGCAGTGAGGCCAACGGCAGATAACGCACCTACAATAATACCACCAACGCTCCAATTGCGAAGCGACTTCGCTGACTTCTCGGATTTTTGCGCTAGGTCTGCTGCGATTTGGGCCTTCGCGTTCGCTTCGCTGACCATGTCAGGGATCGAGCTAAGAATTTCGATTGGCGCTGCATCCTCAAAAATAGGTTTTGCTGCCTTTTCGATGAACTTTTTGATGTTTGGGAAATCTGTATTTGACGGCGGTCGCCCATGGGTGGGGCTTGACGATGTCTTTGTGAACTCGATCCAAATCAGACCGTCGTCCTTTGAAATGTGATAATCTTGGTTCGTCAGATTATGCAGAGGGATGCAAAGTCTCCCCCAGAAACCCGGATCGACAAGAGGCCCTGTTCCTAAAAGCAATCCCCGATGGACGTGATTAATCTGAAGATTAAAGCGAACAGCAATAAACGGAGGTAGCCGAAAGTAAATTTCTGATTCTACAAATACTATTGAGTTGGCTGGAATCGTTAAATATTCTTGAGATCCATCATAAATCTTTTGAGGGTGGTTTATTCCCTTCTTGTATACGAATGCTTCGCTTCCAATTTTGCATTCGTATGAAGCAGCTTTGAGGGGTGATTTTTCTCCTCCACCACCATTGAATGGAGCTATCATCCCTGTCTTTTGAACATACTTAATGATGTGATCTGCAGACAAGAGTGCTGATCGGATTCTTGGGAATGGGTCGGCAGCGGGGGTCTGCCCCGACATTTTAAATGGCTCGGCGAGCGCCAACGCAGCTGAGTCGTTGAGTTGAAACATTGGCTTAGGACCCAAGAAATTGAGTCGATGGCTTCAAGTTGGGAATCATGCCGCGATCAGAGAAACCGAAATGGGTTATTGGACAGCTGATGGCTTCCGAGACTTCTTGAACGAACTGACTAAGTCTGCTGGTGCCATCATTTAAATCAGTCTCGACTCCAATATAATCAAGATGATTCAGCACAAGCATGGTCGGATTGTTGGAAGCGATCGCGGACTGGACCAATGAAGCATCGAATTGACCAACTCGCCGTAGCTTCTTGGTTACGGTTGTGAATTCGCGAAGATCAGCTCTGGTATCGATACAATCCGAGATTGCCTCCCAAGAAGTCTCACCGGGCAGTGGTCCGGAATTTCCCGCAACGCGGATCGGATAGGAGCGGATGACAAGCACAACGTTGTCGACGTCCATTGGGCTTAGGCCCGTTTCCGCCAAAGCCGCAGCGGCCGTTGTCGCTCGTGAGGTGGCCTTGGGCCAGAATCCACCATCCGATAGGGATAATCCATATCCCTGGGTTCCCTCGATAATAATCCGTGCGTAAGCGTCCAGCCATCGTCGCATTAACAACGTGGTATCACACAAATAGCGCTCGAGCGGCTCGCAGTGCGCAGCATCATGGCGGTGCAAGGGGAAGTTCGAAGCTTCACGAGCGACGGTTGCCATCACGGCTGCGCCGACACCGCTTCCCGTCGAACCAATGCCAGAGACGAGCCCCGCCTCTCGCTCCCATGCCTTTTGCTCAGGCGTAATGACGTTCGCGTATGGGCTGATAAATATCCGGTCACGCGGATAATTGAGCAGTTCTATCTCGCTTTGCAAGACGTCGACATCAATGAACGATCCTGCAGGGAAAACGACATCGACATTGCGATCAACCGCGCCAGCGGGCAATTGCCTGAGGGCAAATTTTTGACCCGCGCGATCATAGGCTGTGTGGCCAGAGTTTGGCCCCCCGACGCGTACCACCGCAATCCGGCGCTCGGTTGCCATTCTCACAAGCTCGAGAGAAACCTTACCCTTGCCCTCCGAGCCGAACTGACCCCCCACAACGATTGATACGGGCATTAGCTCTCCCTCTCCCACTTAGCCGCAAGACTCATGAGCGAGGTAGCCATATCCTCCTTTGACCCGTTGTTGAAGAAGGTTTGATCGGCAAGGCGCTCTAATGTCGGCACCATCCGCTCGACTTCAGACGTGATCGCTTCGTCGAACGCTTGGCTCACTTCCGAAGGCTTTAGGCCCAATCGGTCAGCGTAGCGCTCTCGCCGGATGTCCATAGGTGCGGAGACATATAAATGGACAAAGCGGAAGCCGAACTTCTCCTTGAGAAACGCATGGTCGTCGGGAAAACGAAGGCCGTCGACGACAATGGTGCGTGCACCAGACACACGCGAGAGGGTTCGTTCGGCAAGCTCGCGCTGGCGACCGTCCCTGTTGATCTCGGCACCAACTAGCTGGCGATGGTGTCGATCCAATGGCAGCCCTCGCTCACGAAGCAGGTCATCAATTACCAAGCTGAATCTGGTATAGGCATAGCCCCTCGACTGCAAAATTTCCGCTAGGGTCGTTTTACCAGCAGCGATGGGTCCGCTCACGCCCACGACAAACGGCGTTCGGTTCACCTCAAGGCGTGGAATGATGAGTGGCGGTTCATTTGTCGTTCCCAGTTCTTCAGATAGCTCCGCCAGATGAAAAGTGCCGACCAGAGCGGAAGTGATCGCATCCAGCTCATCATGCGTAACTTTTGCCGTCGCAAACTTCCCGCGAACACCGAAATTCTTCAATCCAAGTTTCAGCCACTCTTCGCCCGCGCCCTTCCGAGGAATTCGCATGACATCCTGGGCGGCACCAGGGTAACTCTCGATCACAGGCAATCCATGTGACCTAAAAATTCCGGCCAAACGAATGCCTCGTGCCGTCAATTTTTGCATGCTCGGCAAAAGGCTTGGATAGACGTTCACGCCCCGCCGCTTGAGCTCTCGTTCGCAAAATCGCATGATGCCGAATTCGTCGCGCGTCGGATCATCATCAAAAACTGTTTGGCGACCAAACGGAAGACAAAGTGGCGAGTCAATTGACACGAGATCAGGTGACGCATCGATTGTGCGCCGAATGAGATCGTCATCAGTGGAAATTGTTTCGGTCTCCGCTCTCGAACCGTCCAGCAAACACCATCCCGTTGGGCGCGCCTCTGATCCGGTCAAGTCGATGCCAACGATTCTGGATTTCTCAGCTTTCAGACCACCAAACAATTCGCGGAAGGTTGGGGCGCGAGACAGTCCTGGGTCCGGCTTCTTAAGACCTAAGGGTAGCTTATGGCGATCTGCCGGAGCCGACCATTCAACGAATTTCACAGGCTGCCCGATCAAGTCATGCTCATAGCCCAAACGAGCTAGAGCATGATCGAACAGTCCGCCCATGGCAGCAATGTCAGCGCGATTATATGAAATGAGGCGCCGCAAAGAATCAACATCGCCGCGAAGATATTTGTGCCAGAGCAAAACTGCGGCGAAACCGTCGACTCCGTCCAAATCTTCACGGAAATTCAAGCCCAACTCATTCTCGATAGCTTTCTGACCTCCCGTTAAGCCCACACGACGGCACAGGTACATCAAGTCGATATGCGCTGCCGGAAGTTGGGCTTCAGGAAACTCCTGCTTCAAAAATTTTTGGTCGAAGCGAATGCCATTGAATGTCACAACGGCCATGGCGTCGCGGGTGACATCAAACAATTCACTTGGGTCTTGTCCCTTGATGAATGTTCCTGACCTTCCGCCTTTTGCCCAGCCGACTAGGGTGATCTCGTCGTAGAAATGGCTCAAGCCAGTTGTCTCGATATCAAGGAATAGAACCTGCTCAGGGTGCTCATGGCATATCGCCAGCTTGTCGCGCAGGTCTTTAGGGAGAGCCTTAATGATCGATTTTGAAGGCGGAGAGGGCATGGCGGCCTTTAATCATAATCTTGATGGCACGTATACCGGCATTGCCAGCCTCGCTGCCGCTAGCGGACGAGCCGCCCATCGCACCCAAACGCGCCCCAGCAAGTATCTGTTATTTAGATATTTCATCTAACCACTCCGCCGCCTTCGCCGCCGCGCTGGCGGCGGTGAAGATTGCCCGGTTGTCGCCCTTGAGCACCTTGAGCCAGTTGGCGAGGTAGCAGGCATGATCCGGACGCGGGGTGATCGATAGGCCAATGTCGCCGCAAAGGAAGGCTGAGCCAAGCTCGGCGACCAGCTCTTCCATGGCATAGGCCTCGTCGCCGAAGCGCTTGCCGAAGGTGCGGGCGAGGCGGTGATCGGCCCCGGTCCAGTGGACGAGCTCGTGGAGCAGGATGGCGTACCAGTTCTGCCCGGCGCTGGCGGTGTCGGTCGCGAAGAACCGCTCGCGGTCGGGCATGGTGATTGTGTCGGTGGACGGGGTGTAATGGGCGCTGTCACCCTGGATGCGGATCGCAGCGCCGGTGGCGGCAATGAAGGCCTCGACATCAGGGATGGGATCGAACGCCTCGGCGTCCGCCACCTCCGGCAGGGCGTAGCCCTCGACCTGCGCAATGTTGAACACATGCGAGCCCTGCGCGAAGATCGGCCCGGAGCCCATTCGCGCCTCGTCTTCCTTGCCCTCTGGCTTGTCCAGCACCTTGTAGAACACGATCGGCGAGGCCTTCTCGCCCTTGCGCACCTGCGCGCCAGTGATTGCCACTGGCGGTAGGTCGCCCAGAGACCATGCCCGAAGTCCTGCGCCTCGGCGCTGGCCCAGAGGGCAAGGACATTGACGCCGCGATAGGCCTTGCGGGTGACCGCGTTGATGGGCCGCGTGAGCGGGGCGCTGCTGCGGTGCCAGGGGAGCGTGTAGTCGCCGGTGCCGCGCTCCAGCGCGGCGATGATCTGGTTGGTAATGGTGTCGTAGATGCTGGCGGTTGCGGTGCTGGCCATGGTGGTGATCCTTCGTCCTGTCGTTGGGAACGCGGATGAAGGGACGGGCCGGATGGCCGGGCGGGTCAGCGGTACGCGGAACAGCCAACACGGGAGGGCGAAGCCCGAATGGAGCGGGCAGGCTGTTGATCCCGCCCGGCACGGGCCGTCACGAGAGGGAGCAGTTCATTCCAATGGCAGGGCGAAGGGTGCCATGGCCCTGCGTTCACGCTTCACACGATCAGCCGAGACCAGCCCCCAGAGACTTCGCCTTCGCGGCCTCGGGCGCACTCGCTTCCATGGCCGTCTGCTTCTCGCCCGCGCGCTCGTGGATGGCGCGGATCAGCCGCGCCTTGTCGTCAGTCACGACAATGGCCTCGGACTTCGCGCGCGAGAGCGCGACATAGAGCATCTTCTGATCGACCAGATTGGCAGAGCGGCTGTCGGCGTGGATCAGGACGCGCTCGGCGGTCTGGCCTTGGGCTGCGTGGGCAGTCTGGACATAGGCATGGCGCAGATGGGCGTCGCGTGGGTCGGTGAGATCGAGCCGCTGCTCGCGGCCATTGGTCAGCACGATGGTTGCCTGCTGGCGCTCCGGATCGATGCCGGTGATGGTGCCGCGCAACCCGTTGATGCGCCCGGCCTCACGGTCGTTGCGGGTAAACTGCACGCGGTCGCCCGCCTGCAACTCCATCGCCTTCGGCTCGAACACCTCGACCTTGCCCGCGCCCCATTGGCGCAGCCGCCAGTCCACGGATGACCCGTCGGCGGTTTTGAGCGCGATGGCGGCCTTGTCCGGATCGATCTTCTCAATGCGATAGGCTGCGCCGCGCGTGACGCCCTTGTCGGCATAGTCGCGGGCAAAGCGAACAACATCGCCGATGGCATAGCTTGCCGCCTGCCGGGTTTCAGCGCGGGTCAGGCCCTTGGCTTCGAGCGCCTCGAATCGGACGGTCGCTGCTGACAGCTCGCCACGCTGCGCCAGCTGCTGCCGGATCATGGCGGTGAGGGTATCGCGCCCTTCTCGCGAAGGTTCGATCACGAGGGTCCGCGCACGCTCTGCAGGGCTGAGGGCAACATAGCGCTGCGCTAATGTCGCAAGGCGCGCATCGCGGTCCGCGCCTTCGACCACCTCGCCGCCGCCGCGCTCCAGCGCGGCCAGAGCCTTGCCGGCATGGCCCTCGATTGACGCCATGACGGCTTCGCGGGTCTCAGCATTGGTCTGCCGCACCACGTTAGCGAGTTTCGCGGTGGCCATGCCCGCCTGCTGCAACTGGGCGAAGGCTGCCCCCGCTCCGACCGAGCCGAGCTGCCTGACGTCGCCGACCAGAACAAGCCGCGCCCCGGCCTTTTCGGCGCTGGCCATCAGGGCCGCCATGTCACGCGCGGAAAGCATCGAAGCCTCATCGACAATCCAGACCGAACCCTTGCCGAGTCCTTTGGCCTCGGGCGACACAAGATGGCGTGCGACCGTGTCGCCGCGCAGGCCGAGCGCTTCTCCCAGGACCGCGGCTGCCGACGCGGTCGGCGCGAGCGCTGTGACAGCAAGTCCGCTCTTCGCCGCCTCACGCGCATAGGTCGCCAGCACGGTGGTAGTCTTGGCGGTCCCGGCATAGGCATATCCTATAAATGGGATCGAGCCAGCCACCATTTACAAGAGCGCGCTTGCCCGCCCCGAGATCAACCCGCACCATTTCGGGCGCGTCGATGAACGCAAAGCGGAACGGAACGCGTTCGACCCAAGCCTAGCGATAGGGGTGCCAGACGCTTGCCAGAAAGCCGTCGCCGTCGAAGACTTTTCGGACGGCCGCCTTGAACACGTCGTCTGGACCTGCAGGGCCCGGATCATCAGGAACGATGATCATGCTGACCTGCCTCGACCAATGCGGTGTCGTTTCTTCTCTTGATCGAGCGTGCGGACTTCGGATGCGAAGGCGATTGACCGGTGCCAAGCCAACGCCGGAGCCAAGCAAAGCGCTGAGGATCGTGTTGGAGAAGGTATTCGCGGATGCGATGCTGCTCCTCAATGGGGGCGCGCATTAGCAGTCCGCGCAAATCATTGTCGATCGTTTGGCGCGAAGCGCCAAGGCACTCGGCCTTGGCATACCATTCGCGCCCTGCCTGGAGGTCACCAAGCTCGATGTGGACTGCGCCCAACAAAGTGCAGGGCCTGTAGTCGCTCGGGGTCAATCCATGCGCGTCGTTTGCCAATGCCTTCGCGTCGTCGAGGCGGCGCAGGTCACGCATTGCTCCGCCGCGCGTTGTTGCAAGGGCCGAATGTAATTTGGGATTTGGCCCGATCTGCGCCCGCGCCGCTTCGGTCAGACGCAAGGCTTGCTCGGGTTCATCTGCCTTGCGCCAATGCGCGCTCGCGTTCACCGCCTCCCAGGGATTGCCGCTGGTTTCCCATGCTTTTGTGAGGGCTTCCGCTTCCAATGCATGGAAGGCTTTCTGCAGCGCGTCTGTCCAGCAGTCATCGGCTTCGGTCTTCAGCCATGCGACGTCCTCGGCCTTGAGGCGCTGCCGATTGGCGACTTGCCTGAGTAGCGCCATCACGCGCGGATAGTCCTCGCTTTCGACATATCCTATGTCGAAGCGCTGCCGCAGCTCCCTTGCTTCCCGCTTCCGCCGCAGCACGGGATCGTTCGCCATGGCGGCAAAGGTCTCCTTGATCGCGGCGGCTTTTGCCTCTTCGCATGCCGCCCGTTCTGCCGCATCCTTCACGGCCTTGGCCGAAGCTTCCTCAATGCGTGCTGCCTGCTCCTGCTCGGCCCGGGAGGAAAACTCTCCTTGAGTGATCTTGCCATCGGCTAAGGCGCAGAGCGCGTGAAGACCCGTCGCGACGAGAAACTGTCGCTGCAACGCGGTCACCTGCTCGCCGGAATCGATCTTCAACAAGATCCCGTTCAAGCGAGCCCCCAATTGGGACGCGCCGGGCAGGTCCTCCAGAAGATAGCGTTTCGCCAAATCGCCGCGCAGAGATTGTGTCATGGCCCTTCGCTACGTCTGGGGTTGTGCGCACTGATGGTATCTACAACTCAGATAACGCGCGGCTTTCTATGTGGCACACCGATCTTTTGGATCTCTTAACGGCTCTACGTTGCGTCGTAGCTCGAGCGGGACGCTGCTGCGGCGCACGGGAAAGAGCTGGAAGCCAAAGCTAAATTGAATGGCCTCAGAAGACGTCCTCGATCGAGGGGCCACGCTCTCGCGGCCCGATCTTGATATCGAGATCGAGGCTCGCGATCACGCGGAGCAGCGTGCCGAGCTTTACTCCGACGCTGCCGTTTTCGATGGCTGATATGGTTTTCTGCTGTGTGCCGGAAATGCCGGCCAGCTCTGACTGGGTCATCCCCTGCCGCACACGCGCACTCTGGATGATTGCACCTAGCTGCCTCGGCAGTCTTACAAGCTGATCCATCACTGCCTCCGTTGGCCATTCTATACCCTCTGAGGTATAAACCCGCAATATACCCTGTGGGGGATCAACCTGCCGCTTTAGACAGCTCTCCGACCGGGGGAGCATGGTCAGCAGTTCATGGCCGTAGGTGCCATGTCATGGCGCGATCAAATTGCGGGGACCCAAAGCCGGTACGTATTGCAACAAACAGTCACAAATAAATCGAACCAAAAAACTTGCATTGGAACGATACACCGTGCTACATGATGAATGTGCCTGAAACAATGCTTAGAGACCCAAATCTTTTAAGCAATTCAGACTTGGGGGCATGGCAAGTGGCATTTCAATCTTCGAAATGTGTATATAGCAAGTATATCAAATACTTGCTTTTTACTTGTTTGTCCTCTTCTGGGCACCATTTACTCCTCTCCTGACATCCCAGAACCACCGACAAAACGGCAGAAATCTGCCATTTTCTCCTTGGTCTTGTCTTTTGGTGTCCGAGGATATTTCACTCAATCTCACTCGAAATGGGGCCACCGGAATAGGCGATGGCCCCGCGGCCATTTTCTGGTGGCCCCATCGCTGGCTTGAGATGTCGCACCGGCTGAGACCTGCTTGCAGGAGTTGAGTCGATGTCCCTTGCCGATGTTATGATCCGTTCGCTTACCTGCGAGGCCATCTGCCATCATGAGATCCAGCGCGCTGGCTCCATCAAAGGCCTCGTTAGGTGCACCTATCCACCGCGCGGCTCTATCGCTATCAGCGAATATGCATCGCAATGCGCGATGAATGCATAGCAGCGCCGTAGCCCGCCCCTCGCCATTGACCAGCCGCGCAACCGTTTCGTCGGGAACGCCCCAGCGCGCGACCAATGCAGTGGCCGCTCGCGCCATTGCCAGCTTTCATCTTCGTCATATGGAGCGTTGGTGATCGACAAGGACAGACCTCCGAACTTCGGCGATCCCGATAGCACGGAACGTCCGCTCAGACCATCAATCCACTTACCGAGCGGTAAGAATTTCCGGGTAAGCCTTAATATCAAAGCGAATTCTTCCCGTTCGGGAAGAAATTCTCTTGAATCTCTACGACACTTATGGCAACTTCCCGCTCGGTAAGAATGACATGATTGACAACGCAACCCAATTCGGCGCAGCCGTCGCCTCGGCCCGCAAGGCCCTTGGCCTTACCCAGCGGGAGCTGGCGCTCACCATCAACAGCGGCGAGCGCTTCATCGTCGATCTGGAAGCAGGCAAGCCCACCGCCCAACTCGGGAAGGCACTCGCCGCCGCAAAGGCTGTCGGCTTGCGGCTCACCGCAACCGGCATTTCGCAGGCCTGACGGTGGACCTTCCGGTTCACTATGAAGACCGCCTGGTCGCCACGATCAGCGCCGATGCGCAGACAACCCGCCTTGCCTATGCGGATGCCTGGGGTTCATCCGCTGACAGCTTCCCTGTCTCGCTGGCCATGCCGATCCGGCCAGAGCCCTATGAGGGGGGCCAAGTTCTTCCCTGGCTGATGAACCTCCTGCCGGAGGGCGAACCGTTGCGCGCCATGACGCGCGCGCTAGGCGCTGCACCGGAGGACGCGCTCGGCCTGATCGCACAGACCGGCAACGATCTGGCAGGCGCGCTCAGCATCGCTCCGCAGCGGCCGCGCGGCGAGCCCGGCTATCGCCCGATCCCGGATACCGGTGCACTGGAACGGATCATCGAGGAACTGCCAGCGCGGCCATTCCTGGTCGGCGAGGACGGCGTCTCGATGAGCCTCGCCGGCGCGCAGGAAAAGCTGCCGGTGGCTGTCATCGACGGCCAGATTGCGGTGCCGATCAACGGCGCGCCATCCACCCATATCCTAAAGCCCGACAATCCACGCCTACCCGGCAGCGTCCACAATGAAGCGCTATGCATGCTTCTCGCCCGCCGCATCGGCCTCAATGTCGCGCCGGTGACAACGGGCGTTGCAGGGGAACGCAGCTACCTGCTGGTCGAGCGCTATGACCGGACGGGTACTGGCAACAATGTCCGCCGCCTGCATCAGGAGGATTTCTGTCAGGCACTCGGCAGCCCGCCTGCCGCCAAGTATGAATTCAACGGCACCGGAATGCGCGGCCCCTCGATCGCCGACATGTTCGCGGTTGTCCGCGAGCATATGACGGCGCGCGACATCACCCGGCTGCTGGACGCCGTGATCTTCAATATCGCCATCGGCAACGTGGACTCACACGCAAAGAACTACTCGATCCTGCTCGGCCCAGGTGCCCCGCAGCTTGCTCCGCTCTACGACCTGATGTCGGGCCTCGCCTGGACCAACATCACCCAGAACCACGCCCAAGCGATCGGCGAGCAGCGCCGCGGCCGCCACATCTACGGTCGCCACTGGCGGCGCATGGCCGACGCCGCAGGCCTGGCAGCGCGGGGAACGGTGCAGAGGGTGGAGCAGGTGACGGCACGGTTGCTGCGCGAATTGCCCGCAGCGGTCGAGGAGGTGGCATCTATGCCAGCAGGTTCGTCGATGCTGGAGGTCTTCGCAAAAGAGATCGAGGAGCGGGCAACAGAAGTCAGGGGACACGCCGAAAAGGAAGGCCTGCCCGACACCGCTGAAGTGCCTACGGACGACGTGCCGACGATAGGCGCAAGCGCCTATTCTGCTGACAGGGAAGCGGGAGCGTCATGACCAAAGGCATCTTCGTTCATCGCTCCGACTCGATCTACGACGACAGCCCGGCGGAGCAGTATCAGTTCCCGCGCCAATACCTGACCCGCGTCAGCGCCTGCATTGGCGATTGGATCGTCTACTACGAGCCAAGCAAGATCCGCGACACGCGCGGATATTTCGCGGTGGCCAAAGTAGCTCATGTCGTGCCGGACCCGACCGCCAAGGACATGTATCTCGCCCTGATCGAACCCGGGACCTACCTGGACTTCCCCAACCCGGTCCCGTTCAACGGTCCCCTGGGGCTAGTCGAACGCGGAGTTCTCAACGAGCAGGGCAAGATTTCGGGTCGCGCCCAATCCGCAGTTCGGCGCCTATCCATCGAGGACTTCAACCGCATCATCGACCTTGGCCTCGCGGAAGATGACAGCTTCCTGCCGAGGATCGATGAGACGCCCGAGAACCTGCTGCGCGAGGAGCGCTCACCGTTCCAGTTCGAGATCGAACGCGACCGCGTGGCAAATCTCGGTTCACGACTGGTCCGTGACCGCCTGTTCCGCCGTCGTGTTGTCGAGGCCTATGATGCCCGCTGCGCGGTAACCGGGCTGAAGCTGATCAATGGCGGCGGCCGCGCTGAGGTCGAGGCCGCCCATATCCGGCCCGTGGATCGTGGCGGGCCGGACATCGTGACCAATGGGATTGCCCTTTCAGGAACCGTCCACTGGATGTTCGATAGGGGCCTGATCGGATTGAATGACGACCTTGAGATTCTCGTCAGCCGGCAGGCAAACAACCCCGACAGCATCCGCTCTCTGATCAACAGGACCGGCTTCGCCATCCCACCACAGCGACCGCTAGAGCGCCCGCATCCGGCCTTCCTAGCCTGGCATCGAGAGCATTGCTTCAAGCACTGACAAAACCTGCATCAGGCGCCGCAGCGGCTCCGAACTCCTAAGGAACGTGATTCAGTGTCGCCTATCCGAGGGCGCTATTGGGATGAACGGGTAGCAATGCGTCAAGGGTGGAGCGATTATCTCGACGCCTTGCGCGTCTGATGAAGCCCAAATCTCGTCCCTAACCGGCAAATGAAACGCGCCCGCTTGCAAAATCCGAAGTTTATTCTTATGAATGGAAATGTAGAATTTCATTCTGGAGAATGTAATGGCGACGCGGCCAGCCTCCCAAGCGGATCAGGGACGAGTTCTCTCGGAAGCGGTAGCGCGTGTGGCGACGTGCTGGAAGCTGACGAACGAGCAGTTGGGCTCAGTGGTCGGTATTTCCGCGGCAACGGCCTCGCGGCTTCGTTCCGGCAGTTATCAACTTCAGCGAGCCGAGAAGGCCTTCGAACTTGGGCAGTATCTCGTCCGGCTTTTTCGCAGCCTCGATGCGCTCATGGGAAGCGACGATGCGGCGTCGACGTCTTGGTTGAAGTCGGAAAACTTGGATCTTGGCGGCAGACCGATCGATCTGATCCGCTCCATCCGCGGTCTGAATGACGTGGCCGACTATGTCGATGATTACCGCGCCCGCGTTTGAGCGAACGCCGAAGCCAGAGCATTTTCGCTCCTACAGTGGAAAGCTGTGGCGGATCGTCGAGGCGCAACATCGGATTTCGACTAACCGCCTGGCTGCTGGCTCCGACGATCAAGCGTTGCTCGAACAGCTCGTGGAAGAAGTGAAGCCGACCTTGCCGGTGAAGGCGAGACACCTTCACTACCTGCTCGCGACGCCGTTTCGCTACGGTCACAAGAGTAGCTCAAGATTTCGCCGCGCCGGCGAGAAGCCCGGCATTTTCTACGCCGCAGAGTCCATTGGTGCTGCGATCGCCGAGACAGCCTATTGGCGGCTGCGCTTCTACTCCCGGTCGCCTGGATTCCAGCCGCCGAGCACGACCGTTGAACACTCGGCAATCAATGTCTCGGTTGCGATGGATCGGTTGCTCGACTTGTGCGCAGATCCATTTGTTGCGGGCGCGTCGCAGTGGATGGCGCGGGACGACTATTCCGCTTGCCAGCAATTTGCGTCTGAAGCGCGAGAGATTGACGCGCAGGCTATTCGCTATGTGTCCGTTAGAGATCCTCAGCATCGCGCGAACGTGGCCCTGCTGGATCCATCGGTCTTTCGTGATCCAGCGCCCCGCAATGCCCAAACTTGGCATATTCGCTATGAGCAAGGCGAGTTGATCGCTCTTCGCGCTTTTCCGTCGGAAGATCGGTTTAGGTTTCGTCCCTCCGACTTTGGGCTTTGAGCGCCGAAGCCCTTTTGCGAGCACCCGCGTCCACATAGTCCGCGGCTTCGCTTAAGAGCGAATATTTGGGCCGGGTTCGCGCGGTCATTGGGGTCACCTTGAACCGCCCCGGGATTCCCGCGAAGACCGGCTTCGCCTGTGGCGCGCCGAGCGCGCCGTCGATCGGATGGAGGAGATGGACCGCAAGGTCTTCCTCGCAATCCGTGTCGAGGAGCTCGGCTATCCCGAAATCGCCGCCCGGTTCGGCATCACGGTCGCCGATGTCGAATGGCATTTTGCGGGTGCGCTTCGCGTCCTCATGATCGCCATGGACGAAAAGGATCCATGGTGGTGGCGTTTCCGGCTCTAGGAAGGCGCGCGGGCCGGATGGCGCTTGCCATCCGGCCCGCGCGATTACAGGGTGATAATCATCATGCGTACCGACCTTGATCATCTTCCGGCCGCCAAGCAGCGCGAACTCGAGCGCGTGAAGGCGATCATCTTCGAGGAATTTGCCGACAGCATCGCGCTCGCGACGATGAGCTGGAAGAAGAAGGGGCGCATCGACAAGATCATCCTCTACGGCAGCTATGCGCGCGGCGGCTGGGTCGATGAGCCGCACACCGCCAAGGGCTATCGCTCGGACTTCGACCTGCTCATAATCGTCAGCGACAAGCGGCTCATCGACAAGGTCGATGTCTGGTCCAAGCTCGACGACCGGTTCGCCCGGGAGCTTTTGATCGACCAGACCCTCAAAACGCCAGTGAACTTCATCGTCCACACCCTGCAGGAAGTGAACGACGGGCTCGCGCACGGGCGGTATTTCTTCATGGACGTCGCCCGCGACGGGATCGCGCTCTACGAGAGTGACGACAAGCCACTCCACACGCCGAAGCCCAAGACGCCCGAGCAGGCGCTGGCCATGGCGCAGGAGTATTTTGAGGAATGGTATCCTAGTGCTGCCGCGCTGATGGAAGGAACGAAGTTTTATCTTGGCAAGGGGCGGCTAAAAGAGGCCGCGTTTTCGCTCCATCAAGCCACGGAGCGGTTATACCACTGCGTCCTTCTGGTCTGCACTTTCTACTCGCCGCACGTTCACAACCTCGGGTTCCTGCGTACCCAGGCCGAGCGCATCGACATGCGTTTGGTCGATGCCTGGCCGCGCGAAATGAAAGTCGACCGTTCTCGCTTCGAAAAACTCAAGGAAGCCTATGTGAAGGCCCGCTACAGCAAGCATTATCGCATCACCGAGGAAGAACTGCGCTGGCTCGGTGAACGCGTCGAAGAATTGGGCCGCGCGGTTCATGCCGTTTGTTCGGAGCGGCTTGCTGCGCTCGAGACCGCAATGACGAAGGCCGGCTGATCCTTGCCACGCCGATCGACAATAGCCGGCCAGATCGAGGCGCTGATCCAGCGCCTCGAAGGCCTCGCAATCTGCGATGACTGCGTTACGGACAGGCTCGGCTAGAAGTAACTGCAAAACCATCGTTTTTCTCACCCGTCTGTGTGGCGATGGAATGCGCTATGCGTGAGTATGACGCTAAATTTTGTGCCATTTGCTGTTTCCCGCGTGTCGGCGGTAACAGTACCCGACAGCAAGGACCATTTGCGCCGGTGCGGGCTTGAGATCCTGCCCAGAAGCGCTTTGATGCTTTCCGTCCGACGTTATATGGGGCCCATATCGATTGCGTCACTCGTTTCGCGGTCGGCCGCCGCGCGCAGAACTTCATGCAAAGACAGATCGATGAGCTCTGAATTCTGATGAATTATCGTCATTCCTTCCATGCCGGCAACAGCGCCGATGTCGTGAAGCATTGCCTGCTGATCGCTCTCGTGCGGGCCTTGCAGCAAAAGCCCGGCGCGCTGACCCTGATCGACACCCATTCCGGATGCGGGCTGTACGATCTCAAGGGCGATCAGGCGCAGCGCACCAGGGAGGCTGCGCAGGGTGTGCTGCGGGCCTTTGCCGACGCGAACTCCTTGCTCGACGATTACCGCGCCGCGGTACAGGCCGTGAATGCCGGGGGTGAGCCGCACCTCTACCCCGGCTCGCCGCGCATTCTGGAGCAGCTGTTGCGGCCCCAGGATTTTCTAATCCTCAACGAAAAGCATGCCGAAGACGCCGCGGCCCTGCGCAGCGCGATGCGCGGCACATCCGCGGCCGTGCATGAGCGCGACGCCTATGAGTTGTGGCTCGCAATGCTGCCGACCCGAACGTCACGCGGTGTGGTGGTGGTCGATCCGCCCTATGAGCAGACGGATGAGCGCGCCCGTATCGCAGCCACTCTTGCTGCCGCTCACCGCAAATGGGCGCACGGCGTAACCGTGATCTGGTATCCGCTGAAAGACCGCGCGGCGCACGTGCGATGGAAGCAGCAGCTGAGGCGGCTGGGCATCCCGAAATTCCTGTGGGTCGAGCATTGGCTGTACGATGCCGATCAGCCGGGCATCTACAACGGCGCGGGCCTTTTCATCATCAACCCGCCATATGCATTCACGCAGGCGTTGCCCCCGCTGCTCGAAGCCCTCTGCGCCGCGCTGGCGCCGGAAGGGCACCGGGGCGAGCTCGCAGCGGATTGGTTAGGAAATTAAGACAACCTCCATCACCGAGCTCACAGAAAGAGAGCCCCGGGGGCTCCATCTTCCAGCGTGTCTCGGACTTGGTTGCCAGACTCAAAGGGTATGTGGCCAGCTCTAGCGCGATGCTGCTGAAATCGTCCTAAACAGGACCCAATCAAGCACCCACGCAAAGACCCTTCGGCCGCACGTGTCGGGTTTGCCTTGGGAGGAGAGTGGTGCCGCTTACAGGACTCGAACCTGTGACCCCATCATTACGAATGATGTGCTCTACCAACTGAGCTAAAGCGGCAACGATGGGCGCCTCTATCAGCGTGCCGGGGCGAAGACAAGCGTCCTTGCGAAGAAACTGTTTCCCGGGATTTCGTGCGCCTTGGGGGGTGATGCGAGACGATGATAGCGGCCATTTCTGCCCGGCCGCCGTATCAGCGCCAAACGAAACGGCCTTCTACCAATGTCAGAGCGCTGACCGCGCCGCGACCGCTGCGCGGATGATCGTGGGCACCCCCGGATCCTCGATCGTCGGCGGGCATTCGACATGCTGGCCGTTGACGATGCTGCGCAGCAGGTTGCGCAGGATCTTTCCCGACCGGGTCTTGGGAAGCTGCGGCACGACATAGGCGGTCTTGAGCGCCGCGACCGCGCCCAATTCGGCGCGCACCGCGGCGATGACGGTACGCACCAGCGTATCGGGATCGGCGGCGCCGGCACGCGGCACAACGAAAGCGACGGGGATCATCCCCTTGATCGCATCGTCGGCGCCGATGACCGCGCATTCGGCGATGCCGTCCTGCTGCGCGACGATCTGTTCCATCTGACCTGTCGATAGGCGGTGGCCCGCGACATTGATGATATCGTCGGTGCGGCCCATGATGTGGAGGAAACCGTCGGCATCGAAATGGCCCGCATCCCCCGTCTCATAATAGCCGGGGAAGCTTTCGAAGTTGCGCGCAAAGCCCGCCGGATTGTTCCACAGGGTGCGAAAGGCGCCGGGGGCAAGGGGAGCCTTGATCGTGATCGATCCGCTCTGCCCGTCAGGGACCGGCTGGCCGTCCTCGCCGAGCACGACGAATTCATAGCCCGGTACCGGAAAGCCGGCGCTCCCGCGCTTGCGGCGCAGGTCGCCGAGCGCGAAGCAACTGGCGATCGCGGGCCAGCCGAGCTCGGTCTGCCACCAATGGTCGATCACCGGCAGGCCGGTCTTTTCCTCCAGCCAGGCGATGGTGTCGGGATCGGCGCGTTCGCCGGCGAGGAAGACGGCTTCGAGATCGCCGGTTCCGATGTCGGCCAGAAAGCCGGCGTCGGGGTCTTCCTTGCGGATCGCGCGGATCGCGGTCGGCGCGGTGAAGAAGGTCTTGACCCCGTGCCGGACGATCGTGCGCCAGAAGGTGCCAGGATCGGGGGTGCCGACGGGCTTGCCTTCGAACAGGATCGTCGTCGCACCGACGAGGAGCGGGGCGTAAACGATATAGCTGTGGCCGACGACCCAGCCGACGTCGGATGCCGCCCAGAAACAATCGCCTGCTCCGATGCCATAGATATTCGCCATCGACCAGGCGAGCGCAACGGCATGTCCGCCATGTTCGCGCACCACCCCCTTGGGCGTGCCCGTCGTCCCCGACGTATAAAGGATATAAAGCGGATCGTTTGCCGCCATGACCGTGGGTTCGGGTATCGGATCGCCGGCACATTCGCTGCGCAGCGTCATCCAGTCGATATCGCGCGGCGGCTGGAGATCGGCGGCAAGCGCATCGCGCTGGACGAGCACGACATGCTTGACCTGGTGATTGGCAATCGCGAGGGCCTCATCGACCATCGGCTTGTAGGCGATCAGACGGCCCCCCTCGATCCCGCACGAGGCTGTCAGGATCAGGCGCGGGGCGGCATCGTCGATGCGCTTGGCAAGTTCGAGCGCGGCAAAACCGCCGAAAACGACCGAGTGGATCGCGCCGATGCGGGCGCAGGCGAGCATCGCAAACACCGTTTCGGGGATCATCGGCATGTAGATGACGACGCGGTCGCCCTTGCCGACGCCCAGCCGCTTGAGCATCGCCGCGACGCGGCCGCTTTCTTCGAGCAATTGCGCATAGGTGAACCGGCGCACCTGCCCGGTGACCGGACTGTCATAGACGAGCGCCGGCGCATCGCCGCGCCCCGCCGCGACATGGCGGTCGAGGCAATTGGCGGCGGTGTTGAGGGTGCCTCCGGCAAACCAGCCCGCATCGGCATCATGGATGCGCTGCGGCGGCGTCACCCAGTCGATCGCCCGCGCGGCGGCGCCCCAAAAGGCGTCGCGGTCGGTGATGCTGTCGGTCCAGGCCTGCCGGTAGGCGTCGCTCATCTGTCGTCCTTTATCGAAATGTCTTGGCAAGAACCACCAGCGTCGGGTCGCCATCGAACGCTTCGGGGGCGAAGCCCTTTTCGCGCTCAAGTTCGATGGCAGCGTGATTTTCGCGCGCCTCGATCGCGATCGCGCGCCGGACGTCGCGCCGTTCGGCCTCGCGGCTGACGAAATCGAGCAGCGCCCAGCCGACCCCCTTGCCGCGATAGTCGCTGCACACCGACACCGCGATTTCGGCGGTATCCATCGCCGCATCACAGGCGAGCAGCGCCGATCCGATCAACTTGCCGCTCGCCGCGTCGAAGCCGAGGAAGCTTTCGCTGCGATAATGGTCGGCGTGGATCAGTGGTTCGAGCTGGCGATGGTTGACGTGGGCGCCGGCCGAAAAGAAGCGGAAGCGCCGGTCCTCGTCGCTGACGCGGTCGAAGAAATCGACGAGCGCCGCCTCGTCGGCTTCGGTGGCGGGGCGCACCAGCACGTCGATGCCGGAACGGGTGGGAAGCAGAAGCGTCGTGTCCATGGGAGAGAGCCTTTCGTTCAAGAGCCTGTGCCTCTTGCGCCCCGGCGTCCAATCATGCCTTGATCCAGCGCAAAGCCCCGAAAAATAGAGAGCGAAGAATCCGGGGAGTATGCGCGACCCGCCATCCTCCCCGGTCCGTGCCGAAAAACCTGCCTATGCGTCGATATTGCGGCGGAAGGTTTCGGGCAGGAACAATAGCCCCACGATCACCGTCAGCGCGGCGATGACGATCGGATACCAGAGGCCGTAGTAGATATCCCCCGTTGCCGCGACCATCGCAAAGGCCGTCGTCGGCAGGAAGCCGCCGAACCAGCCGTTGCCGATATGATAGGGCAGCGACATCGAGGTGTAGCGGATGCGGGTCGGGAACAATTCCACCAGCATGGCCGCGATCGGGCCGTAGACCATCGTCACGAGAAGGACGAGATAGGTCAGGATGGCGATGACCATCGGCTTGTTGATCGCATCCGGATCGGCCTTTGCCGGATAGCCTGCCTTGGTCAGCGCATCCTTGATCTGCCCGTGAAAGGCGGTGATCGCCGCCTTGCGTTCGTCGCCCGTTACCTTGGCGGGATCGGGAGCGGTAAAGCTTTCGGCGCCGATGCGGACGACCGCGACGCTGCCTGCCGGCGCGGCGACGTTCGCATAGCCGATCGCGTTTTTGGCGAGGAAGGCCTTGGCGATGTCGCAGCTCTTGGCGTCGAACTTGTTCTTGCCGACGGGGTCGAACTGCAGCGAACAGTCGGCGTCATTCGTCACCACCGTCACCGGCGCCGAAGCCTCGGCCCGGGCAAGCGCCGGGTTCGCAGCTTCGGACAGCGCGTGGAAGGCGGGGAAATAGGTCACCACCGCGAGCGCGCAACCCACCAGGATGATCGGCTTGCGCCCGATCTTGTCCGACAGCCAGCCGAAGAAGATGAAGAAGGGCGTACCGATCGCCAACGCGATTGCGATCAGGATATTGGTCGTCGCACCATCGACGAGCAGCATCTTTTCAAGGAAGAACATCGCGTAGAACTGGCCGGTGTACCAGACCACCGCCTGGCCGGCGACCGCGCCGAGCAGCGCGACGAGAACCCATTTGGCATTCTTCCACTGACCAAACGCTTCGGTCAGCGGCGCCTTCGAGGTCGTGCCTTCATCTTTCATCTTCTGAAAGACCGGGCTTTCGGAAAGCTGCATGCGGATCCACATCGACACCGCGAGCAGGATGATCGAAACAAGGAAGGGCACGCGCCATCCCCAGTCCTTGAACGCTTCTTCGCCGATCAGCGTGCGCGTGCCGATGACGACGAGCAGCGCCGCGAACAGGCCGAGCGTCGCGGTCGTCTGGATGAAGCTGGTGTAAAGCCCGCGCCGGTTGTTGGGCGCATGTTCGGCGACATAGGTCGCCGCGCCGCCATATTCGCCGCCGAGCGCAAGGCCCTGCACCAGCCGCATGACGATGAGCATGATGGGCGCTGCAACACCGATCGTGGCATAGGAGGGAAGAAGGCCGACGACGAACGTCGAAAGGCCCATCAAGCCCATCGTCACCAGAAAGGTGTTCTTGCGGCCGACGAGATCGCCGATCCGCCCGAACACCAGCGCCCCGAAGGGACGCACCGCAAAGCCTGCGGCAAAGGCCGCCAGCGCGAAGATAAAGCCGGTCGTTTCGTTGACGCCGGAAAAGAATTGCGCCGATATGATCGTGGCCAGAAGGCCGTAGAGATAAAAATCATACCATTCGAAAACGGTGCCCAGCGACGAGGCGGTGATGACGAGCTTTTCGCTCTGCGTCGCCTCGTGATGCTTGGGCAAATGGTCATATGCCGTTGCCATGAAACCTCTCCCTGTCCCTGTTCGGTTTAGAAACTATATTTTGCGGCAAATTCAAAGCGGTCGAGCTGGCCCTTGGCACCGCTCACGATTTCGCGCTCACCGTGGCGATATTCGATGCCAAGGTCGATGCTCTTGACCGGTGACCAGAAAAGGTTGGCGGCCGCGCTCCACGCCTTGTCGTTGAACCCCGACAGGGTCGCGAGCGGGATCGAACCCGCATAGTCGACATCCTGGTAGCTACCCATCAGGTTGGCCCGGAGCTGCGGCGCCACGGCGAGGCGCACCGCCGCGAGCGCGGCGAACTCGCGAACATCGGCAAGGGTGCCGGTCGCCGGGTCGAAGACCGAATCGGGCGCGAAGTTGAGGCCGATATAGCGGCCGGCATTGCTGCCATAGGTCGCCATGAAGCGGATATCGCTGCCCTTGTCGGCGGCGAGATAGATTTTGCCCGCGGCGCTGACGCCCCAGCCGAAATTCTTTGCCGCGACGCCGGCATTGGCAACGCGCACTTCGCGCGCGAGGCCCGCGAGCGACAATTCGCCAAGCTTGCCTGCATAGGCGATCCGCGCCGCGAAGTCGGGGATGCTGTCGTCGCCGTTTTCGGCCAGCGCCGGGGCGCCGAGGGTGGCGGTTCCCGACTCCGCATTTTCAATTGATGCATGGAGCGTCACGCCGCCACCAAGCGGCGCCGAGTAGCGGACAAGCGGCTGGCGGACGAACACCGTGCCTTCGGTCGCGCCAACGAAATCGGTGCTTTCGGGCAGCGCGCCGACATATTGGAAGGTCGACCAGTCCTGCCCGAAGGTGAATTTGTCGACCTGGATATAGGCGCGCCGCAGCGCGAGATTATAGCCATTGGTCGTGCGCTGAGACCCCTGCGTGCCCGGCGATGTCTGAAAGTCGGTTTCGACATAGCCCTTCACCGCATGGCCCGCGACATCGGTCGACAGGTTGAGCCACAGGCGCGATTGTTTGGCGCTGAAATCCTGCACGCGGGCGGCCGGACCAGATCCGACCGGGATCGATTGCGGCAGATAGAAATCGCGGCCGAGCGAGTTGGTCGCCACTTCGCCTTCGCTGAACCGGCTGTTCGTCGCGGTAAGCTTGATGAAGCCGCCGATCTTGATCGTCGTTGCGCCCGAACGGAAACCGTCGGCGGGCGCCGCTTGCGCTGGCTGCGGCTGCAGCGCCGCGACCTTCGTGGCCGCGGCGTCGCTCTTCGCGGCGGCTTCTTGCGCGACGGCGGCGGTCGCTGCCTGATCGCTGCGCGCGCTCGCAAGATCGGCGCGCAGGCTCTGCATTTCGGCCTCGAGCTTCGCCAGCCGGGCCTCGAGCTCGGCTTCGCGCGGCGTCGATTGGGCAAAGGCCGTCCCCGGCGCGACGAGCGCGGTGGCGGCCAGCAAAAGATGGAGGGGTGCGGTATTTCGCCTTTGCATCTGACGTCTCCCTGTTCCCGATGTTCACCTCGGGATCGGGGCAGAGTGCGGCGCGCGCCATCGCGGCGCCATCCGGACGATGGTCGTAGACCTACGACCTTTGTCTAACAGCGCGGCAGGCGATGTTTGCGCTAGGCAGACCGGCAAAAGTCCACGCGGACCAAAAGGAGCAAGCGATGGGAGAGACGATTTATCCGGTGCCGTCCGCCTGGGCGGCCGGTGCGCTGGTCGATGACGCCAGCTATCATGCGATGTATCGGCAATCGGTCGAGCAGCCCGATGCCTTCTGGCGCGATCAGGCGAAGTGCATCGACTGGATGCGCCCCTTTACCCACGTCAAGGAGACGAGCTTTGACGAAAGCGATTTCGGCATCGCCTGGTTCTCCGGCGGAACGCTCAATCTCTCGGCCAATGCGCTCGACCGCCATCTTGCCGAACGCGGCGACGCGATCGCGATCCTCTGGGAACCCGACGATCCGGCCGATGCGCATCGCGCGATCAGCTATCGCGAACTGCACGCCGACGTCTGCCGCTTCGCTAATTTGCTCAAAGCGCAGGGGGTGCAGCGCGGCGAACGCGTGACCATCTATCTGCCGATGGTGCCCGAGGCTGCGGTGGCAATGCTTGCCTGCACGCGGATCGGCGCGATCCATTCGATCGTCTTTGCCGGCTTTTCGCCCGATGCGCTCGCCGGGCGCATCACCGACTGCGACAGCCGCATCGTGTTGACCGCCGACGAAGGGCTGCGCGGCGGCAAGCATGTGCCGCTCAAGGCCAATGTCGACGAAGCGCTGGCCGATTGCCCTGGCGTCGAGCGCGTTATCATGTTGCGGCGTACCGGCGCGGATGTTCCGATGGTGGAGGGCCGCGACATCGACTGGCACATGGCGGTCGCCGCGCAAAGCGACGATTGTCCGGCCGAGGAAATGAACGCCGAAGATCCGTTGTTCATCCTCTATACCTCGGGATCGACGGGCAAGCCCAAGGGCGTGCTGCATACCACCGGCGGCTATGCAGTTTGGGCAGCGGTCACGCACCGCTATGTCTTCGATTACCGGCCGGGGCAGATATATTGGTGCGCCGCCGACATCGGCTGGGTCACCGGGCATAGCTATGTCGTCTATGGTCCGCTGATGAACGGCGCCACGACGGTGATGTTCGAAGGGGTGCCCAATTTTCCCGATCCGTCGCGTTTCTGGCAGATCGTCGACAAGTTCGGGGTGGAGATTTTCTATGGCGCGCCGACCGCGCTGCGCGCGCTGATGCGCGAAGGCGACGATTGGGTGACGAAGACCAGCCGCAAGACACTGCGCCTGCTCGGCAGCGTCGGCGAGCCGATCAATCCCGAGGCGTGGGAATGGTATCACAAGGTCGTGGGCGATGGGCGCTGTCCGATCGTCGATACCTGGTGGCAGACCGAAACCGGCGGCGTGATGATCAGCCCGCTCCCTGGCGCCACCGCGCTCAAGCCCGGTTCGGCGACGCGGCCCTTTTTTGGCGTTCAGCCGGCCCTGGTCGACAATGATGGCGTCGTTATCGAAGGGGCCGGTGAAGGCTGCCTTGTCATCACCGACAGTTGGCCGGGGCAGATGCGCTCCGTCTGGGGCGACCATGCGCGCTTTTTCCAGACCTATTTCACGACCTTCAAGGGCCGCTATTTCACCGGCGACGGCTGCCGCCGCGATGCCGACGGCTATTACTGGATTACCGGCCGTATCGACGATGTCATCAACGTGTCGGGTCACCGCATGGGCACCGCCGAGATCGAAAGCGCGCTCGTCGCGCATCCCAAGGTCGCCGAAGCAGCGGTCGTCGGCATGCCACATGACATCAAGGGGCAGGGCATCTATGCTTTCGTCACCACGAACGCCGAGGTCGAACCCGACGAGGCGCTGCGCAAGGAGCTGGTCCAATGGGTGCGCCACGAAATCGGCCCGATCGCGACGCCCGACGTCATCCAGTTCGCGCCATCGCTGCCGAAGACGCGTTCGGGCAAGATCATGCGGCGTATCCTGCGCAAGATCGGGGAGAATGACGTGAGCAATCTGGGCGACACATCGACCCTCGCCGACCCCACGGTGGTCGATCATCTGCTCGCGCATCGGCCCTTGCTGGCGGAGGCGTGACAGGAACCGTCCTCGTTGCGGACGACCATCCGCTTTTTCGTCAGGCGCTGCGCCTGGCGGTCGAAAAAATATTGCCCGAGGCCGCGATTGCGGAGGCCGGAACGCTCGCCACAGCGGTCGCCGCGGCCACCGCCGCGCCCGATCTCCGGCTGATCCTGCTCGATCTCAAAATGCCCGGCGCGACCGGCTATTCGGGGATTGCGCTGCTTCACGCCGAATGTCCCGACGTTCCGATCCTCGTCGTATCGAGCGCCGAAGGCGCGGCGGCTGCCGATGAGGCGCGGGCATTCGGCGCGATCGGTTTTCTGCACAAGGGCAGCGACCTTGGCGCGATCGAGGCGGCGGTTGCGGCAGCGATCGGCCGCCGGTCGGCGCCGCGTTCCCCCGCGCCGGATTCGGCCACCGACGAGATTCGCGAAACCGTCGCCAGTCTGACCCCGACTCAGCTCAAGGTCCTGCTCGCCGTGCTCGGCGGCCAGCTCAACAAGCAGATCGCCCATAATCTGGGAATCAGCGAGGCGACGGTGAAGGCGCATATGACCGCGATCATGCGCAAGCTCGACGTTCGCAACCGCACCCAGGCGGCCCTTGTCGCGCGGTCACTCGGGCTCGATCTCGCGCACTGACAGCGCCGTCAGAAAACCCTCGATCGCGCCCGCCGCGACGGGTTTGGCAAGGATCGTCACCCCCAGTTCGGCCGCGCGGGCGCGCATGGCAGCGCCATTTTCCGCCGTCACCAGAAGCGCTGGGAGACCGGGGTGCTGCATCTGCAGCTGCGCGATCAGGTCGAGCCCGTTGGCGCCGTCATCCAGCTGATAATCGACGAGTGCTGCATCGAAACGTCCCGGCGCTGAGAGAGCATCGCCCGGCCCGCGCGCGCCAACCGCATCGTGGCCCATGCGCGCGAGCAGGGCGAGGCTCGCCTCGACGATGCGCTCGTCATTATCGACCGCCAGAACGCGCAGCGACTGCGGCGCCCGGTCTCCCGTCGCTGCGATCTTCGGGAACGCGGTCGGCGCTTCGCCGGACTCGGCGGCTGGCAGATAGAGGCTGAAGCGGCTGCCGCGACCGGGCGCCGATCGCACCTCGATCCGCCCGCCGAGCAGCCGCACGATGCGGCGCACGAGGGCAAGGCCGAGCCCAAGACCCTCGACCTCCACCTCGCCGAGCCGCACGAATTCGGAGAATATATCCTCGATCTGTGCCTCGGCGATGCCGACGCCGGTGTCGATGACGTCGATCCGCCAATCGGCGCCGCGCCGCCTTACACCGATAAGGACGCCGCCGCGCGCGGTGTAGCGCACCGCATTGCCGATGAAATTCTGCATCACCGATCGGAGCAGCCCGGCGTCGCTTTCGACGGTGCCCGGCATCGCGCCGATGCGTAGTCGGAGGCCCTTGGCTTCCGCCATCGGACGGAAGGTTTCGGCGAGATCGCCCAGAAACGGCGCAAGCGCGATGGCTGCGGGTTCGGGCGTCACCCCGCCTGCGTCGAGCCGGCTGATATCGAGCAGCGAGCGTAGCAGGTCTTCCGCCGCCACCAGCGCGCTTTCGACGCGGCCGATCAGGTCGTGCTGCGCCGCGCTCGCATCGCGCCCGAGCGCGGCGGTAAACAGCCGCGCGGCATGGAGCGGCTGCAGAAGATCATGGCTCGCCGCAGCGAGAAAGCGCGTCTTGTCCTGATCGGTCCGCGCGAGGCGGCGGTTGGCATCGCTGAGCTCGCGCGTGCGATCGGTGACCCGCTGTTCGAGCTCCTCGAGCGTGCGGCGCAATTCTTCGCGCATCCGGGCTTCTTCGCTGATGTCGGTGAAGGACATGACATAGCCGCCGCCGGGCATCGATCCGCCGACGATCTTGATGACGCGGCCGTCGTTGCGGTGCCGTTCGACGCTGTGTTCCTGCCCGCGGCGCAGATGTTCGAGCCGCTTTTCGACATGATGTGCTACATCGCCCGGTCCGAAATCGCCCTGTTCGGCATTATGCCGGATGAGATCGGCGACGGGTACGCCGACGCGAACCAGACCGGGAGGATAGTTGAACAGTTCAAGGTAGCGGCTGTTCCATGCGACGAGGTTGAGGTCGGCATCAACGACGCTAATTCCGGCGCCGACATTTTCGAAGGTCGCGGCGAGCAGCCGGCGCGAAAAGCGCAGGCTCTGACCCCCTTCGTCGAGCAGCCGCGTGACTTCGTGGAAGCTGAGCTGGCCGCCCGCGAGCGCAGAGGCGACGAGCGCGCGTGCCGAAGAGGCACCCACGACCTGCGCGATCAGTTCGCGGGCGCGCTGTGCCGCCTGCCGGTCCACCGGATGGCTGCGATCGGCGCCCGGAAAGGCCTTGCCCGCCTGTTCCTCGCCGACGAAGCTTCCGGTGAGCTGCGCAAGATCGGCGAGGTTGGTGATCGGCCGCTGCGCGCGGACGAAGCGCGGCAGCGGCGGCGTTTGCACCTTGCGCGCGGCGATCGCGGCATAGACGATCAGATTGGCGCCGACGCTCCAGATGACGCCGTGCGAGAGTGGCGCGGCGCCGCCGATCCCGAGCAGGCGCAGCGGATCGATAGCGGTCCCCGCCAGCGCGTCGAGCCACGCTGTCGGGACGACCGGCGGCAATGCGAGCGTGTAGAGCCAGAGCGCCAATCCCACCGAAAGGCTGGCGCGTGCCGCGAGTGAATCGCGGCCCTTGCCGGTTGCCGCGAGGATGAGATGCGGGGTGAACTGCGCCATGGCGGCAAAGGCGATGAGGCCGATGGAGGCGAGCGAATCCTGTGCCGAAACGAGCAGAGCCCAAACGAGTCCCATTGTCAGGATCGCAAGGATCGACAGCCGCCGGATCGTCAGCATCCGCCGCCCGATCGCCCCCGATTCGGTCGTCGCCGGCGCGCGCATCAGCGTCGGGAAGACAAGGTCGTTCGATACCATCGTCGCCAGCGCGGTCGAATCGACGATCGCCATCGACGCCGCCGCGCTGACCCCGCCGAGCAACGCCGCTGCGAGAACGAAGCCGAAGCCTTCGGCCGCGGGCAGTTCGAGCACATAGACGTCCGGGGCGATCGCCGGGCCAAGCACGGTCAACCCCGCGAGTGCGATCGGCAGGACGACGATCGCCATCGTGCCGAGATAGGCGGCAAGGCCGAAGCGGGCACGCACGAGATCGTCGGGCTGGCGCGCTTCGACCAGTCCCATGTAGAATTGCCGCGGCAAGGACAGGATGGCGGGCATCGCGATCAGGAAGATGATCGCGACATTGAGCGTCAGTCCTTGCGGCTCGAACCGCGATTGCAGCGCCGAAAAGCCCTCGATCACGCGTTGCGGCGGGGTGGCGGCGAGTACGGCCACCGCCACGCCCGCGACCGCGACGAGCGCAAGCAGCTTGATCGCCGATTCAAGGCCGATCGCGTAGAGCAGCCCTTCGCTGCGACCCGCGAGTTCGAACCGCCGCGCCCCGAACAGGATTGCGAACAGCGCCAGCAGCGGTGCCGCGACCAGCATCGCCTGCGCCGCGACTTCGGCGCCCGACACGATGCTGAGCGCGGCGCCGATTGAGCGAAGCTGCAACGCGATATAGGGAATGGTGCCGAGCAGCGCGATCACCGTCACCAGCCGCGCGACGACGACATCGTGGCCGAAGCGCGCAGCGATGAAGTCCGATACGGTCGTTGCTTGCTCCTCGTGGACCGCTTCCGACAGGCGACGCAGAAAGCGCGGCGCGGCGAGCAGCAGCAGCATCGGCGCCGCATAGATGGGCAAATAGCTCCACCCGTCGCGCACCGCGCTGCCGACCGCACCATAGAAGGTCCAACTCGTGCAATAGACGCCGAGCGCCAGCGTATAGGCACGGTGGCGCAGGGCGGGACGCCGCGCGAGCGCCGCACCACGCGTCTCGACGAGCGCCGCAATGACGAACAACAGCAGGATCATGGCCAGCGCCAGCAGCGCCGCGGACTGCAAACTCATCGTCGGCTCCTGCCTCGGGCAATCCGCGGGATCGTATCGGGGAAAGCGAGCGGAGCAAGCGGCTTTATCGTGAAGGCGGCGCGCGATGCCGATAAGCGCCGCGCCGATCGAGAGCCTCGCCGTCTGCGGACGCAACGCTTGTCCTACTCCTTACCACCGCGGCACGGGCCTAACCCGTGCGCTTCCGTTGATGAAACGTCGCGTGGCACGGGGCGGACCGGGCATCGATCTCCGCGGCCCATGTCCGCTTTTGCATCGCCGTCTCGTCTAACGGTTTGTCGGATCGCTGCGCATGCCTTGTGCCGCCGGTCCGACAAGAGGACGGGATGGGAGGAAGACGTTGCAGAACGGGGTAAGGCCGGGTTATTGGACCGCATTGGCATTGGTTGCCGTGCTTGGTTCGGCGCCCGAATGCCGCGCACAATTCGCCGCAGCGAGCGAGCCACCCGAAGATGAATCGGCGCAGGCGAGCTCTCCGAACGGGCCGGTGGTGGCGCCGCGCCGGGCAAGTGGCGTCCCCACCGTCGCGGCACAGCCGACTAGGATTTTGCAAGGCTCCAATCGAGCTGCGCGCGCGGGGAGCGGGCAGACGCCGGAACTTTCCGCAGATTTGGACGCACGCGATGGCAATCGGGATGCCGCAGCCTTGGGCAACGGTTCGGGTCGGGCTTTGCCGGGCGCGGGCGGGCCGCGCAGCGGAGCCGCGGGCGCGCCCCAATCCCGTCTTGGCAGTGCCGGCGGGGCGTCGGCCGCCGATGTCGAGCGCGGCTATGATCGCGCGGTCGTCATGCCCGATAATGGCAATGGTGGACCCACCGGCGGTTCCGGCCGCAATTCTGCCGGCGACGGCAATTTGGGGGCTAGCGCCGGTCTGCTCAATTCGGCGGCCGGGCTGGGCGGCAACAGCAACGGTGGCAGCGGCGGCAACTCGGCGCAGGGCGGCACCAATTCGGGCAGCACCGGGATCGAGGGCGCACTCAACTCCTTCGGCGGCGCTAGCGGCGGTCGGTCCGAAAACGCCAATGGCAACGGCAACCGGCGCTCGAACGGTGGTCCTGCCGAGAATGGAAATGCAGGCGGCGGCCGCGACACCACCGGCGGGTCGGCGAGGAATCTTCCCGCGCGGGGCAATTCGGGGGGCTCGGGATCGGACAGGTCGGTCGATCGAAACCAGAATGAGGCGCCGGCAAACAACTCCGGACGCGAAGCCCCGAACAGCCAGAAGGACAAGTCGGGCGCCGATAGCGAAGATCGCTCGGCCAGCAACGACAGCAACGCCAACGACAATGGCGGATCGGATCGGAGCAATCGGGACGCGCCGCCGGAAGGCAATTCGGATGGTGCGGCCAAGGCGGGGGCGCCCGACCGCCCCGAAGAAGAGGGCTGGTCGGCTGGCAGCGACCCGGTCGGTCAGGCGGCGGCGCGGCGGCGCTTCGGCGATCTGGGCGCCGGTGCGGCGGGGCGCGATTTGCTGGGTGAGAAACGCGACGCGGAAGCGGTCGATGCCGAGGATGCGTTGCACCGGATCGGCGACCGGATCGATCCGCTAACCGGTGCCGTGGGTATCGAGGCGCCGGTCGCCGGCGGCGTTTCGCCGCTGCTGCGCGCGGTTGTCGAAACCGCAAAGAAAAGGAAGCAGAAGAAATGAGATATCTTGGAGCAATGATTTTCGCGCTTGCGCTCGCCGCGCCCGTTGCCGCCCAAACGGGTCCAGCGAGTGACCTGTTCGCCTTTTCGCAAGGCGCGCGGCTGGTGCAGGTTCCGGACGACGCCGAATTTACGGCGATGGACAGCAGCCCGCTCAACCTGATCGACGGATCGGCTACGACCGACTGGACGGGCGAAGCGGGGCGGCCCGCCGTGTTCGTGCTCGAACTGGCGGAGCGAACCGAACTGTCGCGCATCGCCTTTGACACCGCCTTTCTCAATCGCGACGAAAAGTCGCCTCGGGCGATCCGCGTCGAACTGTCCGACACATCGGCGCGCAGCGGCTTCGTGCCGATCCTGGCCGCTGATCTGAAGATGAAGAAGGATGGTCAGAGCTTCGGCTTCGACCCCGAACATCGCCCCGTCGGCCGCTGGGTGCGGCTGACGATCGCGAGCAATTATGGCGATGATTATGCCGGCTTCACCGGCTTTCACGGCTATGGCCGTCCGCTCACCGCAACGGCGACCTTGCCGGATGTCACCGGACGCTATGAAGGATGGAGCGGCTGGGGGACGCTCAACCTGACGCAGAGCGGCAATACGGTAACCGGCTGTTACGAATATCAGGCGGGGCGCGTTACCGGCCACATCGACGGCCGGGTGTTGACGCTCGACATGGTGGAGACGGGCCCCGACGGGGCGCTGCGGCGGATGCGCGGCTATTTCGGGCTGACCCCCGACGGCGGCAAGCTGATTGGCTTTGCGCGCGGTCTCACCGAGTCCGACCGCCTTGGCTATGCAACCTATATGAGCGCGGACCGGCGGGCGAACCGGCCCGGCGCGTGCCGCTGACATCATTTGCGAATGAAAGGATTTAGGGGATGAGCAGATCGATCATGCTGGCTGCCGTCGCGGCGTCGCTGACGCTTGCAGGATGTGGGGGCGAAGCGGCGGACAAGGGCGATGGCGCGGGTACGGCTTCGTCGGCTGCGGCGAAGAGCGGGACGGCGCCGCCGCCCGACTGGAATGCCGCCGACGCCTGCGCCGTAGTCGACAAGGCGGCGATGGCGGCGATCCTCGGACAGGCGGTCACCGAAACCCGGCTGGGCAATGTCAGCCAAAGCGATGGCGCGACCGCGGTCACCTCCGAGTGCAGCTATCAGCTTGCCGATGGCGGTTCGGCCGCCTTGATGCTCCGCTGGTCGCCGATCGGCGACAATAGCGAAGGTTCGATCAACCTGACCCGCAATGGCCTGGAGCAGACGCTCAAGGGGTTCGGCGGTCATGTCGAGACGGTCGGCGGGCTTGGCAAGGCGGCCTTTTGGGCCGCGATGACCAAATCGCTCAATGTCTTCGTCGGCGAGGATAAATTCGCGATCATCACGGTGCCGGCCAGCGATGCGTCGAAGGAGCAGGCCGTCGCGCTCGCGCATAAACTTGGTGCTTGACTGCCGGCGCGCAGCGGTGCTGGTTCGCACCGAGGTGCGATGATGCGCCAGGGGAGGGGCGATATGGTGCGGCAGCCGAGCCGGTCCGAATGGAGCCATATCCAGTCCCTGTTCGCCGAACTGATCGATCTCGACCCGGCGGCCCAGGACGGTCGGCTGGCGGCGGAGGATGACTTCATCGCCGGTCAGCTACGGTCGTTGCTCGCCGCCTCGCGCCATTCGGGGATATTGGACGGTGCGGCGCCGTCGTCGTTCGAAACCGCCCCGCGCCGCGCGTACAGCTCGCTTGCCGAAGGCGCCATCATCGGCGGTTTCACCATCGACCACCTGATCGGGCGCGGCGGGATGGGCGAGGTCTACGCCGCGCACCGCAGCGACAGGATGTTCGACCAACAGGTGGCGATCAAGCTGCTGCGCCCCGAAGCGGCCGCGCACAGCGAGTTGTTCGATCGCGAGCGCCGCCTGCTTGCCGGGCTCGAGCATCCGGGGATTGCCCGGCTGATCGACGGCGGGGTCACCCCCGACGGGCGGCCTTATATGGCGATGGAATATGTGACCGGCGAGCCGATCGACGCGTGGTGCCGGACCCATGGCGCCAATCTTGCGACGCGATTGCGGCTGTTTTGCGATGTCTGCGAAGCGGTGGCCTATGCGCACGGCCACCTGATCGTCCACCGCGACCTCAAGCCGTCGAACATATTGGTCGACGGCGACGGCCGCGCGCGGCTGCTCGATTTCGGAATTGCGCGCCTTGTGGAGATCGAAGGCGAGGGCGAGGCACTAACCACGGTCGCGCTGATGACCCCCGATTATGCCGCGCCCGAACAGCTCGGCAATGCCGCGCCCACTGTCGCGACCGACGTCTACGCGCTGGGTGTCTTGTTGTTCGAACTGCTCACCGGTCGCAGCCCGTGGCGCGAGCCGGGATCGGCGCTGCCGTCGGTGATCCGGCGTATTCTGAACGACGATCCGCCCTTGCCGAGTGCGCTAGTGCCACCTGGCTTTCCCTTCGGGCGGCGCGAGGTCGTGGGGGATCTCGACGCGATCGTGCTCAAGGCGATGCGCCGCGCGCCGCAGGATCGTTATCGCGGCGTCGGCGATCTGGTCGACGATGTCCGCAGCCATATGGCCCTGCGCCCCGTTACGGCGCGCTCGGGTTCGGCGGGTTATACGATCGGGCGCTACTTGCGCCGACACCGCGTCGCGACAACAGCGGCAGCCGCCGCGCTCCTCGCTATCGTGGCGGGCGGCGGTGCGGCGGCGTGGCAGGCGCGCCAGACGGCGATCGAGCGCGATGTCGCATTGGCCGAAGCGCGGCGATCGGAATCGATCAACCGCATGCTGACCGTCATGTTTCGCGACACTGCCAGCAGCGCGGTGGGTGAAGAGGCCACAGTCAAACAGATGCTCGATCAGACGGCGGCGCAGCTTGTCGCGTCGGTCGACAGGAGCGCCAAATCGGCAACGCTGATTACGACGCTCGCCGATCTGTACGTCAATCTGGAAGACGCGGCGGGCGCCGACGCGCTGCTCAGCCAGGCGCTTGCGCGCGGGATCGGCGCAGGCGATCCGGTGGCGACCGCAGAAATCAAGCTTCGCCTCGCCTCGACCGCCGCCGCAATGGGGCGGACCGACGACATGGCGCCGCTGCTCGATTCGGCCGACGCCGTCTTTGCTGCCGACCCGGCGCGTTTCCGCAAGGAACGGCTGGAAAGCATGAGCGGCCGGGCGCAGCTCGCCCGGCGCAAGGGCGATTACGACACCGCCATCCGGCTGCTGCAATCGAGCCTGCCCGACGCCGACCGCGTCTATGCCGAGGATCATCGCGAACTGCTGACCCGCTACAATAACCTGCTCGTCTATATGGTCGAGGCGAACCGGCTCGATGCGATGCCCGCGGTCTTTGCCGCCGCCGACGCGGCGCTCGCGCGGACGGGGCAACAGGGCAGCGCGCAGGGCCTGGCGATCGAGCAGTTGAAAGGCGTGCGGCTGATGAAGCTCGACCGGCTCGCCGAGGCCGAACGCCTGTTTCGCAGCGTTGCCGACCGGCGCCGCGCGGTGTTCGGCAAATCGGCGGCGTTGGCGGTCGATCTGTTGCAACTTGGGCGCGCCGAACTGGCGCTGGGCAAATTCGCCGCGGCGCGCGACGTCCTTGGCGAAGCGCGGCCGATGGCGATCGACAATCTCGGCCCCGACGCGGTGCCGACGCTCGTCATCACGCTGGGCCTTGCCGAAGCGTTGGCCGAGGCGGACGACACCGGACGGGCCGAAGCGCTGCTTGCCGAAGCTGCGCTGCGGATCGACGCGATGGGACCGGTCGGCCTGCCGCAGGGCATTGCGGCGCGGACGTGGGCGATCATCCGTCTGAAACAGGGGCGGATAGCCGAGGCGCGGCGCGAGGCCGACCGGTCGGAGCAGATATTCAAGACGCTCGGCGCGCCGGGCGAATCCTATCTCAAATCCTTTGCGGCATTGCGCCGGCGCTTGACCAGCTAGCCCGCGTCCATTTCCTTGTGCACCCAGGCGCGCGCCTGGAGCCACCAGCGGCGTACCGTCCGGTCGCTGACGCCCAGGACCTTTGCGGTCTCCTCCTCGGTCATCCCGGCGAAGAAGCGGCAGTCGATCAGCTGCGCAAGATTGGGGTCGAGGCGCGCGAGCCGTTGCAACGCCTCACCCAGCCGCACGACATCATCGTCCTCGGGCGCCGCCGCGGCGAGCGAATCGAGGCTTTCGGTAAAGGCATAGTCGGGAGCGCCACGCTTCGCCGTCATGCGGGCGCGGGCGGCGTCGATCAGTATATGGCGGATGGCGGTTGCGGCGCAGCCGAGAAAATGCCGTTCGCTCTCCCAATTGTTGCGCTTGCTGAGTTTGAGATAGGCTTCCGAAACCAGCGCCGTCGTCTGAAGCGTCTGTCCGCCGCCCGCGCGATAATGTTCGCGGCGCGCGATGATCTTGAGCTCGTCATACAGCGTGGCGATGAGCGCGTCGGCGTCGCCGTCGATGCTGCCCGCACGACCCGGTTCCTCGTTGATCGCCCATCTCCCCGCATGACGCGCCATGTAACACGCACCCTAGATGCCTGATTTATTTGCGGTCGGCGAGATAATTTCCTCTTTTTCGGAGGCGACGCCTGTCCGGATCGGGTGACCATTCCCGTCTTTCCAAATGCTGCACCCGCGGCGCCGCGTTCAGCGGCGTCGACGAGGTGACCGCAAACAAGGCGCCACCAAAGGTCGTCGCGAGGGGTCGCCCGGAAACCGATCGGTATTGCGCCGATCCATAAGGAAAGATCGATATGAAACGGATGACCACCCTCATTGGCGCGACCGCGCCCCTTGCGATCCTTGCTGCCGTCGGCGCCACGCCGAACGCCTACGCACAGGCGACGGTCCCGTGCGTTCAGAACGCTGGGGCCGATGGCATTCTCGGCACGCCTGACGACCCCGAAAATACGCTCGAGTGCGGGCTTGGCGCCGAAGCTTCGGCGCCGGGAACCACCGCCTATGGAAGCGGGGCCAAGGCGACGGCCAACGAAGCCATGGCGGTCGGCTTTATCGCCGCTGCCGAAGAAACGCGCTCGACCGCCATCGGCACGGGCAGCAGCGCGACCGCGGACCAGTCGGTTGCGCTGGGCTGGGGATCGGTCGCTGACCGCGGCGCGACCGTATCGGTCGGCAACGCCGGCCTGCAGCGCCAGATCACCAATGTCGCGCCAGGGACGCTGGTGTCCGACGCCGTCAATGTGGGGCAATTGAATACCGCCATGGGTGCCGCGGCGCTGACCGCGATCGCCAATTCGGCGGTGCGCAGCGGCACCAGCGGCGATAGCAGCCTGCAAAGCGACGGCAGCAGCGCAAGCGGCAATGGCGCCGTCGCGCTGGGACAGGGACAGACTGCAACCGGCAACGGCGCCGTTGCGATCGGCGATCCGAATGTCGCGACCGGGACCGGCGCCGTGGCGATCGGCGCTGACAATCAGGCGATCGGCGACGGCGCTGTCGCCTTGGGCAACGCCTCCAACGCCTTTGGCTTGTCGGCCATCGCTATCGGCAACAATGCGAATGCGCTGGCCGATGGCAGCATCGCCATTGGTCGTGACACGATCGCGTCGCCGGCATCGGTGGCGATCGGCGCCAACGCCGCGGCAGGCGGGCAAAACGCGACCGCTGTCGGTCGCGACAGCCTTGCCAGCGGCCTTGCAAGCGCCGCTTTCGGCCAGGGCGCCGCTGCCGGGGGCGATTTCTCGACTGCCACCGGCTATGGCGCGCGCGCGATCAAGGAGGGCGACACGGCGACGGGGTCCGGGGCTTTCGCCAATGGCGGCTATTCGGTCGCCTTGGGCGTGAACAGTCAGACCACGGCCCTCGGGGCGACCGCGCTGGGCGTGAACGCGAAAGCGTCGGGTGCAGACTCGGTTGCGATCGGCTCCAGTTCGGTTGCCGATGAAGCGAATACCGTCTCGGTCGGCTCGGCGGGCTTTCAGCGGCGTATCGTGAACGTCGCGGCGGGCACCGCGGCGACCGATGCGGCGAACGTCGGTCAGGTCCAGACGGTCGCGACCGCCGCTGCGGCGGCGCAGACCACCGCCGATGCCTCCGTGTCGCAGAATATGGCGCAGGACAGCCAGATTGCGGCGATTCAGACGGTAAACAGCGTGCAGGACAATCGTCTGATGTCGCTGGAAAGCATGGCCGGATCAGCGCTTCCGGCGCTCCAGTCGCTTGCCGCGACGCACAGCGCACAGATCAGCGACCTCTATGCGATCACCGATCGCGACCGCCGCGATGCACAGCGCGGAACTGCGGCCGCGGTCGCGCTCGTCCCCGCACCGATGCCGTCGGAACCGGGCAAGACAAGCTACACCTTCAACCTCGCCACCTTCCGCGGTGAGCAGGCGGTGGGCGCATCGATCGCGCACCGGTTCGGCACTGACAACCCCTTCGCCTTCACGGCAGGCGTTTCCTATGCGGGGAGCCGGAATACGGCGGCGCGCGTCGGCATCGCCGGCGAATTCTAGCCTGGTATCGGCAGGAGGGGCGGCTGGAAGCGCGCACCCTCCTGCCGTCTCTTCGCTGGGTCCCGGTCCTAAAAGGCGATGCCTTGGCGGGACAGTGTTGCCAGCTTTTGCTTCACGAAGGCGGGGCTGGGCGACGCGACGATCGTGCCGTCGGCGAACAGCGCCGTCGGCTTGGATCCCCCGAACATGCCGCTCAACGTCTCGAAATAGCGACGGTCGTAGCGACAGCTTCGCGAGGCCCGCGGCGGGAGGGCGCCGGTGCCGATGGCGCGCCGCCAGGTCGCGGCGCGATCGGGACTGCACCAGATGTCGGGCAGGAAGGGCTTGCTCGCGGTTCCGATCGTGCTGGGTATGATGGCATAGCGCGTCCCGGCGGCGGCAAGGGCGGCCTCCAGCTTCTTCGAAAAGGGACAGTCATAGGCGGACAGAAGCAGCATGCGGAGCGGGCCGTTTCCGCCCTGCTGGATCAGATCCGAATAGCGGATCTGGTCGCGCCAGCGCAGCACCAGCGCGCCCCATTCGGACCCCGAAAGCGGCGCCCCCGTGTCGCCGTGCTGGGCGCCGAGCTTGCCGTTGTTGAAGCTGTATTCGCCATCGCGCGTCACCAGTATCGGCGCGGTTTCACGCGGCGAATAGGGGATGGGGCGATCGATCTGATATAATCCCGCAAAGGGTGTCGCGACAAAGCGTTCATTATACAGGCGCTGCAGCGTTTCGATGTCGGCGCGCTGCGTCGCGGCGGGCGATGCAGTTTGCGCGGCCGCGGGCGCGGCCGCGGTCAGCACGGCGCAAAGGCTGGTGAGGGTCAGGACGGCAAGATGGCGCATAAGGGTCATCCCTGCGAATAGCGGAAATGGGGAGGGCAGGCGGGATATTGGCGCTTGCTGTTGCGCACGGGCTGGAACCCGGGGATGCAGGGGCTCATATTCGGCATGAGAGCGGCATCGTAGCGGCCGTCCGACTGGAACACCCAGAAGTTGAGGAAATTATCGCTCGGCGGATTTAAAAACAGATAGTTACGGATGGTCTTTGCGTCGCCATAGGACTGCCCCGGCGCCAGCGTGATACTCCCATGATCGCTGACGCGCCCCGCATAGCCATCGGTCTGGCTGACCAGCACGACGCTGACTTCGCGTCCGCATTTGTTGACGAACCGGAAGTAGACGAGTTTCTGGTCGGGGCTCTTGTGCCCCGGCTTGGCGATCGTCTGGTGACTCCATTCGACGCAGCCGCTTGTCCGGCCGCCGCTTTCGAGCGTCGCCGCAACGCCCGATTGCTGCGCCGATGCCGGTTCCGCAACCATAAGCAGCAGCGCGCCGAAGGCGATGCAAAGGCCGCGGCTCATGGCTGCACCATCACGGTTTCGCGAGTGATCCGGCTATATTCGGAAGGCTCCAGATCGAACCCGACAACCTCGGCCTCGATCGTGCCGCCGTTGCCGCTGGGTCGCGAAGCGACGAGGCGGGCCCGGATGACGAGGCCGAGATTGCCGAGCCAGCTGTCGGCCTTGAGCGCCGCAGCCTTGTCGGCGGACATTTTCCATACGCGTGCCTTGTCCGCGTTGCGGAACTTGAGCGCGATCTGCATCGCGCCGTCGCGGAAGGGATAGAAGGCGTCGGGTGCGAAGGCACCTAGCGGGATGCCGCCGAGGCCGGGGTCATAGTCTTTGGGATCGGCGCGGGTGCGCAGGGTGACGCAGCGGACGTCCTTGATCGCATTCCACTGCGTATCGACCTGCGCGTTCGCGCGCTTCCATGCTTCTTCGGCACCGAGTCCCCGGTCGAGGCCGGATAATGCCTCGTCCGCCCATTTTTCGCGCGGTGGGGCAAGGCCGGTCATCGCATAATAGATGATCGCCCAGTCGCGATCGGTGAGGTCGTCGGTGTAGCTGTCGCATTTTGCCGGCGGCGCGGCGGCAGGTTGGGCGGGCTGGGCAGCAGCGGTCACCGGCTGGCTGGAAGCCGAAGTCGCGGTGCCTGCGTCCGTGCCGCCCGCGGCCTGCTTGTCGCCGCACCCGCTTGCGGTGAGCGTGATGCAAAGCGCCGCGACCGATGTCAGAAATATCCGGCGCATCAGAATTTGCCTCCCTGGTTGGCGCCGGCATCGGCGGCTTGCGACGCGCGGTACGCATCGCGCTCTTGCGGGAAGCGGTTGACCTCATAATCATAATAGGCGGCGGCATCGATCATCGCGACACGAACGGCCTGCGCCAGTTGCGGATTGCCATAGGCCGGCTCGATCATCGCGACGATGGTCAACCCGCAGTCGGGGCGCCAGTTCATCTGCGTCCCGTAGATCGATATGCCGGCGCTGCATTCGCGCAGCTTTTCGCGGTCGAATTCGGGTAGCGGCTTGCCATCGGGACCGCGCAGCCAGAACATCTCGCCGCGATCGCCGGTGAGCGACGGCTTGCCATATTTCTGTTCAAGCGCCGCCTGCTGAGAAGCGATCGTCGGCTCGCCACCCTTTTGGAAGGGCTGGGTCAGCCACAATGCATAAAGCTTCTCCTGCCCCGGCATACCGTCGGCATAGAGGCTCCATTCGGCATCGACCTGCTCCAGCCGGTTGCGCGGGTCATAGTTCAGCACATCGGTCGAGCTCCACCGCGCCTTGTGCTGGCCCGTGGCGACGCGCACGAAGCTGCGGATCTTGAGGCCGGCCTGATCGCGCGACAGTTGCGGACCGTCACCTTCGAGGAGGATGCTGTCCGCCTCCTTGCCGTCGGGGCATTGGACGAAGCGGACTGCGGTATCGAGCGGGACGCCGAGCCGGAGGCCGCGCAGATCGTCGACCGCGCTTCCTTCGGGGCGCGGCGGTATCACGGTGCCGCCGCAATCGACCTCGATCTTCTTGCCATAATAGGTCATCGCACCCGACGGACCTTCGCCCGCGGCCAGGTCGCGCGTTTCAGACGGCTTGGGATCGCCGCCGCCGCAGCCAGCGAGCGACAATGCGGCGGCGGCAACCAGGAATTTCTTGGCGTGAGGCATCGTATCAGTCCTTTGCGAGCGGGTTGCGCAGCTTTCCGAGTCCGGCGGCAATCAGGGCCGCGCCGGCGAGCAGCAGCAGCCATGTGCCGATGCCGAGGCTGATCCCGTCGGCCATCCGGTCGCGGACGAAATCGGGGACCATCGACAGGATCGCCGAACGAAGCATGACGACCATCAGCGCCGCAACGATCGACGCGGCGCCGGTGACCAGCATGGGCAGCCGTTCGGACTTGCCGGACCATGCGGCCCAGATCAGCCACAGCGCGGCGATCGGCGCGGCGAAGCGCAGGATGAGCAGCGTCTGGACGGTGTCGAAGCCTGATTTGCCGCCGCCGAGCATTTCCTTCGCTGCGGCAACGCGGCCCAGATCGTCCATCGCATTGCCAAGGCCGATCAGCGTCGCGCTCTGAACCGGCGAGGTGAGCGCGGAGAGGAAACAGGCAAGGAGAACGAGAAGCGCCAGCGGAACCGCAAGCGAGCGGGTCATCAACGCGGCGATCCGCGCCCCTTGTTCGGACTCGGTCAGCGCGCCGAGATCGGCCCCGATCGTGCCGAGCGCGGCCATCGCGGAACCGCCGACGGGATAGATTTCGCGCGCACCGCCGTTTTCGCTCTCGAAGTCGACGACGAGCCCGGGCGTCGGTGGCTTGTCGCCGCCGCGCCAATCGGCGCGATCGAATTTGTGGCGCGTGCCATCGTCCGCCGATATCGCGCCCTTGCCGGTCGCCTCATCGAACCCGAGTATCTTTCCCTTCATATACCGCCCCCGAAAAAGGCCGGCGGACGAACCCGTGGGACCGCGCACCGGACGCTTGAAAAGCGGAAGCACCTGCGAAGGATGCCTCGCGTGACGAACGGGCTATTTTGGTGGGTCCTCAAAGTCTTGAAGCTACTCTAAAGAATTTCTAAAGTTGACCGGACAGGGGGTCGCCATGACGCAATCAAGCTCTTCCCGACGGAGGCGCAGGCTCTGGAAGTTCGCGGGGGCGGAGTTCGACGAAGCCAGCTGGACGCTGCGTGTCGATGGTCATGCCGTAACGCTCGAGGGCAAGCCGCTCGAAGTGCTGCACGAGCTGCTTCTGCGCGCGGGCGAGGTCGTGACGAAGGATGAGATCTTCGATGCGGTGTGGCCGGGCGTCACCGTGGTCGAGGGGTCGCTGACCACGGCCATATCGAAATTGCGCAAGGCGCTCGGCGAAACGCGCGAGCAGATTGTCGAGACGGTGCCGCGGGTCGGATACAAGCTCGCCGCGCCGGTTGCGATCGAAAGCGTCGAGTCCCCGCTGGCGCCGCGCTTTGCTTTTGCCGCCGGCGACGCGGTCCCCGGCCGCCGTCAATGGCGGCTGGTCGAAGCGCTTGGCGATAGCGGCGCTGATGATGTCTGGCTGGCGCGCCATGACAAGACCGGCGAGACGCGCGTCTTCAAATTCGCCGATGCGCCTGACCGGCTGCGTAGTCTGAAACGCGAAGCGGCGCTGACTCGCCTGCTCTTTGCCGGACTCGGCAAATCGGCCCCGCTTCCCGCGCTGCTCGAATGGAATTTCGACGCGTCGCCCTTCTTCCTCGAATATAGCTATGGCGGCCGCGATCTGACGGCGTGGGCGTCCGAGCGGGGCGGGCTGGCGGAGATTGCGGTCGAGACGCGCATTGCGGTCGCGGCGATGATCGCGCGCGCGGTCGCGCGGATGCACGATCTGGGCGTGCTGCATAAGGATCTGAAACCCGCGAATATCCTTATCGCGACCGAGGACGGCGGCGAAACGATCCGGCTGGCCGATTTCGGTAGTGGGCGCCTCCTCGACGATAGCGTGCTCGCCAGCTTTCAAATCACCGATCCGGGATCGCTCGACCCCGATCTGGCGCGCGACGAACCGCGGTCGGGAACGCTTGCCTATCGCGCGCCCGAGCTGACCGGCGATGCGATGCCGACGGCGAAAAGCGATATCTATGCGCTGGGAATGATCCTCTATCAGCTCGTGGTCGGCGATTTTTCGGCGTCGCTGGCGCCCGGCTGGGAAGGCCGCATCGCCGATCCCGTCCTGCGCTCGGACATTTTGGCCGCGGCCGAGGGCGATCCGGCGCTCCGCTTGGCCAGCGCCGCCGATCTCGCCGACCGGCTCGAGACGATCGACCGTCGGCGAGCCGACGCATCGGCGGCGGCGCGGCGGGCGGCGGCCGCCGAAGAAGCGCGGCGGTTCGAGGAAAAACAGGCCGCGCGGCGTCCTTGGATCCGCGCCGCCATCGCGAGCCTCGCGGGCGGCTTTATCGCGTCGAGCGCGCTGGCGGCCTATGCCTGGCATCAGCGCGGTGCGGCACTGGAGGCACGCGATCAGGCCGAGACCAGCTATGCCTTCATCGCCGAAGATGTGCTGTCCAGCCCCGATCCGGCGAAGTCGAGCACCGACGAAACGGTCATCGAGGCGATGAAGCGCGCGAGCGCGAATATCGACGCGCGTTATGCCCGCTCGCCGGGCACCGCCGCGCGGCTCCATCTCGCGGTCGCGCGCGCCTTTTATCAGCGCAGCGATTTCGACACCGCCCGCACCGAATATGCGCGCGCCGCCACGCTGTTCGGCAAGGCCGGGGAAGCCGACAGCGAGGATGCCGTCCTGGGCCGGCTCGGCAGCATCCATATGGACGCAACTTCGGGCCAGCCTGGACGGTTGGAGGCGGCAGGGGCCGCCATCGCCAAAGAGCAAAAGGCGCTCGGCGACCGGGCGAAAAGCGGGCGTATCGGCTTCGCGCTGGCGCAGTCGGAGGGGGCTTATGCCTACACCGCCGACATCGAGCGGGCCGAGCGCGCGATACGCCGTGCGGTCGCGATCGGTTCGGCGCCGGGCGCGCGCGTTTCGCCGACCCAACTGCTGAAAGCGCGGTCTTCGCTGGCGCTGGTGATGCTACGCGAGGGCAAGGTTAAAGAGGCGGAACCGGTGGCGCGGGCTATCGTCGCCGACTCGACCCGGATACGTGGAGCGGACAATCCGGACACGCTTGTGACGCGGCAGCACTGGGTGACGGCGCTGTCTATGCTCGGCGAACATGAGCGCGCGCTGCGCGAAAGCGGTCCGCTGATAGCCGCGCTCGAACGGCGCTTCGGTCCCGATCATCGCTTCACGCTGGCGATGCATTCGACGCGGTTCGAAAGCCTCGCCGCCCTCGGACGCTATGGCGAGGCCGCGGTGGAGGCGAAGCGGGTCTGGGAGGGGGCGGCCACGCAGGCCGGAGCGCTGTCCCATCAGGCGCTTGTCGGCCAGAATGACTATGCGTCGGCTCTCTGTCAGACGAACCGGCGCCGCGATGCCTTGCCCATCCTGGCGGATGCGGCGGCAAAGGCCCGCCAGGCATTCGGCGCCGATTACGGGCTGACCCATGCGATTCAATTCTATCTGGGCGAGTGCGAACTTGCGAACCATCGCTTCATCCAAGCGCAGCGCAGCTTTTCGCTTGTCGATGCAACCAAGGTTGCAGAATTGACCGGGCGGCCCGATTTCGCCGCGACACTGGCCGCGGCGCGGGCCGAGACGATGCTGGGGCTGGGCGACCGTGCCAAGGCCGGTACGCTGCTCGATACGGCCGAGGCTGCGGCAAAGGCGTCGGAAGATCCCGAACTCAAACAGCGGTTGCAACGGCTGCGCGCCCAATTGCGCGGGTAAGGCTGGAGCGCAAGGCCGGTCTGGCTTGAGATAATCTTTAGAACGGCGTGAAGACTTTGCGGCATCGCGCTCGCTAGCTCTCTGGCGACACCTGGCGGAAGGGCCGGGTCGATAGAGAGGGAGCGATCATGCGGGCACATTCTGGCCATCGTTGCGTTATGACGGCGGAGGGGCGTCCATGATCCGCCCGTTGATGACGGCATCGTCGATGCTGCTGCCGCTGCTCGCGCTCGTTCAGTCGCAACCCGCGGCGACGCCAAAGGTCTGGCCGCGCGAGGTGCAGGCGCTCTATGACAGTCTGAAACAGGAATGCCGCGCCGAAGGCGGCAAATTCATTCCCGATCGCGCGCATTTCGCGGTCGAGACCGAGGTGACGGGCGACGGAAAGCCCGACTGGGTGGTGGATTACAGCAGTGCGCGATGCTCCAACGCGGGCTATTCGGCCTATTGCGGCACGGCCGGATGCATGATTGCCATCTTTGGGTCCGACCGCAACGGCTATCGCGAAATCTTCAACGATAATGTCCGGGACTGGCAGGCGGTGAAGCTCGACGGAAAGGGGCGCACCGGGCTGGGCCTTTCGGTTCACGGGACGGTGTGCGGAAGCGTCGGGGCGGATATGTGCCTGGAAGTCCTGCGGTGGGATGGACGCAAATGGGCGGTGGTTGAACGGCGCCGCGGCACCGATGCGGACCTGTCGGCGTCAACCGGCGAAGGCGCCGGGCCGCCGCCCACCCTTCACAGCGCGCGCTGGCAGGTCGCGGGAAGCGGTGCCGGCACCGTCGCCGCGGTAACGGGGCATCCCGAATTCACCGCGGTGGGGCTTCGTTGCCAACCGGGCGGCGCCGTGGCGATGACGATCGTGCCGGCCAAGGGGCTGCACCTGCCCCCGCCGGGCAAGCCCCTGCTGATCGGCTTTCGAAGCGCCGGCGAAGGCAGCGAGGCGACGCAAAGCCTGAGCCCCGAAGCCGGAAAGCCCGATTTCAGCGGCGCGCTCGATCCCGTCGCCCGCGGCCTGCTGATGGGCGCCGACAGCGACCTTTCGCTCTACGCAAGCTATGACGGCGGCGATGAATGGACCGAATTGACGGCGCTTTCGCTTGCCGGATCGACGGCGGCGATCCGAACGCTGGAGAAACAATGCCCACGCGGTGCTGTGGCCAATGCTGGGGGAGCGGCAGGTCCGGGCCAGTCGCGCATTTTGCCGCTGCCGGTCGGCTATTATGTCGATGCGCGCATCTCAACCTGCGAAAAGCCCTTCGCCGACATCGCGATTTATCTAGCCGAGGACCGGATCGTCCAGCGCGGCAACAGCTGCAAGTTCACCAGCCTGAAGATGACGAGCACAAACGCCTTTCGGCAAACCGAGAGCTGCCCCGACATCGATGGACGGCCGATGCCCGCCACACAGGATTACAGGATCACCGGACCCCAATCGTTTGAGCTTGTTGGGGTGGGCGACGCATGGACCTTTTGCTCTGCCAATCGCTTGCCCGCCAATGCAAAATTTTACCGGGCAGCGAAATAGGCGGGCTCGACGGAGCTGCAAAATGGCAGGCAAGCGCGACCATTTTCCGGATATCATTCGGGGCCGATCGCGCGACATAATAGAGGTCGGGTGGAAGACGATCTGGCTTCTGCTGATCGCCTTTCGGGTGTGGCTCGCGGGCAAATGGACGCATGATATCGAAGCGCTTTTCCAAAACCGCATCGGGATGCTGCTCGCCTATAACTTCATGCCGTGGCGCCAAGTCGGGGCGCGTTACGTGATCCAGCCGATGGGCCGCTACGTCGGCTGAATTAGCCGCGCGCGAAGATAGTCGCCGAGCTCCTGGCGGGAAGAAAGGCCAAGGAGCAGCAATATCCGCGACAAATGGTTGCGGACGGTAAAATGCGAAATACCGAGTTCGCGGCCGATGCCTTTGTTCGACAGGCCGCGCATGACGCCCAGGGCGATTTCGAATTGCCTTTGCGTCAGACCGTCCCGCAATCCCCTCATGTTCGACTCGACCGGCGATATCTCGGGACAGGCGTCGGCATTGGTACGATCGTCGATTTCGAGGCAGGCCGACGCCAGAGCCCGAATTTGCGCAACCGCATGACCGTCGGCTGCGACGACAATGAGCAATTTGGAATTCTGCCTGGTTCGAAGGGCGTCGCGGAGCGACGCCGCGTACGGCTTTTCGCAAGGCGTATTTCGATCGCGCCCGAATTCGCCTCGCTTGTCGGGAGCGCTCATCGGCCTTGCTCGGGCAGAACGGCTTCGCTCTGTGTTCGCATATTACGCCTCGCGCTCGCGAATGCCGAACGCCAGCAACCACAGTGCGAGCGCCAGTTCGCCGAGCAGAGTGGGCAGGGTGAAATATTGCGGAAGCTGCGCCGCCCGGAGCGGCGCTCCGAGCCAGGCGAGGCTGTTGACGAGATTGCATGCGCCCGCCGCAGCAACGAGAAGGCCGATGGCTCTTGGCATCGCGCGTCCGTGCCAAATGAGCCAGCCAAGGAGCAGGCAATAAGCGCCGAAGAAAACAAGGCTGATCTTGTAGCCGTCGCCATGGACGCGCAGCAGCAGATACACCCAATCGGCGAGCGAGGATGACGGCTGCCCCAAATCCGGGAGCCGCAAAATCATCGCCGACAGCAGCGTATCGCATGCGAGCATCGCGATGCCGATCAGGCTGAAAGAAGCGGCTATGGCCGAGACCCGCGGCGCTCCCTTGCGGAAGATGCCATGCAGGAGAATGGTGACGCCGATATAGCAACCCAGCATCGCGAGATCGGCGATCATCCCGAGCCGGAATGTCGATCCCGATGCGAAAATGGCCTGTGCGGTTGCGGCGGGATCGCCGCGCACGATCAAGGCGCCGCGGGCGACGACTTCTGCGTAAACGCCAAAGCCTATCGTTCCCAGATACAGGAATCCGGCGAGGCGGGCATGCGAAGCGTCCGCGCTCATTCCGGGCCTCCTTCGGTGGTAGTCCACGTCCAGGCGGCGATGACGATCGAGGCGGTGAGCGCCATCTCGATGATCGCCAGAGTGATGTAGAATGGCGCGGCACCCGGCAGCGTCATCGCCATGATAGCGGTATACAAAAGGCCGAAGACGATATTGCTCCAGCGGCAAATTGCTGCCGGGAGATAGAGCGTCGCCGCGATCAGCAGCGCGGGGATCGCCATCATCAGCGAAACGGCAACCAGCGTTCCAGGGGTTGCGGGTCCAAGCGGCCCGATGTTTCCCTGCGCCATCGATGCCAGCTTGTTATCGGTATAGAGGCCGAAATAGTCGCCATAGACATAGCAGAACATTGTTGCTGTCCAGAGCGTCGACAGTTTGAGGCGGGTAGGGACCGGGATGTCCGTGAGACTCTTCATCGCATGACCTTGTTAAGTCCAAAATATGGGCGGCCACGGATCGTCGGGTCGTTGCAAAGAGGCGGGCCGGTCGGCCATCTCTCCTTCGTCCCCGTTTCCGCTCGGGCCACCCGCCGGATCGGTCATTTTGGCGCCGCTAGTCTTGCCGGTTTGGAATTCGGCGATGTTTTTTTGCGTCGATTGCCTCACATTGCCGATGAAATTTCGGCCATCGGATCCGCCGCACGGGCCAGCGGGCCGCCGAATATGCTTGCCGATCGCCCCCCGCGGTTTACTTGTTGCAGGGTGCGATTGCCGATGGGGGGCATGCGAGGCCAACCGATCCGGTGAGCGTCGTGGTTTCTGTCCGGAGTCTTTAAGGGTTCTGCGTTGATGGCGTCGATTTTGCAGCCTGGCATTCGTTCGCAGCGACCGGACCCGATGAGGATCGACCTTTCGCTTCTCTACGGCGCGGCCTTTTGTTGTGCGTCGCTCGCATTCTGCCTCAAGTCCGTGCTGGCATCGCGGCTGGGTATGGCCGTCGACGCGGTTGCGATCCTGGGTAATGCGACATGCGGATGGTCGTGGCTGGCAACCCGGTCGCTTTTCCGGTGCGAATCTCCGTCGCGAGGCGACTGGTGGCCGGTCGCCGCGGTGCTGATGGTGATGATCGCGTCCGCTGTGACATCGCTGGTGCCGGCAGACGGCATGCCTCTCAGGATCCTGGATAATCTTGCCAGATTGGGGAGTTCCGCCATGCTGCTTATGGCGGTGGCCGAACCGTTGCTCGATCTGCGCGCGCAAAGCGACAAATCCGAACGGCGCTTCCGCATCCTGTATTCAGGCATCTACGCAGCCATATTGGCGGTGGCGGTCCTGGCCGTCGACGGGGCGCCCGACGGGTCGGCCGCATCCCAACTCAGCATTCCGGTCAAGGTCGTTTGCGCGATCGCGGCGGTATTCGGCTATGGGTTGGCCCTCGGCCATCGGAAACGGCATCCGCTCGTCGATCCGAAGGCGCGCGCTTCGCGGAAACCCGTTGCGTCGGACCCCCGGCTTGAAGCGCAGTTGATCACGCTCATGCGCGAGAACAGCCTCTACGCCGAGGCTGATCTGCGCGTTGCCGACCTGGCACGGCTCACGGGTGAGCCCGAATATAAGGTGACCCAGTGCATTACCGGTGCGCTTGGCTACCCCAATTTCAATCAGATGGTGAACGGCTACCGCATCGAAGAGGCAAAGCGCCGCCTGGTCGATCCGGCGCTCGCCCACTTGCCGATCCTGACGATTGCGCTGGATTGCGGATTTGGTTCGATCGGCCCGTTCAACCGAGCCTTCAAGGCCGACACCGGCATGACGCCGCAGGAATTTCGTCGGCAGTCCCGATAGGCGTCGCCTCTGGAGGCGCGATACTGGACGAACATCGGCTTGTCGTCCGGTTCGGCGTTCCGCTTCAGCGATTTAAGTGAATGGCTCCCCGGGTAGGATTCGAACCTACGACCGATCGATTAACAGTCGATTGCTCTACCGCTGAGCTACCGAGGAGCAGCCCGCCGAGGCGGGCAAGGCGGCCCCTTTGCCGCCATGCGGATCATTTTGCAAGGGGGTTGTACGGCAATTTTTACGGATCGTTCAGAAGCCCGACCGAAATTTTTCGCGCACCCAGCTTTCGGGCGCCGGGAGGATGGGCGAGAAATAGTCCGAGCGGCCGCAGACCGTATCGATCAGCTGCCGTAGCACCGATCCCGACTGCGCGGTGGTCGAGTCCGACGGCCCCGCTTCGGTATCCAGATATTTGCCGGCGACGTAAAAGCTGCTGTCGCGCATGAATGACGTGTTCGAACCACAGTCGGCCTGCCGCGTGGTCATCGTGCGGTCGAAATCGCGCGTATCGGTCGTGCTTTCGTAGAGCGTCTGCTGGCGAAAGGTGACGGTGGTGCCCGACCGCTGCACCGAATCGATATCGACAAGATAGACAAGCTGCGGCGCGTTGCTGGAATAGGCGGCAAGCCGCCACGATTCGGCGAAGGCCGGCTGCGGCGCGAGCAATGGCAAAAGAGCAAGCATGGTCAGACGCATGAAATTCCCCCATTCATGTGAAGGGCGATGCTAACCGCGCCCGGCGGCCGCGCAAGCGGTCAAACGATGAATTGTTCCATCGCGATACGTTCGTCGAGCCCCTGATCGGGATCGAAGAGCAGCGTGAGCGGCCGGCTGCGATCGGTGGTGACGAGCACGGTCTTCACGTCGCGGATTTCGCGTTGGTCGGCGACCGCACTGACGGGCCGCTTGGCGGCTTCGCGGACGTTGAAACGGATGCGCGTCGATTCGGGAACCAGCGCGCCGCGCCAGCGTCGCGGGCGGAACGGGCTGATCGGGGTCAGTGCGAGCATTTCGGATTCGAGCGGCAGGATGGGGCCGTTCGCCGACAGATTATAGGCGGTCGAACCCGCCGGGGTCGCGACGAGCACGCCGTCGCAGGCAAGTTCCTCGAGCATCTGCTTTTCGTTGATCAGCACCTCAAGCTTCGCGGCCTGCCGCGTTTCGCGCAGCAGCGAAATTTCGTTGATCGCCGGCAGGATGTGCCGTTCGCCGCTGATCGTGGTGATATCGCCCTGCAGCGGGTGGATCAGGAAGGGGCGGGCGCTCGCGATGCGGTCGATCAGCCCTTCGACGCGAAATTCGTTCATCAGGAAGCCGATGGTGCCGCGGTTCATCCCGAACACGGGCAGACTGCGCCGCTGATCGAGAAGCTGGTGCAGCATGTGCAGCAGGAAGCCGTCGCCGCCGAGCACGATGAGCATGTCGGCTTCGCCAAGATCGACGAAATCGTAAAGCGGGCGAAGCTCGGCCTCCGCCTCCATCGCCGCGGGCGCATTCGACGCGACGAGCGCGATCTTGCGTTGCATCTGGTCCCCCTGGGGCGTGATCTAACCGCCCGTTGCACTCATATGACGCGCGACCGCCGGTGTGGACTTTCGTTCGATCTGAAAGTCATGCGCGCGGGGTTTGCCAGCCAATGCGGCATCAATCAAGCCATCGACATCGCTCCCTTCACGCAGCGCGGCGCGCAGGTCGACATGGTCGTCCTGGCCGAGGCACATATAGATGCGCCCCTCGACCGTCAGGCGGATGCGGTTGCAACTGGTGCAGAAATTATCGCTGAGCGGGGTGATCAGGCCGAGCGTGACCGGGCTGTCCTCGATCCCGAAATAGCGCGCCGGGCCGCCGGTGTGGCGATCGACCGGAAAGATGGCGCGATCGGCGCGCAGCGGCGCGATGAAATGGTGGAGCGGAATATAATGATCGCTGCGCTCATCGGCGACCTCGCCCAGCGGCATGGTCTCGATGAGGGTCAAATCGCAGCCCTCGTTGGCGCACCAGTCGAGCATCGGCAGAAGCTGGTCTTCGTTGAGCCCTGCCAGCGCGACCATGTTGATCTTCACCGCCAACCCGGCGGCCCGGGCTGCGGCGATGCCGCGCAGCGCCGTAGCGAGTTCGCCGACGCGCGTAATGTGGCGAAAGGCGTCGGGGTCGAGCGTGTCGAGACTGACGTTGACGCGGCGAATCCCCGCTTCGACAAGCATCGAAGCATGGTCGGCCAGCCGCATGCCGTTGGTGGTCAGCGTCAGTTCGTCGAGCCCGCGGCCGATGAGCGCGCCCAGTTGCGCCGCGAGCAGATCGATCCCGCGCCGTACGAGCGGTTCGCCGCCGGTGAGGCGGATACGGCGGACGCCGCGCGCAACAAAGCGTTCGGCAAGTACGCCCATTTCTTCTATACTGAGGACCGCGGATCGAGGCAGAAACTGCATCTCCTCAGCCATACAATACCGACATCTGAGGTCGCAGCGATCGGTAACGGACAGGCGCAAATAGCTGATGCGCCGACCGTGACCGTCGGTGAGTGGAGCGACAGGCGGGGCGGAATTTGCGGCCATCGCCTGAATGATGGTGCAAAAGGGAAGAGATTGGCAAGCAAAGCCTGCTAGGGGGCGCCAATGAATCGCACAGTTGACACGAACGCACAAAGCGTTCGGCACCTTGAAAATCTCCACGGTCGGCACGGCGCCGACGCGGGCGTCATTCTGGTCCAGGTCGACCAGCTCGCCCGAATCAACCATAGCGCCGGTACCGAGACCGGAAACGCGCTGCTCGACGAAGTCGCGCGCCGGCTCGAAACCTTTGCCGCTGACGAATTCGGTCATGGCTCGTTCGTCGGCCGGCTCGAGGGGCCGCGCTTCCTGATCGTGCCTGCGGTGCCCTTATCGCTCGGAGCGCTGCGCGCGCAGGAGCGGGCTTTGCACGTCGCGCTGGCCGAACCGATGGTCGGCGATCCGAATGGCCGGCTTGCGATTCGCATCGTTACGGCGCTGATCACGCGCGACGAGCCCGTCGAGGAGCAGCTTCGCGCCGCTGCCGACCAGCTCGCACGTCCAGCATCGGCGCGCGACGGTGTGATGGTCAAGTCGGCGCTCGCCAATGACGAGGTCGCAATCTTCTATCAGCCGCAATATGAGGTCGCGACGGGAGCGATGATCGGGGTCGAGGCGCTGCTGCGCTGGCAACATCCCGAACTCGGCCTGCTCGGCGCCGGACCGCTGGTTACCGCAGCGCGCGCGGCGCGCATGGAACGCGAGCTTACCGAACATGCGCATCGCGTCGCGCTGGCCGAGATCGCCGGCTGGCCGCGGGCGCTCGGCAAGCTTCGCGTGTCGCTCAACATCACCGCCGCCGACCTCGGCGATCCCGATTTCGCCGACCGTTTCGCGGCGATGGTGAAGGCCACTGGTGTCGATCCCGACCGCCTGACGCTCGAACTCACCGAACAGGCGATGCTCAGCGATCCGGCCAGCGCAGCGGCACAGCTTGCCCAAATCCGGGCGCTTGGCTGCGCAATCGCGATCGACGATTTCGGAACGGGCTATTCCAGCCTGTCGCTGCTCGCCAGGCTGCCGATCGACTATCTGAAGATCGACAATGGTTTCACGCGCACGATCGACGGCAGCGACCGCGACCGCATCGTGGTGCGCGCGATCGTGGACCTTGCGCGTGCGCTTGGATTGCTCGTCGTCGCCGAAGGGGTCGAGAACGAACGCCAACTCGAGCGGCTGCGCGAACTGGGCGTTGCGACCTGGCAGGGCTTTCTGAAGTCGGGGCCGGTGCCGGGAAGCGAACTGCCGGGGCTGATGGAATAAGTCCGCAATAGCGGCCGTCTTAGCTCGCCTGCCGTGCGAGTTTCCCCAAACCTTTCGACAGTTGCAGTGCGCCGTTGAGCCGCGCGCCCGCGCTGATCCAGTCTCCGCTCACCGACAGCTTGTTGTCGGGCCGGATGCGCGCGCGACCCTTCAGCCGCTCGACATAGGCGATCAGACCGGGGACATTGGCGAACTGGTCGCCGTGGAAGCTGACGAGGGCGCCCTTGGTGCCGACGTCGAGCTTGGCGATGCCAGCCGCCCTCGCGTTCGCCTTGATCTCCATGAGCTGGATGAGGTTCGCGGTTTCGGGCGGCAGCGGGCCGAAGCGGTCGATCATCTCGGCCGCGAAACCGTCGAGCCCGGTACGGTCCTCGGCCTCGTTGAGGCGGCGATAGAGCGCCATGCGTAGCGGCAGGTCGGGTACATAATCTTCAGGGATAAGGATCGGCGCATCGACCGTGATAACGGGCGACAAGGCCTCGCGCGGCGGTGCGACGCCAGCACCTTCGGCCTTGGCGACGAGGATCGCCTCTTCGAGCATCGATTGATAGAGTTCGAATCCGACCTCGCGAATATGTCCCGACTGTTCGTCGCCGACGAGATTGCCGGCGCCGCGAATGTCGAGGTCGTGACTGGCAAGCTGGAAGCCAGCCCCCAAGGTGTCGAGATCGCCGAGCAGCTTGAGCCGCTTTTCGGCGGTGTCGGTGATCGCGCCGCCCTCGGGCGTCGTGAGGTACGCGTAGGCGCGCGTCTTCGACCGGCCGACGCGGCCGCGGAGCTGGTAAAGCTGGGCCAGGCCGAAACGGTCGGCGCGGTGCACGATCAAGGTGTTGGCGCTCGGAATGTCGAGGCCGCTTTCGACGATCGTGGTCGATACGAGCACGTCATATTTGCGATCGTAGAAGGCGCTCATGCGCTCTTCGACTTCGCCGGGCGCCATCTGGCCGTGCGCGACGACATATTTGATTTCGGGGACGCGGGTGCGCAGGAACTCCTCGATGTCGGGCAGATCCTTGATGCGCGGGGTGACGAAGAAGCTTTGGCCGCCACGGTCATGCTCGCGCAGCAGCGCTTCGCGGATCACCACCGGATCCCACGGCGCGACATAGGTGCGTACCGCCAGACGGTCGACCGGGGGCGTCTGGATGACGCTGAGTTCGCGCAGCCCCGACATCGCCATCTGCAAGGTGCGCGGGATCGGCGTCGCCGTCAGCGTCAGCACATGGACGTCGGCCTTGAGCTGCTTCAGCCGTTCCTTGTGGACGACGCCGAAACGCTGCTCCTCGTCGACGATGACGAGGCCGAGATTACGGAATTCCACCGATTTCGCGATCACCGCGTGGGTGCCTACGACGATATCGATTTGCCCGCTGGCGAGGCCGTCGCGCGTTTTCTGCGCTTCGCCCGCGGGCACGAGACGCGACAGGCGGCCGATGTTGACCGGGAAGCCTTTGAAACGCTCGACGAAGTTCGTGTAATGCTGGCGCGCGAGTAAGGTCGTCGGCACGACCACCGCGACCTGCACCCCCGCCATCGCCGCGACGAAGGCGGCGCGGAGCGCAACCTCGGTCTTGCCGAAACCGACGTCGCCGCAGACGAGCCGGTCCATCGGGCGGCCCGACGCCATATCCTCCAGCACGTCGCCGATCGCGCGGTCCTGATCGTCGGTTTCCTGGTAGGGGAAACGGTCGGCGAAAGCGGGATAAGCGGCGTCCTGCGCCAGCACTTCGCCGGGGCGGAGCGCGCGTTGCGCCGCGGTCGCGAGCAGTTCGCCAGCGATTTCGCGGATGCGCTCTTTCATCCGCGCCTTGCGGCGCTGCCATGCCTCGCCGCCGAGCTTGTCGAGCGCAACCCCGTCGCTCTCGCCTCCGTAGCGCGAGAGGACGTCCAGATTTTCAACGGGGACGTAGAGCTTGTCGCCGCCCGCATAAGTGAGCGCGACGCAATCGTGCGGGCTTTTCCCGACCGGGATCGACGTCAGCCCTTCGTAGCGGCCGATGCCATGATCGAGGTGGACGACGAGATCGCCGACGCTGAGCGTCGCGAGTTCGGCGAGGAAGGCGTCGGCGCTTTTGCGGCGCTTTTGACGACGTACCAGCCTTTCGCCGAGAATATCCTGCTCGGTGAGCAGGCTGATCGCGTCGCTCGCGAAGCCGTGGTCGAGCGGAAGAACGACCATTGCGGTCGCGCCGCCGGCATCGGCCGAAGCGGTGCCGAGTGCTTCCTGCCAGCCGTCGGCGGAGGCAAGCGCGCTGACGCCATGGTCCCTGAGCAGCCCCGACAAGCGATCGCGCGCGCCCACCGAATAGCTGGCGATAATCGTCCGGCGGCCCTTGCGGCGTTCGTCCGACAGATGGTCGGCGACCTTGTCATAGACGTTGAGGTCCGCCGCGCGCTCGGGCGTGAAATCGCGGGCGGCAAAGCTTTCGAGATCGATGACGTTCGGCGCGGGCGGGACATCGAAGGGGGAGACGACATGCACCGGCCGGTCGCGCTCGGCAGCCGCCCACTCGCTCGAGGTCAGGTAAAGCGTGTCGGGGGCGAGCGGGCGATAGCTGCCCGCCTGCTCGCGCTCGGCCGCGACGCGGTTTGCATGATAGTCGGTGATCGCATCGAAGCGCGTCTCCGCCGTCGCGTCGGTGCGGTGGCCGCGCAGCACCGGGGTTGCGGGGTCGATATGGTCGAACAGTGTCGCCAGCCGTTCCTCGAACAGCGGCAGCCAATGGTCCATCCCCGCCTGCCGCCGGCCCTCGCTGACCGCCTGATAGAGCGGATCGCCGGTTGCCTGCGCGCCGAACATCTCGCGGTAGCTCGACCGGAAGCGCTTGATCGTGTCCTGATCGAGCAGCGTTTCGGCCGCAGGAAGCAGTTGCAGCGACTTGGCGGGGCCAAGACTGCGCTGGTCGGCGGGATCGAAGCGGCGAATACTCTCGATCTCGTCGCCAAAGAAGTCGACGCGCAGCCCCGCGTCCTCGCCGGCGGGGAAAAGGTCGACGAGGCTGCCGCGCACCGCGAATTCGCCCTGATCGGCGACGGTATCGACGCGGTTGAACCCGTTGGCGACGAGCAGTTCGGCAAGCGCGTCGCGATCGATCCGCTGCCCCGGTGCGAGCGTGGTCGCGAGCTGGCGGATGCGGAAGGGCGTGAGGGTGCGCTGGGCGATCGCGGCGACGGTGGTCAGGATCAGTTCGCCGCGCTTCGGCGGCGCCTGCAGCGCCGACAGCGTGGCGAGCCGGTCGGCGCTGACGCGCATCGACGGCCCGGCGCGGTCATAGGGCAGGCAGTCCCAGGCGGGAAAGCGATGGATGACAAGGTCGGGCGCAAAGAAAGGCGCGGCATCGGCGACCGCCTGCATCGCGGTATCGTCGGTCGCGACATAGACGAGCCGCTTGTCGCTGGTGCGCGCCAGATCGGCGAGCAACAGCGGCAGGAAGCCGTCCGCGGTGCGCGCGAGCGTCAGCGGTGCCGACGCCGACGTGATGGCGGCGAAAATGTCGGCGGAGGGACGGGTCATGGCAGCGGAATATAGTCCAGCCGGCGCATCGCGGCGATCATTGCCGGTCGGTCGAGATGCGCGGGCGGGTGCCCGGTGCCGAGCGCCCACGCCATGATGTCGACGTCATCTTCTTCGACGACGGCTTCGAACCACGCGATTTCGTCTTCGCCCCACGCCGCCGCATAGCGATCGAAGAAGCCGCCGATCATATAGTCGGCCTCGCGCGTGCCGCGGTGCCAGGCACGGAATTTCAGGCGTTTGAGGCGGTCTTGCATGGCGGGCCTTTTAATCGCGCAAGCGATGAAGTGAAAACGGACATCGCCCCCACTCACCGTTCGCCCTGAGCTTGTCGAAGGGCTGTTCTCTCTTTCCGCCGCTGGAAATAAGGGCGGTGCTTCGACAAGCTCAGCACAAACGGAAGAGAGGTTGGGTTTCCTTCGCTCGACACGAACGGAAAGACGAGGCTAGACACGCCCTAGCCATGCGACCCGAAATCCTCAACCCGCTCTTTGCCGCGCTGACCGACCTCAAGGGTGTCGGTCCGCAGCTTGCCAAGCCGCTGACGCGGCTGGGGCTCGAGCGCGTTGTCGATGTGCTGTTCCATCTGCCGACCGGCCTGATTTCGCGCGTGCCCGTCGACCGGCTCGATCAGGCGCAGGCGGGACAGACGATCATCGTCGATCTGACCGCGCAGGATTACCGCCCCGGCCGATCGCCGCGGGCGCCGTTCGGGGTCGAGGCGTTCGACGCGGCGGGCGACCATGTGCGGCTGGTCTATTTCGGGCGGACGTCGGGTCTGGCGCGCAAACTGTTCCCCCTGGGGGAGAAGCGCCGGGTGTCGGGGCGGCTCGATCTTTATGGGGATATGCGCCAGATCGTGCACCCCGACCATGTCGCCGAAACGGGGGGCGAAGCCGGGATTGCGGAACATGAACCCGTCTATCCGCTGACCGAAGGACTGACCAATGCGCGGCTGTCGCAGCTGGCGGCGGTGGCGCTCGAGCGCCGACCCGAACTTGCCGAATGGATCGACGCGCCGCTGCTGGCGAGTCGCAACTGGCCCGCGTGGCGCGATGCGATGGAACGCGCCCACGCCAGCCCGCGCGACGAAGCGGCGCGCGACCGGCTCGCCTACGACGAGATATTCGCCAGTCAGGTCGCGCTGATGCTGATCCGGCAGGGATTGCGCAATCGGCGGGGGAGGGCGGTGCGCGGCGACGGGCGATTGGTCGATGCGCTAAGGCTGCCGTTTGGCCTGACCGGCGCGCAGGAGCGCGTCGGGCGCGAGATCGCCGGCGACATGGCGCAGGACACGCCGATGCTGCGCATGCTGCAGGGCGATGTCGGATCGGGCAAGACGCTTGTCGCGCTGCGCGCGATGCTGGCGGCGGTAGAAGCGGGAACGCAGGCGGCGCTGCTCGCGCCGACCGAGATTCTGGCCCGCCAGCATTATGCGACCTTGCAATCAATGCTCGCCGGGCTGCCCGTCAATCTCGCCATCCTGACCGGCCGCGACAAGGGACGGGCGCGCGAATCGACGCTGATGGGGCTTGCCGACGGCAGCATCGACATATTGGTCGGAACGCATGCGATCTTTCAGGACGCGGTGAACTACCGCGATCTGTCGCTCGTCGTGGTCGACGAACAGCATCGTTTCGGCGTGGCCCAGCGACTGATGCTGACGAACAAGGCGGCGCGTCCGCCGCATCTGCTGGTCATGACCGCCACGCCGATTCCCCGCACGCTGCTGCTCGCCAACCATGGCGAGATGGACGTGTCGCGGCTCGACGAAATGCCGCCCGGGCGGACGCCCGTCGATACGCGCGTCGTGTCGGTCGACCGGCTCGACGAAGTGATCGACGGCCTGGCCCGGCATCTGGCGAACGGCGCGCAGGCCTATTGGGTGTGCCCGCTGGTGGCCGAGAGCGAGGCGAGCGAACTGGCCGCGGCCGAAGATCGCGCCGCGCTGCTCCGCGCCCGGTTCGGCGAGGCGCGCGTCGGGCTGGTCCATGGCCGCATGAAAGGGCAGGACAAGGATGACGTCATGGCACGGTTCGAGGCGGGCGAGATCGGCGTTCTCGTTGCGACGACGGTGATCGAGGTCGGGGTCAATGTCCCCGCCGCCAGCCTGATGATCGTCGAGCATGCGGACCGCTTCGGGCTGGCCCAGCTCCACCAGCTCCGCGGCCGCGTCGGACGCGGAACGGCGAAATCGGTGTGCCTGCTGCTGCGATCGCAGACTCTGTCCGAAACGGCGCGCGAGCGGCTCGCGTTGATGCGCGACACGAACGATGGCTTCGTGATCGCCGAAAAGGATCTGGAGCTGCGCGGCGGCGGCGAATTGCTGGGGCTCAAGCAGTCGGGCGACGCCGATTATCGTTTGGCGACGCCCGAACAGCTCGTTCGCCTCTTGCCGGTGGCGCATGACGATGCGCGGCTGTTCGTCGAACGCGACGGCGGAATGGAAGGCGCGCGCGGCGAAGCGGTACGGCTTTGCCTGTATCTGTTCGAGCGCGATGCGGCGGTGCCGCTGCTGCGGAGTGGGTGAGCAAGCGTCGCCCCCGCGCAGGCGGGGGCCGCTGGCAGTTTTTGCAACGACGGAGAGACGGGTCTCCAACGGCCCCCGCCTGCGCGGGGGCGCCGCGATCGGGAAGCGCTAGTTTACGTCGCCGCGGGCGCCCATGGCGCGGATCATCGGCAGATAATCTTCGGCGGTGATCGATTTTTCGAACTGCACACCGGTCTTGCCGCCGAGCGACCAGACGACCTTTGCCGCCGTGCGGCCGATGATGGGCATGCGGAACACGACCAGATCGCCTGGCTCCAGCCCGCGTTCGTAACGCATCAGCAAGCCGTCGGCGCTGATGTTGACGCAGGTGCACATTTCCTGCCGCCCGTCGGGCAGCACGAAGGGCAGGCGACAGTAAACGTCGCTGCGCGGAGCAATTCGCTGGTCGAGCCCGACATAGTGGGCTTTGCTCGTGTCAATCTTACGCATACGTCCCGGACCTTTGTGGTTTGCCGGAGAAGATCATCGCGATTGCTGAAGAATCCGTAAACGCTTTTTTGCGGATTCAGCGCGTGACGAGCCCGTGCTTCTTTGCCCCCAGGCTGACCGGCACATCGTTTTCGCCGGGCACGACCAGATAATGGGGGTCGCGGATCACCGTGCCGTCGACCTTCACCGCCCCCTCGTCGAGCTTGCGGCGCGCCTCCTTGTTCGACGCCGCAAAACCCATTTCGCGCAGCGCGTTCAGGATGCCGATCCCTTCGGCCGGGGCCGAAACGCGCGGCAGGTCGCCGCCGATGTGGCCCTTTTCAAAGGTTTGCGTCGCGGTTTCCGCCGCAGCCTTCGCCGCATCGGCGCCGCGGCACAGCGCGGTCGCTTCGTTGGCGAGGATCTTTTTCGCTTCGTTGATCTCGGCGCCTTCGAGCGCTTCGAGCCGCGCGATCTCGGCAAGCGGAAGGTCGGTGAACAGCTTCAGGAAGCGGCCGACGTCGCGGTCGTCGCAGTTGCGCCAATATTGCCAATAGTCAAAATGGGACAGTTGAGCGGCATTTAACCAGACGGCGCCGGCGGCGGTTTTGCCCATTTTGGCCCCCGCGGCGGTGGTCAGCAGCGGAGTCGTCAGCCCGAAGAGCTCGGCGCCGTCCATGCGACGACCGAGTTCCATGCCGTTGACGATATTGCCCCACTGGTCCGATCCGCCCATCTGGAGCCGCACGTCCATCGCCTTCGACAGATGGCGGAAGTCGTACCCCTGAAGGATCATGTAATTGAATTCGAGGAAGGTCATCGGCTGTTCGCGTTCGAGGCGCAGCTTGACCGAATCGAAGGTCAGCATGCGATTGATCGTGAAATGCGTGCCGACTTCCTGAAGCAGCTCGATATAACCGAGCTTGCCCAGCCAGTCCTGATTGTCGACCATCACCGCGTCGGTCGGGCCGTCGCCGAAGATCAGAAAGGGTTCGAAGATCGTGCGGATCGATGCGATGTTCGCGGCGATCGTTTCGTCCGACAGCATCTTGCGGCTCTCGTCGCGCCCCGTGGGATCGCCGATCCGCGTCGTCCCGCCGCCCATCAGCACGACCGGCTTGTGCCCCGTCTGCTGCAGGCGGCGCAGCATCATGATCTGGACGAGACTCCCGACATGCAGGCTGGGCGCCGTCGCGTCGAAGCCGATATATCCCGGGACGACCTGTTTGGCGGCAAGCGCATCGAGCCCTTCCGCGTCGGTCATCTGATGGATATAGCCTCGCTCGTCGAGCAGGCGCAGCAGGTCGGATTTATAGTTCGTCATGGCGGCCTCATTGAAAGCGGGGGGCGCTTAGCATGGGGTTTGCGATTTGGATAGCATGCGCACACAGCTGATCTGCCACCCCGGGACGCCCGCGAAAGCGGTGCGCGCGGTGTGGGCTGAGGTGGCGCTGTCGTTCGAAGACGGTTTTTCGCTGCGCTTCGGGGTCGAGGGCGATATCGGCGCCTTGGTGCTGCCGCCCTGCGAAGGACAGCTCGTAATCGCCGACACGGCGACCGACGGGCTATGGCAGAGCAGCTGCTTCGAGGCGTTTCTGACCGAAGAGGGGCAGCCCGACTATACCGAGTTCAACTATGCGCCCGATGGCCGCTGGGCCTGCTACCAGTTCGACGATTATCGCTCGCTCTTGAAAAGCGACGATCTGGCGCCGTGGGACATGACGTGCGAGCGCGGCGCCGCGCTCTATATCCTGCGCATCGAACCGGGCATCTATCCCGATCGCGGCAGCAAGCTCGCGCTGTCGGCGGTGATCGAGGAACTGGACGGCACCAAAAGCTATTGGGCACTGCGGCACCCGCCCGGCAAGCCCGACTTCCATCATCCCGATTGCTTTCAACTGACGCTTGGGGCACCCGGCGCAGCATGACCGTGACATTTGGCATCGACCGCCTGCTCGCCGATCCGGCGCTTCGCAAACCGCTCGAGGGGCGCCGCGTCGCGCTGCTCGCGCATCCCGCGTCGGTTACGGCTGACCTGACGCACAGCATCGACGCGCTGGTCGCGGCGGGGGTGAATGTCACCGCGGTGTTCGGGCCGCAACATGGTGTGCGCGGCGACCTGCAGGACAATATGATGGAGTCGCCCGACTTCACCGATCCGACCTACGGCATGCCGGTGTTCAGCCTCTACGGCGAAGTGCGGCGGCCGACCGGGCAGGCGATGCACACGTTCGACGTGATGCTCGTCGATCTTCAGGATCTGGGTTGCCGCATCTACACCTATGTCACCACCTTGCTCTACATCCTCGAGGCAGCGGCGGCGCACGGCAAGGCGGTATGGGTGCTCGACCGGCCCAATCCCGCGGGGCGCCCGGTCGAAGGCACGCTGCTGCGCGCCGGATGGGAAAGCTTCGTCGGTGCGGGGCCGATGGCGATGCGCCACGGGTTGACGCTGGGCGAAATGGGGCACTGGTTCCTTCGCCACTTCGGCCTCGACGTCGACTATCGTGTCATCGCGATGGAGGGGTGGCAGCCCGATGGTCCGGGTTTCGGCTGGCCCGCTGACCGCGCTTGGATCAATCCCAGTCCCAATGCGCCGAACGTCAACATGGCGCGCGACTATGCCGGGACGGTGATGGTCGAGGGCGCGACGCTCAGCGAGGGGCGGGGGACGACGCGCCCGCTCGAACTCTTCGGCGCGCCCGACATCGATGCGCGGGCGGTGATCGCCGAGATGCACCGGCTCGCCCCCGAATGGCTGACGGGCTGCAAACTGCGCGACATCTGGTTCGAGCCGACCTTTCACAAGCATAAGGGACAGCTCAACAGCGGCATCCATATCCACGCTGACGGCCCGTGGTACGACCATGCGACGTTCCGCCCGTGGCGCGTGCAGGCGCTGGGCTTCAAGGCGATCCGCGCGCTCTATCCCGATTATCCGATCTGGCGCGGCAAGGATTTCAAATATGAATATACCGACGATGTGCTTGCGATCGACGTGATCAACGGCGGGTCCGACTTGCGCCTGTGGGTCGATGATGCGGCGGCAGCGCCGGGCGACCTCGACGCGCTGGCGCTGCCCGACGAGGCGGCGTGGCGTGACGAGATTGCGGATTTGCTGATTTACCAGGGATAAGGGGATGGCGATGCAGCGGCGGCAATTTCTGGGTACGGCGGCGCTGACCGGATTGGCGGCGAGTGTGCCGATTTCCGCGCTCGCTGCCGACACCGCGGGCCTCCCCAACCTCGCGGCAAAGGCCGTCCCGATCGGTGCCGACGAACGCAAGACGCGGATCGCGAAGGCGGCGGCGCTGCTGCGCGCGAACGATATCGGCGCGCTGCTGATCGAGCCGGGGTCGAGCCTCATCTATTTCACCGGGGTCGAATGGTGGCGGAGCGAGCGGCTGACGGCCGCGGTGCTGACGTGCGAGGGCGAGGTGGCGATCGTCACGCCCTTTTTCGAGGAACCGTCGGTGCGCGAAAGCCTGGGCGTTCCGGCCGACGTGCTGACCTGGAACGAGGATGAAAATCCGCTCCGCTTCGTTTCAGACTGGCTGGCGAAGCGCGGACTTGCCAAGGGCAGGATCGGCGTCGAGGAGACGGTGCGCTATTTCGCGGTCGACGCGCTGCAAAAGGCAATGCCGGAGGCGCGCGTCGTCAATGGTGCGCCGGTCGTGCGCGGTTGCCGCATGATCAAGTCGGCGGCCGAACTCGCGCTGATGCAGGTCGCGAGCGACATAACCATCGCCGCCTATCGCCACACCGCGCCGCGGATCGAGGCGGGGATGACCCCGGCCGACATTGGCGCGATCATGCGCGCCGCGACGCGTGCGCTGGGCGGCAACAGCGAATTCGAGCTGATCCTGCTCGGCGAAGCGAGCGCCTATCCGCACGGATCGGGCAAGCCGCAGGCGGTGAAGGCGGGCGAGGTGGTGCTGATGGACTGCGGCGCGACCGTGCACGGCTATCAATCCGACATCTCGCGCAGCTTCGTCTACGGCAAGGCAAGCCCGCGCCAGCGGCAGGTGTGGGACGAAATGCGCAAGGGGCAGGACGTCGCCTTCGCCGCGGCGCAAATCGGTGCGGCGGCGGGAACGGTCGACGATGCGGTGCGCGCCTATTACCAGAAGCTCGGCTGGGGGCCGGGCTATCGCCTGCCCGGCACGTCGCATCGCACCGGCCACGGGATCGGCCTCGACGGGCATGAGCCGGTCAATCTGGTGCGCGGCGAAACCACGAAGCTGGCGGCGGGCATGTGCTTTTCGAACGAACCCGGCATCTATATTCCCGGCGAGTTCGGTATCCGGCTGGAAGATTGCTTTCACATGACCGACAGCGGCCCGAAATGGTTCAGCGAGCCGCCGCCCTCGATCGATCAGCCGTTTGGTTGATCCGGCCCCTTCGGTTGCTGCACCAGACTGACCAGCACGAAGCTGATGATCATCAGCAGATACCAGCTGCCCAGCTTCTCGAACCCCACCATGTGCCAGCCATCGGCCTGGCTGGGATAGGTCCAGGCGCGCGCGAAGGTACCGATATTCTCCGCGAACCAGATAAACAGCGCGACGAGGCCCCAGCCGACGAGCAGCGGCATGCGGCGGCGGATGTGGAGCGGGCGGAACCACACCTGACAACGCCAGAAGAGAAGCGCGGTGACGGCGAACAGAAGCCAGCGGATGTCGGGCAGCCAGTGGTGCGCGAAGAAGTTGACATAGATCGCGGCCGCAAGCGCGTAACTCGTCCACATCGGCGGATAGCCGGTGTAGCGGAAATCGAAGATGCGCCAGACGCGCGCGATATAGCTGCCGACCGCGGCGTACATGAAGCCTGAAAACAGCGGTACCGCACCGATGTGGAGCAGGCTGCCTTCCGGATATTGCCATGACCCCGCGGCGGTCTTGAACAGCTCCATGACGGTGCCGACGATGTGGAAGATCAGGATAACGATCGCTTCCCGCGGTGTCTCGAGCCGGAACGCGAGCATGCCGAGCTGGGTCAGCACCGCGCCGATGGTGATCGCGTCATAGCGGTGGACCGGCGCGCTGTCGGGCCAGAATAGATGGGTGCCGAGCAAAAGCGCGAGCATCAGCGCGCCGAACAGGCACGCCCAGCCCTGTTTGAAGCCGAACACCAGAAATTCGAGAAACCAGCCGCGCGGCCCGGGCTCGACCGCCATCGCCTCGAGCCGCGTGCGGACGGCGTGAAAGCGGCTGTGCCGCATCGGCGCGTCAGACATGCACGGAAACGTAAGCGATCAGCGTCGCGGCGGGCAGCAACAGCGCCTGCGCGAGGATCGTGCCGGCGAGCCGGCTCAGCGAGATGAAGGTGATCGCGCGGCGGAAATCACCCTCGTCGACTTTGCCCTCGACCGCGTCGTCGGTCATCACCGACAGCTGCGGGTCGATGAAGGCGAAGAGCAGGATCGTCGCGAAGCCGTTGATGAGTGCCGAAAGCTGCGAAGCGGTAACGCGAAATTCGGGGGCGAGATAGCCCGCATAAAGCGACGCGACGACGCCGACCGCGAGGAGCGATTGCGCGAGGCAGTTGGCGATCAGGACACCCCAGCCGATCCCCTTGGGCATGCGCCAGGCTTTGAGGTGACCAAGGCTGGGCACACGAAGCGACTGGCGCATCGTGCGCAGGCCGCTCGGGCTGACCGCCTTCATCGCGAGCCGCGTCGTCGAGCGGTTGTTCTGGTACCAGCCGATCGCCGCGGCGAACATGCGCTGGCCGGTGGGAACGAGCAGGATGCCGAGCAGCGTCGCGACGCTTGCCGCCGCCAGCACCAATTGCATGTCGAGGAACAGCGAGGCGCCGCTGCCGTCATGGATGCGCGTTTCGATCCGCTTCGCGAGGAACGGCCCCAGAAAACTGTTCGAGGTGCGCGAAAAGAGCACGAGGATGTTGAACAGCGCGAACGACATCGCGATCCGCCGCGTCCGCACGCCGGCGATGCGGGCGGCATAGGCCAGCGCACCGATCAGGTTGATGAAGCCGGTGAGCAGAAGGATTGTAACGAGAGGGAGATCGATCATTCGGGGCCTAGTTTCTCGTCATTGCGAGCGGAGCGAAGCAATCCAGGGCGGTTGACGCAGGCTCTGGATTGCCACGGGCCTTCGGCCCTCGCAATGACGATTAAAGAAAACCGTGGCTCAATGCTTGCGCGTCAGTTCGCGCATCGCGTCGTCGAGCCCCGCCAGCGTCAGCGGATACATGCGGTCGTTCATCAACTGTTTGATCAGCTTCACCGACTGGGTGTAGCCCCATTGCGCCGAAGGAACGGGGTTCAACCACACGGCGGCGGGATAGACGTGCGTCATGCGCTGCATCCACACCGCGCCCGATTCTTCGTTGAAATGTTCGACGCTGCCGCCCGGATGGGTGATTTCATAAGCGCTCATCGACGCATCGCCGACGAAGACCAGCTTGTAGTCGTGGCCATATTTGTGGAGGATATCCCACATCGGCGTGCGTTCGGACCAGCGGCGCTTGTTGTCTTTCCACACGCCTTCATAGGGGCAGTTGTGGAAATAGAAGAATTCGAGATTCTTGAATTCGCTTGTCGCGGCGCTGAACAATTCCTCGCACAGCTTGATGAACGGGTCCATCGATCCGCCGACGTCGAGGAAAAGCAGCAGCTTGACCGCATTGCGCCGTTCGGGACGCATGCGGATGTCGAGCCAGCCCTGCCGCGCGGTCCCTTCGATCGTGCCGGGAATATCGAGTTCGTCGGCGGCCCCCTCGCGCGCGAATTTGCGCAGGCGGCGCAGCGCGATCTTGATGTTGCGGGTGCCGAGTTCCTTGGTGTTGTCGAGGTTGGCGAACTCGCGCTTTTCCCAGACCTTCAGCGCGCGCTTGTGCTTGCTTTCGCCGCCGATCCGCACGCCTTCGGGATTATAGCCCGAATTGCCGAAGGGCGATGTGCCGCCGGTGCCGATCCACTTGTTGCCGCCCTGGTGGCGCTTCTGCTGTTCTTCGAGCCGCTTCTTCAGCGTCTCCATGATCTCGTCCCAGTCGCCGAGCGCCTTGATCGCCTCCATCTCCTCGGGCGTCAGATATTTCTCGGCAACGGTCTTCAGCCATTCCTCGGGGATGTCGACGGGGTTCTGACCGTAATCGGTGAGCAGCCCCTTGAAGACTTTATTGAAGACCTGATCGAAGCGGTCGAGCAGCCCTTCATCCTTCACATAGATGGCGCGGCTCAGATAATAAAATTGTTCGGGACTGCGATCGATCACCTCGCGGTCGAGCGCCTCCAGCAGCATCAAATGCTCTTTCAGGCTGGCGGGAATGCCCGCGGCGCGAAGCTCGTCGAGGAAGCCGAAAAACATGCGATATGCCTATCGCGTCGCGGCGGCGCGCGCAATCACTTTACGTTTACGGAAAGTGCGGGGTTACACCAACCACTCGATCCACGCGCCATGCGGGTGCGCGCGCGCCAGCATCACCGGCGCCGCGCCGCCCGGCCAGTGGCGCACGACAAGTTCGTGGCCGTGAACGGTGCGATTCGCTTCCAGCGCGACCCAGGCGAGCGGCCGGTCCGCGGTCGCGCGTGCGCCCGCCGCTTCCATCGCGGCGGTGATGCGCGCCTGTTGGTCGCCGGGGACATATTGCCAGACGATCGAGTGCATCAATAGGCGCGTCGTGCCCGCGGCCTGCGGCTTTGCCAATTCCTGTTCGACGAAATCGGCCGCGGTCATGCGCACGAGGTCGGGCAGCCGCGCTTCGGCGGCAGCGATCGCCGCCTCGATTCGCGCGAAGCGAATGGCATGTTCGGGCCAGACGAACGCTTTGAGACGTAGTGCCTGCGCCGGATCGGTCAGATCGACGGGGGCGACATCGCATCCCTTCGCCGACACGATTTCGATCGCATGCTGCGGCGGATGGCGGCCCTGCCAGTCCGGGGTGAAGGCCATGACGCCGGGCTGGGGGCCGACCTGGACGCCGCCGAGGTCGTAATGATAACGGTCGAGCATCAGGTTGATCCCCGCGCTCGATCCGATTTCGAGGCACTCGAAACGCGCAGGAAGGCCCTGATCGGCGAGCCACAGCATTGCGGCGATGAAGTTGGCCGACCGGCCCGCCTCGTTTGTCTGCGGCGGACCGTCGAGCCACGGCAGCAGCGCCGCCTCGTGCCGTCGCACCACGCCCGCCACGATGACGGCATCGTTGATGTCGTTGGCGTCGGCATAGATTGGCGCGAGATCGTCTGCGGCGCCCGAAAGGTGCAGCGCATGGAGCCCGCCGGCGGCGCGCAGCGGCAGCGCGTCGGCAAGCGCCGCGCCGGGCCAGTCGGCGATGCGGCGTGCGAAGCCGGTTTCGGGCCGGTCGAGGAGCGTTGCGACAGCGGCGACGATGCGCGCCGTGATCGGCGCTTCGGCCGCGCGGCAATAGGCGACCTGATTGGCAAAAGCGGTGCGGACGGCGTCGGGTCCGGTTTCGTTCATGTCGACGAACTTGTACCGCTCGCTCATTGCCCTTTCTCCCGCTGGCGCTTATGTGCGCCCTCGCTTATGCCCGAACCGATCATCTTTGCCATCCCCAAGGGACGCATCCTCGACGAGGCGCTGCCGCTGCTCGCCCGTGTGGGCATCGAGCCGGCCGCCGACTTCTTCGACAAGAAGAGCCGCGCGCTCGTGTTCGGGACGAACCAGCCGCATATCTCGCTGATCCGCGTGCGCGCCTTCGATGTCGCGACCTTCGTGGCGCACGGCGCCGCGCAGCTCGGCATCGTGGGTTCGGACGTCGTCGACGAGTTCGACTATTCGGAGCTCTATGCGCCGGTCGACCTCGGCATCGGTCATTGCCGTCTGTCGCTCGCCGGGCCGGAGGGCAGCGCGCCGCCGGGGCTGGGCGAAAGCCATATCCGCGTCGCGACCAAATATCCCGCGACGACGCGCCGCTGGTTCGAGGGGCAGGGGATTCAGGCCGAGTGCATCAAGCTGAACGGCGCGATGGAGATTGCGCCGAAGCTGGGGCTGGCGTCGCACATCGTCGACCTTGTGTCGACGGGGCGGACTCTGGTCGAAAATGCGCTCGCGGAACAGACGATCATCAGCGAGGTTTCGGCGCGGCTCATCGTCAATCGCGCGGCGTTCAAGCTGCGTTCGGCCGAGGTGCCCGCGCTGGTCGAGAAATTCCGCGAGGCCGTCCGCGATGCGGCGGCTTGACGCCTCCGACCCCGGCTTTGCCGCCGCATTCGACGCGCTGGTCGACGACCGGCGCGAGAGTGCGTCGGACGTATCCGCCGATGTCGCGGCGATTGTCGCGCGGGTAAAGGCCGAAGGCGACGCGGCGCTCGCCGATTATACCGCGCGCTTCGATCGCTTCGACCTCGACAGCAGCGGCTGGCGCATCACCGCCGAGGACTGCGCCGCGGCCTATGCGGCGCTGGCCCCCGAATTGCGGGGCGCGCTCGACCTCGCGGCGACGCGCATCCGGGCCTATCACGCCGCGCAATTGCCCGAGGACCGCGATTATCGCGATGCCGCCGGCGCCCGGCTCGGCGCGCGCTGGCGTGCGGTCGATGCCGCGGGCGTCTATGTTCCCGGCGGCCGCGCGGCCTATCCGTCGTCGGTGCTGATGAACATCCTGCCCGCCAAGGTCGCGGGGGTCGAGCGGATCGTGATGGTCACGCCGACGCCGGGCGGCGAAACCAATCCCGTCGTGATGGCGGCGGCGCATATTGGCGGAGTCGACGAAATCTGGCGCGTCGGCGGCGCGCAGGCGATCGCGGCGCTCGCCCATGGCACCGGCCGGATCGCGCCGGTCGATGTCGTCACCGGCCCCGGCAATGCCTGGGTGGCCGAGGCGAAGCGCCAGCTTTATGGCGTCGTCGGGATCGACATGGTCGCGGGGCCTAGCGAGATCGTCGTCGTCGCCGACAACCGCAACGCGCCGCACGTCATCGCCGCCGACCTTTTGAGCCAGGCCGAACATGACCCGACGAGCCAGTCGATCCTGTTCACCGACGATAGCGCCTTTGCCGATGCGGTCGCCGACGCGGTCGCCGCGATTATTCCGACATTGAGCACTGCGGCGACAATGCAGGCGAGCTGGGCCGACAATGGCGCGATCATCGTCGTGCCGAACCTGGCCGATGCGATCGCGCTCTGCGACCGGCTGGCGCCCGAACATCTGGAACTCGCGGTCGATCCCGCCGAGGCCGACGCGCTGTTCGCGCGCGTGCGCCACGCGGGCTCGGTCTTCCTTGGCCGTCAGACGCCCGAGGCGATCGGAGACTATGTCGCCGGGCCCAACCACGTCCTCCCGACTGGCCGCCGCGCCCGTTTTTCGAGCGGGCTTTCGGTCACCGATTTCATGAAACGCACCAGCTTCCTGGCGCTCGACGAAGCGAGCCTTGCGGCCATCGGACCCGCAGCGGTCGCGCTTGCGGATGCCGAGGGACTTCCCGCGCATGCGCTGTCGGTCAGCCAGCGCCTCAACTGAAACGAAAAGCCATGAACAAACGCGCCCAATCCCGCTCCGCCGCCCGCCTTGCCGCCGTCCAGGCACTCTATCAGCACGAAATGGAAGGCACCCCGGTCGCGCAGCTGATCCATGAATTCCACCAGCACCGCATCGGCGCGATCATCGAGGACGCCGAATATGCCGAAGCCGACGTTCCCTTCTTCGACGATATCGTGAAGGGCGCGCTGGCGCGGGCGGTAGAGGTCGACGCGGCGATCACGGCGCGGTTGGCAAGCGGCTGGACCATGGATCGGCTCGACCGCACGATGAAGGCGATATTGCGCGCCGGCGCCTATGAACTGATCGCGCGCGGCGATGTGCCGGTTGGCGCGGTGGTGAGCGAATATGTCGATGTCGCCAAAGCCTTTTTCGACGGCCGCGAGGCGGGTTTTGCCAACGGCCTGCTCGATGCCATCGGCAAGGATGTGCGCGCGAAATAGAAAATCCTCCCTGCCGCGCAGCGGTGGGGAGGGGGACCGTCCGAACTATGGTGGAGGAGCGGTAGCTTTGCGTCATAGCCCCTCCGTCAGCGCTTCGCGCTGCCACCGCCCGATGGCTTCGCCACAGGGAGGATCGATGTCTCCCTTTTATGCCGGCCCATGATCCACTAGGCTTGCCGCAATGAACGAAGCCGATTTCATTGCCCATCTGCGCGCTGTCGCGACCGATCCTGCGGCGCGCGGGCTGGCCGATGACACGGCGCTGCTCGGCGATCTTGTGCTGACGCACGACATGATCGTCGAGGGCGTCCATTTCCTGCCCGACGACACGCCGCAGGACATTGCGTGGAAACTGGTTGCGGTGAATCTGTCGGACCTTGCGGCGAAGGGCGCAGCGCCGCTCGGCGTGCTGCTCGGCTATAGCCTGTCGGGCGATGCGGCGTGGGACGCCGCCTTCGTCGCGGGGCTGGACGATGTGCTGCGCCGGTTCGACGTGCCGTTGCTCGGCGGCGACACGGTGCGCCCACCCGCCGGCGCGCCGCGCAGTTTCGGCCTGACCGCAATCGGCCGCGCGCCCGCGACCGGAGCGCCGGCGCGCAGCGGGGTAAGGCCGGGCGATCAGATCTGGGTGACGGGGACGATCGGCAACGCGGGCGTCGGCCTGGCGATGCGGCTCGGCGAGATCGAACCGGGCGCAACCTGCATGGCCGCCTATGCCCGGCCCTTGCCGCAACTGGCGCTGGGCGCGGCGCTTGCGCCGCATGTCCATGCGATGATGGATGTTTCCGACGGCCTGCTGATCGACGCCAAGCGGATGGCGGCGGCAAGCGATTGCCAGATCGCGGTGATGCTGGAGGTGGTGCCGCTGTCGGCGGCGCTGCTCGCGGTGCGTCCCGACGTTCTCGACACGCGGCTCGCAGCGGCAACGGCAGGCGACGATTATCAATTGCTCTTCGCGGCGGACTCGGGGCAAGCCGAGGCAATCCGGGCGCATGCGGCCGCCGAAGGCGTCGCCGTGACGGCGATCGGCCATGCCGCCGTCGGCGCCGGATTGCTGCTGACGCACCGGGCGCAGCGCGTCGCGCTGCCGGAGCGTCTCGGTTTCGCGCACTAGGCGCGGAAAAGGGCGAAAAAACCGGGCTTGCCAAAGGGCGAGGTTTCTTCCCATAACGCGGCGTCCAGAATTTGGGGCGGTCGCATCAGGGGAGAGAGCGAACCGGCATCAATAAGTCGGACGTTCGACAGCTATCCTGTGTCCGCCCCCTTCATTGGGGAAGGAACAGACACGCATGAATCCGGTTTTGATCGCGATAGCGTGCGGCCTATTGGCCGTGCTCTATGGGTTCATTACCTCGCGGCAGGTGCTCGGCGCCTCGGCGGGGAATGACAAGATGCAGGAAATCGCCGCCGCCATTCAGGAAGGCGCGCAGGCTTATCTGAAACGGCAATACAGCACCATCGCCATCGTCGGCGTCGTCGTGGCGGTGATCGTCGCGGGGGCACTCGGACCCGTTTCGGGGACGGGATTCGTCATCGGCGCCGTCCTGTCCGGTGTCGCCGGATTCATCGGCATGAATATTTCGGTACGCGCGAACGTCCGCACCGCGGCCGCTGCGCAAAAGGGGCTGCAGGCCGGGCTGACGCTTGCCTTTCGCGCCGGTGCCATCACCGGCCTTCTCGTCGCCGGGCTCGCGCTGCTTGCGATTGCGGTATTTTATTGGGTGCTGACGGTCCAGATGGGCAAGACGGTGGGCGGCGATGACCGCACGGTCGTCGACGGGCTCGTCGCGCTGGCCTTCGGCGCTTCGCTGATTTCGATCTTCGCGCGTCTCGGCGGCGGCATCTTTACCAAGGCCGCCGACGTCGGCGCTGACCTGGTCGGCAAGGTCGAAGCGGGCATCCCCGAGGACGATCCGCGCAACCCCGCGGTCATCGCCGATAACGTCGGTGACAATGTCGGCGACTGCGCGGGCATGGCGGCCGACCTTTTCGAAACCTATGTCGTCACCGTCGGCGCCACCATGGTGTTGACCGCGCTGCTGCTGAAAGGGGCGGGCGATCTGCTGCCCGGCCTGATGTCGCTGCCGCTGCTGATCGGCGGGGTGTGCATCATCACCTCGATCATCGGCACCTATTTCGTCCGCCTCGGCGGCTCGAACAATGTCATGGGCGCGATGTACAAGGGCTTCCTGGTTTCGGCGATCCTCGCGGTCCCCGCGATCTGGTTTGCGACCAGCCATGCGCTGGGCGGGATGGAAACGGCGGTCACCGGCACCGACTTTACCGGGCGCGATCTTTTCTATTGCTCGCTGCTCGGTCTGGTCATCACCGGCCTGATCATCTGGATCACCGAATATTATACCGGCACGGGCTTCCGTCCGGTGCGGTCGATCGCCAAGGCCTCGGAAACGGGCCATGGCACGAACGTGATCCAGGGCCTCGCGATCAGCCTCGAAGCCACCGCGCTGCCGACGCTGGTCATCGTTGCTGGCATTATCATCGCCTATCAACTCGCGGGGCTGATCGGCATTGCCTATGCTGCGACTGCGATGCTGGCGCTCGCCGGCATGGTCGTCGCGCTCGACGCTTATGGCCCGGTGACGGACAATGCGGGCGGCATCGCCGAAATGGCGGGGCTGGACGACAGCGTGCGCGAAAAGACCGACCTGCTCGACGCCGTCGGCAACACCACCAAGGCGGTGACCAAGGGTTATGCCATCGGTTCGGCGGGCCTCGCCGCGCTGGTGCTGTTCGCGGCCTATACGACCGACCTTCGGGAATTCTTCCCGAGCCTGACGGTCAATTTCAGCCTCGAAAACCCCTATGTCATCGTCGGGCTGCTGCTCGGCGCGCTGCTTCCCTATCTGTTCGGTGCGATGGGCATGACCGCCGTCGGCCGCGCGGCGGGGGACGTGGTGAAGGATGTGCGCGATCAGTTCGCGGGCGATCCCGGCATCATGGCGGGCACGTCGAAGCCGAACTATGCGCGCACGGTCGACCTCGTGACCAAGGCTGCGATCAAGGAGATGATCATTCCCTCGCTGCTGCCGGTGCTGGCGCCGATCGTCGTCTATTTCGTGATCTCGGCGGTTGCGGGTCAGGAGAACGGCTTTGCCGCGCTCGGCGCCCTGCTGCTCGGCGTGATCGTCGGCGGCCTGTTCGTTGCCCTCTCGATGACCTCGGGCGGCGGCGCATGGGATAATGCCAAGAAATATATCGAGGACGGCAATCATGGCGGCAAGGGCAGCGAAGCCCATAAGGCAGCCGTGACGGGCGACACCGTCGGCGATCCCTACAAGGATACCGCGGGTCCGGCCGTCAACCCGATGATCAAGATCACCAACATCGTCGCGCTGCTGCTGCTCGCGGCGCTGGCGGGACACGCGATGTAAGCATCGCGCCCGTCAGGGTGAAAGAATGGCCCCGCCGGAACGATCCGGCGGGGCTTTTTCGTGGTGGCACGAGAGGGGGGCTTGAGTCACGCAGCGACTGCGCTAGAGTTCCGGTAGCAACAGGAGATTGTCCCTTGAAAAGAACGCTATACCGCAAATTGGCCGTTTCTTTGATCGCGGTGGCCGCGTTGACGGCGAATGCTCCCGGTGGTGGCAATGTCTTCGCCGCCGAACCGCGAGCGCAAGATATTGCGGATATGCAGGTTCCGATTACGCAGTTCGCGACGCGTGCGTCGTTACAGCAGCCGCGTCTCTCGCCCGATGCGACGAAAATGGTCGCCAAGGTCGGGTACAAGGGAGTCGAATATCTTGTGGTATTTGATCTTACAGGCAAAGCGCAGCCGGATTATTTTCTGAAAACCGAAGCGTATCAGGAATTCGGCGATCGACGAATTATTAGCTGGCAGTGGGTCGGTAATCGTACCTTGGTCATAACAGCCGCATCTGGCGAGATAGGAATGTTTGAAGGCGAGATGGGGCGTCTTTTCAGCTATGATATTGAAGGAAAGAAGCTCAAGCCGCTGGGTTGGGAAGATGCTGCAGGCAATGCAAGTGACGTCATTCATGTAGATCACCGCAACGAGCACATTCTTTTATCGAGAACTTCCTTGGCCTACGGCTACGAGCTTATCGGCCGTCCTGAAGTGATGGATATCGACGTGCGCACCGGTCGAATGAAACTGGTGCAGAAGCCGAACATATTGGTTGGACAATGGGCGTCGGATGGCAAAGGCGTGGTGCGGATGGGTGTTGGATACGACCGGGATTCAGGTAAGACACGGGTGCTGTATCGCGAAAAAGACGGCGATAATTTCAAAACGATTTATGACAAGGCAGACCCGAGCTTTTCGGGTGAATCGCTCGTGCCCGAGATTTTTCTTGATGAACCCGGTAAGGCCATAGTTACGAGCAATCAGGACGGTTTCAACAAAGTTTACAAGGTTGATCTGTCGACGATGGAACTTGGTAAGCCGCTATTTGAAATCGAGGGTTACGATGTCGGGGGGGTTGGCTGCAACGAAAGTTGCGACAAATTGCAGTCGGTGTGGGTTACCGAGGATCGGTTGAAGATTTATTGGATGGATGACCGCCTGAAAGAAGTGCAGGCGATGTTCGAGGAACAGTTCGGCAAAGGGAACGCACGGATCGTTTCTACCGATCTTGGCGATCGCAATATGTTGATATGGGTTGGTAAAGCCGATCAGACCGGAACCTATTATTCATTCAACACCGACAGTGGCAAGGTTGTGCGTGTTGGCTACGCCAACGAACTATTTGGTGATACGGAAATGAATCCTACCCACACGATAGTCTATCCGGCGAGCGATGGCCTCCGGATTCACGCGGTGGTCACCATGCCGCGACATCGTAAGGCGCAAGGCAAACTGCCGGTCGTAATGATTACGCACGGCGGTCCGTTCGGCGTCCGTGACGAAGAGGGGTTCGGTCCATTTCCTTGGCATCAGGCCATAGCAGAACTCGGCTACGTCGTCGTTCAGCCAAATTATCGTGGTTCGGGCGGCTATGGTCGCGATTTCATTAAAAAGGGACGCGACGACGGCTTTGGCCTTCGCATGCAGGACGACCTTAATGACGCCATCGACTATCTTGCAGCGCAGGGCATTGTGGATCCCAAGCGTGCTTGCATGATGGGGTGGTCCTATGGAGGCTATGCGTCCGCGCGCGCGGCTCAGCGGGATGCCGCGCGCTGGCGCTGCACGATCGCCGGTGCGGGCGTTTATGATCTTGGCGAAATGCGCAAATATGACCGCAATTATCTGGGTAGATTTGGCGCAAATTATCTATCGAAGGGCGTCGCGGACCTGGATACGGTATCTCCCGCGCAGAACGCGAAAGGCAGCTGGTCTCCAATACTGATTGTCCATGGCGAGAAGGACCAGCGCGTGCCGCTGGCGCAGGCCAAGCGGTTGGTCAGCGCGCTGGAAAGCTCTGGCAAAGTGAAGGGTAAGGACTTCGACTATCTTTACCAACCGGATAATACGCATAATTTCCCGGCGCCAAGCGACGAGGCGCAATTTCTCTCGGCAGCGGAAAAATGGCTTGAGCGCTTTAACCCCGCGTACGTGCCAGGCGATGCTGACAGGGCTCCGCCGACCATGGATGCCCCATAGGAAGGCCGAGACCGAGTTCAGTCGGCGCGGACTGTAGCCTCCATCTGCTTGGCATAGCCCGCCTGCACCATAGCGTTCATTCGGTCGAACAGCGCGTTCGGGTCGCTGCGACGAAGGGCGGCGATGGCGGCTTCGGCGCCTTCGGCGACCACCAGTTCGCGCGTTCCGGCATCGACTGCGGCGAGCATCTGTGCCGCAGCATCGTCGGGCGACAGGCCGTTGTCGATTGCCGCATCGCTCGCGCCGCGGACGCTGCCGTCGGCGTTGAGCGCGTTGCGGCTGACGTTGGTGCGCACCGATCCGGGCTCGACCACCAGCACCTTCAGCCCCAGATGCTCATTTTCGGCGCGGACGCTGTCATGATAGCCGATGATGCCGTGCTTGGCCGCCGAATAGGCGCTGCGCAGCGGCACGCCGGCAACCCCCGCGACGCTCGATATGGCGATGATCTGACCGCCGCCGGCCGCGATCATGCGCGGAAGCAGCGCCTGGGTGAGGGCAATCGGCGCAAGCAGGTCGACCGCGATGATCTTTTGATAGACCGCAAAATCGGTTTCGACCGCCAGGCTGCGCTGCGAAATACCGGCATTGTTGACGAGACCGTCGATGCGGCCGCCCCAGGCCCAGGCCTGTTCGACAAGCCCGGGAATCGCGTCATAGTCGGTCGCCTCGAAGGGCAGGATCATCGTGCCCGCGCCGCAATCCTTTGCCACCGCTTCGAGCGCGGCGACGTTGCGACCCGACAGAATCAGCCGCGCGCCGCGCGCCGCAAGGCCGCGCGCCAGCGCCGCGCCGATACCCGACGAAGCCCCTGTAACCCACCAAATTTGATCTTTCATCTTGGCATCCCCATCTGTGTTTCCGTCTCAAGGTGAAACGCGTTTTGAGGGGCGTCAAGCCGCCGACCCGCGGATTTCCGTGCGGGGTGGCAATTTTGTTGCGAATCTGATATAATAAATATCAACGCGTCGACAGCTTGCCTCTTTCCATCGCCGGAAAGGCACCCTGCGGCGTCCTGATGGAGCCATATCCCTTGTCACTTTGACTGGCTAGCGCCGACCGCCTTGCTTCGATCCCCCTCCGACGAGGGCGGACGTACCCGGCCTTTTCGCGCTTTTCCGGTCCCGACGGGGCAAATGAAAGGAACCTGCATGTCCGCAAACACGCTCGTCTTTGAAGTCGGTGACTATGTCGTTTATCCCAAACATGGCGTGGGGCGCGTCATTGAACTGCAGAAGTCGGAAATCGCCGGCATGCAGCTCGAACTTTATGTCCTGCGCTTCGAAAAGGAGAAAATGACCCTGCGCGTCCCGACCAACAAGGCCGAGGGCGTGGGGATGCGCAAGCTGTCGTCGGACAAGACGCTGAAGGAAGCGCTTCAGGTCCTGACCACGAAGCCGAAGGTGAAGCGCACCATGTGGTCGCGCCGCGCCCAGGAATATGAAGCGAAGATCAACTCGGGCGATCTCGTGTCGATCGCCGAAGTGACCCGCGACCTGTTCCGCGCCGACGATCAGCCAGAACAGAGCTATTCGGAACGTCAGATCTTCGAAGCGGCGTCGAGCCGCCTCGCGCGCGAACTCGCCGCGATGGAAGAAAGCGACGAAAAGACCGCGCAGGCGAAGATTCTTCAGATCCTCAACGAACATGCGCCGCTTTATTACGCCGAAAAGGCGCTCTGAGCCTTTCTGCAGAGACGTGAAGAGGGCGGTCCGCAAGGGCCGCCCTTTTTCGTGGGTCAGGGATATCTTGCTTCGATGAAATAGAGGCCGTCGGGCGGTGCGTTGAGGCCGAGAGCCTGCCGGTCGGCGGCGTCGAGCGCGGCTTTCAGGTCGCGCGCCGACCATTTGCCTTCGCCGACGAGGGTGAGGCAGCCGACCATCGATCGAACCTGATGATGCAGAAAGCTGCGCGCCGCGGCTTCGATGACGATCTCGTCGCCATGGCGGCTGACCGACAGGCGGTCGAGCGTCTTCACAGCGCTTTCGGCCTGGCAATGCACCGAGCGGAAGGTGGTGAAATCGTGCCGCCCCACCAGCGCCTGCGCCGCGTCGTGCATCGCTTCGGCGTCGAGCGGCTTGGCAAATTGCCAGGCGAGCCCCTTGTCCCAGGTCAGCGGCGCGCGGCGGTTGACGATGCGATATTCATAGGCGCGGCCGAGGCACGAAAAGCGCGCGTGCCAGTCGTCGGCGACCGTCTCGCACGCAAGGATGGCCACCGGCGCGGGGCGAAGCTGGGCGTTTAGCGCTTCCATCAGGCGAAAGGGCTGGATGGCCTTTTCGATGTCGACATGCGCGCGCATCGCGATCGCATGGACCCCGGCGTCGGTGCGCCCGGCGCCGTGAACGGGGGCCGTTTCGGCGGTGATGCGGGTGACGGCTTCCTCGATCGCCTGCTGAACGCTGGGGCCATGCGACTGGCGCTGCCAGCCCATGAACGGGCGGCCGTCATATTCGATGGTGAGGGCGAAGCGGGTCATGCCAGGCGCGTTCCCGCAGCTATCGGTCGACCACGCAGCAGTTCGGCCGCATCCATTGCCGGCTTGCCCGCGCGCTGCACACGGGTGGCGCGGATCGCGCCGGGGTTGCAGGCGATGGTCAGCGCATCGTCGAGCGTGACGCCGGGCGCGGCTCCGGCGACGGTGTCGGCGGGATGCACGACATCGGCCGCTAGAATCTTGTACCGCTCGCCCTCCAGCTCGAAAAAGGCGCCGGGTGCCGGGTTGAACGCCCGTATCTGGCGTTCGGCCTGGGTCGCGCTGACCAGAAAATCGAGCCGCGCCTCGCTCTTGTCGATCTTGGCGGCATAGGTGGCGCCGTCATCCGGCTGCGGCGCGGGCGGACAGGCGGACAGGTCGGCCAGCACCTCGACCATCAGCGCCGCGCCCATTGCGGCGAGTTCGTCGGTCAGTTCGCCCGCGGTCTTGCCCGCAACCGTCGTGCGGCCGATCAGGCGCATGCCGCCGGTGTCGAGCCCCGCATCCATCTGCATGATGGTGACGCCCGTTTCGCTATCGCCCGCCAGAATCGCGCGCTGTACCGGTGCCGCGCCGCGCCAGCGCGGCAGGATCGAGCCATGGACGTTGAGGCAACCTTCGCGCGGCGCGTCGAGGATCGCCTGCGGCAGAATGAGGCCGTAGGCGGCGACCACCGCGACATCGAGGTCGAGGGCGGCGAATTCGCCCTGCGCTTCTTCGGTCCGCAGGCTCTTCGGCGTGCGGACGGGCAGGCCGTGCGCCTCCGCCCAGAGATGCACCGCGCTCTGCTGTAGTTTCTTGCCGCGCTGCGCCGGGCGTGGCGGCTGGGTGTAAACCGCCACGATCTCATGCCCCGCCGCGTGGAGCGCGGCGAGCGTCGGCACCGCAAAGGGCGGCGTTCCCATGAAGGCAATGCGCATGGGCAGCGCCTTTGGCGGAGGATGCGATGTTGTGCAAGGTCGATGGCTGGAGATTGCTTCGTCGCTGCGCTCACAATGACGAATGTTGCGGGCCACGCTGTGGGTCATTACCACCCTACCCATGGCGTCCACCGAAATCGAAGCCCTCGTCCAGCAACTCGCCCGGCTCCCGGGCCTTGGCCCGCGGTCGGCGCGGCGCGCGGTGCTGCATCTGATGAAAAAGCGCGAGAGCAGTTTCGCGCCCTTGCTCGCGGCGCTCCAGACGGTGTCCGAGCGGCTGGTGACGTGCGGTATCTGCGGCAATGTCGATACCAGCGACCCCTGCGCGATCTGCGCCGATCCGCGCCGCGACCCGCGCAGCCTGTGCGTGGTCGAGGAAGTGTCGGACCTGTGGGCGCTCGACAAGTCGCGGCTGTTTCCCGGCAAATATCATGTGCTGGGTGGCCGCCTGTCGGCGCTGGAAGGCGTGCGGCCGCAGGATCTGAGCATCGACGCGCTCGTTGCGCGCGTCGCGGCGGGCGGCATCGACGAGGTGGTCCTCGCGATGAACGCGACGCTGGAGGGGCAGACGACGGCGCATTATCTCGCCGAGCGACTGGAGGGCTATCCGGTGCGGCTGACGCAGCTCGCGCATGGTTTGCCGGTGGGCGGCGAACTCGATTATCTCGACGAGGGAACGCTGGCGCAGGCGCTGAGGGCGCGGCGACCGGTCTCTTGACGGAAGCGCCGTCAATCCATACCTCGCACCCATGGCCATCCTACCCATCATAGAGACCCCCGATCCGCGGTTGCGCGTGATTTCGAAGCCCGTCGAGACGTTCGACGCCGAGCTGAAGCAGCTGGTCGCCGACATGTTCGAGACGATGTATGACGCGCCCGGCATCGGGCTGGCGGCGATTCAGGTCGGGGTGCCGAAGCGCATTCTCGTCATCGATCTTCAGGAACCCGATCCCGAAGACGAGGAAGGCAAGAAGGTGATCCGCGAGCCGCGCGTCTTCATCAATCCCGTCTTTTCAGACGAGAGCGAAGAGCATAGCGTCTATCAGGAAGGCTGCCTGTCGGTCCCCGAACAATATGCCGATGTAACACGTCCCGCTGAAGTCACGGTCGATTGGCAAGACGTGGACGGCAAGCACCACCAGGAACGCATGACCGGCCTGATGGCGACGTGCATCCAGCACGAGCATGACCATCTGGAAGGTATTCTCTTCATCGACCATCTGTCGCGATTGAAGCGCGACATGGTGCTGAAGAAGCTCGCGAAGCTGCGGAAAGCGGCCTGAGTGCCCGCGTCGCGATAGTGTGTCCCCGCGAAGGCGGGGACCCATCTTCTGACGGCGCAAATCTGAAACGGTCGGCGATGGACCCCCCGCCTTTGCGGGGGAACAGGTTGTAATTATACGCGGGGTTATTCCGCCTTCTTCGCGACCCCTACCATCGCGGGGCGCAGCAGGCGGTCCTTCATCATATAGCCAGCCTGCATTTCCTGCACGATCGTGCCGGCGTCCTTGTCGCTGGGGATTTCGAGCATCGCCTGATGCTGGTTCGGGTCGAGCGGCAGGCCGATCGCGGCGATGCGCGTTATGCCGTGGCGTTCGAACACGCTCATCAGTTCGCGCTCGGTCGCCTCGAGCCCCGTGAGCAGCGGCTTGATCGCCTCGTCGGCGCGCTGTTCTTCGCTGAGCGAAGCGAGCGCTCGGCCGAGATTGTCGGCGACCGACAGGATATCGCGCGCGAATTTGGTCGCGGCATAGGCGTGCGCGTCGGCGACTTCCTTTTCGGCGCGGCGGCGCACATTCTGCGTTTCGGCGCGCGCGTAGAGCAGATCCTGCTGCACCGCGGCGAGTTGTTCGGCGAGCTTGCCCGCTTCGTCCTGCGCGGGGGCCTCGGCAGTCGCTGCCGCTTCGGTTTCCGGGGCCTGGCCGTCTTCGACCGGCGTTTCGTTTTCGATGTTCGTCATAACCCTATCGTATCAGTCTTGAGAGCGATTGTGCTGTAAAATCCACCATGGGAACGATGCGCGCATAGTTCAAGCGGGTCGGGCCGATAACCCCGACGACGCCGACCACCCGTCCATCGGATCCGCGATAGGGCGCGGCGATAACCGACGATCCCGACAGCGAAAAGAGCTTGTTCTCCGACCCGATGAAAATGCGCGTCGCGCTGCCTTCGCGCGCGCTGTCGAGCAGGCCGGCGATGTCCTGCTTTGTTTCGAGCTCGTCGAGCAGCTGGCGCACCCGGTCGAGATCGCCGACCGCGCTGTCGTCGAGCAGATTCGCCTGCCCGCGAACGATCAGTACCGGCCGATCGGCGCCGTCGACCGACCAGATGGCCAGCCCGCGCGCGACCAGATCGGCGGCGGCGCGGTCGATCGCGATCCGTTCGTCCTCTATCTCGCGCCGCACCCGCGCCATTGCCTCGGCCAGCGTCAGGCCCCCGAGCATGGCCGAGATATAATTGCCTGCTTCGACCAGCGCCGACGGCACCAATCCGGCGGGCAGGTCGATGACGCGGTTTTCGACCGATCCATCGCCCGCGACGAGCACGACGAGAGCCTGACGGTCGGCCATCGGAACGAAGGCGACCTGCTTGAGCACGCGTTCATGCTTGGGGACGAGGACAAGGCCGGCGCAGGCCGAGAGGCCGGACAGCGTGGCCGTCGCCTGCGCCAGCGCGCTTTCGATCGGGCCGCCTTCGGCGAGGCTCGCCTCGATCTGCGCGCGATCCTCGGCCGAGGGTTCGGCGACCTGCATCATCCCGTCGACGAACAGACGCAGCCCCTGTTCGGTCGGCAGGCGTCCGGCGCTGGTGTGCGGACTCGCGAGCAGACCGAGTTCTTCAAGATCCTGCATGACATTGCGGATCGACGCGGGCGACAGGTTGAGCGTCGCCAGTTTCGACAGCGTACGCGACCCGACCGGCTGCCCATTTTCCAGATAGGCATCGACGACGAGCCGGAACACATCGCGCGCGCGCGTCGTCAATTCGGTGATCGGCGGGGTCGTCATGGCATGGATTTAGGGATGCGAAGGGGCGGGGGCAAGGATGGCGCTGACGCCGTCGCCGTCCGGCCGGGCCTGCCGAGGCGGCGCGAGGATCGTGCGATAGAGGCGCGCGACGCTTTCGGATGCGGCGTGCCAGGAAAAGGCGGCGCTTCTTGCGCGTGCGGCGGCGCCCATTGCGCGCCGCGCGTCGCCGTCCGCAATGAGCCGAACGAGCGCGTCCGAATAGGCGCGGCGGTCGCCGGGCGCGCATAGATGACCCGTTTCGCCCTCCACGATCAGCGCGCTCGCGCTCGGCGCGTCGGCGCTGACCACGGGCATGCCCGACGCCATCGCCTCGAGCACGACATTGCCAAAGGCTTCGGTCGTGCTCGGGTTGAGCATGATGTCGGCGCTGGCAACCGCGTGGGCGAGTTCCTGCCCATCAAGATGACCGGTCAGCACCGCAGAGGGGAGCGCAGCAAAGGCCTCCGTCGCCGGTCCTGCGCCCACCACCAGCGGCGTGACTGGGTGGCTGGACAGCAATTCGCGCAATATCGCGACATATTCCTCGACGCCCTTTTCCAGCACCAGGCGGCCGAAGAAGAGGATGACGATCCGGTCGTCGGCGATTCCATGCGCGCGGCGCCATTCGAGGCTGCGATGCGACGGCGAGAAAAGGTCGCGATCGACGCCGCGACTCCAAAGGCTGACCCGGTCATCGCCGCGCAGCGTGCGCATCTCGTCGACAAGGCCCGGAGTTGGGGCGAGGACATGATCGGCGCGGCGATAGAAACGATGGATGTGACGGTCGACCACCGGCCGCAGCCAGTCGAGGCCGTAATAGCCAAGGTAGGTTTCGAACCGCGTGTGCAGGCTGACGACAAGCGGCGTGCCGCGATCGAGGGCGAAGGTCTGCGCGCGGGTGCCGAGAATATCGGGGGTCGCGACATGGATGATGTCGGGCGCGAACCGCGTCAGGTCGCGGCGGGTCGCGCGGGGCAGGCCGAGCGCGAGCCGAAACTCGCTGCGCACCGGCAGCGCGATCGACGGCACCGGGACCAGGTCGCCCGCCGGTTCGAACGCCGGCGTGTCGGTGACAGGGGAATAGACCCGTACCGCGACGCCCGCATGCTGCTCGAGATGCGCAACAAGGCGGTTGAGCGCCTGGTTCGCGCCTTCGCGCACATAATTGTAATTTCCCGTAAATAGCGCGATCCGCACCTTACACCTGTCGAAAATTGAGCACCGCGTTCAGCACGAACATCGCGAGCCCGGCAAAGACGGACACGATCACGCGGGCGACGAGATAGTGGATGGCAGTCCATTTGAGCAAGGCGGCAAAGAGCAGGATGGTGATCGCCATGCCCACCCCAGCATTGACCAGAAAGATCAGATAGCCCGACCCGATGGCGCGATCGGTGCCGCGAAATATCCACGAACGGCCGAGCGCATAGTGCAGGCTGTTCGAAGTCAGAAAGCCGATCGCCGCCGCGGGGACCGCCTGCATCCTGCCCCATTGCACCAGACCCCAGAGAACGGCTAGCCCGACCAGAAAGACGGCGCTGCTGACCGCCGTGTTCTTGAGCAGCATACCGCCGACGCGGCGATTGAACAGGCGCGACGCCAGCCCGGTTTCGCCCGCCGGGGCCTTTCCGTTGGCGGGCAGTTCCACCCCTCCGCTATAGTCGGTCATGCAGCAGCGTGGGCGCGAGCGGGGAGCGGGTGATCGCCATAGGCTTCATCATCGCGCGCATCGGGCCAGGCGGTGCGGCGCCCCACCCAGGGGTTGAGGAAAAGCCACGGCAGCTTGATGAACAGCAATTCGGAATGGATGAAAGCATCGATCGCCCGTTCCCACCAGCGCGGGCGCCGGCGCCCGTGCGCGACGAGCCACGCCTCATAGGGGGCCCAATGGCTCGGTTCGTCCTTGTGGATGATCCGGAAAATCCGCGTCAGGATCGGATCGTCGAGCACGAAACGGTTTTTCAGCAGGGTTTCGACCTGTTTGTAACCGCGCCGTTCGGTCAGCGCGATAACGCGGCAGAGCCGTTCGAACAGCTCGTCACGATCGATGACCGCCTGCGTATCGAGCTTGTCGATCGGCGTGCGAAAAATGATTTCGACGAAGCGGTCGATATGCCCGAAGCTGCGATCGACATCGAGCGGCATCGAACCGCGCCGTTCGAACCAGCGGCGAAACATCATATAATGTTTGCGCTCGTCGACGCGGTGGCTTTCGATCGCGGCGATCAAGGCCAGATCGTCGGGCGTCCGCGCGCGAACCGCTTCGATAACCCGGTCGATCGCCGTATAGCCACGATGTTCGTTATAAATATAGATCGACCCGAGTACGAGCAGATAGCGTTCGCGCAACCAGCGCAGCATAGGCATCTCCCACCAAAGCGACTGATTATCACCCTTCGCGGCGCTAGTCGAATGGCGCTACGACGCCTCATCGTATTGCGATACCGAAATTGGGCCGACCGCGCGACGAAAACAGGTGCATCGGGCGCATCTTCTACCTACCTTTACCCAGCTTCAGGGGTCCACCCGGGGGGGAGAGAAATATGACCACACGTCCGCTCGATCGCGACGATCCGCTCGACGATTTCGACCGGCGGATGATTCGCCTGCTCGGCACCGACCGGCTCGTCTATGTGACGGGCGGCGGCCCGGCGGTGATCGTGATGACCGAAATGCCGGGAATCAGCCCGCATGTCGCGCGGTTCGCGCGCTGGGTCCGCGATGCGGGCTTCACTGTCTATATGCCGCATATCTTCGGGAAGGACGGCGCGGTGCCGCGCATGCCGGGCGCATTGTTCACGATGATCGGCGGGTGCATCAGCCGCCAGTTCCGCGCCTTTCAGGCGAATGAAAGCTCGCCCGCGACGCGGTGGCTGCGCGCGCTCGCGGCGCTGGCGCACGAAGAATGCGGCGGCAAGGGCGTCGGAGCGATCGGCATGTGCTTTACCGGCAATTTCGCGCTGTCGATGATGCTCGAACCCGCGGTGCTGGCGCCGGTGCTCGCGCAGCCGTCGCTGCCGCTGAATGATCCCGCGGGCATGCATATCGCACCCGATGAACTGGCGGCGGTGAAGGCGCGGATGGAGGCCGAGGATCTGACCGTGCTCGCCTATCGCTTTGCGGGCGATAAGTTCTGCAAAGCGGCGCGCTTTGCGGCGTATGCGGACGCGCTGGGCGAGCGCTTCGTCGGCCGCGTCCTGCCCGACGGGGCGGCGAACCCCGACAGTCCGATGAAGAACCCGCACAGCGTCGTCACCATCCACCTGATCGACGAGGCAGGCCAGCCGACGGTGCAGGCGCGCGACGAAATCCTCGATTTCTTCAAGATGCGGTTGAGTGGATGACAGCGCGCGCCTAAGAGCCGCGCCTTCAACGATGAAAGGAATATCATGCGACCCTCCGGCCGCGCGCCCGACCAGATGCGCCCCATCGCCATCGAAACCGAATTCACCATCCATGCCGAAGGCAGCGTGCTGGTGAGCTTCGGCAACACCAAGGTGCTAGTCACCGCCAGCGTCGAGGAAAAGGTGCCGCCCTTCCTGCGCGGCAAGGGCCAGGGCTGGGTCACCGCCGAATATGGCATGCTGCCCCGCGCGACGCACACACGCGGCAGCCGCGAGGCGGCGAAGGGCAAGCAGTCGGGGCGAACGCAGGAAATTCAGCGGCTTATCGGGCGCAGCTTGCGCGCCGTCGTCGATATGAAGAAGCTCGGCGAGCGCCAGATCGTGATCGATTGCGACGTGATCCAGGCCGACGGCGGCACGCGCACCGCGTCGATCTCGGGTGCGTGGGTCGCGCTGCGCCTCGCGGTCGACAAGCTGATCGCGGCCAAGGCGATTGCCGAAGATCCGATCGAGGACAAGGTCGCGGCGATTTCGTGCGGCATTTATCAGGGCGCCGCCGTCCTTGACCTCGATTATGACGAGGATTCGAACGCCGAAGCCGACGGCAATTTCGTGCTGACCGGCAAGGGCCAGATCGTCGAAGTGCAGGCGAGCGCCGAAGGCGCGACCTATGACGAGGAAGGCCTGCTGCGCCTCCTCCGCCTCGCGCGCATCGGCTGCGGCGAGATTTTCGCGGCGCAGGCGAAGGCGGTGGGACGCTGACATGACGCGCCAGCTCGCTCCCGGCAAACTCGTCATCGCGAGCCATAATGCGGGCAAGGTGCGCGAAATTCGCGCGCTGCTGTTGCCTTATGGCATCGAACCGGTGTCGGCGAGCGACCTCGGCCTTCCCGAACCCGACGAAACCGGGACGACCTTCGCCGAGAATGCATTGTTGAAGGCGCATGCGAGTGCGTCGGCTTCGGGGCATCCCGCGCTTGCGGATGACAGCGGGCTAGAAGTAGCGGCGCTGGGCGGGCGGCCCGGCGTCTATACGGCCGACTGGGCCGAGCGGCAGTGGTTCGAAGGCGAAAAGGGCCGCGACTGGTATATGGCGATGGGCAAGGTCGAGGGGTTGCTCGCCGAGCAAGGACCGGACGTCGACCGCAGCGCCTGTTTCGTTTGCACGCTGGCGCTCGCCTGGCCCGACGGGCATGCCGAGATTTTCGAGGGGCGGGCAGGCGGCAGCCTGACCTGGCCGCCGCGCGGTACGCTGGGGTTCGGTTATGATCCGGTCTTCGTGCCGACTGGCAAGTCCCTGACTTATGCCGAGATCGATCCGGCCGAGAAACATGCGATCAGCCACCGGGCCGATGCTTTTGCGAAGCTGGTGGCGGGGGTGTTTTAGAGCGCTGGCGTCCCGAGATTCGTCGTCCTGACCTTGTTTCAGGGTCCATGGGCCACCCCTGCCTTTGAGCACCGCACGAAAATCGAGCTCGGGCCATGGATGCTGAAACGAGTTCAGCATGACGAAGTGAGATGGGCATCGCTATATTCCTTGGTATGACCGAACCGCTCGCCCTGTATGTCCATTGGCCCTTTTGCGTCAGCAAGTGCCCCTATTGCGACTTCAACAGCCATGTCCGCGAAAGCGTCGATCAGGCGGTCTGGCGCGATGCGTTGCTTGCCGACTTGCGGCATGAGGCGGCGCTGTTGCCGGGGCGGCGGGTGTCGTCGATCTTCTTCGGAGGCGGCACGCCCAGCCTGATGCCGCCTGCGACGGTGGCGGCGGTGATCGCCGAGGCGGCGGCGCTGTGGGGCCTGAGCGACGACTGCGAGATCACGCTGGAGGCCAATCCGAACTCGGTCGAGGTTGCCGCCTTCGCCGATCTTGCGGCTGCGGGGGTCAATCGGGTGTCGATCGGGGTTCAGAGCTTCGATCCGCAAGTGCTTGAATTTCTGGGGCGCGCGCACGGCGGCGACGAGGCGCGGCGGGCGATTGCGGCAGCGCAGGCGCATTTCCGCCGTGCCAGCTTCGACCTTATCTACGCGCGGCCGGGCCAAGGGCTTGTCGATTGGGAGCGCGAACTTGCCGATGCGCTGGGGTTCGGCACCGGGCACCTTTCGCTCTATCAATTGACCATCGAACCCGGCACGCGCTTCGCGACGCTCGCTACCAGAGGCGAGCTTCTCCTGCCCGACGGCGATGCGGCCGCGGACCTGTTCGACGCGACGCAGGCGATGACGCGCGCGGCGGGGCTGCCGCGTTACGAAGTGTCGAACCATGCACGGCCGGGCGAGGAAAGCCGCCATAATCTGACCTATTGGCGCTACGGCGATTATGCGGGGGTCGGGCCTGGCGCGCATGGACGGCGGCTTGCCCAGGCGACCGAGCGCCACAAGAAGCCTGAGAATTTCATCACGGCGGTCGAACGCAACGGCCACGGCCTGAAGGTCGAGACCGACCTGCCGCCGCACGAACGCGCGACCGAGGCGATGCTGATGGGCCTGCGGCTGACCGAGGGCATCGATCTGGCGCGGATCGAGGCACGGAGCGGGCTGGGGCGCGATGCGTTCGTCGATGCCGACGCGGTGGCGCGGCTGGTCGGGCAGGGGATGATGCAGCAGGCTGGTGACCGGCTGAGCGTGACCGACGACGGCATATTGCTGCTCGACAGCATCCTTTCCGAGGTGGTGAAAACCCACTAGGCTCTCCAAGACCGTTCGCATCCAGAAGCCGAAGTTCATCCTGGGCGCCTACCCAGGCAGCCGACGGGCTCGACACGGACGGAATGGGAGGGGAGCCGTGACCGATCAATTGATCCGCGACTGGAACGCCCATCTGGCGCATGAAAAGCGCCGGTCGGACCATACGCGCCGCGCCTACATCGCGACCGCCGAGCGCTTTTGTGGCTTTCTGGCGCATCATCGCGGCGGGGCAGTCGATGCGCGCATGCTCAAAGGCCTGACCCCGAACGATCTGCGCTCCTATCTTGCCGATCGCCGGGCCGACGGGCTGGGCAATGCCTCGGCCGCGCGCGAATTGTCGGCGCTGCGCAGCTTTCTGCGCTTCGTCGGCGGGTCGAACGCCAGCGTACCGCAGATGCGCGGTCCGCGCGTCAAAAAGGGACTGCCGCGCCCGGTCGCGCCGGCCGAGGCGATGCAGCTTGCGCAGGATGTCGAGGACAATGCCCGCGAAGCCTGGGTCGGCGCGCGCGATTTTGCCTTGCTGCTGCTGCTCTATGGCGCGGGTCTGCGCATCGGAGAAGCGCTGTCGCTATCGGGCGCAGCGCTGCCGCTCGGTGAAACGCTGCGCGTGACCGGCAAGCGCGGCAAGACGCGGATCGTGCCGATCCTGCCCGCGGTCGCGGCGGCGGTCGCACGCTATGCCGCGGCCTGCCCCTGGCCGATGGGAAAGGATGCGCCGCTGTTCGTCGGCGCGCGCGGCGGGCCGCTGCAACCGGGTGTGGTGCGCGCCAGCGTGCGGCAGGCGCGCCGCGCGCTCGGCCTGCCCGAGCGCACGACGCCGCACGCGCTGCGCCACAGCTTCGCAACGCATCTGCTGGCGGGCGGGGCCGATTTGCGCAGCCTGCAGGAACTCTTGGGCCATGCGAGTCTGGCATCGACGCAGATATACACCGCAGTCGATGCCGCGCATCTGCTCGACGTCTATCGCAGCGCCCACCCGCGCGCCGGTTAGTCGCGGCGGTGCTTGGGTTTCCAGGTGAAGACGCGCCAGAAGTAGAGAAGGACCAGCGAGCCGATCGCGACGAGCGCGAGCGGGCCAACGAACTGTTCGATATCGGCGAACTGCTTGCCGAACCAGTTGCCCGCACCGGCGAGCGCGGCGATCCAGATTGTCGATCCGGCGGCGGTCCACAGCAGGAATTTCGCCTGATTCATATGGACCATGCCCGCGGGCAGCGACACCATCGTCCGCGCGACGGGCATGAAGCGCGCGACGAAGACGATGCCCGGACCATATCGGACGAAGCCCGCGTGCAGCCGCTCGACCTCGTGCCAGTCGAGCGTCAGCCAGCGGCCGTGGCGGTCGATAAAGGGCTTCAGCCGCTTGTAGCCGATCCAGCGCCCGATCGCATACCACACCCAATTGCCCGCGGTGGTGCCGGCGACCGCGACCGCGACGAGGGTCCAGAAGTCGAAGCGTCCTTGCGCGACCGCAATGCCGCCCAGCCCCATGATGACTTCGGACGGGACGGGCGGGAAGACGTTTTCGAGGAACATCAGGACGGCAATGCCCCAATATCCCCACGCCTGAATTAGATCGAGGATGAATTCGGTCATGGATGGCAAACGCGGTGGGGGCTCAAGCGATCCGGCGTTCTATCGCATCCCAGATCATGCCGGCCGTATCGCTGTTATTGAAGCGGTCGATCGCGACAATGCCGGTCGGCGAGGTGACGTTGATTTCGGTAAGCCATTCGCCGCCGATCACATCGATGCCGACGAAGATCAGGCCGCGTTCCTTGAGCTGCGGGCCGAGCGCGGCGCAGATTTCCTGCTCGCGCGGCGTCAATTCGGCCGCTTCGGCATAGCCGCCGACGGCAAGGTTCGACCGGAACTCGCCTTCGCCGGGCTTGCGGTTGATCGCGCCGGCCACCTCGCCGTCGACCAGCACGATCCGCTTGTCGCCTTTGGACACGCTGGGCAAGAATTGCTGGACCATGAAGGGTTCGGGCCACACCTGACCGAAAAGTTCGACCAGTGCGCCGAGATTGCTGCCGTCGGCGTCGATGCGAAACACCGCCTTGCCGCCGTTGCCGTGCAGCGGCTTGACGACAACGGCGCCGTAGCGCGCCTGAAAATCCTTCACCGCGTCGAGATCGCGCGTGACCATCGTCGGCGGCATGAATTGCGGGAAATCGAGCACGAAAACCTTTTCGGGCGCGTTGCGCACCGAAACCGGATCATTGACCACCAGCGTTTCGCCCCGAATGCGTTCGAGCAACCAGGTGCCGGTAAGATAGCCGAGGTCGAAGGGCGGATCCTGCCGCATCAGCACGACATCGACATCGCGGCCAAGGTCGATCGTCACCGGATCGCCGAAGCGGTAATGCGCGCTGGTCTCGCGCTTGACGTCGAGCACGGGGTGCGCCCGTGTCGTCAGCCGTCCGGCCTCCCAGGTCAGCCCGCGCACATCGTAGTGATAGAGGGTGTAGCCGCGTTCGAGCGCTTTCAGCATCAACGCGAAACTGCTGTCACCGCCTATATTGATGCCATCCATCGGGTCCATTTGAACCGCCGCGCGCAGGGTCATTCCGTCTTCCTTCAGGGCTGCCAGACGTGGACCAGATGGCGAGGCAAGCGCCCCGGCGCAAGGAGCATCACGTCGATGCGAATATCATCATCGGGTCGCGTAAAGCGCGCGCTGAGCATTTCTGCGGCTGCCGCGACGCAGCGCAGGCGAAATTCGCCGATCGCCATATCGAGGTCGGCGGCGTGGTCGCGCCATTTTGCCTCGATGGAAGCGAGGGTGCGGCCGCGCCGCGCCACCAGATCGACTTCGCCCGCGGGAACGCGCAGCCGTTCGCCCCGGATACGCCAGCCATGCAGGCACAGCCACCAGGCAGCGCGCAGCTCGGCCCGGCGTCCGCACGCTTCGGCGGCGGAGCGGTTCAAGCGCGATCCTCGGTTCAAGCGCGATCCCTAAGCGCGAGTGCGCGCGCATAAACGGCGTGACGGTCGAGCCCGAAGCGCTTGGCGACGGCCTTGGCGGCTTTGGCCACCGGCTGCTCGTCCAGCGCATCGCGCAGCGCCGCGTCGATCGCTGCGTCGTCGGCAGCTTCGACGGCCTGCTCCTGGGTCGGGCCGACCATCACGACGATTTCGCCTTTTGGTGGTGCGTCGGCGTAGCGCGCGGCGAGATCTTCGAGCGAGCCGGTGACGCATTCTTCGTATAATTTGCTGATTTCGCGCGCGACCGCCGCCTCGCGATTGCCAAGGCCGGCGGCGAGCGCGGTCAGGGTCGCGGCGAGGCGTGGCCCGCTTTCGTAGAAGACGAGTGTGGCGCGCAAAGCGGCGAATTCGGCGATCGTGTCGGCGCGTGCCTTGGCCTTGTTCGGCAGGAAGCCCGCAAAAAGAAAGCGATCGCTCGGCAGGCCCGACAGGGTAATGGCGGCGATCGCCGCGCAGGGGCCGGGCAGGGTAGTGATCGCCCGTCCCGCCGCGCGCGCATCGCGCACCAGCTTGTAGCCGGGGTCCGAAATCAGCGGGGTTCCCGCGTCGGACACCAACACGACGACTTCGTCCGCCATCCGGGCAACCAGCGCCGCACGGGCGCGTTCGTCGCTATGATCGTGATAGGGGGTCATCGGAACACGCAAACCCAGATGTGCGAGCAGCTTTGCCGTGACGCGCGTGTCCTCCGCCGCAATCACGTCGGCGCGCGCAAGCACCGCCGCGGCGCGCGGGGTGATGTCGCCAAGGTTGCCGATGGGCGTCGCGACGATATAGAGACCGGGCAAGGGAGATATAGAGATGGTCGAATCCGGCATGGCGTCAGAGATGGCAGAAACGACGCGCGAGCGCCAAGGGAATGCGTCGCCGCGGCGGCAATTGCTGCGCGGTATCGCGACGCTGGCGCTTGGCGGGCTGCTCGCCGCATGCCAGGTGGTGCCGAAGACCAGCGGTCCGGCGACCCCGCCGCCGCCCGACAAGCCCACCGACAATGTCGGCCCCGGCCTGCCGACCGATACCGACCGCCACCGCGTCGCGCTGCTCGTTCCGCAGACGGGAACCAACGCCGATGTGGGCATGGCGATCGCCAATGCGACGACGATGGCGCTGCTAGATACCAAGGCCGACAAGGTCCGCATCACGACTTATGACACCGCGCTGGGCGCCGCCGCGGCCGCGAAGCAGGCGGTGGCCGACGGCAACAAGCTGATCCTCGGCCCGCTGCTCAGCGAGGATGTGACCGCGGTGGCGCCGATCGCGCGGGCGGCGAAGGTGCCCGTCATCAGCTTTTCGAACGACAGCAGCGTCGCGGGCAACGGGGTCTTCATCATGGGCTTCGTCCCCGGCCAGTCGGTCGAGCGGGTCGTGAGCTTTGCCCGGGCCAAGGGGCAGCAGCGCTTCGGCGCGCTGATCCCCAAGAATCTTTATGGTGAGCGTTCGATGGCGGCATTCAAGGCGGCGGTCGCCAATGCGGGCGGAACGCTCGTCGCGACCGAAACCTATGACCGCAGCGCCGCGGCGTTGACGGGCGCGGCGCGCCGTCTGGCGAGCGCCGGTGCGATGGACGCGGTGCTGATCGCCGATGTCGGCGGCAATGCAGTGCGCGCGGTTCCGATCATCAAGGGCGCGGGACAGCGCCAGATCCTCGGCACCGAATTGTGGAACACCGATGCCACCTTGGGCGGCAATCCGGCAATGCGCGGTGCGTGGTTCGCCAGCGTTTCAGATGGCCTCTACGGCCAGCTTGCCACCAAATATCGCACACGGTTCGGCAAGGCGCCCTATCGTCTGGCCAGCCTTGGCTATGATTCGGTGCTGCTGACGGTGCGCATTGCGCGTGACTGGAAGCCGGGGACCAACTTTCCTGCCGGACGCCTGATGGCGGCGGATGGATTCGGCGGCATCGACGGCATCTTCCGCTTCAACGACCGCGGCATTGCAATCCGCGCGCTGGAGGTCAGCGAGGTGGGAGCGGGCGGCTTCCGCGTGATCGACCCCGCACCCGCCAAATGGTAGGGTCCGGATCCTAGGGGCAGCGGGCGTGGCATAGCCGCCACAGTCGGACGAAAACCGCCGGTAAATTGCGCACGGCAACCTTTACGCCGCGCCAATGTTCATTATATGTGCACCGCGCGCGCGTTTGCGCGCCCGCTGCGCATACGAACTGAAACGACACAGGAGATACAGCTATACGCCCGCCCATGACCCGCCGCCCGCTGGCGCCAATGCCGCCGAAGAACGGCCCGCGATACAATGAATTCATCGCCTCGCCCAAGGTCCGTGTGATCGACGAGGAAGGCGAAAATCTGGGCGTAATGCTGACTGCTGAAGCGATCGAACAGGCGGCCGAAGTCGGCCTCGATCTGGTCGAAGTATCCCCCAACGCCGATCCGCCGGTGTGCAAGTTCCTGGATGTGGGCAAGTATAAATACGAAGCCCAGAAGAAGGCCAATGCGGCCCGCAAGACGCAGAAGACCCAGGAAATCAAAGAGATCAAGATGCGTCCGAACATCGACGATCATGATTTCGAAGTGAAAATGAAGAAGGTCTTCGACTTCCTCGAGGAAGGCGACAAGGTCAAGATGACCATGCGCTTCCGCGGCCGCGAAATGAGCCATACGCAGCTCGGCCTCAACGTGCTGCAGCGCGTGGCGGAGATGACGGCAGAGATCGCCAAGGTCGAGGCGCATCCGCGCACCGAAGGGCGTCAGATGCTGATGGTGCTCGCGCCTAAATAGGATTTGCGGCTCAGCCGATACGAAAATCGAGGGCGGTCGTTCCACCGGAGCGGCCGCCCGCTTCGTATCGGCGCTCGACCATGCGGGCATCGCCGCTCGCGCCGATCATGACCAGCGTCGAGGCGCGCGTGCCGTAGACCTCGCCGCGCAGGAACAGCGCCGGGCCTCCTTCGGCGGTCAGTGTATCGAGCAACCCTTCGGGATCGGCGCCGGCCTCGACCGTGGCGGCCAGTGCAGCGCGCAGCCGTTCGGCGCGCGGGCAGGGGTGGTCGACGGGTTCGTTGGCGAGGGCATGAACGCCGTCCGCCAGCGCTGCGATCAGCGGCTGCGGCCGGTTGGTGAGCAGGCGGGCACGTCCATCGGCGGCGAACAGATTGAAGGCATTGAACCGGTCGAGATCGGCTTCGGACGGATCGGTGAAACGCCCACCGCCGCGCAACATGTCGACCACCAGCGCGCCGCGCGATTCCTTCGCCAGATCGGGCATCGCGCCGCGGACATTGGTCACCACGACGACGCGTCCGCTCGGTCGATGCACGCCGAGCCACGTCCCGCCGGCTTGCAGGTCGCGCCCAGCAACGATGCCGCTGCCATCGTCCCATTCGGCGAGCGCCGCCGCCGGCCGGGCGTGAAACTCGTCACGGTTGCCGATCAGGATCAGCGGCCAGTCGGGATGGACGCGGCGGGCAAGGGCGACGACACACATGCGCTGCCTATCGGAGAGCGCGACGGATTTGCCAAGCGTTCATGGTGTGTTGCGCGCGTAAATCACCAATTGTCCAGCGCGCGAATGGATGATAGTCTGCCCCCATCTTTCTGGAGGGGGAGATCAACATGAATGTAGCCGTCAAAACGCCGTGGCACCTGTGGGTTGTCGGGGCCGTATCGCTCGTCTGGAACGCTTTCGGCGCGGTGGACTATGTGATGACCAAGATACAGAATCCCGATTATCTGGCCGCTTTCACGCCCGAGCAGCAGGCATGGTTCACAGGCTTTCCCGCCTGGGCGAACGCCGGATGGGCGCTCGGCGTTTGGGGATCGGTGCTCGGATCGCTTCTGCTGCTCGTTCGCAGCCGCCATGCGGTCACGGCGTTCCTGGTTTCGCTCGTCGGGCTCGCCGTCAGCTGTATCTACCAGTTCGGCATGCATTATGGCGACCTGATGCGGATGTTCGGGACCTTCCCGATGATCTTCACTGCGGTTATCTGGATCATCCTGATCGCGCTGTTCGTCTATGCGCGCAAACAGGCGGCAGCGGGGGTGCTGCGCTAGATGGCGCGGCTAAGCCGATAAAGCGTCGCCCCCGCGAAGGCGGGGGCCGTTTTTGGCCTTGCCTTCGCGGTGCGACGCTATCGATTCGTCGCGTCCCGTCCTGCCTACCGCGCGCGAATGAACGCGCGGATGTCCGACGACAATTTGTGGCGATCCTCGTCGCGAATATACATCATGTGTCCGGCGTCATAATATTTATATTCGATCCGGTCCTGCGGGATGCCGGTGCGCGACAGCGAATATTCGGCGGCGAAAAAGGGCGTCGCGAAATCATAATAGCCCTGACCAACAAAGACGCGCAGTCCGCTGTTTTCGCGCAGCGCCTGCCCGATATAGGGCGCGACGTTGAGATAGGCATTGGTGTCGCGGCCTCCGATGCGCCAGTCCCACTGGCCGCCGATGCCGCTGATCGATTGATATTCGCGGTCGGTCTTGAACCCCAGCGTATCGCGCGCCCAGCTATTGATCGCGGCGGTGTAGCCCGCGTCGATGCCATAGAAGCTGGGATCATTGTCGGGCTCTTCGCCCGCATTGTCATAGTCCTTGCCCGTGTAGCGGCTGTCGAGCCGGCCGACGGTCAGGCCGCGGTCGCGCAGCAGTTCCTTGTAGAAGCGGCCGGGCGTGACACGCAGATCCGCCTGTTCGAGATAGGTTTCGGACAGGCCGGTGAAGCGGGCAAGCTCGCGGCGGATCGTGGCGCGTTCCTCGCCCTGCAGCTTCTGTCCCTTGAGCAGCGCCGCGGCATAGGGGCCGATCGCCCACTGCCGCGCCTCTTCTGCGAATTGTTCGACCGACGGCGCGCTCGCCTTGCCGTGATAGAGGGCGGTCGTCGCCATCGACGGAAGGTTGGTGATGTAGCTGAGTTCATTGCCCGGCGTATCGGACCCGGCCGCGAAATCGAGCACGGTCGAGATGAGGATGATGCCGTTGAGGCCGACATCGTTGAAGGTGACATTCATCAACTGGTTCGCGACCGCCGCCGAGCGCGTGGTGCCATAGCTTTCCCCGCCCAGGAATTTGGGGCTGTTCCAGCGGCCATTGTCGTTGAGCCAGCCGCGGATGACTTCGGCGACGGCCTTCGCGTCCTGCGTCACGCCGTAATAATCCTTGGGATCGGCCTTGCCTATCAGGTGCGAGAAGCCGGTGCCCGGCGGATCGATGAACACGATGTCAGTCACGTCGAGCAGCGAATCAGGATTGTCGACGATGGGGTAGGGCGGGGCGCCGTCATCCTTGGCATCGCTGGGGATCGCGACGCGCTTCGGCCCGAACGCACCCATCATCAACCAGACGGTGCCCGACCCGGGCCCGCCGTTGAACAGAAAAGTCACGGGGCGGCCCGGATCGCGCGGCTCCTTGATATAGGAGGTGGTGACGATCGCCGCTTCGGGCACGCCATCCTTGTTCTTGAGGATCGTCTCGCCGATCGTCGCGGCATAGCCGATCTTCTGTCCGCCGAACGTGCCCGAAAGGCGCGTCGTGTGCACCTGCGGCACGATGTCCTCGGCCTTTTCCGGCTTGGCTTTTTCGGCCGGCGCGTCCTGCGCGGCAAGCGTGGCAGGAACCGCAGCGGCAAGCGCCAGCGCGATCAGCGACAGACCCGTTTTCATAGATATTCTCCCCGTTTGCGGAGCGGACGCTAGGCCGCGCGTAAGGGGGAGACAAGGCTACTTGTCGGTTACAATCGGGCTTTGGTCGAAGGGGGCGTTAACGCCCCCACTTCGTCTTGCTCTGCTTCCCGAAGCGCCCCTTGCGCGTACCCGGCTTGCCCTCGTTCGAGCGGCCGACGCGCGGGGCGACCTGTTCGTCCGCGGGCAGGCCGAGTTCGTCGGCTTCGAGGCGGCGGATTTCGTCGCGCAGGCGACCGGCTTCCTCGAATTCCAGGTCGGCGGCGGCGTCGCGCATCTTCTTTTCCAGCTCCTGGATATAGGCGCGGAGGTTGTGGCCGACCATGTGCTGCGGCTTGTCGTCGCCGAGGTCGATGGTGACCTGATCCTTCGACGCGACATGCGCGATGATGTCGCCGATGTTGCGCTTGATCGTCGTCGGCGTGATGCCGTGTTCTTCGTTATACGCCTGTTGCTTGGCGCGGCGGCGGTCGGTTTCGCGCAGCGCGCGTTCCATGCTGCCGGTGATGCGGTCGGCATAGAGGATGACGCGGCCATCGACGTTGCGCGCGGCGCGGCCGATCGTCTGAACGAGGCTGGTTTCGCTGCGCAGGAACCCCTCCTTGTCGGCGTCGAGGATCGCGACGAGCCCGCATTCGGGAATGTCGAGGCCTTCGCGCAAGAGGTTGATGCCGACGAGCACGTCGAACACGCCGAGCCTGAGGTCGCGAATGATCTCGATGCGCTCGAGCGTTTCGACGTCGCTGTGCATGTAGCGGACCTTCAGTCCCGCTTCGTGGAGGAACTCGGTCAGATCCTCGGCCATGCGCTTGGTGAGCGTAGTGACGAGGGTGCGATAGCCCGCCGCGGCAGTTTTCTTCGCCTCGGCGATCAGATCGTCGACCTGCTCCTCGACCGGCTTGATCTCGACCGGCGGATCGATCAGCCCGGTCGGGCGGATCACCTGCTCGGCGAAAACGCCCTGGGTGCGGTCCATTTCCCACGTCCCCGGGGTTGCCGACACGCTGACCGTCTGGGGCCGCATCATGTCCCATTCGGCGAAGCGCAAGGGCCGGTTGTCGATGCAGGACGGCAGCCGAAAGCCATATTCGGCGAGAGTGATCTTGCGGCGATGGTCGCCCTTTGACATCGCGCCGATCTGCGGAATCGTCTGGTGGCTTTCATCGACGAACAGCAAGGCATTGTCGGGCAGATATTCGAACAAGGTCGGCGGCGGCTCGCCCGGCAGGCGGCCGGTCAGGAAGCGGCTGTAATTTTCGATCCCTGCACAGCTTCCGGTCGCGGCTATCATTTCGAGGTCGAAATTTGTCCGCTGTTCGAGCCGCTGCGCTTCGAGCAGCCGGCCCTCGGTTTCGAGTTCCTTCAGCCGCTCGGCGAGTTCGTGGCGGATCGCTTCGGTCGCCTGCTTCAGCGTTGGACCGGGTGTTACATAGTGGCTGTTGGCATAGACGCGCACATAGTTGAGGCTGGCGATCTTCTTGCCGGTCAGCGGATCGAATTCGGTGATCTCCTCGATCTCGTCACCGAAGAAGCTGACGCGCCACGCCATGTCCTCATAGTGCGATGGGAAAATTTCGAGGCTGTCGCCCCGGACGCGGAAATTGCCGCGCGCGAACGCCTGGTCGTTGCGCTTGTACTGGAGCGCGACGAGCTTGCGGATAATCTCTCCGCTGTCGACGACCTGCCCCTTCTTCAAATCGAAGATCATCGCCGAATAAGTCTCGACCGATCCGATGCCGTAAAGGCACGATACCGAGGCGACGATGATGACGTCGTCGCGTTCGAGCAGCGCGCGCGTCGCCGAGTGGCGCATGCGGTCGATCGCCTCGTTTACGCTGCTTTCCTTCTCGATATAGGTGTCGGACCGCGGCACATATGCCTCGGGCTGGTAATAGTCGTAATAGCTGACGAAATATTCGACCGCATTGTTCGGAAAGAAGCTCTTGAACTCGCCATAGAGCTGCGCCGCGAGGATCTTGTTGGGCGCGAGGATCAGCGCCGGGCGCTGCAACTCCTCGATCACCTTCGCCATGGTGAAGGTCTTGCCCGATCCCGTGACGCCGAGCAGCACCTGATCGCGCTCGCCCTCCCTGGCGGTATCGACCAGCTCGCGGATCGCGGTCGGCTGATCGCCCGCCGGGGAATAGTCGCTGACCAGTTCGAACCGCTTGCCGCCCTCCACCTTGTCGGGGCGGGCGGGACGGTGCGGCACATAGTCCTGCGCCGTGTCGATTTCGTCGAGCGAGGTGCGAATCTGAATTGCCATCGCTGCCAATATGGTGAGGATGCCGCGCATCGGCAACGGCGGGAGTCTGGGTGATGTTCAAGCGCAATATTCTGATGGTGACGGGCGCGCTGCTCGCGCTGTCCGCGTGCGACAGCGGCAAGGGCGTGTCGGCCAAGAATGAATCGGTCGAATCGGTGCAGAACAAAGTCGCCGATGCCGTCGCTTCGGGCGAGTTCATGAAGCCCGGCCAATGGGCCGGCACGGTGAAGATCACCGACATGACGATGCCCGGAATGGAAAAACTGCCGCCGCAGATGCAGGAGCAGATGAAGGCGCGGCTGGCACAGGGACACAGTTTCGAAAACTGCCTTACCCCCGAGGACGCGCGCGATCCGAAGGCGCGGATGGCGGAAAATTCGGGCGGCAAATGCACCTATGATCATTTCGAGATGGCGCATGGCGTGATCGACGCGAAGATGAGCTGCACCAGCGAAGCCGGTCCGCGCACGATGACGATGAAGGGCACCTACAGCGGCGACAGCTATGAGATGGAAATGGCGAGTACGGGGGAGGGCGAAGGCCCTGCGGGCATGTCGATGAAGATGCAAATGTCGGCCAAACGGACCGGCGCCTGCAAGGTCTGACGTGACGAGCGCAGACTTCGGCCGACGGCCCCATCTGGATCGCACTGGCGTGACGCTTGGGAGCGACCATTCTGCGGAATAGGGTAAGTGCGGACTTGCCGGGCGGGGTGCAGGTGGGGCTACAATCCCGCCCGGCGAAGTCACTTGTTCATGAGGCCTCGGGATATACCGGAGTGCGCCAGGGACCAGCTCGCGCGCTTCGATCCTGAAACCTCAATTGCCCGGCAGGCAAAGCCCGAACCGGGCCGTGACCGCGCAAGCGCGCATCACGACAATCGAACGATCTCATGGCGTCGGGGAAGATGACAGTAACATGGGGTCACGTTGCGGCATGTCGCCCAAAATTAGGATTTCCTTAATCTTTTCGTCCTGTTCTTTCACCTCTCCGAGGCGGGTTAAACCCGGCGAAATATGGCCAATCCGGGCTGTTACCGTTACATTGAAACAAATATGGCTGGCCGCATTCATCGATTTGCGTATCTAGCGGACAGACCCCGCCAGAGGGTATAAGAGGGTTGCATGGACCGCGCGAAAGCGAACAAGACACTCGAGGCCGGCGAAACCGACCAGATCATCGCCGAGGAGTTCGAGAGGCTCCGCGAGTCCCAGTTGTTCCTGCGCTCGCCGGTCTTGTCACGCCTGCTGCAATATCTGGTCGAACACCGGCTTCGCGGCGGCCGCAGCGCCCCCAAGGCCTATGCGATCGCGACCGAGGCGCTGGGGCGTAACGCCGATTTCGACCCGGCGGTCGACAGCTATCCACGCGTGATGGTGGGCCGCCTGCGCAATCTGCTCGACCGTTATTATGCTGAAACGCCGTGGGTTCATCGCCTGCGCGTGCCGCAGGGCAGCTACGAGATCGTGGTGCAGCACCGCACCGCACCGCCGGCACGTAGCGCCGCTGTAACCCCTGGTGTCGGCGAAGAGGCGGTGGCTGCGGAGGCGGGCGGGGCCGGTGTGACGTCAATGCGTCATCCCGGCGTTGGAGCGCCATCGTCGCGGGCGCGCTGGTGGACGGTGCTGGTCATTGTCGCGGTTGCCATGCTGGCGGGCGGTTGGTGGCTTGCCGGCAACTGGCAGCGGATGTTCGCGCCTTCGGCGGTGCCGCCGCCGCTGCTTGAGATTGCGCTTCCGCAATCGGGGAGCACTCCCGTTTCGCGCGCGCTGGCCCGCGCGCTCGACGGGCGGCTGCGCGACGGCTTGCGCCGTTTCGACCTCGTCGATCTGCGCAGTGCAGCGTCGGCGGGCAAGCCCGATACAGCTCAGCGCCCCGATTATCGCCTCGATGTTTCGCTCGTCCGCACGCTCGCGGGGCCGGCCGATGTCACGCTGGTCCTCAACCGCGTTTCCGATCAGCGTACCATCTGGTCGCAGCAATTTCACCTGACCCAAGATCAGATGCCTGGATTCGAGGCAATCGACCCTGCGATTGCCCAGATTGCTGGCGATTATGGCGTGATCGTTCGCGATCAGTTGGCGCGGCAGCCGGAGAATTTTGCGCCCGGCTATCCGTGCCTGGCGCAGTTCAACCGGCTGCGGCAGTTGCGCAACAAGGACACCGCGAAGAAGGTCGATGCCTGCCTGCGCGCGACGATCTTTCGCGATCCGCGCAACGCCGCGGCGCTGTCCGCGCTGTCGCTCGTCCGCTTCGGGGATTGGCAGCCGCTGCGCGGCACACCGGCGGGCGACAAGGCCTATGCCGAAGCCGTCTCGCTCGCACAGCGGGCCTATGACACCGGCGCCGAAACCGCGGCGGCGACCTTCGCGATGGCGCGCGCACAATATTATGGCGGCAATTGCCGCGGCGGCGTTGGCATTGGCGATGCCGCGGTACGGCTCAACCCCTATGACGCCGACACGGCCGGATTCCAGGGCGTGTTCAAGATTGCCTGCGACCAGCCCCTAGAGGGCATTGCGCTGCTCGAACGGTCGCTGGCGCTCGACGCGTCGGCGCCAGGCGTCCCGGCGGTCACGCTCGCCTTCGTCTATTCTCAGCAGGGGCGGCAGGACGACGCGCTGGCTGTCCTCGATCATATGCCATCGACCAGCACCATGGAGCCGCAATATACGATGGTCCGGGCCATCGTTTTTGCGCGGCAGGGAAAGGTCGATGAAGCGCGCGGCCTGTGGCGGCATCTGCTCGATTACACGCGCCAGCCGCAGGATGCGCCACCCGAAAAGGTGCTGCGCCAGTTCATGATAAATCCCGAAGTGATCCGGCGTGCGTCGCAGGCGCTGCGGGAATCGGGGGTAGTGGCACCGCAGCCGGTCGCGCGATGAACGGTGCGCCTGGCGCTTGAAGGCCGCGGTGCCGTTTCCTATTTATGCGGTGGTTGCCCAGGGGACGAAAGGGGGAGGCGTCTGCACCCGCCGCGCGGCAGGAAAGGGCGGGTTGATGCGAGCTTCGGCGCCCACAACGCGCCAGCCCTCTTGCCAGCCCCGCCGACGGACACTAGGGCAAATCCCAACATTCACGAGACAGTCAGAAAAAAGGAACTGTGCATGAGCGATTCGGCCGAAAAGGTTAAAAAGATCGTCGTCGAACATCTGGGCGTCGAAGCCGACAAGGTCACCGAAGAAGCGAGCTTCATCGACGATCTGGGCGCCGACAGCCTCGACATCGTCGAACTGGTGATGGCGTTCGAAGAAGAATTCGGTGTCGAAATTCCCGATGACGCGGCGGAAAAGATCGCCACCGTCAAGGATGCGATCGACTACATCGAAGCGAACAAGGGCTAAAGCGGTCCGGTCCGGCACAGCCGGACGCGGCGGCGACGCTGCCCACGCGTTTCCGGCTTCCCGGTCCCGAGCGCTCGCGCGCAGTGGCCGGGAAGCTTTTTTTATGGGCATGCCCCGACAAGAATGATGCCGGGTTCCGCAAGGGCCGGAACCGACGAAAGGAAAGTCTATGCGCCGGGTTGTGGTGACGGGTTTGGGATTGGTGACGCCGCTGGGCGGAGACGTCGAAACCAGTTGGGCCAATCTGCTTGCCGGGAAGTCGGGCGCGGGAACGATCACCCGCTTCGACGCCTCCGACCAGAAATGCACGATCGCGTGCGAGGTCAAGCCGGCCGACCATGAATATGGCTTCGACGCCAACAAGCGCGTCGACCACAAGGTGCAGCGGCAGGTCGATCCCTTCATCATCTATGGCATCGACGCCGCCGGACAGGCGCTCGAAGACGCAGGGCTGACCGAGATGGACGATGAGACAAAGCTGCGCGCCGGCTGCTCGATCGGGTCGGGCATCGGCGGCCTGCCGGGGATCGAGAGCGAAAGCCTGCTGCTCGCCGAAAAGGGGCCGGGCCGTGTCAGCCCGCACTTCGTCCACGGCCGCCTCATCAACCTGATTTCGGGTCAGGTCAGCATCAAATACGGCCTGATGGGGCCGAACCATGCGGTCGTCACCGCCTGCTCGACCGGCGCCCATTCGATCGGCGACGCGGCGCGGATGATCAAGGATGGCGATGCCGACATCATGCTCGCCGGTGGATCGGAATCGACCATCTGTCCGATCGGCATTGCAGGCTTTGCGCAGGCGCGCGCGCTCAACATGAGCTACAACGACCGCCCCGAACAGGCGAGCCGCCCCTATGACAAGGATCGCGACGGCTTCGTCATGGGCGAAGGCGCCGGCGTCGTCGTGCTCGAGGAATATGAGCATGCCAAGGCGCGCGGCGCCAAGATCTACGCCGAAGTCGTCGGCTATGGCCTTTCGGGCGACGCCTATCATGTCACTGCGCCGCATCCCGAAGGTTTCGGCGCCTATCGGTCGATGGAAATGGCGCTTAAGAAGGCGGGAATGACGCCCGCCGACATCGATTATATCAACGCCCATGGCACGTCGACGATGGCCGACACGATCGAACTTGGCGCGGTGAAGCGCTTGTTCGGCGACGCGATCGGCGATGTCTCGATGAGCTCGACAAAATCGGCGATTGGCCATCTGCTCGGCGGTGCCGGCGCGGTCGAGACGATCTTCTGCATCCTCGCGATCCGCGACCAGATCGTGCCGCCGACGCTGAACCTCGACAATCCCGACGAGGGGACCGAGGGCGTCGACCTGGTGCCGCACAAGGCGAAGAAGCGCGCGGTGAAGGCCGCGCTCAACAACAGCTTCGGTTTCGGCGGCACCAATGCGAGCGTGATCGTCAAGGCACTCGATTAAATCTCTTTGTCGCGCCGGCCTGCTCTCCGGGCAGGCCGGCTGACGCATGAATGAGGTGGGGTTTTGGTGCGTACCCTTCTGACCATCTTTCTCGCGCTGCTGCTTGCGGCCTGCTCCGGCGGCGCGCCGCGCGATACCGTGGTCGTTATTCCGCCCGGTGCCAGCATCGCCAAGGCGGGCGAAATATTGGAAAAGGCAGGTGCAACCTCGGCCTCCGGCTTTCGCAACCGCGCGCGCCTCTTCGGTTCCGACGCTCCGATCAAGCCCGGCGAATATGAGGTGAAGAAGGGCATGGGCGCCGGCGCCATCCTGCGGATGATGCAGGAAGGCCGAACCGTCCAGCGTTTCGTGACCGTCCCCGAGGGCATGCCGTCGATCATGGTGTGGGAGCGGCTTATGGCCGAGCCGCGCCTGACGGGGACGGTCGCGGTGCCTGCCGAGGGCAGCGTGCTGCCAGACACCTATGCCTTCACCACCGGCGAGAGCCGTGCAGCCGTGGTTGCGCGGATGCAGGCGGCGATGACCAAGACCTTCGACGCGCTCTGGGCCAAGCGGAGCCCGCGCACCGCGGCAAAGGACCGCAACGAGGCGATCACGCTGGCGTCGATCGTCGAAAAGGAAACCGGGGTTGCGGCGGAGCGCCGCACGGTCGCCGGCGTCTATACCAATCGCCTCGCCATCGGGATGCGGCTGCAGGCCGATCCGACGATCATCTATCCGATCACCAAGGGCAAGCCGCTCGGTCGCCGCATCCTGCGCTCCGAAATCCAGGCGGTGAACGGTTATAATACCTACGCCATGGCCGGGCTTCCCAAGGGGCCGATCGCCAATCCCGGCAAGGCGTCGATCGCCGCAGTGCTTGACCCCGAGCCCAATGAGTATCTCTATTTCGTTGCGAAGGGCGACGGTGGCCACGTCTTTGCGCGCACCCTGTCCGAGCATAATGCCAATGTGCAGAAATGGTATGAACTGCGCCGCGACAGGGGGGAGATGTAGCGATGACCGGGGGAATGACTGCAAAGCTTTTCCTGCACGGCGTTCCCGACAGTCCGGCAATCTGGAGTCCGCTGCTGGATGCTCTGGCGCTGGGTGATACACCGGTTGCCGTTCCTGCGCTTCCCGGCTTCACCGGGCCGCTTCCCGCCGGTTTCGCTGCGACGAAGGAGGCCTATGCCGATTGGGCGACCGGCGAGGCCGCGGCGCTGGCGGCCCAGCATGGTCCCATCGATATCGTCGGTCACGACTGGGGGGCGCTGATTGCGCAGCGCGTCGCGATGCTGCGCCCCGACCTGATCCGGAGCTGGGCGGTTTCCAATGCGGTGATCGATCCCGACTATCGCGGTCACCGGGTCGCGCGCATCTGGAACACGCCGCTGCTGGGCGAAGCTTTCATGGCGATCAGTCGTCCCGGTGCGCTTGCCCGCGGACTGATCGATCAGGGCGTTCCAGCCGACATCGCGCAGGAAGAAGCGGCGCAGTGGGCGCTCAAGGACAAAAGGCGCGCGATACTGAAACTCTATCGGTCGGCGCATGGGCTCAGCTTCGCGCATGACTGGGCGCTCGACCTCGACCGCCTGCCGCGCGCGGGGATGCTCGTCTGGGGGGCGGGCGACCCCTATGTCGAGCTTTCGGTGGCACAGCGGTTCGCGGCGAATCGGGCGATGCCGCTGACGATCGTCGGGGATGCGGGACATTGGGCGATCGCCCAGCGGCCGCACGCGGTTGCGGCGGCGCTTCACGCTTTCTGGAACAGCCTATAAGCGCACCCGAATTTTTCTGATCGTTTCGGGCGATCATTCTGAACCAATTAATCGATTGGATGCCGGGCGCGCTTGGGCGCAGAGGCTGCTGCAGCGAGAAAGGGCGTCCCATGGACGACAGCGAACTCCCCTCCCGAGCTCACCGTCCATCCCATCTCGCAAGCGGCGGCGCGGACACCCCCCCTCCCGCTCGCGTCGCTGACGCCGCGCCCATCGTCATCACTGGAACGATGGGCGCGGCCGATCAGCGCTACTTCGATGCGCTGCGCCGCGCGCATTTCCCGCCCGAACGCAATTACCTCTCGGCGCATATCACGCTTTTCCATCATCTGCCGCCGTCGCTGCTCGAGGAACTTGCGGCTCTGTTCCGCGCCATCGCCGCTGATACGCCGCCGCCGCGCGCCGTCGTGTCGGCCGTCTATTCTCTCGGGCGCGGGGTTGCGTTTCGGATCGACAGCCCGGACCTGATCGCGATCCGGGCGCGCATTGCCGATCGCTTTGCGGCACTGTTGACGCCGCAGGATCAGGCGACGCCGCGTCTGCATGTCACGGTGCAGAACAAGGTTTCTCCGGCCGAGGCGCGCGCCTTGCTTGCCGACCTCGCGCGCAACTTTCGTCCGCGGCCGGTCGAAATCACCGGAATCGCGGCCCATCACTACCGCGGAGGCCCGTGGGAGGCGGCATTCGCAAGGAATTTTCGCGGGCCGCGCGCATGATATTGACCGGACGCATGGTGCATCCTATAGGCGCCGCTCGCCCACGGGCGGTCTTTCGGGGCGGAGTAGCTCAGCAGGTTAGAGCAGCGGAATCATAATCCGCGTGTCGGGGGTTCGAGTCCCTCCTCCGCTACCATTCCTTGATCCGGAAGCTTCCACTAGCTTCCGCATTTTTCCAAAAATCGAAAGAAAAGCAGAGGGTTGCGGGTGATTCGCGTCCGCATGCGCCCATGGTCTTCCACATGCAGCCAGATTTGGTGTGGGGGTATTTTGGGGGTATTTTCGCGGAGTATCGGAAAGGAGCGATACCCCCAATGCCTCTCACGGAGATTCAGGCCCGAAATTCCAAGCCACGCGAGCGCGCCTACAAGCTGGCCGACGGGGAGGGCTTGTTCCTGTTCGTCCAGCCGAACGGGTCAAAGTTGTGGCGGATGAAGTACCGCTTTGCGGGCAAGGAGAAGTTGCTCTCGTTCGGCGCTTACCCAGAGCTCGGGATAGCTGCCGCGCGCGACAAGCGCACAGCCGCAAAGGCGTTGCTAGCAGAGGGCAAGGATCCAATGAGATCCAAGGGCGAAGTGATTTTGCAGGAGGGAGCGACCTTCTTCGAGGTCGCAAAGCGTTGGCATGAAAATCGAAGGAGCGCGTTGAATGCCGCGCATGCCGACCGCGTCTGGTCGCGCATGGAAAGGGACGTCTTTCCAGTCATCGGCGAGAAACTCGTCCATGAGATTACGGCGCCCGATGTCCTGGCGATGATCCGCAAGATCGAAGCAAGAGGCGCGCTCGATATCAGCCGCCGTGCAAAGCAAGGGGTGGGGCAAGTCTTCCAGTTTGCGATCGCGTGTGGCTTGGCAACGAACGATCCGACGACACATTTGCGCGGGGCGCTAAAGCCGCGACCAAGAGTGAAACATATGAGCCGGCTGCCGCTCAGCGAATTGCCCGCATTCATCGAGAAGCTGCATGCCTACCAGGAAGAGGGCGAACGGCGGTCCTCGATCACCCGTGATGCAGTTCTCTTTGCGCTCCTGACTTGGGTTCGAACGAAGGAGCTCCGCTTCGCCGCCAAATCCGAGTTCGAAGACCTCGGCGGCAAATCACCTGTCTGGCGCATACCGGCCGAGCGAATGAAGATGGGACGAGAGCATCTGGTGCCCCTCTCGCAGCAGGCAACGCACATCGCGAAATCTATGATAGCAGCAGCGCCTGGCGAGTTTCTCTTCCCGGGTAATGGCCCGAACAAGCCGCTTTCAGAGAACACAATGATCTACGCGCTCTATCGCCTCGGATACCACAGTCGCCAAACCGTACACGGCTTCCGGGGCTTGGCGAGCACCTGGGCCAATGAGCAGTTGGTCGAGTTCGGCAAGCCGGCCATGTGGATCAGGAAATACCATGAGGATTGGGTCGAACTACAGCTCGCGCATTCGGAGAAAAACGACGTGCGTGGAGCTTACAATGCCGCTGAATACCTGGCTCCCCGGCGCCGGATGATGCAGGACTGGGCTGACTATCTGAGCGGCGGGAAGGTGATCGACATCAAGAAGGCAGGGAAGCGCGCAGCCTGATAACGATGGCTTCGATCAGACCGGTCCAATCCAGTCTGCGCGCAAACGATCTCGACCTGCGACAACCCCCTCGACAATCACCGCTGATCCGACGAATTCGCATTCGGGTTCGTCGCTCTCGATGATCCAGACGACTTCGTCTGTCGTCGTCAGAAACAACCCGCGTCTACCACGGCTCAAAATTCCCGAGACGCGTATTCGACCCACGCTCAGAGCGTCCCCCGTTCAAAAACGCCAATGGCGCAGCACTTCACGCACATAGGCCGGTGTCTCGCCATTGCGAGGAATACCGCCTGCGCGCTCGACGGCACCTGGACCTGCGTTGTAGGCAGCGAGGGCCAGATGAACCACCCCGAACTTGTCCAGCATCTGGCGTAGGTATCGGGCCGCACCCAAGATGTTCGCCTTGGGATCGAAGCGATTTGAAACGCCAAGGTCCCGCGCTGTCCCTGGCATCAATTGCCCCAAGCCTGCGGCCCCGGCCTTGCTGATGGCCATCGGATTATATCGTGATTCCGTCCATACAAGAGCGTCGAGAAGGCCGCTTGGTAGCGAGTATTGAGCCTCAGCAGCGTAAACATGAGGAAGGTAGCTTGCCCGACGGAAGCCCGATGGCGCGCTGCCTTGGGGCTTTGGATAGCGATAGGGCAGATAGGTTCGACCCGCATCGGTAGCCGGCGGCTCGGACGAGGCCGTTGGAGGCTTTCTCCAAATGCCATGTTCGACGAGAAGGAAGCCATCAGTCCCTTCTGCAACGCGGAAGCCATCAGTCGTCAACTCCGAGGCAACGGTCATCTGAGTGGGCTCAAGTTCCTGCGCGTGAGCGGGGAGCGCGAGCCCAAATCCTACCGTTGCCGCTGCAGCTACTGCCCATTTCAGTCTCATTCCCAAATCCTTTGGTGGTCGAATCGGGAAAGAACATATATAGAACATATGATGTAGGAAAATGAAACGTCAGCGACGCAGAGTGGAGGCTGCGCGGGTGGAGGCACGTTACGATGGAGATGCCCCCATGCACCAACACCGATCATCCCAATTCCAAGGTCTGCAACTGGAAAACCGCGCGCGCAAGATAGTCGAGCAGCTGGGCGGTGCTTGGTCGCGTTCGCGCGGAATGTGCTGCTGCCCGGCCCACGACGATCGCACTCCTTCGCTAAGCATCACACTCGGAAAGCGTGCAATCCTCGTTCATTGCTTTGCCGGCTGTGCGAACGAGGCGGTGATAGAAGCCATGGCCGGGCTCGGAATACGAATTGCGGACCTTTTCGATGGCACGAGTGATCCGATCGTGACCGAACCGCGCCAGGAAGTCGCCAATCGCAATGCGCTGAGGCTCTGGCGTGAGGCGTCGACCATCATTGGCAGCCCCGCCGAGAAGTACCTCGTGTCCAGAGGCATCACGATTGTTTCGCCGGAGCTGCGTTTCCACCCACGTATGCCGCTGGGGCCAAAGGGTGCTGTCCGGTTTCTACCCGCGATGGTGGCGGCCGTGCGCAATGATGCCGGAATTCTGGCGCTGCACCGCTCCTTCCTTGACCTCGACAAAACCAGCTTAGCTTCTTTCGATCAGCCCAGGCGCGCGTTAGGCAGTCCCGGTTCTGGCGCGGTGCGTTTCGCGTACCCGGATGGGGGACGCCTTGGCCTCGCAGAAGGAAACGAAACGGCCCTCTCAGCGATGCAAATGTTCAAGGTTCCCTGCTGGGCGACGCTAGGAAACGAACGCTTCGGCTTGGCCACAATCCCGGAATCGGTGCACCAGCTGTATCTCTTTGTCGACAATGATGCGGGCGGGCACCTTGCTGAAGAGCGTGCGCGAGAGGCCTACGCTTGCGAAGGGCGGCTGATTGTCACCAGGCGTCCGGAGCTAACCGGCGACGACTGGAATGATGTGCTCATGCGCTCAGTCCGAGCTACGGTCTGAATGTCGGTGAGAGGAAAGCGGGCTTGGGGCCTTGTGAGGCCCCAGGGCGGATCCATCCGAACGGACACCCGGACAAACCCAGGGCCTCTTCAGGAGGTCTCTCATGTCACACGCAAATACCGCTTTCGCATTCTCCGATCCCGCCGAGCCGCAAGTGCTGGCAGCGGCGAGGGCGCTGGCCGCGCGGCTCGCTGCAGATCAAGCAATTTCGCGGCTCACTGTGAATGCAACAATGGCCGATCACTTCGGCGGTAGCGACGCCGAAGGACGCTGGTCCGTACGCGATGCCCATGCTGCACTTGAATTGGCGCAGGTGTTGTTCCTGGCGCAGGCAACTGAATTCTCATCTGCGATGTCATCCAGCTTTGCCGATGAGGCTTTTACACGCCTTGAAGGTCTGGTCCCGACCCAGTCCAACCGGAGTGACGAGCAGATCGAGTGGCAACAATTCGCAACGCCGCCCCGTCTGGCCTGGATGGCTGCAAAAGCATGCGCCATTTCTGTCAATGAACTGGTTCTCGAGCCGTCGGCCGGGACCGGGATGCTGGGCATATGGGCGGCAAAGGCAGCTGCGCGTCTCGCTCTTAACGAGATATCGCCGCTGCGCCGCGAATGTCTGGGCGCTGTGTTTCCGGAAGCGACAGTCACCGGATTTGACGCGGAACTGATCGACGAACTTCTCACGCCCGACGTGGGTCCGAGCGTGGTGCTGATGAACCCGCCCTATTCACACGGTATCGAGAGGGGCCACGATAGCCGCACTGGCGACCGGCACTTGCGTTCTGCCTGGAAGCGCCTTCTGCCCGGTGGCCGCCTGGTCGCAGTGATGCCAGAATGGTTCGAGCTTCCGAAGTTCCTTGCCGGGATCGCTGGTCCTGTCTCGTTGCGCCTCAACGCGACGATCGAGCGCGGTTTCGTCAAGCAGGGCACATCAATCTCAACCCGGCTCGTGGTTCTCGACAAGGCTGAGGATGGTACCAGCCCGATCATCGCCCAGCCGGCAAACTTTGCCGAGCTTCATCTGCTGATCGATATGCTCCCTGACCGGGTAAGCCTGCCCGCCGAGCCCAGCATCGGCATCAAGCCAGCATTGCCGCTTCGGCTGGTCGCGAACAGGACGAAACCAGTTCCACATAAGGTCCATCCAACCGTTGCGGCGCCGTCGATCCTGCCGCTTGATTTTGCTCCGCTCGAAGCACCTGCTCCGATCGAAAGCCAGGTTGGGCATTATTTGCCCTACCGGCCGAGCCGGATCTCAATTGCAGATGCTGTCCCGCATCCGACCCCCCTGGTCGAATCCGTTGCGATGGGTTCGATAACCGCACCCGTGCCCGAAGTGGTGCCTCAGCTTCCGTCGAACCTCATTGCTGGAGGCGTCCTATCCGCTGCGCAGGCCGAGACCCTGATCTATGCCGCAAGCGCGCATGCCCGCGATCTGCCGGGACGGTTTGAGCCCGACGACAAGGGCTGCGCCTTGAAGGCGAGCGCCGAGGGGCACGCCTACCGCATGGGCTACTTTCTTGGTGACGGAACTGGTGCAGGGAAAGGACGGCAGGTCGCTTCCGTCATCCTCGACCGGTGGGTGAGGGGCGAACGGCGCCACATCTGGATTTCCAAGAACGAAGCTTTGCTCGAAGATGCCCGCCGCGACTGGAGCGCGCTCGGCGGCCTTCCCATCGACGTCCAGCCCCTTGGCCAATGGAAGCTCGGTGTCCCGATCAGGATGCGCGAGGGCATACTCTTCGTGACTTATCCGACACTGCGTTCGGGTCGAAGCGACGCGACCCGGCTCGATCAGATTCTCGAATGGGCAGGGGAGGATTTCGACGGGCTCATCGTCTTCGACGAAGCCCATGCGATGGCCAACGCCGCAGGCGGGGAGGGCTCACGTGGTAAGGTCAAGGGATCGGAGCAGGGCATTGCCGGTGTTCGCATCCAGAATCTGCTGCCGCGCGCCCGCGTGCTCTACGCTTCGGCGACCGGGGCATCCGACGTCAATAATCTCGCCTATGCCACCCGTCTTGGCCTTTGGGGTCCCGAGACGGCTTTTGCCAATCGCGAAGCCTTCGTCGCAGATATCCGCGATGGCGGTATCGCTGCAATGGAACTGGTCGCGCGCGATCTGAAGTCACTGGGGCTGTATGCCGCGAGGGCCCTTTCATTCGCCGGAGTTGAGTACGAGATTCTGGAGCATTGCCTGACCCCCGACCAGGTAGCGGATTATGACGCCTATGCAGACGCGTGGGCAATCATTCATGCCAACCTGCGCGAAGCTCTCGAGGCAACCCGGATCGTCGACACCGACAGTGGCGAGACCCTCAATTCAGGTGCCAAATCTGCTGCGCTTTCGGTGTTTGAAGGCACCAAACAGCGCTTCTTCGCGCAGCTCCTTCTATCCATGAAGCTGCCGAGCCTGCTCCCTGCGATTGATACGGCACTTGCCGACGGCAACGCTGTTGTAGTGCAACTCGTCTCGACCGCCGAAGCCATGCTTAACCGCCGCCTCGCCGATCTCTCCGATGCAGATCGCGAAGCACTCGAAATCGATCTCTCCCCCCGCGAATACGTGATCGATTACCTCACCAAAAGCTTTCCGGTGCGGTTGATGTCCGTGTTTACGGACGAGAACGGCAATGCCCGGTCCGAACCGATGAGTGATGAGAACGGTGCCCCTGTTCTGTGTCGTTCGGCGCTTGCCGCGCGCGATCGCATGATCGAGCAGCTCTGTGCCTTGCCGCCGATCGCGACGGCGCTCGATGCGATCATCGAACGGTTTGGTGTCGATCAGGTCGCCGAAGTCACCGGCCGTACCCGCCGCCTGATCGTCGGGCGCGATGGACGTCAGGTGCTCCAGTCGCGCTCTCCGCGCGCCAATGTCGCCGAAACGCGAGATTTTATGGACGGGACAAAGCGGATTCTGGTTTTCTCCGATGCCGGTGGCACCGGCCGCAGTTATCATGCCGACCTTGCGGCAAAGAACCAGATGCGCCGGGTCCACTTTCTGCTTGAGCCGGGCTGGCGGGCCGATGCCGCAATTCAGGGCCTTGGCCGTACCAACCGCACCAATCAGGCGTCGGCCCCGCTGTTCCGCCCGGTGACCACCGACGTGCGTGGCGAACGTCGGTTTATATCGACCATTGCACGTCGGCTCGACAGTCTCGGGGCACTGACCCGAGGGCAGCGCCAGACAGGTGGGCAGAACCTCTTCGATCCTGCCGACAATCTCGAGAGCACCTACGCCAAGGAGGCGCTTCATCGCTGGTTCGGCCTGTTGTTCGCAGGCAAGCTGGAAGCCGTTACGCTTTCTCGGTTTGAGGAATTGAGCGGGCTCAGGGTCGAAGGGCCCGACGGCGGGATGGTCGATGACCTGCCAACAATCCAGCGCTGGCTTAATCGCATCCTCGCGTTGCCGATTGCTTTGCAAAACGGCATATTTGACGAGTTTCTCGGCCTCGTCGAAGCGCGGATCGATGCAGCACGCCAGGCCGGCACGCTCGACATTGGGGTCGAGACCATTGCGGTGGAGCATTACGAGGTGCTGACCGACACGCTACTGCGCACCGATGCGCTGTCGGGCGCGACTACGCATCTCCTGGAACTCGAGATCGCCCGCGCGCTCAAGCCTTTGCGTCTCAAACGCCTCGAGGATCTCTACGGCTTTTCAGGTACGCGTCAGCAGCTTCTCCGTAATACGCGCTCAGGCCGGATCGGGCTGCTTGTCCCAGCGCGCAGCCTGCTCACAGACGAAGGTATGCGGGTGGCCCGCTTCGAGCTTGTCCGTCCCTTGAAGCATGGGCACATCACCGCCGATCAACTCGCGGAGAGCAACTGGGAAACGGTGGATCCAACCGAATTTCGCCGCCTGTGGCAGGCTGAGGTCGATGACGCCGCCTCAAATCACAAGCGCGAGCGCCTGCATCTTGCAACCGGCCTGCTGCTTCCGGTGTGGGACAAACTCCCTTCCGACTATGTTCGGGTCAGCCGGATCTCGGCGCGAGACGGACGCTCGCTATTAGGTCGGGAGGTTCCGCTCCATTGCGTGCCTGAACTATGTCAGGCGCTTGGGCTCGAAGACGAACATGCCTTTTCGGCAGAGCAAATCGTCGATGCGGTGCTCGGGACAGGGCGAGCGATGCAAATCAAAAGCCGCGAAGCGCTTACGCTCAAGCGCAGCCTCGTGAATGGCGCGCAGCGGCTCGAACTGGCTGGTTGGTCCGCGTCGCGCCTCGACTGGTACAAGGCACATGGGTGCTTCACCGAGATCATTCGCTATCAGACGCGACTTTTCGTCCCGACGACGAACGCTGTGCCGGTCTTGGCGCGGCTTGCAGGCCAAATTTGACGTATCTTACCAAATGGCATTAAACATGCTATATGCTGCCATATGGAGAACAGTCATGTTGGCTTTGCAACCCATTGATACCGTCCCCCACGCCTTCCGGCCCGATCCTGTAACCCAAGAGGAAGCAGCGGCGATGTTCCGCGCCGTGCTGAACCTGTTTGGGAAATGGGAACTAACCGACGAACAAGCCGCGACTTTGCTCGACATGCCGGTTCGCTCCTATCGGCGGTGGAAGGCTGAGGGTGCAGGCCGTGTCTCGCGCGATGGCGCGGCGCGGCTCTCCAACCTGATGGGTATCCACAAGGCGCTGAGGATCATCTTTTCCGAAGCCCAGCGTGGCTACGCCTGGATCAAGGCAGGTAACGCCGCCTTTGCCGGAGCAAGTGCGCTCGATGTCATGTTTGGCGGCGAACTGACTGATATCATGCGGGTGCGTCGCTATCTTGATGCCGAACGTGGTGCCTGGTGATTGATCCCAATGCAATTCCGATTGCCCAGGTCGAGTGGGAAGACGCTGTGCGGATTATCCGCAGTGCCTTTCCGCCGATCGACCTGTTCGAAGATATCGCAGACCCCGCAGATTGGCCGCTGCTGATCTCCGCCGAGCAAAAAACCAATCCTCGCATCATGGCGACGATCGGCAATCTCGATCTGGTACCTGCAGACCGTCGGGTAGGGGGCAACGGCGCATCCTATCTGATGGCCCCGTTCACGCATGTCAGCACTGACCGACCAAGTCGCTTCACCGATGGGACCTACGGCGTCCTATACGCGGGCAATGCATTTGAAACTGCGCTGTTCGAGACAATCGATCATCATGCCCGCTTCATGGCTCGCACTGTAGAAGCGCCAGGCTGGACCTCACAGTTCCGTGAGATCATCCTTTCGGTAAGCGCCGATCTTCACGATCTCAGGAGCCTTGCCGCAGGCGATCCTGCGCTTGATCCCGGCAACTATGCTGCATCGCAAGCCCTGGCTGTTGCGCTCAAAGGGGACGGGGCCGAAGGTGTTGTCTATCCGAGCATCCGGCATTCGGGTGGTGAGTGTGTCGGCTTGTTCTACCCGGATTGTGCATCCGACCCCACTCAGGGACGTCACCTCGACTACCACTGGGATGGAACGGGTGTCGATCTGGTTCGAGACGCGGGAACAGGTGCCGTGTTTCGAGTGGTGGACACTGACTGAAGATCCAACATCCGGCTTGCGCTGCGGCGACTCCGGCAGCTTTGCGCCCCTCTAAGGTGTATCAAATAACCTGCACTTGGCCTTGAAAGCTGACATCAAATTGGCTCAAGATCGGGCGTTCTCGCGCTTTCGGTTGAATGCTTCTTTGATTCGCTCGGTCATTATGCCCCATGCCGTGCGCTTTCTGGCTAACGAAGCTCGCATGGAATGCAGAGATTTTTCACGCCAGCGTTCGTCAAGGCGCTCGTCATTTTGGAATGTATCGAGGATCGCTGAAGGATCGTTGCGCATGTGCTTGTGCGCCTTGCGGCCTACGATGTCGCTCGAAAGGTAATCATAGAGGGCTTGAAGAACGCCTGTAACGTGCTTGCTTTGGCCATTATCTAATTGCTCGAGAAGAAATTCGCGCAGAACAATTGGTGAAGCGTTGAGCTGATTAAGGGCCAGGTCGGTTTCCCTTTTGAGCTGGACAACGTTGGCTAGGCGGCTTTGCAGGCAATGAAAGGGATGCATTATTGGGACATGGAGCTCAGCCGTCCCTTCAGTCATCCTGACATTCATTCTTATCTGGATGGCTTGCTTCTTTAGCTTGGCGTCATCGACGCCCATGACATGCCAGAGAAAATCGATTTCAATCGGGTGCCCATCGATCTCAGCATGCACTATGGCCGTCTGCGGTGTGTGGTTGTCGGCGTTGGGGATGGCAACGGAACCACCAAGAGCGTTTGCAAGCTTTTCTGCGGCTTCGCGCTGACCAAAGTAGTCAATATCTTTGGATGTGTAGGGCCCGTAGGCATCGAGCTCGGCTACATGGCTGTAGCGCTCTGCCCACAGGTTGAGCGCTTGGCCTCCGACGATGAAGGCATCGTCACTCAATTTCAGGATGCTTGCTAGATCATAGACGATCTTGGCAGGTAGAACTGCTTGATTCAGGCGAAAGCCTCTTCGCAGATGATCGACGATTCGACGATGTCCAGCGAGGAGAAAAAACCATTGCGGGCACGCAGCTCGTCGCGCGAAATACGGCCAGAACGCAGGTCGTCGGCGTCGGAAGCGCGTTGACGCTCCTTCTCCTGCTGGCGTTCCGCCGGGCTGTAGTAGCAAGCCTGCTGCATGGTTTTCTCCATCAGTTGATATATTCTGCGGAAGGTTACCAGTCAATGAACTGTTTGATTCTGCCCTCGTTCCCTTTTCCTACCTAAGATCTCTGTTTCGCGTCACAGCATTGAAAGCGGCCTTGGCGTCACTCCTACCTAGCGGTGGAAACGCGTTTTCAAGAACTTGCTACGAAGGCCTCGGCACCGTATATTCTTGATATGTTCTCATGGCCGCGCCTTGGATGAAGACTCTCACGGACAACCAGCTGACTGGCGAGTTGGGCGAAACCGTAGTCAAAAGCAAGATTCTTGAGCTCGGCCACGTTTTCGAAAGCCGTGGGCGCCTGGAAACGGGCATCGATGGGACGATCGAATTTCGAGATCCCGTTACGCGCTCCATGACCGGTCTCACCGTCGCAGTTCAAGTGAAGACGACGAAGTCCACCAAATATGTCGGCGAAAGTGACGACGAGTTTGAATACAGCGTTCGCCAGCAGGATATCGATTATTGGAAGCGTTGCAGTCTCCCTGTCGCACTGATCCTCTACCGACAGGAAGACGGATCACTCTATTGGCGCGACGTTGAGGCTGGAGAGGAAGGCGATGAACGGCGCCTCAAATTTCGCAAGGATCGAGATCGCCTCGATTCCAGCTCGATCGAGCGCCTGGCTGCAATGGCAGTCCGCCGCGGTAAGGATGGCACATTCCTCCCATCGCTTCGAGTGGGCGAGCAAGCGCATCTAAATCTGATGCACGTCGGACTGCCTTCATCGATCTTCGTTGGCGAAAGTCCTTTTGCCTCGGGCCGTGACGCGGTTCCGGAGTTATTGCGCGCTGACGGCCATCACTTCGATTGGGTTATTCGCGGCCGCCGTTTTCTGTCCTTTCGCAATCCCGAAGGTACACCGCTCGAAGCGATTGTCGATATCGACACGGTCGAGGAAGTCGATACGGAAGACGTGTCGATTAGCGATGATCATGATGATGCGGTGATGATGATCGAACTGCTGCGCCGGACAATGGCTGAACAGTTCTCGGATATCCTCGCTTTCGACCGAAAAGCCCGGCTCTTCTATTTCAAGGCCGAAGAGAGGTATCAGCCGAGGCGATATTTCTATCGATCCTTGCGCGAAACGACATCCGCGACGGTCGTCCAAGTTTACGACTACAAGAAGGGAAAACGCAAAGGACAGGTCAACTACCTTCGCCACCACGCTTTCTCACCTCGCTTCCAACAAATCGGAAGCAATTGGTTTCTATCGATTTCCCCAACCTTTGTGTTCACCGAAGACGGTTTCCGTCCTCATAGGTTCGCCTCCGATCTGCTTGCTGGGAAGAAGAGGCTCGATCGTAACGGATCGATACGCGGACAGATGATGATGTTCCGTTTTCTGCTTTCAGGAATTGATCTTCAGCCGCACGCGAAGTTCGATCTTTTTCAAGAAGCCGAGGAAGTCAGCCCGGTTCTGACATTCAACGTCGTTGAACCCGTAGCCATGGAAGCGGCCGTTCCTGAGAACGCTTGGTCCGAAACAGATCCGAACGCCAAACGGATGAAGGTTCAGGACGATGAGTCCACACAGGGCGAGTTGGGAGTAGGCGTGTGACATTCACATTCGAAACTCGCTGTATTCCCGAGCCAGATCTCGAATTTGGGGATGGCGGCCTGTTCCTCGACCCGCGTGTCGGATTGATGCGCCACGGCCCTCTGCAGCCAAAGCCTGGCGACCTGATGCGGATCGGAGTGGTAGGCACATCTGATACGGTCGATGGGTTTGCCAAATACATCGACCGCGCGATGCAAGGTATCCCGAGCGACAATGAAAAACTGGGGAATTTGCATCCAGATTTCCCCGGGCTTGGAAACCAGAACCCCTTTCGCTGCCGCTTCGAAGTGCCTCGGGAAGCCTGCCAGACGGTTCTTCAATCCGAGATAAAGAGGATTGTTGCGATAAGGAACCACGAGGAAGCGGTTCGCGCCGCTGTCGATCTGCTGATCGCGCAGGCGCGCATTTTGCTTGAGGGCACTTCGCGTCCCGAGGTGATCGTCATCGCCCTACCGAAAGTTCTGATCGAAAAGGTGGTCAACGCACGTAGCATCGTGTCCGAAGATGATGATGACGATGATGAGGAGGAAGCCGGCCCTACCGAGCTCAATTTCCGTGATCTGTTCAAGGCAAAGGCGTTGAGCCTTAGCGTGCCGACACAGATTGCTTGGCCTTCGGTCTGGGATGACGCCTTCAAGCTTTCCAGGAAGATGAAAACCACTGAGCGCAAGGTGCAAGGCCCAGCTACGCGGGCTTGGAACCTGCTCAACGCGATTTTCTACAAGGCCGGTCGCGTGCCGTGGCGTCTACCCAAATCCGACGGATATGAAACATGCTATCTTGGTATCGGATTTTATCGGGACCTGGACGGCCATCGGCTTTGGACAAGCACCGCTCAGATGTTTGACGAGCGGGGTAAAGGGCTGATCCTTCGCGGAGCGAGGGCTCGTACTGATCGGCCAGGAAAGCACCCCTATCTGGCCCGCGAAGATGCTTGCGATCTCGTCAAGCGCTCGCTTGAGACTTATTTTGAGCATCACCGCACGATGCCGGCCCGGATCGTCATTCTGAAGACGTCCCGCTTCGAGAATAGCGAATCTCGTGGCTTCGCAGAAGCTATCGAAGAGATGCGCGTCGCCATGACTGATATGGTTTGGGTATCGGAAGGTGGCCATGTAGCCCTCTTCCGGGAAGGTGATTACCCCGCGCTCAGGGGGAGCTTCGTCCGCATTGGAAACGACGGCATCCTCTACACGCGGGGTAGCGTCCCATACTACGGCACCTACCCGGGCGCACGAATGCCCAACGCACTGCAGCTTCGGCCCTATGAATGTGAAACCTCGCTGGACGAAATAGCTACCGAAATCCTTGCCTTAACCAAGATGAATTGGAACTCGACCCAATTCGATCACGCACTTCCCATCCCCATCCGAGCAGCGCGGGAAGTCGGACGGGTTTTGAAGCACGTTAGCTATGCCGAGCGAGATCAGCCCGACTTTCGCTATTACATGTGAAGGCTGGCACGAGTTGGGGCTGCGGCCAATTCGTTACTAGCTGTCTGACATCTACCCTTCATTCTCCCTCGCCATGTCTCAGTTTACGTATTTTCGCCGGAGGAGTGCGAGCAGGTCATCCGCCAGACGGCCGCGTTCGGCCCGCAATTCCATGCGTGTCCGGTCTGCCGGGGTGGGCAGGATAAGCGCGCGTTCTTCCTGGTAGCCGCGTGCGGCACGTCGTTGTGAGCCGTCCTCAGTTCGAACCTCCCGTGGTGAAAGGAGGAAACGCACACGCCCGTCAACGTGAGCTTTCTGGCATTTCGCTCTCAATTACGGGCCGACCGCAATCGGCCCACCCGCGGTCATAGAGAGGGAAGGGGGCTTGCTTCTGTTTGAGCCGAATGAGCGTCGAAGGTCGATGCCCGTGCTCATATTCAGGAGTATGTTCCATGATCAAGTCGATCCCGCTGGCCAAGTTGGTCCAGTCCCCTCGCAATGTGCGCCGTCACGGTGACCCATCCGCAGATTCCGAACTGAAAGCGAGCATCGCAGCCCATGGGTTGTTGCAGAACCTCATCGTTCGGCCTGCTGCTCGTGGCAAATTCGAGGTCGAAGCCGGAGAGCGCCGCCGGTGCGCCTTGCTGGCGCTTGCCGAAGAGAAAGTCCTT